>CAVQDF010000004.1:0-144973 GCA_963711295.1 uncultured Cytophagales bacterium
GGACTCGAACCAACGACCTGCTCATTACGAATGAGCTGCTCTACCAGCTGAGCTAAAGAGGCGCTTAACCCGGCAGCGGACCCGCCGGGGGTGCAAATATAGAGAGCCCGGCCCACAACGCGCAAGCGGCCCGCGGTTTTTTTTCGCTCGCCCGCTTCGTCTCTTTTCCGTTGAGACGCAATGCCCCGCTGAAAGCCGGCCGGTGGTAGTAGGGCTACAGATCGGTTGAGCCGAAGTGAAACGTGAGGTTTAGTGCCGAAATTGGAATCAGCGACGTGGCCAAGCCGTTGCCCTTGGCAGTGCGCTGCAGGAAATAGCTGCTGTAATCCGACTTCTGATAGTTCCAGCTGTAACGCACATAAACGCTGCTTTCCATGGAGAGGGAAAGGTGAGGATGGATAAAATACTTGACGCCGGCCAGGGGCGCAAACCCGATACTGCTGCGGCGGTAAACCGCTTCCACAGGCTTCTCGCGCCGGACGGGGTTGCCACTGGGGTCGGCCTCAATATAGAAGAGCTGCCCGGCCCGTTTGTCGGTGAAGTGCCCGGCGAAGATATCGGCTCCGTAGAACAGCTGGAAGCGCCCGAACTGCTGCTGCCACTCGTACCCGGCCGATACGCCGATACCGGCGTAATGAACTTCCTTTTCGACGACAATTCCGTAAGCCCCCGGGTTGTATACCTGAATGGAATCCTGTTTGATTAGGCCGAAATCAGCTGCCCAATTCACATTGAGGCGGTAGGCGCCCCGGCGCAGGGGCACGTTGGCCGCATTGCGAGTCACCTCGTTCTTTCGGAGCATAAACGTGGCGGAACGGCCCAGGTCGTAGGGCGAGTAATTGTTGAGCGGGGAGGCGTAAGTGGAGGGCGAATAGATAACTGGCTGATTGATACGGGGCAGCAAAAAGGTAGCATCAACGCTGACGTCCCACTTGTAGCGCTGGAAAACGAATGAGCGGGCGGCTGGGGTAGCTGTTTCCGCTGGTGGGGACGGCTGCGTCTGGGCCAAGGCTGGGAAACAGCTGATGGATAATGCCGCCAACAGGACTTTGGGGTGCTTCATATGAGGATAGAATACAGGAAAATGGCAGGGAGCGGAGCGGGTTCGTCGTGCCCGGAAAAGGGCGGCAAAGTAACCACAATATCCCCGGTCTGGTGCACCAGCCGGGGATATGGCCCGGAGGCCGGGGCCGGCTTCGGTCTCGCTGCCGGGCCGTGGGCTGGCTGGCTCTCTAGTGTCAGAGCCAGCAGCGCCTTACTGCCGCAGCTGCCACTAGAGAGCCAGCAGGATGAATTCCCGGCTTTGCCGCATCTTTGCGGGCATCATGGTAAAACCCCTTCGCAAACTGCTGGTCCGCACCCTGGGCTTCGAGCGCTACATTCGGCTCGTGAGCCGCGTGTACCTGCGGCTGGTGGGGGCCGGGTGGGGCCGCACGAAGTATCCCGAGCTCTTTTTTCTGGAGAAAATCATCCGGCCCGGCTTCGTGTGCCTCGATATTGGGGCCAACCTAGGCTACTACTCGGTGGCCCTCTCGCGGCTGGCGGGCCCCACGGGGCAGGTGCTGGCCGTGGAGCCAATACCCGATTTCCAGGCCATCTGGCGCGACAACGTACGCCTCAGCGGCCACGACAACCTCACGCTGTTGCCCTATGCGCTGGGCAGTGAGAACACCACCGTGGAAATGGGCACGCCCGAGCGCGCGGGCCTGCTCCACCACGGCATGACCAAAGTGGCGGCCAGCAGCCCCACCGAAACCTACGCCCGCACCTACGAAGTGCCTATGCGCGTACCCGACGAGCTGCTGGCCAGACCTCACCCGCCTCGATTTCGTGAAGTGCGACGTCGAGGGGTTTGAGTCGGTGGTGTTTGAGAACCTGTTGGGTACGCTACGCCGCTTTCACCCCCTAATTCAGACGGAGCTCAACGGCCTCGAAAACCGGCAAACGGTAGTTGCGTTACTGGCCGGGCTCGGCTACAAACCATTTGTGCTTTCGGCGCGTTCTGAACTTGTACCCTGCTCCGAGGAGCAGCTGCTAAGCGCCGTCACGGCCGATTTTTACTTTCAAACCGTTTCCTAGGCTCTCTGATTGGGCTTCGTTCAATGGCAAAATTCCTGCTTATCCTGCTCGTTATCTGGCTCGTCACGCGCTACATCCTGCCCGTGGTCATGCGGTTGGTCGTAGGCATGTTAGTTAAGAAACAGGCGCAAAAATTCGGGCAGCAATTCGGGCAAAACCCGTTCGGCCCACCGCCCCGCCCCGAGCCCCGCGCTTCCTCCTCCCGCGCCGCTTCCGGCGAAGTTCACGTCGATTACGTGCCCCCTCAGAACCCGGGCAAGCCCCAGGAATTCAAAGGCGGCGAGTATGTGGATTTTGAGGAGCTGAAGTAGCCTTTATGAGCTGTTAGCTGTTAACCGTTTGTGCTGTTACACAAGCAGGCCCCTGCCATCTATCCGGACGGCAGGGGCCTGCTTGTGTAACAGCACAAACGGTTAACAGCCTCAAAATTTAAAACCCTACGCCCACCCGCACCCCAGTGCCGGCGCGGGTGCCCGATTGCAGGCTGGTGTAGAAGTCTACGCGCATCACCTTGAAGATGTGCTCGATGCCTGCGCCCAGTTCCAGGTAGTGTCCGGCGGCGGGGGTGGTGAGGTAGTTGAGCGAGGCCACCTCCTGCCACTTCAGGCGGCGCAGCAGCGGGATTTTGTTCAGCAGAAACCCGTTGAAATGGTGGTTGTAATGCGCTTCCAGGAAACGGTCGGCGGTGCTGAAGCGGTAATAGTCGAGCAGTTGGAACTGGTTGAAGTCGGCGGCCAGGTAGGTGCGGTTGCCGCTGAAGTGGCGGAAATCCATGAACGATAATTGCGGCGAGCCGGGGAAAAAACCGGCCGCCACCCGGTAGCTGCTCGTGCCGAACAACCCCAGGCTCACCGAGTGGCGCACTCCGGCTTCGAGCAGCGTGTAGCGCACATCGGAGCCCAGCACGCCGCCCAGTCCCTGCCGCCAGGTCAGTGAGAAGGTTGGGTATTTGGAGCCCAGGTTGAACTTGCCGTCGGGCCGGGTGATGTAGCGCTGGCCGGGCCGGAACGAGGCCGTGAGTGAAGTAGCCAGGGCTTCGCTGCGGCCGAAACCGGTGCCACTGGGTAGCTCTTCAACCACCGGGGCGTTGGGCGTAAAGGTGCGGTCGGCAACGTCGGTAATCAGCTTCGAGGTGGTATTGAACAGCTGGCGGCGGACGTCGTAGCTGGCCCGGGCCTCCACCGTGAGGCCATTGAGCGGCTCCCACTGATAGCCCAGCGCCGCCCCGTCGCGGCGGTAGAGCTTGGCGTAGTTGCGGTTTTCGAGCAGGGTGTAGTAGCTGTTGATGAAGGGCGTGAGCTGACTGTTGGGGTCAAAGTTCTCAATGGTGCGGCCCACGCGGACACTCAGGCGGGCCAGCTTCACGGGGTGCAGCTGCCAGCTGGCCGATACGCTCGGGCTCAGCAGCTCGTTGCTGAAACCGTAGCGCAAACTCGGCGTGACTGACCAGGTGCGCCGGTCGTCGGTGCGCTGGGTGAAGGTGACCTCGGGGTTGAGCACCACGCCTTCCACGGTGTTGTAGTTGAGGATGTTGAAGACCGGAGCTACGTACCACTGCCGCTTCGCAAACGTGTTGTTGTAGGTGTAGCCCGTGAGCAGCAGCTTGCCGAAGCCCAACTCGTTGCGCTTGCGGTCCAGCGAATCCTGGTAGGGCCGCGACTTGCGCAACACCTCGGTGCTGTCCTTGACGTGGTAGTCCAGCTGCTCCTCATCGGTGAGGGGCATGGGGCGGATAGTGGCCCAATAGGTGGTGTCGCGCTCGTTGGCGTCCTTTTCCACCAGCATCACCTCACCCTTGCGGAGCTTGCCTACGCCGCTGGTGTCGCGGGCGGCGGCTTTTTCGGCCTGCTTCACCTGGCGGCGCACGGCCTGGGTCAGGCCGCTCAGGTCGGGCTTCTGCTTCCGGATGTCGGCCGCCGTTTCGCGGCTGACCGGCGCATCGTCGGGACCGGCGGCGGGCGGCGCTATGGTGGGGGCGGGGCGGTTGGGGTAGGTGGGCGTGACGCGGTAGTTGGAGAGCACGGCCGTGGTGTAGCCGCTGCCCTTGAAGCCGAAGGCCGTGAAGTTGACCGTAATTTTCTGCGACTGCATCACCCACACATCCGACGGCCCCGGGGCGGGGGCGAACAGCTGCTCGATGTGCAGGTTGTCGACGTAGTCAATCTGGGCGTCCTTGGTCAGGTTGAGCGACACCGAGTGCAGCCGCCAGGTGCCGTCGACGACGTAGATGTAGCCCATGAAAACCGGGTCGGCGGAGCGGCGGGGCGTCACCTTTATCTTATGAATCAGCAGGCCGCTTTGCTGGCTGCTGCCGGCCAGCTCGTAGCGGTAGAACAGAAAGGCATTGGTGGCAATCGGCGAAACGAAGCCGCGCTCCGAAAAGCCGCTTTTCAGCAGGTTCTGGTAGAAATTGAGGCCCCGCCCGGCACTGGCCCTATTGAAGCTCAGGCCCTTGGCGTCGCCGCTCACCCGCGAGGAAATCATGCGCTCCTGCACCACATTGGGCTGGCGGAAGCTCATCTCCGACACCGATTCGGAGAGGTAAAAAATGCCCGGCTTGATGTCGGGGCCCACTTTCACGAGGCCCAGAATCTTGCCCGGCACATCACTGAAGCGCGCCAGCACTTTCACGTAGGTGCGGGCCTTGAAGGCGGCCACCTCGCGCTCGTGGTAGCGCCGCCACTGCATGGCCTGCTGCACAATGGCGTAGGCGGGGTCTTTGTCGGTGCCCCGCACCACTACCTCGCGCAGCTGGTAGTTCTCGGCCGTGAGCGTCACGTTGAGCACCGTGGCCGTGTCGCCGCCGGCTACGCGCACGGTCTGGGGGCTGGGCTTGTAGCCCACGTACTGAAACACGAGCTCGTAGGTGCCAGCCGCCAGTCGCAGCTGGTAGTCGCCCTGCTCGTTGGAGGCCGTGCTGGTGGTGGTGCCGCGCACGGCCACGTTGGCAAAGGCCAGGGCCGCACCCTTCGGGTCGCTGATGCGGCCCCGCACCACGCCCGCCCAACCCGGACCAATACTACCCGCCAGCAGCAGGAAAAACAGAACTCCGGAGCGCAGAAGGGGCAACAGCATACACGATAATTGATAAGGGTGTGAAAGTAAGAGGAAATCCGGCGGCTTTGCGTTGCCTAAGTGGCGGTAGGCAGGACGCTTATTTTTTCCTGCTCGCCCCGCTGAAAACCCGACGGGCGGGCGGGAGTTATTTCAACTGCGACGCTGTTGCTGATCGGGAAGCCGGCCGTCAGTTCGGTTTCCGCTTATCTTGCCTTATCATTTTGAATGCTGCCCATGTTCAAGCCTGCCGCTCCCAAGTTCTACACCCCCACCGAAGCACTGCGCAAAATTGCCGAGTTCTGTGCCTACCAAGAGCGCAACCAGAAAGAGGTGGAAGCCAAGCTACGCAGCTACGGCCTGAATGAGGACGAGGCGGGCGAAATCATCATCCGCCTGAGCCGCGAAAAGCTGCTCGACGAGGAGCGCTACGCCCAGGCCTACGTGCGGGGGCACTACAATAACAAGAAGTGGGGGCGCCGCCGCATCATGCAGGAGCTCAAGCAAAAAGGGATTTCCGACTACTGCATCAAGTCGGGGATGAAGGAAATCGACGGCGACCAATACTACCAGAATCTGGTGGATTTGCTCGAAAAAAAGGACCGCCAGGAAAAGGAGCGCCACCCTGGCAAGCGCCGCCAAAAAATCCAGGTCTTCCTCATGACCAAAGGCTACGAGCAGGACCTGATTAAAATGGCCATGGACGACCTGGGCAAAGAAGCCAGCGACGACGATGACGAATAAGCGTAGTTGTCAGGCGGCGCCCGAAGGCCGCTATTGCCGGGCTGGCCGGGTGGGGTTGGCCATTTGCCGGCTGAGGATGACCCGGCGGCCAGTCATGGTTTCGAGCATGGGCTTGAGAATGCGCTGGGCATTCTGCTCGGTCTGGGCCAGGATGCCGGAATTGAGGGCGGCCCGGCGCACGTTCTTTTCGGCGTACTTATAGCCGGCATCTACCAGCTCGGCATCCTGAAAAAAGCCGTTTTCGATGCTGTAGACCTTGCTTTTGCTGTGGTCAATCTGCCAGACGCAGAGCTCGGGAGCCGGCAGGGCCACCCGCACAATGGAGTCGCCTTCGAGCACTACGTCCTGGGGGCGGAGCTTGCGCAGATCGAGGCAGCCGATGGCGTTACCGGCCACAATAAGGGCCACTTTGGCATCGGGCAGGAAGCGGTAGGTGCTTTTTTTGTACTCCACCACGTCGCGGAACTCGTAGCGCACCAGCTCCATGCGGCCCAGGGCTTCCACCTTCTGCAGCACCGTGTTGTGGGTCACGGTAACGCGGGGCGCGGGGTTAAGCGGGTTCTCGAAGTCGGCCAGCGCGGGGCGCACTTTGGTCCAGAGAAACCACCCAAGGCCCACCAGAAACAGCAGGGGCAGCAGGCGACGAAGCAGATAGGGCATAGGGGAGAGGGAAAGCGGAACGGTAGCTATGCCATTAAATACGGGAAAACCGGCCTTTTCGATGAGCCGGCCAGCGGAGCCGCTGCCGGGCAGTTCAGGCCGGCTCCCCGCCAAACCCACCCCAGGCCTGCAGGCCGCCGGTATGCACGGCCACTACCGTGGTGCCCCGGGCAAAATGTCCTTTCTCTACCAGATCAAACAAGCCGGCCATCATTTTGCCGGTGTAAATCGGGTCGAGCAAGATGCCGTGGCGCTGGCGGAAATCGATAATGAACTGCCGCAACTCCGGGGTGAGGCGGGCATAGCCTCCGGCGGCGTAGTCGGTGCGCAGTTCCCAGTTGGCGTAGGTGCGGCCGGTGGCCTGCTGGGTGAGTTGGTCGATATCGGCCCGCAGAAAGTCGGCTCCCTGCAGGGCCGCAAAACCCAGGGCCTGGTGCTGGCCGGCCAGGCCGGTGAGCAGGCCTGCCAACGTGCCGCCGGTGCCGCAGGACACGGCCAGCACGTCGAAAGTGGTGAGGGCCTGCACTTCGGCTACCAGCTCGGCGCAGCCGGGCAGGGCCAGGGCATTCGAGCCCCCTTCGGGCAGCACGTAGGCCGGGCCGGTTTCACGCAGCAGGTCGGCCAGCACCTCGGGCTCGTGCTTGCGGCGGTAGGTGGCGCGGTCAATGAAACGCAGCTCCATGCCATCGGTGCGGGCGCGGGCCAGGGTGGGGTTAAGGGGCCGCTCGGCGAGTTCCTCGCCCCGAACGATGCCCACCGTACGGCGGCCGGTAAGGCGGCCCGCCGCCGCCACGGCCGCCAGATGATTCGAGTAAGCTCCTCCGAACGTCAGCAGCGTATCGTGGCCCAGGCGGTCGGCTTCGCGCAGGTTGTACTTAAGCTTGCGCCACTTGTTGCCCGGTAGTTCGGGGTGGGTCAGCTCGTCGCGGGCCAGCAATATCCGCACGCCCCGTCGCTCTTCGAGCGGTGAAATAGTGAGTTGGTGAGTTGGTGAGTGCATGCTGGGGCGGCGCAGGATGGTAAACCTGTCATCCTGAGCAGCGCGAAGGACCTTATACCACCTAAACGGCTGATGGTACAAGGTCCTTCGCGCTGCTCAGGATGACAAAACTTAAAACGCACTATTTCACCTTACGCCAGCAGCGTGTCGGAAACGGTGTGGGGCGTGGGGCGGTGATGAAAGGCGTAGTAAAGCGCCGCCAGCATAGCAATGATGAGCAGCACCGATGCCACCAGCGACACGGTGTTGCCCAACGCGTACTGGGTAGGCTCGAACTTGAACTCGATGGTGTGGGTGCCCTTCGGTACCGGCAGGGCGCGCAGCACGTAGTCGGCCCGCAGGTGGGGCACCGGCTTGCCATCGATATAAGCCTGCCAGCCGTCGGCGTAATAAATTTCCGAGAACACCACCAGCCCGTCCTGCACGGCCGTGGTGCGGTAGGTGAGGGCGTTGGGCGAATACTTGGTCAGGGCGATGGTGGAACCCTCGGCGGCGTACTCGTTTTTGAGGCCCGGAAACTTCGAGGCATCCACGACGGCTGTAGTGGCGGGGTCGAGGGTCGTCAGGGCCTGGATTTCCTGGTCGGGGTTCTGCACGGGCTGCACCTTCGCCACATACCAGGCATTGCCCAGCGCCCCGGGGTTGCGGATAGCCTGGGCGGGCTGCTTCTCGGCGGGCGGCGTGATGAGGTAGCGGGTATTGAGCATGTTGAGGACCGGAGCCGCGTCGGGCCGGTTCTCGGAGTAGATGCGCTGGAGCTGGGGCGAAATCTGCCGCTCAATCAGATCCTGGTAGCGGCGCAGCTTGGCCCCGTGGTAGCCCCCGATGCTCTTGTGGTAGTAGGAGGTCTGGGCGTCGTTGAACGGGTTGGCCATGTTCAGCACCCGGTAGCTCAGGTCTTTGTCCTGCAGAATCTGCTGGTCGGCGGGGGAGGGCACGAACTGCTCGGCCACGGTTTCGCGCTGGAAGTTGCCATCGTTGAGGTAGCGCTTATCCACGCCCCACAAATCCACGAGCGTGAGCAAACCCACCAGGGCCGCGGCCATGGCCACCGAAAGCTTACGCTGCAGGAAAAACCACAGCACGCCGGCCGCCAGGGCTATAAACAGCAGCGAGCGGAACACGTCGGAGCGCAGCAGCGAGGCCCGGTCGGCCCGGATGGCGTCGAGCGGGAAGCCGCTTTGCTGAAGCTGGGCATCGATGGGGGCAGCGAAATCAGCCACCAATCCGGCCAGAAACGCCAGCGCGCACAGGCCGGCCGTAACGGCCAGGGCCCGCAGCACGTGCTTTTTGAGGTAGGCCGTATCCACATCGTCGGTGGGGCGGCCGGCCAGGGCGGCCAGGCTGGGGTGGGTGCTGAGGGTAGCCGGGGCGGCAAAGCCGGGGCGGCCCCGCAGCACCCGGGCCAGGGCCAGCACGGCCAGCACCGGCATGGCCAGTTGGGCAATAACCAGGGCCATACTCACCGCCCGAAACTTGTTGTAGCCCGGGAAATAGTCGAACACCAGGTAGTTAAAGGTCTCGAAGTTCTTGCCCCAGGCCAGCACAATGGAGAGCAGCGTGCCCGTCAGCAGCCAGATGCGGGTGCGGCGGTCGGCCACCAGAAGCCCCAGCACGAACAGGAAGAACACCACCGCGCCCACGTACACCGGCCCGCTCGTGATGGGCTGGTCGCCCCAGTAGGTGGGCATCTGGGCCAGGTAATCGGTGAGCTGGGCGGGCGGCACGCCGGCGGCCGTCAGGGCCTTGGCCGTTTCCGAGTTGTCGCTCAGCTTCATCTGCGAAGCGCCCCCGTAGAAGTTGGGAATGAGCAGGGTAGCCGTTTCGCCAATGCCGTAGCTGTAGCTGAAGGCATAGTCGCGGTTGAGGCCCGAGCCGCTTTCCACCGGGTCCTGGCTCTGGCCGGGGGCGGCGGGCGGCGGCGTTTTCAGCTCCGACTTACCCCGGATGCTGTACTTGCTGTATTCGAGGGTCGTGTAAAGGCGGCCGAAGCTCACGCCCGCGGCCAGCAGGGCGGCTACACCCAACAGGGCCGTGCGGGCGAAAAAATCGGGCAGCCGCTTCTCGCGGAACGCAAAAAATAGCTCCACCACCCCAAACACGAGCACCAGCAGCAGCAGGTAGTAGGTTATCTGGAGGTGGTTGGAGCGCACATTCATGGTCAGGCCCAGCGCAAACAAAGCCGTGCCCAGCCACTTATTGCGCCGGAACGCTACCAGCAAACCCGCCAGCACCAGCGGCGCGTAGGCCAGGGCCAGGCTTTTGGTGTTGTGGCCGGCGGCCAGAATAATGAGGTTATAGCTCGTGAAGCCCAGCGCCACGGCCCCCACCACGCTCACCAGCGGCGAGAGTCCCAGGGCCAGCCCCAGCACGTAGCCGCAAACCAGGGCCAGAAACAGGTTGGCCACCACCGCCGGCAAATCCAGCGTGAAAACTTTGTGCAGGTACTGGCTCAAGTCGCCCGGAAAACGGGTGCTGATGAGGTAAGTGGGCATGCCCGAGAACATGGAGTTGGTCCAGAGCGCCTCCTCGCCGGTGGCCTCGCGGAACTGGGCCGCCTCGTGGGCCCCGCCGTTGAACTGCACGATGTCGTGCTGGGCCAGGGTTTTGTCGTCGAACAGGATGGGCGCGAAGTACACGCTGGCCAGGGCCAGGAAAAACAGCACGGCCAGCAGGTGGGGCAGCACCCGGCGCCACAGCGGCGCGGACGTGGGGCGAAGAGGAGTAGTCATTCAGCTTGAACAGAAGTCGGAATCGGAATCCCGAAGGTAATAGATGTTAAGGGTGAAAACTCAAGCTCAGATTCCGGTCGGTTGCGTCTTGCTGACTGACAGACGACGTCGGCCAGAAAGACAGTGGTACTGAAGCACGGCATCCTGGCCGACCTAGAGCCCGCGATGGAGCCGGCTGGCACGACCAAAGTAATAGCCGGAGTAGCGAATGGTAAGAGATGAAAAAACAGCACGCAAAGCAAGGCCCGCGGCACCAGGTTGTGCCTGCGCTTGGCCGCCGTGGGCCGGCTGGCTCCGTATAGCCCTTATGTTCCGCCGGTTGTTACGCTGCTACCTTAGTTATGAGTGAAATAATTTCTACTACTGAGTTTACCCGTCGCGCGGGCATCATTTTGGGCCTGGTTGTGGCCGTGGTGCTGGGCCTGCTGTTTGTGGGCTCGGCGCTCCAAGTGCTGCTACTGGTGCTGGCCGGTGTGCTGCTGGCCGTGTTTTTTCGAGGGCTGGGTGGCTGGCTGGGGCGGCACACGCCGCTTTCGGAAGGATGGGGGACGCTGCTGGCGCTACTGGCGGTGCTGGCGCTGCTGGCCGGTATCGGGTGGTTTCTGGCCCCGCGCATTGAAGAACAGGCGCAGCAGCTTAGCCAGGAGCTACCGCAGTCGGCGGCACGAGTGCGGCAGCAGCTTCAGCAGTATGGCTGGGGCCGTGATCTGCTCGACCAGCTTACCGACGAGCAGGCCCTCAAAAACCAGTTCCTGAACCATAAAAGCAGTTGGCTGCGCAATTCGCTGGGCGTGGTATCGTCTACATTCGGAGTGCTGGCCAACCTCTACCTGATACTATTTATCAGCGCCTTTGTAATGGCCGAGCCCGCGCCTTACCGGCAGGGCATAGTGCTGCTCGTGCCCAAGCGGCACCGCGAGCGGGCAAAACAAGTGCTGGAGCAGTTGCGCAGCACGCTGTTTCGGTGGCTGCTGGGCAAGCTTTTTTCGATGCTGGTGGTGGCCATCCTGACGGCGCTGGGGCTGTGGGCGCTGGGTATGCCGCTGGTGCTCACGCTGGCCCTGTTTGCCGGATTGCTCTCGTTCATTCCCAACTTCGGGCCGCTGCTGGGGCTGGTGCCGGCGCTGTTGCTGGCCTTCACCCAAGGGTCCGATATGGCCCTCTACGTGGCAGCCCTTTATGCCGTGGTGCAGCTGGTGGAAAGCAATCTGATTACGCCGCTCGTGCAGCGCCGTATGGTGGAGCTGCCGCCCGCGTTGGTCATCATTTCGCAGGTGATAATGGGCGTATTTACGGGCGCCCTGGGGTTGCTGCTGGCCACGCCCATTGTGGCCATGATGCTGGTGCTGGTGAAAATGCTCTACATCCACGATGTGCTTGGCGACCCCGAGCCAGAGCAGGCCATGGAAAAGTAACGCCTTGAAACGGTTGGCCTGGCAGCTTGTCCGGGCTTTGAAACAGGGCAGTTTGCCCCCCTTCCCCCAGTGCGGTTCACGCCCCCGCCAGTAGAATCCGCGGTGGGTAAGTATGACTCGCGCCGCCACCAGCAGGCCTTGCACCCTCGCTAACAGGTTTTGCAGAGATGCAGCGAGGATTCCGCTCCCGCCTCTCAACCCTGTTGCTCTCCTACCAACGAACAACCAACAACAGGAACGAAGCGCCGCTTCGCCCTACTTTTGCCTATGCTCCAGTTCTCCGACCTGTCCGCCCTCACCGGTGGTATTTTGCCGCAGCAACCCGCCGCGCCCGTGGCCATCGAGCGGCTGCTGCTCGACAGCCGCCGCGTTGAAACCCCGGCCGCCAGCCTGTTTTTCGCCTTGCGCGGGCCCCAGCACGACGGCCACCGCTACCTGCCCGAACTGTACCGGGCCGGGGTGCGGCAGTTTGTGGTGGAAGCCGGAGCGGAGCTGCCCGGCGGCCTAGCCGCCTACCCGGAAGCCGGGTTTCTGGTAGTTGACGATGTGCTGGCTGCCCTGCAAACCCTGGCGGCCCACCACCGCCGGCAGTTCACGCTGCCCGTGTTCGGCATCACGGGCTCGAACGGCAAAACCATCGTGAAAGAGTGGCTGGCCCAGCTGCTGAGCCCCGACGAGCTGGTATGCAAGAGCCCGCGCTCCTACAACTCGCAGGTAGGCGTGCCCTTGAGCGTCTGGGAGCTGAGCGCGCGGCATACGCTGGGCATTTTCGAGGCCGGCATTTCGGAGCCCGGCGAAATGGCCCGCCTGGCCGCCGTGATTCAGCCCACGCTGGGCATCTTCACCAACCTGGGCACCGCCCACGACGCCGGCTTCGCGTCTTCCGAAGAGAAGGTGGCCGAGAAGATGCGCCTCTTCGAGCACGTCGATACGCTGTTTTACTGCGCCGACCACCCCCTGATTGCCGCCGCTGCCCGCCGCCAGTTCCCGCCCGCTGCCCGTGCCGCCTGGACGCGCCAACCGGCGCGCTACGCGGCCGGCGAGGCCCGTTGGCTGGTTACGGTGGAAGAAAGCTTCGCCGACCGCACCGTGTTGCGGCTAGAAGAAATGGCCGCCGCGCCCCACACCTTCACGCTGCCCTTCGCCGATGCGCCCTCGGTGGAAAATGCCCTGCACTGCCTGACCGTGCTGCTGACCCGACCCGAGTTGGAGCCGGCCGAAATTCAGCGCCGGCTGGAGCGCCTCCAGCCCGTGGCCATGCGCCTGGAAATGAAGCAGGCCCTCAACGACTGCTACGTCCTCGACGACACCTACAACAACGACCTGGCCGGCCTGCGCCTGGCCCTCGACGCGCTGGCCCGCCAGCCTCGCCGCCTGCCCCGTACGCTCATCCTCTCCGACGTGCTCGAATCGGGCCTGCCCGAAGCCGAACTGTACGCCCGCGTGGCCGCGCTGCTGCCCGCCTCCGGGCGTGGGGCGGCTGATCGGTATCGGCCCCGGCATCAGTGCCCACCAGCAGGCTTTTGCGGGGCCTGAAAACGCATTTCTATCCCGACACGCCCGCCTTTCTGGCCGCTTTCCGGCCCGATGATTTTCGGCGCGAACTATTGCTGGTAAAGGGTGCCCGCCGCTACGGCTTCGAGCGCATCGTGGCCGCGCTCCAGCAGAAAATCACGGCACGGTGCTCGAAGTCAGCCTCGACGCGCTGGTCCACAACCTCAACTACTACCGCCGCCGCCTGCAGCCCGGCATGAAGCTGATGGTGATGGTGAAGGCCTTCGCCTACGGGCAGGCTCCTGATGGAAGTGGCCAGCCTGCTCGAGTTTCACCGCGCCGACTACCTGGCCGTGGCCTACGCCGACGAGGGCGTCGACCTGCGCCGCCACGGCATCAGCCTGCCCATTATGGTGATGAACCCGGCCCCCGACTCGTTCGACACCCTGCGCCAGTACCACCTGGAGCCCGAAATCTACTCCTTCGAGCTGCTGCACGCCTACCTGGCCGCCGCCCGCCAGCAGCCCCTGCCGCCCGTCCACCTCAAGCTCGATACCGGCATGCGCCGCCTGGGGTTCGGCGAAGAAGACCTGCCCGAGCTGCGGCGCGCTGCTGCACGCCAACGCCGCCCTGCTGCCCGTAGCCAGCGCCCTCACCCACCTGGCCAGCGCCGACGAGCCCGGCCACGATGCCTTCTCGCGGGGGCAGCTGGCCGCTTTTCCCCGCATGGTGCCCCGCCTGGAATACGCGCTGGGCTACTCCATTATGCGCCACGCGCTCAACTCGGCCGGCATCCTGCGCTTCCCCGAGGCCCAGCCCGACATGGTGCGCCTGGGCATCGGCCTCTACGGCGTGGATGCCAGCGGCCAGGAGCCCGACGCGCTGCGGCCCGTCAGCACCCTGCGCACCACCATCTCGCAGGTGAAAACCCTGCCCGCCGGCCACACCGTGGGCTACGGCCGCCGTGGCGAGGCTACAGATCAGGACCGCCGCATTGCCACGCTGGCCATTGGCTACGCCGATGGTTACGACCGGCGCTTCGGCAACGGGGTAGGCGAGGTGCTCATTCGGGGGCAGCGCGCCCCATTGGTGGGCAATCGTGTGCATGGATATGTGCATGGTGGACGTAACGGCCATTGCCGATGCCCGGGCCGGCGATGTGGCCGTACTGTTTGGCGAGGGACTGCCGCTGCCGGAGTTGGCCAGCCGCATCGGCACCATCGCCTACGAGCTGCTGACCAATGTAAGTGAGCGGGTAAAGCGCGTTTTCGTGGCCGAGTAGCCACCCGTCAGCTGACCAAATATAACCCCTGGGTCATATAGCCGTAAACGCATTGTACTGATTTTCTACACCTATACCTTCCTTTTCATGAAAAAGATATTCCTTCCCGCCCTCGCTGCCATCGCCTTGCTGGCTTCCTGCTCCGATCTTAAAAACCCTTCGGAAGTAAACGAAGCCAGTGAAGCCACCGCCGATACGGCGGTGGTATTTGATAACGGCCGCACGGCCGAGGGCATGGTTAATTCGGCTGCTAATGCCACCGAAAATGCTGTCGAAGATGTTTTCACGGTGAACGATGCTGAGATGCGCGACGCACAGATGGAAGAAATCGACCTGCCAGAAATTAAGGTGCGCGAAAACGACCGTCTCAACCTGTATGGGGTTGACGAAGAAGTGCTCTTCGAAACCGACAAGGCCGTAATCAAGCCTTCCGCCACGCGGGCTCTCTCCGAAATTAGCGCCTCCATCAACCGCCGCTACCCAAACAAACCAGTGCGCGTACTGGGCTTCGCCGACGCCCGCGGCAGCAAAGACTACAACCTGGACCTGGGCCGCGAGCGTGCTGCCGCTGTGCAGAACTGGCTGGTGAGCAAGGGCATGATGAAAGCCGATATGGTTAGCATCGAGTCGATGGGCGAAAAGAACCCCGTCGCCACCAACGCTACCCCCGCCGGCCGCCAGCAAAACCGTCGCGTCGAAATAGCCGTGCTCAAATAAAGATCACGGATTAGCACGGATTTTAACGGATTTCACGGATTATGTAGACGGTCCTATTTTTCCATACAACCCTTGCTTTACACACAAAACAGCAAAAGCCACCCCAATCGGGGTGGCTTTTGCTGTTTTAATCGTCTACAAAATCCGTTAAAATCCGCGCTAATCCGTGATCTTATTTGATCTGGTCGACTTCGGCGCGGATCATGGCGTTGTAGCGCTTGCCGTCGTTGGCCAGCGTGATGAGGCTCCAGCCGCTGCCCATGGTGTAGTTCCAGGTCAGGGCTTCCTTGTACTCGAAGGTAGGCTTGAGAATCTGGCCGTAGGGCGTGTAGTTGTCCATGAAATTGACCGAGTAGAAGTTGTCGCCGCTCACAATCCATTCCATGGCTACGAAAAACCCTTCCTCGGGCGCTTCGATGTTGTATTCGGTCAGGTCGATGGTGTACCACTCGCCGCCTTTCGGGGCCGATACCACGATGTTCTCGGTCAGCAGGTCGGTGTTGGGCGAGTTGTAGTTGCCGTCGGCCTTGTAGAGGCGTACCCGGAACGGCTCGCGGGGGAAGCCATTTTCGCCGATGTAGAACGACACGGTACGAACGTTGCCGAGCGTTTTGTTTTTCTCATTCTTCACGAAGAAAGCGTACTGGCTGCCGGGCATCCCCTGAATCATGCCTTCGCCGGGTGCACTGGAGCGCGAACCCAAGTCGAGGTTTTTGATTTTGCCGCTGCTGGTTACCTGCACGTTCTTCAGCTCGACGGCCCGCTTGGTCACCTCCACAATCATGTCCTGCACCTTGATGCCGGGCTTCACGAGCACCGATTTACGCTTGTAGCCCAGCGCTACCACCATCAGCGAATCCTGGGGGTTTTTCTGGGGCATGGCCATCTGAAAGAAGCCGTACTCGTTGGTAAGGGCTCCAGTCTGCTCCTCTTTCAGGCCAATCGAGGCGAAAGGAATGGGCTCTTTCGTCTTGTCATCGACGATGCGGCCGGTGATTTTAGCATCCTGGGCAACGCTCAGCAACGGGAGTGCGAGCAGCAGACAAAGGAGAGTAAGTAAACGTTGGAACATGAGCAGTCAGACTAGGTTATATGCCAAAACTACAATGAAAATAGGCACTTGCTGCATTACTTCAAAGAATATTTATATTAGTGCAATTTCACTTGGGAATAATTATAGCTCAGGTACTCACTGAGTTGTCGCCTGAGCTGAGAGCCGGCCCGTATTTTGGCTGAAACATAAAAGGGTGGTACCTTTGTTTGTAGTGAATCTAAATAGCCCCCTGCCCGTGTCCGTCGTATCTCCCCTGCTTCTTTGCCGGCCGCCCGCCGGAGCGTAAAAGACCTTCAGCTGGGCGAATCCGGCACTATTTGCTGCCTCGAGGACCCCGAAATGGCCCTGAAGCTGCTGGAAATGGGCTGCGTTCCCGGGGTACAGGTGCGGCTTAAGCGGCCGCGCCCCACTGGGCGACCCCTCATGCTGGTGTGGGCGACATGGCCGAATACACCCTGTCGCTGCGGGCGAGTGAGGCCGCTACCATTCTTTTGAAATAAAGTCCGGGTTGATGAGGGGTGAACCAGCAGTATTGGGCCGGGCCGGGGCGGCCGAATCGGCAAGTCGGCTGCAGGAGGCCGCGGTACGCCACCCCGGCCCGCTTACGCGCATTGCGCTGATCGGCAACCCCAACTCGCGGCAAATCGTCGCTGTTCAACCAGCTCACCGGCCTCAACCAGAAGGTGGGCAACTTCCCGGGCGTAACGGTGGACCGCAAAACCGGCATCGCGCCAGCTCACGCCCCAGCAGCGGGCCGAAATCATCGACCTGCCGGGCACCTACTCGCTCTACCCCAAGAGCCTGGACGAGAAGGTCATCACCGACCTGCTCTACGACCGGACCGCCGCCAGCTACCCCGATTTCGTGGTGGTGACGGTGGACGCCAGCAACCTGCGCCGCAGCCTGCTGCTGTTCACCCAGCTGGCCGACCTGGGCCTGCCCGCCATGCTGGCCCTGAACATGATGGACGTGGCCGGCGCAGCACGGCGTGAACATCGACGTGGCGGCGCTGGAGCGGGAGCTGGGCGTGCCCGTTAGTGCCCGATGAACGCCCGCAAGGGCATGGGCGTGGCGGCCCTCAAAATTGTGATGGCCCAGCTGCTCGGCGCGCCCACCGTGCGCTTCTGCGAGCCCGAGGAGGAGCTGCTGCCGCTGGTGCGGCAGATCCGCTACTACTTCAACCTGCACAACGACTACCTGGCGCTGCACTACGCCCAGCAGTACCGCCACATCGGTTTCCTGAGCGCCGACGACCGGGCCTACATTCAGGAGCTGACGCGAGCAGTACGGCTTCGAGCCCACCGCCCGCGCAGGCGCCAGGAAACCATTGCCCGCTACGGCCGCATCAACGAGATTCTGCTGAAATGCGTGACCGTGACGCGCACCGAGAAGCGCGAGCCCTACAGCAACCGCATCGACAAGGTGCTGACCCACCGCGTGTGGCGGCTACCTGATTTTCTCTGGGCGTGCTGTTCCTGATGTTCCAGGCCATGTTTGCCTGGGCCAGCTACCCCATGGAGCTGGATTGACCAGGGCATGTCGGCCTTGAGCGACAGCCTCATTCAGGACCAACTTCGATGGCCCGCTGATGCAACCTGCTCACCGAGGGCGTGCTGGCGGGCCTGGGCGGGGTGCTGATCTTCATTCCGCAGATTGCGCTGCTGTTCGCCTTTATGGCGGTGCTGGAGGAAACCGGCTACATGGCCCGCGTTACGTTCCTGATGGACAAGCTCATGCGGCGCTTCGGGCTCAGCGGCAAAAGCGTGGTGCCGCTGATTTCGGGCGCTGGCCTGCGCCGTGCCGGCCATCATGGGCGCCCGCACCATCGAAAACTGGAAAGACCGGATGATCACCATCTTCGTGACGCCGCTTATGTCGTGCTCGGCCCGCATTCCGGTGTACACCGTGCTGGTGGCGCTGGTGGTGCCCGACGAGCCGGTGCTGGGCATCTTCAACCTGCGCGGCTTGGCCCTGATGGGGCTGTACCTGCTGGGCTGTTTTCGGCGGCATGTTCTCGGCCTGGGCGCATGAAGCTGCTGCTCAAGGCCCGGGAGCGGAGCTACTTCATCATGGAGTTTCCGGTGTACCAGCTGGCCGCGCTGGAAAAACGTGGGCCTCACCATTCTGCAGAAGGTGAAGGCCTTTGTGTTGCAGGCGGGCAAGGTCATTGTGGCCATTTCGGTGCATGCTGTGGGTGCTGGCCAGCTACGGCCCGCCCGGCCGCCTGGAGCGCGCGGAAGCCCAGGCCCGCGCCAGCAGGCTGCCACCCAGGGGCTGAACGCCCGATCAAACCGATGCCCGGGTAGCCTCCGCGCGCCTCGAAAACTCCTACGCCGGCATGTTCGGCCACGTGCTCGAGCCGGCCATCCGGCCCCTGGGCTTCGACTGGAAAATCGGCATTGCGCTGCTCACTTCCTTTGCCGCCCGGGAGGTATTTGTGGGCACGATGAGCACCATTTACAGCGTGGGGCAGGACGCCGACATGGGCACCGTGCAGCAGAAGCTGGCCGCCGAAAAGGACATTTATGGCCAGCCCTTTTTCACGCCGGCGCGGGCCTTTTCGCTGCTCGTGTTCTACGTGTTTGCCATGCAGTGCATGAGCACGCTGGCCGTCACCTACCGCGAAACCAAGGGCTGGAAATGGCCCATGCTCCAGCTCGTGTACATGACCGGCCTGGCCTATTTCGCCTCGCTGCTGGTGTATCAGTTGATGAAGTAGGGGCGCGTTGTACGCGCCCGCCGGGGCCGGGCTTAGCTCCATTATACTCGTCGCGGAATGCATTGCGAGCACGACGAGGAGATGCAACATTTTGCGTCTTTATAGCTGCCTGGTTTTCGCAAACCACTTCGCCAAGATTATATCCTTCCAACTGAACCGTTCCGAACGGCGGGCGCGTGCAACGCGCCCCTACTGCCCGATCAAAAACACGGCGGGCTGCTTGTGGATATCGGGGCGGGGGCGCTTTTTCCAGCCGGCCACCGTATCGGTGACGATGAATTCGTTGGGAGCCGTGAGGCTGGCGGCTACGCACAGGCGGGTGCCGGGGTGCAGAGTAGCCAGCAGGTCGTCGAAGAGGGGCAGGTTGCGGTAGGGCGTTTCGATGAACAGTTGGGTCTGGTGCAGTTGTAGGGCCTGCTGCTCTAGCTTCTTGATTGCCGCCATGCGTGGGCCGCGCTCAATGGGCAAATAGCCATGAAACGTGAAGCTCTGCCCGTTCATGCCCGAAGCCATCAGGGCCAGCAGCAGCGACGATGGACCCACCAGCGGCACCACCCGGATGCCCAGCTGATGGGCGCGGCGGGCCAGTTCGGCCCCCGGGTCAGCAATGCCGGGGCAGCCGGCTTCCGAAATCACGCCTGCATCCTGGCCCTGCAGCACGGGTTGCAGCGCGGTCTGCACCTGGGCCTCGGTGCTGTCCTTGTCGATGACGCTGATCTTGAGTTGCTCGATGACGTGCTCCGGGGCCACCCGCTTGATGAACCGCCGGGCCGTGCGGGCATTCTCGACCAGAAAGCACGTTAGCGCCGCCACCCGCTCCGCTACCTGTGGCGGCAGTACTTGCGCCTCCGTATCGTCGGCCAGAATGGTAGGAATCAGATAAAGCGTGCCGGACATCTGTTGTCAATAAGTGAATGAGTGAATGAGCGGAACGGTCATGCTGAGCGAAGGCAGAGCCGCAGTCGAAGCATCTCGCGTGCAATGGTAAACTCTGGCGTTAAGGTTACTATGGCAAGCGAGATGCTTCGACTGCGGCTCCGCCTTCGCTCAGCATGACAAACCCTTTTCACGCTCTTACATGCCCATAAAATCCTGGACCAGACCAAACACCTCGTCGGGTTTTTCGGAGTGAACCCAGTGACCGGCGTCGAGTACGGTGGCTACCTGGGAGTTGGGAAACAGGGCCGGAATGCCGTGGAGCTTGTCGGTGGCATCGATGTAGTCGGAGGTGCCGCCGTTGATGAACAGGGCGGGCTTGAGGAAAGGCTGGGTACCCGTTATCTCGGTTCCGATAGCCGCCATTTCGGCCGTGAGCACCGGCAGGTTGATGCGCCAGGCAAAGGAGTTATCATCCTGCCGATACAGGTTTTTGAGTAGAAACTGCCGCACCCCGAAGTTGGAAATATGGCGGGCCAGCGCGTCGTCGGCGGCCTGGCGGCCATTGCACTGCGTGAAATCAACGGCGTTGAGGCCGGCCAGAATCTCGTCCTGGTGGCGCATATCCGAGGCCCGGGGCGCAATATCAACCACAATGAGCTTACTCAGGCGGTTGGGGTAGTCGAGGGCGAAGCGCATGGCCACTTTGCCGCCCATGCTGTGGCCAAGCAGGGTAGTATCGGGGCCTAGGCCAAGCTGGTCGAAGAGGCCCAGTACGTCTTCGGCCATAGCCGTATAGGTGTGCTCGGGCGAGTGGGGTGAGCGGCCGTGGTTGCGTAAATCAACCGAAATAACGCGGTAACCGACCTCAGCCCAGCGCCGGGCCAGGGTCTGCCAGTTATCAAGGGTTCCGAACAGGCCGTGCAGGATAACCAATGGAGCGCCCTGCCCCGATTCGCGGTAATGGAGTTGCAGCATAGTAGGACAAAAGTAGCGAAACGAGCAACGGGGAACAGGCTTGCTAAGCCGCCGGCAGCGTAACGTACACGGTAGTGCCCTGCCCGGGCGTGCTGTCGATGCGCAGCGTGCCCGACTGCCGGGCCGTGAACGCGCGGCACAGCAGCAGGCCCAGGCCGGTGCCCGAACGAGGCCCGTGCAGAGGGGGCGCCAGTGCGGCCGAGGAAAGTAAGGTGGCTATTTGCCCAGGCTCGATACCGGGGCCCGAATCCTGGACGCGCAACGTAACGCGGTGGTCGGGTTCGGGAACGGCTCCGAGCACGATACGGCCCCCGACGGGCGTAAACTTGAGGGCGTTGCCCACTAGGTTACGCAGCACGGTCTGGCTCATGTGCGCGTCGGCCCAAACAGCCAGCTCGTCCGGGTAGTCGAGCTCCAGGGTGATTTGCTTGGCCTCCAGCGCGTTGGCGTAGAGACGCTGTGCGCCTTCGAGCAGCTCAGCAACAGCCAAAACCTGGGGTCGAAAGGCCAGCTCGCCGGTTTGGCTCACGGCCCAGTTGAGCAGGTTATCGAGCAGGTGGTTGAGCTGCTGGGCCGATTGGCGCACCAACTCGGGCAACCGGCGCAGCCCGGCTTCGTCGCCCTGCTTAAGGTAAAAATCGATGAGTTCGGTAACGCTGGCAAAGGACGTAACCGGCCCGCGCAAATCGTGGGCGACGATGGCGTACAGGCGGTCTTTGGAGGCAGCCAGCTGGCGCAGCTCCTGGGTGGCCTCGCTTAAGGCCTGGTTGTTGGAGGCCAGCGCCGCCCGGCTGCGCCGCAGCTGCACGTAGAGCAGGGCCATGCCTCCCAGCCCCAGCAGCAGGGCTACCGTAGCGCCGCCCAACGCCCGGTTACGCTGCTGCATGGCGCCCTCGCGGTCGATGAGTTGCTGAATCTGGTGCTCCTTATCGGCCATTTCGTAGCGCGTTTGCAGGGCCAGTAGCGTCTGCTGGCGCGAGCGGCTGTTGAGGCTGTCGCTGAGAATCCGAAAACGATTCTGCCAGCCAAACGCCTGCTCGTAATCGTTGCGGCGGGCATTGATGGCGGCCAGCAGATTGTAGGCATCGAGCACTCGCTCCTGGTAACCGAGGCGGCGGGCCTGCTGCAAGGCCTGCCGGGTAAGTTCCTCGGCTTCATCGAGTTGGTTGCGCAGCAGCAGCACGTTCGCCAGTAGCTCCAGGTGTCCGGCCTGGAAGCGTTGGTTGCCAAGTGGTTCGAGCAAGCTTACCGCCTTGCGTAGCAGCCCTTCGGCCGTGCTCAGTTGGTTCATTTGCAGGTAATACGACCCTAGGTTGGCCATGTAGAGCGACTCGCCAACCTGGTCGCCGCTACGGCGGGCCAGCTGCAGCGCCCGGCGCGTAAACACCAGGCCCTGCGGCCGGTTGCCGGTCGAGAAATACAGGTTGCCCAGATTGCCGAACAGCAACACTTGGGTGCCAATGCGCACGCCGGGCCGGTAGGCAAACTCAAGCGCCCGGAGGTAGTTGCGCCGGGCAGCCGCGGTATCGTTGCGTTCGTGGTACACGCTACCCATGCCCACGTAGCTACGCACTTCCCCATCGACGGAGCGCAGCTGCCGGGCCAGGAGCAGCGCTTCCTGCTGCAATTGTAGGGCGTGGGGGTCGTCGGATAGGTTGGCGTAGCAGCTGGCCAGCGCAAGCAGCCCGTGCATGAGCCCGGTTTGATCGGGTATCTGGCGGGCTAGGGCAACACTTTGCTCGCCGTAGAGTAGCCCCCGGGTCGGCTCATCGTCGTGGAGCAGATACGTAAGTTGGTTGAGGCGCCGCACGCGGCCCGTGTCGGGCGGCTGGGTGCGTAACTGGGCCAGCAAGTCGCTCACCGTATCCGCATACCCGACCCGGCTGCCCAATAGGCTGCCCAGCAGTACCGCGAATAGCAGGATACGCCGCATCGGATAGGAGGTGGGTACTTGTAAGTGGAAAGCGGGGATATATAAGAGGCTGACTAGGTAGTCTTTTTTACCGCCATCAGCAACAAACAAATATAGGTACCTGCTTCCGCTAACCACCCGGTAAATCAGTCGATTGGTCGAGTGAAAGCCGGTGTTGGGCGTAAAAGGTTCAGCTTCTTCCTTGGATTACTAGGCCCAGCACAGACCAACTTCCCGGTACTCAAGCGGGGTATTGCGCAAAAATTCTGTCACCGGATTGAGGTCGGTGAGCAGGGCGGTAAGCGTAATGACTTGCCCATTGCGCAGGTGCAGCCGCAAGTAGTTATAAGGGCTCCAAAACATGCGCTTCGAGCGGCAGGTCACGCGCTCTACCCGCAGCAAATCGCGCTTGTCAAAAGGCACCCTGGTTCCATCCTCATATACCTCCAGTACATTTTTCTTCGGCTCGAAAACGAGGGTCGTATGCAGATTGAGGGCGGAGTAGCGCAGGTGCAGCAGCAGAGCCGGCCCCGAAAAGCCCAACACTACGGCCGCCATTAGCACCAGCAGCACGAGTTCATGGGCAGCCAGCGTATCGGCATAGAAGAAAGCCCCCAGAAACGGCAGCCCCACCCCCAGGCACAGCAGCGGCCAGAACAGCAGCCGTAGCTGCCGCCCGAAGCCGAGCCGATAGATGGTACTGCGCCGGCTGAACAGGCCCGTAAGCAGCCGCAGCGCTAACACCACTACGGCCACCAATGCGGCCGCTTCAAACAGCGGCCGCAGCAAGGAAACTAGCTTCATAGGGCTGGTTAGCGCACCAGAATCCAGGGCTCATCGGCCTGGTGCTCGCGCAGCGTGCCGAAGGGTTCCAGCGCGAGGCCATGCTGGGCAAATACGGCCCGCACGGCCTCGCGGCCGGCCGGGTCTACGCACACGAGCAGGCCGCCGGACGTCTGGGGGTCGCAGAGCCAGGCGCGCTGCTCATCCGTTACGGGCCCTATTTTATGGCCATATGAGTCCCAGTTGCGCACCGTGCCGCCCGGAATCGACTTCTGGGCGTAGTACACGGCGGCCTCCGGCATCAGGGGTACTTTGCTGAACTCGATTTCGGCCGTCAGGCCGCTGCCTTCGCACACTTCCGAAAGGTGACCCAGCAGGCCAAAACCCGTCACGTCGGTCATGGCCCGCACGGCCTCCAGCGGACCCAGCTCGGCCCCGATTTTATTGAGGCGCATCATGCTCTGGGGGGCCAGCTGCTCGTCTTCGGGCCGCAGAATGCCTTTTTTCTGGGCCGTCGTCAGCATGCCTACGCCTAAGCGGCTTGGTCAGGTACAGCTCGCAGCCGGCGGTGGCCGTGTCGTTTTGCTTGAGGTTTTTAATGTCGAGCAACCCCGTTACGGCCAACCCGAAAATGGGCTCCGGCGAGTCGATGCTGTGGCCGCCGGCCAGCGGAATGCCCGCCTCGGCGCAGATGCTGCGGCTGCCCTCTATTACGCGGCGGGCCACTTCGGGCGACAGTTTATCGATGGGCCAGCCCAGCACGGCAATGGCCATGACGGGCCGCCCGCCCATGGCGTACACGTCGGAAATGGCGTTGGCCGAGGCAATGCGTCCGAAATCGTAGGCGTCATCGACAATGGGCATGAAGAAGTCGGTGGTGCTGATGATGGCCTGCCCGCCGCCAATGTCGTACACGGCCGCGTCGTCGCGGGAGGCGTTGCCCACCAGCAGCTTGTCGTGGTGCAGGCTGGGGCAGAGCTGGTATGCAGAATCTGGTCGAGGACCTTGGGCGCAATTTTGCAGCCGCAGCCCGCGCCGTGGCTGTATTGGGTCAGGCGGATTTGGTCGGTATTTTCAGTCATAATTTTCTGTTCTGATTGGGGTTCCCGCAGAGGAGCGCGGAGAGGGGCACAGAGGTTAAAAAGAGGCCTTGTCGTTAGGCTACAGAAACCTCGGCGGAAAATGCTTTGTGCGCCGCCCGCAGCACCAGTTCGGCATTCACAGCCGGGTCGCAGGTGTTGGAGGGTACGGATACGGACGGACGGCCTTCGAGGCCGTGGGAATAGGTTTTGTCGTAGTAGTCGAGCACCAGGCTTACCATTTTTTCCATGTCGGCGTTGCCAATGGCCGTCAGAGCCTCGGTGGTGGCCAGCCCGCCCAGGCGCTTGCGAATTCGCAGCACGGAGGCGGCCAGCGCGGCCGGGTCTTCGCGGCCATACTCGTCGGCCAGCTTGCGCACCCGCACGTCGCGCGGAATTTCGAGTACCACCAGCGGGGCCGTCCGCATCTGCTCGAACAGCCCGCCCGGCACCGAAATCCGGCCGATGCTCCGGCTTTCATCCTCGACCCAAACGGGCGTTTCGGTGGGCAAAGCGGCCAGCAAAAGGGCCAGCTCGTTCTCAAACTGCTCCTGGGTGGGCTGCTCGGGCTGGCCGATGCTGCCGAAGGCCGAGCCTTTGTGGGCCGCCAGCCCTTCGAGGTCCAGCATCGGCTGCTGCCGGGCGGCCAGCGCGTGCAGCACGTCGGTTTTGCCCGAGCCGGTGAGGCCGCCCAGCACCCACAACGGCCGGGGCTGGGCAAACTCGGCCAGGGCCCAGCGGCGGTAGTCCTTGTAGCCGTGGTCGAGCAGCTGCACCTCGAAGCCGGCCAGCTCCAGCAGCCACTGTACCGCTCCCGAGCGCATGCCGCCCCGCCAGCAATGCACCCGCACGCGCTTGTCGGGGGCAGCTTTGCGGGCGTCTTTCACCATTTTGCTCATGCGCGGCCCAAAGAAATCGAGGCCCAGCAGTACGGCCTTGTCCTGGCTCTGCTGCTTGTAGGTGGTGCCAATGCGCGCCCGCTCCTCATCGGTAAACAGCGGAAAGCTCACGGCTCCCGGAATGTGCCCCTGCGCATACTCTACCGGCGCCCGCACATCAAGAATCGGTACGGCAGCAGGGTTTTGCAGGAAATCGGGGAGGGCGAGACGGGGCATTTTGTTGAGTTGAGAAGTAGAAGGGAAAGACCCATGTCCATCCTGGGCGAAGTGGAGGACCTCTCTGCGGTAGCACAAACTATATGGTAATCTATGCTGCCGCAGGAAGGTTATTCGCTCCGCTCAGGATGACAATTAGGCTTTTGAGCCTGTCGCCAGTTGCCGCAAATACAGCTGCACGGTGTTTTCTAGACCCAGATACAGCGCGTCGCATACCAGGGCGTGGCCGATGCTTACTTCGGCCAGGCCGGGCAGGTGCTGGTGCATATAGGCCAGGTTATCGAGGTCGAGGTCGTGACCGGCGTTCAGGCCCAGGCCCAACTGCTGGGCTACCAGGGCGGCCTCGCGATAGGGCCGGAGGGCCGTTTCGGCGCCGGCGTGGTAATGGCGGGCGTAATCTTCAGTATAGAGCTCGATGCGGTCGGTGCCGGTGGTCGCAGCAGCGTGTACTAACTCAACTACGGGGTCGAGGAAGATGCTTACGCGGCAGCCTAGTCCCTTTAGCTCGGCCACAATGCCGCGCAGATACTCTTGGTGCTCCACGGTGTTCCAGCCGGCGTTGGAGGTAATGGCGTCGGGGGCGTCGGGCACCAGCGTTACCTGTTCGGGCCGCACCTCGCGCACCAAATCCAGGAAATCGGGGGTGGGGTTGCCCTCCACGTTCAGCTCGGTTGTTACCACGGCTTTCAGGTCGCGCACGTCCTGGTAGCGGATGTGGCGCTCATCGGGCCGCGGGTGCACCGTGATGCCCTGGGCCCCAAACCGCTCGATGTCGCGGGCGGCTTGCAGCAAATCGGGGCGGTTGTGGCCGCGGGCATTCCGCAGGGTGGCTATTTTATTTATGTTTACGCTAAGCTTCGTCATACCTGGGGGCGGGCTGAAGGGAAAGTACGTGTCGTAAAGATACGGAGCCCAAACAGCCCGGAACCCTTTTAAGTTGAAGTCGGTGGTTGCCGCCCCGCGTATCCGTTACCGCCCGATGCTCGGGTTTGCCCTGCTGCCGCTGGCCGCAGTGGGGCTTGAATTCGTGGTTATCCAGCGGCCCCTACTGATTTCCCTAGCGGGTACACCGGCTGGCCCTCTACCTCGATGACCCCAAAGGCTTCCGGGCAGGCTTGGCACAGTGGGCTCCGGCGGCCGGCGGGCCGGCATCCGGGAATAACGCGTAATTTTACTTCTTCCTTTTCCCCCTGAGTTATGTCTCTGAAAGAAACCATCGACGCCGATATCAAGAAAGCCATGCTGGCTAAAGACAAGCTGCGCCTGACCACCCTGCGCAGCATCAAGTCGCAGATTCTGCTGGCTGAAACGGCCGAGGGCCAGCACGGCACGGCCCTCACGCCGGATGCCGAAATGAAGCTCCTGACCAAGCAGGCCAAGCAGCGCCGCGAGGCTGCCGAAACCTACAACAAGCAGTTCCGCTCCGACCTCGAAGAAGTGGAGCTCAACGAGCTGGCCATTATCGAGGAGTACCTGCCCCAGCAACTCAGCGAAGCTGCCCTGACCGAAAAGCTGGTTCACATCATCCAGCGCGTAGGTGCTACCGGCCCTTCCGACCTGGGCAAAGTAATGGGTGTGGCCGCCCGCGAGCTGGCCGGCTTGGCCGATGGCCGCCTGATTTCCCAGACGGTCAGCAACCTGCTCAACAACACGAATATCTAGTCAGGATAATGGAATTGGGGAGTGGGTTGACACGCAGTTCAACCCACTCCCCAATTTTTCACCCCAGTCCTAACCAGCCCTAATAATTGCCATGTCCACCTTTGATATACTGCTGCTGATTCCGCTGAGTATCGGGGCCGTGCAGGGGTACCGGCGGGGGCTGGTGCTGGAGGTGGCTACGCTGCTGGCCTTCGTGCTGGGCGTGGTGGGCGGGCTGGCTCTGCTCAACGACGCTATTCCGCTGGTGCGCCAGTACGTGGGCGAGGCGTTTGGGCTGTTGCCGCTGGTGTCGTTCGTGCTCGTGTTTGCCGTTATCGGCTGGGGCGTGCATCTGCTCAGCGGGTTGCTCAAAACGGCCGTCCACCTCACCCCGCTGGGCTTTCTCGATAATGTGGGCGGGGCCGTGGGCGGGATGCTCAAGTGGGTGCTGGGCCTGAGTTTGCTGCTCTACGGCATCGAATCGACCAGCATCCCCCTGATTTCCCCCCAACTGGCCGCCGACTCGCAGGTGCTACCCTTCGTGCGACAGGCCACGCCGGTTGCCCTGCGCGTCGTGGGCTTCGTCATGCCCTTTGCCAGCACCCTGCTCACCCACCTGCGGGAGGTGTTTTAGGCTGATGTTAATGAGCGGAGGGGGAGGTGCGGTGAAGCGGTTCAGTTAATTTCGCGCCTTTAAATTCTCGTGTTCCATTCACTGCTCACATTTCCCAGCCTATTCCCAGGAAATGCGCCTGCTACTGCTCGACAACTTCGATTCCTTTACCTACAATCTGCTCGACTACCTGCGGCAGTTGGGGTGTGAGGTAATCGTGCGTCGCAACGATGCCGCGCTGGCCGAGTTGCGGGCCCTGGAGCCCGAGGCCGTGGTGTTGTCGCCGGGGCCGGGTACGCCAGCGGGGGCTGGTAATCTGCTGGCCGTTATTGGGGCGTTTCAGGCGCGGCTCCCGATGCTGGGCGTGTGCCTGGGCCACCAGGCGCTGGGTGAGTTTTTTGGTGCCGAAGTGGGGCGCGGACAGCGGCCGATGCACGGCAAGGTGTCGGAAATAACCTGGACGGTGCCCGACGTGCTCTGGCAGGGCCTGCCAGCCCGTATGCCCGTCACGCGCTACCACTCGCTGGTGCTGCGCGACTTGCCGCCGGCGCTGGAAACGCTGGCCGTTACGGCCGACGCTTCGGCCGAAATCATGGCCCTACGCCACCGCACGCTACCTTTGCACGGAGTGCAGTTTCACCCCGAAGCCCTGCTCACGCCCCACGGCCTGGCGCTGCTCGGCAATTGGGTCAAGAGTTGTATCATTGCAGACACCGCCCCGGCAGCCCCGGCCGGCCGGCTTATTTTATAGCGAAGATGGCGTTGCAGATTCAGGAGAAAAACAATTTTCGGTACGTAGATGAGGGTTCCGGCGAGGTGCTGCTGCTGTTGCACGGCCTGTTCGGGGCACTCAGCAACTGGGAGGACGTTATTGCCGAATTCCGTCCTCGCTACCGGGTCATCATCCCGCTGCTGCCCATCTACGATATGCCCCTGCTGCGGGCCAGCGTACCCGGCCTGATGAGCTTCGTGGAGGATTTCGTAGCTGAAATCGGCCTTACCGAGCCCTGCACGGTGCTGGGCAACTCACTCGGCGGCCACATTGCGTTGGTGTACACGCTCCAGAACCCGACCCGGGTGGCGCGGCTGGTGCTCACGGGCAGCAGCGGCCTGTTCGAGGACGGCATGGGCGGCTCATTTCCGAAGCGCGGCAACTATGCCTTCGTGCAGGAACGGGTGGCCTATACCTTCTACGACCCCGCCGTGGCCACCCAGGAGCTGGTTGATGAGGTGTTCAGCGTCACGAACTCCAATAGCAAGTGCCTGCGCATCATTAGCTTTGCCCGCTCGGCCCAGCGCCATAATCTGGCCAAAGAGCTGGGCAAGATAACCGTGCCCACGCTGCTCGTCTGGGGTCTCAACGACACGATTACGCCGCCTGTCGTGGCCCACGAGTTTCACCGGCTGCTGCCGAACTCCGAGTTGCGTTTCCTCGACCACTGCGGCCACGCCCCCATGATGGAGCGCTCCGCTGAATTCAACGCGCTGCTGACAAATTTTCTGAACCAAACTGCCGTGCCCGTAGCTTCGTAGCTGCCAGAAACACCCTGAGTGCAACCCCCTGGCTGTAATCGGGCTCTCTGGTTCAGTAACTCCTTATATAATGCCGATTGGTGCTTAAACCTTCTGCCGGGTCGCCCGCTTACTAAGGCTTCCGGGTATCCGCCCGCTTTTCTGCCCGAATCCTGATGAATTCCATCCTCGCCGAAGATTTACTGAACCAGATGGTGCCGCCCCTGAAGGTGACGGACTCCACGGAGAAGGCTGCCCGCTGGCTGGAGGAATTCCATGTCGGCCAGCTGCCGGTGCTCGACGACCGCCTTTATCGGGGCCTCGTGACCGAAGCCGACCTGATTGACCAGGAAGGGGAGGGCCGCCTGCTCGGTAGCCTCCAGCTCCAGTACGCCGATGTGCATGTGCAACACGACCAGCACTTCTACAACATCATTGAGCTGGCCGTCCAGAACAACATCCAGCTTGTGCCCGTGCTCGACGACCAGCACGAGTACCTGGGCGTTGTCACGGTGAGCGACACGCTAGCCGCCTTCGGCAAAATTCCGGTGGCCAGCGGCCAGTATGGCATCATTGTGCTTACTATGGAGGAGCGCGACTATTCGCTTACCCAGATCAGCCGGTACGTAGAAGAAAACGATGTCAAAATCCTGAGTTCCCACGTAGCTCAGGACGAGCATGACCCCTACCGCATCCGGCTCACGCTCAAACTCAATACGCCCAACATTGCCCGCGTTATTGCCACCCTGGAGCGGTTCAACTACTCCATCACGGCCCAGTTCAGCGGAGTCGGCGAGCCCAACGAGGACGAGCAGGAGCGCTACGATGCGTTGTTGCGCTACCTCAACGTCTGAGCCAGTTAGGGAGTGCTGATTACGCTGCTGACGCTTCTGCTAAGCTGGCTGCCCGCACCGGCTGCTGCGCCCGCCGGTATGCCCGGACCGGAGCGGTTGGCATTGGCCGTTGCCCTTCCTGATACCCTGACGCGTACCGGCCCCGATAGCCTGGTGCAGGCACAATGCCCCGGTTACGCGCGGCTACGCGTGAGGCAGGTGTTATTTGTGGGCAATAAGGTAACCAAGGAAACGGTACTGCGGGCCGAGCTGGACTTGCAGGAGGGCGACACGCTGGCCACTGCCACGCTGGGCCGTCGCCTCGAAGCCAACCGTCTCCGGCTCTTCAACCTCCAGCTCTTCAACCAGGTGTTGGTGCAGGCCGTGTGTCGCGATGGGGAGCTGACCGTGCTCTATAGCTTTCAGGAACGCTGGTACACCTTCCCCGTTCCCATCTTCTCGCTGGCCGACCGCAACTTTCAGTCGTGGCGCGACCGGCCCGACCGCTGGAAGCGGGTTGATTACGGCCTACACGTGGTGCGTCGCAATTTCCGGGGGCGCAACGAGCAGCTGCTGGGCAATCTGCAGCTAGGTTTCAACCGCAAATACGAGCTGTTCTACGAGGCTCCCGGCTACGGCCGCCGTCGCCGTATCGGGTTCGGGGCCGGCTACTCCTACTACCGCAGCCACGCCCTCGACTATGCCACCGTCGATGACCGCCTGCGCAACCTGCGCCAGGATGTGGCCTTTCCCATTGAGCGCCAATACGCCACCGTAGGGCCTGCGCTGGCGGCGCACCGTACGCTTCCTGGCGGCTCTCGACGCGGCCTACCACTACGAGCGGGTATCCGATTCGGTGCTCTACTACAACCCCGGCTACTTTCTCAATGGCCCCCGGCGCGAGTTTCTGGAGTTCAGCCTGAGCAGCACCCTCAACCAGCGCAACACGTTTGCCTACCCGCTCACCGGCCAGTACGCCCGGCTGTTCATCGGATACCGGGCCTTCGTGGGCAACCGCACCCCCAACAACCTCACCGTGCGGGCCGAGTACGCCCGCTACGTGGCGCTGGGCGGTCCATTCTACTATGCCGTTGGGGCCACCGGCCAGCTGCGCGTAGCCAGTGCGCTGGCCTATCCCGACCGCCGGGCCTTAGGCTACGACCTGCTCGTGCGCGGCTACGATGCCTATGTGGTGGAGGGTCGCCAACTGGGCTTGTTACGGCAAGGGCTGAGCTACCGCCTCTTCGATCTGGGCAAGCTCCGGCTGAATGGAGTGGGCGGTAGCCGCTTCAATAATATTCCGCTGGTATTTTATTTAAATACCTTTGCCGATGTCGGCTACGTTGGCCAGCGGACCACGCCGGCCTTCAACCGGTTACCTAACCGTCTGCTGGCTTCTACTGGCCTCGGGCTGCACTTAGTTACTTACTACGATTGGGTATTTACGCTCGAGTACGCCCGCACCCGGGAGCAGCAGGGCGGTTTTTTCTTTCGCACGCAGTTTCCCATCTGAGCCGTTCTGGCCGGGGGGGCGCGTTACGTTTTTATTATGAAAATTGCCATTCTGGGTAAGCCCTTCGATGAAGCGCAGAAGCCGGTGCTGCAAGCCCTGCTCGACGACCTGCTGTACCGGCAGGCCGAAGTCAGCATCGAGCATACCTTCTACGAATACCTGAGTCGTCACTTCGAGCTGCCCACGGCCTTCACTACCTTTACCCGGGCCGATTCCCTGGCTGGCAACCGCTTCGTGCTCAGCATCGGCGGCGACGGGACCCTGCTCGACACCGTCACGTACGTCGGTGCCCTGGAGATTCCTATTCTGGGCATCAATACCGGTCGGCTCGGCTTTCTGGCTACCATCTCGCCGCAAAATATTGCCCCAGCCATCGATGCCCTCTTTAAAGGCCACTTCGTTCTCGAAGACCGCAGCCTGATTCGGGTAGACACTGACCCCGACACGTTCGGCGACCTTAATTTTGGCCTCAACGAGTTCAGTATCCTCAAGCGCGACACCTCGTCGATGATTGTAGTGCATACCTACATCGATGGTGAATATCTGAATTCTTACTGGGCCGATGGCCTGATCGTGGCTACGCCTACTGGTTCAACGGGCTACTCGTTAAGCTGCGGTGGACCGGTAATGCTGCCCCAGACGAACAATTTCGTCATCGCCCCCGTATGCCCACACAATCTGAACGTCCGGCCACTTATTGTACCCGATCGGAGCGTGATTTCTTTTGAGATTGAGGGACGCAGCAATAACTTTTTGCTCTCGCTTGATTCCCGCTCCCGGACCGTAGAAGCCGGAATTCAGATTGCCATTCGTAGGGAAAACTTCCGCGTTCGGCTAGTTAAGCTCAATCAGGTTAACTTCCTGAGTACCTTGCGCAGTAAACTCAATTGGGGACTTGACCGAAGAAATCCGGCCAGTACCCCAGTTTAACATGCTTTTTTAAATATTTCTTTTTTTAGTTCCTCACAACCCGTACTTTTGTCATTCGACTGAAACTGTATTTTTTCTGGTTTTCAGCCTTTTCTTCAGCCCGATATCCATAACTTCGCTTGAATATGAAGCAATTCTTCACCCTTGCCGTAGCCCCTCTGCTCGCCTTCTCGCTGTTGGCTTCGGAAGCTGATGCCCAGCAGTTCAGCAAGCGTAAGCAATACAACTCAGTGGGTGTATCGCTGAACGCGATGAGCTACTTTGGTGACATCACGCCTAAGCCAAGCATTCCGAGTTTCCGGGCCGGTGCCAGCCGTCCCAACGTTGGGCTGAACATCACCCACCGCTTCGCTCCCCGCATCTCCGGTCGCGCCTCCTTGTCTTATGGCCGCATTACCGGCGACGACTCAAAAGCCGCCGACCAGAACGATCCGGAATGCTAAGTTCCGCTACAACCGGAATATGAACTTCCGGAATGATATCGTTGAATTTGCCGTAGTTGGTATGTTCGATTTGGTTGAGAACCGCAACAACTATATCAAGCGCCCTGATTTCGTGCCTTACCTATTTGGTGGTGTTGCCGTTATGCATCATAACCCCAAAGGTGAAAACGCTAGTGGCAATATTGTGAACTTACAGCCGTTAAGGACTGAAGGGCAGTCGAGCGGTTACGCTTTGACGCAATTCGTTATCCCATTCGGCGCTGGCGCTCGTTACAAACTCAACAAAGCTTTCGATATTGGTCTGGAACTGGGTTTCCGTAAGACATTCACCGACTACTTCGATGATGTGAGTGGCAATTACGTGGCTAACAGAAGCGTATTGGCTGCCGGTGATGCTCAGTATTTTGGTTGGGACATCACTCGCTGAGTTGCCACGGCACTTAACCGAAAGCCCAACAGGGTGGTGATCAGCGTGGTAAGAGCAATGAGAAAGACTGGTACACCACCCTGGGTGTTTCGGTCAACTACATTCTTGCTCCCCGGGTACGCAACCCTAAATTCCGGTAGTCAAATCTCTTGACTGCTGATTCAAGTTCAACTGCCAGTCAAGCTCAATGACCCAGCATTTCTCTTTCAAAACGCTCCTTATCGGTCTGATGCCGGTAGGGAGTGTTTTTTTTGTCCCTGTTGCCGCCACCGCCCAGAGCACTAGTGAAGTGGGCTTAGGAATTGGGGGACTTGTCTACAAAGGCGAACTGTCGCCAAACTACCAGTTCCGCAACAACCGACCGGCTATTACGGGCTTCTACCGGAAGGATATTTCGGCCCCCGTCACGTTGCGAGCGGGTGTTACGGCCGGGATGTTGCGGGCCGATGACCGGAACGTAAAGGGCCTTAATGGCAATAATGCTCCCTTGGCCCAGTACCGCGACGCTCACCTCAAGGGTGGACTGTTGGAGCTATCGGGTGGAATGGAGTACAATTTCTTCGACTACCACGACCGCCATGATAAGGTGCATTTTACCCCTTACGTATTCGTAGGGCTGGCGGGCTTTTACGCCAACACCAAGGTGGCCAGCAGTGCTTTTCCGTCACTCGATAAGAGTGGGGGCGTACTTAGTCTGGCTATTCCGGTGGCAGTTGGCTTTAAGTATGCCCTTTCCACGCACTGGAATTTGGGTTTTGAAGCTGGCGCTCGTAAAACCATTACCGACGACCTGGACCATATCGACGGTAAAAGCCGTGGTCAGACTGATCTGTTGGGCAACCCGCATGACCAGGATTGGTACTTCTACAATGGCCTGAGTGTTTCTTACACCTTCTACAAAATCCTGTGTCCGGATACGGGGCAGGAAAGAGGCAAATAGAAGCGCTAGTTTCCGCTCGATATGCATGGCTGAGCTTATCTCCGCGCCCCCGTTAGGAATATAGCGGGGGCGCGGGCGTAAAAGCAGTTGGTGGGGATGGGGTAATTGGGCCGGCCGGAATGCAACCATTTACGTAACTTGCGGCCTCTTTACGCAAAAAGTGCCAATGGCCGTCCGGTCCGAAATTGACTCCCAGAATATTCCCGCGCACGTCGCCATCATTATGGATGGCAATGGACGCTGGGCCAAGCAGAAAGGCGGTTTACGCATCTTCGGCCACCAGAGCGCCATTACGGCGGTTCGGGAGACGGTGGAGGGTGCTGCTGAAGCCGGTGTGCGCTACCTGACGCTCTACGCCTTCTCCACCGAGAACTGGGCCCGCCCGGCTCATGAGGTGATGGCGTTAATGCAGCTGCTGGTGCATACCATTCGCAAGGAAACTCCGACGCTGCTTAAAAACAGCATCCGCCTCGAGGCCATCGGGCAGATTGAAAACCTGCCCGCTTCCTGCCAGAAAGAGCTGGCAGAGGCAATGGAACTGACCAAAGACGGTTCCCGCATGACGCTGGTGCTGGCTCTGAGCTACAGCGGCCGTTGGGATTTAGCCCAGGCTGCCCGGCGCGTGGCTACTGAGGTAGCTGCCGGCCGGCTCCAGCCCGAGCAGGTTACGGAAGCTACCCTGGCCGGGTTTTTATCCACGGCCGGCATGCCCGACCCTGAGCTGCTGATCCGGACCAGCGGTGAACAGCGCATCAGTAATTTTTTGTTGTGGCAATTAGCCTATACGGAACTGTTTATTACCGATTTGCTATGGCCGGATTTCCGGCGTGAGCATTTGTACGACGCCCTGCGTGCCTATCAGCAACGGGAGCGTCGGTTCGGGAAAACCAGTGAGCAGCTAACCGTTTCGTAACCGCAGAACATGAGTTCTTCCTACCATAAGCTTATTCCTGTCGCCGCCCTAGCCCTGACGTTGGGAGCTGCTCCCCTGGTTCCGATTTTCGGACAGGTACAGGGCCCATCAAAATTGGCTGCTGCCGATGAGCCCCAGCGCTACACGCTCGGGGGCATCAACATCAGTGGCGCCCGCTACCTCGACCCTAACACGCTTATCGGGCTCTCGGGCCTCAAAATCGGCGACCCTATTACCATTCCGGGTGAGGAAATCGGACAGGCTATTCGCAAGCTCTGGGACCAGGGTATTCTGGGCGATGTGAGTGTGAGCATTGACCGCGTGGAAGGCAGCAAAGTCTTCCTCGATTTCAACCTCAAGGAGCGGCCGCGCTTGTCGAAATTTGTCTTTGAAGGCATCAGCAAAGGCCAGTCGGAGGAGCTGCGTAACAAAATCAAGCTCATCCGGGGCAAGGTGGTGACTGACGCCTTGCTGAGCAACACGCGGACACAGGTACGGAAGTTTTACACCAACAAAGGCTTCCTCGACACCAAGGTCAGTATCACCCAGCGGCCCGACTCATCGCTTTCCAACAGTGTTGTGTTGGCCATCAACGTCGACCGGGGCTCGAAGGTGAAAATCCGCGAAATCGTGTTTGAGGGTAATGAGGCCTTCACTGATGGGAAGCTGAAGGGCAAATTCAAGAAGACCAAGGAAAAGAAGTTTCCAAAGTTCTTCAACTCGGGGAAATACCAAGCCAAGGAGTTTGCCGACGATAAGCAGTTGCTGCTCGACTTCTACAATGCCCAGGGCTACCGCGACGCTACCATCGTGTCGGATTCGCTGGCTCGCTTTGACGACGGCCTGCGCCTGACGGTGCGCGTGGATGAAGGCCCGAAGTATTACTTCCGCAACATCAGCTGGAAGGGCAACTACCTATACGACGACAAGACCCTGGCTTCGGTGCTGGCTATTAAAGAGGGCAGCGTGTACAGCAAGGAAACGCTCGACAAGCGCCTTAACTACAACCCCACGGGCCAGGACGTGACGTCGCTCTACATGAACGACGGCTACCTGTTCTTCCAGATTGAGCCGGTGGAAACCCGGGTGGAAGGCGACTCGATCGACATCGAGATGCGCGTAAGTGAGGGCGTGCAGGCCCGGGTGAAGGACGTAAATGTTGCCGGCAACACCAAAACGTCGGACCACGTGGTGCGCCGGGCGCTTTACACGCTGCCAGGCGATAAATTCAGCCGCGAAAACCTGATCCGCAGTCAGCGCGAACTGGCCACGCTGGGCTACTTCGACCCCGAGAAAATCGGCCTCAACCCCGTGCCCAATCAGGCCGACGGTACCGTCGACATCAACTACACCGTCGAGGAGAAACCTTCCGACCAGATCACGCTTTCGGGCGGTTGGGGCGGCTATGCCGGCTTCATTGGTACGGTGGGCCTGGTGTTCAACAACTTCTCGCTGCGCAAGGCCGGTGACTTCCACAACTGGACGCCCGTGCCATCCGGCGACGGTCAGCGCCTGGCGCTGAACGTGCAGGCCAATGGCCTGCAGTATCAGGCCTACTCGTTTTCCTTCACGGAGCCCTGGCTGGGCGGGCGTAAGCCCAACTCACTATCGGTAAGCCTGACCAAAACCATCTACCGCAACGGTAGCAGCCTCGATGTAAACTCGGGCTCGCTTAAAACCAACGGTGCCAGCATAAGCCTGGGCCGCCGCCTGCGCTGGCCCGACGACTACTTTACGCTTAGCAACGCGCTGTCTGTTACCCAGTATAAGCTCAACAATTACGGCAACCTGGGGCGTGAGTTTTTCCCAACGGGCAGCGGCAACGCCACCAACATCACCTTCAACACTACGCTGGCTCGCAACAGCATCGATAACCCGACCTTCACGCGGCGGGGCTCTTCGCTGGCGCTGAGCGTCAACCTGACGCCCCCCTACTCCCTATTCGGCCACCCCAGCGTAACGGAATGGATCGAATTCCATAAGTGGATGTTTGACGCCTCGTGGTTTACGCCGGTTATCGGCAAACTGGTGCTTAATACGCGGGCGCACTTCGGCTTTATCGGCAGCTACAACAGCGGCCGGCCCATCGGACCGTTCGAGCGGTTTAAGCTGGGCGGAGCTGGTTTGGGCTACGGCGGTTCATCTAACTTCATTGCCGGCACCGAGTACATCGGCCTGCGGGGCTATGCCGACCCCAACGATACCAATTCGCTGCCTGATTCGCGCCGGGATGCTTCCGGCGGCGTGGTGTACAATAAATTCGTAATGGAGATGCGTTATCCGGTTAGCCTTAACCCGGCGGCTACGGTCTACGTGCTGGGTTTCGCGGAAGCGGGCAACTCGTTCGACCAGTATACCAATTACAGCCCATACAAACTCTATCGTTCGGCCGGCCTTGGGGCCCGGATTTTCATGTCGGCATTCGGTTTGCTAGGGTTCGACTACGGCTGGGGTTTCGACCAGGTTCCGCGCGTGGCGGGGTCCGATCAGAAATCCGGCATCTTTCACTTCATCATCGGTCAGCAAATCCGCTAATTCCGGCGGCATAGCAGGCCGACATTCTTCCCTCTCTGCAGACAACGCGTATGAGCAACCGGATTTTACGAGTAGTCGCCGTGCTGGCACTGGTAGTTGGGGCCTTCAGCCCCCGGCTGGTGGCGGCCCAGAAGTTTGGCTACGTCGATTCGGAGTTCATTATGAGTAAGATGCCGGCCTACGCCTTGGCCCAGCAGGAGCTCAATACGCTGTCGGCCAACTGGCAGCGCGACTTGGAAACCCAGAAACAGGACCTCGACAAGCTACATCGGAATTATCAGGCCGAGGAAGTGGTTCTGACTGAGGCGATGAAGAAAAAGCGTCAGGACGAGATTCTGAACAAGGAGCAGGAGCTAAAAACCTACACCAACAAGATTTTTGGCTATGAAGGCCAGCTGTTCCGCAAACGGCAGGAGCTGACCAAGCCGGTGCAGGACCTCGTGTTTGAGGCCATTGCCAAGGTGGCTAAGAAAAAGCAGCTGGCTATTGTCTTCGATAAGGCTGGCGACCTGACGATGCTCTACACCAACCCCGTGCACGACTACACCGAGTTTGTGCTCGAAGAGTTGGGTCTGGCCTCACCCGAGCGCAACCAGCCCGGCCAGAAGGGCCCGGTGAAAACTGTCACGCCACCCATTACGCCCGTTGCCGGCGAGGTTTCATCGGCTACTGACGATGAGGAACCAGCCCCGGCTCGCCCGGCTTCCCGGAGCACTTCGCGCCCGGCAAGCCGAAAGAAGTAACTTTGTGCATCTAACCCTCTGACAATTCCCTTTTTAATGACCATCATGAATAAATTCCGCGTTGCCCTGGCCGCTGCTGCCCTCACTTTCACTACGGCTACCGTTTCGGTAGCCCAGACCGCGCCGCTGAAAATCGGGTACACCAGCGTGGAGTATGTGCTGAGCCAGATGCCCGAGAGCAAGCAGATTGAGTCGCAGCTGAAGGACTACAGCACCCAGCTCAAAAACCAGCTCGACATTAAATACACCGAGTACCAGACCAAGGGCGAGGCCTTCCAGAAGGGTGCCGCTACCATGCCCGACCCGGTACGGGCCGATAAGCAGAAAGAGTTGCAGAACCTGCAGCAGTCGATTCAGGAGTTCCAGCAGAGCGCCGAAACGTCGCTCCAGCAGAAGCAGCAGGCCCTGCTCAAGCCAGCCCTCGATAAGCTTCAGCAGAACATCGATGCTGTTGCTATGGAAAATGGCTACACCTACATCCTCAATTCTGATGGAGCCAGCCCGGTGCTGCTCCACGGCCCGAAGGAAGGTGACGTGTCGGACCTGATTCTGAAGAAAATGGGCATCACGCCGGGAGCTAACGATGCCAAAGTGACGACGCCGGCTACTCCTGCTCCATCGGCAGTACCAGCCGCTTCTAAAACCAAAACCAAGACGAAGAAATAACCGCTTCGGCTGTCGTTTTACTGAACCACCTGCGCAGCCGGGGCTTTTGCTCCGGCTGCTGCTGTTTTATTTTCGGGCCACTCCACCCTTGGGGGGCGCCCACCAGTACGTAACACCTTACTCTATGGCAGAGCTGGAAAAAACCTCCGCACCAGCCGACCCGGCCCTTCACCCACACGAGTTGCCCCGCCCCCCGGCAGAGCCTTCCGCTTCCGACGCTACCGCCCATACGGAAGAAGAGGACGACGACGATGACAGTGAGGGCGGCGACGAGCTGTATGAGCACCACCGCTTTCAGGCCAACCGCAAGCAGGAGTTGCTGCGGCTGGATAAGTTTCTGCTCAACCGCCTTCAGAAGACCTCGCGTACCCGCGTTCAGCATGCCATTACGGCCGGGGCAGTACAGGTAAACGACCGGACCGTAAAGTCGAACTACCGGGTGAAGCCCCTCGACGTGATTACCGTAACGTTGCCCGAGCCACCCCGCGAGTTTAAGGTGGGGCCCGAGCCCATGGATCTGGATATCCGGTACGAGGACTCCCAATTGTTGCTCGTCAATAAGCCGGCCGGACTGGTGGTGCATCCGGCCTTCGGGCATTGGGAAGGAACGTTGGTGAACGGCTTGGCCCATCACCTCAAGGATTTGCCCACTGGCCGCAACGGCGAGGTACGCCCGGGCCTGGTGCACCGCATCGACAAAGACACGTCGGGGCTGTTGGTTATTGGTAAGTCGGAGTACGCCATGACCCACCTCTCGAACCAGTTTTTCCACCATACCATCGAGCGCACCTATCTGGCGCTGGTTTGGGGCGTGCCGGCCGAAGCCTCGGGCACTATTCGCACCAACATCGGGCGCAGCCTCAAAGACCGCAAGGTGCAGACGGTTTTCCCTGAGGGCGAAGAGCACGGCAAGCACGCCGTGACGCATTACCGGGTGCTGCAGTCGTTTGGTAAGGTGGCGCTGGTGCAGTGCAACCTTGAAACGGGCCGTACCCACCAGATCCGGGTGCACATGAAGCACATTGGCCACCCGCTGTTCGGCGACGCAACCTACGGTGGCGACCGGGTGGTGTACGGGCAGCGCACCGGCGCTTACAAGGCCTTTGCCGAGAAGACCCTGGCCCTGCTGCCCCGGCAGGCCCTGCATGCCCGCTCACTCGGCTTCGAGCATCCTACTACCCTCGAACATTTGCAGTTTGAGGTTGAGCTACCGGCCGATTTTGCGACCGTGCTGGCCATGTGGGAGGAGTACGCACAAAGCGGGCAGTAAAGGCGCCGAGCCGCCTTTACCGGAAACTGCAACCATCAAAAAGGCCCGCTGCCATAATTGGCAGCGGGCCTTTACTTGTAGCGCCGGGGCGGTAAGAGCTTACTTACGGCGGGCCGGTGCTTTGGTGGGCTTCGTAATGGCTTCTACGGCCGTCTTAGCCTGCTCATCCTGGGGGTTCAACACCAGGGCCTGCTGCCAGTAAGGCAAAGAGGCATTCTTGTCGCCCTTCTGGTAGTAGTAGTAGCCAAGGTACTTGTTGGCTTCCACCAGTCCCGACTTGTAGCTGTCGGGCTTGTCGGAGGCATTGGCCATCTTGATGTACTCCTCGTAGTAAGGCTTGGCCAGACCCTTCTTCGAATCGGGGTCGAGGTTGGCGTTAGCACGGGCGCGCATCTGGTAGCCGGGCACATACTCAGGGCGCTCCTTCAGAAGTACGCCGTAGAGGCTGTCGGCAGGCATGTACTGCTCGTTCATCTCGTAAGCCCGGGCGAGATACACCTTGTCGGTGAGTTCACCACCATCGCTGGCTTTCATCATTTCCCGGTAAGTGGAAATAGCCTTTGGGTAGTCCTTGGCTGCCATGTAGGCTTTGGCCAACTCCTTGCGCAGTTCAGCAGCTTTCTTGGGGTCAGCCTTAATGGCATCCTGCACGAGCGCAGCGCCCTCGGCCGTTTTACCGCCCTTAATAAGCATCTTGCCGTAGTACACGTTGTCCTCCGGAATCAGCTTGTCCTGCGCCTTGGCAACGGTCATGTACTGCTGCATGGCAGCAATAGCCTGATCGTTCTGGCCCATCTCGTAGAGCGAGTAGGCCTTCAGGCGGTTCATGGTCAGGTTGGTGGGGTCGGTGGCGAGCACCTTGTTAATTTCCACCATAGCCTCCGGGTACTTCTCCGTCAGGTAAAGGAAGGAGGCGTTCTTGATCACCGTTTCAGGCGATTTTTCGGCCAGCGACGTGTACTTCTGGAACTGGGCCAGCGCTTCGTCGTAACGACCGGCGAAGTAATAGGTCTCCGCCAGCGAGTTGTAGGCCGGGGCGTAGTTGGGGTCGATGCTGATGGCCTTCTCGAAGTTCTCCTTAGCGCGGTTATAATCGCGGGAACGCAGGCTCAACTGGCCCCGGCGCACATACGACTGCACGTTGTTAGGGTCGGCAGTGTTGGCCCGCTCGTAGCTGTTCATGGCCTCGCCACCACCCGTTTCGCGCTTCTGGTACAGGTCGCCACGGGCAATCATCAGGGTCGGATCGTCCTTGCCGGTTTTGGCAGCAAAGGCTTCACCTTCCTTAACATACTCCAGCGCCTTCGTGATGTCCTTTACATCGGACTCAGCATAGGCCTGGGCAATCATGGAGAATACTTTCAGGTCTTTACCCTTCGATGCCTTTACGGCGGCGTCGAACTGGGTCTGGGCTTCGGCAGTGTTGCCTTTAGCCAACGCAGCGCGGCCGGCCGCAATCATCGTCAGGGGTTCCTTCTTCTCGAGGGGAATACGGCTGAAATAGTAGGCAGCCGAGTCGTTGATGCCGCGCAGCTGGTACAGGCGGCCGAGTTCGAACGAGGTTTCATTCGACTGGCCCTGACGGAGCAATGTGGCACGGGCTTCGTTGTAACGCTCCATTTCGAGGGCTTTCTGTACACCCGTGGTTTGAGCCAGGGCGGCCGAGCCAGAAACAGACAACGCAGCGAGGAGCGTGAGCTTCCAGGGCTTGAGGTTCATAGGTAAAAGGTTAAGTGGAAATCTGAATGGAAAGGAAAAAACTTAGTTGGGCTTTACTTCAATGATGCGTACTTGGCCGGTGGCGGGCATCAAACCCGACTTGAGCATGATGAGCTGGCCCTTGTTGCCCGCTACGAAGGATGCAAAACCGGTGCCAAGACCTGCGCGCGCCTCGCGGCTGATGATATAAAGCTCCCGCCGAAGTGGATAAGACTTCTGCGCCAGGTAGGCCTGGTAAGGCTGAATGAAGTCGTCGGGGGTGTTGCCGGTGGCCTTACTGCTGATACCCGCCACCCTCACCCGCCGCAACAGCTTCTGCACGCCCGCGTCGTCGCGGTCACTTATCCAGTTAACACCTATTACGCCTACTGCGTTCGGATGGGTTGCAACGTAATCGAGCAGGGCCGGGTTCGACTCGGAGGCGAAAATGCCCTTGGCCAGGGCTACGCCCCTGGTGATGGAATCCTGCACGAAGCGGGCCGTGCTGGAGTTGTTGTTATCAAATACGGCGGTAATCTCGCCGCGCTTATTGCTCGGGCTCACCTGGCTCCACTGCTGAAGTTGGCCCGTGAAAATACCGCGTAGCTGGGCCGTTGTCAGGAGCGAATCGGGGTTGGAGGGGTGAACAATAATGGCCACCCCATCAACGCCGATGCGGATGGCCCGGGGCTCCAGTTGCAGGCGTTTGAAACGGGCCTGCTCGGCAGCCGTCAGCTCCCGCGACACCACCGCCAGCCGGACGCTGTCATCCAGAAAAGCCTGTATAACATCACGCTCGGGCCGGTATTGGGCCTGCAGGTGGGCGGTAGGGTAGAGCTTCTGAAACGTATCGACCTGCGACTTCAGAATGGGCGCAAACGTCTCATCAATTCCGATGCTGATAGTGCCGCTGGTGGGGGTGTCGATGGCCGCCTGATTGCCAGCATCGTTGCCATTACAGCTTACCAGAGCAGCGGCCCCGAGCAAACCGGCCACCAGGCCGATGAAATTAGCGCGCATCATCTTCATCTCGGTTCTTGCTGAAGTGTAGTTGGTAAGTGCGAACAAATCTAATGATTCCGTAAAATACGAAGACGGCTGCCAGCAATTGGCGGGGCGTTTCGCCCAACGAGAGCGTGCCAGCCGGCACAAACCAGAGGTAGATGCCTAATACCACGTACAGCACCGACATGAACAAGGTAAAATAGCGCACCAGACCGGGTTGGCGATTGGGCCGGCCCAGGCGTTCGTGGGTAGGAGGGAGGTCGGACATGCGGAAGGACAAAAAAGCGGTACTGCCAGTTAACGTAAAAATAGGGCGTTTTTGTTCGGGGAGGCTGCTGGCTGGGTTGCTGCCCGAACGCACAAAAACGCCAGCAACCGGCCGGACGCACCGGTCGGTTGCTAACGGAAGATGGCTCAAGTTACGGTAAGCCGGCCAAACGAAGCCTATTGGTAGTGAAAGGTGATGGGTAGGTTGTAGCGCACCGGTACGGCGCGGTGGTTCTGGTAGCCCGGTTTCCAGTTCGGCATTTGGCGGATAACCCGGCTGGCTTCCTCATCGGTCCCGTACCCTAAGCCCTTGAGTACTTCTACGTCGCTGATGGCCCCATCGGGGTTTACGGTGAAGGCAATGTACACCCGGCCCTCCACGCCTGCTCTCAGGGCCTGAGTGGGGTATTTAAGGTGGCGTTGCAGGTACTGCATCATGGCAGCATTGCCGCCCATAAATTCCGGCATCACTTCTACGTGAACGAAGGGCTTGCTCACGGCCGGGGCCGCTGAGCTGGCCGACGTGTCGTTGCCGCCCTTGCTGAGTCCGGGCTTGGCGCTGAGGCCGCCGGTACCATCGAGGTTGATGTCGCCCCGGGCCACCGGGCCATCAATGGCCGGCGGGGCTACCGGCGGCTGTTCAGGCTTAGTTGCGGCCAGCTCGTCTTTCACCACTTTGGTGGGTAGCTCATCGAGGGTAGTGCGCAGGCTGATGGTGGCCTGGCTGGCTGGCGGCGCTACCGGGGGCTGCACGAAGGTGGGTGGTGGCATAATCTCAATGGTTGGCCCATCGGGAACGATGGGCGCCACCTCCACTACCGGTGGCCACAGCTTCTGTACGATGATGGGCAGCGCCACCAGCAGCAGCAGCAAAGCGCCCGCCAGCCCGAGGGCCTTGAGTACGTGACGGCCATAGAGCCGGCGCAGGGCATAGGCTCCGTAGGCTTTGTTGCGCCCCTCGAAGATGATATCATCGAGGGAGGGCAGCGAGATAGGGGAGGTAGTGGTCATGGTATATGGGATTAAGGTGAACGGAAATACACTTCAGTTACCAAGCCCTTTACCCCCTCTCGCTTCCACTTACCCGCTGGCTTTCAGGATATCAACGCGCCAGCTACGGTTGGTAGTATGCACGCCTACTATATATTATTTCCTCAGACCACAAAATAAAACCCCGAACCGGACGGGTGTCCGATTCGGGGTTTAAGGAAAGCCGAAATAAATCGGCCGACCAGTACTTACTTGATGGCGAAGGTTACGGGAACCGTGAAGTACACGGATACTGCCCGACCATTCTGCTTACCAGGTGTGAAGCGCGGCAGGTTCTTGATAACCCGGACCGACTCTTCGTCGCAACCGGCACCAATGCCTTTCTGCACTTCCACATTCGAAACCGACCCATCGGGGCCCACAACGAACTTGATAAACACGCGGCCTTCTACCTGGTTGCGCAGGGCCATTGCGGGGTATTTGATATTGCTACCAATGTACTTGAGCAATGCTTCCTGTCCGCCGGGGAAAACCGGCATCTGCTCCACGTAGGTGTAAGGGGTGGCTTTTACCACTTCTTCCACTGCCTTGGTGCCCTCACCGGGCTCCAGCCCTTTCAGGTCGGCAGGGTTGTCGGTGTTGCCCTTTACCGTTACGGCGGCTACCACTTTTTCTTCCAGTTCCTTCTGATCCGGAATCTCCTCTTTGCGCACCTCCTCATCCTTTTTCACGATGGGGGGGGTGAACTTGATAGTGGAGAGCTTTGGTGGTGGCGGTGGCGGAGCCTCCGGTGGTGGGGGCGGGGGCGGAGGAGGAGCTACCTTATCCAGTGGGGGGGCTTCCATCAGCTCGTTGACCTTGAGCATCTGGTCCTCCACGACTACTTCTTCTTTCTTCAGCATGCGCGCCACGAGTGGGAAGGCAACCAAAAGAGCGAAAATAGCAATGGAAATCAGGACTGCCCGAGTTACGTGCTTGCCGTATACCCGCCGAATTAGATAAGCCCCGTAGGCCTTATTACGCCCCTCGAAGACGATGTCGTCGAGCGAGGCGTTGGCCAACTGTGCGTTGTCCATCATAATTCAGATGATTTAATCAGGTCTACATCGGCCTTCGAAATGTCCACCAAAGCGTACTTGCGCTGGTCAGTGATGTTCATTTCGTCGAGGATATCGACCATGTTTTTGTAGTTGGACTTGTCGTCCGGCTTGATCAGCACCACAAGATCCTTGTTGCTACGGCGCGAGAGCAGCTCCTTACGGATACCATTGGCATCGTAGCTCGACAGCTTCAGCTCCGGCTTGCTATCAGCCGACAGCAGGCCATCGTAGTAATAGATCTTGTTGTTTTCCCCGAGCAGAATGGTAAAAGCATTCGATGCTTTAATCTCCGACTGTTCGGTCTTGTCTTTCGGCTTTACCGGCATCGTGACCTGCATCACGGTGGGCTTGCTGAAAGTGGTCGTGAGCATGAAGAAGGTCAGCAGCAGGAAGGCGAGGTCAACCATTGGGGTCATGTCGATTTTGGTCGACATTTTTTTCGCCCGCTTTTTGCCGCCTTTACCGCCGCCGCTGTTATTCTGTTGTATTTCTGCCATGGTCTCTGTGCGGGTTACTTACCGGCCACCGGTTTGGTTTCGAGGTCGGTAATGAGATTGAACCGGTTAATGTTCTTCTCCTGCATCAGTTTGATGACTTTCTTCACCGTCGGCACATCGGCCTGGCCATCGCCTTTGATGGCAATGTACGGGGCCGTGTTGAACTGCTTCTGGCTAAGCGACCGGGCCGTTATTACCCACTCCATGAGCTGGTTGTTGGTCGAGTCGGCCGGAATGCCGTCCTGGGTTACCTCCTTGCGCTTCTCGGGGTCGAGGTTGAGCAAAGCGGGCAACTTTTCGATGGGCGTGCCGAAGCTGGCGCCTGCGCCCCGGAAGGCTTGCACCTGCTTGGGGGTAAAGCTGATACCATACTTAGCGCCTACCTGCTTCAGCACCTCATCCTTGATTTCGTCATCGCCGATACCAAAGAAAATGCGCTTGTCCTTGTCGATGGCTACCGTAACCACGTGGGCATCGGGCAACCGGATTTCGGAAGTTGAAGAGGGCGTGTCCACGACCACTGCCTCTTCCGGGGCAAACTTGGTCGTGAGCATGAAGAATGTCACCAGCAGGAAGGCCAGGTCCACCATCGGAGTCATATCCAACGACGGCGATGTTCTGTGAGGCTTTACTTTAGGCATTGCTGGTGTAATTAAACGCGTGATTCAGAAACGAATAACTCACGGTTTTAGTGCGCAAGGCGCTAAAACTAGATGGTAGTCGTGGCAACCGGAGCCGAGTGGTCGGTTGCACCATGCTGAGCCGAGAAGGTCTGAATGATGCTGAAACCAGCTTCGTCGATGCTGTAGGTCAGCTCGTCAATCTTGCTGGTGAAGAAGTTGTAGGCTACGATAGCCAGGGCCGAACCCGTGATACCGAGGGCCGTGTTGATGAGCGCTTCCGAGATACCGTTAGCCAGGCCAACTGCGTCGGGAGCACCACCCTGGGCCAGTGCCGAGAAGGCCTTGATCATACCCAGTACCGTACCAATCAGACCTACCAGCGTGGCGATAGAAGCCAGGGTAGAAATGATAACGAGGTTTTTCTCCAGCATGGGCAACTCCAGAGCCGTCGATTCCTCGATTTCCTTCTGGATGGCCAGTACTTTCTGGTCTTTCTCCAAGTAACGGTCGCGCGACATCTCCTGGTACTTCACCAGACCGGCACGCACTACGTTAGCTACCGAACCTTTCTGCTGGTCGCAGGCGGCAATAGCACCCGTGATGTCGTTCACGTTCAGCTTCTGACGCACGTTACGCACGAACGATTCGATGCTCTTCGAGCCTTTAGCGCGGCTCAGGGTCAGGGCCCGCTCAATCGAGAAGATCAGCACAAGCAGGAACATGGTCATCAGGACCGGTACTACCGGGCCACCCTTGTACACTACGCCAAAGTAGTCGCCCGAAATGGGGTTGTTTTCGTTGTTGCCGCCTTGGAAGTGGCTACCATCACCAAATACAAAAATGAAGAGCAACACACTTACGACGAATGCCGAGATGATGGCAATAACGGCAAAGGCGGATGAACCACTGCCTCTGGATTCGCCCTTTGGCGCGGCAGCAGCGGCGGGCCGGGCCGCGGGCTTATTCATAGCATTCTTTTGTTCCATTGGTCCGGAGAATTAGTGGGTTGTTGGTGAAAGGTTGAGCGGTTGTAAAAAAAAATGAAAGAATTGGTACGTCTGGTAAGTTGTCTTTTCTGTTTTCCCGCACGCTGCCGACACCGGGGCCGGAGTAATACAGGTTGGTGTGGAAACGAAAAAAGCCGTCGAAAACTAGACTAACCTTGGCAAACCTAGTTAAAAAAGCTGACTGCTACCAAAAGAAAAATGGGTTTAAACGCTTTAAACCCATAGTAACCGCAAAAAAAAGCGGTTTTCTTCGAAAAAATCAGTTGGATTTCGGGGCTCCGATGCGTTTGGCTTCTTCCCAATAAACATCCATCTGCGCCAAGCTTAGGTCGGATAATTGGTGGCCATCCTGGGCCGCTCGCGTTTCAAGGTACTGAAAACGGCTTATGAATTTGCGGTTCGTACGCTCCAACGCTTCCTCGGGGTTGATGTTGGCGTGCCGGGCAAAGTTAATGAGCGAGAAAAGCAAGTCGCCAAATTCGGCGGCGGCCCGTTCGGCGCGCTCCGCATCGTTGTCGGCAGCAGGGGCAGATGGGGGCTGGTTGAATTCGTCTCCGAACTCGGCCAGCTCCTCCTGCACTTTGGCCCATACCTGTTCGGGTTGGTCCCAGTCGAAGCCCGCGCCCCGGGCTTTTTCCTGAATGCGCATGGCTTTAATAAGGGCCGGCAGCGAAGCAGGTACGCCACCCAGCACCGAGGAGTTGCCTTTTTCGCGCAGTTTGAGCTGCTCCCAGTTACGCTTCACCTCCTCCTCGGTATCGGCCTGCACATCGCCATAAATGTGGGGATGGCGAAAAATAAGTTTTTCGCACTGGGCATTGAGCACGTCGGCAATATCGAACGCGCCTTGTTCGCTGGCAATTTTGGCGTAGAATGTCAGGTGCAGCATCACGTCCCCGAGCTCCTTTTGAAGGTCAGGCAAGTCGTGGCGGATAATGGCGTCACTTAGCTCGTAGGTTTCCTCGATGGTCAGGTGACGCAGGCTTTCGAGGGTCTGTTTCCGGTCCCAGGGGCATTCAGCCCGCAGGCGGTCAAGTACATCGAGCAAGCGGCCGAAGGCAGCCAACTGTTCAGTTCGGCGGGTGGTAGCGGTAGTGTCCATCAGGCCAAATATACGGCACTGGGTACTGGGGAGTCCCCGGACAAGTACAAGATGATGCGTTGCTTCAGTCGGTGCGCCGGTTTATTGCGTAAGAAAACCAGCGCAGGTTGGCTACTTTTGTAGCCTCTTGCGGGTGATTTCGCCCTTCTACTTTTACCAGTCCCCATCGTGGCTCTAATTAAATCCATCTCCGGCATCCGGGGTACCATTGGCGGCGCAGCCGGCGACGGCCTGACGCCCATCGATATTGTCAAGTACGCCGCTGCCTTCGGGACCTGGGTGCTCGATAAGACCCAGAACAACCTCATCGTCATTGGCCGCGACGCCCGCATCTCGGGTGATATGGTGAACCGGCTGGTAACGGCTACGTTGCAAGGCCTGGGCATCAACGTCATTGACCTGGGCCTGAGCACCACGCCCACCGTAGAAATGGCTGTACCCGCCAAGCAGGCCGGCGGTGGCATCATTCTCACGGCCTCGCACAACCCCAAGCAGTGGAACGCGCTGAAGCTGCTCAACCACAAGGGCGAGTTTATTTCGGACGAAGATGGCAAGCAGGTGCTGGCCCTCGGCGACTCCGAAGCCTTCGACTTCGCGCCCGTCACCAAGCTGGGTAGCTACACCACCGACGACTCGTTCCTGCAGCAGCACATTGATGCCATCCTGGCTTTGCCGTTGGTGGATAAGGCGGCTATTAAGGCCAAGAACTTCCGGGTGGTGGTGGATGCCGTGAACTCCTGCGGGGGCTTCGCCGTGCCCATGCTGCTGGAGCAGTTGGGCGTTGAAGTCATTGAAAAGCTATTTTGTGAGCCCACCGGCGACTTTGCCCATAACCCCGAGCCGCTGCCCGAAAACCTGCGCGAAATTGCCCGGGTGCTCGAAAAAGGCTCCTTCGACCTTGGCATCGTGGTAGACCCCGACGTGGACCGGCTGGCCCTGGTAAACGAAGACGGCACCATGTTCGGTGAGGAATACACGCTGGTAGCAGTGGCCGACTACGTGCTGAGCCAGCGCGGCGGCGGCAACTCGGTGAGCAACCTGAGCAGCACCCGCGCCCTGCGCGACGTAACCGAGAAGCACGGGGGGCAGTACGCAGCCGCGGCCGTGGGCGAGGTGAACGTGGTAAACAAGATGAAGGAAACCAACGCCATAATCGGGGGCGAGGGCAATGGTGGTATTATTTTCCCCGAGCTCCACTACGGCCGCGACTCGTTGGTGGGCATTGCGCTGTTTTTGAGCCATCTGGCCCAGACCGGCCTGACCATGACGCGCCTGCGGGCTTCGTACCCGAACTACTTCATCTCGAAGAACAAGATTGAGCTGACGCCCGACATCGATACTGATCTGGTGCTGGCCGAGATGGAAAAGCGCTATGCCAAGCAGCCGGTAAACACCATCGACGGCGTAAAAATCGAATTCGACAAGGAGTGGGTGCACCTGCGCAAGTCGAACACCGAGCCCATCATCCGCATCTACGCCGAGTCGGAGTCCAATGCCACGGCCGACCATTTGGCCAACAAAATCATCAGCGACATCAAGGAAATTATAAGTCAGTAATTTTGGGGAAAGCCAGGAGTTGGAAGCTAGGTGCTGGAATGAAAAAGCTTTACGGCAGCCATTCCTAATTCTGGGCTTCTAACTTCTAGCTTCTAACTCCTAGCTTCTGCCCATGAACGTGTATTTCGATAACGCCGCCACTACGCCGCTGGACCCTGAGGTGCTGGACGCCATGCTGCCGTTTTTGCAGAACCATTATGGCAACCCCAGTAGCATTCATGGCCATGGGCGGCAGGTGCGGGCCGCCATTGAAAACGCACGTAAAACCATCGCCCACCTGATTAATGCCGCGCCGGCCGAAATCGTGTTCACCTCCTGCGGCACCGAGGCGGATAACTATGCTGCCTTTGGCAGTGTGCGCACGTTAGGGCTTCAGCACGGCATCACGTCCAAGCTGGAGCACCACGCGGTGCTGCACCCGATGCAGGCACTGGCCAAAGCCGGTGATCTGGAGTTGAGCTACCTGCGCCACGATGAGCAGGGCCGCCTGGACCTGGAACACCTCGAGGAGCTGTTGGCCAGCAGCCCGCGCACGTTCGTGAGCCTGATGCATGCCAACAACGAAATCGGTAACATCAACGACATTGCGGCCATCGGCGAAATCTGCCGGCAGCACCAGGCCGTGTTTCATACCGATACGGTACAGACGATGGGCCACTACAAGCACGACGTGCAGCAGGTGCCGGTAGACTTTCTGGTGGGCTCGGCCCATAAGTTTCATGGCCCCAAGGGCATTGGGTTCCTCTACCGCCGCTCGGGCCAGACGGTGGACGCCCTCATTTATGGGGGTTCGCAGGAGCGCAACCAGCGGGCCGGCACCGAAAACGTGTACGGGATTGTGGGGATGGCCAAGGCCCTGGAAATTGCCTGCCGCGATATGGCTGAACACCAGCAGCACATTCGAGGGCTTAAGGAGCGGTTTATTACGAGGCTGCAGGCCGAAATCGAGGGCGTGGCATTCAACGGAACGTCGGGCGAAATGGGGCAGAGCCTGTACACGGTGCTAAGCGTAAGCCTGCCGCCTTCCGAGCTCAACGAAATGCTGCTCTTCAACCTCGACATCAACCATATCTCGGTATCAGGCGGATCGGCCTGTACCAGCGGGGCCAATGCCGGCTCCCACGTGCTCAACGCCCTGGGCTGCGACCCCGATCGGGGTACCATTCGCTTCTCGATGAGCAAGTACAATACGGCCGAGGAGGTTGATTACGCCGTGGAGCACCTCGCCAAGATGTACCGCAAAAGTGAGGTGGTAAGATAGCGAAGAAGAGGACTGGCTACCCGGGCCGAATCATAATCTGCCCGGGCCGCGTAAGGCTACGGCAACCCTTCTCCCTTTCCGCCATGGCCGACATCAACATTCAACGCAAAAAAAACACTCCTAGTCCCTGGCTGCTACTGTTGCTCGTGCTGGCGGTAGTGGGGGTAGGAGCCTGGTTTCTGTTCAAGGCTGAAATCAATGCGACCCGCGACCTGCCACCACCTCCGCCACCGCCTGCCAGTGCGCCTGTTGCGGCCGACAGCCTCGTAGGTGCCGAAACCGGCCCCCGGCCCGACGATAACGCCGTTAATGAGCTGGCCGCCGCGTCGGCCCCGGTAACGCCGGAGGTGCTGGTGGCCTATGCGAGCGGCGATGCGGCCCGCCCCGGCTATGCCACCGAAGGCCTGCGCCTGCTGACATCGGCCCTGGTGAGCCTGGCCGACCGCGACGACCTGCGCACCTCCGACATCCAGACCCGCCGCGACGACCTGACCAGCGCCACCAGCCGCCTCGACGAGCCGGCCGCCCGCCTCCGGCCGGGGTTGGTAGCCGCGGCCAACCTCATCGAAGCCATGCAACAGCAGGGCTACCCCACGTTGGAGGCCGAGGCCCAGGCCCTCAGCACCCAGGCCCGGGACCTGACCGGCCAGACGACGACGCCCGAGCAGCAACAGGCCCTGCGCGCTTATTTCGTCCGGGCTGCCGCGCTGGTACGTTCTCTCAATGCGCCCCCGGTAGCCCGGTAGGCGCCCGCTATCCATTCCTTTTTTACCTGCCTGAAGCGCCCGCCCGGCGCAACCGCTTATGGAAGCCACTCCCGATACTCCTTCCGGCCAGGGCCTGCACCTGCGCCGCCTGCGCGACCTGACTGACTTTGAGGTAGCAGACGATAACCCCGATATCCGGGGCTGGGCAGTGCGCGGGTCCGACGGCCGCCAATTCGGCCAGGTTTACGAGCTGATTGTGGACGTGGACGCCCTCAAAGTGCGTTACCTCGACGTGCTGCTGGACGACAGCCTGGGCGCTGATGAGCGTACCAACCATATTCTGTTGCCTATCGGCGTAGCCGCCCTCGATGAGGAAGCCGATAACGTATTCGTGCCCTCGCTCACTTACGAGTCGGTGCGGGAGTATCCTCCCTATACCGAAATCCAGATTACGCGCGCCTACGAGCAGGCCATGCTGCGGGCCCTGCGCCTGCCGCTACCCGCCAGCCCGGAGCCTGATTTCTACAACCAGCCCGGTTACGACGGTACTACCTTCTATCAGCGCCGCCGGCTGAAGTAGAACGGGCGGGGGCAAAACCAGCACGTCATTCTGAGTGAAGGCGGAGCCGTAGTCGAAGAATCTCGTGTGCCAAGTAACCCTATCGTAGGAAATTACTTTGGCACGCGAGCTTCTTCGACTACGGCTCCGCCTTCGCTCAGAATGACGTTTTTTTACTGACAACTGACAACTGACAACTGACAACAACCAGCAGATCAGTTCCGCCGAATCATACCGGCCACGGCTTCCACCCACTGGGGGTTGGAGTTGAGGCTGGGTACAAGCTGCCAGTGCTGGCCGCCGGCTTCCTCAAATAGCTCCTTGAATTCCTCACCTACTTCGATGGTGGTTTCGAGGCAGTCGGCTACGAAAGCGGGGCTGAAGGCTAGCACGCTGTTAATGCCTTTGGCCGGATACTCCTTAATTACCTCGTCGGTGTAGGGTTGCAGCCATGGGTCGCGCAGGCGGCTTTGCAGACGGCTCTGGAAGGTGGTGGTGTACTGCTCAGGAGTCAGGCCCAGGGCCTTGCCCAGTTGGCGCGAAGTCTCGAAGCACTGCGCCCGGTAGCAGTAGCGGTTGTTTTTATTGTAGCTGGCGCAGCAGCTGCCTAGCTTGCAGTAGCCTTTGTGGCTGCCTTTAAGCACGTGGCGCTCCGGAATGCCGTGGTAGCTGAATACCACGTGGTCGTAGGCATGCTTGGCCATTTCGGCCTTGCCCAAGCGCGGCGAAGGTTTCGATGAAGCCGGGCTCGTCCACGAAGTTGCTGATGAAGCTGATGCTGGGCACAATCCACCAGTTACGCACAATTTCCATCACCTTCTCCTGCACCGAGCCGGTGCTGGCCGAAGCGTACTGCGGAAACAGCGGCAACACAATAATCCGGCTTACGGCCGCGTCGCGCAGCTCCTGCAGGGCGCTTTCGATGCTCGGGTTCTGGTAGCGCATGCCGAAGGCCACCAGGTAGTCGGCTCCCAACTCCTGCTGTACTTTCTCCTTCAGATCGAGACCGTGGAAGAGCAGGGGGGAACCGCGCTCGGTCCAGAGCTGCTGGTATATTTTGGCCGATTTGGGCGCGCGTAGCGGCACTACCAGGCCCCGGAACAGCGGGTAACGAATGGCGGCCGGCATATCGACCACCCGGCCGTCGGTCAGAAATTCGTTGAGGTAACGACGTACGTCGGACGTCTGGGGCGAGTCGGGGGTGCCGAGGTTGACGAGTAGCACGCCAATGCGGCCTTGGTTGGAAGCAGACATTCTTTTTAGGAGCTTTTAGCTGCCAGCTGTTGGCGGGCAGCTTTTTTCGGTAGAGCGGCCAGCACTACCGCTGGCGGTTTGCTACTGGCTGGGTATGTAACCGCAAAGGTGGGCGGTTATCCCTAATTCAAGCACAAAAAAAGCTAACAGCTAACAGCCAATAGCTAACAGCTCAAAATAGGCGTACCTTTGCAGCCCAAATTTCAGCTGCTGAAATGACTACCGACCTACCTGAACCTACTCCGCACCGCGCGGGCTTCGTGAGCATCATTGGCAAGCCCAACGTGGGCAAGTCCACGCTCATGAATGCCCTGATGGGTGAGCGGCTCAGCATCGTCACGAGCAAGGCCCAGACCACGCGCCACCGCATTCTGGGCATCCTCAACGGCGACGACTTCCAGCTCATCTACTCCGATACGCCCGGCATCATCCAGCCTAAATACGAGCTGCACAACGCCATGATGTCGTTCGTGTACTCCTCGCTGGAAGATGCCGATGTGGTGCTGTTCGTGACTGATATCTACGAAAAGCACGACGAGGAGCCGGTAGTAGAGCGCCTTCGCAAGATGACGGATACGCCCATTCTGCTGCTGGTCAACAAAATCGACCAGGCCGACCAGGCCGAGGTAGAAGCCAAAGTAGAATACTGGCGCGAGCACCTGCCCAACGCGGCCCGGGTACTGCCCATTTCGGCCCTCGAAAAGTTCGGCACCGGCGAATTGCTCGACCTCGTGCTGGGCTACCTACCCGTACATCCGCCCTACTACCCCAAGGACGAGCTAACCGATAAGCCCGAGCGGTTCTTTGCGGCCGAAATGATCCGGGAGAAAATCTTCAAGCTCTATAAGAAAGAGGTGCCCTACAGCTGCGAAGTAGGCATTGAGGAGTTCAAGGAAGACGAAACCATCATCCGGATGCGGGCCGTGATTTACGTGGAGCGCAACAGCCAGAAGGGCATTATCATCGGCCAGCAGGGCGCGGCGCTCAAGAAAGTGGGCACCTGGGCCCGCGAGGAAATGGAGAAGTTCTTCCAGAAAAAGGTCTTCCTCGAAATCTACGTCAAGGTCAACGAGAACTGGCGCACCGACCCGAAAGCCCTGAACCGCTTTGGGTACAGCCAATAGAGAGGTGAGAGGAGGAGACACGAGAAGTGAGACTACGTTCCAATAGCGTTTACGTCAGAACGAAATTCTCACTTCTCGTGTCTCCTCCTCTCACCTCTTAAAATCCGACCACTCACAAACTCACTTAACTACTCCGGGCACTGCCGAACTTGGTCGGACCGGCGGCTGGAGTCAGACATATGAAGAATACCATTGCCATTGTCGGGCGCCCCAATGTGGGCAAATCGACCCTTTTTAACCGCCTTGTCGGCGAGCGTAAAGCCATCATGGATGACGAGAGCGGCGTAACCCGCGACCGGCACTACGGCTACGGCGACTGGGTGGGCAAGTACTACACCGTGATTGACACGGGTGGCTACGTGCACAACTCCGACGACATTTTCGAGGAGGAAATCAACAAGCAGGTGAAGCTGGCCATCGACGAGGCCGATGTGGTGCTGTTCATGGTCGATACCATGGCCGGCGTACATAGCCTCGACGAGGAGTTTGCCAGCGTACTGCGCCGCTATCAGGGCAAAAAGCCCATCTACATCGTCGCCAACAAGGCCGACACCAACACCCGCATTCACTCGGCCGGCGAGTTCTACGCCCTGGGCGTGGGCGACGGCGAAATCTACCCGATTTCCTCGGCCAGCGGCTCGGGCACCGGCGATTTGCTCGATGCCGTGGTTAGCCACTTCGAGGACGAAGGCGTGGAAGAGCCCGATCTGGGCATTCCTAAAATTGCCATCGTGGGCCGCCCCAACGTGGGCAAGTCGTCGTTCGTGAACCTGCTGCTGGGTACCGACCGTAGCATCGTGACGGATGTGGCCGGTACCACCCGCGACTCCATTCAGGCGCGCTACAACGCCTTCGGCAACGAGTTCATGCTGGTAGATACGGCCGGACTGCGCCGCAAAACCAAGGTCCACGAAGACGTGGAATTCTACTCGGTGCTCCGCTCGCTGCGGGCCCTGGAAGAAGCCGACGTGTGCGTGGTGATGCTGGACGCCACCCGCGGCATCGAGTCGCAGGACGTGAACATCATCGGCCTGGCCGACAAGAACCGCAAGGGCATCGTGATTCTGGTGAACAAGTGGGACCTGATCGAGAACAAGGAAACCAACACGGCCAAGGAGTTCGAGGCAAAAATCATGGAGAAGATTGCGCCTATCGCGTATCCGCCCGTCATTTTCACCTCGGTGCTCACCAAGCAGCGGGTGCACAAGGCTATTGAAACGGCCATTGAAGTGTACAACAACAAGCGCCGCAAAATCTCGACCTCCGAGCTGAACGAGGTGATGCTCAAGGAAATCGAGAAGTATCCGCCACCCATCCAGAAGGGCAAGATGGTGCGCATCAAGTACGCTACCCAGCTTCCGACCCACAACCCGGTGTTTGCCTTCTTCTGCAACCTGCCCCAGTACGTGAAGGAGAGCTACACGCGCTACCTCGAAAACCGCATGCGCGAGCATTTCGATTTCACCGGCGTGCCCATCGGTATCGTATTCCGGAAAAAATAATTCGACCGAAAAAGCCCTCTGGCATCGTCTGGGGAGCTTTTTGGGAGAAGACGAAAAAAAGCAGCGTTTTTTTTCGTCGGCCGGGTTACCTCTTCGCCTTTCGGGTATAAAGCCCCAAATCAGCCGATAGTTCTTTTGAACCGGCGGCTTGGTTTATCAAAAACGACTTTCCAATTTCCCCAACAACCCCCATCATGAAAAAAGTACTGTTCCTCGCCCTGGCTGCTGTTTCTTTCTCGTTCGCTTCGTGCGACAGCAAGACTGAAGATGCTCAGGAGCAAGCTGCTGACAACGTAGAAGAAGCCGGCGAAATGAAGGCTGACGCTATGGAAGAGAAGGCTGACATGGTTCGTGACTCGGCCGATGCTAAAGCTGACGCTATGGAGAATTCGGCTGATGCCATGGATGCTCCTGCTACCACGCCTGCTACCACGCCTGCTCAGTAATTACTGACGCATCCTTCACCGGATGCACAAAAAAAGAGGCCTCTCGCTCGCGGGAGGCCTCTTTTTTTGTGTCAGCTACTACCGTTTTACGTACCCACTGAGCACTGAGCACTGAGCACTGAGCAGGGTGCGTTGCGTTTAACCCAGCCGCCGTTGCAATAGCCCATCGACTACCTCGAACAGCTTGCCGGGCGCGTAGGTGCGCCAAGGCAAATCGTCGAGCTGGCCGCCGAAGTTGAGGTAAGAGTCGATGTTGTATTGGCGCATTTCGCGGCTCACGTGCTCCTGGAAGTTCACAGCGGCAACCCAGCCATCTTCCACATCCTCGAACCACTCCTCGTAGTAGTCGTCTTCGGAGCCGTGGAAGTTGAACACGTTTTCGCCGATGAGGATGAATTTGCGAATGCCCTCGTGCGTCATCAGGTCGATGATGTTGCGCTTGAGCTGCATCACGTCGTTTTCGATGGCGTCGTTCCACTCGCCAATGAACTCGATGATGGCCGCGCCCAAGCTCATAATCCACAAACAGGATCTTCAGAAACAGCGTCTCGGATCCGAGGCTGTCCCACTGCGGGTGGATGTAGTACCCGTAGATGGTATTGACATAGGAGTCGAGGCTGTTTTCGGCCTCGTGCAGGGGCGAAAGCATGTCTTCAGAGGCCGAGTATTGATCGACCCAGGCGTAGTGCGGCTCAATAGTGTGCATACGAAGTGAGCTGGTAGATTGCGGAGTTGTTAAAACAGTACCCAACGTTAGTTTTGTTCGGGATACAGTGCTTTTAATGAACTAGTGCGAACCCAATTCGAGCCATAAGAGCAACAGCGTGAATAATAGACCCGGTAAAGCCATTAACAAGGCAACGCCAGCGGTTAGCCAGCTATTCTGTCTAAAAGACAGAACAGCTGCGATAAGTAGCAGAAACCCAATTGAGCCAGTAAAAGGTACCGAGCCAAGCATCGGCAGCAAACCCTCTTGTGAGGCAAAAACTAATACGTATAAGCCTAACTGCACTACAATCAGTATCCAAATTAATGGTTTGATTATTCGGTCAGCTATGGTCATGTCAGTGCCCGTTGTACGCAGCCAGCGCGGCCCGCACTGAGCCGTGCAGTTCCAGTAGCTCGGCCGCTTTGGGCTGCTCGATGCGCAACTCTTCCATCAGCATCCGTTCGCCCCGGTCTACGAGCTTGGCGTTGCTGAGCTGCATGTCTACCATCTTGTTGCCCTGCACGCGGCCCAGCCGGATAAAGGTGGCCGTCGTGAGCATGTTGAGCACAAGCTTCTGGGCGGTGCCGGCCTTGAGGCGGGTGCTGCCCGTTACGAATTCTGGCCCGGTCACCACTTCCACCGGAAACTCGGCCGCCGCCGCTACCGCCGAACCGGCGTTGCACACTATGCAGCCCGTAGCCAGCCCGTGCTGCCGGGCCTGCTCCAGTCCGCCAATAACGTAGGGCGTCCGGCCCGAGGCGGCAATGCCCACCACGATGTCTTTGGCCGTGATGTTGTGGGCCGAAAGGTCGCGCCAGGCCTGCTGGGCGTCGTCTTCGGCGTTTTCTACGGCCTTGCGGATAGCCGTGTCGCCGCCCGCAATCAGGCCTACCACCAAACTATGAGGCACCCCGAACGTGGGCGGGCATTCCGAGGCGTCGAGAATGCCGAGCCGGCCGCTGGTGCCTGCTCCAATATAAAACAGCCGCCCACCATCCTTCAGCCGCGCCACGGTAGCTTCTACCAGCGCCTCCAGCTGCGGCAAAGCCTTGGCCACGGTCCGGGGTACCGTCTGGTCGACCTGGTTCATGGCAGCCAGCAGTTCCGGCGTGCTAAAGTTTTCGAGGTGGTTGAATTCGGAGGGGCTTTCGGTCGTCATAGAACAGAGTAGGGGAGGGCGCTTACGAACCCGTGGCATGGAACAATGATGTACACTACGGCCGCAGCCGGCCAAACGATATAGTAAGCCCGGACAATTTGGGCGCAGCACGCAGCTAAGCCCGACAGTACTGGCGGGAGCATACAACGCGCCCCTACAACCGGCCGATGACCGGGAAACGGTCGAAAACATTGGGCGTGTGGGGTGCATCCTGGTCCAGCTCGCGGGTGAGGTCCTGGCCGGCCCAGTGCTCGTAGTGGTTGCCGCGCTTCCAGAGCCGCGAACGGGTCACGTCATAAATCAGCCCCCGGTAAGCCACCCAGATTTCGTCGCGGTCCTGCCCGTTGCGTAGCGCCAGCTGGCCCCGGGTATAAGTAGGCAGATCTGGTTGCCAGCGGCTTCGTTGTCAGTTATCGGCTCATGGGATTTTATTTGGTCAGATAGGTCTTACAACTAACTACTGAAGTCCTGACAACTACCCGATTTACCCCAGCAGTGCCTGGGTCAGAATCCAGCGGTGGGGCACGTCGCCCTGGGCGGCGCGCAGGTAGTCCTGGTAGCTGCAGGGCACAATGCGGCGGGCGTTACCGGTCAGGTTCACTACCTCCATCCACCAGCGGTCGGTTTGCTGCGATTTATAGAACAAGATGCGGTCGGGGCTTTCGTCGTCGCCGTCTTTTTCATCGGCCTGGAAGCTGTAGCGGGCCGGGCCGTGCAAGCCGGCGGCGTAGCGCACGAAGCTCGGACCCCGGAAATCGGTTTCGCGGCGACGGTAGTAAAAGCCCTCCACGAAGTACCAGAGCATGGTGGCCAGCACGGTGGCGGCCAGGGCGTGGGGGTCGTAGTCGGGGCGGTAGCCGTAGAGGCCGAAGGAGGTAAGCTGGTCGTTGCAGCCGGCGTACCAGGCCAGCTTGGCGGCCTCCTCGTTGGTGAGGCCGAAAGGGTTGGCCGGATAGTAGGCGGGGGCATCCTGCCAGCGTAAGGCGGCCACATCGAAGCTCACGAAATCGGCTTGGCGCAGCAACGGCTCGGCCTGGCGGATATCGTCGCGGATCTGGCCCACGCGCAGGGTTTCGAAGTGCAGCTTTTCAAGGGCCGTCAGTACGTCGGGGGCCACCAGGTACTGCTGGTGGGCCAGCTGGGCAAAGTTGAACAGGAAGCTGGGCGCATGTACCAGCATCCGGCGCAGGTGGCTGTCTTCGGGGTAGGTGCTGGTTCCCGGCTCGGCCATGTCTACGCGGGCATCCACGGTGGCAAAGCTGACGGGCCGGTCGAGGGTTTCGTAGGCCAGAAACTGCCCATAGTCGAGGTCGTGGGAGCCGCCCAGCAGCAGGGGCACGGTGTTCTGTTCGAGCAGCGCGGCAATAATTTCGCGCAGCCGCTGGTAGGTGTCTTCCAGCGTGAGGCCGGGGCGCAAGTTGCCCAAATCGACGAGCCGGCAGGGGCTGCTGCTTTTTTGAAGCTGGTAGAACTGCCGCCGCACAGTGTTGGCCCCGTGCGTAACCGGAGCCCCGGCCGCGCTGCCCCGCCACTCATCGAGGCCAATCAGGGCCAGGTCGGCCGTTCGCCAGTCGGGAAAGGAATGTACAAAGGGCGTAACGGCCCCGGCCAGGGTGGTTGCCGCAGCAGGCGCGACCACCAGGTCCTCGGGAAGCGGATCGAAAAAAATGGCCAGATTCATCGGGCGTAGAAGAGGCAGACTCCGCCAAAGCTACGCAAAACCCGGCCACGTGCCTACCGGTATTTCGGGTTGAATTGTCGTTTTTCCCCGAAAAAAGTAGTTATTTAAGCAGGCATTGTAGTTGTGCTTCCCTTATGTGGTAGCCCAGCTGCGCCCGTAATCTATATTTCGCTCCTCCAACTCCCGAGCCCACTCGTTTCATGGATATTCGCCGCACGTTCGACATTCTGCCCCATCTCCAGCAGAAGTACAACAAAGCCGACTGCTTTGCCGCTAAAATCGACGGCCACTACACGCCCCTGAGCACCGATATGGTGGTCGAGCAGGTCAACCAGGCCAGCCTGGGGCTACGGGCCCTCGGCATCGGCAAAGACGACAAAGTGGCCCTGATTTCGATGAACCGGCCCGAATGGATGATTGCCGACTTCGCCATTGCCCAACTCGGGGCCACCAGCGTACCCATGTACCCCAGCATCACGGTCGAGGACTATAAGTACATCTTCGCCGATGCGGGCGTGAAGGCGGTGCTGGTAGCCGATCAGAAGCTGCTCGACAAGGTGCTCGAAGCCACCGAAGGCCTCGAAATTCCGGCCGAAAACGTGTTCACCTTCGATAAGCTTGCCGGCGCCCGCCACTTCTCGGAGCTGCTGGCCTTGGGCCAGAAGGGCAACCCCGCCGACCTGGAGCCCCTCAAAGCCGCCGTGCAGCCCGACGACCTGCTCACGCTCATCTACACCAGCGGCACCACTGGCAAGCCTAAGGGCGTCATGCTCACCCACAATAATCTGCTCAGCAACTGCCGTAATACCCAGCCCTTCGTGCCGGTGAGCGAGAAGGACAAGGCCCTGAGCTTCCTGCCGCTCTGCCACATTTTTGAGCGCATGGTGACCCATCTTTACCTCATCAACGGCGTAAGCATTTACTACGCCGAGAGCATGGAAAGCATTGCCGACAACCTGCGCGAGGTGAAGCCTGACATCTTCACCACCGTACCCCGCCTGCTCGAAAAAGTGTACGACAAGATCGTGGCCAAGGGCCATGAGCTGACCGGCATCAAGAAAAACCTGTTCTTCTGGGCCCTCGATCTGGGGCTGAAGTACGACAACCAGAAGGACCACGGCTTCCTCTACAACACCCAGTTGGCGCTAGCCAACAAAATTATCTTCAACAAGTGGCGCGAGGCACTGGGTGGCAACCTGCGCTGTATTGTGAGCGGGGGCGGGGCCCTGCAGCCCCGGCTGGCCCGCGTGTTCTGGGCCGCCGGCATCCGCGTGATGGAGGGCTACGGCCTCACCGAAACCTCGCCCGTTATTGCCGTGGGCGGCTTCGAGCCCGAAAACAACATGATCGGCACCGTGGGGCCCATTATCAATAACACGGAAGTGAAAATCGCGGCCGACGGCGAAATTCTCACCAAGTCGGAGTCGGTGATGAAAGGCTACTACAACCAGCCCGAACTCACGGCCAAGGAATTCGACAAAGACGGCTGGTTCCATACCGGCGACATCGGCGAGATGGTGGAGGGCCGGTTCCTGAAAATCACCGACCGCAAAAAGGAGATGTTCAAGACCTCGGGCGGCAAGTACATTGCCCCGCAGGTAATTGAGGGCAAGATGAAAGAGTCGCCGCTGATCGAGCAGTGCATGGTGGTCGGCGACGGCCAGAAATTCCCCTCAGCCCTTGTCATCCCGTCCTTCGCCGACCTCCAGGGCTGGTGCAAGCGCAACAACGTGCCCTGCGACGGCTCGCATGAGGAGCTGGTGAAGAACGAGAAGGTGGTGAAGATGTACCAAGACCTCGTGCACAAGTACAACAACGGCTTTGCGCAGTGGGAGCAGGTGAAGAAAATCGTGCTCCTGCCCGAGCAGTGGACTGTGGAATCGGGCGAGATGACGCCTACCATGAAGGTGAAGCGTAAAGTCATCACCGAAAACAACAAGGACATTATCGAGGGCCTTTACCAGCAGGTAGCTTCCCGGTAGTTCCCGGACCCGGAAAACCAAACGGGCCCCTGCCTCCATAGTGGGGTAGGGGCCTCCGTTTGTAGATTAGGACATGGTGCATCACCTACCGGCCAGACCGGGAGGCCAAAACTTTTTTTACGGGATTTAGTATGCAAGCATAACATATTTTCAGTATGTTTACCGGACTTGCTACCCTCCCCCATGACTCCCGAAGAAACCGTCGATTACAATATCAAAGTTGCCTGGCATGCCATTTCGCGCATGTACAATAGCCAGGCCGCCAAGCACGATATCACGACCAGCATTGGGTTCGTGCTGCTTAACATCGACCAGGAAAAAGGTACCCCGGCTACCAAAATAGCGCCGCTGCTGGGCCTCGAAACCCGCTCGCTGACCCGCATCCTGCGCTCGATGGAGGAAAAAGGGCTCATTTACAAGCAGGCCGACACGCAGGATAAGCGCTCGGTGCGCATTTTCCTGACTGAGGACGGGCTACGCAACAAGGAAATCTCGCGCCAGACCGTGCGCCACTTCAACCTGAAGGTGCGCGAGGATATTCCGCAGAGCGACCTGGACGTGTTTTTCCGCGTCGTTACCCACATAACGAGTCTGATTGAGGGTAAAACCCTCTACGAAGACTTCAAACTCAAGCCCCTGCGTTCCGAACCTTCGGCTGCGTAAGGGGCTTTTTTATAGGGCTTAGTGGATCAGGCGCGAGTGGTTTATACTGAATGTAAGAAAACCCCAGAGTGCCTGGAACATCCAGAGTTATCCACTAAGCGCCCATAACCTACGACTAACTTACCACTACTTCTTTCCCCATCCAGAATGAACCGTACTATCAAGAAAGTAGCCGTTTTGGGCTCCGGGGTGATGGGCTCGCGCATTGCGTGCCACTTCGCCAACATCGGGGTGCAGGTGTTACTGCTCGACATTTCGCCGAGAGAGTTACTGCCCGCCGAGGAAGCCAAAGGCCTGAAACTGGATTCGCCGCTGGTGAAGAACCGCTTGGTGAACAGCGCCCTGGAGGCCACCGTGAAGGCCAATCCTTCGCCGCTGTACCGCAAGCAGGACGTGAGCCGCATTAAAACCGGCAACTTCGACGACAACCTTAAGGACATTGCCGGCTGCGACTGGACGATTGAGGTGGTAGTGGAACGACTCGATATCAAGCAGAGCCTGTTTGAGCGCGTAGAGCAGTTCCGCAAGCCCGGTACGCTCATTACCTCGAACACCTCGGGCATCCCGATTCATATGATGACCGAAGGTCGTTCCGACGACTTCAAAAAGCATTTCTGCGGCACTCACTTCTTCAACCCGCCGCGCTACCTGAAGCTGCTCGAAATCATCCCGACCCCCGACACGGACCAGGCGGTGGTGGATTTCCTGATGCACTACGGCGACCTGTACCTGGGCAAAACCACCGTTTTGGCCAAGGATACGCCCGCGTTCATTGCCAACCGCGTGGGCGTGTTCGCCATCATGGACGTGATCCAGGTGATGCAGCAGCTCGGCCTCTCGGTGGAGGAAGTCGACAAACTCACCGGTCCGGTTATCGGCCACGCCAAGTCGGCCACCTTCCGCACTTCCGACGTGGTAGGCCTCGATACGCTGATGAACGTGGCCAACGGCCTCGCTCAGAACCTGCCCAACGACGAAGCCAAAGCTGTTTTCCAACTGCCCGACTATCTGAAAAAGATGGGCGAGAACAAGTGGCTCGGCGACAAAACCGGCCAGGGCTTCTACAAGAAAACCAAGGACGACAAAGGTAAAACCGCCATCCTGGCCCTCGATCTGAACACGCTGGAGTACCAGCCGAGCCAGAAAGTGAAGTTTGCCACCCTCGAAACCACCAAGCCCATCGAGAAACTGGCCGACCGCTTCAAGGTGCTGGTAGGCGGCAAGGACAAGGCCGGGGATTTCTACCGCAAGACCTTCGCGGGCCTGTTTGCCTACGTGAGCAACCGGATTCCCGAAATCACCGACGCCCTCTATAAGATCGACGACGCCCTGCGCGCCGGCTTCGGCTGGGATATGGGTCCGTTTGAAACCTGGGACGCGCTGGGCGTGAAAAAGGGCCTGGAACTGGCCAAGGCCGAAGGCAAAACGGTAGCGCCGTGGGTGGAGGAAATGCTGAATGCCGGCCACGAAACCTTCTACAAGGTGAGCGAGGCGGGCGTGAAGCAGTTCTACGACCTCGACTCGAAGAGCTACCAGGCTATTCCGGGCGTCGAGAACTTCATCATCCTCGATAACCTGCGCGCCACGGGCAAAGTGCTCTGGAAAAACTCGGGCGCCTCGGTGCTCGATATGGGCGACGGCATCCTGAACGTGGAGTTCCACAGCAAGATGAACGCGCTGGGTTCCGATGTAATCCAGGGTCTGATGAAGGGCGTGGAGCTGGCCGAAAAGGACTTCCGCGGCCTCGTGGTGGGCAACGACGCGCCGAACTTCTCGGCCGGCGCCAACCTGGGCCTGGTGTACATGTACGCCCTCGACCAGGAGTACGACGAGCTGAACCTGATGATTGCCCAGTTCCAGCAGGCCATGATGCGGATGCGCTACAGCAGCATTCCGGTGGTCAGCGCCCCCCACGGCCTGGCCCTGGGCGGTGGCTGCGAGCTGAACCTGCACGCTGATAAGGTGGTGGCCGCGGCCGAAACCTACATGGGCCTCGTGGAATTCGGCGTGGGCCTGATTCCGGCCGGCGGCGGCACCAAGGAAATGACCCTGCGCACCGCCCTCAAATACGAGGAAGGCGAGCCGGAGTACAACCTGCTGCGCAATACGTTCATGACGATAAGCACGGCCAAGGTATCCACCTCGGCCGCCGAAGCCTTCGACCTGGGCTTCCTGCGCCGCGGCGACGAAATCGTGGTGAATAGCAACCGGGTACTGGCCCAGGCCAAAGCCGCCGCCATCGAGCTGGCCGAGGATGGCTACACTATGCCGGTACAGAAAACCAACATCAAGGTGCACGGCAAGGGCGCCCTGGGCATGTTCCTGACCGGTGTGCACGCCATGAAGGAAGGCCGCTACATCTCCGAGCACGACATGAAGATTGCCAACAAGCTGGCCTTCATTATGTGCGGCGGCGACCTGAGCAGCCCCACCGAAGTATCGGAGCAGTACCTGCTGGACCTGGAGCGCGAAGCCTTCCTGAGCCTCACCGGCGAGCGGAAAACGCTGGAGCGCATCCAGAGCATCCTCACGACGGGCAAACCGCTTCGCAATTAGAACTGAGAATTGAGAGCTTAGAACCTAGAATAGTTCTGGTATTGAGAAAGGCGACAAAAATGTGGAAAATCGGGACTGAAGAAGTTTCTAGGTTCTAAGTTCTCAACTCTAACTTCTAAATCTATATGGTAAGTCGGCATCGTTTTCGGGATTTAAAAATCTGGCAGAAGGCGATGCTGATTACCAAGCTCACTTACCAATGCTGCGCGCTGTTCCCTTCTGACGAACGGTTCGGATTAACCTCGCAGATGCGCCGCGCCGCCGTTTCTATTCCTTCCAATATTGCTGAAGGAGCAGGACGTGGCTCAGCCAAGGATTTTGGGCAGTTTCTTTCGATTGCCACTGGTTCAGCTTACGAGTTGGAAACTCAGTTTCTACTGGCTGCTGAGTTCGGTTACATTGATGCAACCCGACTGCAAGCTGCGGTAGGTGAATTGGTAGAACTCCAAAAGATGCTCTACGGCTTTCAAAAAAGTCTTCAACCTGAGAACTAACCACCAGAGTCTAGGCTCTAAGTTCTCACCTCTAATTTCTACTAAGATGAACGCATATATCGTAGCCGGTTACCGCACGGCCGTTGGCAAGGCCAACCGCGGCGGTTTCCGCTTCACCCGCCCCGATGACCTCGCCGCCGACGTCATCAAGCACCTGGTCGCCTCAGTGCCCGCCCTCGACCCTACCCGCATCGATGATGTGATTGTGGGCAACGCCGTGCCGGAAGCCGAGCAGGGCCTGCAAATGGGCCGCCTGATTTCGCTGCTGGCCCTGCCCATGAACGTATCGGGCCTCATCGTGAACCGCTACTGCGGCTCCGGCGTGGAAACTATTGCCATGGCTGCCGGCAAAATTGCCGCCGGCATGGCCGACTGCATCGTGGCCGGCGGTACCGAGAGCATGAGCCTCGTGCCTACCGTGGGCTGGAAAACGGTGCCCAACTACAACCTGGCCCAGAAGCACCCCGATTATTACCTCGGCATGGGCCTCACGGCCGAAGCCGTCGCCCAGGACTACAAAATCACCCGCGAAGACCAGGACCAGTTCTCCTACAACTCCCACCAGAAGGCCATCAAAGCTATTCAGGAGGGCAAGTTCAAGGAGCAGATTGTGCCCATCACGGTGGAGGAAACCTACCTCGACCCGGCCACCGGCAAGCGTAAGAAGCGCTCTTACGTGGTAGACACCGACGAGGGGCCCCGCGCCGATACTTCCCTGGAGGTGCTGGGCAAGTTGCGCCCGGTATTCGCTGCCAACGGCTCGGTAACGGCCGGTAACTCGTCGCAGACTTCGGACGGCGCTGCGTTCGTTATCGTGATGTCGGAGCGCATGGTGAAGGAGCTGAACCTGGAACCCATTGCCCGCATGATAACCTACGCGACCGAAGGCATCGACCCGCGCATTATGGGCATGGGCCCCATCAAGGCCGTGCCGAAGGCCCTTAAGCAGGCCGGCATGAAACTCCAGGACATCGACCTGTTCGAACTCAACGAAGCCTTCGCCTCCCAGAGCCTGGCCGTAATGCGCGAGCTGGACATGGACCAAAGCAAAGTGAACGTGAACGGTGGTGCCATTGCCCTCGGCCACCCGCTAGGCTGCTCGGGCGCCAAGCTCAGCATTCAGCTCTTCCACGAGTTGCGGGCCCAGAACAAGAAGTACGGCATGGTTACCGCCTGCGTGGGTGGCGGCCAGGGCGTAGCCGGTATCTACGAGTTGCTGAAGTAACGGCAGCTGACCGCTATGCTTCGCCAAGCGGAGCATAGCGGATAATGCTGGAATTGAAAACCCCGGAAGACATTTCGGGGTTTTCTTAACACAAAGTACTCGGCAAGCATAACAAATTTTTGTATCTTGCCCAGCGAGTACGACGCCGGCCGCCTTCGCTTAAAGTAGTAGGCAAGCCGAGCAACTTTCTTTCTACTTTTCCCACCTCAACCTTCACCTATCATGGAAGTTACCAATCAACTAGTGAAAGGCGGCGAGTTCATCATCAAGGAAACCGACGCCCAGGACGTATTTACGCCCGCCGATTTTTCGGAGGAGCAAAACATGATGCACCAGACGGCCGTCGACTTCGTGCAGAAGGAGGTAACTCCTTTGCTGGACCGCCTCGACGACCACGAGGAAGGCCTTATGCGCGGCCTCATGGAAAAGGCCGGCGAGCTGGGCCTGTTCGGCGTGAGCATTCCCGAGCAGTTCGGCGGACTGGACATGGACTTCCCGACTTCGCTGCGCGTGACGGAGGGCGTTGGCGGCGGCCACTCGTTCCCGGTAGCTTTCGCGGCCCACACGGGCATTGCCATGCTGCCCATTCTGTACTTCGGCAACGAGGAGCAGAAGGCCAAGTACCTGCCGGGTCTCACCACCGGGGAGTTGATGGGTGCCTACTGCCTTACCGAGCCGGGCTCCGGTTCCGACGCTTTGGGCGCTAAAACCAAGGCCATGCCGACTGAGGACGGCGAGCATTACGTGCTCAATGGCCAGAAAATGTGGATTACGAACGGCGGTTTCGCCGACGTGTTCATCGTTTTTGCTCAGGTCGATGGCGACAAGTTTACCGGCTTCATTGTGGAGAAGGAAACGCCCGGCCTGACCCTTGGCAACGAGGAGCACAAGATGGGTATCAAAGGTTCTTCGACCCGCCAGGTGTTCCTGTCCGACGCGAAAGTGCCTAAGTCGGCCGTACTGGGCGAGATTGGCAAGGGCCATCTGATTGCCTTTAACATTCTCAACATTGGCCGCATCAAGCTGGCCGCTGCCTGCCTGGGGGCCACCAAAGTATGCGCCACCCAGAGCGTACGCTACGCCAACGAGCGGGTGCAGTTCAAGCTGCCCATCAGCAAGTTTGGCGCTATCAAGTTCAAGCTGGCCCAGCAGGCTATCCGCATTTATGCGGTTGAATCGGCTATTTACCGGGCCGGCATGGACATCTTCCGCATGGAGCAGGAGTTGCTGGCCAAAGGCCAGAGCCACAACGAGGCCCTGCTGGGTGCCGCCCGCGAGTTTGCCGTGGAGTGCGCCATTCTGAAAGTGGAAGGTTCGGAAGTGCTCGACTACGTGGTGGACGAAGGCGTGCAGATTTACGGCGGTTACGGCTTCTCGGCCGACTACCCCATGGACCGCGCCTACCGCGATTCGCGCATCAACCGCATTTTTGAGGGCACGAACGAAATCAACCGCATGCTGGCCGTTGATATGATCCTCAAGAAGGGCCTCAAGGGCGAGCTGGACCTGATGGGCCCCGCCCAGGCCGTGCAGCAGGAGTTGATGGCCATTCCGGACATGAACCTGGAAGAGGAAACCGGCCTGTTCGCCACCGAGAAGAAAACCATTGCCAAGCTGAAGAAGGCCATTCTGATGGTTGCCGGTACGGCCGTGCAGAAGTACATGAACTCGCTCGCCAAGGAGCAGGAGGTACTGATGAACATTGCCGACATGGCCATTAAGGTATACACTGCCGAAAGCACCTTGCTCCGCGTGGAGAAGGAGGCCGAAGCCAAGGGCGAGGAGGCCGTTTCGACCCAGATCGATATCGCCCGCGTGTACCTCTACGACACCGTGGACCAGGTAAGCAAGTTCGGCAAGGATGCCATCGGCACCATGACCGAGGGCGACGAGCAGCGGCTGCTGGCCATGGGCCTGAAGCGCTTCACCAAGGCTGACCTTTACAATGCCAAGGAGGCGCGTCGCCGCATTGCCGACCACCTGATTGCCGCCAACGAGTACGCCTACTAGATCAGGGATTAGCGCGGATTTTAACGGATTGCACGGATTTTGTAGACGGAGTAGGGTGAAGCGCTGCTTCGCTCCCGTTCGGAAATGCCGTCGTTACTGGCGCTTTAGTGTAGTTGAAACAGCTAGCCGCTCCCGTTTGGGGGCGGCTGGTTGCTTTTTAGTAGCTTTCGGGGACCGGGCAACACCCGGGCGGCCCGTGCCGTTTGTGCTAGTAATCCTACCATCCCACCCAAATTCCCATCCTTATGGCCAACGAACAGGTTCAGGGCAAAGACTTTTACGAAAGCGTGCTCCGGTTCTACGACCACGCAGCCAGCTTCTCGAAGCTGGACCCCGGTATTCTGGCCCAGATCCGGGCCTGCAATAGTATTTACAAGGTTAATTTCCCGGTCGAAGTTGACGGCCACGTGCAGGTATTCGAGGGTATCCGGGTGCAGCACAGCCACCACAAGCTGCCCAGCAAGGGTGGTATCCGCTACAGTATTTACGTGGATGAGGACGAGGTAATGGCGCTGGCTACGCTCATGACCTTCAAGTGTGCCCTGGTTGATGTACCGTTTGGCGGCGCTAAGGGGGGCGTTAAAATCAACCCCCGCACCACGCCCGAACACGTGCTGGAGCGCGTAACCCGCCGTTACGCCAGCGAGCTGATCAAGAAGAACCTAATCGGCCCCGGCATGGATGTGCCGGCTCCCGACTACGGTACCGGCAGCCGCGAAATGGCCTGGATTGCCGATACGTACATGACATTCAAATACGGCGATACCAGCGCGCTGGGCTGCGTAACGGGCAAGCCCGTCGGCCAGGGCGGTATCCGGGGCCGGACCGAAGCCACGGGCCTGGGCGTGTTCTACGGCCTGCGGGAGTTAATGAGCGATGCGCCCATGCTGAAAAAAATGGACCTGACCGAAGGTATGGCCGGCAAGCGCATCATCGTGCAGGGTTTAGGCAACGTGGGCTACTACGCGGCCAAGTTCTGCCAGGAGGCCGGGGCTCTTATCATTGGTATTGCGGAGCGCGAGGGTGGTGTTTACAGCGAGAAAGGCCTCGACGTGGAGGCCGTTTTCCAGCACCGCCAAAGCACCAGCTCAGTTCTGGGCTTTGAAGGTGCCCAGGACATTGAGGAGTCGCTCGACCTGCTCGAATACGAGTGCGACGTGCTGATTCCGGCCGCCCTTGAAAACCAGATTACCGAGGAAAACGCGCCGCGGGTGAAGGCCAAAATTGTGGCCGAAGGTGCCAACGGCCCCACCACCCAGGGAGCCGAGAAAATTCTGCTCGACCGCGGCATTGTAGTGCTGCCCGACCTGTACCTGAACGCCGGCGGCGTAACGGTATCGTACTTCGAGTGGCTGAAAAACCTGTCGAACGTGCGCTTTGGGCGCATGGGCAAGCGGGCCGAGGAAGGAGCCATGCGCCGCCTGGTAACCACCATTGAGCGCACCACCGGCCGCTCGGTGACGGATGCGGAGCGCCAGTCCATCATCCACGGAGCCGACGAAATCGACCTTGTGCACTCGGGCCTCGAAGACACCATGATTACCGCTTACCAGTCCATCCGTAAGGTGATGGACGACGTGCCGGGCATCACCGATCTGCGCACGGCGGCCTTTTACAGCGCCATCGAGAAAATCGGCGTCAGCTACCAGTCGCTCGGCATCTTCCCGTAAGCTTAGCTGTTAGCTGTTAGCTGTTAGCTGTTAGCGAAAAGCGCCCCTTCCCGCACTCGTCGGGAAGGGGCGCTTTTCATTGCTCTCTACCGAGGCGAAGCAGTGCTTCGCCCTACAGCTGTCCACAAAATCCGTGAAATCCGTTAAAATCCGCGCTAATCCGTGATCCTACTTGAGCACGATTTTATTTAGCATCAGGGCGGCTGATTTCTTGCTGGGGCGGCTAACGCCGATGATGGTTTTGGCATCGAGCCAGGCGGTGAAATCTTTCACGTAAGCCGGGTTCTGGTCAGCGGCCACGCTCAGGCCCAGGGCTTTGGGTTCACTCACGACGCCCGTGGGCACGCTGATGCGGCGCAGATAAAGGTCGGATTTGCCGTTGATTTTCTCCCAGGTAACCAACTCCACGTCTGACCCGAACGTAGCGGCCTGGTAGCCGATGGCGCTGTAGCCCTCGGCGGCCGGCGCGACCTGGTCTTTGGCTACAATGCTGTGCCAGTCGGGCCGCAGAAACTCGTTGTAACCAAACACGTGCAGCTCCCGGGTGTGGCCGGGCGAACCTTCGCCGCCTTCCTCAAACTTCTTCTCGGCCATAACCACCACCTGCTGGGCATCAGTGAGCAGTAAATCGGTGAGGTAAATATCGTCGAGGCGGGTAGCTTTAGTGCCGGTTGCCTGGTTGGTCTGGGTCAGGTATTCGGGCGAAAACGGCACTTCCGTGGCCAGCTTTATATCTCCTTCGCCCGTAAAGTCGAACTTCACCAGCTTGAGGCTATGGTAAAGCCCGGTTGCCCGCTCGTTGCAGATGGCGGCGGCGTAGAGGCTGTTATCGGGCCGCAGGACGAAGCGCGAGTCAAAAATATTAATCTCTTTGCCTCCGAACGTGCCGCCCACCGACACCGACATCACCTTCACGTCAGGTGAATCGTTGAGGTAGCGGCGTACGGCCAGCTTCTTCATATGGTCGCCGGCCAGTGTCACGAACTGCGTGCCGTCGTTGCCGATATGCACCGTGACGGAGAAAAAGTCTCCCTGGTCGTGAAAATCGTAGGTGCGGTCCTTGATTTTAAGTAGCTGGCTATCATATACGCTGGCGCTCAGCGACTTGATCTGATTGTTCTGGGTGAGGTAGCGCCAGGCCACCAGCCGGGTACCGTCGGGCGAGAAGGCCACGCCGGGGCGCCGGTCGCGGGAGTTGGCCTCGATGAGCTTCTTGGCAGGGCTCTTCTGGCCGGTAGCCAGGTTCAGGGCGTAGGCCACGAGGCGCTGGGTGCCGGCCTCGTTCTGATGGACCACCACCGTTGCTTGATCCTTGCTGCGGGCAAACCCGTCCACGACTTCGCCGGCGGCCAGCGGCAGGGGCGTGCTCCACTGCCGCTTCAGGTCGGCATCGTAGCGTTCCACCGCGTACTGGCCGGCGGCCTGGTGGGCCAGAATAAGGAAGCCACCCGCCGCCAGCGGCAGCGTTTTGTGAGCCACCCGCTGGTTGTAGTGGTCGGCACTTACTTCGGGCAGATAAGTGAATGCCGCCGACTTCACGCGCTGGGCCGAAACCGGGGCCGGATTTAGCGTGGAGGCAACGACCAGAAAAGCGGAAGCAAGCAGAAAAGAGAAACGCACAGGCAAGAGCTATTTAGAAATCAGACGGATAAAATTTAAAAAAGGTACTCTTCAAAGGTACCCAACTTTCAACGGAATACCTGCAGGCAACGGTTCAGCTAAGGGTAGCAACTATTTTGTTGGTGAGTAAGTAGCACTATTTGTTTGCAGACCGTAACCTCAGCAGATGTTATACGTTGTGGACACGAAAGCAAAAGTCTTCGATCAGCTAAGTGGTACAGCAGTAGAGTATAACGCTTTGCGGGTCGAAAGCCATAATCTTTTTATTGCGCCGGACCGGGTATTGAACGTTTTCACGCTTTTTTTAATTTCCGCGCAATCTCTTTGGATTGGTTTTTGGTAGCCTGTAGTCGTCCCTTAAAGCCTTTATATAGAATGAAATCCTTACTTCGTTTGTCCCTTATGATTGCCTTAGTGGTAGTCGGGAAGCTTAATCAATCGTCAGTAGCTCCGGCCGTTATTACGCGAACCAGCAAACCGGCTGAGACTATTTCAGTTAACCGCGTTTCCATGTATCAGAAACATTCGGCCCTGGCGCGGCCGCGGGTCGTGGAGGACGGTAAGTTCAGGTCGTGGCAGATGGTGAACTCACAGCAGAGTACTGAATAGGATTATGGCTGAGAAGCGGTTCTGACAGAGCCGCTTTTTTTATGCCCATCGGATAGCCGTTGGGCTACATTCCAGTAGCCAGTAGTAGCACTTAGCTAATACGGCTCCAGTTTACGGCCGTAGCGGGCAGGCTCTCGATGTGGTGGCGGATGGCCTGGTTGGCGGGCAGGGCCAGGTTGGGATCTTCTTGGAGCAGGGCCTGGGCCGCGGCCCGGCTTTCGCTTAGAATGCGGCCGTCCTTGGCCAGATCGGCAATCAGCAGGTCGAGCACGCCGCTTTGCTGGGTACCCATCAGGTCGCCGGGGCCGCGCAGCTTCAGGTCGATGTCGGCAATTTCGAAGCCGTTGTTGGTGCGTACCATGGTTTCGATGCGGGTGCGCGAATCCTTGCTGAGCTTGTAGCCGCTCATCAGAATGCAGTAGCTCTGGTCGGCCCCGCGGCCCACGCGGCCCCGCAGCTGGTGAAGCTGAGAGAGGCCAAACCGCTCGGTGCTTTCAATGACCATTACGGAGGCGTTGGGCACGTTTACGCCCACCTCGATAACGGTAGTAGCCACCATAATCTGGGTCTGATTCTGCACGAAGCGCTGCATTTCGGCGTCCTTCTCGCCCGCCGTCATGCGCCCATGCACGATGCTGATCTGGAACTCGGGGAAGGCGCGGGCAATGCTCTCGTAACCATCCATGAGGTCCTTGTAGTCGGCCATGGCCTCGCTTTCCTCAATGAGCGGGTACACAATGTATACCTGCCGGCCCAGCTTGATCTGGTCGCGCAGAAACTGAAACACCTTGAGCCGGTTCGAGTCGAAGCGGTGCACCGTAACGATGGGCTTGCGGCCGGCCGGCAGCTCGTCAATCACCGACACGTCGAGGTCGCCGTAGAGCGTCATGGCCAGGGTGCGCGGGATGGGCGTGGCCGTCATCACGAGCACGTGGGGAATCACGTGGGGGTTTTTCTGCCAGAGCTTGGAGCGCTGGGCCACGCCAAAGCGGTGCTGCTCATCCATGATGGTGAGCCCCAGATTCTTGAACTGCACCACGTCTTCGAGCAGGGCGTGGGTGCCCACCAACATGTGCATTTCGCCCGAGCGCAGCTGCTCGTGCAGCACCCGGCGGGCAGCCGTGCGGGTAGAGCCGGTCAGCAGGCCGATTTTGAGGCCCAGCAAGTCGGCGAATTGCTTGAGGCCAGTGTAGTGCTGGTCGGCCAGGATTTCGGTGGGCGCCATCAGGCAGCTCTGGGCCCCGTTGTCGGCGGCCATGAGCATGGCGATGAAGGCCACGATGGTTTTGCCCGAGCCCACGTCGCCCTGAAGCAGGCGGTTCATCTGCTGGCCGGCGCAAAAATCCTTGTAGATATCGTGGATAACGCGCTTCTGGGCCCCGGTGAGGTCGAAGGGCAGCACGTTTTTGTAGAAGTGCACCAGCGTGGGCACCTCCTTGAAAATCTGGCCGGCCAGCGTCACTTTGCGCTGGTCGCGCTGGCGCAGCAGCTTGAGCTGAATGTAGAACAGCTCCTCGAATTTGAGGCGGAACCGGGCCGTCTGGAGCAGGTCGGGCGTCTGGGGGAAGTGAATCTGCTGGAGCGCCGTAGCCTTGTCCATCAGCCCGTACTGCTGAATGAGGTCGGGCGAGAGGGTTTCCTGCACCTGGGGCAGGGCAATTTTCAGCAGGTCGGCCACCAGGCGCGCAATAGCCTTACTGTCGATGCGGTGGTAGTTCTTGAGTTTCTCCGACGTGTTATACACCGGTTGCAGGAAGCTCTGGCCGGGCTTCTGCTCGGTGACCTCCTCCATTTCGGGGTGGGCCATCTGGGGGCGGCCATTGAACATCGTGGGCTTGCCGAACACGATGTACTCCTGGTGGTTCTTGATGATTTTCTCCAGGTAGTTCACGCCCTTGAACCACACCAGCTCCAGCTCCCCGCTGGCGTCGGCCACCTTAGCCACCATGCGCTTCTTGTGGCCCTCGCCAATCACCTCGCGACCCCGCAAAATGCCCTTTACCTGCACGTAGGGCAGGTCGTCGTGCAAATCCACGACGTTGTAGAACTGGGTGCGGTCGAGGTAGCGGAAGGGGTAGCGCTGAATCAGGTCGCCGTAGGTGAACAGGCCCAATTCCTTTTGCAGCAGCTGAGCCCGTTGCAGGCCCACGCCCCGCAGGTGCTCTATTTTGGTCTGAAAAAAACTCATTTTTTGAGCTGCTAGCTGAGAGCCATTAGCTGCTAGCTTTTCCTTGTTGGGTTAAAACGGGTACTTCTAATCAGCGAGCTAACAGCTGAACGCCATCAGCTAACGGCCTATTGATATTTCAGCGTATTCAGCAGCCGCACCATATCCTGCTTCACGTACTCGATAACCGGAGCCAGCGAGTCGTTGGCGGTAGCGGTACGAAAATACAGGGCCCCACGCAGGAAGTGGCGGGTACTGTCGGTGGTGTAGAACTGAAACTGGCTGGGCACCTCGCCCTGGAGCTCAAACACGGAAACCCGCATGCCGTTGGGCGTTTTCAGCGTACGCTCATCGATGGCGGTAGCCTTGATTTCGTGCTTGTTGGTGAGCTTACGTGCGTCTTCGAGCAAGCGGTTGTAGCCCTTGGGGTTAGCCCGCAAATCGGCGTAAGTAAGCTGCACGCTGGCTTTCAGCTGGGGATAATACACGTTGATCCAGTGCGGCTGGGCCAGGTACGAGGAGTCGCGCAGCACTTTGGCCGCCCGCGAGTATTCGAACGTGTAGGGGTGGCCCGGCGCCAGCTGCTGGTAGGCATGGGGCGGCAGATCAATGCGATTATAGCCCTTGGGCTTGGGCGTATAATCGGGCTCCGAGGTGCAGCCGGCCACCGTCAGCAGGCTGGCCAAAGCCACAGACCAAACACCAGAAAATCGGGAAACGGCCATGCAGAAAGCGGAACGAGGAAAAAGTAAAGGTAACCAGGAAAAGCGGCCTAACGTGCCAATTGGGCCTAACCATACGGGCCGGCACGCAAAAAGCCCCGGCAGTGCCGGGGCTACGTAGGCCAAACCTAATGAACCCAGCCCGTAGCTGGTTAAAACGGCAACTGGTCGAGTTCGGGCTCCTGGCGAAACGTAACGGGCTCCTCGGCTGCGGCCGAAGCATCAGGCGTAGCCGGCTGAGCCGCTGCCGGTGCGGGTCCCAAGCAGCGTAAGCTCCTCCGCTACAATCTCCGTAACGTAGCGGGTCTGGTTGTCCTTGTCCTGGTACTGGCGGGTACGGATGCGGCCTTCCACGTACACCTGCTGGCCCTTGCGCAAATACTTCTCAGCCAGCTCCGCCAACCCGCGCCAGGCGGCAATGTGGTGCCACTCGGTCCGCTCGATGCGGGTGCCTTGCTTGTCCTTGTAATACTCGTTGGTGGCCATGGTAAAGTTGGCTACCGAGTTGCCGCCCTCCAGGTGCCGCACTTCCGGGTCTTTGCCCAGGTGCCCGATCAAAATAACTTTGTTAACGCTGGCCATGTAATTCGCAGTAAATGAGTTGAAATGTGCCTGTGTTTAAAAATCAACAGAATAAAGATACGCATTCCCTGTTGAATTGCCAAAAAAATTGGCTGTTTAAATTTGATTATTGCTAATGTAATTAGTGATGAGAATCGACTTCGGCAACTGCTCAACTTCAGCACTCTGGTAAGGCGTTAGTCCCGAAGCCAGGGCAGCGGCCGGCAGCGGCTCGGCCAGCCACACCGTATGGAAGCGGGCCTCTACTTTCTGATGACTTAATACGTGGCGCGCGGCCACTGCTGGCTCCGCTGCGCGGTCGGTGGCCAGCCGCCCGCCCAGGCTTTCCACGGCCGCCAGCAGCTCGGTAGCCGGCAGGTCGGCCGCGTCGGTTTCGTGCAAAGCAAAATCGTAGAGGCCTTCCCAAATATCCTTGGGGCCGCGCTTGCGCAGGTACACCGTGTCGGCGTAGCGCAGTACAAGATAATGGAAGTAGCGGGTGCGGGCAGCCTTGGCCTTGCTTTTCACTGGTAACTCGGCCACCATGCCGTGCTGAAAGGCGAAGCACCGGGCCTGAAACGGGCAGAACAGGCAGTCGGGCCGGGCAGGCGTGCATTGCAGCGCCCCAAACTCCATAATGGCCTGATTGAACTCGGCCGGCTGATCGGCCGGAATCAGCTGGTCGGCCAGTTGCTGGAATACTTTGCGGCTGGCGGGGGCCGCAATGTCCTGGGTCAGGCCAAACAGGCGGGCCAGCACCCGGTACACGTTGCCGTCGAGCACGGCTACCTGCTCATCGTAGGCAAACGAGGCAATGGCAGCAGCCGTGTACTGGCCTACTCCCTTCAGTTTGAGCAGCTCAGTATAGGAGCCGGGAAAGCAGCCGCCGTACTCAGCTACCACTTGCTGGGCCGTGTGGTGCATGTTGCGGGCCCGCGAGTAGTAGCCCAGGCCCTGCCAGTGGCGCAGCACCTCGTCGGCGGGGGCGGCGGCCAGGTCCTGCACGGTGGGGTAAGTCGTGATGAAATTCTGGTAGTAAGGCAGGCCCTGCTGCACGCGGGTTTGCTGCAGAATTACCTCCGACAGCCAGATGGCATAGGGGTCGCGGGTGTGGCGCCAGGGCAGGTCGCGGCGGTGGCGCGGGTACCAGGCCAGCAGGGTAGGAGCGAACCAGGAATAGGAATCCGGCGTTGAGGCAGGAGCAGAGTTGGAAGTCAAGTTTTTGAGCAAGAATAAGTTGGACGCAAGCGGAGCGGAAACGCGGATTGCAGGAAAACGGTTTGTATTACCAAAAAAGGGGGCTACCTTTGTGCCCCTCAAAACGTAGGCAAACTCTTACCGGGCAAGTGCTTACGTTTTGAGGGGGCACCCGGTGCCGACCTACATTTTTTTCACTCCCCAGTACACCTACCAGCGTGACTAAAGCAGAAGTAATTGCCGAAATTGCCGACAAAACCGGCATTGAGAAAGCCGACGTATCGGCTACCGTAGAAGCCTTCTTCAAAGTTGTAAAAGACTCGATGGCCGACGGCAACAACATTTACGTGCGCGGCTTCGGCTCGTTTGTTAACAAGAAGCGCGCGAAGAAAGTAGCCCGTAACATCTCTAAAAACACGTCGATCATCATCGACGAGCACTTCATCCCGAGCTTCAAGCCGTCGAAGACGTTTATCGGGAAAATCAAAAACAGCAAAAAAATCAAGGAAATGGCCGCCTAAGCGCCATTCGTTGTACTATTGCCGGCCGTGCCGCCGGGAACTCCGATCAGGAACCCCCGGCGGCCGGTCTTTTTTCTGTCTAGTCCCTGCCGATGGCCGTTACGTCTTCTTCTAAGCATCAACTACTAATCCTGGCTCTGGCCCTGGCGTTGGTAGCCGGATTATTTCTGTTGCCGAAGGTGATTGTGAAGCCCAAGGAAGGCAAAGGTACCCTGGCCCAGGATGCGGCCCGCACGGCCAACCGCGACCAGGGAGCCGCCGCGCCCAACCTGGGCGAGCTCGACGAGCACGGCCACCCGGCCGGCAGCCACGAGGGCGGCCCGACCGCCGAACAGCCCCACATGACGATACCCCCGGCCCAGCGCCGGGAAATCAGTGCATTGGTGGCCAAGTACACGGCCGAGCCCGAAATGGGGGCCAAGCTGAGCATAGCCCGGCAGTTGGCCGAAAAGTACAAGGCGGTGGAGCGTTTCGATAGCGCCGGCTACTACCTCGAGCAGATTGCTCAGGTGCCGACCCGGCGAACAAACGTGGAAACGAGCCGCCGACGCGTACTACGAGGCCTTTAGCTTCGCCACGACCGAGGAGCGGCAGAAGCTGCTGGGCGGCAAGTGCCAGGAGTTGTACGAGAAAGTGTTGAAAAACAACCCCGACAACCTCGACGCCAAAACCAACCTCGGCATGGCATACATGGCCAGCACCAACCCGGTGCAGGGCATTACGCTGCTGCGCGAAGTATTGGTAGCCGACCCGCGCAACGAAAAGGCCCTTTATAACCTGGGCTTGCTGGCTATTCAGAGCAATCAGTACGATAAAGCCGCCGAGCGTTTCCGGGAATTGACCCAGGTTAATGCCGAAAACGTCAACGCACAGTTCTATCTTGGCGTATCGTTAGCCCAAACGGGCGCGAAAGCGGAGGCCCGAAAGGCCTTCCTCAAAGCCAAGAGCATCAGCTCCGATCCGGCCCTGGCCGCTTCGGTTGATGAAGAGCTGAAAAAACTCCAGTAGCTTTAGCCCTTCGATTTCCGCTGTTTAGCAGCGTTTTTCGGTTCTGCCTGAGCGGAAAACGGGCGTTAACAGCAGCGGAAGTGAAACAAAAGCATCGGAAACAACCTTAATTCAACCACTTAACCCCCTACAGCATGCCTTGCGGTAAAAAAAGAAAGCGTCATAAGATTGCTACCCACAAGCGGAAGAAGCGCCTGCGCAAGAACCGTCATAAGAAGAAGTAAGCCCCGGCGGGGTTTGCCGACGCGGGTTTTCGCTTGAAAACCCAAGCGTCTATCTCTCACTCAGGTTCTTCCGAGAGTGGCCGGAAATGTGCTTTCCCCGTGGCTTGGAAGGGAAGCCGGTGCCCTCAGGGCGCTGGCTTCCCTTTGCGGGTTTCGGGGCAGTGGGTTTCACCAGGCTATTTTCGGGGTTGCCTCACTAACCGCTTAATCCATTGAGTAACGAATTAATCATTAATTCTACTCAGGACGGAGAACGGATTGCCTTGCTACAGGATAAGCGGCTCATCGAATATCATTTCGACCGCAACGACACCGCCTACTCGGTTGGTGACATTTTCCTGGGCACGGTCAAGAAAGTTATGCCCGGTCTGAACGCCGCGTTCATCGACATTGGGTATCAAAAAGACGCCTTTCTGCACTACGGCGACCTGGGGGAAAGTTTCCCCTCGCTCATGAAGTGGGGTAAAAGCGTTCAATCGCAGAAAACAACCGTCGGGTCGCTGAAAAACTTTCAGTTTGAAGCGCCCCTCGACAAAGTGGGTAAAATCGACCTCGTGCTCAAGAAGAGCCAGCAGCTGCTGGTTCAGATTGTGAAGGAGCCGATTTCAACCAAAGGCCCGCGCCTGTCCACCGATATTTCGATGGCTGGCCGGTATCTGGTGCTGGTACCGTTTTCCAACACCATCAGCGTATCTAAAAAGATTGTCAGCCGCACGGAGCGGGACCGGCTTAAGCGCCTTATCGCCTCCATCAAGCCCGACAATTTCGGCGTGATTATCCGCACCGTGGCCGAGGGCCGCGAGGTGGCCGAACTCGACCGGGATATGCAGAACATGACGGAGAAGTGGAACATGCTGTTCCAGAACCTGAAGGAGGGCAAGCCCAACGACAAGATTCTGGGCGAGCTGGGCCGCACCTCTTCCATGCTGCGCGACATGCTCAACGAGTCGTTCGATGCCATTACCGTGGACTCGCCCGCTCTCTACGAGGAAATGCGCAGCTACTTGCAACAGATTGCTCCCGACAAGCTCGGGTTGCTGAAACTGCACACCGGTAAGGTGAAGGTGTTTGAGCAGCACGGCATCGAGAAGCAACTCAAAACGCTGTTTGGGAAAGCCGTGACGGCCCCCGGCGGCGGTTACCTGGTGATCGAGCACACGGAGGCCCTGCACGTCATCGACGTGAACTCCGGCAACAAGAGCAACCAGGAAGGCGACCAGGAGGCCACGGCCCTAGCCGTGAACCTTGCGGCCGCCCGAGAAGTAGCCCGCCAGCTCCGGCTGCGCGACATGGGCGGCATTATCGTCGTCGATTTCATCGATATGAAATCGGCCGAGAGCCGCAAGAAGGTGGAGGATGCGGTGCACAGCGTGATGAAACACGACAAGGCCCGCTACACCATCCTGCCCATCACCAAGTTTGGCCTGCTTCAGATTACCCGGCAGCGCGTGCGGCCGGCCGAAGCCATTGTTACCGGCGAGGTGTGCCCCACCTGCGGCGGAACAGGCAAGATTTCGGCTTCCATCCTCGTGACGGACGAAATCGACAACAGCATTGACGACCTGCTGGTTGCCCAAAACCAGTCGGGCATTACGCTTTCGGTGCATCCTTTCCTGCACGCTTACTACACCAAAGGGTTGGTAAGCCGCCAGATGAAATGGTACCTGAAGTATTACAAGTGGGTAAAGGTGACGAAGGACACCAGTCTGGGCCTCACCGAATACCGCATCGAGGACGAGTTAGGCGAGGAAATCGAGCTGCACTCGGCCGCCGCGGCCATGAGCCGGTTGCAGGACCGGGAATTGGAAATAGTTGACTGACGGATTTTTTTCTGCGAAAAAAAACTCCCCTGAATAGAAGAAAAGCCCGCGCTGCTCAGAGCAACGCGGGCTTTTTCGTGGGAGGAAGTAAGTATGAGAACGTCATGCTGAGCATGTGGCGCATCAAGCCAGGGTGCGGCGCCGCAGTCGAAGCATCTCTACCGCTTCATGGTGAGGCTAACCAGTCGACAGAATTACCACTGAGATAGAGATGCTCAGCATGACTGTTCTGATCGGTCAGCGCTAAAACTTTATCCCCACATCGAGCATAAACTCGCTGTTTTTGAGTTCGGCGTCCTGAATGTTGAGAGTTTTGTCGAAGTAACGGTCGATGTTGAGCAGGCCGCGGTGGTAGCTAACCCCTGCCAGCAGCTTGGTGCTCTGGCCCAGCTGGCGCTCGATGCCGCCGCCCAGGCGCAGGTTTACGTCGGGGATGATGACGTGCTTGCTGGCTTTGGTGCGGTTGTTACTGGTGGGGTCGGTGTAGTACTTGTCGCCGTCGATGCGGGCTCCGATAACGCCGCCCACGGCCCCGCCGAGCTGGAAGTACACCTTGGTGTCTTCGGCTACATCGTTGGTGAACAGCTTCACCGTAACGGGGACTTGTAGGTATTGGAGGGCAATCTTCTGCTCAACGCGCTTCTGGGTGCGGGAATCGTAGTAATCGACCGTGCCGCCTTTGCCCACCAGCTCCAGGCCGGTGCCAAAGGCGTAATTCTGGCCAAAGAAGTAGTCGACAATCAGCCCACCACCCAGGCTGAGTTTGGGGCTTTTGTTCTGGAGCCCATCAAAAGATGAGGCAGCCCGCAGGTTGGTGACGGAGGGGGATATTTTGAGGCCGATTTCAACCTGGGCGGCCGCCGTACCGATGGTAGCGGCGCTGCCCAGCAGGGCCAGCAGAGTTTTTTTCATGACGGGAAAGGAAAAGCAGTGAACCCAACCCTAACGCCGGGCGGCGGACCGTTGGTATTTGGCTAATTTCGCATCAAAGATAGAACCGTGATGCATATTCCTGCCCGTTTGCGTACCCTGCTTGCTGTATCGGCCGCTGCTTTGGGCCTGTGGGCCTGCTCCAAACAGGAGCAAAGCTGCGAGATGAGCCCTGAAGTGGCCAAAGTAAAGGCTCCCGTTCAGCTCGTGCACCTTGAAGAACCCTTCTTCCGGATTCGGACAACTGCCGACGCCGACCGGTTTCTGCGCGAGCACGGGCTGTTTGCGCGGCAGTTTCTGCAAAGCCAGCAGTACCCGCCGGGGGTGCTCAGCGCTACGCTCACCCGCCTGGCCACCAACGAGGGCCTGCAGAAGCTGGGTGCCCAGGCCGATAGCACCTTCCGGGGCCCGGCTCTGCAACAGGACCTGACGCATATGTTTCAGTACGTGCGCTACAACTTCCCCGATTTTCGGGTGCCGCCGGTGCGCACTTTCGTTAGTGGGCTAAGTCAGGACCTGTTCGTTAACGACAGCCTGATGGTGCTGAGCACCGATTACTTTGTAGGGCCGAAAGCCGCCTACCGCCCCAACGTGCCGGCCTACATTATGCGCCGCTATACGCCGGCCCACATGCTGCCCAATGTGGCCTTGGCCATCAGCAGCAAGTACAACCAGAAATCAACTGCCAACCCCACCATGCTCAGCGAGATGGTGCAGTTCGGCAAGGCGCTCTACTTTGCCGAAAAAGTGCTGCCCTGCACGCCCGACTCGCTGCTCATGGGCTACACCGACAAGGAAGTAGCCGGCGTGACGTTCAATGAGGGGAAAATCTGGGCTCATTTCATCGAGAAGAACCTGCTTTATAACACGACCCCTTTCGTGGTGCAGAAGTACATCGGCGAACGACCCAATATCCCGGAAATCGACAAAACGGCTCCGGGCCGGCTCGGGGCCTGGGTGGGCTGGCAGATCGTGCGCAAGTACATGGCCGAAAACCCCAAGGTTACGCTCCGCCAGCTTATGGCTGAAAAGGACGCCCAGCGCATCCTTAACGCCTCCCGCTACCATCCGAAAGTGAACCGGGGGAAGCTGAATTAAGAATTAAGAATATTTCTGCTGAGAGCTTGAGTTGGGGTTTAGGAATGAAGAGCGGAAGACCATATGGCCAGAATTCTTAATTCTTAATTCTTAATTCCTAATTAAAGAGGAATGCACATCGCCGTTTTCAGCCAGTACCACACCAACCCCGACTGCCCGGCTACCAGCCGGCACTACTCGCTGTTGGCTGGGCTGGCCGAAACGCACCGCATCACCCTCATTACTACCCGTACCTGGGAGCCGCAGCGCCTGACCCGGGAGTTTGCCTGGGTGCCGCCCGGCGTGGAGCTGCGGGCAGCCGACATTGCCTACGAGAACCGCATGGGCGTGGCCCGGCGAGGACTGGCTTTTGGGCAATATGCGGCTTACGCCTTGCGGGAAGGGCTGCGCATCGATAAGCCCGACGTTATCTGGGGCATCAGTACGCCGCTTACGGCGGCCTGGGCTGCGGCGCAGGTGGCGCGGTGGCGGCGGGTACCGTGGGTGTTCGAGGTGCAGGATTTGTGGCCCGATTTCCCGATTGCCATGGGGGCCGTACCCAACCAGCTGGCCCAACGTGCCCTCTATGGGCTCGAAGGGCGGCTCTACCAGCAGGCCCAGGCCATTCTGGCGCTTTCGCCGGGCATGACGGAGCACGTGCAGGCCATTGGCCGGGGCCCACGCTGGCCCTTCGACCCGGCGAAGGTGCAGACGTCCCTCAACGGTACCGACCTGGAGCTGGCCGCCCGGGCCACCGCTGCGGCTGTAGCGGCGCTGCAGCAGGCCGAAAACCTGACCGGCCGGCGCGTGATTCTCTATGCCGGCACTTTCGGGCGGGCCAATGCCATTCCGCTGCTGCTGGCGGCCGCCCACGCGCTGGCCCCTACCTGCCCCGAGGCCGTGTGGGTATTTATGGGCCACGGTTTTTATTCGCCCGAACTGGCTGCTGCTGCCCGGGAGCACGCCTACATCCGGGTGGTGCCGCCGCAGCCCCGCCATGCGGTGTTCAGTTGGTTTCGGTTGGCAGAGGTATCGGTGGTGTCGTTTCTGGGCCTGCCGGTGCTCGACACCAACTCCCCGGCCAAGCTCTACGACAGCCTCGCCGTGGGTACTCCGGTGGTAGTGACAAACCCGGGCTGGACCCGGGAGCTGGTAGAGCGGCACGGTTGCGGCTGGTATTCGCCGGCCGATGATGCCCCGGCGCTGGCGCGCCGCCTGGGCGCGCTGCTGGCTGAGCCTAGACAGCTGCGGCAAGCCGGCGAGCGGGGCCGCCAATTGGCGGCCGCTCAATTCGACCGCCAACTGATAGGAGCCGAACTGCAACGCATACTGGAACGCGCTGGCCAACAAGGGCAGTAGTGTTATATGCCCGCTATGACTACTTATATACTATGTTGTGCCGCCGCCTGATTATTTAGGGGCTATGATGCGCTTAGGGGCCACTTTGGTAGCTTTTTTCGCGGGCACTGCCAACTCTTTGCTGACCACCTCTGCGTAGTACTTGCACCAGCCGGTGAGCGGGCAACTCCCGCACTTGGGTTGCCGGGCCACGCACACGTAGCGGCCGTGCAGAATCAGCCAGTGGTGGGCTTTCGGAATCAGCTCCTCCGGGATGTGGCGCACCAGCGCTTTCTCGACGGCCAGGGGCGTGGTAGCTGTTTTGGGTACCAGCCCCAACCGGTGCGATACCCGGAACACATGGGTATCGACGGCCATGGCGGGCTGGTTGTAGATAACCGACACCACGACATTGGCCGTTTTGCGGCCCACGCCCGGCAGGCGCTGCAGCTCCTCGATGGTGGCCGGTACTTCGCCCCCAAAATCATCGACCAGCATCTTGCCCAGCCCGGCGAGGTGCTTGGCCTTGTTGTTGGGGTACGAAACGCTGCGGATGAACGGGAAATACCTCTTCGGCCGAAGCGGCCGCCAGGTGCGCCGGGGTCGGGAACTGGGCCAGCAGGGCAGGCGTCACCAGGTTGACGCGCTTGTCGGTGCACTGAGCGCTCAGCACCACGGCCACAATCAGCTCGTAGGGGTTGGCGTAGGTGAGCTCGGTTTCCGGCTCCGGAAAGTGAGCGGTGAAATAGTCGATGAAATGACGGTACCGTTCGGTTTGGCGCATGGGGCAACATTACGAAGAAACCCGAAAACGCGCTTTGCCCTGGATTGTAGTCAGGCAAAAACCAGCCGCGCCGCTGCCCGGATGGGGCAGCGGCGCGGCTGGTTCGTAGTCGATAGGGGAGATGAGCGTCAGTTCTTGCGCATAAAGGAGCGCGCGTACTGCAGAATGGCCTCCGTGGAGCGAACCGACGGCGCGGTTTGCAAACCGTTGAGGGTGCGCTGGGCCTGCAGCAGATCGGCGCAGGTGGTGGCCAGGTCGGCGTCGTGGAGCAGGGCCTGTTCCACTTCCTGCTGCTCGTTAGCCGGCAATTCGTTGTACACGTACCGGAGCAGCGTCTCTTGGGTAAAGATTTTGATCATAGAAAACGGGTTGCGCGGCCATTTTTTTCCGCAGGTTAATCAACGCATAGCGCATCCGCCCCAGCGCCGTGTTAATGCTGACCCCCGTGGCATCGGCTATTTCCTGAAAACTCATGTCGCCGTAGTGGCGCATAACCAGGACTTCCTTTTGCGCAACGGGTAGTTGCTGAATCAGGTCCCGGAGCCGGGCGTGGGATTCCTCCCGCGTGAGCACGGCTTCGGCTCCTTCTTCTGCCAACGACAACGAATTGAAGGTATGACTTGTTGTATCGAGGCTAACTAAAGGGCTGCGTTTTTCGCGCCGAAAGCAGTCGATGGCCAGATTATGGGCAATACGGCAAATCCAGGAGGAAAATTTTCCTTCCTCGTTGTAGCGCCCACTCTGCATGGTGTGGATGGCCTTGATGAAGGTGTCCTGCAACAGGTCTTCGGCCACATCCGGGTTGCGGACTATCAGCTGGATAGTAGTGAATACGCGGGCCTTGTGCCGCTCCAGCAACTGGGCGAAGGCACTTTCCTGGCCGGCAATATAAAGCGAGATGAGCGCGGAATCGCTCGGCTGCATGGTTTCCATAAAGACTACGAAAAATTAGGGGACGTAGAGCTTTAGGCCATAGAGTGCAGTTAGCGGGCGGGATGCGCTTGAGTGAAGGGTAGATGAAGAACCCGGGAAAATCAAATGTAGAAAACCGTCGGCCCATTCACAACGGGCAATCAGCAGAAATGACAAAATTTTTTTACAGGCTCCGATGAAACCCAGGATAGAGAATCGGATATTCTCTATCCTTTGGTATAAACCACCGCTAGAATGTAGCGAACCACGGTACCGGAGCCGCCAAACCACCGGGTGCGGTCAGTTGCTTATTGCAGAGCCAGCTGCTGGCTTAGCTGCCGGATCTGCGAATCGAGCATGGCGTCGGGGGCGGTGCCGGCGGCCAGGGCAGTGGCGCGCTGGTCGAGCAGGCCGGCGAGCTGCTGCAACTGGGCTAGCCGGCTGGCAGTCCGCTCGAACTGGGGCACGAGCGCCGCCAAATTGGCGGCTGCCGGTACGGCAACGGTTGTAGTGCTGCCGCCGGTTACCTGCTGGTCGTGCTGGGCAATGGCGGCGGGCGTGAGCATATCGTCGCGCAGGAGCACCACGTTGCCCTGCATGGTGACGGCCTGGCCATTTTGCAGCATCTGGCGCGTCACGCCGTTGCGGATGAGCCGGCCATCGGGGCGCAGCTCGAAGCCATTGGCCAGCACCAGCGTTTTGGTGAGCGGCGACTCCTGCCCATTGAGCAGGCGGTAGGTGCGGCCAGCGCGGCGAAACGCCCCGTCTTTGAGCTGGAGCGGCGAAACGGTGGTTGTTGTCGTCTGGGCGTGGGCAGTTGGGGCGGCTGCGGCGAGCAGCAGGCCAGTGGCCAGGGCCAGGGGGAAAAAGCGCAGAGCGGATGTCATAAGAAAAGCGGTAGAATAGCCAGAATTGAAGCAGACAAAATAACCGGAGTCGGCCGAAAGAGAAGCGGGTGCTGCGGCAAAGTCGGTGAAGCTGCGGAAAGTACGCAAAACTCCGGCCAGCTGGCTAGCAGACCGGACCTGCGGCCGCTACCTTTGCCCGGCCGTTGGTTTTCCGGCTCGTTGCTCCATGCCAGTTCCCGCCGCCGACTCTGCCCGGCATGATCCGTACGCCGCGTTGCGGATTCCGGATTTCCGCCGCTACCTCACGGCCCGTATCTGCCTCACGCTGGCCACTCGTATTCAGGGCCTGGTCATTGCCTGGCAGATTTTCAAGCTCACCAACGACCCGCTGGCCCTGGGCCTGATCGGGCTGGCTGAGGCTGTGCCCAGCATCGGCGTATCGCTCTACGCCGGGCACGTGGCCGATTCGGTGAAGCGTAAGAACATCATTATGGCGGCCGTGGTCTGCCTGCTGTTCTGCGCTCTGGCTCTGGCATTGCTGGCCTCGCCGGCCGGGCTGCGGCTGCTCACCCGCGATGCTTTTTACACGCTGCCGCTCTACGCCGTAATATTTGTGAGCGGCATTGCCCGCGGGTTTATGGGGCCGGCCACGTTCTCGTTCATGCCCCAGCTGCTGCCCGACCGCGAACACCTGGGCAATGCCATCACCTGGAACAGCACTACCTGGCAGGCCGCCTCGGTGCTGGGCCCCGCCATCGGGGGCTACCTGATTGCACACTTGGGGGTTGCCAACGCCTACACTACCGCAACCGTGCTGCTGGGCCTGGCGCTGCTGCTCTTTGGCTCGGTGGCTTCCCGGCCGCTGCCGCCCGCGGTGGGCGCCCGCGAAGACCTGCGCACCAGCATCCTGAGCGGCATCCGCTTTATCTGGGGCAACCAGCTGATTCTGGCCGCGCTGGCCCTCGATTTGTTTGCCGTGCTCTTTGGGGGCGCAGTGGCGCTGCTGCCCATTTTTGCGGTCGATATTCTGAAAGTAGGGGCGGCGGGCCTGGGCCACCTGGAGGCCGCGCCGGCCGTGGGCTCGGTGCTGATGGCCGCGCTGCTTACCTATTTCCCGTTGCGCCGCAATGCCGGCCGCAAGCTGCTGTGGGCAGTAGCGGGCTTCGGAGCGGCTACTATCGGCTTTGCGCTATCGACCAACATCTGGCTTTCGCTGCTGCTGCTGTTCCTGACGGGCGTGTTTGATTCGGTGTCGGTTATCGTGCGCTCCACGCTGCTGCACACCTTCACGCCCGAACACCTCAAAGGCCGCGTATCGGCCGTTAATAACATCTTTATTGGCTCATCCAATGAAATCGGTTCCTTTGAGTCGGGCACGGCAGCCCGCCTGCTGGGCGTCGTGACGTCGGTGGTATTCGGCGGCACCATGACGCTGGTGGTGGTGGCCCTCACGGCCCTCAAAGCCGATAAGCTCCGCCACCTCGACCTCACCCCGGAGAAGAAGGGATGAAGTAAAAGGAACGTCATTCAGAGCGCAGCGAAGAATCTCGCGTGCCACAGTAATCCTGTTGTAAGGAGTTACCATTGCACGCGAGATTCTTCGCTGCGCTCTGAATGACGTTTCATTATCTATTGCCTCATTGCCTCATTCACCAGGCTACCGGCTGGCCTGGCCTGATTTGACGGGTTTGCGCAGCCCTTTGAGCAGGTTTGCTGAGTTGCTGCCAGCGTTGCCGGTAGTGGGGTTGGCGCGGGGGCGTTCGGTGTTGTCGAAAATCCATTCCCGAACTACTTCCAGCGTTTTGGGCGAGAAAACGGGCTGCTGCTCGCCGTTCACTATGGGCCAGTCTTTCATTTCGGGCTGAAACCAGTGGTTAACCCCGGAAAGCCGGCTGGAGCTGACGGAGGCGTTTTTCAGGCCCTTTTTCAGCGGGGCCATGTTCTGGCGGGCATTCACCTGCAAATCGTCGGAGCCGGCCAGCAGCAGCACTGGGCACTTCACGTCGGGTAGCGAGCGGGTGGGGTCGAAATCGAGGAAGTAGCGCGACCAGGGCGAGGTCAGCTGCACGGCCCGGGCCCGGGCCATGTGGGGGTCGAGGTCGGTGTTGTTGAAGCGCAGCGTGGCGGCTACCTTGCCCCGGGCCTGGTTGTCGTTGGGCGTCTGCCGAATGATGTCGATCATCTCCTTGTGCATGGCCAGCGCCGCCTTTACCTGGGCCGGATTTGAGCCAATCAGGCGCATAATTTCCAGTTGCTGGTGCTGAACGACCTCGCGGCCCGGCACGCCGTAGCCGGCCAGCGCCACCACAAAGGCCGGCGCGGCGGCAGCCTCCTGCTCGGCGGCGGCCAACAGGGCCACGTTGGCTCCTTCGCCGTGGCCCAGCAGGCCAATATAGCGCTGGTCGATAAGCTGGCGGGTGCGCAGCAGCACCAGGGCCGCCTGGGCGTCACTCACCAGGTCGGCGGTGGTGCCTGTGAAGTTGTTGCCCTGCGATTTGCCCACGCCCCGGTCATCGAAACGCAGTACGGCAATGCCGCGGCGGGTCAGGTAGTCGGCCAGCGAGCCGAACATGCGGTAGTCCTGCTGCTCCACGTCGCGGTTCTGGGGGCCCGAGTCGGAGAGCAACACCACGGCCGGGAAAGGGCCGGGGCCGGCGGGCGTAGTGAGGGTGCCGGCCAGCCGGATGTCGGCGGTTTTGTTGTAGAACGAAACGTCTTCTTCGCGGTAGGGCGGGGTGAGGCGGGCCTTGGCGGCAACAGTAGCAGCCTTAGGCGCTTCGAGGCGGCTGAGCGTGAGCGGCGCCGAGAGGCCCGGCTGGGTCCAAGTACCCTGGAATACGGCTCCGTCGTTTTTGACTTTTCCCACGAAGCGACTGCCCGCCTGCTCAATGCTGATGGTAATGTCGGAGCCCTTCTGCGTTACTTCGGCCGGCATGCGGCTGATGCGCTGCTGGGGCGCATCGAGGGCGGCGTAATAAGTGCCATTGGACAGCGGTACAATGGTGATGATGAGCTTCAGCTGGCCGCCCGGCACCTTCAGGGGGCCTCCCCACTGGCCGTTGAGCTTGGGCGCATCGGCGGCCAGAGCCGAAGTAGGGTAGCCAGCCAGAACGCTTAACAGGGCAAACAGCGCAAGTAAAGTTGTCTTCATAAAGTGAAATTCAACAGTAGTATTTTACCGTGTTAAGCCAGGGTTTGAATTGAAATTATCAAATCTGACGTATTCCTACCAGCAGAAGTTACGTTTCTTGTCGCGAAAGCGGTTTGAAGGCCGCAGAAGACGTAAAAAAGCGACGAGTCCACAGCAAGGTCGTCGCTTTTTACATTTATGGTTCTCTATATATTCGTTTTCCGGCTTGGTAGATACCGGCTGGTCGAAGACAGGTGCGTTGAATGAGCACCGGGGAGTAGCAACAGGCGGCGCTGCCCCGATGAGCGGGCGCTGGATCAGGGAAGCTTAGAACGCAATGGCTACCGCGGCCGCTTCGGGAAGGAGCTTCAGCACGTGCAGCGCGTTGGCCACGCAGTCGGCGGCGCTGTAGTTGGTATGTATGAACAGCGGGCGACCATGCAGGACGGTTTCCCTGTTACCGAGGCCCGCCTTCGGTTTGTGCCAGCTGAACAGGGATGTTTTTTTGCCGGCCTTGTCGGGGTAGGGCACCGGCGCTGAGGGGCAGTGCTCCAGCACATATAAGCTGGTCTGCACCAAAATTTCCTTCCACGAATTGATAGGCAGCACTGAGCCGTTGGGCAGCCGAAGTGCCTGCGGCTTCTGGCCCGGGGGCAAGGAAAGCGCTTTGATCTGGGCCAGACCGGTAAAGTGCCCGTTTGCTTTGGCGGCACCCAGCTTAGAAGGTGCGCTTTTGCGAGTGGCCGTTGGCGCCGGTTCGGCCGCCGTAGTGCGTTCTGGCGCTGCCGGCGCAAGGGACGCTACCGCAACGCCGTGGCCGCTTTGAGCCGCATCGAGCCACCTGACCAGCTGTAAAGCCGATTCGGTGAGTGGCGTTTTCAAGAGGGAAATGGTTTCGGCTGGGTGAAAATTGGAATGCTCGGGTGAATAGTAGTGCCAGTTGATTCCGTCGGTGATCAACAGCTTTTTAGGCTTCAGAGAAAAAGCATAGCCAATGGCCGCCCCTATGTGTCCCAGCTTATCCAGGCTTTCCCCCAGTTTCTTGGCCTCTATCACTACGGAAACGCCGCCGGTGGCGTCGTGCAGCACGTAGTCGAGGGCCTGCTTGACGCCAATCGTTTTTTCCGGCTCTACCATGCGCACATCGGCCGTGTCCCAGCCCAGCGCCCGCAGCACGGGGTCGATAAGGGCGGCGCGGGTGGCCGCCTCATTCCTGCGCAGAATCTGCGCATTGGTTTCGGCGCTGGTGCGAACAGTTTGCAGAACGGCACAAAGGGTAGCTAACGGACTGAGGATGGCCATAAATAAGGATCTGACTTAGCGAATTGTAATGTTAAGAATTTGTGTGCTGGCCCTTGCCGGTAAGCCCGGCGCCCCACCCGCCCTGAATCACTCGTACCTTTACCTGCCCCAAACTGCGCCGGGCCGAAACCAAACCCGGCCCATTTGCTGTTTACCAACTTATGGCCGACAATTCCGCTTTGCAGCTCGCCGCCCCCGCGGCCGACCCGATTGACCAGCTCGACCCACGCGAGTTTATTCTCATCAAAAATGCCCGGGTTCACAACCTCAAAAACCTGAGCGTGGCCCTGCCGCGCAACAAGTTTATCGTCGTGACGGGCCTGTCGGGCTCGGGCAAGTCGAGCCTGGCCTTTGATACGCTTTATGCCGAGGGCCAGCGCATGTACGTGGAAAGCCTGAGCTCCTACGCCCGCCAGTTTCTGGGCCGCATGGACAAGCCCGACGTGGACTATATCCGGGGCATTTCGCCGGCCATTGCCATCGAGCAGAAGGTGAGCATCAAGAACAACCGCTCCACCGTCGGCACCAGCACCGAAATCTACGACTACCTCAAGCTGCTGTATGCGCGGGTTGGCCGCACGTACTCGCCCGTCAGCGGCGAGCAGGTGCGCAAAGACAACGTGGCCGATGTGGTGGACTACCTCATGCAGCTGCCCGCCGACACGCGGGTGATGCTGCTGGCTCCCCTGATGCGCTCCGCCGACGGCCGCCCCATGAGCAAGGAGCTGGATTTGCTGCTCCAGAAGGGCTACAGCCGGGTGGTAGTGAACGGCGAAACCGCCTTCATTGAAGACCTGGTGGCGGAGGGCCAGCCCGAAATCAAGGGCGAAGTCTTCATCATGATTGACCGGGCCGTTATCATCCCCAACGACGAAGACCTGACTTTCCGCCTCGCCGACTCGGTGCAGACCGCCTTTTTCGAGGGCCACGGGAGTTTAGTTGTTAGTTATCAGTTGTCAGTTGTCAGTGAAGGTGGCCAGCAAAACGGCCTGACAACTGACAACCAACAACTGACAACTCAAAAGACCTTTTCAGACAAATTCGAGCTCGATGGGCTGGTGTTTGAGGAGCCGAGCGTGAACTTCTTCTCCTTCAACAACCCCTACGGGGCCTGCCAGACCTGCGAGGGGTTTGGCTCGGTGCTGGGCATTGATGAGGACCTGGTAATTCCTGACAAGAGCCTGACGGTGTATGAGGGGGCCATTGCGCCCTGGCGCACCGATAAGCAGAGCGAGTGGCTTAAGCCGCTCATCAAGAACGGTATCCGTTTCGATTTCCCGATTCATCGGCCCTACAACGAGCTGAGCGAGGCCGAGCGGGCCCTGCTGTGGAAGGGCAACAAGTACTTCGACGGCCTCGATGACTACTTTAAGTGGGTGGCGACGCAGACCCACAAAATTCAGTACCGGGTGCTGCAAAGCCGCTACCGGGGCCGCACCACCTGCCCCGACTGCCGGGGCACCCGCCTGCGCAAAGACGCCCAGTACGTCACCATCCAGGGGCGCAGCATCACCGATATCGTGCTGCTGCCGGTGAGCGAGGGGCTGGCGTTTTTCCGGGAGCTCGACCTGCCCACCCACGAGGCCAAGGTGGCCGAGCGGCTGGTGGCCGAAATCACGAACCGGCTGGAGTACCTCCACCGCGTTGGCCTGGGCTACCTCACGCTCAACCGGCTCAGCAGTACGCTTTCGGGCGGCGAGAGCCAGCGCATTTCGCTGGCTACCTCCCTGGGTTCGGCCCTGGTAGGCTCGATGTACATTCTCGATGAGCCGAGCATTGGCCTGCACCCCCAGGATGCCGAGCAGCTGATTGGCGTGCTGCGCTCCTTGCAGCAACTCGGCAACACCGTGATTGTAGTGGAGCACGAAGACAAGATGATGGAGCAGGCCGACCAGATCATCGACATTGGTCCCGAGGCCGGCTCGGGCGGTGGTATCCTGCAGTTTCAGGGCACCTACGCCGAGGTGCTGACTTCCGACACCTACACCGGCGAGTACCTGAGCGGCCGCCGCGAAGTGCCCGTGCCCAAGCACCGCCGCCCCTGGCGCAACGCCCTGGAGCTGACGGGGGCCCGCGAGAACAACCTCAAGAACGTGAGCGTGAAGTTTCCGTTAAACGTGATGACGGTGGTCACGGGCGTGTCGGGCTCGGGGAAAAGCACGCTGGTCAAGCGCATTCTGGCGCCGGCCCTACTCAAGCAGCTCGGCGGCGGGGCGGGCGAGGCCACGGGCAAGTTCGACCGCCTCACCGGCGCCGCCGGGCAGGTCACGCACGTCGAATTCGTGGACCAGAACCCGATTGGCAAGAGCAGCCGCTCGAACCCCGTGACCTATGTGAAGGCCTACGACGCCATCCGGAGCCTGTTTGCCGACCAGCCGCTGGCCAAGGCCCGGGGCTTTAAACCCTCGCACTTCAGCTTCAACGTGGACGGTGGGCGCTGCGAGGTGTGCCAGGGCGAAGGTCAGGTGAAAATCGAGATGCAGTTTATGGCCGACATCTTCCTGACCTGCGAAGCCTGCGAGGGCCGCAAGTTCAAGCAGGACGTGCTCGACGTGCAGTTTCAGGGCCAGAGCATCAACGATGTGCTCGAAATGACCATCGAAGACAGCCTGGACTTCTTCAAGGACCAGCCAAAAATCGTGGACCGGCTCCGGCCCCTCGACGATGTGGGCCTGGGTTATATCCGGCTCGGGCAGTCGGCCAATACGCTTTCGGGCGGCGAGGCCCAGCGCGTAAAGCTGGCCTCGTTCCTGACCAAGGGCAATACGCTGCAGAACGATAAAATCCTGTTCATCTTCGACGAGCCCAGCACCGGCCTGCACTTCCACGACATCAACAAGCTCATGCTGGCCCTCAACGCGCTGGTCGAGCAGGGTAATTCGGTGCTCATCATCGAGCACAACATGGACATCATCAAGTGCGCCGACTGGCTCATCGACCTCGGCCCCGAAGGTGGCCTCAACGGCGGCCATTTGCTTTTCGAGGGCACGCCCGAGCAGTTCGTGAAGCTGAAAGACACGAACTCCACGGCGCGCTTCCTGGCCGAGAAGCTTAAACATCGTAGAAGGGGCGGTTGCGCCGCCTGTCGAGGTATTTACGCAGTGTTAACTGAACGGTACGAAGTAAAGCGGCTCGATAAGCTCAGCATAGCCGCCTTATCAGTTCAAGTGCTGTCCTGCAGGGCCAAACCGCTAGATTTTGCGGTTATTGAGGCAATGGATGTACAACTACCTCCTTCGCAACCACTACTCCAACCGGCCGCGCCTGGCGCTGGGCTGCGGCGGTGGCTACGGCCGGCAACATTGCGCTCAACTACGTGTCGCAGGCCTACCCGTTCAATGGGCAGACTAATGCGGTAGTGTCGGGCAAGTACCCCACGCCGGTTACGCCGGCCGGGTATGCGTTCAGCATCTGGGGGCTGATTTTCCTGAGTTTGCTGGCCTACGCGGTCTGGCAGCTGCTGCCGGCCCAGCGCCGCAACCCCTGCCCGATGCCCTGGCCCGGCCGCTGGTGCTGGTGAACGTGCTGACGGGTGGTTGGCTGGTGATTTTTGCCTACGAACTGCTGCCACTAAGCGCATTGGTGATGGTGGGTATTCTGGTTGCGCTGGCCGTGGCCTATGGTCGGTTGCGGCGGCAAGCCCGGCGCGCTCCGGCTACCGTGCCGGTGTGGGTGAACTTACCCTTCGGGCTGTATCTGGGCTGGATTTCGGTGGCTTTGGTCGTAAACCTGACGGTGGCTCTGGGCCAGTACTGGCAGCCCGGGGCGGCCACCGGCGTGCAACTGGGCGTTGCCCTAATGGGCGTGGTGGCCGGATTGGCCCTGGGCATGACCAGGAAATTCCGGGAGCTGGCTTACCCGGCGGCCGTGGCCTGGGGCCTGGTGGGTATCTGGGTGGCCCGCAACGGGGTGCCCGATACGCAGTTTCTGGCCTGGGCCGCGCTGATTGCCGCGGCCGTAGTGGCCGTTGGGGCGCTGGGGCTGGTGTGGGTGGCGCGGCGCAGGCCAGAAGCGGGGTAAGCAGGCAAGCCCTAACTTGCAGGCATAACTACCACCCCCAACCCCTTCCGTTATGCGCAAGAATATGGTGGCCGGCAACTGGAAAATGAACACCACGTTGGCTGAGGCCCAGGCTCTGATTTCCGAAATCGTACACATGGTGCAGGACGAAACCACCGGCTCCCCGGCCGTGGAGGTGGTCGTGTGCCCGCCCTTTCCGTTTCTGCTGCCGGTTGGCAAGCTGCTGCCCGAAGGTGGCCGGTTCCATCTTGGTGCCCAGAACTGCCATCAAAAGGAAAGTGGCGCGTTTACCGGCGAAGTATCGGCTGCGATGCTGCAATCGGTGGGCTGCGAGTACGTGATTCTGGGCCACTCGGAGCGCCGCCAGTATTTCCGCGAAGACGATGAGTTGCTGAGCCAGAAGCTAAAGGCTGCGCTCGGGGCGGGCCTCAAACCTATTTTCTGCGTGGGCGAAAGCCTGGAAATCCGCGAGCAGGGCGACACGTTCAAGCACCTCGCGCAGCAGCTGCAGGACGGCCTGTTCCACCTCAGCAACGAGGAGTTCGACCAGGTAGTGGTAGCCTACGAGCCCATCTGGGCCATCGGGACCGGCAAAACGGCCACCAGCCAGCAGGCCCAGGAGGTGCACGCCTTCATCCGCGAGCAGCTGGCCCGTGCCTACGACGCCAAGGCGGCCATGGACACAAGCATCCTCTACGGCGGCTCCTGCAACGCCCAGAACGCCCGCGAGCTGTTTGCCCAGCCCGACGTGGACGGCGGCCTGATCGGCGGCGCGGCCCTTAAGTCGCGCGACTTCACCGAAATTATCAAGTCGTTTTAGTCGGTAGCGCGCCGCGGAGGGCTGCGAAGCCAGGCTGCCGCTACGCGCTACTTTCCGGCTGAGTTCTTGCTACCCAGCGTTTCATGATTTTCTCCTTTCTGCTTTCCGGGCTGCTGGCATTGAATCCGTTTGCGGCGGGCCCAGCTGTGCCGCTGGCCCCATCGGCGGCCGTGGGCTCCATCGACCCCTGCCGCATCTACGGCTCGGTGTATCTGGAGCGCGACCCGCGCCGGCGCGGCTACTGTTTCGCTACGGTGTACCTGGAGCCCGAGGAGGCCTTTGCCGATTTGCTGGTGTATTCGGAAACCAACAAGCTGTTTGCTGACCGGGCCGGGCTCTGGTATTTCACCGAGGCCCGCGACTTTGCCGACTACGCCCTGTTCGTGACCGACAACCGCAACCTGGCCGACTTCTCGTTTCAGTACACCAAAGTCCGCAACTACGCCGGCTGCCGAAAGCAGTAACGGCGCGATAAGTGAGTGAGTCGTTCTGGCAGGGCAAGTGAGCCAACGCGCCCCCCGTTCTGCCTTCGGCATAGTAAAAGCCCCCTGACGCCAGTATGATGGTCGGGGGGCTTTTTGCTGGTTGGATTTCGCGCTTCGTGAGCCATGCTTCGTGAGCCGTGCTGTTATGGCGGCAAGAACACAGGCCAGGTAGCCGCTGGGGCAGTTTACTCAGGCAGCACTTCCGTACCTTGCTACGCTATAGGCTCACTTATTCAATGATTGCCTGATGTTACTGGAATTAGAGAATCTGACGAAATCTTTCGGGGCCAAAGTGGTGCTGCGTGATCTGAGCCTGCGGGTGGAAACGGGCGCTTGCGTGGGCGTGGTGGGCCGCAACGGGGCCGGCAAAAGCACCCTGTTCAATTTGCTGGTAAATGTGCTGCTGCCCGGCTCGGGCCGCATCGTGCTCGATGGGCAGCCGCTGGGCGAAACGTTTCCGGTGGCCGTGAAGCGGCGCATCGGGGCCCTCATCAACCAGGGCCACCTCGTGGAGCAGCTGACGGCCGAAGAATACCTGCAATTCGTGGCCCGGGTGTACGACCTGCCCGATGCCGCCCCGCGCATCGAGAGTCTGCTGGGGCACTTGCTGGAGGAGTTCGAGCAGCTGCGCACCAAGCGGCTCAGCTCGTTTTCGACCGGCATGAAGCAAAAAGTAGCCGTGGCCGCCTGCCTGCTGCACCGCCCCGAGCTACTGATTCTCGACGAGCCTCTCAACGGCCTCGATGTGTTTTCGGCCGAGCGGGTGCTGGCCCTGCTGGACAGCTACCGCCCCCAGGCGCTTACCTTCATTTCGTCGCATAACCTGGCCCACATCGAGAAAGTAGCCACCCATTTGCTGATCATCGATGAGGCCGAGGTGAAATACTGGGGCACCATGCCGGAGTTTATGGCGGGACGCGAAACCTTCCTCTCCGACGCGCTGCTGCAATTGCTCCACCCTACGGCTTCTACCCACGACCTGACATGGCTCACCGCAACGGAACGCTAGGCCACTTTCTGCCTTACCTGCTGAGCCGGCAGCTGCGCGTAGTGCTTTGGCCCGGTGCCGGCGAGGGCCGGGCGGCCACGCTGCTATTTATCGGACTGTCGGCGCTCTATGGGGCGGGGCTGGGCTACCTGCTGCAGCACCACCATAACCTGCCGGCAGGTATTATGCCCAAGCTGCTGACGGGCATCAACGCCGTGCTGTTCGGCACGGTGCTGCTGGCCGATTTTCTGCCCACTTACCGGACGGTGCAGCCGCCGTTGCCCGACCCGCTGCCGGTATCGGCCCGCCTGAATGCCGTTACGGCTTTCATGCTCGATTTGGTGTCGATGCGGCGGGTGGGGCTGCTGGTGTTTCTACTGCTGGCGCTGCTGGTGTCCCCGTCGTTCTGGCGGCCGCTGGGCCTGAGCCTGCTCGTATGGCTGAGCGCGGCTGCCCTGAGCTTCAACGTGCGCCTGCTGCTGTCGGTGGGGCCCTGGCGGCACCCGCTGCTGGGGCTGAACCTGCTGTGCCTGCTGGCGGCGGCCGTCTGGCTCGGAACCGGTTGGGCAGGGGAGGGGTCGGGGCTGACGGAGGCGCTGAGGAGCCTGGCCGTGGCCGGGCCGCTGCTGCTCTGGGTAGCGGGACTGGGGCTGGTGGCGCCCCGGTTCAGTGCCCGGTTCATGCCCGAGCGGGCCGACTCGGCTCCTGGCAGCCGGTGGTTGGCCCGCCTCTCACCCGAGTGGAAAATGTACCTGCGCAAAGCCCGCCCGGCGCTGCTGATGGCGCTGGGGGTTAAAGTCTTTATCATGGGTATGGGCGCCATAATGGACTATAAGTTCGGTAGCGAACACGAGCTGAACAGCATCTTTTTTATGGTGCTGTTGCCCGTGCTCAGCTTTACCTATGTCAACAATAACCTGCTGGGCTACCTGCACCAGGCCACGGCCGATGAGCTGGAGCGCTTGGGCCTGACGAGACGGCTGCTGGGAAGGTACCTGCGGCTGGCCGGAGGTTCTGCCCTTATCGATTGCCTGGTTTCGGCGGTGCTGCTGCTGGCTCTGTATCCGCAGGCGAAGTGGCCGCTACTGGGGTTGCTGCCGCTGGCGGCCGGCGCGTTCATGGCCCTGGGCATCTGGGGCAGCTTCTGGAAGGCCAAGCCCATCCATAAAACGGTTGATTTCAGCACCATGCGCAACAACGCCTCAACGCTCGTTAATATCTGCACCATCGGGTTGGCGACCTTGCTGTTTCTATTGCCTTGGTGGGCGCGGGTGGCACTCACGCTGGCGGTGATGCTCTCGGCCCTGGTGCCGGTGCGCCGGATTATAGCCAACCACGGCCCCACCCGCCGCCAACTCTGGCAAGCCATCACGCAGGAAGGCTAGCCAGGCCCGCCGGTTGATGCCCGGCTTCGCACCCCGCCGCAAACGAAGCTTGGGCGGCCCGGGCTATGGCTGGCGCCGCCCCTTAAGCAGCGGGGCCAGCAGGGCGGTGGCAAACAGGCAGCCCATGAGGTGTTTCAGCGCAAGCATATGCGGGGTGGGAAGCCGCCATTTTTTGGCCGACCTTTGCAGCCCGGCCCGGCCGGATAGTCCTTGTTTTTCTTCTGATTGAACCGCTGATGGATTTTATTGAACTGCGCGTAACGGCTCCCGGCGAGCTGTCGGATATACTGGTGGCCGAGTTGGCCGAAATCGGCTTCGATACCTTCGAAGACAACGACGAGGGGTTCTGCGCCTACACCACCCAGGACCTGTTCAATGCCGATAGCGTGGCCGAAATTATGGCCCGCTACCAGGGGATGGGCGAGCTGCAGTTTGAGGACCGCGTGATTACCCGCCAGAACTGGAACGCCGAGTGGGAGAAGAACTTCGAAGCCTTGGTTATTGCCGACCGCGTGTCGGTGCGGGCGCCCTTCCACCCGGCCCGGCCCGACCTCGATTATGAAATCGTGATAATGCCCCGCATGTCGTTTGGCACCGGCCACCACGACACCACGGCCCTCATGATTACCAACCAGCTGGAGGTAAACCACCAGGGCCAGCGCGTGCTCGACATGGGCTGCGGCACCGGCATTCTGGCCATCATGGCCGTGCACCTCGGGGCATCCCACGTATTGGCCGTTGATGTGGAGCCCTGGACGGCCGAAAACGCCGCCGACAACGCCCGCGAAAACAAGGTCGAAGACAAGGTGGAGGCCCGCCTCGGCGACATCACGGCCCTCGACGGGGAAGAACCCTTCGATATCATCCTGGCCAACATCAACCGCAACGTGTTGCTCGACGACATGGGAGCCTACGCCCGGTACCTGAAGCCCGGCGGCCCCATTCTGTTCTCGGGCTTCTATGAAGAAGACCTGGCCCAGATTCGGGCGGCGGCCGAGGCGGCTGGTTTTATTTACGAAAGCCACCGGGTGCAGAACCACTGGGTGTCGGCCATTTTCCGCCAGCCGGCCTAACCTGTCGCGGCCACTTTGGCTTCGTTGTTGCGCGGCCCCAACCGAATGGTTGGGGCCGCGCTTTTTTAAGCAAGAAAGCGGCTGGCAGTCAGAATATAAGGAATTTTGGGAAGACTATGATTGTGGCTGGTTGGGCCGCGAGGGCGCCCAGAAAGTGCCGGCTTTTCCTGAAATTGTAGGCGGTTAACTAAGTCGGGACGGTTCGGACAGGGGGGAGCCGGCGGTTGAAGTTGACCGCCTGGCCCCGCGGCCTGCTCCTTGCGCCCGCACTTTGGGTTACTTCATTACCTCAGCTTTTGCTAAGACCAGTACGATATATGAAGCACGTTGCTTTCCGGTGGATTTGGGCTTTAATGGTAGGATTACTGCTGGCCGGGCCCGCTGGCGCTCAGCAGAAAACACCGCCCCCCGCGCAACCCACTGCCCCCACAGCTCCGCCCAGGTTCATGGGTAAATTCAGCTCGGAGCCCGAGCAGTTTATGGTGGATGTACAGGCCCTGATGGCCACCACCAAAGACGTTACGGCCATTGCGGCCGGCACCCGCCTGCAGCAGGTGTGGGCCAGCAACCGCCTCACGGCTACCCAGCAACGCTACATTGTGTCCTTGAGCCAGTACATGCTGGCGCGCAAGCTGCGGGCTAAGCCTCAGTTCGAGCACTTCTTCACGGCCATTGCCGCCGGAGCCCTGGTCCAGAACCTCTCCGACGACCAGATGACGCAGCTGCTCAACACGGTGGGCAAAACGCTGGAAAAGGAACCGCCCGCCGATACCGACAAGTTTCTGGCCACGGCCGCCCGGTTTCTCGACACGAAGTTCCTGTACCAGTCGCGCTACAATTCGCTGCGGGTAGTAGGCGGCACGTTCCGCTTCGCCTACAACGCCACCGACCTGCCCTCGATGGTGCCGCCTGCCGCTCCGGTAGCAGCGCCGCCCAGTGCCCCGGCCGGCAAAGCCGCCGCCAAGAAAAGCAGCGGCTGGGGCGATGAAGACCCCTGGAGCAACGCCGATGACGCCACCGCTAAAAAGGGCGACAAGGCCGTCAGCTCGGGCTGGGGCGATGCCGCCGCCACGTATAGTGCAGGCTATATGGCCCCGCCCACCCGCGGCGCGGCCATTATGCTCGACAACGCCGATTTGTACTTGGTAACGGCCTCCGACTCGGTGTACATCCGCAAAACCAGCGGGGCCGTGATAACGGGCCAGAACCGGTTCGTGGGCTATGGGGGCGAGTTTGCCTGGCAGGTAAACGCCAACCCCGTGTCGGCCGCCCTCACCACCTACGATTTCGATATCACCAAGGCCGAGTTCGTGGCCAACCCCGTTACGCTTAGCTACCCGGCCGTGCTCGAAAACCCGGTACAGGGCTGGCTGGCCTATAAAAGCGTGCAGCGTAAGGCCGGCGTGGCCAAAGACACGGGCTATCCGCGCTTCATCTCGACCACCAACGATGCCCGCGTCAAGAACATTGGGCAGAACCTCCGCTATCTGGGGGGCTTCTCGCTCGCCGGTTCGCGGGCCTTGTCGGCCTCGCTCGACGGGGCGTTGTCGCGCATTATTGTCGATGTGGATGGCAAGCCCAAGTTTCGGGCCTCGTCGCGCTCCTACCTGCTGGGCGACTCGCTGATTACAGCCCAGCACGCGGCCGTATCCATTTTTCAGGACAAGACCGATTCCATCACGCACCCGAGCGTTAAGTTTAAGTACAACAAAGGCACCCAAGTGCTCCAGCTCACCCGCGAGGAGGGCCTCTACAAGAACACGCCCTACCACGACTCCTACCACCAGATGGAGGTGACAACCGAGCTGCTCAACTGGCCCGTGCGCACGCCCTACATCGACTTCTCAATTCTGACGGCTAAAAACCAAGTGACGGCTGATTTCGAGTCGAAGGAGTTCTACACCAATACCCGCTACCAGCAGATCAAGACCATCAACAAGCTGCACCCGCTGCAGATGATTGTGGGCTATAGCCTCGAAAACGGCAACAAGCGCCTGTTTACAGTCCAGGACGTAGCCAGCTTCCGCAAGCTCAAGGTTGATAATGTGCGCTCGATAGCCGCCGGCCTGGCCCGCGACGGCTACGTGGGCTGGTACCCGCAAACCGACCAGATCGTGATTCTGCCCAAGGCCATGCACTACGTGAACTCGTCGCGGGGCAAGAAGGACTACGACCACCTGGCTATCAAGAGCCTCTCGCCCTCGGGTAAAAACGCTACCCTCGACCTGACCAACAACGACCTCATCGTGCGGGGTGTGGACCGCTTCAACTTCTCCGACGACTCGGTGACCGTGTTCGTGAAGCCCGATTCGAGCATCGTGCGGATTCAGAAAAACCGCGGTGTGCTCTTCAACGGCACGGTGGTGGCCTCGGCCTTCATCTTCAAGGGCAAGGAGTTCAAGTTTGACTACGACGGCTTCTTCATTGATCTGGTGAAGATTGACTCCATCATCGTGAAGGGCAAGGGCTCGAAGGGCTCGGTGATGAAAACCCGCAAGGAACTCGACTGGGCCCTGACCAACAAGAAGAAAAACTCGGCCGGCCGCCTTTACATCAACGCGCCCAACAACAAATCGGGCCGCAAAAAGCTGGGGGCCTACCCCTCGTTCGATGCCAGCACCGGGGCCTACGTGTTCTTCAACAAGCCCGAAGTACTGGGCGGCGCCTACGACACAACGCTGTACTTCGATATTCCACCCTTCAAGCTCGACTCGCTCAACAACAAGAACCGGGCGGCGGTAGGCTTTAAAGGCACGTTCGTATCGGGCGATATTATGCCCAGCTTTGCCACCAAGCTCAGTATGCAGGAAGACGGCTCGCTGGGTTTCGTATATGATGTGCCCAAGGCTGGTTTCCCGCTCTACGGCGGTAAGGGCACGCTCTATAATAAGGTGAGCATGAGCAACCGCGGCCTGCAGGGCATCGGCAACATCAAGTACCTGACCGGCAGCTTCAACAGCGACCAGTTCATCTTCTACAAAGACTCAGTCGTGACCGTAGGCAAATCGGCCGCCATTCTGCCAGGTCCGCTCAAGGGCACCGAGTTTGCCAAGGTTGACTTGCTGCCCGGCTACCAGATGAAGTGGGCCGTGCGCCAGGATTCGATGTTCCTGACCACCCAGACCAAGGGCGAGGCCTTCCGCATTTACGACGTGGCGTATGGCTTCAAGGGCACGCTCACTTACACGCCCGGGGGCCTGCTGGGCCGCGGCGCAATGGATGGCCCGCAGTCGTTTGTGCGCTCCAGCGCGTTCGTGTTCAAGCCCACCCAGTATGCGGGCCAGCGGGCCACGTTCAACATCAAGTCGGCCGAGGTAAACAAGCCCGCCCTGACGGCCAACAACGTAAGCTTCACCTACGATTTGAAGGCTGGCAACACCGAGTTTGCCCGCGAGGCCAACGACAGTAAATCGAGTATCGATCTGCCCTACTCCGACTACCGCACCACGCTTTCGGGCGGCAAATGGGACTTCAAGAAGAAGCTCGTGCAGCTGCGCGTGGCCCCGGGGGCCGATTCGTCGCGCTCCTACTTCTACAGCACCAAGCCCGAACAGCAGGGCCTCAAGTTCCAGGCCTCGACGGGCCAGTACGACCTGAGCCGCTACCGGCTGGTGGCGGGCGGCGTACCCCGCATTTCGGCCGCCGACGCCTGGATTGTGCCCGACTCGAACAAGGTGTACGTGTTGCCTAATGCCGAAATACGCGAATTCCAGAACGCCGGCATCACGATGGACACGCTGACCAAGTACCACAGCCTCTACAAGGGCCAGATCCGAATACTCTCGCGCACGGCCTTCAGCGGCAATGCCCTCTACAATTACAAAACGTCGGCCGACTCGTTCGCTATCAAGTTCGCCAACTTCCACGTCGATTCGCTGGCCACGGCTACGGCCATGAACACCGGCGGCAAGAAGGGCGGCCTGCTGCGGCGGGGCCCCGCCGCCGATGGCCCGGGCCTAGACACGCCGCCTACCATTGCGGTAGCTACCATTGCGGCGGCCGATAAATTCAGCCTCGCCCCGCGCATCAGCTACCGGGGCGGCGTGATTATGAATTCGCAGAAGAAGGGCTTCAACTTCGATGGCCAGGCGAAGCTCAACTTTGTGAAAGCCGCCTCGGCCTCCGACTGGTTTGCCGTCCAGGATACCATCGACCCTCAGCGCATCCGCATCAAGCTCAACAACCCGAAGGATGAAAGCGATACGCCCATGCTTTCGGGCCTGTTCGTGGGCGAGGGCTCGGGCAAAGTGTATCCGCTGTTCGTGGCCCCCAAGCCGGGCGTGACGGACATGAACCTGTTCACGGTGGACGGTACGCTGAGCTACGACCGCCGCCAGCGGGTGTACGCCATCAGCCGTCACAATCCTTACGACCCTGATATTTATGAGGGGTCGGTGCTTACGCTGCAGGATTCGACCGGGGCACTGAACTTCCGCGGCAAGTTCAACCTCATCAACTCCAACAAGGACTACACCATTGCCAGCGCCGGCCTGGGCTATGCCAAGCCCGATAGCGCCATCTACGACCTCGACACCTTCATGGCCATTGACATTAACCTGCCCGAGAAGGCGGTGGAGGCCATGGCTCAGGACCTGGCCACCAATGCCAAGGGCGCGCCCGAGGCCCTGAACACGACCCCAAGCCAGCTTTATAAGATCGGGGACATGTTCGGCAACGCAGCGGCCCGCGACTACGCCACCCGCAAGAGCGGGGCGCTGTCGTTGCAGCGGTTTGCGGGGAAGGTTGCGCATACGTTTGTGCTCAACCAGGTAAACCTGCGCTGGAACGATAAGGCGCGGGCCTGGTACTCGGTGGGTAAGATCGGGCTGGCGAGTGTGGGCAAGAAGGACGTGAATGCCCTGATTGACGGTTACATCGAAATCAAGAAGGAAGCTAACGGCGACGCCGTGGAAATCTACCTCGAAGCCGAGCCCCAGACCTGGTATTACCTCAAATACACCAACAACGTGCTGCTGGCCAAGGCCCAGCACGGGTCGTTCGACGAAATCATCGGCCTCAAGGCTAAAGGCGACTACAACACGGCCACCGAATACGGCTTCTACCTCGGCGACGAGCAGGAAGTGCAGCTTTTCCTCAACCACTTCCGCAAAGACTACCTCAACGAAACGGGCAAGCGCCGCATCAACGTGACCCAGCCCCAGAGCACGGGCAACTTCGATTTCATGGAGGATACGGGCAAGAAAAAGAAGAAGCGCAAGAAGAATGACCCCGTCGAGGACGCTATGCAGGACACGCCGCCTGCTCCAGCGGAGGACACCGGCCGCAAGAGCCGCAAGAACAAGGAGGCCGCCGCCGACACGCCCCCGCCCGCCGCGCCCGAAGGCCGCAAAAAGAAGGACGCCGTGGAGGCCACTCCACCCGCCGCCGAGCCGCCGGTAGAGGACTCGAAGAAGGACAAGAAGAAAAAGAAGAAAGCCGGCGACGACCCATTTGCTGATTAACTCTAAAAAGACCCGGTAGCGTAGCTGCCGGGTCTTTTTGTTGGGGGCGTTACGCCGCACTCCTCACCGACCCCTATCTTTACCAGCCGACCAAACCGCTACTCCCGCTCCTTATGAACCTTCCGTTAGTGCTCGGCCTGCTGGTGGCCGCTTACCTTATTGGCTCTATTCCGACAGCATTATGGGTGGGAAAAGCGTTTTTTGGGCTTGATATTCGGGAGCACGGCTCGGGCAACTCGGGGGCTACCAACACGTTCCGGGTGCTGGGCAAGAAGCCGGGCTCGTTCGTGATGGCCGTGGACGTACTCAAGGGCTGGGCCGCTACCTCGCTGGCCACCGTGATGGTGGGGCAGGGCGCCATTCAGCCCGGACAGCTGCTCTATTTCCAGTTGGCCTGCGGAGTGCTGGCGGTGGTGGGGCATATCTACCCCATCTGGGCGGGCTTCCGGGGGGGCAAGGGCGTGGCCACGGTACTGGGCATGATGCTGGCCATTGCCCCGGCCACGGTGGGTGTGTGCATTCTGGTATTCATTGCGGTGCTGCTGATTTCGCGCTACGTGTCGCTGAGCAGCATGACGGCCGGCCTGACTTTCGCCGTGCTCCAACTGCTGCCCGCCTTCCGCCCCGATAACTCGCTGCTGCTCTGGTTTGGCTTCGTGCTGGCCGCGTTGCTCGTGTATACCCACCGCGCCAACATCGGCCGGCTGCGGGCCGGTACCGAAAGCCGCGTACCCATGCCCTGGGATAAGAAGTAAGCCGCCGCCCGCCATTAGAGCTTCCGGCTTGGGGGCAGTACTTTCAGTCAGTTGGCCCACCCGGCCCAACGCCACCCCGATATTCTTCCCTTACCTTTAACCTATGCCCGACCTTGCCCTGATTACCGAATCCTACGGCAGCATGCTGCTGGCTCCCGAAGTGCCCTGCCTGATTGTGCAGTGGCACAGTTTTGCCAACCGCCAGCAGTTTCGGTCGCTCATGGACCGCGGCTTGGCGCTCTACATCGAGGAAAGCCACCGCACCCGTCCGCTGGGCTGGCTGGCCGATACCCGCCTGGTTAGTGCCGTTACGCCCGACGACCAGCACTGGCTCCGCACCGACTGGAACCCCCGGGCCCACGCCGCCGGCATCCGGCACGTGAGCTTCGTGTCGCCCGAAAGCGTGTTTGGCCAGATGTCGGTGCAGGGCTACACGGCCAACACCGAAGCCGCCGATGCTTACGCCATCGAGGTATCTCACCACCGCACCCTGCCCGAGGCCAAGCGCTGGCTGCGGCAGGTGCTGCACGAACCGGCCGCCGGTTAATCTTTCTGTCTTCTCCCCGCTGCTGCTTCCGCTACCATGAAACAAGAACTTAAAAGCTCCCTGGGCCGGCCCTACATCACGGTCGAGGACGACCAGGTCAACCGCTGGATTGCCGTCGACTGGATGGGCTACCTGACGGCCGACAGCATCAAGGCCGGCGCCCATGCCTACACGACGGCCCTGGCCGAATCGGGCTTCTCGTGCGTGCTCAACGACACGCGCAAGGTGCTCGGCCCCTGGGACCATTCCATGGATTGGGTCATCAACGTGTGGGCCCCCAACGCCGCCGCCGCCGGCCTGCGCTATTTTGCCATGATTACCACCCCCGACTCGTTGGCCGAAGGCTCGGCCAGCACCTTTTATGCCCAGCTGGAGGCATTCGAGGCCAAAGTATTCAGCGACGAGCAAACGGCCATGGCCTGGTTGCGCCAGTGCAGCCAGGCGGCTAGATAATTTATTGAGCTGCTATTTTTTAGCTAATAGCTGTTAGCTATTAGCTCTCCGACGCCGTTCCTTCAGCTAACAGCTAAATTTTCAACCCAAACCACCCCGTATGGCTTCTTATCTGCAAGACAACCAGGACCGCTTCCTCACCGAACTCATCGACTGGCTCCGCATCCCCAGCGTGTCGGCCGACCCTAAGTTCGCGGGCGACATCACCAAGGCTGCCGAGTACCTGAAAGCCCGCTTCGAAGAAGTCGGCCTCGATAACGTGGAGCTGTGCCCCACGGCCGGCAACCCCATCGTGTACGGCGAGAAAATCGTGGATGCGAGCCTGCCCACCGTGCTCGTGTACGGCCACTACGACGTGCAGCCCGCCGACCCCTACGAGCTCTGGGATTCGCCGCCCTTCGAGCCGGTTATCAAAGACGAGAAGATTTACGCCCGCGGGGCCTGCGACGACAAAGGCCAGGTGTACATGCACGTGAAGGCCCTGGAAGTGATGAAGCAGGACGGCGCCTTCCCCTGCAACATCAAGGTGATGATTGAGGGCGAGGAGGAAATCGGCTCGAACAACCTGGCCATCTTCGTGCGCGAAAACAAGGCCAAGCTGAAGGCCGACGTCATCCTGATTTCCGATACCGGCATGCTGGCCAACGACCAGCCCAGCATCGAGGTGGGCCTGCGCGGCCTGAGCTACCACGAGGTGGAAGTAACCGGCCCCAACCGCGACCTGCATTCGGGCCTCTACGGCGGCGCGGTGGCCAACCCCATCAACGTGCTCTGCAAGATGATTGCCAGCCTGCACGACGAGAACAACCACATCACCATCCCCGAGTTCTACCACAACGTGGCCGTGCTCAGCGACGAGGAGCGCGCCGAGCTCAACCGCGTACCGCACTCCGACGACGAGTTCAAGCAGAGCATCGGCCTGCCCGACGTGTACGGCGAAAAGGGCTACACCACCGTCGAGCGCGTGGGCATCCGGCCCACGCTCGATGTGAACGGCATCTGGGGCGGCTACACCGGCGAGGGTGCCAAAACCGTTATTGCCTCCAAGGCCTACGCCAAAATCTCGATGCGCCTGGTGCCCAACCAGACCTCCGAAGAAATTACGGCCCTGTTCCAGAAGCACTTCGCCAGCATCGCGCCCAGCGGTGTAACGGTGAAGGTAAAGCCCCACCACGGCGGCGAGCCCGTAGTAACGCCCACCGATTCGGTTGCCTACAAAGCGGCGGCCGATGCCATGGAAACCACCTTCGGCAAGCGCCCCATCCCCACACGCGGCGGCGGCTCTATTCCCGATCGTGGCCATGTTCAAAAGCGAGCTGGGCCTCGATACCGTGCTGCTCGGCTTCGGCCTCGACTCCGACGCCATCCACTCGCCCAACGAGCACTACGGCGTCTTCAACTTCCTGAAAGGCATCGAAACCATCCCGCACTTCTACCGCAACTACGCGGCCGCCATGAAGTAGCCGCCGCCGGCCAGCGCGCCGCCGGAGGTGTATTTTAAAGCATAAAAAGGCCTTCCTGATTAGCAGGAAGGCCTTTTTATATTTCGCTTGCGGAGAGGCCGCAATTAATTGTTCGGAATCAGGTAGCCGAGCGAGAGTTGGAACACCTGGTTGCGGGCGTTGGTCAGCTCGCCGTTGCGGTAGCTCTTGTTTTTGGCAAAATCGGTGATAGCGCCGTTGTAGCGCAGGCCCAGCATCAGGCCTGTTTCCGACTGGAAGCCGAGGCCAGCCACGTAGCCAAACTCGTTGCGGTTTACGTTGTCGAGGTTTTGCTCGGTGGGGGTACGGTTTACGATGGTGCCACCCAGCGTACGGACCGACTCGTCCTTCACTTTCAGCAGGTAGCTGTACTGGGGGCCGCCCTCAAAGAACAGGTTGCCGGCCTTCACTTTCAGCAGCACTGGTACATCGATGTAGTTGTAGGTAACATCGCCCTCGTTCCTGGCCGTCCCGAAAGCATAGCTATTGTCGTAGCTATAGCCCTTCTGCGAGTACAGCACTTCGGGCTGAAGCGAGAGGAAGCCGTCGTCGAGCAAACCCACGTTCAGCATCAGACCGCCGTGGAAGCCAAATTTGTTGTCGTAGCCATCCTTGTTGTCGAAGCTGCCCGACAGGTTGGAGAGGTTAGCTCCGCCTTTCACGCCGAGGCGGACGCCCTGGGCTTTCGAATCGGTGACGGCAACCGTAGCAAGTAGGGCCGCAGCGGCCAGCAGTGACTTTTTCATAGGAGTTCTGAGCAAAAGTTGAAGATTGGGGAACTTATGGGCACCTGACGAAAAATGTGCCACAATTCTGCCTCTAACGAAATATCAGGCCCGAAAGCATACGCCACCGGAAAAAAAATGATGGCTGCCCTTCGGATAGAAGAGCAGCCATCGGCAGTGTGTTGCGCAGCTTAGCGGGTCGGAATCAGGTAGCCCAGCTGCAGGGTGAAGGCGTTGTTGAATGCCTTGGGCTCGTTGTCCTGGTTTTTGGTATCGATAAGCGAGTTGAAGCCGCGTGCATACCGCAGGCCCAGGCTGACCCCGCTCTCCGTCATGTACCCTACGCCGGCCACGCCGCTGATATCGAACTGGGCCAGATCGGATTTGTAGGCCTCGTCGCGGCTCACGCCGGTGTAGTCGCGGAAACCGCCGTTGTTTTCCGTCTTGTCCTTGGTGCCGTCGGAGTACTTGATGGTCGTCTGCTGCTTGTTTTTGGAGCCGAACAGGTAGCTTACCTGGGGGCCGAGCTCGAAAAACAGCCCGCCCGCATTGATGCGGGCCAGCAGGGGTACATCGAGGTAGTGCAGCACGCGCTGCTGCTCATCCTCCACCGACTTGATGTTGGGGCTGCTGAAGCCGCTGGTTTGCTTCGATTTGATTTCGTAGCCCTTGCGGTTATAAAGCAGTTCGGGGGCGAAGGAGAGGAACCCATCGCTGGTCAGCGGAATGCTGGCCCCGATGCCGGCGTTATAGCCCAGCTTGTAGTCGCCCAGGTCGGTGCTGTAGTTGGCGCCGGTAATCTGGTTGACGTTGTCGCCCGAGATGTTGGAATAGGTACCGCCTACTTTCACCCCAATGCGGAAGCCACCGGCATCCTGAGCGTGTACAGCGGAAACAGCGGCAACGCCTATGGCGGCCAGAAGAGCAAATTTTTTCATGTGCAAAGCGAAGTTGAAAGGGTGAGGCCCGGATTGGCGGGCATTGTAACAGCATGGCCCTAAGCCCTGCTCATTGGGTCTTTAGTGTTTTTAAGGGCCTCATATCGTGCAATCGGGGCGCAGGGTTGCCGGAAAATTCAGATTTGCTTCAGGTTTGTATTGCGCCACACGTAACTGTTTCCGCCTAAGCATCAGTCAGTAAGCAACTTGCCAGTCGCGAAATCAGGACCGGTTTCCGGGCGGTCCTCCGGGGCTATTTCATTACTTTTGAGTGTTTGGCCCGCACAGTTTATATGGTAATTCGATACGGTTGGGTATTGGCCGGGCTATTGGCCGGCGCCACTTGGCACGGTGCCCGGGCGCAGTCGGTCCCGGCCGCGCCGCTGGTGGTGGGCGCCTACGGGCTGGGCAGCTTCATTCTGCCCCACACGCCGGCCGTGCGCCATCTGGCCGTATCGCACCCCACGGGCATCGAGATTGATGTGCAGCGCCAGACCAATGGCGCGGCCCCCTGGCACGCTTGGTACCGCTACCCCAAAGTAGGGCTGGCCCTCACGTACTACGACTACCACAACCCCGTGCTGGGGCGCTCGTTTGCGGCTGGCATATACATCAACAAAGCCTTTTGGCGCACTGCGCGCCAGGAAATCAGCTTCCGCATCGGCACCGGAGTCGGCTACTTCCCGGTCGGCTACGATCAGGCCACCAACCACAAGAACACCATCGTCAGCGCCCGGCTCAACGCTACCATTCAAACGCGGTTGGAGTACGACGCCGCCCTGACCGAGCACCTGGGCCTGCTGCTGGGTCTGGGCCTGAACCACTATTCCAACGGGGCCACCACCAAGCCTAACTTCGGCATCAACCTGCCCACCGTGCTTGTGGGCCTCAACTACCATCAGCAGCGCCCCTTCCGGCCCCTGGGCCTCGCCCCGGCCCCCGAGCCCACCGATATCGGCCGTAATTTCCTCAATCTGAGCACGTCGGTCGGCTGGAAGCAGCGCAGCGAGTCCGACCCCGAGCGCTACCTGGTCAACTCCGTGACGCTGGCGGCGGGCCGGCGCGTAAACCGCAAGAGCAACCTGGTAGCAGGCCTTGAAGGCTTCTACGACCGCAGCCTGCTGGCCCAGCAACGAGCCGATCTGCAAAGCCTACCGGCGACACGGCCCGCACTACCGCTCCCGGCCGCCAGCCCGACGTGAAGAAGGCCGGCGTTTATGTGGGCCACGAGCTGCTGTTCGGGCGGCTGGCCTTTGTATCGCAGCTGGGCTTCTACGTCTATAATCCCTACAAATCCAACAAGTTCTACTACGAGCGCCTGGGCCTCAAGTACCACTTCACGCCCCGGGTGTTCGGCAACGTCGACCTCAAAATTCACCGCGGGGCCGCCGACGTGATTGAGTGGCGGCTGGGACTGAAGCTCTGATTTGCTGCCGGAATAAGCAGCGGCCGACCGTTTCAGGCGGCCTGCGCCCCGGTTGGGATGCCCCGGCCAACGGTTGAGCAAGAAAAACGGGCAAGTGTCGGCCCAAATGCGTTGCTTCGGTCATGAGCAAACCTCAACCACTGCCGCATGGAAACTTTTCTGCTTTATAACCGCTGGCTGCATATTGCCGCGGGTTTTACGGGTTTTTTCGTGGCCCCAATAGCCCTGCTGGTGCGTAAGGGCGGGGCGGCCCACCGGCTTTGGGGGCAGGTATTCTTCTGGGCCATGCTGGTAGCCGGCACCACCGCCATTGTGGCGGCCAGCCTCAAAGGGCTCACATTTCTGCTGCTAACGGGCGTCTTCAGTCTTTATCTGGCCCAGTTCGGCTACCGCTCGTTGCACCACAAGGGCATGGGCCAGAGCCAGCGGCCGGGCCTGTACGACTGGGCAAGCGTAACCCTGGGCCTGCTGGTATTTGCCGGCACGCTGGGTTACGGGCTGTGGCATCAACCCTTCAATCTGGCTATGGTCGTGTTCGGGGCCATCGGGGTATTCACGACGCTCCGGCAGCTGCAGGGCTTCCGGCGGCCTGGTCCGTGGCCGGCAGGGCAGTGGCTGCGCAACCACATCTCGGGTTTCGTGGGCTCCTACATTGCCGCGGTATCGGCGTTTTCGGCCACCAGCCTCACGTTTATTGCCTTTCCACTCAATTTCCTGTGGCCTACACTGGTACTCGTGCCGCTACTATTGTGGCTGCAACGGCACTACGTTCCTAAAACCGGCGTCAGCTCCCACGTCGTGGCAGGCCCGCAAGCGTAGCCCAGGTGGCAATAGTGTTTCGTGCTTTCGTGTTGCTTTCTGAAACAAGCTAAAGCCCCAAGCGCCACTCTGTCATAGAGTGGCGCTTGGGGCTTTAGCCCAAAAAATTGGGTTGTAGGCGCAGGGGGGCTAGGAGCAGTGGGAAAGCAACCGGCTGGGTAGGGTGGGAAGAGAAAGTAGGTAGCCGGCTGCGCGGGATTCTGCGCCTTGCTTACTTATTTGGCGTCGCGGTAAGCCACTTCGGGCTCCATCGATTTGGCGTGATTCACAATATCGGCCATATGCAACATATCGGGCACTTCGCTTACCAGCTGGCGTTTCTGGTTGATGGACACCATTTTGCTGTGCAAGCTGAACGGCGAACGGCCGCGCAGGTCCAGCATAGTCGTGATGCCAGCTTCTTCCAGCAGAGTAGTTAGTTCCGGGTCCAGACCGTCGATTCGCGACAAGTCGGCATAATTGACCCACTTGAATAGTTTAATTTCTTCGATGCCCGTGGCCGAAGCCAAGAGCCCGACGGTCAGCCGGCGTACGAGCTGCGTCCAATAGTGCTTCGGCTGTCTTAATGCCTTGCTCCTGGAGCTTCTTTATTTGATTATTGGGAATACTAGTGATTTCATTGATTGCGTACTGCATTTAATAGGATTAAGTGAATGATTTCGTTTTGCTATGATACAAATATAGGAAAAAATAATATAAAAACCTAGTATTTAATGATATTTGCAGTTGTGGTAAGTGGATTTAAGACTACTTTTAAGCGTGTATAATGCTGTAATTAAGATAATTGTATAGAATTATGGTTTATTATATTATTATTATTATTATTAAGCACATTGAAATTGCTTAATGGGTGTTTGTCTATAATGGCAATATTTGATTGCAAATAATTAGTTGGTGCATATTATCGAATAATGGTTATTGAATAATTAGCCTACGGTACATAGCTTCTGGTAGTAGCCCGTCTGCAACGCTCAGCTAAGCCTCCTGGACAAGGCCCGATTGATTTGCTTCGGTAGGCCTGGACCCTCATAAATAAAGCCCGAGTACAATTGCAACAACGAAGCGCCGGCTTCCATCTCCTGCGCGCATCGGCGGCCGAGTAAATACCGCCTACTCCAATAATGGGTAGCTGTCCGCGGCTGTGGGGGCTCAGGTACCGGATGACCCTGGTGGCCCGTTCGGTCGGCCGATCAGGCCGACTATCAAATATCAGATGGTGCGCCCGCTTCGCATCCATCCGAAAAAGCAGCGGTTGATGAAGCTTTGGTACATGAGTGAATGAGGAGAGGAAATCGGGTGTGAAGAACGTCATTCACCACCTTACCCGGCCCAACCTTCCCGATCAAGGCTGCGGTACTGGATGGCTTCGGCCAGGTGGGGGAGCTCGATGTTCTCAGTGGCGGCCAGGTCGGCGATGGTGCGGGCCACCTTGAGGATGCGGTCGTAGGCGCGGGCCGAGAGGCCAAGGCGCTCCATGGCCGTTTTGAGCAGCGTGAGGCCGGCGGCATCAATCCGGCAGATATCCTTGACCATCTGCGAGGGCATGAGGGCGTTGGAGTGGATGTCGGGGAAGTCGGCGAAGCGGGCGGTCTGGCGCTGGCGAGCTTCGGCTACGCGGTTCTGAATGGTGCGGCTGTCCTCGGAGCGGCGGGTTTCGGCCATCTGGTCGAAGGTGACGGGCGTAACTTCCACATGCAGGTCGATGCGGTCGAGTAGGGGGCCACTCACCTTATTAAGGTAGCGCTGCACCACGCCGGGGCCACAGACGCACTCCTTTTCGGGGTGGTTGTAGTAGCCGCAGGGGCAGGGGTTCATGCTGGCGATGAGCATGAAATTGGCCGGAAACTCAATGCTGAGCTTGGCCCGGGCAATGGTTACGCGGCGCTCCTCCAAGGGCTGGCGCATTACCTCCAGCACCGTGCGCTTGAACTCGGGCAGCTCATCGAGAAACAGTACCCCATTGTGGGCCAGCGAGATTTCGCCCGGCTGCGGGTTGCTGCCGCCGCCCACCAGCGCCACGTCGGAAATGGTGTGGTGGGGCGAGCGGAAGGGGCGGGTATGGATGAGCGAGGCGTTGGCCCCGAGCCGGCCGGCCACCGAATGAATTTTGGTCGTTTCCAGCGCCTCCTGCATGTTCAGGGCGGGCAAAATGCCGGGCAGGCGCTTGGCCAGCATGGTTTTGCCGGCCCCGGGCGGGCCGATCATAATCACGTTGTGACCCCCGGCGGCGGCGATTTCGAGGGCCCGCTTGATGTTCTCCTGGCCCTGCACGTCGGCAAAATCGGCTTCGTACTGGTTGGCTGCCTGCCGAAATACGTCGCGGGTGTCCATGACCACCGGCGCAATTTCCAGCCGGCCTTCCAGAAAATCCACGGCCTCCTGCATGGTGCCCACCGGAATCACGTCGAGACTATTGACGATGGCGGCTTCCTGGGCATTCTCGCGGGGCAGAATCAGCCCTTTAAAACCTTCTTTGCGGGCCTGAATGGCAATCGGCAGCACGCCTTTTATAGGCCGCAACTCGCCGTCCAGCGCCAGCTCGCCCATAATCACGTAGTCGGCCAGCCGCTCGGTAACCAGCTGCTGGGAGGCGTGCAGGATGCCCAGGCCGATGGGCAGATCGTAGGCTGAGCCTTCCTTGCGAATGTCGGCCGGGGCCATGTTCACGACTACCTTGGTGCGCGGCATCCGGTAGCCCCGAAACTTGAGGGCCGCCTCTACCCGCTGCTGGCTTTCCTTAATGGCATTATCGGGCAGGCCCACCACAAAAAAACCGGTACCCTGCGAAACGACAACTTCAATAGTAATGGTATAGGCATTTACTCCCTGTACGGCTGAGCCGAAGGTTTTCGTAAGCATAGAAAGGGGGGGATTGAAAATTAAGCATTGAAAACTAGAAGGCGGAGCGCGTTCAGCAGCAGACTGGTAACAGCAGCGGCCCCTGCCGCAAGAACGCTAATCTGCTGCTGGCAGCAAAGCGGTTTTGCGACAAGGGCCACCCCAATTTTCAATGCTTAATTTCTAATTCCTGTCCTGCTCCACTAACTGCTCAATGAGCATAATCATGATGTGGATGGCCTTGATGTGGATTTCTTGAATCCGGTCGGCATAGCCAGTGTGGGCAGGGCGAATTTCCACGTCGCTTAGGCTGGCGAGTTGGCCGCCATCTTTACCCGTCAGGCTCACCACCTGCATGCCCTGGGCCCGTGCGGCCTCGGCGGCCCGCAGTACGTTGGGCGAGTTGCCGCTGGTGCTGATGGCCAGCAGTACGTCGCCGGGGCGGCCCAGGGCTTCCACGTAGCGGCTGAACACGTACTCATAGCCAAAATCGTTGGCTACGCAGCTCATGTGCGAGGCTTCGGTAAGGGCAATGGCGGCCAAGGCGCGGCGGTTCTGGCGGTAGCGGCCGGTGAGCTCCTCGGCAAAATGCTGGGCGTCGCAGAGCGAGCCGCCGTTGCCGCAGGTCAGGATTTTACCGCCCTGATTGAGCGAATCGGCCATAAGCCGGGCAGCCTGCTCGATGGCGGCTAGGTTGGCCGGATTCTGCATGAACTGCTCCAGCACGGTTTGCGCCTGGGTTAGCTCGGCGCGGATTTGGTCGGTCAGCGAAAGGGGAGACGTCACGGAAAACGGGGCTTACAACGGCTGGTTTGAGCTGCCGTCGGCGGGCGGAATGATGGCGTTGGGGTTCTCGAGCGGGGCATTGCTCAGGCTCGGGTCCGACTGCGGGTACAACGGGGTATCAGGGTAAGTCGTAACGCCGGTGCGGGGCGTAATGGGCGGGCGCTCAGCAGCCCGCTGCTGCTCCAGCTGCTGGTCGTAGAGGCGGGCCTTGAGTTCATTGATTTTGCGCTCGTAGCCGGCTACCTCGCGGCGTAGCAGGGTGCTGTCGAGGTTCTCGGTAACCAGGTGCAGGCCAAGCAAAATCACGGCCGCAACCAAGAGGCTATAGTATAGTGCCTGGGGCGAGCCGGCCATGCCCACAAAACTGGTTTGCACCGAAGGCAGCAGCAGTACTAGCAAAGCCAGCACCAGAAAAATCATGACCAGAATCGTAACCAGGCGTTTGAGGGCGAGCATATTTCAGAAGCAGGTTAAAAGCAGAATAAGAGGTCCATTCATACGGGAGAACCGAATGGACGGACTAAATATAGCACTTTGTAAATAGAAAGCGCTTGGTTATAGTTGAGCTTGACCAGCCCTTCAATGAGGATTTCAAGCTAGTCCACCGCTGGCGGTTTGCATGCTGCTCAGGCGCTGGTAGAGGCCGCCCTCATGGCGTAGCAGCTCTTCGTGAGTGCCGCGTTCCACAATGCGGCCGTGCTGAAGCACGATGATTTCGTCGGCGTGCTGTACGGTGCTCAGGCGGTGGGCAATGACGAGGCTGGTGCGGTTTTGCATGAGGCGCGTGAGGGCCTGCTGCACCAGTTGCTCGCTCTCGGTGTCAAGGGCCGAAGTGGCTTCGTCGAGAATGAGGATGGGCGGATTGCGCAGGATGGCCCGCGCGATGCTCAGGCGCTGCCGCTGCCCGCCCGAAAGCCGCGAGCCCCGGTCGCCGATAACGGTCTGGTAGCCCTCGGGCGTGGCCGTAATAAAGTCGTGGGCATTGGCGATGCGGGCGGCCTCCATCACTTCCTGCTCGGTGGCCTGGGTGTTGAAGCGGATGTTATTGAAAATGGTGTCGTTGAACAGAATGCTTTCCTGCGTGACGATGCCCATCTGGTCGCGTACCGAGTGAATGGTGCAGTCGCGCACATCGTGGCCATCGATGAGCAGCTGGCCGCCGGTGGGGTCGTAGAAGCGGGGCAGCAGATCGGCCAACGTGCTTTTGCCGCCGCCGCTGGGGCCTACCAAAGCTACCGTATGGCCTTTTTTGATGGTCAGGTTGATGTTTTCGAGCACTGGCGCGTCGTCGTAGCCGAATTGTAAGTTGCGCAGCTCAATGTGATCCTGGAAGGGCGGTAGCACCCGGGCGTCGGGCCGGTCCCGAATCAGCGGCTCGGTGTCGATGATGCTCAGTACCCGCTCGCCGGCCACCAGCCCGCGCTGAATGTTGCCAAACGACGACGACAGCGCCTTGGCCGGCGTAAGCACCTGCGAAAACAGAATCACGTACCCGATAAACGCCTCCCCGTCCAGGTCCGACTGTCCGCCCAGAATCAAAGAGCCCCCAAAATACAGCAGCCCGGCCACCACCGATACGCCCGCGAATTCGGAAAAGGGCGAGGCCAGGTCGCGGGTGTTGTCGATGCGCCGCGAGGTGCGGGCGTACTGGTCGTTCTGCTCCTCGAACTTGCCTTTGATGTACTCCTGTGCATTAAAGGCCTTGATAACGCGGATGCCGCCCAGCGTTTCATCAATCACCGACAGCATGGAGCCGAGCGTGCTCTGGCTTTGCTTGGCCTGGCTGCGCAGGCGCTTGGCCACCGTGGCAATGATGCCCCCCGAAATGGGCAGCAGCACCAGCGTAAACAGCGTAAGCGGCCCCGAAATGTGGAACAGCACCACGAAGTAGGCCACAATAGTCAGGGGTTCCTTGATAACGGCGGTCATGGTATTGACCACCGATGTCTCCACTTCCTGCACGTCGGCCGTAAAGCGCGACATCAAATCGCCCTTCCGTTCGCCCCCGAAAAAGCCCAGCTGCAACCCCACGATACGGTAGTAAAGGTCGCGGCGCAGGTTGCGAATCACGCGGGCCCGTACCGTGGCCAGCAGGCGCAGACTCAGGTAGCGAAATACGTTGCTTAGCAGCACCGACACCACCACCACGCCGCAGGCGAAGGCCAGCGCCCCCAGCTTGCCGTAGCTGTCGAGCACGCCGGCAAAAAAGTAGTAAAACGTATCGGTTACCCAGGTGAGAGTTGGCCGGAACACCGGTAGCTGACCGGGGGCCTGCATCTTGTCGGTTTTATCGAACAGGATGCTCAGCAGCGGAATGATGAGCGTGAAGTTGGCGATGCTGAACAAGATGGTCAGCAGGGTATAGAGCAGGTACTGGGGCAGAAACGCCACCCAGGGGCGGGCATACTGCAGAATGCGGAGGTAGGTTTTCATGGGCAGCCGCAAAGGTAAGGTATCCGCCGGCCTGCCAAGTCCAAAGCTGGGCCGTTCGTCGTATCTTCCGTTGGGCGGGCAGCCAGGCTGCCCTGGCGCGGGTCAGCTGCCAGTTTACCCCCACCTCCAAGTATGAACCGGAAAGACTTTATTCAACTCTGTGTTTTGGGTACAGCTGCTGCGGCCACCGGCACGCTGCATAGCTGTGGCAAAAGCGACAGTGTTGGCCCCAACGGCAGCTCGGGAAGTGGTACGCCGCCGCCCACTCCCGGCAGCGTCGACTTCACCCTCGACCTTACAACTCCGGCCAATGCCCAGCTGGCAGCCGGTACGGGCTTCGTGTACGGGGCCAACAACCAGGTGCTGGTGGCTAAAACCAGCGCCGGGGCCTACATTGCCTTGCAGGCCACTTGCACCCACGAGGGCGTCACGCTCAGCTTCAACAGCAACTCGAACCAGGTGCAGTGCCCCCGGCACGGCGGCACCTACAATAGCGCCGGCACGGTGCTGGCCGGCCCGCCGCCCGCCTCGCTCAAGCAGTACACCGTGGCGCAAACCGGTAACTCGCTCCGCATCACGGGCTGAAAACGAGGAATTGACATACGAAAAAGCCCCGTCGGTTCGTAACCGGCGGGGCTCTCTGGCTGATGGAGAGGCCGCTTACTCCGCCTCAAAAATGGCCACTATCTCAATGCGGCCCACGATTTGGCGGTTGAATTCAGCCAACTCCTCGGCCGGCACCCACAATTCGTCGTGCTCCCGGCCACCCACGTTCTGCACCGGAAACTGGGCCACATAGTCGGCATCCACGGCAAAGCGCAGCACGTAGCCCATGCCGTAGTTGGGCACGTTCCAGTCGCGGGCAATCTGGGCGGCGTACTGCTCGTTGAGTACGGGGTAGAAAATCGGCTGCTCCGGCAGGCGCGGCGGAAATTCCAGCCAGTCGGAGGCCGCAATCAAATCCAGCTCCGCCTGGTTAACGGGCCGGTAAAGCAGCAGCGTAGCCGGGTCGTGGCGCATGGTGGGGGGAGTGGGGGAATGAGGAAAGAAAACGTCATGCTGAGCGGAGGCGCAGCCGCAGTCGAAGCATCTCTACCGCAATACTAATTCTTGTCGGTCGACTGGCATTGCAACGGCGGTAGAGATGCTTCGACTCCGGCTGCGCCTGCGCTCAGCATGACGTTCCCTTTCACTGGCAACCGCAACTGGCAACTCGGCTCACCTCAAAACTCGTGCAACCGCTGGGCAATGTTCCAGCGCAGGGCGATGGAAGCCAGGGCGCCGCCGTCGGCCGTGTAGTAGGCGGGCACGGGGGCGTTGCCCGAGAAAGTGCGGTGGCGGTAAACAAGCTTGCCGTCGAGGAACAGGTTATGGGCGGCTTGGTAGGAGGCCGTCAGGTCGGTGTGCAGCAGGTAGGAGGTGATGCCGCTGCCCACGAAAAAGCCCTCCTCGGCGGGGCGGGTGGTGTAGGGCAGCAGCACGTTGGAGCCGTAGTTCTGGCCGGCCAGGTCGAGGCCCTGCTTCACCAGGAAGCCTTTGCCGACCACGTGCAGGCGGGGCAGGGGCTGGTAGCTGGCAATGCCAATCAGCTCCCACAGGTTGGCACCCATGGGGTGGGCCAGCGGCTGGGCGGCGTGCTGGTAGTTGCGGTACTTGTCGATGGCCTGGTAGGTGAACGGCCGGATGAAGTTGAACTCGCCCTGCAGATCGAAGTTGCGGATGCCGGCCACGTTGAGGTACTTGGCCCCGAGCTGGGCAGCCTGTTTGTTGTTGGCCGAGCCGTTGCCGGCCCGAATCTGACCCAGCAAGAACTCATCGAGCACCACCTGGCCGTACACCTGCACCTGTTTTTTGATATTCCACTTGAAATCGAGGCCCAATAAGGCGTTGCCGTCGGCGGAGCCCACGCTTTGCTCAATGGCCCGGTAAAAAATAACCGGGTTGAGATACTGCAACTCAAACGTGTTACGCTGCTGCGACTGCACCTGAAAGGTGCCATTGGGCAGCTTTACCTGCACCGAGTCAGTGCGCCGCGAACCCGACAGGATGCTTTCAAATACGCCGATGTTGAGGTTGGGTAGCACATCGAGGCTCAGGTGGTGCAGGGCCAGAAACTTACGGTCGTAGGCGGCATCCAGATCCGAGGGGTCGGTGATGAGCTGGGCGAACAGGTTCTGGTACTTGAGTTTCCAGACCCGGGTCTGAATTTTCAGGAACAGGTAGGGCGAGGAGTAGTCCGACAGAATGAGGCTGCGGTAGCCGTTGCCGATCTGGTTGCGGTCGTGGCCCAGCTGCAGGCTCACGTGGCGGCCGGCGGCGTAGGTTACGTAGCCGCGCGCCGAGAGGAAGTCGTACTGGCCGGGCGTGGTTTTAAACGGTTTCCAGAAGCCCTCGTGCGGCACGGCCCGGTCGCGCTCAATCCGCTCCTGCACGTAAAACGGCACGGCCATCTGGTTGTCGGCCAGAAAGGCGTAGAAACCCAGGCGCTGGTCCACGGTGCCTTCTACCTGCACGCCGCGGGTATTGAGGAAGGAGTAGTTCTTGGCCCCGTCGTTGTTGCCCAGGCTCAGGCCCGCCACCGGGTTCACGCGCAACGAGAAGTCGGGCGTTTCCACGCTATACAGATCGGAGTGGCGCTGGTACAGAAAGCCCAGGTAGGGGTTGGAGCGGGCATTCACCACCGAATCGAGGCGGGTATCGTGCCAGTTGTCGCGCAGCAGGTAGCGCACATTGAAGCGGTCCTGGCGCGAGAGGCCGGCGCTGGAGTCGGCCAGCATGCGCTCGGCCAGTTGGGCCACTGCGGCGCGGGTGTAGGGCCGCACCGAGGTATGAATATCGCCCAGCGAATCGGAGCCATGCAGGATGGCGTACCGATCAATCAGGCGGTAGATGTCGTTGTCGAGGGGCACGTAGGTGGTGCCCATCGTGGTCTTGGTGCTCCGGCCAACCTGGGGCCCCGTCGTAGCCGCGACCGGGTCGGGGGCGGGCTTGGGTGGCTGGTCGTACGTGAGCCAGTTGCCCTTGCCGTCGGTGGGGCGGGTAGGGTGTATCCTGGGCGGCAGCCGGGGCGGCCAGCAGCGCCAGCCAGCTACCCAAAATCAGATAGGTATTTTTCATAAGCAGAGGCCGGTACGCCGGGCTTGGCATACGGGGAAACAAAACTACGGAGTTTCGATGGCTCAAGGTGAAATGGTGAGGTGGTGAAATAGTGAGTTTGGCGTTTGGGCGGTCCTAGCGGCGCAAACGGCGCGGTCAGGCCAGGCAAAACGTCAAACTCACCATTTCACCACCTCACCATTTCACCTTGAGCCATCTACCTTTGCCGCCATGCCCGCCGTCCGCTTATTGCGCTTTTCGGAACTCGACCTGGCGGCCTGGGATGCCTGCGTGGCCGAGGCCCGGCAGGTAGTGCCTTACGCCCACAGCTGGTGGCTGGCGGCCACCGCCGGCCGCTGGGATGCGCTGGTGGAAGTAGAAGAAGCCACCGGCCGCTACCTGGCCCTCTGGCCCCTGCCCACCAAATGGCGGCCCGGTGGCCGGCAGGCGTACCAGCCGGCCTTCACCCAGCAGCTGGGCCCGATTTCCCGCCCCGAGAGCACCGCCGACCTGCTGCAACCGGCCCTGTTGCTGGGCCGCTATGCCCGCTTCTATGCCCAGCTCAACGACGCCAACAACCCACCGGCTGCTCACCTCAGCCCGGAAATCACGGTGCAACAGCGCCAGACCTACCACCTCGACCTCAGCCCCGGCTACGAGGCGCTCCGGGCGGGCTACTGCGCCGACTACCGCCGCCGCCTGCGCCTGCACGAAGCCGCTCCCGCGCCCCTGGCCGTCACGGAGCTGCCCGACGCCGAGCCGCTCCTGACGTTGTTTGCCCAAACCAAGGGCCCCGCTGCCGGCCTGCGTCCGCGCCACTATGCCCAGTTGCGCCACTTGGTAGCCGAACTGCGCACCCGCCACCTGCTCGAAGCCCGGGCCGTGTGGCAGCCCGCAACCGGCGAGCTGCTGGCCGGGGCTTTGCTGGTGCGCTACCGTTCCCGGCTGGTATATTTGTTTGCGGCAGCCTCAACAGAAGGCAAAAAGGCCGCTGCGCCGCTGTTGCTCCTCGACGATGCTATTCGCCGCCACGCCGGTACGCCGGGACTGGTGCTCGATTTCGAGGGCGGGATGATGCCCGCCATTGCCCGTTTTTTCGCCAACTTCGGGGCCTCGCCCGTTCCGTATGCGGCCCTGTCTTTTACTAAACGCCCCTGGTACCTGCCCGCATGGATGCGCTAACGCCTAACTCCGCCGACTCTCTTGCCGCCGCCCACGCCAACCCCCGCGTGCGGGTGGTGTGCGCCCAACCATCCATTGCCAACCACTTCCTGGCCGAGCTGCGCGATGTGGAGGTGCAGAAAGACTCCCTGCGCTTCCGCCGCAACCTGCAGCGCCTGGGCGAAATCATGGCCTACAACATCAGCTCTGAGCTGAGCTACACCAACAAAACCGTTCGTACGCCCCTAGGCGAGTCGAGCAGCCAGCACCTCCAGGATTTTCCGGTGCTGGCCACCGTGCTACGGGCCGGCCTGCCGTTTCACCAGGGCTTCCTCAATTATTTCGACCAGTCGCCCTCGGCCTTTGCGGCCGCTTACCGCATCGAGGGCACGGCCCAGGTGCAGGTGCAGGTCGATTACCTCTCGGCCCCCAGCCTCGACGGCCGGGTGCTGATTCTGGTTGACCCCATGCTGGCCTCGGGCAAGAGCCTGGTCCAGACGTACCGGGCCATGCTGCGCTTCGGCCAGCCCCGGCAGGTGTACTTCGCGGCCGTTATTGCCAGCCCCCAGGGCGTGGAGTACGTCACCCGCGAGGTGCCCGAAGCCTCCCTCTGGCTGGCCGCCATCGACGACGACCTCAATGCCCAGGCTTACATCGTGCCCGGCCTCGGCGACGCCGGCGACTTATCATACGGCAGCAAGCTTTAATTTTTAAGCTGTTAGCTGCCAGCTATTAGCTCCTGTTCTATTGAACAGTTCTGTGCGCCAAGCGTGTTGGGCAATGGCCGGACGTTTACGTTCAAGTAAGGCATCGTTGGTGAAATAAACTCCCGCGAAACCTGATTCTACCAAACAGCAGCTAACAGCTAACAGCTGTCAGCTAAAAGCTCAAAAGATTGCTGCCCTCCCTGCTGAAATACGCCTCCGTTTTCGCCATCGGCATGTTCAAGTTCGTGGCCGCGCCCATTGCCGGCGTGGCGGCGGGCCTGCCGATGATGGTTATCTGGGCCCTGTCGGTGGCAGGCATGATGACGACGGTCATCCTGATTTCGGGCGTCGGGCAGGCCTGGGCCCTGCACCTGCGGCGGCGGCGGCAACTGAAGGGCAAGCCGTTGTTCAGCCGCCGCAGCCGCACGGTGGTGCGCATCTACCGGCGCTTCGGCATGGTGGGCATTGCTTTTCTCACACCCATCCTGTTCAGCCCGGTGGGGGGCACCGTCATTGCCACCCAGCTGCACGTGCCGCGCTGGCGCATCCTGCTGCACATGAGCTGGAGCGCCGTGCTTTGGGGATTTGCCTTCACCCTGCTGGCCATCAGGTTCAGCCACCTACCAATTTTTCATCGGTAGTTGATTGAGGAGTCAGGGATAGTACTGACTAAAACAGCACGTCATTCAGAGCGAAGCGAAGAATCTCGCGTGCTAAAGCATCCCTGTTGTCGGGAGTTACTTTAGCACGCGAGATTCTTCGCTTCGCTCTGAATGACGTGCTGTTTTACTCCATAACAGCCCCGCCCATCACTACCGCTTCTTACGCCTGTACTCCACGCGGCCCTGGGCGGCTTTGAGGGCTTTGGCGGCGGGGGTGGAGTTCTTGCCTTTGCCGGGGTTGTTCTTGTTGCCCTTCTGACTGCGGGCGGGCTTGGCCTCGTACTCGCGGCCAGTACGCTTATCAATGGTCACGCCGGGCTTCAGCCACTCCTTGCGCTCGTGGAAGGCGCCTTTGAAATTAGGGTCTTCGCGCCTGCGGCGCTCATCTTTTTCGCGGTCCATGCCCTGCTGCTCCTCGAAGGAAGTCGGTACCACTTTCACTTCGGGCGGCAGCGGCAGCAGCGGAATCGGCTGCCGAATCAGCGCCTCGATGCGCTCGATGTGGTGCATTTCGGCCTCGTTGGCAAACGTAATGGCCGCGCCGGTGTGCTGGGCCCGGCCCGTACGCCCGATGCGGTGCACGTAGTCGTCGTAAATCAGCGGCACATCGAAGTTGATGACGTGGCTGACCTCGGGCACATCGATGCCGCGGGCGGCCACGTCGGTAGCCACCAGAAACCGCACGTCGCCGGCCTTGAACGACTCCATGGCATTGATGCGGGTATTCTGGCCCTTGTTGCCATGGATGGCCCGCACCTCGCCGTGGCCCTTGCGCATCAGGAAGCTGGCCACGTTCTCGGCATTGGCCTTCGAGCGGGTGAAAATCATGACCCGGTGAAACGTGTCCCAGTCGAGGAACAGGTATTCGAGCAGGTTGATTTTGGTGATGAGGTTGGGCACCTCGTAGAGGCTCTGGCTCACGTTCTGGGCCGAGGTGGCGGCTGGCGTTACTTCCACCCGCACCGGAAACTCCAGGAATTCCTCGCTCAGTGTCGTCACCTTATCGGGCATAGTGGCCGAGAACAGCACGTTCTGGCGCTTGCGCGGAATAACTTCGAGCAGCCGCCGGATCTGGGGCATAAAGCCCATGTCCATCATCTTGTCGGCCTCGTCCATCACCAGCGTTTTCAGCTCCTTGAGCACCAGCGCGCCCTTCAGATACAGCTCCATGAGGCGGCCGGGCGTGGCAATCAGAATATCAACGCCCTGGGCAATGGTTTCGATCTGAGTTTTGGGCCCCAGGCCGCCGTAGATGGCGTAGATGCGCAGATCGGTGTGCACGGCCAGCTTGCGCAGGTGGCTTTCGAGCTGCATGGCCAGCTCGCGGGTAGGGGCCAGCACCAGGGCCCGCGGGTGGTCGCCCTGGGCATACTTTACCTTCATGAGCAGCGGCAGGCCGAAGGCGGCCGTTTTGCCGGTGCCCGTCTGGGCGATGCCCAGCACATCGTGGCCGGCCAGCAGCAGCGGAATCGTCTGCTCCTGCACGGGCGTGGGTTCAGTGAAGCCCGCATCGGCCACGGCAGTCAGCAGCTGCTTGTTGAGCTTGAAATCGGCAAAGGTGAGCGGCTGGGGCAAATCGGACATGGCAACAAAGAAAAACGGTAACAGCCCCAAAGGTACGGCGAATACGGCCGGCGCTAGTTATCCTCGATTGATGCGCGACATGGTCAGGATGACAGCGAGAAGCGCAACAATCAAAAAAAACTTCATAAAACCTTTGACAATGCCCCGCCGCCCACTACTTTTGTGGCATCAAGACCCAACACGGTAGATATAGCTCAGCTGGTTAGAGCGTCGGATTGTGATTCCGAAGGTCGTGGGTTCGAGCCCCATTATTTACCCTCCCCTAAAAAAGGCCTCTCCGTTCAGGTAGAGGCCTTTTTTCTTTGCAGCGGCTGGCGGCGCGGCGGTTTTTTCGGCCCCGGCCGGAAGGATTTCGGGGCCGCGGCTGTTGCTTCCCCGTTGTAACTTTACCTACGAACCCTTTTTCCCCTCTTGCCCTATGAGCCTGGTTATTATCGGTACCGTGGCCTTCGACGCCCTGGAAACTCCCTTCGGCAAAACCGACAAAATCGTGGGTGGCGCGGCCACTTACATCGGCCTGTCGGCTTCGTATTCGGTGAAACCAGTGAAAATTGTGGCCGTAGTCGGCGACGACTTCCCGCAGGCCGACATCATGCTGCTTCAGGAGCACGGCGTTGATACCGAAGGCCTGCAGATCAAGGCGGGCGAGAAGTCGTTTTTCTGGTCGGGCAAGTACTCCAACGACCTGAATTCGCGCGAAACGCTCGTAACCGAACTCAACGTGCTGGCCGATTTCGACCCCGTGCTGCCCGATTCTTACCAGGATTGCAAGTACCTCATGCTGGGCAACCTGTCGCCCCAGGTGCAGCGCCTCGTTATTCAGCGCCTCGTCAACCGCCCCAAGCTCATCGTCATGGACACGATGAACTTCTGGATGGACATTGCGCTGGAGGAGCTGAAAACGACCATCGAGATGGTCGACGTGCTCAGCATCAACGACGAAGAAGCCCGCCAGCTTTCGGGCGAGTACTCGCTCGTGAAAGCAGCTAACGTGATTATGGCCATGGGCCCGAAGTACCTCATCATCAAGAAGGGTGAGCACGGCGCTCTGCTGTTCCACCGCCAGGGCAGCACCAACCACGTATTCTACGCCCCGGCCCTGCCGCTGGAAGAAGTATTCGACCCGACCGGCGCCGGCGACACCTTCGCGGGCGGCTTCATCGGCTACCTGGCCGCCACCGACGACATCAGCTTCGAGAACATGAAGCGCGCCGTGATTCATGGCTCGGCTATGGCTTCGTTCTGCGTGGAGAAGTTCGGCACCGAGCGGCTGCTCAACCTGAGCCAGCAGGAGATTGAGGCCCGCGAGCAACTGTTCACCAAACTGGTATCTGTGCAGCCCGCCGCCGTTGTGGCGCCGATGTAAGCGGTATCAGTTCAGCTATTTGATAAAAGCGCTGCCTCGGTCGACTGGCCTGGGCAGCGCTTTTTTGTGGCCAAAATCTTACGGGGCTGGATACAACCTTTGGCGGCGGGGCGGGGTAAAAGAAGCATAAGCTATTCTTCCACCACAAAATCCCCCCTGTCATGAGCAAGGACACCCAATATAAGGAGAACCCTGAGGTACCGAACCTGCAAAACCCAGACGGCGGCGCCGAAAACACCCATCCGGCCAACACCGACAGCAATAATTCGGTGGTGCAGAATCCGAGCCGCAACTCGATAACTCAGGACGGCAACCCTACCAAGGGTAACACGGCCGGTGGCAACCTCAACGAAACCACCCAGGCGCCCTACAACAAGCCCCGCAGCAACCCCCAGAACAACAAGCCTGCTTCGGTCGATGGCAACGCCAAAGCCGGCAAAGGCAGCGACAACAGCAAAGACCATTAATCTTTGAGCTGTTAGCTATCAGCCTCTGTTCCGGCAACCCAATTGTTACGCACAAAAAAGGCCGCTGCACTCAACTGAGTGCAGCGGCCTTTTCGTTTTTTCAGCTAACAGCTAACAGCTAACAGCTAACAGCTAACAGCTAACAGCTAACAGCTCAAAATTAAGGCACCACTTTCAGGCGCACGACGCGGGTTTCGACGTCGCCCTTCTCAAAGAAATCCTGCTCGAAGAGGATGGTTTTGTTGTCGAGCCAGCGGGGCTGGGTGCAGCCCCATTCGGTTTGCCGTTCCCAGAGCAGGCGTACGTTGCCTTCATCGAGGCTCCAGAGCTGCAGGCCGCTGGGCTCGAAGCGGGCCAGCACATCGGAGTTGCCGCACACGAAATGGCGGCCGTCGGGGGCAATAACGGGCGGGGCCATGAGCTCGGTGCGCCGGCCAGTACGCTGGTCGACGAGCAGGTAATAACCGCCCTCATACAGGTGTACTGAGAGCAGCCACTGCCGGATTTCGGGCAACGTTGCCAGGTATTCGTACGTGATGTTGTGCTCGTCCTCGGCCGGGTTGTTCACGAGGCGTACCTCGGCGGCGGCGGTCGGGCGCAGGTGCAGTACCCGGCCGGTGCGCAGCACCCGCGGGCCGGCCTTCGTCAGCCGCCGCCGTTCCTCCGCCGCAAAATCCAGAAACGAATCTTCCTCCTCGGCCGAAGCCGGCTTGGCTACCACCCAGGCCGGGCTGCTGAGGCGTTCGTACACGGGCCGGGCCGCCGGATAGATGCGCAGTACCCGCCCGGGCACCTGCACCAGCGTATCGAGGTTTTCGAGCCGGTAGATGCGCGGCGGCTTGGGGGGCGGCAAAGACACAACCGCGATGTTGGGCCGGGGCTTCTCGGCGGGCTGCATCCGCAGCGAACAGGCCGGCAGCGCCAGCGCCAGGGGTAAGGCGGCGGCGACGGTACGAAACCGAGGCATGACAGGTGGAGTCGAGGTGTATCGGAAGGCGCGGCGTTGTCGGGCAGACAGGAAGCGGAGAAAGAAAGGCAAGCGAAGTATTTCCTAGAGGCAGCAGTCGGCGCCGGAAAGCCTGATCGGGCGACGCCATCGTATCTTTAACGGCGCGCGGGTCAGCAAAGATACCAAGCCGCCCGGCGGCTACCCAACGGTGGGCTAAAAATCCTGCTTCAGCCACTGCCGGAAGCTGGCCTGCTGCTCGGCGGTAGCGGTGGTCAGCTTCGTTACCGTGTACTTCTGCCAGAAGCGGTGCTCGGGGTCAGCCGTCAGGCTCACCGTCAGCAGGCGATGCTGGCGAAATACCGTCAGCTCGTGCTGGTCGGCTCCGTCCGCGAGCAGCATCTGCAGGTTCTGGGCCACCCGGCGGCCATTCACGGCCACTATTTCGTCGTCGATGGTAAGGGCCAGCGCGGCCGGAGCGTCGGGCAGAATGTTGGTCACCTCGGTCCGCTCGTTGCGCAGCACGGCCCGGAAGCCATACGTGCCCTCGGCGGCCGACACGTTTTCCTCCGTCAGCAGGCGGCAGCCCACGAAGCCCAGCACCCGGTTCAGCGGTTCTTCGAGCGGGGCCGTGCCGTAAATAAACTTGTCGAAATACGCCTGCATATCGCGCCCGGCCACTTCGCTCACTACCCGTTGGTAGTCGTCTTCGGTGTAGCCCTTACCGGTCTGGCCGAATTCGGTCCAGAGCTGGCGCAGCACGTCGTCGAGGCTGCGCTGGTGGCCCGAGAGCTGGCGCAGCGTCAGGTCGAGCAGCAGGGCTGCCAGCGCGCCCTTAAAGTACACCGACACCTTGCGGTCGGGGGCGCCGGGCTTGTAGCCGTCGAGCCAGAGGTCCATGCTGGCATCGGCCACTGAGAGGTGGTAGCGGCCGTAGTCGTCGTAGTGCTTGCGCAGCACCGTATTTAGCTCCTGGAAATATTGCTCGGCGGTGCGCACCCCGGCCCGGGCCAGCAGATACTCGCCGTAGTAAGTGGTCAGGCCCTCGGCCACGAAGCAGGTGCGGAAGTAGTTTTCGCGGCTGTAATCGTAGGGCTGCATCTCGGCCGGGCGGATGCTCTTGATGTTCCAGACATGAAACAGCTCGTGGCAGCTCACGCCCAGCAACTCCTTGTACAGCCCCTCGCTCATGAGCAGTTCGGCTGGCCCAAGCGTAATAACGGTCGAATTGAGGTGCTCGACGCCGTGGTAGTGCGGGTAGGGCAGAATCTGGTTCAGGAAATGATAGTCCTGGGCCGGAAACGAGCCGAATAGCTGGAGCTGCTCCTCACTGAAAGCCCGGAAATCCCGCACCAGCCGGGCCCAGTCGACGGGGCATTCGCCCTGAATCCAGATGTAGAACGGCAGGCCCTGCACCTCGTAGTTGCGGTACTGCAGGGTGGGGCTGGCAATCAGGGGCGAGTCGGCGAGGTGGTCGAAGCTCTGGGCTTCGAGCGTATTGGGGCCCCGCTGGGGCAGGCCGCAGGCAATCTGCCAGCCCTCCGGAATATCGAGCAGCAGCTGGCAGGTTTCGTGCTGGCGGCCTTCCACGTACATGAGGGCCTGCACGGGGTTGAGATAAAGCTGGTTTTCATCGAGCCAGGAGCCGCCGGCGTCCATCTGGTGGGCGTGAAAGTTGTAGCGCACCCGCACGGTGCGCCCTGCCGCCCCGTCTAGCCGCCACCGGTCTTTGGTGATTTTGCGAGCCGGCAGGGCCTTGCCCGTGGCCGCGTCTTCTAGCACCACGCGTTGCAGCTTTTGGGCGAAGTTCTGAAGCTCGTAGCGCCCCGGCCGCCACGCCGGCAATTGCAGCTCCAGCGGCTCGGTAGCATCGGCCGCCACCTCAAACGTCATCTGGATCTGGAGGTAAAAAGTAAGCGGGTTGTCGAAGGAAACGTGGTAGTGAATCATGGAGCAGGGGCGGGGTAAAGGCTTCGCGATGGCTAAACGAAGGTAAGGGCTGGTGGTTGCTGGAACGCAAACCGTGGTGCCCAACGGAGGCGTAAGAGGAGTCGGCACCCACCGTTTGGCGTATCAGCAACCACCGAAACTTGCCCTTAGTGCTTGCCTTTTTCAAATCAGCGGCCTACCTTTGCCGGCCCTAGTTGTAATAGAGTCACTTACCCATACCATGAAACGTACTTTTCAGCCCTCGCAGCGTAAGCGCCGCAACAAGCACGGGTTCCGCTCGCGCATGGAATCAGTTAACGGCCGTAGCGTAATCGCTCGTCGCCGCGCCAAAGGCCGCAAGCGCCTGACCGTATCCGACGAAGGTCGCCACAAGCGCTAAGGTTTTAGCCGTTAGCTATAAGCTGATAGCTGTTAGCTTTTTTACATCGCTAACAACTATCCTGTGAACGAGCTAACAGCTAATAGCTATCAGCCAGCAGCTAAGAAATACTCGTTCCCGAAAGAAGAACATCTGTGCCGCAAAAAGCTCATCGACGAGCTTTTCGGCCGGGGTTCTTCTTTTGGGTTATACCCGTTACGGTTGGTCTGGCTGCCGGCTCCGGCTCCCACTACGGCCCCGCCCCAGGTGCTGGTGAGCGTGAGCAAGCGCAATTTCAAGCGCGCCGTCGACCGTAATTACCTCAAGCGCCTGCTGCGCGAAGCCTACCGGCTAAATAAATATCGGTTGCTCGAAGCCGAGGGCGGTCATCGGGTAGCCCAGCTGGCCATTATTTACACGGGCAAGGAAAAAAAGTCCTTGTTGGTGGTCGAAAAAAAATTAATTTCAGGGCTGGAGCGTTTGCTCACTGAAACCGATGCAACTCCTGCGGGCGGTAGCGGTTCCTAGTAGAAGTACATCCGGGAGGCGTAAGAGTAGCTTTCGTGATGAACGGCTGCCCGCCCAAGCACCATCCGGCGTTTCGTTGCTTTCAGCCCCACCCATGCGCAAAAAATCTATCGTTGCCGCCGCCTTCCTGGGAGGTGCTGCCTTGCTCGTATCCTTCCGGCCGGCCGATAACGAGCGGTATTTCGAAATCGCCAAGAACCTCGACATCTTCGCCACCCTGTTCAAGGAGGTGAACACGTACTACGTGGACGAGATTCCGCCGGCCAAGCTGGTGAAAACGGGCATCGACGCCATGCTCAAGTCGCTCGACCCCTACACCAACTACATTTCCGAGGACGACATCGAGGATTTTCGCACCATGACCACCGGGCAGTACGGTGGCATCGGGGCCATCGTGAGCAAGCGCAACGGCAAAACCATTGTGCAGGCCGCCTACGAGGGCTACCCGGCCCAGAAGGCCGGCTTGCTCCCCGGCGACGAAATTCTCAACATCAACGGCGTCATCGTTGACAAGAAGTCGAACGGCGACATCAGCAAGCTGCTCAAGGGCCAGGCCAATTCGATGGTCAAGCTGCTCGTGACGCGCTACGGCCAGGATGCGCCGGTCGAAATCAACATCACCCGCGACAAAATTCAGGTCGACAACGTGCCCTACTACGGGATGCTGACGCCCGAAATCGGCTATTTCCAGCTCGGCGGCTTTACGATGGATGCGGGCAAGGAAGTGCGGCTGGCAGTGGCCAAGCTCAAGGAGCAGGGCGCTAAAAAGCTGGTTTTCGACATTCGCGACAACCCCGGTGGGTTGCTCAATGAGGCCGTGAATATCTCCAACCTGTTCGTGGACAAGGGCCGCGATATTGTGAGCACCAAGGGCAAGGTGGCCGACTGGAACAAGACCTACAAGGCCCTGGATATGCCCCTCGACATCCAGATTCCGATTGTCGTTATCACGAGCAACCGCTCGGCCTCGGCCTCCGAAATTGTATCGGGCGTGCTGCAGGACTACGACCGGGCCGTGCTGGTGGGGGAGCGCACTTTTGGTAAGGGCCTCGTGCAGGCTACCCGGCCGCTGAGCTACAACTCGCAGCTCAAGGTGACAACCGCCAAGTATTACATTCCGAGCGGGCGCTGCATCCAGGAAATCGATTACTCGCACCGGGCCGATGATGGAACGCTGGGCAAGGTGCCCGATTCGTTGCGCACCGCCTTCAAAACCCAGGCGGGCCGCACCGTATTCGACGGCGGCGGCGTAGCCCCCGATATAGAAGTAGCCGAGCGCGAAATTGCCGACATCACCCGGGTCCTGCTTCAGAAAAGCTACCTCTTCGATTACGCCACCCGCTTCCGCTCCGAGCATCCGAGCATCTTGCCCGCCCGCCAGTTCAAACTCACCGACGCCGACTACCAGCAGTTCGTCGACTTTCTCAAGGGCAAGGACATCAACTACAATACCGACGCCGAAAAGGCGCTGGCTGAGCTTACCAAAAAAGTAAAGGCCGAAAAGCACTACGAGGACGTGAAAACGGAGCTGGAAGCCATGCGCCGCAAGGTGACCACCAACAAGGCCAACGACCTGACCCGCTTCAAGCCCGAAATCCGGGAGCTGCTGGAGCAGGAAATCGTGTCGCGCTACTACTTCCAGAAGGGCAGCATCGAGGCCACATTCGACGACGACCCCAATATTTTGATGGCCCTGGCCGTACTCAACGACCAGCCCCGCTACAACGCCCTGCTGCGGCCCGGCACTGAGGAGGCCAAAGCCCGCCCCGAAGCCCGCCGTAACATGAGCGGCAGCGGCGGCCGGTAAGCCAGCCGTACATTCCCATAAAAAAAGCAGCCGCGATCCACGGCTGCTTTTTTTATGGGGATATATCAACTTATAATGCCTGTGTTATTGTGGCGCGGCTATCGGCCCGCTCATTGGCAACGCCGCTACGCCCACAATATGGTGCGAAACCTTTTCCTGCACCAGCACCACAGCTCGTAAGTTTTTCGATTTCCAGGCTGCACGCAACTGGAGTGGTACGATGGTGGTAAACGTGCCGTCGGCGGCCGGTGAACCCAGGGGGCGTAGCGCCCGGACCACCGCCGCGTGGCGCAGCAGGCGACCCGCATTTTCGCCCCGGCCAACCTGGCTGGAAAGGCCGGTTTCGGTAAGGGCCAGCCATATTTCGGTGGCTGCTGAGTTAGTGGGCAGGTGGCTAACCTTGATGCCCAGTGTACCGGGACCAGGCCGGCTAAGCACTACGCTGGCCTGCGGAAACCGCGCCGCTTTGGCAATCGCCTCGGTCAGTTTGGTGCGCTGACTGCCCACAAACTCGTAGCGGCCATTTACCACGGCCTGGGGCGTGTAGGAGCCGGTGCCAAAACCTGCAGCGTAGGCGCGCTGGCGTTGGGTGAATTGGGGAGATGAAAACGGGTCTTGCCAACCCAGCCGGTTCCAGTAATCGACGTGCTGGCCCAGGGCAATGATTTCTACGCCGGGCACCGATTGAGCGGTTGCCAACTCCCGCAACGCCGCATCGGCCGCGGGGCAGCTGGAGCAGCCTTCCGACGTGAACAGCTCCACAACCACCGGGACCCGCACTGGGGCGCTGGTGGCTGAAATAGGGGCGGGGGCAGGGTTGAAGCCCATGAGCAGCGCCGTAGAAACAAGCGTAAGCACGGCAGTCAGTAAAATCAGGGAACGTTTCATAAGCGAAAAAGTAGCCGAATGGTCCGGTAGCCTGGCTCCCGGGCTGGCGGCGCCACCGCGCTTTGGCTCTGCTAATTCAACGCTGGCCGGTCAGGCGTAGTTCGCCGGCTATCCGCTACCAGCGCCCTTAAAGTGGCCCAAACACGTCGGGGCGGGCGTAGTGGCCGGTTACGTCGAGCGTAAGCTGCTCCTCGCGGATGCGGTTAAGGTCGATTTCGGCAGTCAGGATGGTTTCTTCATCGAAGACAGGACCGGCCAAGATGGCACCGTCGGGGCCAATGATGGCACTGCCCCCACGCAGCAGCAGCGCATCGGGGTCGGACTGGAGTTCGAGCAGGGGTTCGAGTTCGGCCGGCAGGTCGCGCACGGCCATGAGGGCCCCGGCCGCCACCACAAAGCAGCGGCCCTCGAAGGCATAGTGGCGGCTGGCTATCAGGTTCATTTCCTTGACGTGGGGCCAGGCGGCAACGTGCACGTCCTCCCCCGATTCGTGCAGGCGCTGGCGGGCCGGCGGCATCCAGTGCTCCCAGCAGATAAGCCCCCCGATGCGGCCCAGCGGTGTGGCGGCGGCCTGCAGGCTTTGGCCGTTGCCCTGGCCCCAAATCAGGCGCTCGGTGTAGGTGGGCATCAGCTTACGGTGCACGTGCAGCAGCGTACCGTCGTTGCCGAACAGCAGCATCGTGTTGTAGAGCGTGCCGCGGCCGGGCCCTTCGGCTACCCGCTCGTGCACGCTCATGTTCAGGACTACGCCGTGGGTACGGGCCGCTGCCCCGAGGGCCTCGGTGATGGGGCCGGGCACCACCACGCTGTTGTCGGCGAGGCGGCGGTACACCTGCTTCACGGCCGGCGAATCCCAGCGGTTTACGTCGCGGCAGGAGTCGAGCCAGGCGGGGTAGCCCGGCAGCCAGGTTTCGGGAAACACCACCAGCTTCGCGCCCTGGGCAGCGGCCCGGGCAATCAGGGTTTCGGCTTTGGCCAGCGAAGCGGGCAGGTCGAGGTACACGGGGGCGGCCTGCACGGCCGCGACGGTGAAGCGCATAACGAAAGAAAATAAACGGACTACCAAGGTACGCGCCGATTCCAAGTGCTGCGCTTGCCAGCGGCTGTAGCCGTACCTTAGCAATTGCTTGTGCCAGCCAAAGTCGTAATCAGCACAACCGGCTGCCTGACTACGGCTCCTCTTTTTCTGTTTTTGCTTACCCGACTATGCGCTTACTTCTTCGCACTATCACCGGTTTGCTGCTGCTCGCGTCCGTTGCCGCTCAGGCCCAGACCACTCCACTCACGGCTTCGGCCCTGAAAGTGGGTGCCGTGGCTCCCGCCTTCAAGGCCAAAGACAGCCAGGGCCGCGACGTGGAGTTGAAAAACCTGCTGAAGAAAGGGCCGGTGGTGCTGTATTTCTATCGGGGGCAGTGGTGCCCCTACTGCAACAAGCAGCTCAGCCAGCTCCAGGATTCGTTGCAGCTCCTCACGGCTAAAGGTGCGCAGGTAGTGGTGGTGTCGCCCGAAACCCAGGACAACATCGAGCAGACGGTGAGCAAGACCAAGGCCTCGTTCGCCATCGTCCACGACCAGAATTTTGCCATCATGAAGGCTTACCGGACTGCCTTCACCGTCGACGAGCCCACTGCCACCAGGTACCAGGGCTTCGGCGTCGACCTGAAAAAAGCCAACGGTGCCGACCAGAATGTGCTGCCCGTGCCGGCTACGTACGTTATTGGCCGCAACGGCAAAATCAAATTCGCCTACTTCAACCCCGATTACAAGCAGCGCGTGTCGGTGAAGCGGGTGGCGCAGGCGTTGTAAGCACCTGCGCGCTGCTCTTCGGCTTCGGCGCGTGGCAATAGGACCAACAGGGGCTACCTTTGCGGTATGTCGTCGTTGCTTCTGTCCCTTGAAACCTCCTCGCCCGTTTGCTCCGTGGCGCTGCACCACCTCGAAACCGGCCGGCTGGTAGGCCAGTCGGAGCTGCGGCTGGAAAAATCGCACTCCTCTCACCTGAGCGTGCTGTTCAGCCAACTGTTGGCAAATACCCTGCACACGCTGGCCGACGTGGCGGCGGTGGCCGTGTCGGATGGACCCGGCTCTTACACCGGCCTACGCATTGGGGCGGCAGCAGCCAAGGGCCTGTGCTACGCGCTGGACGTGCCGCTGCTGGCCATCGGTACCCTGCCCAGCCTGGCCCGGCAGGTAGCGGCCCGCACCGCCCGGCCCGAGCAGTACCTCTACTGCCCCATGCTCGATGCCCGCCGCCTGGAAGTGTACGCGGCCCTGTACCGCGCCGATGGCACCGAGGTACTGGCTCCCGCCCCCCTGCTACTCGACGAAAATACGCTGGCCGAACAATTGGCCGGGCAATCGGTGTTATGCTTTGGCAGCGGCGCCGCTAAGTTTCAGCCATTGGTAGCCGGGCAGCCCCAGGCCGTATTTCTGGCTGGTATCGAGCCTTCGGCCATTACGGTTGGCGAGCTGGCCCTGGAGGCTTATCAGCATCAGCAATTCCGCGACGTAGCTTACTACGAGCCATTTTACCTCAAAGAAGTATACACGACCACGCCTAAAGCGAAGTAAAAACTACGAAGTGAGTGCGGGTGACAAGTCGCCGGTAGCTTCCTTCTCAACTCTTGCTTCTCCTCTCTACCTATGGAAGACTTCATCAACCGCGTGGCGCAAAGCGCCCTCGTTACCCTCAACCTGGAGGAGTTCATCCATCCTGGCGAACGGGTGGTGTACGATATCAAGGACAACCTCTTTCAGGGCCTGATGCTGCGCGAAAAGGATTTTCGCGCCTTCGTGAAAGACCACGACTGGAGCCAGTACGATGGTCAGAATGTGGCCATCATCTGCTCCGTCGATGCCATCGTGCCTACCTGGGCCTACATGGTGCTGGCCGGTAAGTTGCAGGGCCATGCCCACCGTTACGTTTTCGGCGACCTGGACGCGCTGGAGCAGCACTCTGTTTCACGAAGCCATTGCCGGTATTGATGCCGAGCAGTACCGCGACGCCAAACTGGTAATTAAAGGCTGCGGCGAGAAACCCGTGCCGACCTACGCCTACGTGGCCATCATGCAGAAACTGCTGCCCGTGGCCAGCAGCATCATGTACGGCGAGCCGTGCAGCACCGTCCCGCTCTACAAACGCCCCAAAGTAGCCTCGGCCTAGCCAGCCGCCAGCCGCGGTTTCCGCAACGACGAAAAGTTAAAATAACCCTGGTAGCCCCCGCAACGAAAGTGGCGGGGGCTATTTCGTTGAAAATATGCAAGCGCTATAGATAGGAGTTGGTTGGCTGCTCCCTGGTAGTTGGAAGGGCGAGGGGGCTGGAATGAATTCCGCATCTTTGGCCTGCCAACCACGCCTGCATGAGCCAACCAACCACCTCCAGCTATAAAATCAGCGTCCTGACGGGTGTGTCGATTGTCGTGGCCAATATGGTGGGCACGGGCGTTTTTACCAGTCTCGGGTTTCAGGTGATAGACATCCAAAGCGGCTTCGCGCTGCTCATGCTCTGGGCCGTGGGCGGCGTAATTGCCCTGTGCGGGGCCCTGAGCTACGGCGAGTTGGCGGCGGCGCTGCCCCGTTCGGGCGGCGAATACCATTACCTGTCGCGCATTTACCATCCGGCGCTGGGTTTTCTGTCGGGCTGGGTGTCGGCCACGGTGGGGTTTGCCGCGCCCACGGCCGCCGCCGCGCTGGCTCTGGAGCAGTACGCCGGCAGCGTGTGGCCCGGGTTGCCGCCCAAGCTGCTGGCCGTAAGTGTGGTGCTGCTGCTCACGCTGGTGCACGGCATCAGCCGCCGGGCGGGCAGCCGGTTGCAGGTGGTGGTTACGGCCCTGAAGGTGGTGGTACTGGTGGGCTTTATCGGGGTAGGGCTGCTGGTGGCCACGCCCCAGCCGCTGTCCTTCATCCCCCAGGGCCCGGCCGACTGGCACCAGCTGCTAAGTCCGGCCTTCGCCGTGTCATTGATTTTTGTCTCGTATGCCTACTCGGGCTGGAACGCGGCCGTGTACGTGGCCGGCGAAATCGACCAGCCCCAGCGCAACCTGCCCCGGATTTTGCTGCTAGGTACGGCGCTGGTGCTCCTATTATATGTAGCGCTGAATTTTGTCTTTCTCTATTCCACGCCCATCAGTGCGCTCAAAGGGCCAGGTAGAAGTGGGCTTCGTGGCGGCTGCCACGTTGTTTGGTCCGGCTGGCGGCCGGCTCATGGGCGGCCTTATTGCGGCGCTGCTCGTGTCTACTATCAGCTCCATGGTGTTCGCCGGCCCCCGCATCGTGCAGGTTATGGGCGAAGATTTGCCGGCACTGCGCTTTCTCGCCCACCGCAGTGCGGCCGGGGTACCGGTACGGGCGTTGCTGTTTCAACTGGTGCTCACGCTGGTATTCGTCATCGAGTCGTCGTTTGCTCAGGTCGTGGTGTATGCGGGCTTTATCCTGAACCTGTTCACGTTCCTGACTGTGCTGGGGCTGTTCGTGCTGCGGGTGCGCCAGCCGGAACTGGTGCGGCCTTACCGGGCCTGGGGCTACCCCTTCACGCCGCTGCTGTTTCTGCTGCTCAATGGCTGGACCCTCTGGTTTATCGCCCGCGACAAACCTACCGAAACCCTTTATGGGCTGGCTACCCTGTTAGCCGGCCTGCTGGTATACGGCCTGAGCCGGCTGCGGCGCAGCGAATAAGCCGCTGATTTAGGAAATTATCCGCTTTCCAATTCCTTATACTGCCCTCTTCAACTTAGCGACCTCTCCACCTCCTGCATATGCGCTTTCCAACTTCCCGAAGCCTGTTTCCCGCATTACTGGTACTGCTGGCCGCCTGCTCCGGACCTGCCGATACCGCCACCGAGCAGCCCGCCGCCCTTCCCGCAGCAACCCCCGATACCGTAGCGGCCCTCCCGGCTCCGGCTCCTCCTGGTCCCGACACCTCGGCCACCCACAACGTTGCCGCCTACCTGGCTGGGCAACCCGTAAGCCAGGGCAGCGACCTGCAAAGCCTGGAAAGCCAGCCCGCCTGGCAGGCCTATGCCCTCGACGCCGACAAAAGCTGGGAGAAATACCACGCCACGCGCACCTCTAAAATAGAGGCCTGGGCTGCCCAGGAGCTCGATTCGGTGCGGGCGGTCAGCCCCACTATCTTCTACCCCTTCAGCGGCCCCGACCTGCTGAACGTGACCACCATGTTCCCCACCAGCCAAACCTACGTGCTGATGGGCCTCGAACCCGTAGGCACCGTGCCCATCCGCGCAACGCTCGAAAACCCCAAACTCTTTGCCGCTCTCAAAGAATCGTTGTGGTCGGTACTGAGCTTCAGTTTTTTCCGAACTAACTCGATGGCCGTTAACCTCAAATCGGTGGAGTTGGATGGGGCGCTGCCCCTGATGATGCTCTTTGCTGCCCGCACCAACCACCAGGTCGAGGCGGTGCGCTACGTGCAGCTCACCCCCGAAGGGCAGCTCACCGAAACCGATTCGGCCACCATTCGCAAGCCCGGCCCCAAAACAGTGCCCGGCGTCGAAATGAAGCTGCGCACTCAAAACGGTCAGCCAAAAACGGTTTTATATTTTTCCGTCGATATCAGCGACTGGAAGCTGGGCCAGACCCAGGAAGCTGCCCTCAAGTACGTGCGCACCCTCGGCCCCCTGACCACTTACGTGAAGTCGGCCACCTACCTGATGCACAAAACCTACTTCAGCAAAGTCCGCAACCTGATCCTGGAGCGCAGCAACTACGTTTTGCAGGACGATTCGGGTATTGCCATGAAGTACTTCCAGCCCGCCGACTGGCAGCTCACTTATTATGGTACCTATAAGCGGCCCATCAACTTGTTTGCCAAGCAATATCAGCCCGAGCTCACGGCCGCTTACACCGATAAGGCCCATCCGCCCCGCCCGCTACCCTTCGGCACCGGCTATAACTGGCGCGAAAACGATTCGAACCTGCTGCTCGCCCGCCGTGTGCAGCCCGTAGCGCAATAAAGAAAGCAGGGAGCCACAAGAAACCAGGCGCCGGATTCCGTCAGGAGTCCGGCGCTTTTCGATGCTACCTGCTGCCATGTACCGGCCACTGGCACGCCACTCCTTATATAGGAGCATCGCCATGAGCGCCAGCCGCTCGTGCGGCCGCAGCCCGTGAGGGGAGGGGGGGAGAAGATTTTACCGACCTTTAACTGTATGATGCGCTCTTTTGCTCTCCTAGCATGCGGTTTCTTCAGTGCCCTGCTAGCCCCCGCTGCTGGTCCGGCGCCCGCACTGTCCGCCGCGTCCCGCCCCAACACCAACAGTCCCTTACTCGACAGCCTGCTCCGCGCCGATGCCCGCCTGCTGCCCGTGGTGGAGCACGCCGCCGAATACGAGCTGCAAATCATCTACACCCAAATCGACCGCAACGAGCAGGGCCAGCCAGCCTTCACCGAGCATACGTTCCGGCTCGATGCCCGCCAGTACTTCAATCCGGCCAGTCTGGTGAAGCTGCCTACCGTGGCACTGGCACTCGAAAAGCTGAACGAATTACAACAGCCCGGTCTTACGCGCCGCTCACCCATGAGCACCGGCACCGCGTTCCGCTGCCAAACGGCGGCGCCCTACAGCATATCCGCCGATTCCGACCGCGTCAACACTGTCGGCAACTACGCCAAGCGCATGCTGCTCGTCAGCGACAACCAAGCCTACAATCGGCTCTACGAATTCCTGGGTCAGCGCCCCCTCAATACTCGGCTGGCAGCACTCGGCTACCCCGAAACCCGCATCGTACGCCGCTTCGCTCCCTGCGACACGGCGGCTAACCGCTACACCAACCCCATTGAGTTCCGCGACCCGGCCACCGGCGTAGTCAGCTACCAGCAGCCCGCCGCCGTCAATTCCCAGCCATTCAACTTTCCATTGGGTCGCATCACCAAGGGGCGTGCCCACCAGGCTGGCGGCCGTATCGTACCCGGCCCCTACGATTTTACCACCGCCAACTACCTGCCCTTGGCTTCCATCACTACCATACTACGCGCCGTGCTCTTTCCCGAAGCCGTGCCCGCTGCCCAGCGCTTTCATCTTCGCCCCGACGACTACGCCTTTCTGCGCTACTACCTCCATCAAACGCCCCACGGGGCCGGCTACTCCATCTATAAGCCTACCCGCTACTTCGATGCTTACAAGAAATACCTCTACTATGGCCGTCAACCCAACAAAGCTGCCGAGGCCGGCTTACGCATCTATAATATAGTAGGCATGTCGCACGGCTACCTGGCCGATGTCGCCTACTTCGCCGATGCCATCCATCAATCGGAGTTTATGCTCAGCGCCGTGCTCTACGTCAACCGTAATGGCACGCTCAACGACGGTACATACGAATACGAGAGTGTCGGCCTGCCATTTCTGGCGGCACTAGGGCGGCAAATTCGGCACTACGAAGCCACCCGCCCACGCTCCGGCCGGGTGTTATCGGCGCAGTTGGCCCCAGCCGATACAGTTCGCTGAGTACAGCGCTAAAAAGAAAGTCGCTGACTCTGTGGGCTGAAGCGGACCGTATACGAGTATTTTAAGGCCTGGGTTAGGATAAACGAATCCAACCGCCCACTTTTGCATCCCAATCCGGAACGCGGATGGATCCGCCGCCTACCGGCAATAAAGCTTGAAAAGATTTTGCCGAAGTTAGTTGCGAAAGTTAAAAAGGTTTTACTACCTTTGCACCCCGCTTCAACCGGAGGCGCTTAAAGAAGTAGCAACTACTCGCTAGTGAGTTTCCTTAAAAAGGGCTCTGGCAATAGTAGAAAGGCAGAAAAATTGAAAAAAACTTTTTCTCTTTCGCTTGCCAACTTCGAAAAGCTGCTTACCTTTGCAACCCGCTTCAACCGGAAGGGGGTAGGAAAACGAAAAAAAGAACAACGCTTTAAAAAGTTTTTTTCTTTCACTTGTTTCCTTCGAAAAGCTGCTTACCTTTGCAACCCGCTTCAACCGGAAGGGGATAAACAACAAGCACCGCCTCTATAATAGAGGCACACGGTAGACTCCAAATGGGAGACTGCACACGTTCTTTGAATGACTGGAAAAGACAAAATAGGTAAGTCCTGAAACACTGACGTTTCAGGCAGGTAAGGACAAGCGAATCAAGTGTCGCAACTTCGGTTGAGGCACACAAGCGGGTCGGATCAGCACTTGACATCGGCCCTACTTCGGTAGGCGCTAAGTAATTTATACAATGGAGAGTTTGATCCTGGCTCAGGATGAACGCTAGCGGCAGGCCTAATACATGCAAGTCGAACGGGTGTAGCAATACACTAGTGGCGCACGGGTGCGTAACGCGTAACCAACCTGCCCTTGACTGGGGGATAGCCCGCCGAAAGGCGGATTAATACCGCATAACCCAACAGCCCGGCATCGGGTAATTGGTAAAGATTTATTGGTCAAGGATGGGGTTGCGTGACATTAGCTAGTTGGCGGGGTAACGGCCCACCAAGGCGACGATGTCTAGGGGACCTGAGAGGGTGATCCCCCACACTGGCACTGAGATACGGGCCAGACTCCTACGGGAGGCAGCAGTAGGGAATATTGGGCAATGGACGAGAGTCTGACCCAGCCATGCCGCGTGCCGGATGAAGGCCTTCTGGGTTGTAAACGGCTTTTCTCAGGGAAGAAAAAGGGGATGCGTCCTCAACTGACGGTACCTGAGGAATAAGCACCGGCTAACTCCGTGCCAGCAGCCGCGGTAATACGGAGGGTGCAAGCGTTGTCCGGATTTATTGGGTTTAAAGGGTGCGTAGGCGGCTTGTTAAGTCCGGGGTGAAAGCCCACAGCTCAACTGTGGAACTGCCCTGGATACTGGCAAGCTTGAGTCCAGACGAGGTTGGCGGAATGGAAGGTGTAGCGGTGAAATGCATAGATACCTTCCAGAACCCCGATTGCGTAGGCAGCTGACTAGGCTGGTACTGACGCTGAGGCACGAAAGCGTGGGGAGCGAACAGGATTAGATACCCTGGTAGTCCACGCCGTAAACGATGGATACTCGCTGGTAGCGATATACTGTTACTGGCTTAGCGAAAGCGGTAAGTATCCCACCTGGGGAGTACGCTCGCAAGAGTGAAACTCAAAGGAATTGACGGGGGCCCGCACAAGTGGTGGAGCATGTGGTTTAATTCGATGATACGCGAGGAACCTTACCTAGGCTAGAATGCGCGTGACCGGCTCAGAGATGAGCCTTTCCTTCGGGACACAAAGCAAGGTGCTGCATGGCCGTCGTCAGCTCGTGCCGTGAGGTGTTGGGTTAAGTCCCGCAACGAGCGCAACCCCTATGTTTAGTTGCCAGCACGTAATGGTGGGGACTCTAGACAGACTGCCTGCGCAAGCAGTGAGGAAGGCGGGGACGACGTCAGGTCATCATGGCCCTTACGCCTAGGGCTACACACGTGCTACAATGGGCGGTACAGCGGGTTGCTACTTAGCGATAAGATGCCAATCTCCAAAAACCGTTCTCAGTTCGGATCGGAGTCTGCAACTCGACTCCGTGAAGCTGGAATCACTAGTAATCGCGTATCAGCAATGACGCGGTGAATACGTTCCCGGGCCTTGTACACACCGCCCGTCAAGCCATGGAAGTTTGGTAGACCTGAAGCTGGTGCTCGTCACAGAAGCCAGTTAGGGTAGAACAAGTAACTAGGGCTAAGTCGTAACAAGGTAGCCGTACCGGAAGGTGCGGCTGGATCACCTCCTTTCTGGAGCTAGATCTGACCCCGATTCTGCTTTAATTAC
>CAVQDF010000005.1:0-830996 GCA_963711295.1 uncultured Cytophagales bacterium
TGCGTCCGTGTAATCGAGTCGAACAAGCTCCAGAAAGGAGGTGATCCAGCCGCACCTTCCGGTACGGCTACCTTGTTACGACTTAGCCCTAGTTACTTGTTCTACCCTAACTGGCTTCTGTGACGAGCACCAGCTTCAGGTCTACCAAACTTCCATGGCTTGACGGGCGGTGTGTACAAGGCCCGGGAACGTATTCACCGCGTCATTGCTGATACGCGATTACTAGTGATTCCAGCTTCACGGAGTCGAGTTGCAGACTCCGATCCGAACTGAGAACGGTTTTTGGAGATTGGCATCTTATCGCTAAGTAGCAACCCGCTGTACCGCCCATTGTAGCACGTGTGTAGCCCTAGGCGTAAGGGCCATGATGACCTGACGTCGTCCCCGCCTTCCTCACTGCTTGCGCAGGCAGTCTGTCTAGAGTCCCCACCATTACGTGCTGGCAACTAAACATAGGGGTTGCGCTCGTTGCGGGACTTAACCCAACACCTCACGGCACGAGCTGACGACGGCCATGCAGCACCTTGCTTTGTGTCCCGAAGGAAAGGCTCATCTCTGAGCCGGTCACGCGCATTCTAGCCTAGGTAAGGTTCCTCGCGTATCATCGAATTAAACCACATGCTCCACCACTTGTGCGGGCCCCCGTCAATTCCTTTGAGTTTCACTCTTGCGAGCGTACTCCCCAGGTGGGATACTTACCGCTTTCGCTAAGCCAGTAACAGTATATCGCTACCAGCGAGTATCCATCGTTTACGGCGTGGACTACCAGGGTATCTAATCCTGTTCGCTCCCCACGCTTTCGTGCCTCAGCGTCAGTACCAGCCTAGTCAGCTGCCTACGCAATCGGGGTTCTGGAAGGTATCTATGCATTTCACCGCTACACCTTCCATTCCGCCAACCTCGTCTGGACTCAAGCTTGCCAGTATCCAGGGCAGTTCCACAGTTGAGCTGTGGGCTTTCACCCCGGACTTAACAAGCCGCCTACGCACCCTTTAAACCCAATAAATCCGGACAACGCTTGCACCCTCCGTATTACCGCGGCTGCTGGCACGGAGTTAGCCGGTGCTTATTCCTCAGGTACCGTCAGTTGAGGACGCATCCCCTTTTTCTTCCCTGAGAAAAGCCGTTTACAACCCAGAAGGCCTTCATCCGGCACGCGGCATGGCTGGGTCAGACTCTCGTCCATTGCCCAATATTCCCTACTGCTGCCTCCCGTAGGAGTCTGGCCCGTATCTCAGTGCCAGTGTGGGGGATCACCCTCTCAGGTCCCCTAGACATCGTCGCCTTGGTGGGCCGTTACCCCGCCAACTAGCTAATGTCACGCAACCCCATCCTTGACCAATAAATCTTTACCAATTACCCGATGCCGGGCTGTTGGGTTATGCGGTATTAATCCGCCTTTCGGCGGGCTATCCCCCAGTCAAGGGCAGGTTGGTTACGCGTTACGCACCCGTGCGCCACTAGTGTATTGCTACACCCGTTCGACTTGCATGTATTAGGCCTGCCGCTAGCGTTCATCCTGAGCCAGGATCAAACTCTCCATTGTATAAATTACTTAGCACCTACCGAAGTAGGGCCGATGTCAAGTGCTGATCCGACTCGATTTTCATTTGACGAGCTTTAGTGGGCTCCTCCCATGATTCGCTTTGTTGTCATCTTACCTTAATCATGTAACAGAGCAGCCTGTTTTCGTTGCGTCGTTTCCCGAGGGAAACCAGGCAGCGAAGCAGTTGCTTCGTTACTCGTTTTGTTTTTTCCAGTCATTCAAAGAACGTGTGCCGATGCCCCGTTGGGCGTCTGCCGTGGACTACTCTAAAAGCGTAGTCGGTGGTTGTTTTCAGCCCCTTCCGGTTGAAGCGGGTTGCAAAGGTAAGCAGCTTTTTTCGATTCGCAAGAAAAAGAAGAAAACTTTTTTTTGAGGCGGTTCGTAGCTCAGTTGTTGTTTCCCCTTCCGGTTGAAGCGGGATGCAAAGGTAAGCAGCTTTTCGCTTTTTCCAAGAACCGAAGCAGAAATTTTTATTTTTCTTTTCGGCCTTCCCGAGGCGGCTGACTCTATTTGCCGGCCTCTATATAGAGAAGCAGCGCAAGTGAAGGCAGTTGCACTTTTTCAAGAACCCTGCCCGGACTGGGCAGTGGGTGAAAAGCGCTTCCGGTTGAAGCGGGGTGCAAAGGTAGCAAACTCGGTTTCTACTTTGCAACTCCGGGGCAAAACTTTTTTTCAAGCGCTGGCAGCCGAGGCGGCCAGTCCCTTCCGCGTTTCGGATTGGGAGTGCAAAAGTGGGGGGTTGAATCCGTTTATCCAAACCCAGCCCACAACTAATTTATCAGCTTACCGATTGGCTGTGCCGAGCAGGCTGGATAGTAACTGTTTAGCTCTGCAGATAAGTTCACGGAGGCTGAAGAATCTTTGCTCCTGCCCCTAGCACAGCAACTAAAAAACCCGGATTGCTGAGTTACAATCCGGGTTTAGAAGTAGGCTAGAGATAGCTCTGCACTTATCTGCCATGTGCAGCGTGCTTACCCGGTCGGGGCCCACACTGACGATGCTTATAGGTACATCGAGATGCTGTTCGAGGAAGTGAACGTAGTCCTTCAGTTCCTGAGGGAGGGCCTGCGGATCGGTTATTTCCTGCAGATTGGTGTTCCAGCCGGGCAGGCTTTTGTATACCGGCGTCAGCTTCTCCAAATCGCCATGGTCGGGCATGTGGTCGGTTTTCTCCCCGCTAGGCAGCTCGTAATGCGTGCAGACCAGGATTTCATCGAACTCATCCAGCACGTCGGCTTTCATGAGGTGAATTTCGGTGACCCCATTGAGCATAATGCTGTAGCGCAGGGCGGGCAAGTCGATCCAGCCGCAACGGCGCGGCCGGCCAGTGGTGGAGCCGAACTCGCGGCCAGCCTGGCGGATCTGCTCCCCTACTTCATCGTGCAGCTCGGTGGGAAACGGGCCACTGCCTACGCGGGTGCAGTAGGCTTTGCTGATTCCGTACACCTTATCGATGTGGCGCGGAGCAATACCGAGGCCAGTGCAGGCGCCCGCAACGATGGTGCTGGACGACGTGACGTAAGGATACGTGCCGAAGTCGATATCGAGCATGGAGCCCTGAGCCCCCTCGGCCAGCACGTTTTTGCCCTGACGGAGCAGATCATTCAGCAAATACTCCGTATCGGTGAGCTGGAGGGTGCGCAGGAAGTCGACGGCGGAAAAGAAATCGGCCTCGAATTCTTCAATTTCGAGGCCGCGGCCGTGGAATTCAGCAATCGTGTTGTGGCGGGATACAGCTTCCTGGTAACGTTCCCGAAAGTCGGGCAGCAGGATGTCGCCAACGCGCAGGCCGGTGCGGCCGATTTTGTCCTGGTACGTGGGGCCGATACCCTTCAGCGTCGAGCCGATTTTGTCACCGCCGCGGGCTTCCTCGTTGATGCGGTCGAGGGCACGGTGGGAAGGCAGGATCAGCTGGGCTTTGCGGGAGATGTATAGGTTCTGGCCCCAGTTTACGCCCCGGTCGGTGAGTTTTTTAAGCTCCTGACGGAAGACTACGGGGTCGAGCACTACGCCATTGCCGACTACGTTAATGATGTGGGGGTGAAAAATACCCGATGGCACCTGATGCAATACGTGCTTGGTGCCATCGAAGGTGAGGGTGTGGCCGGCATTGGGGCCACCCTGAAATCGGGCTACTACATCGTAGGTGGGGGCCAGCACATCGACAATTTTGCCTTTGCCTTCGTCGCCCCACTGTAGGCCTACTAGTACATCAACGGGCATTACGCGGTTTTTAGGAGTTGAGCGGCCGCCGCTTCATCGTCGGCCACGGAAAAAATAGCGTTCAGCTTGGTCAGAGCCAACATTTTGCGCGGGTGGTCGGCAGGGTTAACCAATACCAGCTCGCCGCCTCGGCTACGGAACTTGGTGAGCAGCGAAACGAGCACCCCAATGCCGGTACTATTGATATAGCGGATACCCGACAGATCGACGGCGCAATGGAGCAGCTCCTCACCAAGGTGCTGATCGACGCTTTGCAGCAACTGTTGCGTATCGGGGCTGCCAATCAGGTCGCCGGAGAGGCGCACGAAGAGAATGCCGTCCTGGACGGCGGAATCAGTTTTCATTCGGTTGGAGGGCGGTGGCTTTGGCGCGGCAGTCGCCGCACACGCCATAAAGGTTTAAAGAGTGATGCAAGATATGGAAGTTGAGCAACTCCCCGACCATCGTCTGGATGCCGTGGATGCGTGGGTCGCAGAATTCGACCACTTTATGGCACTCCGTGCAGATGACATGATCGTGCTGACGGTAGCCGTAGCTTTTTTCGTATTGCGCCAGGTTGCGGCCAAACTGGTGACGGCTTACCAGGCCGTGCTCGACCAGCAGATCCAGCGTATTATACACCGTGGCCCGGCTTACCTGTAAGCCCTGCTCCTTCATGCCGGCATAGAGCTGCTCGACATCGAAGTGGCCGGTACGGGAGTATATCTCCTCCAGAATGGCGTAGCGCTCCGAGGTTTTGCGCAGGCCTTTATTTTCGAGGTAGGCCGTGAAAATTTTCTTTACCTCCTCGTACTTTTCCTTATCGAGATGCTTCGCTGAAACTGCCATTTAAGGGACCTTATATATAAGGAGTGAAAAACGTCTGTAGAACCAGGCTACCATCTAACCTGCTAAACGGTGCAGAGATTCGCTGAAGCAGCTTTTTTTAGACTGTTTTATACTCGCGATTTTGAGGAATACTTTTTAGAGCCTTTACGCGACTATCTGTTCAGATATCAGGCAGGGCCTGGGCAAACGCCGTTGAGCCTCTCTCCTATCAGGAGTCGAATCGTTCGACGGTGAGCACGCCGGCCACCCGGCTCAGGCGCTGGATGAGGCGGTCGAGGTGGGCGGTGTCGTTGACGAAAACCATGATCTGGCCATCAAAGATACCGTCGTTGGAGTCCATCGTGATGGAGCGCATGTTCACCTTGAGGCTGGTACTGATGATGCGCGTGACGTCGTTGACGAGGCCAACCCGGTCGGAGCCTTTGATGCGGATGCCGGCCAGAAACGCCAGCTCCAGCTGCTCCGTCCATTTGGCCCGCACAATGCGGTTGCCGAAGTTCGACATCATCTGCACGGCCTTGGGGCAGGAGGTACGGTGGATGTCAATGCCCTTGTCGGTTTCGAAGCCGAACACGTCGTCGCCGGGAATGGGGTTGCAGCAAGGCGCGATGGTGTAGTCGAACTTATCGGTTCGCTCGCCGATGACGAGCATATTGGCGTTCACGCCGCGCACTTTCTGCACCTCGTGGTCGAAGGCGCGCGGTTCCAGCCGGGAGGGTAGCCGTGGCGCTTCGGCAGTAGCATCGAAGATGCCCTGCACGATTTCGCGGCCGTCGAGCTGGCCCAGCGCAATGCGGTAGAAGAAGTCGGGCAGGTTTCCGACGTTGAAATAAGCCAGCAGCCGGTTCAGGTTTTCCTGGTTTACTTCTACCCCGAGTAGCTCCAGCCGCTTCTCCACCAGAAAGCGGCCGTCTTCGGACTTGGCTTTGCGGTCGTCGCGGAGCCAGTCCTTGATGCGGGTGCGGGCCTTGGAGGTGGTTACGTACTGCAGCCACTCTTCGGTGGGCTTCTGCTTCTGCGAGGTCAGAATCTCGACCTGGTCGCCGTTGCGCAACTGGTAGCTCAGGGGTTGCAGCTTTTGGTTGACCTTGGCCCCGAGGCATTGCAGACCGATTTGGGAGTGAATTTCAAAGGCGAAATCCAGGGCCGTGGCCTTGTCGGGCAGAATAACGAGCTTGCCCTTGGGCGTAAAGACGTAAACCTCCTTCACGAACAGGTTCTGGCGGAACTCGTCCATGAATTCGAGGGCGCTGGAGTTGTTGGTTTCCAGCATTTCGCGCACCTTATTGATCCAGGCTTCCAGCGTTGATTCGGGTTGGGGCGTGCCGGCATCCTTGTACTTCCAGTGGGCGGCATAGCCTTTCTCGGCAATGTCATCCATGCGGCGGCTCCGGACCTGCACCTCCACCCACTGGCCGGTGCGCGACATCACGGTGGTGTGCAGGCTCTCGTAGCCGTTGGCCTTGGGCGTGCTCACCCAGTCGCGCAGGCGGTCGGGGTTGGGCTGGTAGAAATCGGTAACGATGCTGTATACCTGCCAGCAGGCGGCCTTCTCCTGCTCCGGCGGCACGTCGAGAATTATGCGGATGGCAAACAGGTCGTACACCTCGTCGAAGGTGATGTTCTGCTTGCGCATCTTTTTGAGGATGGAATAGATGCTTTTGGGCCGGCCCTTCACCTCGTAGGTGAAGCCCTGGGCCTTGAGCTCCTCATCAATGGGCTGCACAAACTCCTTTATAAAGCGGTTGCGCGCCGTGCGGGTCTGCCGTACCTGCGCCGCCAGCTCCTGGTACACTTCGGTATCGGTGTACTTAAGGTGCAGGTCTTCGAGCTCCGTTTTAATGGCGTAAAGCCCCAGGCGGTGGGCCAGCGGAGCATAGAGGTAGATGGTTTCGGACGAGATTTTGAGCTGCTTGTGCCGGGGCATCGACTCCAGGGTCCGCATGTTGTGCAGGCGGTCGGCGAGCTTGATGAGAATCACGCGCACGTCGTCGGAGAGCGTGAGCAGCATTTTGCGGAAGTTCTCGGCCTGCTCAGAGGTGCCGTAGTCGAACACACCCGAAATTTTGGTGAGCCCATCGACGATGCGGGCCACCTTGGGGCCGAACTCGCGCTCCACGTCGGCCACTTCCCAGGGCGTATCCTCCACCACATCGTGCAGCAGGGCCGCCACAATGCTGGTGGTACCGAGGCCGATTTCCTCCACCACAATCTGGGCCACGGCCAGCGGGTGCATAATATAAGGCTCGCCCGACTTGCGGCGCATCTCCTTATGGGCTTCCAGGGACGTATTGAAGGCCTTCTTGATGAGCTTGGCGTCGCCGGGCTTGAGGGAGGGTTTGGCGGTGCGGAGCAGGCGGCGGTACTGGCGCAGGATTTCCTGGCGCTCTACTTCGGGGTCGATAACGGTGGACATGGCAGGCAGGCGGCACCCAATGGTGCCCAAAAGAGCGAGTAGCGAAGGTACGACACCAGGCCGGACGCATTCCTATTAAAAGTAACAAGAACAAGGAGCACTTGGTGCGGGAGGGCGGCCAAGCACCTCTTTTACGGCGCTTGGCAAGCTAGAGGGGCTTCAGGAGCAGTCTGGCCAGTAAAACACGCGGCAGAAACGGCGCACTACTCCTATTTGTAACGGCTGTGCCACGGTTTGCCAACAGGTTGTTGCGAAAGACGTTGGTTTTGTAAAGACCCTTGCGTAGTTTTGCGCCCCCGAGGTGAATGACCTCGCGACGCGGATGTGGCGAAATTGGTAGACGTGCCAGACTTAGGATCTGGTGCCGCAAGGCGTGTGGGTTCGAGTCCCTCCATCCGCACAAAGTAGATTTCAGCTTGGCTGAAATCATTTTTAAACCCTCAACCCACCCGTTGGGGGTTTCTTTTTTAGGCCCCAACGTAGCACTTTTAACCGACCCATCACTTTGGACATTACCCTCGACAAGCAAGACGACCAGCTTCATGCCATCCTGACAGTGAATCTCACGGAGGCCGACTACGCCCCCGCTGTGGAGAGCAAGCTGAAAGAGTACAGCAAGAAGGCCCAGATTAAGGGCTTCCGCCCGGGCAAGGTGCCCGTTACGCTCGTGCGCAAAATGTATGGCAAAGGTATTCTGGTGGACGAAATCAACGGCCTGCTGGGCAAGTCGGTGGATGAGTACATCAAGGAAAACGATATTAAAATTCTGGGTGAGCCCCTGCCGGTAGCTTCCGACATCGACTTCGACGGCCAGAAAGACTATGCTTTCCAGTTCGAGCTGGGCCTGCTGCCCGATTTCGAACTGCCCGCCGACCAGACCGTAACCGTTGACCGCCACAAGGTGAGCCTCGACGAGAACACGCTGAAGGAAACCTACGAGCAGCTGGAGCGCCAGTTCGGCGAAACCACCGAGCCCGAAACGGCCGAAGCCGGCGACTACCTGCTGGGCAAGCTGCGCAAGGAAGGCGAGGAAGGCGAAGGCCGCATGGTGATGCTGCCAACCAGCAAGCTCCAGAACGACGCCGACAAGTTTGTAGGTGCCAAGGCCGAGGACGTAATCACGTTCGACTTCAAGAGCGCCTTTGGCGGCGACGCTAAAGTAATTGCGGGTTTCACTGGCATGAGCCAGGAAGAAGCCGGTTCGCTCGAAGGCCCTTACACCCTGACCGTAGAAAAGGTAGAGCGCACGACGCCCGCCGAGTTCAACCAGGAGCTGTTCGACAAAGTATTCGGTAAGGACATCGTGACGTCGAAGGAAGATTTCGACGAGAAGGTGAACTCCACCGTGATGGAGAACTACGACCGCGAGGCTGACAACCTGATGAATCGGCAGATCATCGACAAGATGCTGGAAAACATCAGCATCGAGCTGCCCAAGGAGTTCTTCAAGAAGTGGTTGCTGCGTGCCAACGAAGGCAAGCTGACGGCTGAGCAGATCGAGGAGCACTACGACGACTACGCCAAGGAGCTGAAGTGGTCGATGATCCGCAACAAGGTAGTGGAAGCCAACGAGCTGAAGGTATCGAACGAGGAAATCGTGGACCGCACGATGCAGAAGATTCTGGGTCAGTTCAACATGGAAATGACGCCCGAACTCGAAGAGTCGGTGCGTGGTTTCGCTGACAACTTCCTGCGTCAGGAGAACGGCAAGAACTACGTACAGGAGTACGAGGCCATTCTGGCAGAAAAAGTACTGGAAAACCTGCGCGGCAAAGTTGTTGTTAACGACAACGAGATTACGGCCGAGGACTTCCGCAATCAGAACGCCGGCTAATCGCCGTCATTCTTCCGGTTTTCGAACCACCAAAAAAAGCCCTTACTTGTCGTAGGGGCTTTTTTTATTGAGAAGCCAGGAGCCAGCAGGTAGCATTGCCATGCGGCGGCGGCCTCTTTCTTCTTGGTATTTCAACTCCTAACCTCTGTATTCTAACTCCATTTTTTCTCTCCATGCTGAATAAACAAGAGTTCCGCAAGTTTGCCGTGAAAGGCCAGGGCCTGAATGGCCTGGGCGTTGACCAATACTTGAACCACGTAGAAGGCCAGGTGCGCAATGGCATGATGTTGCCATCTAACATGACGCGCTCGGTCATTGAAGAGCGTCCCACGCGTTTCGCTGAAATCGACGTTTTCTCCCGCCTCATCATGGACCGCATCGTGTTCCTGGGTACGGCCGTGGACGACTATGTAGCCAATATCCTGACGGCGCAGATGCTGTTCCTGGAGTCGGTTGATGCCAAGAAGGACATTCTGCTCTACATCAACTCGCCCGGTGGCTCGGTGTATGCCGGCCTCGGCATTTATGACACCATGCAGTACGTGAACCCCGACGTGGCCACGATCTGCACCGGTCTGGCGGCCTCGATGGGCGCCGTGTTGCTGGCCGGTGGTGCCAAGGGCAAGCGTTCGGCTCTCCCCCACGCCCGCGTGATGATTCACCAGCCCTCGGGTGGTGCACAGGGCCAGTCGTCGGATATCGAAATTACGGCCCGCGAAATTCTTAAGCTGAAGAAGGAGCTGTACGACATTCTGGCCGACCACACGGGCAAAACCTACCAGGAAATTCACGACAACTCCGACCGCGACTACTGGATGCGGGCTGATGAGGCCAAAGAGTACGGCCTGATCGACGAGGTGCTCGAGAAGAAGAAAGCCGAGTAATTGAACGGCTGAGCAAGAGCCAAACGGGCTGAAAGGTGTTTGAATGTGGTGCGCTTCTTCGGGAGTGGCGCCATTTCCACGGCCGCTTGATTTGCTCTTACTCAACCTGATAACTTGAAAAGCCCGCTTCGGCGGGCTTTTTTGTTTAATATAGAAGCAGTTTCAACGGCACGTTTTTACTGCTGTTGGGCGTTGGCCTTTTCGTACCTTTGAAGTCGGGTTGGGCAAAAGCCTGCCCTCTCCCCTATCCAGCGAGTTCCTTTGGCAATGGCAGATATTACGTGTTCTTTCTGCGGCAAGAGCAAAAAAGACGTTACGGTGATGATTTCGGGCATCAATGCCCACATCTGCGAGCGGTGCGTGGGGCAGGCCCAGCAAATTCTGAACGAGGAGAATAAGATCCGGTCTAATTCCAAGGCCCCGAAATTCAACCTCGTGAAGCCGCGGGAGATGAAGGAGTACCTCGACCAGTACGTGGTGGGCCAGGATGAAGCCAAGAAGGTGATGTCGGTGGCGGTGTACAACCACTACAAGCGCCTGATGCAGACCCCGCAGAAGGACGACGTGGTGATTGAGAAGTCGAACATCATTATGGTGGGCGAAACCGGCACGGGCAAAACGTTCCTGACCCGGATGCTGGCCAACATCCTGCAAGTGCCCTTCTGCATCGCCGACGCCACCGTGCTTACGGAGGCCGGCTACGTGGGCGAAGACGTGGAAAGCATCCTCACACGCCTGTTGCAGGCGGCCGACTACAACGTGGAAGCCGCCGAACGCGGCATCGTGTACATCGACGAAATCGACAAGATTGCCCGCAAGAGCGACAACCCCAGCATCACCCGCGACGTGAGTGGCGAAGGCGTGCAGCAGGCCATGCTGAAGCTGCTGGAGGGCACGACGGTGAACGTACCGCCCCACGGCGGCCGCAAGCACCCCGAGCAGAAGATGATTACGGTGAACACCGAGAACATTCTCTTCATCTGCGGCGGGGCCTTCGTGGGCATCGAGCGCATCATCAAGAACCGCCTCAACACCAAGCCCATCGGCTTCGCCAAAACCCAGCTCGACGAGAAGGTGGACACCAACAACTTCCTGCGCTACGTGACGGCCCAGGACCTGAAGTCGTTCGGCCTGATACCCGAGCTGATTGGCCGCCTGCCGGTGCTCACCCACCTCAACCCCCTCGACCACGCCACGCTGCGCAAAATTCTGACCGAGCCCAAGAACTCCATCGTCAAGCAGTACCAGCGCCTCTTCGACATGGAAGGCATCGAGCTGAGCTTCTCGGAAGGCGCCCTCGAATACATCGTGGTAAAAGCCGACGAGTACCGCCTCGGCGCCCGCGGCCTGCGCAGCATCTGCGAAGGCATCATGACCGACGCCATGTTCGACATGCCTTCCGAGGAAGGTGTGAAGGAGTTGGTTATCGACGAGGACTACGCCCGCAGCAAGTTCGAGCAAACCGCTATCAAGCAACTGCGGGCGGCATAGAAACTTTCTTTCAGGCAACAGCCCCGGCAGGTTTTACCTGCCGGGGCTGTTGCCTTTCAGCATGTACGGAGCAATCCAATTGGCGCTTTTGCTCGCTTCTTCCCCGGGTAAGTCTGCCTTTTCTAGACGAAAGACCAATAACGGTAGCGCCACAGCAGCCCCCAGGCAACTACCAAGTTGGCACAGGCCAGCGGCACAGCAAGTCCGAAAAGATTGAGCAGGATAAAGAGGATAAAAAGCCCAAATACTACTCGCAGATAGTGGTTTATGTGCTGACCAATCGGATAGAGTAGCGTGCGGAATAGCAGCAGTACACTCAGCAGCAGCAAAACTCCGACTAATCCTTGGCTGAACTTACCGGCAGTTAAAAGCCAGCCAATTTCGGGCAGCAGCAACAGACTAAATAACGCTGCTTGCTGACCATACGACTGCCAGTGCCGGTAGGGTAGATTGCGGGCGAAACGCAGGTAGAACAGCTCAAACTCGCTCGCTTGATAAATCAAAATTACGTGCGCCAGGGCAATGCAGAGACTTATCATGGCTAGCAGCCGGGCATCGGCGTGCGAGTCTGGCAGAACACTGAAAAACCCGGCAATAATTACCAGCGACAGCACTTTGGTAATGCCATAGGCAATTCGTTTTCGGGCGATAATTTCGTACAAAAACAGGCTGAAGAACGGTTTGGGCCAGCGGCGCAACCAAGGCAGATGGCTTGTTTTGTCTGGCCCAACGGCCGTGTTATTCAGCAGGCGAGTGTAATACGCGGCACTTACCATGTTCAGGCCGAGCAGGTACACAGGAATGAGCAGGGGTACCAGCCAGTAGCCGAACGCCAGCCCTACCAGCATCGCGTAGCCCCCCAACAGTACCAGCGGCAGAGCTATTACCAACTGCACAACGGCCCACGAACGCACCTGTTGTCGTCTTGGTAAGGCGTTGCTGCTGTAGTATAGAAACTGCATATCCACTGCCTGTAACCGGCCAGCCACGTACCGCCACGCCTTGACGGTATATAGAAGAAACAGGCCGAACAGCAGCAGCACACCCACCGGCTCACTGACCGTGGTAAGGGCTAATTTCAGCGCGTTTTCAATAATCTGATCCGGCGTCAGATGCGTTTGGTTCAGAACATTGGTATAGAAGAAGTTGATGAAAATGATGATAAATAAGGATAGTAGCAGACCAGTGTGTTGCCGATAAAAACCATTCGCCACTGTCTTCACCAACACGCGCGTTAAGGGCCGTTTCATAGTTTGTAGCGGATAGTGCCTTGCTCGACTACTATTGTCCGCACGTCCGGCAGTATTTCTCCCTCGAACTCCTGATGGGAAGACAGCAAAAACGTTGTTTGGTATTGGTGGTGCTGGCGGGCAATCCAAGCGTACAGGACGGGTAGCGAGTCCGCATCCAGCGTGGTGAGTGGCTCATCGAGCAGGATGCAGGCCGGTTGCCCCAAAAAAGCCAGCAGCAGCGAGAGTTTCTTGATCATGCCGCTGGAATAGGTGCCAACGGGGTCCGGCAGATAGGCAGCCATGCCCATGCTGTCCACATAGAAATCCGCTTGCCCGTTCGGGGCGCTCTTCGCCTTTTCGAACAGGCGAATGAGCTCGGTACCCGTCAGAAATTCAGGAAACACCGGCTCCGCCTCGGCAAAGTTCACCGCTTTCCGATAGGCTACTGACTGTTGCTTGCTATTTAGTTTCCCATGGAGAAGTATATCCCCCTGAAAAGAGGCGATACCGGCCATGGCCTTCAGGAGCGTACTCTTGCCCGACCCGTTGATGCCCCGAACCCAGTAAATCCCAGGCGGAATCGTAAACTGGTCTACCCGGAGCGCAATTCGGCCGTCGTAGGTTTTTCTGAAATTGTTAATTTGAATCATCTGAAAAACAAAGGAGCGAATACCCTGGGATGAATTCGTTGAAAACCCCTGCTACGCTGCTTTATTGTATGTCAGCTTCACAAAATCAGCGTCCTTTATTCTCGAATACTTAACTAATTATGGGCCATTGGGGTCGCTGCCGACTCTCTGCTGACAAGCAGAAAAACCTGGTAATACTGACCGTAAGCTTCATAAAATAAGCCGGGGGCATCATTCTGGGTTGAATGATGCCCCCGGCTCATGTAGCAGCGATAGGGTTTATCCCTTCAAATACCCCACCATCAGTCCTGCTGCTTTCTCGGCGGACTTCTGCTGCCCCAGCTTCGCTTGAATCTCGGCGTAGCCGGCTTTCTGCTGGGCGATGAAGGCTTCGTCGGCGGTGATTTTCTTGAGTTCGGTTACGAGGTTGCGGGCGTTCAAGTCGCTTTGGATAAGCTCTTTCACGACTTCGCGGCCGGCGATGAGGTTGACCAGCGAGATAAAGGGCACCTTGATAACGGCCTTGCCGATGGCGTACGACACGGCGCTGGTGCGGTAGCACACCACCTGGGGCACGTTGAAGAGGGCCGTTTCGAGGGTGGCCGTGCCGCTCGTGACCAGGGCCGCCGTGGCGTGGGCCAGTAGGTCGTAGGTTTGGTCGAAGAGGACGCGGACGTTGTTGCGCTCGAAGTGGGCGTAGTAACTGCGTTCGAGGTTATCGACGCCGGCCACGATGAACTGGTAGTCGAGGAAAGGCGGCAGAATGGCCAGCATCTCGTAGAGCATCTCCTCGATTTCCTGCTTGCGCGAGCCGGGCAGCACCGCAATAATGGGCCGCTCGGGGTCGAGGCGGTGGCGCTCGTAGAAATCGGTGGAAGGCTTGAACTCGCCCACGCTATCGGCGATGGGGTTGCCGATGTAGTCCACTTTATAGTCGAAACGCTGGTAGAACTCTTGCTCGAAGGGCAGGATGACGAACATGCGGTCGACGACGGCCTTCACCTTATGCACCCGCCCCTGGTTCCAGGCCCAGATTTTGGGCGAGATGTAGTAGAACACCTTCAGGCCGGCAGCCTTGGCGAACTTGGCCACCCGCATATTGAAACCGGCGTAATCCACCAGAATCACCACGTCGGGCTGCCAGGCCAGCATGTCGCGCTGGCACTCCTTCAGGTAGCCGCGAAACTTGAGGACGCTGGTAGCAGCTTCCCAGAAGCCCATGATGGCCATTTCCTGGTAGTGGCGCACCATTTCGCCGCCTTCGGCCTGCATCAGGTCGCCGCCCCAGAAGCGAAATTCGGCTGCCGGGTCCTGCTTGCGCAACTCCTGCATGAGGCTGGAGGCATGAAAATCCCCGGACCGCTCGCCCGCTATCAGGTAGTACTTCATTTTTTCAATTAAGGTATTTTGTCATGCTGAGGCCACGAAGCATCCCGCGTGCTGATGTTGCCAGACTATTTGAACCCCGGAATCCCACTGCTGGCAAGATGCTTCAGCATGACAGTTATGACGTCTATTCCCCGTAGTATTCCACGAAGTTGCGGGGCGTTTCGTAGAGTTTGAGGCAGTGCAGGCGGGCGGGCGAAATCTGCTCGATTTGGGGCTGGAGAATTTTCCAGAAGGCCACAACGAGGTTTTCGGTGCTGGCCAGCTGGCCCTGCATGAAGGGCACATCGAGGTTCAGGTTTTTATGATCGACCTGGTCGATGACGTGGGTGCGGATGAGCGTGCTGAGCTCCTTGAGGTCGATGACGAAGCCAGTTTCCGGGTCGGGCTGGCCTTTCACCGTCACGATGAGGTCGTAGTTGTGGCCGTGCCAGTTAACGTTGGCGCAGGGGCCGAACACTTCGCGGTTGCGCTCCTCGCTCCACTTGGGGTTGTGGAGCTTGTGGGCAGCATTGAAGTGTTCCTGGCGGCTGATATATATCATTTGAGAGACTTAGAATCTGGAGAGGCCTTGGCGATTTGGAAGTTTGGCTGACGCGCGGTCAGCCGGGCCCTCACCCCATTCGGCGCAGCAAATATACGAAGAACGGTACGCCGAACAGGGCCGTGACCAAGCCCACGGGCAGGCCGGCAGGTGGGTAGAGCAGGCGGGCCAGCAGGTCGCAGAGGACCAGGAAATTGCCACCGAGCAACGCGCAAAACAGCATATTGCCCCGGCCTGTGGTGCCCAGCAGCCAGCGCGTGATGTGCGGAATAACCAGGCCCACGAAGCCAATGGGGCCGCAAAGCGCTACCACCGTGCCCGTCAGGCCCGAGGCAATCAACAGCAACAGCCACCGCGTACGGGCCACCGGCAAGCCCAGGGCCGTGGCCCGCTCTTCGCCCAGCAGCAGCAGATTCAGGTTGTTGCGCAGCAGCGCCAATGCCCCCAACCCCAGCCCCACGGCCAGGGCCGGGTAGGGCAGCGTGGCCCAGCTGGCCCGCTCGAAGCCACCCAACGACCAGAACGTGATGGTGCGCAGCTTTTCCTCGGTGGCGGCCAGAAACGTGAGCAGCCCACCCAACGCCGTAGTCAGGGAGCCCAGGGCCACGCCGGCCAGCAGCAGCAGCGTAGGCACGATACGGCCGCGCCGGCTGCCGACTACCACTACCACCAGCGTGGTGCCCAGGGCCCCGACCAGGGCCGCCAGCGGCGGCATATAAAGGCCCGCCAGTGTGAGCCCGGGCAGAAACATGAACGTGAGGCTGGCTCCCAACGCCCCTCCCGAGGCCGTGCCGAGCAGGTAGGGGTCGGCCAGCGGGTTGTTTACCATGGCCTGCATTACATAGCCGCTCACGGCCAGCCCCGCACCGGCCAGCAAGGCCAGCAGCAGCCGGGGCAGGCGCAGCTCGATAAGCACGAGCTGGGCCGGGTCGCGGGCGTCGTAATGCAGCAACGCGCGGCCGATAAGGGCATAATCGGTTTCGTAGCTGCCCACCCGCAGGCCCACGGCCAGCAGGCCCGCCATCAGCAGCAGGCAAGCCAGAATCCAGGGTAGCGCGGGGCGGCTCATGGCGCGGGAGGGGCCCAGATCAGCCGGCGTAGCTCCCGCACCGACTCCACTACCCGCGGGCCGGGGCGCGACATCAGGTCGTCGGTGGTGCCGTAAACGCGGCGGGTCTGGTAGGCGCGGAGGCGCCTGAGCTCGGGATACAGGCGGAAAAACGTGCTATCGAGCTTGCCAAAGCTTCCGCCGAGCAGCACTTCCGGGTTGAGTTTGAGGATGTATTCGCGGGTGAGGGCCGGGTAAGGCTGGGCGAATTTTTCCACCACCGCGTTCTGCCCCCCCGCCAGCCGGATTTTGTCGGTAAACAGCGTGTTCTGGCCATACACGTAAATCGGGTCCTGCCAGGTAATGGCCAGCACCGTAGCGGCGGGCCGGGGTTGGGGCAGCGCCTGAATGGCCCGCAGCTCGGCCCGCAACGAATCGGTGAGGCGGCGGGCCTGGGGCTGGCGGCCCAGGATGCGGCCCAGGTCGGTGAGCCCGCGGAAGATGTCTTCTACCTTATCATATTGCTGATAATAAACCGGAATACCCAGCTCCTGCAACCGTTGGGCATCGGCTTCCGAGGTGATGCCGGTAGTGGTAAACACCACCTCGGGCTGCAGGGCCACCAGGCGCTCCAAATCGAGCGGGTAGCTACTAACGACGGGCTTGCGCAGCGCGGCGGCGGGGTAGTCGCAGACCTGGGTGCGGGCCACGATGGTAGCCGTATCGGCCACGGCGTAGAGCATTTCGGTCATGGAAGCGGCCAGGGCCATGATGCGGCGGGGGTGGGCGGGTACTGTAAGGCTACGGCCCAGATCGTCGCGCAGATGCTGCGGTTGCCGCTGCGGGCGGGGCAGTGGTAGCAGCGGGCGTATCGGGGCGGCAGGCGGCCAGCTGCAGCAAGAGCAACAGGTAGCAGCAACCGAAACGAGCGAGATATAGGCGAGGCATGGGCGCAAAGGTAACCGGCCGGTTGGGAGCAGGAAACCGGACTGCTCCTTCCGGCGACGGCAAAAGGAGCAGTCCGGTCCCGGGCTTCTCTCCGGTTCAATCCGGTTGCGGCTACCTTCTGCGGCCCGTTCGCCGTATGCTGGTTACTTTTGAGCCTAAACTTCTGCCTTATGATCGTCGTCACCGGAGCGGCCGGCTTTATTGCCAGTGCCCTCGTTACCCGCCTCAACGCCGCCAATTTCAACGAAATAGTGGTGGTTGACAACTTCACCAACGAGCGGAAGCTGCTCAACCTCTCGGGTAAGCACCTGAAGCAGTACGTAGATCGGGAGGAATTCTTTCCCTGGCTCGACGAGCATCATGCCGAGGTGGAATTTATTTTCCACCTCGGGGCCCGTACCGATACTACCGAAACCAACCGCGACCTGCTCAACATCCTCAACCTGGAGTACTCGAAGCAGATGTGGCAGGCCTGCTGCCAGTACCAGTTGCCGATGGTGTATGCCTCCTCGGCCGCAACCTACGGCTCGGGTACGCTAGGCTATTCCGATGATGATGCCCTGCTCCCGCTATTGCGGCCGCTCAACCCCTACGGCGATTCGAAGAACGATTTCGACAACTGGGCCGTGCAACAGCCGGAAAAGCCGTTTTTCTGGGCCGGTCTGAAGTTTTTCAACGTGTACGGCCCCAACGAGTACCACAAAGGCCGCATGGCTTCCGTGATTCTGCATGCCTTCCGCCAGATCACCGAAACCGGCTCGATGACGCTCTTCCGCTCCCACAACCCCAACTACGCCGATGGCGAGCAGCAGCGCGACTTCGTGTACGTGAAGGACGTGGTAGATGTGTGCATGTTTCTGATGCACACCCGCCGCCACTCCGGCATTTACAACCTGGGCACCGGGGAGGCCCGCACCTTCCTCGACCTCACCCTGAGCACCTTTGCCGCCCTGGACCGCCCCACCGACATCCACTTCCGCGACACGCCCGAGGATATCCGCGACACTTACCAGTACTTCACCCAGGCCGACATGAGCAAGCTGCGCGGCATCGGCTACGAGCGGCCCTTCACCCGCCTCGAAGACGGCATCAACGACTATGTGCGCCAGTACCTTGTGACCGGGGCCTACTATTAATAGGGTTATTTAATTGCTCTTTTAGCTTGATAAAAGACGCCAACCGGCTAGCTGTGAGGCTACTACTATACTTATTGCCGTCCAGGGGCGACAAGTATTTTATATGGCAAATCATAATTATTATATAATCTTTCCACCAGAGTACTACCTTAAAGGTTTCTAACCAACTCAGGCGGTGCAGCGCAAAAGCATAACCATTATTGGCGGCGGATTTTCGGGCTCCATGTTAGCTGTTCAGCTGGCCCGGCTGGCCGGCGACCAGCCCTTTGCCTGCGACGTGCACCTGGTAGAATCCCGGCCGGTACCCGGACCGGGCCTGGCTTATACAGCCCGGCGGCCCGAGTACCTGCTCAACGTGCGCAGCGAAGCGCTGAGCGCTTTTCCCGATCAGCCCGACCACTTCGAGAACTGGCTCCGCATCACGGGGCCGCCCGAGTATTGCGCCCAAGGTTTCTGCTCGCGCCAGAGCTACGGCCGCTACCTCCAGCAGCTGGTTGGCCAGGTGCTGGAATGGCCGTCCCTGAATGGCATCAAAGGCTATTGGCACAACCAAACGGCCCGCTCGGTTACCCTGAATCCTGATGGCGGCCCCGGGGCCGTGGTGCGGCTGCGCAACGATACCATCATCCACACCGATTATGTGGTGCTGGCCCTGGGCAACTTCCCGCCGGCTCCGCCTACCCGGGGAGCGGGCAGCATGGCTTACCTAAGCGCGCCCACCTACCACGGCAACCCTTGGGCAGTGGGCGCACTGCGCGATATTGCGGCCGACGACTCGGTGCTGCTCATCGGCACTGGCCTAACAGCGGTTGATATTCTGCTGGGTTTGCGGGCCGATGGGCACCGCGGACCAGTTACAGTGGTATCGGAGCACGGCCGCTGGCCGGTGGCGCACGGCGAGCCGGCCGAGCCCTACCCCAGCTTTTACGCTACCGAGCTGGCTGGCCTGACCACCGTTGGGGAGGTGCTACGGGTGGTGCACCAGCACCTGCGGGCCGCCCACGACCAGCACCGCGACTGGCGGCCAGTGCTCGATTGTCTGCGGCCCGACTTGGGCCGCATCTGGGCGGCCTGGCCGTTGGCCGAGCAAGCGCGGTTTCTGCGCCATCTGGCCAGCCGGTGGTCGGTGGCCCGCCACCGTAGCCCCCCCGGCAATGCAGCCATTATGCAGGAGATGCTGGACTCGGGTAGTGTAAAGCAGGAAACTGGCCGGGTACAGGCGATTACAGCCACGCCCGAAAGCCTGCAAGTTCAAGTGCAGCAGAAGCTGGGAGTTCCCCGGACGCTGGTGGCCCAACATGTCATCAACTGCACCGGTCCCCTGCTCGATTACACCCGGATTCAGTCGCCCTTAGTGAGCGAATTGCGCGAGGCGGGCTATCTGGTGCCCGATCCGCTACGGCTAGGCATTATGACCGACGACCACGGGGCGTTACTCAACACGGCCGGGCAGGCCTCGGAGGTGCTCTTTACCCTCGGGGCCAGCCGCCGGCCAGCCTACTTCGAATCGACAGCGGTGCCGGAACTGCGCGCCCAGGCCGTAGCCCTGGCCCAGGAATTGGGCCGCCGCCTGCAAAGCAGTTAGGCAAATAGCTTCGCTGAAAAGCAAAAAAAGTGACTCCCGGCTAATAGGGAGCCACTTTTTTGCTTTTCAGCCCTCACAATATTAAGCTGCCATCTCGTCGTGCGGATAGAGAGGCAACACCCGAGTGTCGGTGCCGGGCTCGGGGAAAGAAAGCACGGGCATGCTGGGGTATTGTTGACTGACGGGGGCACTACGGCGCAGGGCCCGCATGAGCAGGTACTTGTATTTCTCGGCATCGGCCAGGGCGGCTTCCACGGCTTGCAGGGCATCAGTGTAGGCCACTACGGGCACAAATTCGGCCGAATCACCCGTTGGGTAAGTGAGCTCGAAGGTGGGGCAGTTGAGGTACTCGGCAGGGCTTTTCATAGGGCAGCAAGATAGGCGTTTAGATGACAACTAACTAACCTAATTAGCACGTTTTTGATTCCCTGAATTCCGCTTATTTTCCCTACCTGCAACTATTACAAGCCGGAAAGGCTATGCCTTTATTTTTAGCACCAGCTTACCGAACTGCAATCCTTTTTCCATGCGGCGCATAGCCTGCTCGCCCTCGTCCAGCGGAAAGGTTTCGTCGACGACCGGCACCAGCTTATGCTGTTCGAACAGGCGAACCATGGCGGCGAAATCCTGCTCGGTGCCCATCGTGGAACCCAGCAGCGACAGTTGCTTCCAGAATACCTTGCGGGCTGCCAGCTCGGGCACATCGCCCTGAGTAGCCCCGTAGAACACGATGCGGCCGCCGGACTCAGCAGCATCAATCAGGTCGTTGAAACCCGGGCCAGCGGCACTATCGATGATGACATGGAATGCGCCACCAGCCTGCTTAGTGAGCGTGGCGGGCCATTTCTCCGTTTTGTAGCTGATGCCGCCCCGGGCACCCATCGCTACGGCTTGGGCAATTTTATCTTCTGAACTCGACGTTACCCATACTTCGGCCCCAATGGCTACGGCCATCTGCAGGGCCAACAGCGCAACGCCACCACCCACACCGCTGATGAGGACCCGCTCGCCGGGCTGGATTTGGGCGCGGGTAAAGGCGGCCCGGTAGGCCGTTACGCCACCCAGGGGTAGGGCCGCGGCCTGCTCGAAGCTTAGGTGGGCCGGTTTGGCATGTACCGCCGCCGCGGGTACGCACACGTATTCGGCGAAGGTACCGTCCTGGGGCAACCCCAGAATCTGGAAGTCGCGGCCCTGCGCAGTGGGGTTGGTGCCCCAGCCCTGGCCGGGGTTGATGAGCACGGCCTGATGCAGCAGATCTGCGTCAACGCCTTCACCGAGGGCCGTTATGGTGCCAGCCCCATCGGAGCCCAGGATGATGGGAAACTTGAGGCCGGCGTATTGTCCCTGCTGAATCCAAACATCGCGGTGGTTGAGGGCGGCAGCGTGCAACTGCACCTGCACCTGGCCGGCGGCGGGCTGGGGAGTAGGCACCTGCTCGTAGGCGAGGGGCTGGTTGATACCGTGAAGAACGAGGGCTTGCATGTGAGTAGTGAGTAGTGAGTAGTGAGTAGTGAGTAAGGATACGGACGCCTACGTAAAGCGGCGGCGCAGGCAAGTCAATTCTACCGTTTCGCTGCCTGGGGCTACAGAAACCGGGTTTGCAGTTCCGGCGTGGGTAGCCAGCACGATTCCTGGCGGCCGAACCAGCGGTAGCGGTAGCGGGCAATGAGGCGGTATACGGCATCGCGCAGGGGGCGCGGAAACCAGCGGCCGGCGCGGGCCAGTACTGCCCACCGGCCGCCCAGCCGGGCCAAAATGCCCAGCGCCGCCGCCGAGTGGGTGTAGGCTTTTCCGTCGGCCAGCAGCACCACCGAATCGGGGGTGGTAGGTGCCGGCAGCTCGTGGGCCTTCAGTAGCTCCTGCCCCGCCGCCGACTGCAACGCCGCGAACCGGAACTGCCCGGCGGCATCGTGCCGGATGACGAACTGCACGAACCCGTTGCACAGGTTGCAGACGCCATCAAAGAGAATAACGGTGGGGTGGCCGGACATAGGCGGAGTAGGCGGTGAATTATGCAGGACTATCGGACGGGGCGGATTGTTTTGGTGGCTGGCGCTCCTGCTCATCGTCTTCCGGCAGCAGATCCTGGTACCAAAAGCCCACCTCGGCCGCGCTGCCGGAGCCGGCGGGGGCCGGGTACGTGCGCCGCACCAGCTCGCCGCGCCGGAACGCAATGGGCTGACTGAAGTAGGGCGCATCGAACACGAAGCTGTGGTATTCGCCGTTTTCGCCGCAGGAGTCCACGCCCGGCGGCAAATCCCGCAGGAAGTCGGCATTCAGCTCGCGGCCGCAGAAGCTGCGGTCGAGGTACTGCTCATTCACGCACACCACCACCGCCCGGAAACCCAGGGCCAGGTACTCGGCCAGCAGTTCGGCATTGGGGCGCTGCCAAAGCGGAAAAACGGCCTCCAGACCCAGCAGCGTTAACTGCTGCTCACGGTAGCGGCGCAAATCCTCCAGATAAATGTCGCCGAATACCGCCCGCGTCACGCCCCGGGCCATCAGGGGGTCGAGCGTAGCACGCATCAGGTGCTCGTAGTCGGCCATGGCAGGGTTTTCGGGTAGGTCGAGGCGGGTGAGCGGCAGGCCTAGGCGCTGGGCCTGCGCTTCGAGCAGTGCCACCCGCACCCCATGCATCGATACGCGCCCGTAGTGGGCGTTTACGCTGGTCAGTAAATCGGTGACGTGCAGCGTGGGGTCGCGCAGGGCATGGTAAAGGGCCAGGGCCGAATCTTTGCCCCCGCTCCAGTTCATAACGGTTGGACTAGGCATGGGCCGAATATACGGCCACAGCCGAAAGCCCGGGTTGATTTTCGCGTAACCCCGATCCGCTTTGGTACGTTTGCCCAGCAGCCCTTCAGGGTTCAACTTACTTCCTCCCGAATCCTTCTTCTTATGAATCGTCTGCTTTCTCTCTGCCTTCTCGGGACGCTCGGCGCGGCCCTCACTGCCTGCGACTACAGCAATACGCCCGGCAAGGACACCCAGTTCAGCCAGGATTTCACTAATGCTCCGAAAGCCACGGCAACCGAAACGAACCTCGACAGCGTGAGCAAGAGCCAGGACGCCTACACGCCCATCGGTAAAGGATCGGCCGCCGATCAAAAAACATCCGTAAATTCGGCCATCGATGCGCACCAGGGCAATTCGCCGGTAAGCTCGATGCCCCAGACCAATACCGAAGCCAAGGCTTCAACCCGCGAAAACTAATATTTAGACGGCCCCCGGCCGTCGTCGTTACCCGGGATTCTCCCGGCTCCACCCCCTTCCCTGCTCTCCTTTACCACAACGCCCCCCCGGACTATCCGGAGGGGCGTTGCAGGTTTTAGCATTGCCGTTAGCCAACGGTTACAGCAACTGGTTCTACAGATTCCAGGCGCGCGGCTGCGGTTTGCCCACGTCGGTGCCTTTGGTGAGGGCCAACCCCAAACCCAAGGCTAGCAGATCTTCCATGCTGCCCACAAGGCCATCTGGCAATCCCGATTCACGCGTTACGCGCTTGCGCAGGAAATAACTTAGGTAACTACCCGACACGGCAGCCAACATACCCAATACAGCCCCATTCAGGGTTTTGTCGTGATTGACACGAAAGATAGTAGCCCCAATTAATGCGCCCGAAGCGGCCCGCCCCAGCAGTCCGCCAGCATCAATGCGGTCGGGAGCATTGGATAGCTTATCGCCTACCGTTTCGCCGGCAGACAACAGTCTGAAACCCCAGGTCACCCAATTCTTTTGCATGTAGCGCAATGGCGAGCCGGCCAGCGCTGCCGGATGATACGTATGCAGATTGCTGCTAAGCAGCGCCGGGGCCGTCATGCTCCGAAAACCGGCCAGAGTACCCAAGCCTACGGTTTGCCAATGGTAGTTCGTCATAAGAAGGAAAGTGAGTCGGTTGAAGATTCACTCTTTTCTAACGCAGCCTTCCGCTTTGTGGTTGGAAGAGTTGAACGCTAGGAGATTGGGAGCAGAGCGAGAAAGCAGTTATCCTAAGCGGAGCCAGGGGCCTTGCCACGTAAAAACGACCGTAGTATCGATTCGTTCTTAGGTGGTAAGGCCCCTGGCTCCGCTTAGGATAACTGCTTTTTCGCCTGCCCCCTCGCCCCTTCCCTACTTCTGGCTGGCGGCCCAGGTATCCATTTTGCGCTCGAGCACGGCCAGCGGCATCACACCGTCGTGCAGGAGCTCGTCGTGAAAGTTGCTGAGGCTGAAGTGAGGGCGGTTCTGGCCGGCGTACTCTTCGCGCAGGCGGTTGGCGTTGCCGCCGAGCTGCTGCTCGTACTTCTGGCGCAGCTCCCTGATCTTGAGGGCCCCGATCTTATAGCTCAGCGCCTGGCCCGGAATGGCCATGTAACGCTCAATTTCGGCCGTAGCGCCTTCCTCGCTAATGGCCTCGTTGGCCATCATGTATTTAATGGCTTCCTCCCGGCTCATGTTTTTGGTATGCATGGCCACGTCCACAACCAAACGTACGGCGCGGTGCATTTCGTCGCCGAGGGCGCCCATGTACTGGTAGGGGTCGGTGTAGAGGCCGAGCTCCTTGCCCAGGCTTTCGGAGTAGAGGGCCCAGCCTTCCCCCATGGCCCCGTACCAGGCAAAGCGCCGGAACTTGGGCAGGTCGGTGTTTTCCTGCTGCAAGCGAAATCTGGTAGTGATGGCCCGGAATGGCCTCGTGCAGGAACAACGACTCCATGCCCGAGGTCACGTTGAACTTGGTCGCATCGAGAATCGGGATGTAGAACACGCCGGGGCGGGAGCCGTCGGGGCTGCCCTGGTTGTACTCGGCCGAGGCCGAGGCGGCCCGAAAGTCCTCCGTCTGGCGGATTTCGAACGGGGTTTTGGGCACCCGGCCGAACATCGTTTTCAGGTTGGGCTCCATGTGCGCCTGAATGGCCCGGAAGGCGTCGAGCACTTCGGCGGGCGTCTTGTAGGGCATCAGCTTGGGGTCGGTCTTGAGGTTCTCGAAGAACGCCTTCAAATCGCCCTTAAAGCCGACCTGCTGCTTCACCTTCTCCATTTCCTGCCGGATGCGGGCTACTTCTTGGCGGCCGGTCTGGTAGATTTCCTCCGGCGTCTTGTCGGTGGTCGTCCACGTCTTCACGTAGTACTTGTAGAGCTCGGGGCCGCCCGGAATGGCCGCAATGCCGGTGCTAGGGCGCGCCTTGGGCAGGTATTCGGTTTCGAGGAAGTCGCCCAGCTTCTTGTAGGCGGGCACCAGCTCCGTCAGGATTGCCTGCTGGTAGGCCTTGGTGAGGCGCTCCTTGTCGGCGGCAGCCATACCGGCGGGCAGCTTCGTGATGGGACCGTAGAACAGGCTCTTAGTGGCATCGGCAGTTTCCATGGCCCGCATCTGCGGAATCATCTTCACGACCAGGGCCCGGGGCAGCACCACGCCGGCCGCCATGCCCTGGCGGAAGTTGCTGATGGCCGTATCGGCCCACACCGAGAACCCCTTCACCCGGCCCAGCCAGTTGTCGTAGTCCTGCGCCGTTTTAAAGGGCTGCACGCCCTCGCCTGAGCCGTATTGGCCCATGCTGATGGGCAGGCCCCAGAACTGCTGGAAGGGCATCATCCAAGTGTTGAGCTTCAGGCCTTCGAGCTTATTAGTGAGGTCGTATTCGAAGATATCGTAGCTGGTTTTATCGTTGGTCGAGAGGTTGGCCCGCTTGAATTTGTGCAGGCCGGCGAGGTATTTCTGGTAGAAGCCGCGTAGTTGTTCGCGGAAAGCACGGGTGCCGTCGTTGGGCAGCTGGTCGTTGAAGCGGTTATCGCCCTGGGTGGTGGCTTCGAGTGGAAACAGGCGGGCGTTTTCTTCCCAGTAATAGTCGAAGAGCGTGGATAAGTCCTTCACGTTGGTCAGGTTCGGCACGGTGTAGGCGGCAGTATTATCGTCGGCCGATTTTTGCTGGTTGCAACTCGCCAGCAGCGCGCCGGCCAACAGACTGGCGAGGATAGCTTTTTTCATCAGGATCACGGATTAGCGCGGATTTAAACAGATTTCACGGATTTTGTGAATGGCCTTAGGCAGCGCCCAAGAGTTCCTCGAAAGGTAAGCAGAACTGTTCTTCTCCACCTGCCATTGGCGCAGAAGTCAACCTTTGCGCGGCAGTTGGGTTATAACTGCTTATTCAACTAAACTCTCCCTTATGGAAAAGTTAACCGGTAAAACCGCCCTCGTTACGGGCGCAGGCAAAGGAATCGGGCGGGCTATTGCTGTAGCCCTAGCTCAGGAAGGCGTGCGCGTGGCCCTGCTGGCCCGCACCGAAAAAGACCTGCGGGCCGTGGCCCAGGAAATCAAGGAACTCGGCGGCCCCGCCGCCGTGGTAGTCACGGCCGACGTGGCCGACCGCGCCGACGTGGAAAAGGCCGTGAGCACCGTGCTCGGCGAGCTGGGCACCATTGATATTCTCATCAACAACGCCGGCATCGGCACCTTCGCCAAAATCCTGGACATGGACCCGGCCGAGTGGGAGAAAATCATTCGGGTGAACCTGATGGGCGCCTACTACACCACCCGCGCCGTACTGCCCCAGATGGTGGAGCGCCAGACCGGCGACATCATCAACGTAGCCTCTACGGCCGGCCTGCGGGCCTCGGCAGGCGGCAGCGCTTACAGCGCTTCCAAGTTCGCGTTGCTGGGCTTCACCGAGTCGCTGATGCAGGAAGTGCGCAAGCAGAACATCCGCGTGTCGGCCCTCACGCCCAGCACCGTAGCTACCGAGTTGGCCACCAGCAACAACCTCACCGACGGCAACCCCGACAAAGTAATGCAGCCCGAAGACCTGGCCGAAATCGTCATCAGCCAGCTCAAGCTCAACCGCCGCATCTTCATCAAAGAAGCCAGCATGTGGAGCACGAACCCGTGATTTAGAGCTTAGAAGTGAGAGCCTAGAGCTTAGAAACGGCCTGTCATCCTGAGCTTGCGAAGGACCTTATCATGTAAAAAGAGCAGTTGTTATAGCTGTTCTCACGTGAAATTGTCCTTTGCAAGTTCAGGATGACGGGCCGTTTCTAAGCTCTAGGCTCTCACTTCTAAGCTCTATTCTTTCCTTACCCGCTCCAGCACCAGCTGGTTCATAGGGTTGGGCGTGAGGCCCTGGACGTTGTTTTGGGTGAGGCGCACAACTTCGTCGTAATACACGCTGATGACGGGGCACTCCTCCACTACGATGCGGTCCATTTGCTGGTAGAGGGCGTAGCGTTTGGCGTCGTTCTGCTCCAGCTTGGCCTGCTGGTAGAGCTGGTCGTAGGCGGGGCTTTTGAAGTGGGTTTTGTTGGGGCCGGCGGGCGCGAAGTTGGGGCTGTAGAACAGGGCCAGGTAGTTTTCGGCGTCGGGGTAGTCGCCGAGCCAGCTGCGGGTGAAAAAGGCGGCGCGGCCGTTATCAATCATCTCGCCGTGGGCTGCGCCCTGGTTCACGTCAATATCAACCTGCACGCCTACTTCGGCCCACTTTTTCTGGTAATACTCGCAGTACTCCTTGGTTTCGGCCACCGTGTTCAGGCGCAGGCGCAGTGGCTTGCCGGGGCCATAGCCGGCCTCGCGTAGCAGCTGCCGCGCCTTGGCGGGCTGGTACGTGTAGCCGGGCACCTTAATCGCGCTGAATGAGGGCAACGAGGCCGGCACGAAGCCTGAAATACCCGGCTGGCCCACATTGTTGAGGAAGTAAGCCAGCAGTTCGGCCTTGTTGAGAGCGTAGTTGAGCGCCTGGCGCACCCGCCGGTCCTGGAGGGCGCGGCCGGTGGCGAGGTTGTCGCCGCGCAGGTTGCGCAGGTCCTGCTGCATGCCGATGTACTCGGTGTTCAGGTAGGGCACTTTCTGAATCCGGAACTTGCCCCGGAAATCCTCCCGGATGCTGCCGTCGGGGTACATAATCAGGTCGCGGGAGCCCGAGCGGATACCGCTCAGAAAGTCGAGCTTGCCCTGCATGAAGGTCAGGAACTCCGTTTTGCGGTCCTGGATGAAGGTAATCTGCACCGCATCCAAGGTAAGGCAGCTGCTTCCCCTGGGCGTCCTTTTTCCAGTAGGTGGGGTTGCGGTGGTAGATGATGGCGTTGCCCTCGTCCCACTCCTTGAACGCGGAACGGACCCGTACCCACGGGGTGGGCCCGGAAGTCCTTGCCCCACTTCTGCACGGCCTCCTGGGGCACCACGTAGGCGTAAGGCATGGTCAGGATGCCCAGAAACGGGATAAACGGCTCCTTGAGGTGAATGCGCAGCGTGGAATCGTTCACGGCCACGAAGCAGGTATCCGAGGGTTCGCCGTCCGCTTTTTCCAGCACTTTGCCCCGGAAAATCCAGCCACCGGGGCTGGCCGTGGCCCCGTCGAGCAGCCGTTTAAAGGAATACACGAAATCCTGGGCCGTGACGCGCCGGCCCTTCCCGCCCGGAAAAACGGCATTGTCGTGGAAGCGTACGTCGGGCCGCAGCCAAAACGTGTAGGTGATGCCATCGGGCGAAATCTGGTAGCGCCGGGCCACACTCGGTCCGGGTCGCAGGCTGTCGTCGAGTTCTACCAGGCCGTTGTAGAGTTGGGTGGTAGCCCAGGTGTTGGCCTGGTTGCGAGCAAAAGCCGGGTCGAGCGAGGTGAGGCTTTCGGGCTGGTTGTAGCGGAACACGCGGCGCTCATCGGTGGGCGGGGCGGGCTCGGTGCAGGAAGTAAGCCCGGGCAACAGCCCAAGCAACCAAAAGAGGGTAAAACCAGCAGCGCGGCGCGAAAACGGGAGCATGGAAACCGTGGAACAGTGTAGGGGAACCGTGAAACAGTGTATATTTGCCAAAGGTATCCCATCCTGGGCTTGCGGCCTCCGCGCTGCGCCTCTTCCTATTTCCCGCCATGAATCTGACTTACTACGGACACTCCTGCTTCCTGCTCGAAGCCGGAGGCAGCCACGTTTTATTCGACCCCTTCATCCGTCCCAACCCATTGGCTAAAGACGTGAACGTGGACGAGATACAGGCTGATTACATCCTGCTCAGCCACGGACACGGCGACCATGTAGCCGACGTCGAAGAAATCGGCAAGCGTACCGGCGCCAAGCTGGTGGGCATGTTTGAGGTGCTGGCCTGGTTTGAAGCCAAGGGCCTCAACGGCGACCTGAAAATGAACATCGGCGGCACCGTCGAGCTGCCTTTCGGCACGGTGCAGATGGTGGCGGCCACCCACTCCAGCTCGATGCCCGACGGCAGCTATGGCGGGCTGGCGGCTGGTTTCGTGGTCGAAGCAGAAGGCAAAACCCTCTACTTCGCCGGCGACTCGGCCCTGACCTACGACATGAAGCTGGTAGGCGAGCGGAACGAAATAGATTATGCCCTGTTGCCCATCGGCGACCATTTCACGATGGGCATCGACGATGCCCTGGTGGCCGCCCAATGGACCGGAGCCGCCAAGGTTATCGGTATGCATTACGATACCTTCCCCCCTATCGCCATCGACCACGACCAGGCCCAGGCTAAAGCCCGGGAAGCTGGCAAAGAGCTGCTGCTGCTGAAAGTAGGCGAAACGATTACTCTATAAGTTGTCAGTTGCCAGTGGCCGGTTGTCAGTCTTCGGAATGCAGCTCGCACTACCTGGCAACTGGTAACTGACAACTGACAACTGACTCATGGGCAAAATCATTGCGGTAGCTAACCAGAAGGGCGGCGTGGGCAAAACCACTTCCTCGATCAACCTCGCGGCCTCGCTGGCGGCGCTGGAATATCGGACCCTGCTCGTGGACGCCGACCCCCAGGCCAACGCCACTTCCGGCGTGGGCTTCGACCCGAAGGACATCCAGAACAGCATCTACGAGTGCATGGTGGACGGCATCAACGCCCAGGACATCATCATTCAAACCAACGTGCTGCCCCACCTCGACCTGATGCCCTCCCACATCGATTTGGTGGGCGCGGAGGTGGAGATGATCAACCTGCCCAACCGGGAGGAGAAGATGAAGGACGCCCTGCGCCCGCTGGCCGACCTCTACGACTTCATCATCATCGACTGCTCGCCCTCGCTGGGTCTGATTACGGTGAATGCCCTCACGGCCGCCCACTCGGTTATCATTCCGGTGCAGTGCGAGTACTTCGCCCTCGAAGGCCTGGGCAAGCTGCTCAACACGGTCAAAATCATCCAGAGCCGCCTGAATGAGGAGCTCGAAATCGAGGGCATTCTGCTCACGATGTACGATGTGCGCCTGCGCCTGAGCAACCAGGTGGTGGAGGAAGTACGCCTCCACTTCCAGCAGCTGGTCTTCGATACCATCATCCCGCGCAACGTGAAGCTGAGCGAGTCGCCCAGCTTCGGCATCCCGGTTATCCTGCACGACGCCGAGAGCAAGGGCAGCATCAGCTACCTCAATCTGGCCCGCGAAATCGTGGAAAAGAACATCGAAGCCACCGACGAGCCCGGGCAGCAAGCCCACGAGGACACGGCGGCATAGGTTTTCTGAGGAGTCAGGAGGTAGAAGCGAGGAGCTAAAAGAAAGAGCTGTCATCCTGAGCGGAGCGAAGGACCTACTTACAAAAGCACGACCGTAGCAACGATTCGTTCTGGTGTAATCAGGTCCTTCGCTCCGCTCAGGATGACAGCTTTTTCTTTTAGCTCTCCACTCTTCCCTACTGTTTCACGCTTTTCTTTTAGCGTGGAACAAATTTTCCCCGGGCTTCCCGCGGGTTTGTGTATTTTTGGTTTCCGCTTTGGCTCCGTGCTATTGGGTGAAGGCGGCTTGCAGTTATGACTGAAAAAAACGACGACAAGAATACGTCCGCAACTGCTCCCAAGCGCCGGGTCGGTGGCCTGGGCCGGGGCCTGAACGCCCTGATTGAGGGCAGCTACGAGAAAAAGAGCGAGCGGATGGGCCTCGTGCCCCACCCCGTGAACTCGGTTGGCCTGATTCCGGTGGGCCAGATTCAGGCCAACCCCTACCAGCCCCGCACCCACTTCGACCAGGACGCGCTGCAGGAGCTGGCCGAAAGCATCCGCGTGCAGGGCATCATCCAGCCCGTCACGCTGCGCCAGACCGGCACCAACTCCTACCAGCTCATCAGCGGCGAACGGCGCCTGCAGGCCTCCAAGCTGGCCGGCCTCGATGCCATTCCGGCCTACATCCGCAAGGCCGACGACCAGCAGATGCTGGAAATGGCCCTGATTGAGAACATCCAGCGCGAAAACCTCAACGCCATCGAAATTGCCCTCAGCTACCAGCGCCTGGTGAGCGAGTGCAACCTCAAGCAGGAGGAACTGGGCGAGCGGGTCGGCAAAAACCGCTCGACCGTCACCAACTACCTGCGCCTGCTCAAGCTCCCGCCCGATATCCAGATCGGCCTGCGCGACACGGTTATCAGCATGGGCCACGCCCGCGCCCTGATCAGCATCGAGAGCATGGACCAGCAGCTGGAGCTATTCCGCCGCATCGTCGATGAGGACCTTTCGGTGCGCAAGGTGGAGCAGCTCGTACGCAACGGCGGCAGCCCTGCTCCTACCGATGGTGCCCGCAAGCCCGCTCAACCCACCGAACCCACGGTGCCGGTAGCCGAAATCAAGCGCACCGAGCGCCACCTGTCGGAGCGTTTCGGCAGCCGCGTGCTGGTGAAGCCGGGCCCTCAGGGCCGGGGCGAAATTAAAATTGCCTTCGATTCGGTCGAGGACATGCAGCGCATCCTGCACATTCTGCAACCCGCTTAACGTATGCAGGCGAAGGGCGGAACCTGGTTCCGCCCTTTCGGCCTCCTACCCTAATGCGTGCGTGTACTAGCGGGCCAGCAGTAGCCGTTGGAGAAGGGCCGGAGGTTCCGGCCTCCCTTGCGCAGCTACTGGGGGTCGTTTTTATTTAACTGCTTCGTCAGGATGTTTGCCTTTCGCTTCTTTTCGGCCGCTTTGCTACTGGTAGGGCTCAACCTGTTCGCTTCACCCGCCGCCCGGGCCCAGGTGGTAACCGAAGGCTCGGATTCGGTGCGCGTTGCCACCAAGCCGGTAGCCGACTCGACCCGGCGCACCGAGCGGCTGCTGGGCCTGCCCGTCACGCGGCCCCAGAAGGCGGCCCTGCTGGCGCTGGCGCTGCCCGGCGCCGGCCAGATTTACAACCACCGCTACTGGAAGCTGCCCCTCGTGTACGGCGGGCTGGGAGCCGTGGGCTACGGGCTGTTCCATTACCAGTCGCGCTACCGCGAATACGTTGATGGCAAAAACCAGCTGCTAGACAACCCTGGCATGCCCATCAGTGAGTTGCCAGGCCAGAATGTCAGCCAGGAAACCAGCGCGGCCAATATTCAGCGCGGCATTGTGTTTTACCGCCGCAACCGCGACACCTTTATTGCCTACACGGCGCTGGTATACGGCATTACCGTGCTCGATGCGCTGGTCGATGCCCACCTGCGCGACTTCGACATCGGCGACGACCTGAGTTTGCGCCTCGATCCGGCCCTGCTGCCGGGCCGGGGCGCTATGCCCGGCGCGGGGCTGGCCCTCTCGCTGCACCTGAAACGGTAAACGGCGGCCGGCAGCAAGCCAACCGAAGCAGCAAATGCCCGCTCTTTAGCTGGCCTTGCGCCGGAAAGCTGGTTTTCCGCTGCTGCTGCCTCACCAATGTTTCTTTAGATAGTTTACCTTCTGATTTTTCCGCTTTTCACATGAATATTCTCCTGATTGGCTACGGTAAAATGGGTCGGGCCATCGAAGCCCAGGCCCAGGCCCGGGGCCACCAGATTGTCGGCATCATCGACCCTTCCCGGCCCGACGTACGCATCACCGATTTTACGCCCGCCCAGGTGGATGTGGCCATTGAGTTCACCCACCCCGACGCGGCCTTCCAGAACGTGGCGGCCTGCCTGAAGCAGGGCCTGCCGGTGGTTTGCGGCTCGACGGGCTGGCTCCACCATTTCGCCGAGGCCCAGGCCCTGAGCGCGCAAACCAACACGCCGCTGTTTTACGCCTCCAACTACAGCGTGGGCGTGAACCTGTTCTTTCACTTCAGTGAGTACATGGCGGCCAAAATGCACCAGTTTGGGGGCTACGATGTGCAGGTGCGCGAAATCCACCACACCCAGAAAGTCGACCAGCCCAGCGGCACGGCCCTCACGGTGGCCGAAGGCATCCTGCGCCACTTCCCCGGCAAAACCACCTGGCGCAACGACCAGACCACCGAGGCTCATGAACTGGCCGTTATTTCGGAGCGCGAGGGCGCGGTTATCGGCACCCACATCGTTACTTACTCCTCCCCTGCCGACACGCTGGAAATCAAGCACGAGGCCCACACCCGCGAGGGGTTCGTGCAGGGTGCCTTGCTGGCCGCCGAGTGGCTCCCGGGCCGCCAAGGCGTGTTTGGGATGAAAGATTTGCTGGGAATCTGAGTTGGGAAGTTGAAAAGTTGAGCAGGTGGAAAGTGAACGTTTTCTTCCTTGGCCAGCTACCCTGCTGCATCCACTCTTCACTTGAATAACTTTTTAACCAGCTAACTTTCCGACTTGCTAACTTAGACATCATGGCAGTACAATCCTGGGAGAAATACCTCGAAAAGAATCCGTCGGCGCCGGTGCCGCCGGGCGGGCCTGTGCCCCCCAAAAAGCGCAAAAGCACCGCCCGCGAGTGGGGCGACGCTATTCTGTTTGCAGTGGTGGCCGCCACGCTTATCCGCTGGGCCACGTTTGAGGCCTACACCATCCCGACGCCCAGCATGGAGCATACGCTGCTGGTGGGCGACTACCTGTTCGTGAGCAAGCTGCACTACGGCCCGCGCACGCCCCAGACGCCGCTGCAGGTGCCCCTTACCCACCAAACCGTGTGGGGAACCAGCCTCAAGAGCTACTCCGACGCCATTCAGCTGCCCAGCTACCGGCTGCCCGGCTTCTCGGAGGTAAAAAACAACGACGTGGTGGTGTTCAATGTGCCCTTCGAGGCCGAGCACCCCGCCGACCTGCGCACCAACTACATCAAGCGTTGCATCGGCATTGCCGGCGACCAGCTAGAGGTGCGCCAGGGCCAGGTATTCATCAACGGGAAGCCCGCCGAGAATTTTCCCGAGATGCAGAGCAGCTACTTCCTGCAGGTGCCCCAGTCGAACGACGACCTACTGACGGCCTTCAAGGAGCACGGCGTGGTGGAGTATGACACCCCCGAAGGCCTGCCCTACCAGATGGATACCGAGCAGTACGGCCGGGGCTACGAGGTGAGCATGACCCGCGCCACCTACGATTACTTCAAGCAGCAGCCCTACGTGAAGGGCATCATCGACCTGAAGACGCCCATCGGCCAGCGCGAGCGGCAGGAAGTGTTTCCTAACAACCCCGACTACCCCTACAGCCAGCCCCTGCAAAGCCCGCCTTACCCCACTTGGAACAAGGACAACTACGGTCCCCTCCAGATTCCGAAGGAAGGCCAGACGGTGCAGCTGACGCCCCAGAACTCGCCCCAGTACCTGAAAATCATCATGCGCTACGAGCATAATGAGGGCATCACGGCCGACGCCTCGGGCCAGATTCTGCAAAATGGCCAGCCCCTGAAGAGCTACACCTTCAAGCAGGACTACTACTTCATGATGGGCGACAACCGCCACAACTCCCTCGATTCGCGCTTCTGGGGTTTCGTGCCCGCCGACCACATTGTAGGCAAGGCCGTCCTTATCTGGATGTCCGTCGACCCCAACGCCGACTTCGCCCACCGCATCCGCTGGAACCGCCTGTTCAACCTGGTCCACTAGGACCACGGATTAGCGCGGATTTTAACGGATTTCACAGATTTTGTAGTCGATTAAAAAAGCCACCTCGGATGAGGTGGCTTTTTTATTTCAATGAACAGCGGATTTGAAACTCGCAATTGAGCCAGCTACAAAATTCGTGAAATCCGTTAAAATCCGCGCTAATCCGTGGTCCGTGGTTCTACCAGGTTATCGGCTGCTCGCCGTGCTGCTCCAGGTAGGCATTGGTCTGGCTGAAGGGGCGGCTGCCGAAGAAGCCACGGTCGGCGGCGTAGGGCGAGGGGTGGGCGGCTTTGAGTACGAGGTGCTTGCGGGCGTCGATAATTTCGCCCTTCTTCTGGGCCGAGGCACCCCAAAGGATGAACACCACGTGCTCTTTCTGATCGGAAATGGTTTGAATAACGGCGTCGGTGAACTGCTCCCAGCCTTTTTTCTGGTGGCTGGCGGGTTCCTTGGCCCGTACCGTGAGCGTGGCGTTCAGCAGCAGCACGCCCTGTTGGGCCCACCGGTCGAGGTTGCCGTTGGGCGCCGGGGCCGTATCGGGCAAATCGGCGGCAAGCTCCTTGAAGATATTCTGGAGCGAAGGCGGGGTGCGCACACCCTCGGCCACCGAAAAACTCAGGCCGTGCGCCTGGCCCCGGCCGTGGTAGGGGTCTTGGCCTAAAATCACTACCTTAAGATCCTCAAAAGGGCAGGCATCGAAGGCGTGGAAAATCTGAGGGCCGGGCGGAAACACTTCAGCCGTGGCGTATTCGCCCTTTACGAAGGCAATCAGGTGCTGGAAGTAAGGCTTCTCGAATTCGGGTGCCAGCGCGCGGCGCCAGCTTTCTTCAATCTTGACGGACATAGGAACCAGATTATTTTTTTTTAGTTTGGGTCACCTTTGCTTGTTCGGGACCCGTAGACAAACCAAACTGCGGCCTGTGCTGTTAGCTTTTTTCTTCTTTGGAACTCCGCCGTTATGAATACGACCACGACCCAGGGCGTTACCGTCAGCGTTACTACCAACTACCTGCCCGACTATTCGAGCCCGGGTCAGGAGCATTACGTCTTCGCCTACAAAATTGATATCCGCAACAACAGCGAATATACTGTGAAGCTGTTGCGCCGCCACTGGTTTATCTACGATGCCAACGGCGTGGTGCGCGAGGTGGAGGGCGAGGGCGTAGTCGGCCAGCAGCCCACGCTGGAGCCCGGCGAGTCTCACCAGTACGTATCGGGTTGCAACCTGAAATCGGGCCTGGGCAAGATGCGCGGCACCTACCAGATGGAGCGCCTGATGGATGGCAACGAATTTGCCGTTGAAATTCCGGAGTTCACGCTCGTGGTTCCCTACCGCCTCAACTAAACCGATTTTGTTGGTTTGAATTGATTTAGCCGCCTTCGGGCGGCTTTTTTGTGGGCTGAAACGTCGCTCCGCCCGCACTGGTTAAATCCTGGAGCAACCCTTAAGCCATATTTCAGACGACGCGGAGTAGCTTTGCCCAATTCCCATCTTTAGCCGGGGACGTGGCTACGCTTCGCCTTACTTCGTTTTGCTTTTTCAGATTCTCAGTTATCTGCGGTTTTGGCGGCGTTCGGGCAATGCCCACGGGCTGCACTCGCCCTTCGTGTTCGGGCTCTACACCCACGTAATCAACCACCCGGGCCCGTTTGCGGCCTACGATACCGTGGAAGCCCGCCGCGCCGCGCTGCTAACCGATGCCAGCACCATTACCGTGCGCGACTTCGGGGCCGGCTCCCGGGTAACCGGGGCGGGGCGCACCCGCCGCCTGCGCGACATTGCCCAAACGGCCGCCAAGCCCCCGGCGCTGGGGAAGCTGCTGTTCCGGCTCGTCAACCACTTCGGGCCACGCACAGTGGTCGAGTTGGGCACTTCCCTGGGCCTGACCACCGCTTACCTGGCCCTGGCCGACTCGCGGGCCCGGGTGCTCACCTTCGAGGGATGCCCCGCCACCGCCGCCGTAGCCCAACGGACCTTTACCACTGTAGGCGCAACCAACGTGGAGCTTATCGAGGGCAACCTCGACGACACCCTTGCCCCCGCTCTGGCCGCGTTGCCCGCGCCCGTCGATTTCGCCTTTTTCGACGGCAACCACCGCTACGAGCCCACGCTCCGCTACTTCGAGCAGCTCAACCGCCACCGCACCGACCACAGCGTGTTCGTCCTCGATGATATCCACTGGTCAGCCGAAATGGAGCAGGCGTGGGAAACCATCCGCCAGCACCCCGACGTGACGCTGACCATAGACCTGTTTTATATCGGCCTCGTGTTCTTCCGGCCCAACCAGCCCAAGCAGCATTTCACCCTACGGTTCGATAACCCGCTGGACAAGTTTCTGGAATGGACCCGGGTGTTCGGGGCGTAGTCGGCAGTTGTCAGTTGTCAGTTGTCAGTTGTCAGTAAAAGAACGTCATCCTGAGCCTGCGAAGGATCTTTTCACGTTGGAACGACCGTATGAACGATTCGTGCTGACGTAATAAGATCCTTCGCAGGCTCAGGATGACGTTCTTTTACTGCCAACCAACAACTAACACCTACTGACTTAGCGCACGGCCTCGCGCACGCGGGTTAGCTTTACCAGCAGGTCTTCCAGCTGATCGAGAGCCAGCATGTTGGCGCCATCGGATTTGGCCGTGGCGGGCGTGGGGTGGGTTTCGATGAACAGGCCGTCGGCGCCCACGGCAATGGCGGCTTTAGCAATGGTTTCGATAAGCGCCGGCTGACCGCCCGTAACGCCGCTGCTTTGGTTTGGGCGTTGCAATGAGTGCGTAACGTCCATCACGACCGGCACGCCGAACGCGCGCATGGCGGGCAGGTTACGGAAGTCGACCACCAGATCGGAGTAGCCAAACGAGTTGCCCCGGTCGGTGAGGATGACGTGCTCGTTGCCCGACTGCTTGATTTTGTCCACCGCGAACTGCATCGATTCGCCGCTCAGGAACTGGCCCTTCTTCACATTCACGACTTTGCCGGTTTGGGCAGCGGCCACCAGCAAATCGGTCTGCCGACACAGGAAGGCTGGAATCTGGAGCACATCGACGTACGCAGCCGCCATAGCAGCCTCCGCCGCTTCGTGGATATCGGTGACGGTGGGCACGCCGAGTTGCTGGCTTACTTTCTGCAGGATGCGCAACGCCTTTTCGTCGCCGATTCCGGTGTAGGAGTCGAGGCGGGAGCGGTTGGCCTTGCGGTAGGAACCCTTGAAAATAAACGGAATCTGAAGCTTATCGGTGATGTGCTGCACGCGCTCGGCAATGCGCAGGGCCATGTCTTCGCCCTCGATAACGCAGGGGCCAGCCATCAGGAAAAACTGGCCGGAATTGGTGTTGCGGAAGTGCGGCAGTGCGTTGGCTAGGGTTTCAATCATGAGTTGGGGGGGCTGGGATTCTGGGATACAACATGGTAGGGCGGGACAAGCCCCACCCTACCTTTTTTCTTTCCTTTCCAGGCAAATAAACAGCTCCCGACCCTGGCGGGGCGGCAGCGAATTGGTGGCCCTTTCGAAGTGAACGAAATTAAAATAAGGCGCAAAATAGGCCCGGTACTCGGCGCGGGAGCCACCAAAGGGCGGGCCGGGCTGAGAGAATTCGGTATCAAAAAGCAGCCCTACGAGCTTGCCACCGGGCCGGAGCAGGCGGGCGCACTGGCGGGCATAGTCGGGGCGTAGGGCCGGGTCGAGGGCGCAGAAAAAGGTTTGTTCTACGATGAGGTCGAAGGGCGGTGCTGGCTCCAGAGCGAAAAAATCGGCCAGCAATAGGTTGTCCGCCGGGAAAGCGGGTACGCGCGCCTGCAAGGCTGCCAAGGCAGCGGGGGCCAGATCGGCCACCAGCACATGGGGCCAGCCGGCGCGGTGCAGAAACTCGGCTTCGTAGGCGCGGCCGGCCCCGGGCACGAGGATGCGGCGGACATCGGGCGGGCCGAGCTGCATGAAATATTCGCGCAGCGGTGGCGTTATCCCCCCCGTATCCCAGCCAGTCTGGCCAGCCTCATAGCGCAGTTGCCAATATGTGGCGTCAAAAGCTGATTTGGATTGCATATCGTGGCAGGGTTGTACCTTCGGCGCTTGCCGGAGTAAAGAACTCCGTTATTTTTGCCTCAAAGGTACTACTGCGCCCGCACTGTCCGGGCCTCACCAAACCCCTCTCGACTATGGAACAAGATCAGAGCCCCGAGCCGAAGAACAACAACCGTATCCTGCTGATTGTCGCCCTTATTTTGGTGCTGTTAGGCATTAATGGGTTCCTGTTCTACATGAACCAGCAGAAGACCAAGCAGAATGAGATGCTCCAGGCTGATGTCGTAACCAAAGATGCCAAGCTCGAAGATCAGATTCGACAGTACGAAGCTCTGAAGGCCGACTACGAGCGCCAGAGCCAGGAAGTACAGGGCATGGGCCTGGCCAACGATTCGTTGGTAGCCAAGCTGGCCCAGATCAACACCGACCTGCTCAAGCTCCGCTCTTTCCGGGCCAGCAGCTTCAGCGTGGCCGAGCAGCGCCGCTTCAAGCAGCGGGCCGCCAATTTTGAAACCCAGCTGCGTAAAAAGGACGAGGAAATTGCCCAGCTTAAGGCCGATAACGAAGCCCTATACACTGAGGCTACCACCCTCAAGGAGCGCCAGAATAAGCTCACCGACACCATCTCGACGGTGGTACGCTCGAACCGCGAGCTGAGCGAGAAAGTGGCCGTCGCCTCCCGCCTCCAGGCCGACAATATCCGCGTGGGCGTTATCAATAGCCGCGACAAGGAAAAAGCGGACACCGACAACGAGTTCAAGGCCAAGCGGGTCGAAAAGATAAAGGTCACCTTCAACCTAGCCCGCAACGATGTGTCGCCGAAGGAAACCAAGGAAATTATGATGCGCCTGATTGAGCCCGACGGCGCGGCACTCTACAACCTGAGCACCGGCGGCGGTACGTTCATGATTGATGGCTCGGAAGCCTTCTACACTGCCAAGCAGGACATTGTGTACGACAACACCCGCCAACCCGTGCAGTTCCTCTACGCTAAAGGGGCGCCCTATAAAACCGGCCTTCACACCGTGGAACTCTACGAAGGCGGCGTGATGATCGGCAAGACCACATTCACGCTCAAATAAGACCACGGATTAGCGCGGATTTTTCCGGATTTCGCGGATTTCGTTGTTCATCAAAAAAGCCACCTCGACTGAGGTGGCTTTTTTGGTTCTGTAGAATACCGAAAGGAACAGCTACAACATCCGCGAAACCCGGAAGAATCCGCGCTAATCCGTGGTCTTATTCGGCGGCAATCTTCGATTCGAAGTCGTCGAGTTTTTTCAGCGTGTCTTTAATGTTTTCAGTGAAAATAGCCACGACGGAGCCGGGCCGAGCGGTGGACAGCACATGGTCGATGGCATCCATTTCATGCTCGATGTACGTGATGGGCAGGTCGGGGGCGTCGAGGCGCAGGCCGCGAATCATGAGCTCCTTCAGTTCCTCGGCCGTTTTGCCGCGCAAGTCCTGATCCTGGCGCAGAATCACCTCATCGAAAATACGACCCACGATGCGGGAGAAGGCCAACGTGTCTTCATCGCGCCGGTCGCCGAGGCCCGAGATAATGCCCACCTTGTGGGTGGCCTCGGTAGCGTCGAGGAACTGGGCGAACTTCTCCATGCCGTGGGCATTGTGGGCGTAATCCACAATCACCTCAAACTGGGGGAATTTATAGACGTTCATGCGGCCCGGCGTTTTGGCACCCGAGGGTACAAACGTGCGCAGCGCCAGCTTGATGTCGTCCTTGTCGAAGCCGTAACAGTAGCAGGCCAGGGCGGCGGCCATGGCGTTTTCGATGTTGAACGTAGCCCGCCCGCCAAAGGTCACCGGGAACTCGGCGGCCCGGTCGATGCGCAGCTTGTAGCTATTTTTATAAATGGTAATGTAGCCTTCCTCGTACACGGCTGCCAGCCCACCGTTTTCGGCGTGTTCGCGGATGCGGGGGCTGTGCTCGTCCATACTGAACAAGGCAACGCGGCAATCCACCTTCTCGCGCATGGCATACACCAAGTCGTCGTCGGCGTTGAGCACGGCCCAGCCATTCTTGCGCACCGTGCGGGGCACCACGCTCTTCACGGCCGCCATTTCCTCCACGGTGTAAATGTCGCGCAGGCCCAGGTGGTCGGCGGCCACGTTGGTTACCACGGCCACGTCGCAGGTATGGAAGCCCAGGCCCGAACGCAGCATGCCGCCGCGAGCCGTTTCGAGCACCGCGAAGTTCACCGTGGGGTCTTTGAGCACAAACTCGGCGCTCTGGCCACCGGTGCAGTCGCCGCTCTGCAGCTGGGTGCCCTGGATGTAGATGCCGTTGGTGGTGGTGTAACCTACTTTATGGCCCTTCGAGGCCACAATATGGGCCAGCAGCTGGGTGGTGGTGGTTTTGCCGTTGGTGCCGGTAATGGCGAAAATCGGAATCCGGGCCTTGCTGCCGGGCGGAAACAGCATGTCGATCACCGGGGAGGCCACGTTGCGGGCCAGCCCTTCGGTGGGCGAAATATGCATCCGGAAGCCCGGGGCCGCGTTCACCTCAATAACAGCGCCCCGGCTCTCGTTGAGCGGAATGGCAATGTCGGAAGTCAGCAGGTCGATGCCGCAGATATCGAGGCCCACGATGCCGGCCACGCGCTCGGCCAGCAGCACGTTGTAGGGGTGCACAAGGTCGGTAACGTCGGTGGCGGTGCCGCCGGTGCTGATGTTGGCGGTGCTCTTGAGGAACAGCTCCTCCCCGGCCGGAATCACCGACTCCAGGCTCAGGCCCCGGGAAGCCAGCAGGTCCTGGGTGTGGTGGTCGGCCTTGATGCTGGTGAGCACCTTTTCGTGGCCCACGCCCCGGCGTGGGTCCTCGTTCACGGCGTCAATCAGCTCCTGCACGGTGCTCGTGCCGTTGCCCGTTACGCTGGCCGGGGTGCGTTTGGCGGCGGCAATCAGCTTGCCGTTCACTACCAGCAGCCGGAAATCGAAGCCTTCCACAAGCTGCTCCACAATCACGGCCCGGGAATGCTCGCGGGCCGCCTTGAATCCTTCCACGGCCTCGTCCCAGCTCTTGATGCCGATGGTGGCTCCGCGGCCATGGTTGCCGTCGAGGGGTTTGGTTACGATGGGGAAGCCCAGCTCCTCGATGGCGTCGCGCAGCTCGTCTTCGGAGTAGACGGTAGTACCGTTGGGCACCGGTACACCGGCCTCGTGGAGCATGGCCTTGGTGCGATTCTTATTACCAGCCACTTCTACGCCCGCGTGGCAGGTGTAGCTGGTGGTCGTGGCCCAGATGCGCTTCTGGTTCACGCCGTAGCCGAGCTGAATAATGTTGCTGTTCTTGAGCTGGATATACGGAATGTTGCGCGAGGCCGCTTCCGACACGATGCTCCAGGTGCTGGGACCGAAAAACTCTTCCTCCCGGATTTCGTGCAGTTCCTCAATGAGCCGGTCTACGCTTACCGGGATGCCGTGGCAGATGTCGTCCACGATTTGCACCGCCGCCTCGGCGGCCATGCGCCCGGCCCTCTCCTCCTGGTAAGCCACCACCACAAACTCCACGCCCGGCTCGTAGGCCGGGTACGACTTGCCCCAGTATACGGGCATGCCCGCCATGCGCTGTAAAGCCAGTGCCACGTGCTGAATCACGTAGCTCAGCGGCTCCCCATCGGTGAGTTGCTCGGCCGTGAGGGGCGGCTTCTTGAGGGCGGCCTTGTCAGAGTCGGTGGGCAGCGTGTCGGCCAGCCGGGGCAACAGGTTGGGCAGCACCTCGGCCAGCGCCGGCACTCCGCTCGACCACTTATCGGCCATGTCCTGCAGGTCCACTTTCATTACAATCAAACGGTAATGTTTCACGGACCAGAAGCTGGGGCCGCGCATCGTGCGGAGGTTAACGATTTTCATAAAGGGAAAAAGGAAGAAAAAAACGGGTAGGTGCGCGTTTCTACGCGGGAACGGAATGTATGGATAATGTAGCAGGAAACCTCAGCTGACTTTGCGGTGGCAGCTCGGCCGTAGCTGGTTCAGCCTCAGCCTCAACTGCTCCCATATTTTTTCCGGCTGAAATTATCCGGACACAAAAAACCCCGGCTGAATTAAATCAACCGGGGCTTGAAGGCCTGAGAACAGGAAGAGGTGACGGGCGGATTCGAACCGCCGTAGGAGGTTTTGCAGACCTCTACCTAGCCGCTCGGTCACGTCACCGGGAGGGCTTTGAGGATGCAAACATACGCCTTAATCCGAAGGTGACCAAAGCCCGGGTGCCTTTTTTCGGGTTGCGGATGGGTAAGTGGTTGGGGGCGTGCAGCTTTTTTTTTAACGTTTGGCAGGAAGACAAAGGCCGTCATTCGGAGAACGTCATTCAGAGCGCAGCGAAGAATCTCGCGTGCTGATGTTGTCACAGTAATTCAATGTCAGCACGCGAGATTCTTCGCTCCGCTCTGAATGACGGCCTGTGTATGACGAATGGGTGTCTCCGCTAACGCAAAGAAGGCCCCGACTTGCGCCGGGGCCTTCCTGTTGAGTGGCAATAGTCGGTTACGACTACTCCTGCTCGTTGTCCATCATCTTGTCGCGCAGAGCCGACAGGGCGTCGAGGTCGCCGAGGGTCGATTTCTCGGCCGTCGACGTCTTCTTCAGGTCGCTGAGCTTGCCTTCACCCTGCGAAGCAGCACCGCTGGTGGCAGGCTTCTTCTTGGCGAACTTGGCAGCGCGGCCTTCTTCCTCGGCCTGCTTGCTGTACACGGCGTTGTGCGACAGCACTACGCGACGGTCGTCCTTCGAGAACTCCAACACGCGGAAGTCGAGGGTTTCGCCGTTTTCAGCCTGCGAGCCATCTTCCTTCTGGAGCGACTTGGGGTAAGCGAAGCCTTCGATGCCGTAAGGCAACTCGAGCACCGCGCCGCGGTCGTTCTTGTCGGTGATGGTAGCCTTGTGCACCGAGCCGGGGGTGAACACCGTCTGGAACGTATCCCAAGGGTTTTCTTCCAGCTGCTTGTGGCCCAGGGCCAAACGACGGTTGGTTACGTCGAGCTCCAGTACTACCACGTCCAGACGGTCGCCCACCTTCACCATTTCGGATGGGTGCTTGATCTTCTTGGTCCACGACAGGTCGGAAACGTGCACGAGGCCGTCTACACCCTCTTCCAGTTCTACGAACAGGCCGAAGTTGGTCAGGTTGCGCACCAGGCCGTTGTGGTTGGTACCGATAGCATACTTCTCGGAGAAGTCGCCACGAGTCCATGGGTCTTCGCTGAGCTGCTTGATGCCGAGGCTCATCTTGCGGTCTTCGCGGTCGAGGGTCAGAATCTGCGCCTCTACTACGTCGCCCTGCTTGATGAAGTCCTGCGGGTTGCGCAGGTGCTGGCTCCAGCTCATTTCCGACACGTGGATCAGGCCCTCTACGCCGGGGATGATTTCCATGAACGCGCCATAGTCGGCTACGTTCACGATGCGGCCCTTCACCTTGGTGCCTACGCCCATGTCTTCGGGCAGCGAATCCCACGGATGCGGGGTCAGCTGCTTCAGGCCGAGGCTGATACGCTTCTTGGCTTCGTCGAAGTCGAGAACTACGATGTTCAGTTTCTGATCCAACTGCAGAACCTCGCTCGGGTGAGCGATGCGGCCCCACGAGATGTCGGTGATGTGCAGCAGACCGTCGACACCGCCGAGGTCGATGAACACACCGAAGTTGGTCATGTTCTTGATAACGCCCTCCAGGATCTGGCCTTTCTCCAGGTTGTTGAGGATGGCTTCGCGCTGCTTCTCGAGGTCTTTCTCGATGAGCACCTTGTGCGAAACAACCACGTTATCGAAAGCGGCGTTGATTTTCACCACTTTCACTTCCATGCGACGACCAACATAGATGTCGAAGTCACGGATAGGCTTCACGTCGATCTGCGAGCCGGGCAGGAAGGCTTCTACGCCGTCGAGGTCCATGATGAGGCCGCCTTTGGTGCGACGCTTCACTACGCCTTCGAGCACCGAATCATTCTCCAGTGCGTCGTAGATGGCTTTCCAGGCCTGCTTGATTTTGGCTTTCTTACGGCTCAGGATGAGCTGGCCGTTGGCGTTTTCCTGCTCCTCGATGAATACCTCCACCGTGTCGCCGGCCTTCAGGTCGGGCAGGTCGCGGAATTCGGACAGGGGCACCAGACCATCGGACTTGAAGCCGATGTTCAGGATCACGTCGCGGTCGGTCATGCCAACTACGGTGCCGGTTACTACTTCTTCTTCCTGAACGGTGGTGAGTGTACCGCTGTACATCTCTTCCATTTCGGCGCGCTGCTCGGCGGAGTAATTACCCCCGAAGCCGCTGGCGTCTACGTTGTCCCAGTCGAAATTGTCAACTAACTCTACTTGCTCTGCCATGATATATTGCAGTGGCCCTCTTATACACGTCCGGCGCAGGGCCCGCCCCCGGAACGCGTTTTTGTTTGATACACAGCGCCGAAGCCCCGGTCCCGCCACCCTGGCGGGGGCGCAAAGATACGGAGTTTGGGGAGATAAGGATTCACAACTAGATTTATATTCAGCGCATGAAACGTCATACAATCTTAGGTGTAGCGCTATTTCTCATTACGTCATCATGCATTATTGATGATATGCATAACATGCACCAGCTAAACCACGGCTTTTTCTTGGCTCATCATGAGTTTGCTGACGGAATATCTTTATTTCACAGTGATAGGGATGGAAAATCACACTGTTGTGTTTGTAGACGGGACGACATAGTTGAAGCATGTTGGCAATCGAAACTGCTCTTATTAGTACACCAGCGGTATCTAAAACCTTACACAGAAAGTTACTTCCTTGTTGAACTCACAACGGACAGAAATTCGTGGGATCATGGATTCACTTTCAAAGCAGTCAATACCAGCAAACGCTACGCACAATGCCTATTACATATTGATACAACTTTAACCAAACCCATAAAAAGATTGTCCGTCGGCTTAATCACAGTGATTAAGCCGACGGACATCTTTTTATGGGTCAAAACAGGGTTGTGACTACCGCCGGCCCAACTCGCGCAGATGCGCGACGTGGGAGGCTACGGCGTAGCGCATCTTGGGGTACTCGTTGTATTCGATGTTGAATTCCTCACACATCTGGCGGATGATTTTATTCAGGGCCGGGTAGTGGACGTGGGAGATGGTGGGGAACAGGTGGTGCTCGACCTGGAAGTTGAGCCCGCCTACCAGCCAGCTGATAAGCTTGTTGTCGGTGGCGAAGTTGGCGGTGGTCCGGATCTGGTGGATGGCCCACTCGTCCTCAATTTTGCGGGTGGTTTCGTGGGGCACCACGAAGCTGGTGTGCTCCACGGTGTGGGCCAGCTGAAACACGATGCTGAGCGTGAAGCCGGCCACGGCGGCAAACACCAGAAAGCCCACCAGCCAGCCCAGGAACCCTACCGTGTAGATGGGCAGGGCCACGAACAGGGCCAGGTGCAGCACTTTAAAGCCCCAGAACACGCCCTGGTCGGAAGCGGTCATCTTCTTGATGGCTATTTCGCCGATTTTGCCCTTGAAATACTTCTGGTAATCCATGAAGAAAATCCAGGCAATGAAGAGCAGGGCATAGAAAAACCAGAAGTACAGGTGCTGGAAGCGGTGCAGCAGCCGGCGGGGCTGGTCGGGGCTCAGGCGCAGCCAGGGCTGGGCGTCGAGGTCGTCGTCTACGCCCTCCACGTTGGTGTACATGTGGTGGATGAGGTTGTGCTTGTTGTGCCACATGAAGGAGTTGCCGCCCATCACGTTGAGGGTGAAGGCCGCGAACTGATTCATCCATTTGCGCTTGCTGAACGAGCCGTGGGCCCCGTCGTGCATGACGTTGAAGCCGATGGCCGCGCCCAGCAGGCCGAGCAGCACACATTCGACCACGCCCACCAACGCGGGCGGCGTCCAGAACACGAGGTGCAGGTACACGGCCACGAAAGCGGTAGTCAGCAGCAGGGCCTTGAAGAACAGGGCATTTCCGCCGGTGGTGGCTTTGCCGGCATCGGCGAAGTAAGCATTCGTGCGGCGCTTCAACTCCTGATGAAAAGAGCGGGAGGCCGCGAATTTGGGGGCTTGCATGAAAAGGGGAAAAGGGAAATAAGCCGGGAGCAGGTCAAACAGGAACCGACAATACCGGGTAACCGGGTGCGGGTGCGACCAGAACAGCACCGGATCAGAATTAAGTCAACACTCAGTCCGAAACAGCGCCTAAAGATACGGGCAGGAAACTGCTCAGCTTGGCTCAGGTTTCTGAATCCCGGGATTTTGCACATTCCAAAGGCCGGATATTTCATCATTCACCTGCCTGGCAGGCCCATTCAGGCTGCCACCAACTACCCCGGCCACCAGGGTACAACCGGCTGGTCGGGCCAGTGGAAGGTCGGGCTGACTGGGCCCTACCCTGCTGGCGACATAAACCGCACCAACGCAGTAGGGGGCGGGACCAAGCCCCGCCCCCTACTGCGTTGGGTTTCAGCATAAGAGCAGTTACCGGTTTGCTACCGCGGCGCTGCCTCCGCCCACGGGCAGGCCCGGCTTAAGCAGGGGCTGCAGGTCGGAGTAAGGCACGAATACGCTGATCTGCCCGTAGGAGAAGGCCGCGACTTCGTAGGGCAGGTACACGAATACGGCCCCGCCACTGGTTAAGTACACGTTGCGCGTCACGGGCAGCGTTTTCACCTGCAAGGCCCCCGAAAGCGGCTCGTTGTCCTTCAGGCCCAGCACCGGGCGGGCGTATTGGGCCAGCAGCTTAGCCAGCTGGGGCTTGGTGCCGGCCCGGAAAATATCGTCGTAGTGCAGGGCGCGGCCGGTGCGCAGGTCGTAGCTCTGCACGTAGGTGCCGTACATGCCGTGGGCTCCGCCCGAGTAATCGTAGCCGAAGAAGCCCAGGCTCAACAGGTCGCCCTGGTTCCAGAGCACGTAGGAGTTGGCTTCCTGCTCGTAGGCCAGGGCGGCTACGGGCTGGTAATCGGTCGAGGTTTTTTTAGCTGCCAGCAGCGGGGCCGCGTCGGCGCGGTAGTCGCGGGTGAACAGGCGCACGTGTTCCTGCCAGATAGAATCGAGGGGCGGCGCGAGGGCGGTATCGAGCGTATCGCCGTGCAGGCCGCGGCGGATGTGGGCCGCAATATCGTTTTGGTACTGGCCGCTGGCGGGCACCAGCGCCTGCATCGAAATGCGGCCGCTGACGCTGTCTTCGGGATGGTCGGGGCGGGGCAGCACTTCGGTTGTGAAGCGACGTACGCCGAACATCATGCCGCTAGCCGGGCGCACCCGCCGCAACTGCATGGGCTGGCCGTTGCGGGTGCCCACCAACTGGTTTCCCTGCTCCCGCAGCCGCCACTGGGGGCCGGCGGGCATCGACGGCGCATCGCCGTCTTCCTCATCGGCGGTGGCAGCTGCCAGCTCCTCGCTCAGGTTGCGCAGGTTGAGGCTGTCGCCGCGGCCGCTGCCAGTGTCGCCGCCCAACTCGTAAGGGCGGCCGTCGGTGCCGGCGTAAAAGCCAACTACGCGGGCAGGCAGGCCGGGAGCGGGTGGGTTGCCCAGGCGCTGCAGGTGTAGGGTAATGGTGTCGGAGGAGCCGGGCAGTACGCCCCGGTACTGGCGGTACCAGGTACCGGCGTCGTTGCGGGGCTCTGCTGCGGCCGCCGCGGCCGCCGCGGCGGCACCATCGGTAAGGTGGTCGTCGAGGTATCGGTGCCGGAATTACAGGCCGTCAGCAGCAGGGCCAGGGCCAGTGGGGCAAGGGGGAGAAAACGAAGGGATGCGCTCATGGCCTCAAAGAACGGGTTTTACCGGCATTCGTTCAACACCGTGTATTTTCTTGGCATTCGTTCGTCCTCGAAGCTCCACCAGGCGTATGTACAGACACGAGTTTATGCCCGGGAATCCCCGGGTACTCTTCATTTCTGATTTCTTCCTTATGAATCACATCATTGCGGGCCAGGATGCCCACGGCAACGACATCAAGCTGGATTATATCGACCACGGCCAGGGCAAACCTGTCGTGCTTATTCATGGCTGGCCGGCTTCTTACAAAATGTGGGAATACCAGCTCACGGCCCTCACCGACCAGGGATTCCGGGTAATTGCCTACACCCGCCGCGGTTTCGGCAATTCCAGCAAGCCGTACGAGGGCAACGACTACGACACCTACGCCGACGACCTGAAAGCAGTGCTCGACACGCTGAACCTGCAGAATGTGGCGCTGGTGGGCTTCTCGATGGGTGGCGGCGAAGTGGCCCGTTACATGGGTCGCCACGGCGGGGCCCGCGTAAGCCGGGTGGCTTTCGTATCGGCCGTAACGCCCTTCTTGCTCAAAACCGCCGATAACCCCGAGGGCATAGATGGTTCTACATTCGACGGCATAATTGAGAGCTTGGAGAAGGACCGCTTCAGCTTCCTGCAGGACTTCGGCAAGAATTTCTACGGCGTGGGCCTGCTAAGCAACCCCGTCAGCGACGCTACCCTCAACTGGACTCAGGCCATGTGTGAAGTGGCAGACCCACACGCCACCATAGCTAGTGCCCGGGCTTGGTCGGAAACCGACTTCCGCCAGGATCTGACGACCATCAAAGTGCCTACAATGGTCATTCATGGGGGCGACGACACCGTGGTGCCTCCTAAAGTGAGTGGGGAGCGGATGACGAAATTTGTACCCCACGCCGAGTTCATCGAATATGCCGGGGCCCCTCACGGTCTGTTCATTACGGAGAAAGAGCGCCTCAACCGCGACCTTATCACGTTCGTTCACGGCGGTGATATTCAGAAGACAGCCGACCGCTACTAGAGCTTAGAGCTTAGAGCTTAGAGCTTAGAAAAAGAACGTCATTCTGGGCGGGTGGTTTAATACCCCACCTGCCCGGAATGACGTTCTTTTTTGTCCCGGCCGCTCCGATTGTGCGCTCTGCCATTCAAAAGAAAACCCGGTCAGCCGTAGGGCTACCGGGTTTTATTGTAGATAAGGGTGCCAGTTTTGGTCGAGGGTGCCGGCGCTGAGCTTGAGGAAGCCGGTGAGCGTGGGCTTTTTGGGCTGCTGCCGGATGGTAAGGCCAGCCTCCTGAGGCGTGTTGTGGCCTTTGGCGTGGTTGCAGCGGGAGCAGGCCGTGAGCAGGTTGCTCCAACTGGAGTCGCCGCCCCTACTTCGGGGTATTACGTGGTCGAGGGTCAGATTTTTGGTTGAACCGCAATACTGGCACTCGAAATTGTCGCGCTTCATCACGTTGTGGCGGCTCAGGGCAATGCCCTTGTAAGGCACGCGCACATAGCGCTGCAGCCGGATGATGCTGGGCTTGGGGTAGGCCCGGCTTACGGTACGCAGCACGCCGTGCTCTGACTTGGCAATCAACTCGGCTTTTTCCAGATACAGCAGCACGAAAGCCTTCTGGACGCTGCACAGCGTAATCGCGGTGTAGTCGCCGTTCAACACAAGCACCTTTTGGTCCATATAACGCGAAGAAAAAAGAACCTACTCTGCCAGAAAGCTAGATGATTCTAAGCGCATTAACAACAGACGAAAGGTTCTGGTTGCGAAAGGTGAGATGGTGAGGTGGTGAAATAGTAAGTTAACGTTCGGGAGGCCTGATTGCGCCATTTGCGCCGCTAAGCTACCCGAACCTCAACTCACCATATCACCACCTCACCATCTCACTTTTACTCTTCGGGCAGGATGCGCTTGATGAGGCGCAGCTTGTGGCTGTACTTCTGCTGGTCGCGGCGGAAGATGCCGTTATGGTCGAGCGGGTCGATGCGGACTTCGCCGCTGGCGTGCAGAATCTGCTGGTCGTCGAGGAGCAGGCCCACGTGCACGATGCGGCCCTCGGCGTTGTCGAAAAAGGCCAGGTCGCCGGGGCGGGTCTGGGCCACGAAATGCACCGGCTGGCCCACCTGAATCTGCTGGTGGGCATCGCGCGGGAGCTGCACGCCCACCAGGCCGTAGAGTTGCTGCACGAGGCCCGAGCAGTCGATGCCGAACAGGGTTTTGCCGCCCCATAAATAGGGCGCTTTCAGGTACATGAGGGCCGTTTTGTGGAGCAGGCGGCGGCGCCCTTCCGCCGAGCCGTGGGGGCCGTGGCCGTTGCGCGGGTTGGTAGCGGCTCCGTTATAGAAGTAGGGCTGCTCGCCGAGGCGCAGGGTCATGCCATCGAAAAACGGCAGGCGGGTACCCAGCGTAACGGGCATTTTGGTGGTGTCGTCGCTTACCATCTGCACCACATCGAGGGTCCGCGGGTGGTCCTCGGCCTGCCAGAGGCGGAAGTAGTCGGCCGTTACGGGGCGGTGTTGCTTGGCATCCATCCAGCCCACATACTGGTCGGCGGCCAGGCGGACCTGCAGCCAGTTGCCCTGTACAAGCAGAATCGAATAGCACTCTCCGAAAATGAGCTGGGTGACGATTTCGGCCTTATCGGTGGGCTCGGCCCGCACCGGCACGGCGCTCAGGGCGCAAATTCCGTGGTCCAAGATGGTGAAATGGTGAGTGGTGAAATGGTGAGTTTAACGTTTGAGAGTCTTGGCGGCGCGGTTCAGCCTGATAAAGCGGTAGTCAGCAGACGGTAGGGCAGAAAGATAAGCAGACCATTCCGCGCCAACAGGGCCGCTGAACGTCAAACTCACCATTTCACCACCTCACCATTTCGCCTAATAGTCGCGTGCCCGGTCCATTTCGCGTTTCTGGTCTTTGGCTTTGATATCGTCGCGCTTGTCGTAGAGCTTCTTGCCCTTGGCCAGGGCGATTTCGAGCTTGGCGAAGCCCCGGTCGCTGACGAACAGACGCACGGGCACGATGGTGAGGCCCTGCTCCTGGTTTTTGGCGGCCAGCTGCTTGAGCTCACGCTTGTTGAGCAGCAGCTTGCGGGCGCGTTTGGGCTCGTGGTTGTTGTAAGTACCCTCGGTGTACTGGGCGATGGTGATGTTGTGGGCCCAGAGGCTGCCATCGGGGTGGAACACGCAGAAGCCGTCGCCGAGCTGCACGCTGCCGGCCCGGATGCTCTTGATTTCGGTGCCCTGGAGCATCATGCCCGCGGTGTAGTTCACCAAAAAGGCGTACTCGAACCGGGCGCGGCGGTTCTGAATGTTGATATGCTTGACCTTTTCTTCCTTCATTACTGATATGCGCTGGCTGTTGCGCTGATTTCGCTGATTGTATATGCTGGTGGCCCGATGCACGGGCGGGCACGGGCAACCTGCCCCTACCCCCGTAGCTCCCGGAACCGGGCCTGCAGCTTCGCGCTGCTGACGATGCGCTGGCCGGTGCGGCCGGTGGCTACCAGCCGCGCACCCACCCGGGCTTCTACGCGACACAGCAGCTCGGGGCCGTTGAGCTGCTCAAAAATAGCCCGAAATTCCACGGTTTCCCCTTCAAAGGCTGGTCCGCGGTGCTCCACGGTCAGCAGCGTCCCGATGCCCTCCTCCCCTGCTTCCAGCATCTGCTCCACAAACTGCCGGCTCGTCCACTCCAGCGCCTGGCCCAGGGCAAACGTGCTCAGCACCGGATGAATCAGCCGCCCATTGAGCACCGCAAAGTCGGCCGCCGTCACGGTCAGCTGGTACGTCTGCACATCGCCGGGCTGGAAAGGGTTGGTCATGGGGTGAGGTTAGGGATTAGGGATTAGAAAAGCACGTCATGCTGAGCGAAGCCGGAGGCGGAGTCGAAGCATCTCTACCGCTTCGTTGTAGTGCTAATCTGAAGTCAGGGTTACCATTGCGGTAGAGATGCTTCGACTGCGGCTGCGCCTTCGCTCAGCATGACGGCCTTTCCACCCTGACAACTGACAACTGACAACTGACAACTGAAACTTACGCCAGCTTCAGCCTTGGGTCGGAGCTTACCAACTGGTCGGCGAAGTCGCCGGCCTGATACTGGAACTGGGCCGTGATGGCGACCATGGCGGCGTTGTCGGTGCAGTACTGGAAGGCGGGGATGAACACCTGCCAGCCCTGGGTGGCGGCTTCCTCTGCAGGGCCTCGCGCAGGCCGCTGTTGGCAGCCACGCCCCCGGCCAGGGCAACCTGGGTCAGGCCCTGGTCGGCGGCGGCGCGGCGCAGCTGGCGCAGCAGCGTCTGGATGATGGTGTGCTGAATGCTGGCGCAGAGGTCGGCCAGGTTTTCCTGCACGAAGTCGGGATTTTTGGCGGTTTCCTTCCGGAGGAAGTAAAGCACGGCCGTTTTCAGACCGCTGAAGCTGAAATCGTAGCCCGGCATGGTGCCCACCGGCAGCGGGAAGCGGGTGGGGTTGCCCTGGCGGGCCAGCTTATCGAGGTGGGGGCCGCCGGGATAAGGCAGGCCGAGCAGCTTGGCCGTTTTGTCGAAGGCCTCGCCGGCCGCATCGTCGGTGGTCTGGCCGATGATTTCCATATCGAGGGCGCTGCGCACCACCACCAGCTGGGTATGGCCGCCACTCACGGTGAGGCACAGAAACGGGAACTGCGGCCGGGGCTCCTCAATGAAATGAGCCAGAATATGGGCCCGCATGTGGTTGACGGCAATCAGGGGCTTGCCCAAAGCCAGCGCCATTGTTTTGGCGAACATGCCGCCCACCAGCAACGAGCCCAGCAGCCCCGGGCCCTGGGTGAAAGCCACCGCATCGAGGTCGTGCTTGCTGACGCCAGCCTTTTTGAGGGCGGCTTCCACCACCGGCACCAGGTGTTGCTGGTGGGCCCGCGAGGCCAACTCGGGTACCACGCCACCGTACTGTTCGTGCACCTGCTGGGTGGCCACCACGTTGGCCCGGATTTCGCCGTTGACCAGCACGGCGGCCGAAGTGTCGTCGCAGGAAGATTCGATGGCAAGAATGGTGGGCAACATTTTTGAGAAGTTAGGCGTGAAAGGCGAAACGACTGGTTGGCTTCTGTTCCGGTCGGTTCAGCCAACAAAACTACCACTACCAGCCGTAAGCTTCGTCTTACCACCCTGGTACTGCCCAATTCTAACTTCTAGCTCCTGACTCCTAGCTTCTCAGAGAGCTCCTATCTTTGCCCCGTGCCCCGCTTCCTGTCCATCCTCCTGAAAGTGCTTTTTGGCCTGCTGCTGCTGCTGGTGCTGGCCGTGGTGGGGGCATTGGTGGCGTTGCGGGTACCGAGCGTGCAAACCAACCTGGCCCAGCGCGCGGCCCGCATGCTTACCGAAAAACTGGGCCAGAAGGTGCAGGTGAACCGGGTGGATATCCGCCCCTTTTCGCGGGTGCTGCTCGAAGGCGTACGGGTGCTCGACCGGCGCGGCAACGAGCTGTTCAACATCGGCCGGGCCGATGCCGACATCAAGCTCTTCAGCATCTTCGACCCCAGCCATTTGCACGTGGGCCGGCTCACGCTCGAGGAGCCGCGCTTTCACTTGGTCACCTATAAAAACCAGCCCGACTCCACCACCCTCGACCAGTTTATCGGGGCAGTGAAGCGCCTGCTCGGGCCCTCCGACACCACCAAGGTCAGCAAGCCGTTCGACTTTCAGATTGAGGCCCTGAGTTTGCGTAACGGGCAGTTTGTGCTGGAGCGCCACGATGTGCCCCGCATCCCGGAGTACGGCCGCACGATGGATTACGCCCACATGCGCCTCGACAGCATTTACGCCGATGCCGACCAGCTCTGGCTGCGGGGCGACTCCATTCATGCCAACATCAGTGGCCTGCGCACCGTCGATACGCCCTCGGGCACGCGGCTGCGGGAGCTGACGGCCGACATGACGTATGCCGATAAATTCTGGGAGTTCGACAAGCTGATGCTGCGGGTGCAGGACAGCCGGATTCATGATTACCTGCGCTTCGAGTACAACCATTTTCTCAACTTCACCGACTTCAACGACTCGGTGAAAGTTATTGCCCGCCTGCAGCCGAGCCGGATTTACTCCCGCGACATTGCCAAGTTTGCGCCCCAGCAGTCGGTACGCGACCTGAAGGAAACCGTGCTGATTTCGGGGCAGGCCAAGGGCTACGTGCGCAACTTCACCACCAAAGACCTCGACATCCGCTACGGCAAAGGCACCCGGGTACGGGGCGACATCAACGTGGAGGGGCTGCCCAATTTCAAGGAAAGCTTTATTGTGATGCGCCTGCAGCCCTCGGTGGTGCAGGGCACCGATATCCGGCGCTACATTCCGGATCAGGGCTGGCCCTACGTGCAGCGGCTGGGCACCGTGAAGCTGAAGGGGCAGTTCCTGGGCTTCTACAACGACTTCGTGGCCAACGGCTCGTTCCAGACGGCGCTGGGCTCGGTCACGTCCGACGTCAACCTCAAATTCAAGACCGACCCGCGCTACTCCAGCTACGAGGGCCAGCTGCGCACCACCGGCTTTCAGCTGGGCAAGCTGCTGGGCGACGAAAGCGTGGTGCGCGACGTGACCATGAACGGCAAGGTGCAGGGCGTGGGCTTCGATTTGCGCACTGCCCGGCTTACGGCCAACGCCACCGTGCAGAGCATCTGGCTCAACGGCTACCGCTTCCGCAACATCGTCACCAACGGCAGCTTCAGCCGCGAGTCGTTCACGGGTAAAATCGCGGCCAACGACCCCAACCTGCAGTTCGATGCCACCGGCAGCGTCAACCTCAACTCCAGCCGGCAGGCGTTCAATTTGAAAGCCAACGTGCGCCGGGCCGATTTACGGGCTTTGGGCCTGACCCAGGAAAGCATTACGGTGGCCACTACCGCCGACGTCGATTTCCAGGGCCTGCGCCTCGATGCCCTACTCGGCTACGCCCACCTGCGCGCCTCGCGCATCGGCTACGCCGGCCGCACCGTGAATATCGATACGCTCGACGTGCTCAGCCAGCTCGACGCCGGGCAGCGCCGGGTACGGGTGCGCTCGGAGGTGTTGAACCTGGCCCTGACCGGCGACTTCACGCCTACTACTGTTATTGATGATGTGCGCCGGCTGGTGGAGGAATACCGCCTCAATTTCGCCAGCAACGACGCCGAAACGGCCGCCTACTACCGCCGCAAGCGCCAGCAGCCCCTGCCCGACTACGAGGTGGCGCTCAACCTCTACCTCAAACGGCCCAACCCGGTGCTGCACCTGTTTCTGCCCCAGATCAGCATTTCCGATTCCACCCGCATCGACGGTTCGTTCCGCAACGGACCGACGTCTATTTTCCGGCTTGGCGGGCAGGTGGCCAGCTTCCGCTACGACAGCATCCAGCTCAAAAACAGCGAATTCGACCTGACCACCTCCAAGCTACCCTACCAGCCCGAGGTGCTGGCCCAGGCCAGCGTGACGTCGGAACAGCAGCGCGGGGTGCCGGGACTGGGCAACACCGAGAACTTCTACGTGGAGGGCGTCTGGGACCAGGAGAAAATCAACTTCTCGACCGCGCTGGCTCAGGTCGGCACCACCAACAAGGCCCAGATAAACGGGGCGCTGGTGTTCCTCGAAGACGCCGTGCAGATTATTTTCCGGCGCTCGGGCGTGAATCTGCTGGGCAAGAACTGGACGATTGCGCCCGATAACTCGCTCATTATTTCGGGCGGGGGCCGCGAGTTCGACTTTCAGAACGTAACGCTCAGCAACGGCCAGCAGAGCATCAGCGCCCAGGGCTTCCTGTCGGAAAACCCTAACAAGCCGCTGGCCCTTACCGTTACTGACTTCGAGCTGGCCACGCTTAACGGCCTGACCGGGGGCCAGAAATTCGGGGGCCGGGTGAATGCGCTGGGCACGATTAGCGGCGTGTTTGGGCCGCTGGTCATCAACTCGACGCTGAAGGTGGATTCGCTGACCATGGACAACGTGCTGATTGGCAACGTGCAGGGTCGCGGCGACTGGGACAACGCCACCGACCGCCTGAACGTGAACCTCGACGTAACCCGCGACGCCCGGCAGGTGCTGGCCGTCACGGGCTACCTCGCCCCCGGCTCCGAGACCCAGCAGCTCAACCTCACCGGCACACTCAACCGGGCTCCCGTCAAAATTGCCCAGCCGTTCCTGAATACGCTGTTCCGCGACGTGAGTGGTACCGGCGTGGGCACGCTGCGGGTGGGCGGCCGGTTCAGCGCCCCCGTGCTCACGGGCAACATCGACGTAACCGATGGCCGGCTCACGTTTATCTACCTGGGCACTACCTACACGTTCGCCGACCGCATCCGGTTTTTGGAAGACCGCATTGCCCTTCAGAACATCACCCTGCGCGATTTGCAGGGCAACTCTGGCACCATCAACGGCAACATTTACGAGCGCGGCTTTCAGGATATGCGCCTGGACCTGAACGCCTCGTTCCGCAAGCTGCAGGTGCTAAACACCAGCCGCCAGGACAATGAGCTGTATTTCGGACAGGCCTACGCCACCGGCACGGCGGTAGTGCGCGGCCCGGCCGATAACCTGTTCGTGAACGTAACGGCCCGTAGCGAAGCCGGTACCCGGGTTTCGCTGCCTTTCGACAACGCCGCCAAGGCCGAGAAGGCCAGCTACATCAAGTTCGTCAACCGCAACCTGTCCGACTCGGCCCGGGCGGCGCTGGCAGCCCAGGGCCCGACGGCCACTGGCAACGTCGATTTGTCGGGTATCCGGCTGAATATGAACCTCGATATCACGCCCGATGCCTACGTGGAGCTGCTGCTCGACGAGAGCACCGGCGACATTATCCGGGGTACGGCCACCGGCCAGGTGCGGCTCAATATTGACACCCGCGGCGACTTCAATATGTACGGGCAGGTGGAAATCGTGCGCGGGGCCTATAATTTCACGTTGCAGGGCCTTGTGAACAAGGAATTTGTGGTGCGGCCCGGCGGCACCATTGCCTGGAACGGCGACCCGCTGGCCGGCGAAATGAACGTAACGGCCACCTACACCCAGCGCACCAGCCTGGCCCCCGTGATTTACCAGAGCAGCAGCGGCTCGGCCAACACCTCCCTCGTACCCGTCACGGCCGTCATGAACCTGACCGGGCCGATTCTGCAGCCCATCATCAAGCTCAACCTCGAATTCAACGACATTCCCTCGTCGCTGGAAGGCGATTTGGCGCCCTTCCTCTCGGCCATCCGTAACGACGAGCAGGAGCTGAACCGGCAGGTGTTCAGCCTGGTGGTGTTCCGGCAGCTGACCCCGCCCGGCTCGCTGGCCGTCACGCGCCTGGAGGGCGGCAACAACGCGCTGGGCAATAGCCTGGGCCAGATTCTGAGCACCCAGCTCGGGCTGCTGACTTCGCAGATTGACCCCAACCTGGAAATCAGCTTCAACATCAATGGCCTTTCGGCTGAGGATTTGGCCGCCCTGCAGCTGCGCCTGAGCTACTCGTTTCTTAATGGCCGCCTGCGCATCACCCGCGACGGCAGCTTCGGCAGCAACACCACCTCGGGCGCAAACGTGGGCGGGGTACCGGTGGCCTCGGCCCAAACCTCGGTTATCGGCGATTTAAGCCTGGAATACTACCTGCGCCCCGATGGAAAGTTCCGGGCCAAGCTGCGCTACGAAACCACCCCGCGCGACCTCACCGGCCTGAGCCAGGGCGTAAACCAGGCCCGGGCGGGCATCTCGCTGCTCCACACCGAGCAATTCGACACCTTCCGCGAGCTGTTCGCCCGCAAACGCCTGAGCCGCCGCGACCGGGATGCCCGCAAAGCCCGCGAGCTGCAGGTCGATAACGACCCCAGAACGGAGCTGTGAGGGGGTGAGGAAAAGAACGTCATTCAGAGCGAAGCGAAGAATCTCGCTCGCATTCGTTAGGTAATTATCATTCAACGACTGCACGCGAGATTCTTCGCTTCGCTCTGAATGACGTTCTTTGTTGCTGTTCTTAGGCCTCCGAAACGGCAACTCACCATTTCACCACATCACCATCTCACCGCATGAAGCAGCCCACCCGCAAAAAGAAGCTCGGTAGTTATCCGCACCTGATGGTGGTGTTTAGCATTACGCTGGCGCTGCTGGTTATTGGCTTGTTCGGGCTGCTGCTGATTCATGCCCACAAGGTGTCGACACTGGTGAAGGAAAACCTGGAAATGCAGGTGTACCTGCAGCGCGACTTGCCCGAAACCCAGCTGCTCCAACTGCAGCAGGATTTGGCCCGCAAGCCCTACGTGGCCCGCAAGAACAACGAGCCCCAGGTGCGGTTTTTGTCGAAGGAGGAAGGCGCCCGCCAGCTCATCGACCAGACGGGCGAGGATTTTCAGCAGTTTCTGGGCGACAACCCGCTCCGCGACGCCTACCTGCTCAAAATTAACGCCGACTACGCCGATGCCAAAAACCTGGCCCTCATCAAGCAGGAGCTAACCCAGGAGCCCGGCGTGTTCGAGGTCGATTACGTGGAGAGCCTGATTACATCGGTCAATGAGAACCTGCGCAACGTGGGCCTGGTGCTCATCGGTTTCGCGGCCATTCTCACGTTCGTGGTGGTGGTGCTCATCAACAATACGATCAAGCTGGCCCTGTTCTCCCAGCGTTTCCTGATTCGGAGCATGCAGCTGGTGGGCGCAACCAGCAGCTTTATTCAGTGGCCGTTTCTGCGGCGGGCAGTGTGGCAGGGCCTCGTGAGCGGCCTGCTGGCGGCACTGCTGCTGGCCGCGTTGCTCCAGTATGCCTACCTCCAGCTCGCCGAGTTGCGCCTGCTCGAAGACAACCAGCTGTTTGCGGCCCTGGGCCTTTTCCTGGTAGTGCTGGGCATGAGCATTGGCTTTTTGAGTTCCTGGCGGGCCGTTCGCAAATACACCGGCATGTCGCTGGATGAGCTGTATTGAGCAACTGGGTTATTGGGGAAAGCGCAAAGTAGTGGGAGCAGAAGCCTGCGAAGGACCTTACCCGGCTTCGCCCTCCCCTGTTGCTGCTGGTGGGCCTCAAACCCGCATTCGTTGAATTTCTGCGGTGGCTTACTGCAACTCCTGTACCTTTGCCTGCTATGGAATCGACTACTCCCCGCTTCGCCTTCGGGCCGCGCAACTACCGCCTCATGTTTATCGGGCTGGCCGTGCTGGCGGCCGGCTTCATCACCATGACCCTCGACTCGACCGAGTACGGCGAAGGGTTTCTGGGCATCACGCTGGGGCCAATCCTGCTGGCCATCGGCTTTCTGATTGAATTCTGGGCTATTATGGCCCGCCCGGGCTCCACGGCCCCTGTTGCCCACGATGAGGCAACCGTCACGACGGTGCCCTCCCAGCCCGTGCCGCCCGCCACTACCGCGCCCACTTACAAGCGCTAGCCAAGCCCCGGGATGACTCCCCCGGATACTGAAGCCCTCCAGACTCTCCAAATGACCTACTGGCACGCGCTGATTCTCGCCATTGTCGAAGGCCTGACCGAATTTTTGCCCGTTTCCAGCACCGGGCACATGATTATTGTCTCGGCCATGCTGGGCATCCCGGCGACGGCCTTCACCAAGCTCTACCTGGTCGTTATTCAGCTCGGGGCCATCCTGTCGGTGCTGGTGGTGTACTGGCGGCGGTTTTTCCAGAGCTTCGATTTCTACCTCAAGCTGCTGGTGGCTTTTCTGCCAGTAGTTGTGGTGGGGCTCACGCTCAAGAAATACATCGATATTCTGCTCGAATCGGTGGCGACGGTGGGCCTGATGCTGCTGTTTGGTGGCATCGTGCTGCTGTTCATCGACAAATGGTTTCCGCAGGAAAAGGTGGAGGAAGGCGGCCACCCAACCACAACGCCCAGCTTCCGGCAGGCCTTCGTGATTGGCGTGTTCCAGTGCCTGGCCGTAGTGCCGGGCGTAAGCCGCTCGGCGGCTACCATCATCGGTGGCCTCACCCAGCGCCTGACCCGCAAAGCCGCCGCCGAATTCGCCTTTTTCCTGGCCATGCCCACCATGGCGGCCGCCTCGGCCAAGGATTTGCTTGATTTTTACCAGGATGGCGGCCGCCTCTCGGGCGCCGACGTCAAGCTGATCTTGTTCGGCAACGTGGTGGCCTTCGTGGTGGCGCTGCTGGCCATCCGGCTCTTTATCGGCTTCGTGACCAAGTTCGGGTTTCGGGCCTTCGGCATCTACCGCATCATCGTGGGCGGTATTCTGCTGGTAATGATTGGGCTGGGCATTGATTTGAACCTGCTCTAATGGAGAAGAACATAGCTGATTTCGACTTTGAAACGGGTGAAGTGCTGCTGCTCGACAAGCCGCTTACCTGGTCGTCGTTCGATGTAGTGCGCAAGGTGAAAAACACGCTGCGCATCCGCAAAATCGGCCACGCCGGCACCCTCGACCCGCTGGCCACCGGCCTGCTGATTCTGTGCACGGGCAAGAAAACCAAGCAGATCGACCTGATTCAGGCCCAGCAGAAGGAGTACACCGGCACGTTCCGCCTGGGCCAGACCACGCCGAGCTTCGACCTGGAAACCCCCGTCGATCAGGAGCAGCCTTACGCGCACCTCACCGAGGCCGACATCCGGGCCGCCGTGGCGCAGTTTGTGGGCGAAATCACCCAGACCCCACCCCTGTTTTCGGCGGTAAAAGTGAACGGGGAGCGGGCCTACGAAGTAGCCCGCCGGGGCGAACAGGCCGTTATTAAAAGCAAGCAGGTCACGATTGCCGAGTTCGAGCTGACCCGCATCGAGCTGCCCGACGTGGATTTCCGCATCAGCTGCACTAAGGGCACCTACATCCGGAGCCTGGCCCGCGACCTGGGCGAGGTGCTTGGCTGCGGGGCCCACCTCACCAAGCTGGTTCGTACCCGCATCGGCGACTACCGCCTCGATGACGCCCTGACCATGGAGCAGGTGCAGGCCATGGCCCCGCCCCGCCCCGAAGGCCACCACCAACCGCCCCGCCCGCCCCCGCCGGGAGCGGCAGCCCGAGCGCCGCGCCGGCCTGGAGTACTTCAACGCCACCCACGCTGCCCCGAACGCCGCCGCTACCGATTCGGCCGCCCCGGCTGCCGCCACGCCATGCCCCCCCAACTGAGGAGCAGTAAGGCTACCTTCGGCCAGCCAACGGGAAACAGCGTAATTAGTAACGCAGCGCGAATCAGTGAATTATGAAGGTTATTCAGGACCCGGCTCAGTTTCCCTACCTCGGTAACGCCGTGGTTACCAGCGGTACGTTCGATGGCGTGCACGTGGGCCACCAGCAGATTCTGGCCCGGTTGCGGGAGGTAGCCCGGGCCAGCGGCGGGCCGGCCGTGGTTATCACCTACTGGCCCCACCCGCGCCTGGTGCTGGCCCCGCCGCCCGCCCACCCCGAGCCCCTCGACCTGCACCTGCTCAATACCCTGGAAGAACGCGCCGCCAAGCTAGCCGAGTTCGGGGTCGATTACCTGCTCATCATTCCGTTCACCCGCGAGTTTGCGGCCTGGTCGTCGGAGGAGTTTATCCAGCGCATTCTGCTCGATACGGTAGGCACGGCCAAGCTGGTTATCGGCTACGACCACCGCTTCGGCCGCAACCGCGAGGGCGGTTTTGAGTACCTGCGCAAGCACTCGGGCCGCTACGGCATGAGCGTGGAGGAAATCCCGCGCGAAGACGTGGATGCGGTGGGCGTGAGCAGCACCCGCATCCGCCGGGCCCTGGAGGCCGGCGACGTAGACACAGCCAACCGCTACCTGGGCTACAATTACCCATTTACCGGCCTCGTGGTAAAAGGCCGGCAGCTGGGCCGCACCATCGGCTGGCCCACCGCCAACCTGGCCTGCTCCGAAGACCTGAAGCTGGTACCGGCCCGCGGCGTGTACGCCGTGCGCGCCACCACCGCGGCCGGCGAAACCTGGCCCGCCATGCTCAACATCGGCGTACGCCCCACCGTGGCCGGCAACCTGGCCCAGACGGTGGAAGCGCACCTGCTGGGCTTCGAGGGCGACCTGTACGACCAGCCCCTGACTGTGGAGTTCGTGGCCCGCCTGCGCGACGAGCAGAAGTTCGACGGCCTCGATGCGCTCAAGGCCCAGCTGGCCCGGGATGCCGAGGCGGCATGGGCGGCACTGTAGTCGTTTATTTGTTCTCAAACCACCGGTATCTTTCAATAATAAGCGGGTTATATTTATACGCCGCTGGCCTCGGGCCGGTGGCGCGCTTCATCTTTATACAGTTTATCCTATGAAACCATCATTACTCCGCGCAGTGCTGGGCCTTCTGCTGCTGCTAACGGTGCAGACCACTTTCGCTCAATCGCCCTGGAGCTGGCAGCAGCGCTACGGCGAGCCGGGCCAGGAGGTGTGCCGCCAAGTGCTGCCACTCAAAGACGGCGGCTATCTGCTCATCGGCACTCAGGAAGTGGCCGACAAAAGCACCGCTCAGCTCTATCTGGTGCGCACCGATGCTCAAGGGCAGCAGGTGTGGTCGCGCAGCCACATCATTACTGAAACTTCGGACCTGACCATCTTGCCGCCCTGCGAAAACGCGGCGGGCCAGGTGCTGCTCTCCATAGGCATCACGCCCGGCACCAGCAGCGCCGGGCTGCTGGTGCTACTGCAAGCCGATGGGGGAATTGCCTGGCAAAAACGTACTGAAACCTATCCGCTGGCACCGGGTGGCGTTAAAATAAGCCTACCCTATAGCCGGGCGGTGCTGGATGCGGCGGGCAATTTCCTGCTAGTCCGCAACCAGCCCGAAAGCGCGACATTGTTACACCTGGATGCGACGGGCACCGAGGTAGCGCAAACCCCCTTGCTGATGCCGGCCGAAACGCTGCTGGATGGTAATCAGCCACTAATTCGGGATTTAATACCCTTGCCGACCGGGCTCTTCGCTTATGCAGGCACCAATAGCCGCTCCTGGCTGGTGGAACTATCGGCGCAGGGCCTTTCGGGCCGCGTAACGCCCGTGTCGGGCGGGGGCAGTGCGATTACCGATTTTGTGCCCTTGCCCAACAACGATCTGCTGCTGGTGTCCTTCTCTCAGCTAAGCCGCGTTCAGCTGTACTCAGGCACCGTCCGTTGGACGCGTCTGGCCACCGAAAACCCACGAGTAAACCCGGTGCGGGCGGCCCGGCTGCCGGGAGGGCAATTAGCGGTTGTTGGCTACACCACGTATAATTCTCACCTCAACCAGCTGATTATGCGGCTATTTGACGAGAATGGGCAGATAGTGCCGGCTCCCGGTTTTCCCGGGCAAGTCGAATATTCCTTCGGAACCAGCATTTACGAGGTGTCGGCGGGCGGCCTGTATATCCATCCGACCACTGGCCAGCTCGTAGCCGGCGGCAGCGTGAAGGACACCCCAACACAGGAGAAGTCGTTTTTCCTGTGGTCGGGGCCCGTTGCCGCGCTGTTTCCCAGTGTCGTAACAGCGGTGTCAGCTAGCCAACTGGCCAAACCGGCCGCCTGGCCCAACCCACTCAGCGCCGACGGCCAATTGACCGTTTCGGCCGAGCTGGCGGCGGGTGGCGCGATGGAGCTCTACAACGGGCAGGGTCGCCTCGTGCGTAGCTGGCCCAAATCGGCAGCCGGCCCGGGCAGCCGGCAGCTGCCGATGCACGATTTGCCGGCCGGGCTGTACCTGCTCAGCGGCCGCAGCGCCGCCGGCACTCCGGCTACACTGCGTATCGTCAAAAACTAACGGCTGATACTACCTGCACAGCGTCGAGGTAGCCTTTCTCCCCACAGAACACGGGGAGAAAGGCTACCTTGCCGTTTCCAAACCCACCCATTCGTCCTATGATCAACAAAACAGTAAGTGGCCCCCAGGCGGCCTTGGAGGGCCTCACTGATGGCATGACACTCATGCTCGGCGGCTTCGGGCTCTGCGGCATTCCCGAAAACGCCATCCAGGAAATTCTGCGCCGGGGCGTAAAGGGTCTCACCTGCATCAGCAACAACGCTGGCGTCGACGATTTCGGCATCGGGCGGCTGCTCCAGACCCGGCAGGTGCGCAAGATGATTTCGAGCTACGTGGGCGAAAACGCCGAGTTCGAGCGCCAACTGCTGGCCGGCGAGCTGGAGGTGGAGTTGATTCCGCAGGGCACGCTGGCTGAGCGCTGCCGGGCCGGCGGCGCGGGCATCCCGGCCTTTTATACCCCCGCCGGTTACGGCACCGAGGTAGGCGAAGGCAAGGAAAGCCGCGAGTTCAACGGTAAAATGTACCTGCTCGAACACGCCCTGCACGCCGATTTCGCCTTCGTGAAAGCCTGGCGCGGCGACACGGCCGGCAACCTCATCTTCAAGGGCACGGCCCGCAACTTCAACCCCATGATGGCCACGGCCGGTAAAATTACGGTGGCCGAAGTAGAGGAACTGGTGCCCGCCGGCGAGCTGGACCCCAACCATATTCACACGCCCGGCATCTTCGTGCAGCGCATTTTTGAGGGGAAAGATTACGAGAAGCGCATTGAACAACGGACGGTTAGGTCTTAGGGACTTAGGGTTTAGGACTTAGGTTTTTGTTCAACACACTTTCTAATTAGCCCCTGCCACCTAAGCCTTAAACCCTATCCTTATGCTTGATTACCGTTCCTTACAGGTTTGGCAACGCAGTCATCAACTCACACTGCATCTGTATGCCTTGACGAAAGGCTTCCCTCGGGAAGAGCTTTTCGGGCTAGTAAGTCAGATGCGACGAGCGGCAGCTTCCATCCCGACCAATATTGCGGAGGGTAGCGGCCGCAACTCTGATGCGGAGCTGGCTCGGTTTCTTGTTATTGCTTCCGGCTCAGCCAGTGAGTTGGATTACCAACTGCTTCTGTCGCACGAGTTGCATTACTTGTCTGATCAGGAATGGCGGCCCATTTCTCAGGAACTAACAGAAATCCGGAAAATGCTCACGCAGTTTATCACAACCCTAAAAAAGCGTCTGTCGGCCTAAGCCCTAAGACCTAAGCCCTAATATATGCTCGACAAACACGGAATTGCCCGGCGCATTGCGCAGGAAGTAGAAAACAACTCGTACGTCAACCTCGGCATCGGAATTCCGACGCTGGTGGCCAACTATATCCCCGAGGGCATCCATGTGGAGCTGCAGTCGGAGAACGGCTTGCTGGGCATGGGCCCCTTCCCTACGGAGGCCGAGGTAGACGCCGACCTCATCAATGCCGGCAAGCAGACCGTAACCACGCTGCCCGGCTCCAGCCTGTTCAGCTCCGCCGACTCGTTTGCCATGATCCGGGGCGAGCACGTGGACCTGACGATTCTGGGGGCCATGGAGGTATCGGAAAACGGCGACATTGCCAACTGGAAAATTCCGGGCAAGATGGTAAAGGGCATGGGCGGGGCCATGGACCTCGTGGCCTCGGCCAAAAACATCATCGTAGCCATGCAGCATACTTCCCGCGACGGCGCCAGCAAGCTGCTGCCGGCCTGCACGCTGCCCATCACAGGTTTGCGCTGCGTGAAGAAAATCGTGACCGAGCTGGCCGTGCTCGACGTGACGCCCGACGGCTTCGTGCTCCGCGAGCGGGCGCCGGGTGTGTCGGTGGAGCAAATCAAAGCCGCCACCGCCGGTAAGCTCGTCATCCCCGAGGGCGAAGTACCGGAGATGGTTATTTAGAGCTGTTAGCTGTTAGCTGTTAGCTGTTAGCTGTTAGCTGTTAGCTGAAAAAACGAAAAGGGCCCCGTACTCGGTTGAGTATGGGGCCTTCTTTTATGCTGATAAACAGAATTTTATGAACGAAAGCTAACAGCTAATAGCTCAAATACGCAGCATGGCCTGGGCCAGCATGTGGCGGACGGCCTCGAGGGTGAAGTGGGAGAAGCAGCGCTGAAAATGGGCCAGGGCCTCGGGAGCGGGCAGCGAGCCGGCCCGTACGGCGGCGGCCAGGTGCCCGGCCAGCTCGTCGGGGTTGCTGGTGAGGGCCGGGAACTCGTGGTGGCTTTTGTAGCGCAGCAGCACCTGCACCCGCAGCTCGGCCGTGGCCCCGGGCACCTGCCGCAGCAGCCGCTCCATGAGCAGCTGCACCTCATCCATGAACAGCAGGCGAACCAGTCCGGGCGGGCAGGGCACCGCCTGGCCGGGGGCGGCCGTGAGCAGGACGGCCGCGGGGCTACCCGGCTCCCAGCCCAGCAGCTGGGGCGGGGTACAGAGCCAGGCCGTGGGCGGAAACTTTTCCGGAGCCCACAACACGGCGGCTAAGGTTTGCAGACGGCGTTCTTCGGGCAGCAGCATCCTGCAAGGTACGTAAGGTGAAGTGGCAGGGCAGTAAAGCAGGGCGTTTACCAAGTGAGCGGCCGGCGCGGCGCGGCGGATATCCGCCCCGCCTGGCAACCATAGCCATGACCCGTTTGGGGGCAATAAAGTTCTTCGGACCCTGTAAGATAACGGTGGCATTGGCGCGTCTTCTTCACCAGTTCATCACCCGCTTCCCCTACCATTTTGCCTGTTCTTGCGTATCTTAAAAAAGCTCCCGCTGCGGGAGTTGTACCTTTGCGTACTTTCTTACGATTTCATTTTTCGAGTATATGCCTGCGAGTTCCCACGGAAAAACCGGCGGTAAAGCCGCTAAAAAGAATACCCTGCCCGGCATGCCGGCCAACCCCGAGCCCACGACCACTCCGGTGGCTCCCGAAGCCCACAAGCTGGTGCTGCGCACCCTGCGCCGCGCCGACTTCAAAGAGGTAAAAACCATCATGGACAAGGTGTACTCCAACATGGAGGGCTCCTGGGCCCAGGATGAGTACAACGCCCTGATCCGCAAGTTTCCCGAAGGCCAGATCTGCATCGAGGACAACGGCAAGATTGTAGCCGCCGCGCTGGCCATCATTGTGGAATACAGCAAGTTCGGCGATAAGCACACCTACGCCAAAATCACGGGCAACGGCAAGTTTGATACCCACAACGCCGACGGCGACACGCTCTACGGCGTCGATGTGTTCGTGGACCCGGAGTACCGTAGCCTGCGCCTGGGTCGCCGCCTCTACGACGCCCGCAAGGAGCTCTGCGAGAACCTGAACCTGCGGGCCATGGTGGCCGGCGGCCGCATTCCCGGCTACAGCAATTACGCCAGCGAGATGACGCCCGCCAAGTACGTGGAGATGGTGCGCAACAAGGAGCTCACCGACCCCATCCTCACCTTCCAGCTGGCCAACGACTTCTACGTCCGCAAAATTATCCGCGGCTACCTGCCCTACGACTCCGAAAGCAAGGCCTACGCCACGCTGCTGGAGTGGATCAACGTGTACTACGAGGAGGAAACCGAGAAACTCATCGGCAACCAGAAGTCCAACGTGCGCATTGGCATTGTGCAGTGGCAGATGCGCGCCACCCGCGACCTGGAGGACTTCTTCCAGCAGATGGAGTTCTTCGTCGACACCGTATCGGGCTACAAGTCCGACTGCGTGCTGTTCCCGGAGTTCTTCAACGCGCCCATGATGGCCCTCACCAACGAGGAGTCGCCCTCGGTGGCCATCCGCTCGATGGCTGCCTTCACCGAGCCCATCAAGACCAAGATGATGGAGCTGGCCGTGAGCTACAACATCAACATTATTGCCGGCTCGATGCCGCTCTATGAGGATGGCAAGCTGCACAATGTAAGCTACCTCTGCCGCCGCGACGGCACCGTGGACGAGCAGTACAAGCTGCACGTTACGCCCGACGAGGCCAGCTACTGGGGCATGCGCGGCGGCAGCCAGCTGCGTTGCTTCGACACCGACTTCGGTAAAATCGGTATCCTGATTTGCTACGATGTGGAGTTCCCCGAGCTGAGCCGGATGCTAAGCGACGAGGGCATGAAAATCCTGTTCGTACCCTTCTGGACCGATACCAAGAACGCCTACCAGCGGGTGCGCCTCTGCGCCCAGGCCCGGGCCATCGAAAACGAGTGCTACGTGGCCATTACCGGCTCGGTAGGCAACCTGCCCCGGGTCGAGAACATGGACATTCAGTACTCGCAGAGTGCCGTGTTCAGCCCCTCCGACTTTGCCTTCCCCCACGATGCCATCGTGGCCGAGGCCACGCCCAACACGGAGATGACCCTGATTGCCGACCTCAACCTCGACCTGCTCAAGGACCTGAACACCAGCGGGGCCGTACGCAACCTGCGCGACCGGCGCAAGGATTTGTACTCGGTGAGCTGGGTAAGCAAAACCGACCGGGCCGATGAGCTGCTAAGCCAGGGTGAAGAGCGGGCTCCCAAAACCACGCCACGCCACGCGCCTATTACGGTGGCGTAAAATCTGCGCGCTTCGGTAGCCCCCCCATGCAACCTTATCATCCCACGGCCTGTCAAGCATTTGACAGGCCGTTTTTTTATATTTTCGCGGCAGGGCAGCCGCATTTATCCGACGACCAGCCCGGGCTCTGTATCGGGCTCGAACCAGACTGCAATTTCCTTTCTTTCACATCCTTTATCTCCTCTTTATGATGAATTATTCTTTTTGCCACTGGGCACTACGGTGGAGTTGGTTGCTGGCCTTCGTGACGTTGGCCCTGGGGGCGGCTCCGGCTCGGGCCCAGGCGGCCTACGGTCTGGCCTCCGCGACGGGAACCACTGCAGCGTCGTTGGTGGCCTTCGATGTACGGACCCCGGCTAAGCTCACCTTCAACCGCCCCATTACCGGCGTTGCCAGCGGCCAGCTTCTGGTCGGCATCGACTCGCGGCCCGCGACGGGCGAATTGTTTGCGCTCGGGTATGATGCGGCCCGCCAGCAGGCCCGGTTTTACCGCCTCAACCCCAACACGGCCGTCGCTACGCCGGTTGGAGAGGTACAGGACGTTGATTTGGGTACCGACCTGGGCCGCATTGGCTTCGATTTTCATCCCCTCACCGACATGATTGTTATAGCCCGCGGCGACGATAAAGGCTGCCTAGTAGGTTTTCCTAACAGCGGCGCAATATTCTGCTCTGGGGCAACCTTGAATTATGCGTCCAACGACCCCAACGCCGGCCGGCGGCCCGCAGTTGGCGCGGTGGCGTTCAGCAACAATCTGCGTTCGGCCCCTAGTACCACTTTCTACGCCCTAGATGTCACGAATTCACACCCACTCACGCTGGTGGCACGCACCACCCAAGCGGTCTACGACTATGAAGGCACGGTGCGCACGGTTGGTAATCTGGGCGGGCTGCAACTGGCCTCTTCCTCTGCTGCCGACCTGGATATTTATACTGACCCGGTTTCTGGAGTGAACACCGCATACCTGAGTGTTTCGGACCCTGACCATGGCAACTTCGAAACGCGGATTTTTACGCTCGACCTAGCCACCGGCACTCCTACGCTCGTGGGACAGCTAAATACGGGGTCGGTGGCCGTGGTAACCGATATTGCTCTGACCCTGGCCCCACCTCCCACCAGCCCGAAAGTGTACGGGCTGGTGGGAGGCCCGCAAAAGTTCGAGCTGGTTACGTTCAGGGTGGCTCAGCCGGCCAGCTACACGGCCCGCGTGCCGGTAACGGGTTTGGCGGCGGGCCAGCAGTTGGTAGGGCTGGATGCCCGGCCTAAAACCGGCCAGATTTACACGCTGGGCTACAACCAAACCACTGCCCAGGCGCAGCTCTACGTGTTCAGCGACCTGACCACCGCCCAGCTGCGGCCGGTAGGCAATGTGCTGGCACTGAACCTGGGGCAATCTGCTTACGGTTCAGATAGTGGTATCGGCTTCGATTTCAACCCGGTTACCGACCAGATTCGGCTCAGTGGCGCGAAGGGTCAGAATTACCGGCTGCACCCCGATACGGGGGAGCAGCTGGCTGCCGACGGCCCGCTGGCTTATGCCACCACCGATGCCAACGCCGGCCGCCTTCCCGGGGTACTGGCGCTGGCGCACTCCAACAGTTCCTTCGGGGCCGTCGCTACCACGCTTTATGCACTCAATGAGCTGAAGCAGTTAACCACCCTGAACTCCCCCAATACGGGCCAGCTGACCACGGTTAGCTCCCTGAATGGGGTCCAGTCGCCTCTCGGCTACACGACGCTGGATATGGATATCTACTTCGACCCGCTGACCCGCACCAACAAGGCCTACGTCGCCGCTTCTTGGTCGAACCCGGCAGATGCTGAGTACGCGTTTTACTCTGTAGACTTGGCCACTGGTCAGGCAGCCTTATTGGGCAGCGAAAGTCAACTAGGCACCAGCCCGCCCACTTACATTACGCTGGCCGTCGAACCGGCCGGGGTAACGACCAGCACGCGAAATCCGGCCGTCGATAGTGGTTTCAGCCTGTATCCCAATCCGGTTATGGGCAGCGCCGAAATCAGTTTTCGCCTGCCCCAGGCCGGGGTCGCCGAATTGCGGCTGACCGACGCTCTGGGCCGTACTGTGGAGCGCCTGGACCTGGGCAACCGGGCCGCCGGCACTCAAACTTTAAACTGGACCCCGACCCATCGGCGCGCCGGCGTGTATCTGCTCCGCTTGCTCATTGATGGACAGTCGGCCGGGGTGCAGCGAGTGTTAATCCAGTAAAAGCTTATTCGCTATGCCTAAAAAAAAGCCGCTTATCAACTACTGATGAGCGGCTTTTTTAGCTTTGGGGCAGTATATAATTCAGGCTTTTCAACCCGCAGATTGGCCCTGGCAATCGATTTCGATTAAAACTGAATTAAATGTTGTCATCATCAGACCGGAAATCCTGTGCCGGCACGTACGTGTAAGGAAGCGGAGAATGTTCTCCTTCATTTAATCATCCTTTCCATACCCAAACTCTACCTCTATATGCGTTCATCTTCTACTTCCCGGCCGGCTTCGCGGCGGAACGGACTGTTTCTGGCGGCTTTAGGTTTGCTGGCCGCCGGCTCGGTTTCAGCCCAAACCATCTCCACCACGGTTTTCGGCCTTTCGCAGACCACCACCCTCACCAGCAGCCTTGTATCGTTTGAGGCCAGCACGCCGAACATTCTCAGCCTCAACCTGCCCGTAACGGGTATTGCCACCGGCCAGGTGCTGGTTGGCATTGATTTCCGGCCTAATACGGGCGAGTTGTTCGGCCTGGGCTACAACCCTACCGGCACCCAGGCGCAGGTATACCGCCTCGACCGGACGACGGCCATTGCCACGGCCATCGGCACGCCGCTTACGCTTAACCTTGGAACCGACCCCACCCGCATCGGCTTCGACTTCAACCCCACGGTCGACCGCTTGCGGGTAACGGCTGGCAACGGGGCCGACTTCCGCCTCAACCCCAACAACGGCGCCCTGGCCTTCACCGATGGTCCGCTGGCCTATGCCGCCGGCGACCCCAACTTCGGCCAGACGCCGGGTGTGGGCTCTTCGGCTTACACCAACAGCTACATCGGTACCACCGCCACCACGCTCTACGACCTCGACGAAGCCAACAGCCGCCTGGTAAAGCAGGACCCGCCGAACGCTGGTACGCTGGTAACCGTGGGCCCGCTGGGTGTTTCGACGAGCGGCGCAACCAAGATTGCGGACCTCGACATTTACTTCAACCCCACCAACCAGGTACAGACGGCCTACATGACGGTAGCCACCGTTACGAGCCCCACGGCGGCCTCAACGGCCTTCTACACCGTGAACCTGAGTACCGGCACGGCCACTTCGGTGGGCACCATTGGGGCCGGCACCTCTCCCACGACCATCACCGATATTGCCGTGCAGATTGTGCGGCCCGCCACGCTGGCGGCCGTTAATGGCAACCTGGCCTACGCCCTGGCCGGGGGCAACCTGATTTCGTTTGACACGGCCCTGCCCGGCGTCATCCGCACGTCGGTGGGCATTACGGGGGTAGCTACCAACCAGACGCTGGTGGGCATGGATGTGCGGCCCCTTAACAACGCCTTGTACGCCCTGGGCTACGATGCTGCCACCCAAACCGGCCAGCTCTACACCCTCAATGCCACTACCGGCGTGGCCACCAACCTTAGCGGCAGCACCAACCTGGCTCTGCCCCTGGGCACGGGCAGCATCGCCTTCGATTTCAACCCCACCGTCGACCGGATTCGGGTGGAGGGCGTGAACCGGGCCAACTTCCGGCTCAATCCCAACGACGGTACCGCGGCCCCCATCGTGGATGGCACCCTGACTTATAAAACCGGCGACCCGAATGCCGCGGCCACCCCAGCCATTGGCTCGGCAGCTTATACCAACAGCTACCCCGGCCCGGGCAATCCTTCCGGCTCCACGACCCGCACCACCCAGCTTTATGCCTACGATGAGGCCCTTAATATTTTGGCCAACCAGGTACCGGCCAACGATGGCACCCTGACGACAATCGGCGCTTCGGGCGTAGCCGTTACGGCCGGTCCGAACGTGGACATCGACATTTTCAGCACCGCTGAAGGCGTTAACACGGCTTACCTGGTAGCCACAACCGGTTCGTCGGCCAACTCCAGCCTTTATAGCCTGAACCTGACCACGGGCGCCGCCAGCGGGGCCCAGCAAATCGGCTTTGGCCTGACCGTACGCGACCTTGCCATTGCGGCCCAGGGCGGGGTGGCAACCGGCACGCGTAACCCCACCGTGGCAGCGGGCTTCAGCCTGTTCCCAAACCCCGTAACGAGCAGCGCCGAAGTAAGCTTCCGCCTGCCCCGCGCCGGGGCCGCCGAGCTGGTGCTGACCGACGCACTGGGCCGCACCGTGGAGCGCCTGGACCTGGGCAACCGCTCGGCCGGTGCCCAAACCCTGACCTGGACCCCGGCCAACCGCCAGGTTGGAGTGTACTTCCTGCGCCTGCTCGTCGATGGGCAGTCGGCCGGTACGCAGCGCGTGCTGGTGCGGTAGCAGCGAGTGAGTGGGAGAATGCGCACGTTAACGTAGTAGCCCTCTCATGCTATCCTGATTAAGTAAAGCGCCCCTGCTGTCCGTGCGGACAGCAGGGGCGCTTTACTTATAAGTGCCTGGCACCTTGAGGACCACGCACTGGTTCGGTTTCGGACCACTCCTGTACCGTTACCCGTGCGGACTTTCCTGGGCCGCCAGGTGGGCGTGGTCGCGCAGCACGGTGCGCAGGAAGGCCTCGTCGGGCAGGTCGGTGCGAATGCCGGTCAGGGCCTTCACCTTACCGGCCAGCTCGTTGATGACCAGGTAGTTTTCGTCGGTTAGGGCCTGCTGCAACAGCTGGCGGATGGTGGCCACATCGTGGTCGGCAAGCTGGGCGGCGGCCGGAAACACCACCACGTAATCGGGTTCGGTGAAGGCCGGGGCCAGCACACCGCCGGCCGGCCGGGGCCGGGTGCGCACGACCGAGGTGCCGGCAGCCAAATCGCCCAGGCGCTGGCCCTTGCCATTGACTAACACCACCACCAGCGCCACCACGCCGCTCCCGATACCGGTATCGATGATGCGCAGAATCCAGCGCAGCAGGTAGTCGCCGAAGCGGGGCGGAGTGCCATCGAGGCGGATGACGCGAATGTCGCGGGCCTTTTTACCGATGCTCTGGCCGTTGAGCAGGGTCTCGCAGATCAGGTGGTAAAACACGAACGGCACCCCCACCAGCGCTATGATCAAGGCCACCGCCACCGTGTCGCCGGCTCCTATTCCGCCCGCAACCGATGCAATAATGCCCCCGCAAATCAGCGCCCAGGCCCCGATAACAATGCCATCGATGATGGTGGCCAGAATTCGCTCACCCACACTGGCGACTTCGTACTCGACCGTAACGTTTTGGGTGGTTTGAACGCGGATGGTATTCATGAGGCGGATGAGGGGAGAAATAAGACGAAAGTTTGTGCTGCCAGCCGCCGAAATTTTCTAATCTTCGCAGCACCGGAATCAGTGGCGCAAAATACACTGGCCGAGGCGAAGGCCGGTATGGTTTGCGCGCTTTTATCCTGCCGGCTATCCGCGCCCCTATGCAGCGCGCCGCTTTATTCCTTTAGCGCTCTGTTTATATGCGTGAAGCTGTTTTCCTGCGCCAGAATGAAGCCCGCTGGAAAACCTACGAGCGGCCCGCCCCCGGCCCCGAGGAGCTGGCCGCCCGCTTTGTGGCCCTGACCGACGATTTGGCCTACGCCCAAACCTTCTACCCCGGTTCGCCCACCACCCGCTACCTCAACGACCTGACCGCCCGCCAGCACCAGGCTCTTTACCAAAACAAGCCCGAGCAAACCAACCGGTTCGCTGCTTTCTGGCGGCGCGAGCTGCCCCTGCTCGTGGCCCGCCACCACGGTCCGCTGGCCCTGGCGCTGGGGTTGTTTTTGCTCTTTGTCTTCATTGGGGCACTGTCGGCGGCCTACGACGAGCGGTTCGTGCGCGTGGTGCTCGGCGACGAGTACGTGAACCGCACGCTCGACAACATCCGCCGCGGCGACCCGATGGCCGTGTACAAGGGCATGAGCGAGGCCCCCATGTTTCTGGCCATCACGGCCAACAACATCTACGTGGCCCTGACGGCCTACGCCCTGGGCGCCACGCTGGGCCTGGGCACCGTGTGGGCCCTGTTCCGCAACGGCCTGATGCTGGGCTCGTTCCAATACTTTTTCTACCAGAAAGGGGTGCTTCTATCCTCCGTGCTCACCATCTGGATCCACGGCACGCTCGAAATTTCGGCCATTGTGCTGGCGGGCGGGGCAGGCTTCGTGATGGCGCGGGGCATTCTGTTTCCGGGTACTTACTCGCGGGCCGTGGCTTTCCGCCAGGCAGCCCGCGACGGGCTCAAGCTGGCCCTGGGGCTGGTTCCGATTTTTGTGGTGGCCGGCTTTCTGGAGGGGTTTATCACGCGCCACACCGAAATGCCGCTGCCGCTGAGCCTGGGCATCATTGGCACCTCGGCAGCTTTCATTGGCTGGTATTTTATCGTGTACCCGCGCCGGCTGGCCGCCCGCCAGCGTCCGCCTCAGCCCTAACAATTCGGCTGACTGGCGGCTCTTTTTCTCTGTTTATTCGCTTCGCTACTTTCTCCGCTTTTCATGAAGCTCACATTTACCAAGGCCGCCGATTTTCGGCAACAGCGCGACTTCAGCCAGAAAATAGGAGCGACTTTCGAGTTTCTTGGGCAGCACTGGCGGCCGCTGGGCAGGTGCCTGCTTTACTTCGTGCTGCCCCTGTCGCTGGTTATGGGTATCGGCCTGGGGCTGCTGACCAACAATGTCTGGAACCTGGCTGGCCAGGCCCAGACCAATCCGGAAGTGCTTAAATCGACGGGAATGACGTTCGGGGCCTCCTATTTTTCGGGGTTCGGCCTCACGATGCTGGGCGGGGTGCTGGCTTTCCTGATGGTGGTGAGCACCGTGCACAGCTACGTCCGCCTGCTGCTCACGACCGAGCCGACAGAGCCTCCTACGCCGGCCGAGGTGTGGGTTGAAATTAAGAGCCGCCTGGGCCGGCTACTGCTGGCCTGCTTGCTGCTGCTGGGGGCCTACCTGGGCGTTATGCTCGTGTTCGGGCTCGTAGTGGGCGGGGGCATGGCGGCGGGCGGCGGACCGTTTATCTTCCTGCTGGTACTGATTCTGATGCCCCTGCTGCTGTACCTGCTGGTGCCCCTGACGCTCTATTTTCCGATTTTGTGGTTCGACGATGAGGGGCTGTTCGCTGCATTGCGCCGCTGCTACTACCTCGTAAAAGGCAAGTGGTGGGCTACGTTCGGGCTGTTCATTATTGCAAGTATGATTCAGGGCCTGCTCTCCTTCATTTTCATACTGCCCCAGTACGCCGTCATGTTTGGCAAGATGATGCACATCCCGGGTCTCGATTCCGACCTGACGGGCCTGGTGGCGCAGACCCTGTATGCCAGCGGCACCATGCTGCTCTATCCGGTTTCGCTGCTGGCCATGCTGTTCCAGTACTTCAACCTCGTCGAGCGCAAGGAGGGGCTGGGGCTGCGCGACCGTATCGCCAGCCTGGGCGCTACTGCTGCGCCTGTGGCTGCCAACTCCTCCTTCCGCCCCGATGACGAAGGCGAATACTAAGGCTAGTTGTCAGTTGTCAGTTGTCAGTTGTCAGTTGAAGATACGGCCATTCGGGGCCGGTGGCGGGGCTGCCGAGGCAGCCTTGGCTTGTTGAGGGCTTTGTGATGCGGACGTTTTTTTACCGGCGCCAAATCAACGTCCTTGCAGTAAACGACTAATCCTATAACCTGTGCCAGTGCGCGTGCCAGTGTCTTTTTTGTCTTATCTGTCCGGCTTGCTGCTGGCACTGGTGCTGCTGTTCAGCGCAACGGTTTCGGTGCAGGCAAAAGTGCCGGAGCCCGGGGCTGCTGGCCCGGTGGCGGCAGCGGCGGTGGCCCCGCTTCGGGCCACCCCGCCCCGCCGGTTCGCGCCCGACCAGGGCCTGGCCCCGCGTCTGCGCCGCCCCGATCCGGCCCGCCTGCGGACGCTGCGCGGGCAACGCGAGTTCCGGTACGTGGAAGTCAGGAGCGAGCGGAGCGCCTGGGACCTGTTCTGGGCGCGCTTCTGGCGCTGGGTCAACGACCACCTCGAAACCCCTTCGGGCCGCTTTGCCTGGAAGTATGGCGTGTATGCCGTGCTGGTGGCCGCCCTCATTTTTGCCGTTCTTAAACTGTTGCAGGTTGACGTAACCCGTGCTTTCGGCCGCGCCCCCCGCCCCGCGCCCCTCTCCTACGATGCCGGCACCGAAGACCTGCACGCCCTCGACCTCGACGCGCTGCTGCGCGAGGCCGAAGCCGCCCGCCAGTATCGCCTGGCCGTGCGCCTGGGCTACCTGCGGGTGCTGCGCCAGCTCTCCGACCGCCAGCTTATCAACTGGCAACCCGATAAAACCAACCACGACTACCTCTACGAGCTTCCCCCCGGCCCCCTGCCCGAGGCCTTCCGCGAGCTGACCCGCCAGTTCGAGTACGTCTGGTACGGCGAGCAGGACGACCTCTCCGCCACCGACTACGACCGCGCCCGCACCACCCGCGAGGCCTTCCAACACCGCCTCACCTCCCACCCCCGGGCAGCTTAGCCAGTTGCCAGTAAAATGACACGCTCTTCGCTTTCGATTCCGACGCTCCACTGCTGAAAACACCTCAGCAAGGCCAAGCAATTATCGTCTGGCTCTCCTCTCTCCTGAGGAGAGGGGCCGGGGGTGAGGTAGGCCGCTAACTTTTGAATATGACGACTTTCCGTTGGTATCTGCTGGGGCTGGGGCTGCTGTTTGCCGCCTACGTGGCCGTGGAGTACTACCGTCCCAAGCCCCTGGACTGGTCGCCTACGCTGCGCAACGACCACAAGAGCCCCTACGGCACCTTCGTGCTCTTCGACCAGCTGCCCACCGTGCTGGGTGTGCCGGCCGGGGAAGTCCGCATCGTGCGAGCCCCAATCTTCAGCCAGATTGAGGGCCTGGACGAGGACGATTTCGCGGCTAAACAGGCGGAGGCACCCGATTCCGTAGCCAGGAATGAGGCCACTGCCACGGATTCTGCCAACACTGTTCCTGCCGCGCCGACGGCTCGCGGCCCCGTCCGGCCCCGGCAACCGGCTACCTCGGCTGGAGCAGACACGGCCACCGACGATGCGGACTACGCCGCCGGACTGGCGGCCGGCCACTTCGAGCCCGCCACCTACCTGTTTGTGGCTCAATCGTTCAAGCTGAGCCGCCTGGATTGCCGCGCCCTGCTGCGCCACGTAGCCCGCGGCAACGACGTGCTGATTGCCGCCGAAGAGTTCGATTCCCACTTCGCCGACACCCTGGGCTTCCGTTCCGCCCTATCGGCACAGGCGCTGCCACTGCGTGCGGCCCGGCCCGATGCCCCTGGCCAGCCGACCACCGATTCGGTTGGGTTGCAACTGACCAGCCCGGCTTTGGCCCGGCAGGCGGGCGCTTCCTTCCGGCTGCCCGCCCGCGCCGCCCTCACCCGTCTGCTGCCTGATGCAGCCCTTTCCGGCCGTGCCACCCAGCTTGCCACGGCTACCAACGATGGCCAGGCCGTGCTGCTGCGCGTGCCCCACGGCCGGGGCCACCTCTATTTGTGCTCGGTGCCCCTGGCGTTTTCCAATTACTTCGTGCTCCAGCCGCGCACCACCAACTTCGCTTTCGCGGCCCTCTCCTACCTGCCCACCGGCCGCACCGTGTGGTGGGATGAGTACCAGAAGCAGGGCCGCCGGGGCGAGCAGTCGCTGCTGCGGGTGCTGCTCGACCACGAAGCCCTGCGCTACGCCACCTACCTGGCGTTGGTGGGCGCCCTGCTGTTTGTGCTGGTGGAAGCCCGGCGGCGGCAGCGGGTTATTCCGGTGCTCCGGCCGCTGCCCAATACCACGCTGCAGTTCACGCGCACCGTGGCCGGCCTCTACCGCCAGCGCGGCAGCCACGGGCTGATTGCCGAGAAGAAAATCGGGCTGTTTCTGGAGCACCTGCGCACCCGCTACCACGAGCCCGGCCTCGACCTGAGCGACGATGCCACCCGCGAACGGCTGGCCCAGAAGTCGGGTATTCCCCGCCCGGACATCGACGCGCTGGTGCGCCGCCTGAACTTTGCCCTTACCGCCCCCCAGGTTTCCGACGCCGAACTGCTGGCCCTGAGCAAGGCCATCAACACCTTTCGCCAGGAGGCCGCTTAGAATTGCACTGTAAGCCTAAATTGACTTTTATTCATTTTGCACTTATCACATATATAGCTTTAGATTGTTTCAAACACACATTTGAATGTATATATAATACTTTATAGATGTAACTATTCTTTGCTCTCTTTCCGACAAAAATCAACTTCAAGATGGAAAATAATTTCAATACTTCTCCCGAAGACTTCACCTCGCCAGCTCCCGGGTCCTCCGCAGTGCCCGAACACGCGCCGGCCACCGACGAAACGCCAGCCGAATCTGCCGCTGCTCCCGCCCCGGCCGCCTTCGCCCCGCGCACCGACCTGCGCCACCTCACCCGCCACGCCGACGCTATCCGGGGCGAGCTGAGCAAGGTGATTGTGGGCCAGCGCGATTTGGCCGAACTGCTGCTCGTAGCCCTGCTTGCCGACGGCCACGTGCTGCTCGAAGGCGTGCCGGGCGTGGCCAAAACCCTTACCGCCAAACTGCTGGCCCGCACCCTGAGCGTGCCCTTCAGCCGCCTCCAGTTCACGCCCGACCTGATGCCCTCCGACGTGCTGGGCACCTCCGTGTTCCGGCCCCAGAAGGGCGAGTTCGAGTTCCGGCCGGGTCCCATTTTCGCCAGCGTGGTGCTGATTGACGAAATCAACCGGGCCCCGGCCAAAACGCAGTCGGCGCTGTTTGAGGTGATGGAGGAGCGCCAGATAACCCAGGACGGCACCCGCTACCCGCTGCCCGCGCCCTTCGTGGTGTTGGCCACCCAGAACCCCATCGAGCAGGAAGGCACCTACCGCCTGCCCGAAGCCCAACTCGACCGGTTCCTGTTCAAGCTCAGCGTGGGCTACCCTACCGTGGAAGAGGAAGTGGCCATTCTGCAGGGCCACCACGCCGGCTTCGGCGGCACCCCGCTCGACGCGGTGCAGGCCGTGGTATCGGCCGCCGACCTGCACCAGTTGCGCGAGCAGGTCAGCCGCCAGCATGTCGAGCCCAAGCTGCTCGAATACATTGCCCGCCTCGTGGGCCAGACCCGCGCCCACAAAGGCCTTTACCTCGGTGCCTCGCCCCGGGCCTCGCTGGCGTTGCTCAACGGCGCTAAAGCCCTGGCCGCTCTGCGGGGCCGCGACTTCATCACGCCCGAAGACATCCAGTACCTGGCCCCCATGGTGCTTCGCCACCGCATCCAGCTCACCCCCGAGCGCGAAATGGAAGGCGGCACCCCGGACGATGTAGTGAAGCAGATTTTGCAGCAAATTGAGGTTCCTCGTTAGGCGGAAACAGGTAAAGGCCGTCACTCCCCTCCTCAGCCGAGGAGGGGACGCGGCGGCTCGGCCGCCGCTGGGGTGGTTGGCTCGTTGCTGATGTTGTTTGGTTGAGCGACTTGCAGTGGCATTGTTCTGCCAGCATCAACCACCCCTAGCCCCTCCTTTCCAAGGAGGGGAACTAGTTTTTAGCTTTTAGCTCTGGTTTCTGGTATGCCTTTCTTGCGCAGCTTTTTCCTGACTCGCCGCTTCTTTCTGGTGCTGGGCCTGCTCATTACCGGGCTGGTGGTAGCGTTTTTCCTGCCGGGGTGGCTGGCGCCGATGCAGTTGGCGCTGGGGCTACTCGTGGGCCTGACGCTGCTCGATGGGGCGCTGCTGTTTGCCCGGGGCGGGGGCGTGTTCGGGCGGCGGGTGCTGGGCGACAAGCTGGCCAACGGCTCCGACAACGACATTGCCATCTACCTCGAAAACCAGTACCGCTTCCCTATCCAGACCGAAACCATCGACGAGGTGCCCCACCAGTTTCAGCGCCGCGACGTGCTGTTTCGGGTTGCCGTGCCACCGGGCGAAACCAGCGTGATTCGCTACCAGCTGCGGCCTACCAAGCGGGGCGAGTACGCATTCGGGGCCTTGAACGTGTACGCGGCCTCCCCGCTGGGGCTGGTGCGGCGGCGCTTTCGCTTCGATGCCAACCGGGTGGTGCCGGTGTACCCATCGTTTTTGCAGATGCGCCAGTATGAGCTGCTGGCCGTGAGCAACCGGCTGACGGAGGTGGGCGTGAAGCGCATCCGGCGGGTGGGCCAGAGCCTGGAGTTCGACCAGATCCGGCCCTACGTGCCCGGCGACGACCCGCGCCGCATCAACTGGAAAGCCACCGCCCGCCGCGCCACCACCCCCGAGGCTACCGACGCGCTGGCCGTCAACCATTACCAGGACGAGCGGGCCCAGCAGGTGTACTGCCTTATTGATAAGGGCCGGGTGATGCGCATGCCCTTCGAGGGCCTGAGTCTGCTCGATTACGCCATCAACGCCACGCTGGTCGTCAGCAATATTGCCCTGCTCAAGCACGACAAGGCCGGCCTCATCACCTTCTCGCATCAGCCCGGCGCCATGGTGGCCGCCGACCGCCGCAGCGGCCAGCTCCGCAAGCTGCTGGAGGTGCTCTACCGCCAAAAAACCAAGTACCTCGAAACTGATTACGAGCGGCTCTACATCACGGTGCGCCACCAGGTCCGGCAGCGCAGCCTCCTGATTCTGTTCACCAACTTCGAGACGCTCTACGGCATGCAGCGCCAACTGCCCTACCTGCGCCGCCTGGCCAAGGACCATCTGCTGCTGGTGGTGTTCTTTGAAAACACCGAGCTCGACGCCTACCTCCACGCCCCCGCCGCCTCCACCCAGGACGTGTACAACCAGACCATAGCCGAGAAATTTGCCCAGGAAAAGCGCCAGATCGTGCGTGAGCTCAACCGCTACGGCATCCACGCCCTGCTCACCGCCCCCCAGAACCTAACGGTCAACACCATCAACAAATACCTGGAATTCAAGGCGCGCGGCCTGCTCTAGGACCACGGATTAGCACGGATTTTAGCGGATTTCACGGATTTTGTGGACGGCACACTGCCGGGCAACACACCGTCCACAGAATCCACAAAATCCGTGAAATCCGCTAAAATCCGTGCTAATCCGTGGTCAATCGAAAGACTCCAGCCGGGCATCGTCGAGCAGCAGGTTGGCGGTGGTGCCGTAGTGGAGAAAGACGACGGAAACGTGGTCGAAGGGCTGCTGCGGGGGGCGCACCGTGAAGCTGAGGGTGCGGGGCCAGTTGGCGTCGAGGGCGCGTTGCAGGCGTACGGTGCGCTCTTTCACGATGGTGGGACCGTCCCAGAAGCGCACGACGTACTGGGTCATGCGGCCCACCTCCCATTCGCGGGAAGTTGCGCCGGCCAGGGCCGAGGCCCGGAGCCAGGCAAAGCTGCCGGGGCGAACCGGCACGCGGTATTCGACGCTGCTGGGGTGGGCGGCGCTCAGCTGCAAAGAGCAATTGCCGGCCAGGGCCGGGGTGCCGCAGGTGGCGGCGGGCTCCTGCTCGAAACCTTGTTGCCAGAGCACGCGCAGGTGGCGGGGCGTGCCGGTAAACTCGGAGTTGCTGTCGAGCAGCAACTGGGTTTCGGGAGGCACCTGGTAGCGGAATAAAATACGCCAGAGGTAGGTGCGCGTCATGTCGCCGGCCGCCAGCAGACCGCCGGGCATGGCCATTTGGGTGAGCCAGAAACCGTAGGCGCAGCCCAGCACGGCTACCACGCCGTAGCCGGCAGCCCATAGCGGCCGGGCCAGCAGCCAGCGCAACGCCGCCGCCAGCGGCCAGGCCAGCACGGCGTAGGTCTGCACCATGGCCCGCTGGCCCAGGCCACCGCCGTAGGTCCATTCATCCCAGGCAAAGGCCACGTAGGTGAAGAGCCCCATGAAAACCAGCAGGGGCCAGAAGGCTTCGGGCTGCTGGCGGCGCAGCGGCCCGAAGCCCACCAGCGCCGTCAGCAGCAGGGGCGAGTACATGAGCCAGCCGCTGCGGAAGCTGAAAATGCCATCGAACAGGTGCGGTTTCAGCCAGCTGAAGCCTTGCTCCTGGTAGCTGTACACCACCCACTGGCCGCTGGCGTAGTGCCAGTACAGGGGCTGAATGCTGAGCACCGCCGCCCCGAGCGCGGCCGCTAGCAGCAGGTGGCCGGCGTGCTGCTGCCAGAACGCCAGCTTCTGGCGCAGGCCGGCCCCGGAAAAGCGCAAACCCCAGAGCAGGGGCAGCAGCGCGGCCAGCAAATCGGTGGGGCGGGTAAGCGTCATCAGGCCCACAATGGCCCCGATGGCGGCGGCGCGGCCGGCCGTGGGGCGGGCGTAGTAGGCGGGCGTGAGCAGCAGCAGCGCCGCGTACCAGGTGAACAGCCAGTTATGCGTGAGGGAGCCCTGGCCGGCGCTGTAGTTGAGGTAGTTGGTGCCCAGCACCAGCACCAGCAGCGTGCCCGCCGTGGCCCACTCGCCAAAACGCGGCAGCAGCGCCCGGCGCACCAGCCACAAGCCCAGCACGGCCACCAGCAGCGCCGCCAGCTTCATGGCCAATTGATAAGGTTCTGAGTAGCCGTCGGGGGCGTAGCCTAATGGCTCGGCCAGGGCATGGGCCACCAGAAAAAACGGCAGCTCCTGCAGGGCCAGGCCGGCGGGGTACTTGAGCACCATGTGGCCGCTAGGGTGCGCAAAGGCCGCATCAAACCCCGAGCCCGAGGGAGCATAGTCGCGCACGAGCTGCTGGCGGAAGCGCAGGTCGCGCAGGTCGTGGTGCACGAAGATGGCCGGCAGGTAGAGGTAGTAGCCCGCCGCATCCCATTGCAGCACCCGCGACTGGTGGGGCTGGGGCGCAGGGTAGTACCACCAGGCCACGCCCAGTATCAGGGCCGTGCAGATAACCCAGGCCCAGCGGGAAGCAGATTTCATGGCCTGAAAGTACGGCCGGGAAACGAATCGGGCCCTTCGGCATCGTGCTTGCAGAGGGTAAGCCGTACGTCAGGGCCATCGGGTCTGCGTACCTTGCTAACCCGTTACTGCTACTCATGACCTGTCTGCTTTTCCTTCGCCGCCGGCTGCCGGTTCTCGTTTTCCTCCTGCTGACCGCTCCGGCCCTACTGGCCCAGCCTTCCCACCCCGACACCCGCCAGCTGCTGCCGGTGCCCGTTTCCCTGCGTTGGGGTACGCGCAGTTTGCCCGCCAAAACCCGGCTGCGGCCCCAGTTTCAGGGCCCGGCCGATACGAGCATTGTGGCGGCCGTGGGCCGGACGCTCGGGCGGCTGCACCTGAACGCCCCGGCCACGGGCAAGTCGGCCACAACGCTGCCGCTGCTGGTGCGCTACGGCAAAGTAGGGCAGCCCGAGCAGTTCGATGCCGAACGCTACAGCCTGCGCGTAACCCCCATGGGCGTGACCATCGACGCGCCCACCAGCCTGGGCGTGCTGCGGGCCCTGGCTACCCTCGAGCAGCTGCCCCAGCCTACCAGCGGCCACCCGCTGCTACCGAGCCCAACTGTGCTGCCCACCCGCATCGTGCTGCCCGAAGTTGATATTCAGGACGAGCCGCGCTTTGCGTGGCGGGGGCTGCTGATTGACGCGGCCCGCCACTTCATGCCCGTTTCGGTTATCAAGCGCAACCTCGATGGCATGGCCGCCGTGAAGCTCAACGTGCTGCACTGGCACCTCTCCGACGACCAGGGGTTTCGGGTGGAAAGCAAAACCCTGCCCCGCCTGCACGAGGTGAGCGGGCAGTACTACACCCAGGCCCAGGTGCGCGAGGTGCTGCGCTACGCCGCTGCCCGCGGCATTCGGGTGGTACCGGAGTTCGACGTGCCCGGCCACACCATTGCCTGGCAGGCTGCCTACCCCCAGCTGGCCTCCGGCGACACGGCCTACGTGGTGTATCAGAGCTGGCGCATTGCCAACGTGGCCCTCGACCCCACCAAGGAAACCACCTACGAACTGCTCGACACGCTGTTTGGGGAAATGACGGCCCTGTTTCCCGACCCCTATTTCCATATCGGGGGCGACGAAAACGACGGGCGGCAGTGGCGGGGCAATCCGCGCATCATGGCCTTTGCCAAGGCGAATAAGATGCTGAAGCCGGATGGCAAAACGCTCGACAAGCACGCGCTGCAAACCTACTTCAACCGCCGGGTGCTGGCCATGGTGAGCAAATACGGCAAGCAGATGGTGGGCTGGGATGAAATTCTGGGCCCCGGCTTGCCCCAGGATGCCGTGATTCAGAGCTGGCGGGGCAAAAAAGGACTCTACGACGCGGCCCAGGCCGGCAACCGGGCCCTGCTCTCCAACGGCTACTACCTCGACCTCAACTACCCGGCCGCCGCCTACTACGCCACCGACCCGCTGCCCGTCGATAACCCGCTTACAGTGGCCCAGCAGCAGCTGATTCTGGGCGGCGAAGCGACGATGTGGAGCGAGTTTGCCGACAGCGTGGTGGTTGATTCGCGCATCTGGCCCCGGGCTGCCGCCGTGGCCGAACGGCTCTGGTCGGCCCGCGAGGTGACCAACGTGCCCGACCTGTACCGTCGCCTCGGAGCCGTTTCCCGGCACCTTGAAACCCTGGGCCTGCAGCACCGCAGCGCCCCCGAGCAGCTATTGCGGCAGCTGGCCGGCCCCACCGCCACCGACGTGGCCCCGCTGCGCACGCTGGCCCAGGTGCTGGAGCCGGTGAAGGAGTACAAGCGCCACTTCCAGGGCTTCACCTACGTGCCCAGCACGCCCCTGACCCGCCTCGTCGATGCCGCCCCCGCCGAATCGGACGTGGCCCGGGAGTTTGGCTGGCAGGTTGATTCGCTGCTGACGGCCTACGGCCCGGCCGGGGCCAACCGCACCGCTTCGCCCGCCGCCCGCGCCCTGCTGCTACGCATGCGCCGGCAGCTGCAAACCTGGCAGGCCAACAACTCCCGCCTGATTCCGCTGCTGGCCACCTCCCCCACCCTCACCGAGTACGCGCCCCTCTCGGCCAACCTGAGCACCGCCGCCGCCCTGGCCCTGGAGCGGCTGGCCCAGCTGGAACGTGGGCAAGCCCCCACCGCCGCCGGGCAAACCGCCGCCTTAAAGCAGCTCGATGCCCTGAACAAGCCGGCCGGGCAAACGGAACTAGCAGTGCTGCCGCACCTGCGGCGGCTGGTGGCAGCGAAATAACCTGCTCGAAACTCACAAAGCCTGTCATCCTGAGCGAAGCGAAGGACCTTGTACCACCAGTTACGTAATGGCGGCACAAGGTCCTTCGCTTCGCTCGGGATGACAGGCTTTGTTGTTTCTCCCGCTTAAAACAGCACCGCCACCTGCATCCGGCCGGTATGGATGGCGTTCAGGCCCTGGGGCTTGCGGCCATCGTAGGCGAGGGTGATGTTGAGGCCGTTGCTCAGGCGCTGCTCCAGGTTCAGGTTCCAGGTGAAGTTGGTGCCGGGGCGCAGGGCGTTGAGGATTTCCAGGCTCACGAGGCTGCTCTGGTTGCCCGTAAAGCCCACCTGCACGTAGCGGCCGGTAGCCGAAAGGGTGCGCTTGCCCACCTGGCTGATGCGGGTTTCGAGGCCCAGATCGTGAAAGACGCCCCGGGTATCGAGGTCGGGGCCGGGCTGGGTGTTGCGCTTGGTGGTGTAGAGGTAGGTGGTGGTGAAGCGCCAGACGGTGGAGGGCTGGTAGCTGACCTCGGGGGCCACCTCGTACTGCTCGACCCGGAAGTTGCGCGTTTCCAGGTAGCTCGACTGGTTTTCGCGGATGCCGCGGGAGCCGTTGAGGCGGGCCGTAAACGACTGGGCCAGCGTGCGGCGCAGCAGCAGGTTCTGGGTGGCCAGGTTGCGGGTGTCGAAGCCCTGGGTGAGCAGCACCTTCTGCTGGGTTTGCTGCACCGTGAACTCGGCCCCGAAAATGGGGTTCGAGCGGTTGAAATAGAGCGTGTTGCGCAGCAGCTTGTTCAGGCTCAGCAGCAGCGCATCATCGGTCTGGAAGGCGAAGGGGTTGAGGCGGGAGTTGAGCGTGTTTTCGGTGCTCTTGCGGTCGAGCGTCACGGTAGTCAGCGTCGAGAAGCGGCTGGCCAGCTCGCGCCAGCCGGTGGCCTCACGCCACGCGCGCGGGGCTGAGAGCGTGAGGCGGTAGCTGAAGCGGTTGGTGAAGGCGGGCAGGTAGTCATCGGTGGGCAGAAATACCTTGATGTAGGTGCGGAACTGGGCGTCGGGCGTCTGGGCCTCAAAAAACTCGTTTTTCTGCTGGATGCCGTCCTGGTTCAGGTCGTTCCAGTAGTGGGTGCCCTGGCCGTTGGGCACGGCCAGGTAGGCAAAGTCGCGCTTCAGCTCCCGGCCCGTGCCCACGGCATAGCTCAGCTCCGAGCGCACTACGTTCTGCCAGAAGCTGGCGTTCCAGTCGAGCTTGCCCAGTACCGTTCGCTCGCGCACGGGAGCCGCACCGGGGCTGCCCGGCAGGGCCTGGCCGGTGGTGTCGCGGGCGCTCAGGTCGCGGTAGGTGGCCAGCAGGTTCAGGTCCTGGGTGGCGCTGAGGTGGGAGTTGAAGGTGGCCTGCCAGGTCTGGGCCGTAGCCCGCTCGCGCAGGGCGGTCTGCTCGGCGTTGGGCGTCTGGTCGCGGCGGAAGGTGTAATCGAGGCGGTAGCGGGTGCGGGCCGTGTCGCGGCTCTGCACAAACAGGGCGTGCTCGTCGTAGTAGTTGGCCGACGTGAGCGAGTCGCCGTCGGGGCGGGCCACCCGGTTTTTGTCGAAGCGGTAGGCGTAGCCGGGCACCACGGCCCCGCCCACGTAGCGGGCCCCAGCCTCGCCCCGCGCCCACCGCGACTCGCGCCGGCCGGCCGTCGGAATTGAGCAGAAACAGGTTGCCCCGCAACTGCACCCGGCCCAACTGCTGGGCGGCATCAAGCCAGTGCTGCACCCCGCTTACCTCGCCGGCCCGGTAGCGCCGGCTCAGGCGGTAGCCCAGGCGTTGTCGGCGTCCTTCACCAGCCCCACCCCGGCATTGAAAATATTCTCTTCCCGGCGGCCGCTGGTTGTTGGTGATGATGGTGTTGCTGGTGCTCCAGTTGCGGTCGAACTCGATGTCGCGGTACCGGTCGATGGGGGCGAAACGGTGGCTGGTGTACTCGTAATCGACGTTGCTGCGCAGTTTGTAGCCCGCCAGCCCGGGCAGGTTCAGGGGGCGGTCCTGCACCACGTAGCCTACGCGCATGGCCCGGCCCTGGGCCGGCTCGGAGGAAAACCGGTTCAGCTCCAGCTCCGAAGCGGCCAGATCGACGAACACGGTGGCCGTGGGGTCGAGGGCATAGCTGGTGCCCACCGTAACAAGCTGCTTTTTGAGGGGCGTGGGCAGCACCCGCACCGGCTCGTAAGCACCCCGGCCCTGGCCCACAAACGTGTAGACCCGGCCGTTGGCGCTGGCTTCGGCCGTGTTAGTGCCCAGGTTGTAAGAGCCCCGGCCCGGCCCGAGGTTGGTGAACTGCACGTTGTACACCAGCGCCAGCGTATCGAGCGGCGGGTACACGAACACCCGCACGGGCTGCTGGGTGGCGGGGTCGAGCTGGGTTTCGCGGCGGTACTGAATCTGCTTGCGGTCGTAGCGCACCAGCGTGTCGCCGGGGGCCGTTACGCGGCTCACGTTGCCGCTGCGGCGCAGCAGGGCCTTCTGGCCCTCGCTCAGCGTCAGGTTGGGCGAGTTGTCGGGGTTGTCGGCTTCGCGGTAGAAGTTGGCGTGCACCTGCAGCCGGCCCAGCTGCTGGTAGTGGCTGGCCTGCACCAGCGAGCGGGCGTAGTTGAAGTCGGAATACTCAAAATCGACCTTGATGCGGGTGTTGCTGGTGATCAGGTGCCGGGGCGAAAACGTGAGTTCGGCCTGGTTGTAGTCGATGATGTAGTCGGCATCGAAGCCCCGGGCCATCAGCCGGCCATCGAGGTACACCCGCTCGGAGTTGGCCAGCACGATGATGAACTGCTCGCCGTTGGGCCCGCGCAGGCGGTAAGGGCCCTGCACGTTCTCGAGGGGCGCAATATCAATGCTGGCGAACTTGCCCTTGGCCCCACCCGCCGCCACCGATGTGGTAGCAAATGCCTCGCCCTTGCCAACGAAAGCAGCGGCTGCCGCGCCCCGCCCGTCGCCCGGGTCGTTACGGTCTGGCTGCTGGCGTTGGGGCCGGTGCCGTTAGGCGTGAGGACGCCGGTAGCAGTGCCCGGCAGCCCGGCAGGGTCAGCCATGAGGTGCCGGGCTGCTGCTGGCCCGAGCCGGCGGGCGGGGCCACGGTGGGCGAACTGGTAATGAAGGTGCCGGTGCTGCCGCCCGCCGCGTTGGGGTACTGGAACAGCTGCTGGTTGCTGACGCCCGCGCCTACCCCACCCCCAAAACCGCCGGAGGGCGGCTCTCCGAAATTCACCTCACCGGCCCCGCCCTGGATGTTTTTGTAGTAGCGCAGGAAGTAGTCGGGCTTGTTGCGCAGCACCACGTCGCCGGCCGTCAGGCTCCAGCGCGGGTTGGTCAGGGTGATGTAAATCCGGTCGAACTGCTGGAGCTGCTGGGTGTTGCCCTCGGGCTGAAAGGGCACGTTCTGGTCGGAAATGGCGGCCGTCAGGTTGATATTGTCGGTGAGCTTGCCTTCGAGCTGCAGGTTAAGCGCCGAGTTCACGAACACGTTCTGGGCGTTGCCAAACGACACGCCCCGCGACAGATTGCCGGTTTTGTTGATGCCCGGCGTGCTCAGAATCTGCTCCTTCACCGAAAAATCGTTCTCCCCAAACACCGGCCGCTGCCAAAACCGCAGACTGTCGAGCAGGCTGCGCGGCCGCAGGTAGCGGGCCGCCGAGAGCTGCAGCGGCAGCACCCGGTAGCACACCAGCACCGAGTCGGGCCCACCGGCCAGCACGATATCGGGCCGGCCGGGCTCGGGGCTGGGGAAGCGCGAAGTGAGCCGCACGAAGCGGTACTGGTCGCGGCGCCGCGTCGTAAGCCACCGAGCGGCCGTTTACGCTTACCGAGGCGGGCACTACGGTCAGGGTATCGCGCAACGCAAAAAATGTCGTGTCGCGGTCGGGCGCCAGGCGCACCCAGGCGCAGCGGCGGGTGCTGGGCGGCGCATCGGGCCGCTGCTGGGCCCGGGCAGCGGGCAGATGTAACAGGAGCAGCAGCCACGCCAGCGGCCCCCAAAGGCGCAGTAAGGATGGCGTACGGCTGTTACTCATTCAGTAAAAATACGATACCCGAGCTTCGGTGCCAGCCTAACGCCGTTTTACCGCCGATAGTGCCTGCGCCCACCCCGGCCAGCCACCGGCTCGCCGGCAACTTTCGGCCGCCCCTCCCTTAGTTACCAACAACGGTGCTCCGCCGCTCCAGCAGCACCGTCGAGCGCCAGATGCCGTGCTGCTGCCCAATTCGTTCGCGCCGGCCTACTTCGCGGAACCCCAGCCCCGCATGCAGCCGCAGGCTGGCCTCGTTTTCGGGGAAAATGCTTGCCTGCAGGGTCCAGAGGCCGTTCGCTTCGGACTCGGCCACCAGGGCCGCCAGCAACTGCCGCCCCAGGCCCCGCCCGGCGGCCTCCGGGGCCACGTACACGCTCACTTCGGCCACCCCCTTATACACGCTGCGGCCGGATACCGCCGACAGCGCGGCCCAGCCGGCCACCAGCCCCTCTCTGCCGCCGGCCTCGGCACCGGCAAGCGCCACCAGGCGACTGTGAGCCAGGTGGTCCCGGTCCCAGGCCTCCCAGGTAGGAGCACCGGTCTGGAACGTGGCGTGGCCGGTGGCAATGCCCTGTTCGTAAATGACGCATACCTGGGGCCAATGCGCGGCCATGAGCGCTCGAATCAGCATAGAGGGTGGCGTTGGGAAACAGAATAGTTGGCTTTTTGCCCGTAGGCGGCGTCTCCGACCCGGCCGCTACTACCCGGCCAGCGGCAGCTCGATATAAAACCGGGTGCCCACGCCCTCTTCAGTTTCAAACCAGATGTGGCCACCGGCACTCTCGATGCCCCGCCGGGCCACGGCCAGCCCGATGCCCGAGCCGGTTTCCTTGGTGGTGAAGTTGGGCACGAAAATCTTGTCCTGCACCTCGGCCGGAATGCCGGCGCCGTTGTCGGCAATGCAGATGCGCACCCGCCCGCTGCCGTCGAGGGGCTCCAGAATGGCCACCACCTCGGGTACGCGGCGCTCCGGCACGGCCTGCCGGGCATTAATGAGCAGGTTGTTGAAGGTGCGCACCAGCAGGCTTTCGTCGGCAAACACCACGTAGCTGCTCGGTCTCGGCATGCCGGGGGGCAGCGTGCAGCCGGATGCCCCGTCCGCCGGGCCGGTCTGGTGCAGGTCGCGCAGCGGCGCAGAATGGCGCACCACGTCGAGGCGCTCGGGGCGCATGGCGGGCAGGTTGGTGAAGTTGCTGAAGGAGGTGGCAATGTCAGCTCAGCACATCAATCTGAGTGATGAGCGTCTGCGACAATTCGGCTAATCAGCTCCTCCAGCGTTGGGGCGCTGGCGCTCGCAATGGCTTTCTGCAGAAACTGCAGGCTCAGCTTCATGGGCGTGAGCGGGTTCTTGATTTCGTGGGCCACCTGCCGGGCCATTTCGCGCCAGGCGGCTTCTTTTTCCTGGGTGGCCAGCTCCTCGCTGGCTGTCTTCGAGCTTGGTGAGCATGGGTTGTACTCGCGCACCAGCAGGCCGATTTCGTCATCCGAGCTGCGTAGTCCAGCAGCTCGTTTTGGCCCGTAAGGGTGGTCTGGCGCAGCTTTTCGGTGATGAGCTTGAGCGGCGCCGTGAGAATCCGCGCGGCCAGAAAGGCCAGCCCCAGGAACAGCAGGAACATCAGCGTGAAGATGTTCAGAATAGTGGACACAGCTCGGTGAGCTTGTTGTCGAGGTCCTTTTCGGAGTCGAAAAACGGAATACCCACGTACCCCAGCATCGGCCCCGGCTGGCCGGGACGGGCAGCATTAGCCCGCAGCGGCAGGTACAAAGCATTAAAGGACAGCGAGCCGGCCCGCTCCGTGAGCAGCACCCGGGGTTGCTCCTGCTCGGCCAGCGCCACCACGGCCTGGGGGTTCAGCAGGGGCCCAGCAGGTCGGCCTCGAAAATAAGCGGCTGGCTGCTGGCCAGCAGCTCGCCGCGGGCGTCGTAGAGGTTGAGGTCGGTTTCGGTGAGGGCGGCTACGTTTTCGGCCAGCGCGGCCAGGTCGGCGCGGTTGGCGTCGGCATCGAGCAGTTGCGCCGGTTCTGGCGCAGGCTTTCCTGCACGGCCTGGCCCCGCCGCTCGTAGGTGCGCAGCAGGTCGCGCTTGTACGAATCGGTGACCTGGCTGGCCGTGGCCACGCTCACCACCACCAGCGGCACCACAATGCCCACGTTCAGGAGAAGCTGAATGCTGGTGCTGAAGTTGGTCCGCAGCGTTTCGCGGTAGCGGCCCCGGGCCAGCAGAGCACCACCGCCATCAGCAGCAGCCAGCAGAAGCTGTACAACCAGAAACAGAAACGAGAAATTGGCCAGCCAGTCGGCAAACGAATAGGTGGCCGTGGTCACGACGACCAGCCGGCCCGGTTGGTCGAGCCGCGCACGGCCAGGTGGTGGTAGCCGTCGAGGGCCAGCCCCCCGGCGTAGAGGCGCGCCATCTTTGAGCAGGCGGGCCGGCAGTCGGTTGGCATAGTCGAAGTCGCCCTCGCTGTACACCAGCTGGCCGTTTTCGTAGCCCGCGTAGCTCAGGTCGGTGCCCAGGCGGGGCTGAAAAAACTTCTGGTCGATGAGCAGCTCGGGTACCACGCTGTTGGCCGTAAGCTTCTTGAGCGTCAGCTCCAGGGCTATGGTGCTGTTGCCCTGGTCAGTTTCCGGCGCGGGCACTCGCACGAAGGTCACGTAGCGGCGCGAGTTAAACGAGCGGCTCTCGTCGCGAATCAGGTAGATATTGGGGTGGTCGGTGGGGCTGGCGTTGCGCAGCAGGTAGTCGCGGGTAGTTTGCAGGTTGCCGCCCACGGCCACGCCCCGGCCCTCGGGGTTGAAAAGCATCACCCGCACCTCGTACTTGTCGAAGTAGTCGCGCAGGTAGTATTTCACCACCTTCTGCCGGATCAGGTCGAGGTTGACGAAGGGACTGGCCAGCATGGTCCGCAGCACCGGGTCGCGGGCCATTTCCTGGCTGCGCTCCACGAGCAGGTACTCCCCCTGCAAATCATTATCATTTAGCAGGTTACCGGCCAGGCTTTGCTTGTTGAGGCTGAGCTGGCGGTTGAAGTGCTCGTAGAGAGCCAACGCCCCCACGGCCGAGCTCAGGCCCAGAATCAGGAAGATAAACAGGTACACCTGGTAAGGCAGCACAGCCCCGGCCGATTTCAACCCCGTGAGCCGCAGCACCAGGAAAAACCCCATCGTGAGGCCCAGCAGCGTGCTATGCACCTGGCCCCAACCCAGGCCCAGCGTCATGAACACCACCGTCAGCAGCAATAGCAGGCCCACCCCCAGGTTGCGCGTAGAGGGCCGTACTACCCGGGCAAACACCTGCGAAAGCAGATAGAGGCCCACCGCGTAGCTACCCGCGTGTATTATCAGCGCAAACCCCAGCCAGGCCTTAAACGAGTTGATCTGGATATCCTGGGTGATATCGAGAATCAGCTGGGAGTTACTGAAGCTGCTGGTGTAGAAATCGAACAGCATTTCGAGCAGCCCATAAAAGGCCAGCACCGTAAGGCTACCCACTACAAAGCGTAGCCGCCAGCCCTGCACCCGCTGGGCCCCGCGTAGCAGCCCGTAGCGCCGGAACAGCCGCAGGGCGTACCAGGCTACCACAGCCAGCACCAGGGCATTAAGCAGCAAGTCGCCCAGCGAAGGCGAAAGCCACGAGGCGGCGTACACCCGCGGGTCGAAGAGGCTTACTTCGAGAAAGGAAAACGGCAGGCCCCAGTACAGCATCAGGCCCCGCAGTACCAGCAGCGGCCCTACCAGCAGCACCGCCCCGGCCAGCACCTGCCCGGCCCGGAACCGGCGGCGGGCCAGCAGCACCCAGGCCCACACGTAGAGCCCGATACCCAACAGCAGTAAGGCCAGGGGCAGGTATTTGCCGGTAATGGGGTCGGCCTGCAGGCTCTCGACCGAAAACAGGTAGTTGCCCTCGTTCGATACCAGCCGGGGCCGGCCGCTGGCGGCGTTCTTCTCTACCAGCAGCCGCACGTTCTGGCCCTGGAAAATACCCAGGCCATTACCGTCGCGCAGGTAACGGTTGCTGATGCCGTAACTGATTTCAAGCGGAATGTACGTCAGCAGTACGTAGGGACCCTCTACGTGGCGCAGCACCAGAAACTTGCCAAAACGGGTTTCCAGCAGCCGCTCGTGGTAGCGCTGGGTAACCTGCTCTATCTCGGGCTGCACCGTGTGGTCGGACCAGTACACGAGCTGTTCGCCCCGGAAAATGAACGTTGGGTAGGTGGTGTGGCTCGTGAGGCTGCCGAAACTCACCCGGCCCGTTGCCAGGCGTTGCAGCAAATCGGTCGATTCCCGCTCGCCCGTCAGCTCAGCCTCCATCAGCACCTCCTGCAAACGGGTGGCCGAGGTCCGCAGCACAACGGCGGGGTCCTGGCCATAGTGGTTGCTGACGTAGGCTCCGACGAAGCACTGCAACGCCAGCAGTAACAGCCAAACCGGGACGGAACGGAGAAATTTCAAGGAGGGAGCTGCTGATGAATCCGCAATACTACAACCTTGGTACCAAACAAAAACGCCGCCCAAGGGCGGCGTCAGAGTTAGCTGTTATTTGTAGCGCTCATCGTACTCCACTCCTCCAAAAAAGTAAAGCATCAGGGTGCGGGAATAGCGTAAGCTCCAGGGCGTTAAAGCCAGCGACACTATCGCAACGGCCAGGATGTACACCCACGTATCAGGGTCATCGAGCAAATGATACACCGCGAACCCTATTACCAGCATAATAGCCGTTGAGAAGGCAAAGCTGATGTACATAGCTCCCCAGTAGAATCCGGGCTCAGGCTCGTAATTCAGGCTACACACCGGGCAAGCCGCCGGCATTTCGGTGAACTTCGTCAGGTTGAGGGCTGAATGCGTGAACAGCGGCCCCCGCCGGCAACGCGGGCAGCGCTGCTGGATGATGCCGGCCAGCGCGGAGTCGGCGGAAGTCGTGCTAGATTCGGTCATTGGTCGCAGCGCCTTTTTTCTTCTGCTGCTGGGTGTGGCGATACCAGAAAAAGCCTACACTCCCAATGAGCACGTACGGAATGGTCATCAGGTACACAATACCCTTGTTAAGGCCGGTGGTATCGTAGCCATCCTTTTCATTGCTGGCGGCCTCCACCTGGGCTTTACACATCGTGCACTGGGCCCGGGCCGGTAAAGGCAGCACGCTCAGCAGCAACACAACGACAAAAGCCAGCAGGCCCGATATGGCAGTTTTTTTCATGACAAAGACAGGTTAATAAGTTACAGTCATAACCTCTAAACAGCCCCCGAGGTTCGGGCGCAGCCACCAATTCAGGTGTAGTAAGGGGAAATCATGAAGTACACGATAACCCCGGTCACTGATACGTAGAGCCAGATCGGGTACGTCCAGCGGGCAATGCGGCGGTGCTTGTGAAACTGCTCGGTCAGGGCGAAATAGAGCGTAAACAGCACCAGCGCTACCGTAACAGCCGCCAATACGATGTGGGTCAGCAGCAGAAAGTAGTATACGCCCCGAATCAGTCCCTGGCCACCGAAGGTGGTGCTGGCCACCTGCGAGTGGTAGGCCACATACGACACCAAAAACAACGAGCCCAGCAGGAACGCCAGCCCCATCATGGCCCGGTGCCGGGCAACCTGTTTGCGCCGGATGAAGTAGTACCCCAGCATCAGGAAAACGGCCGTCAGCGAGTTAAGCCCGGCATTCACGGCGGGCAGAGCTTTCACGTTGAGGCCCGGAATGACGAACACGCCGGGGAAGTAGTACAGCCCGGCTACCGCCAGCGGAATAGCGGCCCCGAGTACCGCAGCAAGTACTTTATACTTGGTGGCTCCGGCAGGATTGACGATGGGTTCAGGGATGTTCATAGATGTAAAGCAACACGTCGATTTCAGTGATGAGCCGGTTCATGTCCCGCTCGCTGGTGCCATCGTAGCGGCCACGCACGTAGCCGTCGCGGTCGATTAGCTGCACCACGTAGGGCCCGTCGGCCCCGGCTACCAGCGGCGGCAGCCGCAGCTCCTGTTCTCTTAACCGCATTACCGTCGGTTTGTCAGCTGTCAGGAAAAACCATTTGCCGGCAATGGCTCCGTAGTTCTCAGCGAAGCGAGCTAGTACGCTCGCCGAATCAGCCGTCGTCAGCACCGATGCCAACCGAACGCCGGCATCCTGGCGGAACTTCTCCTGCACCCGCACCAGTTGGGCATTCTGACGCTGGCAGCCAATGGGGCAATCGGGCGGGAAAAAGCTGAGCACGTACAGCCCCTGCTGCTGTAACTCTGCCCCACTTACCTCGCGGCCGGCCACAGCCTCCCGCAACTGGAAAGACCCGAGCTGGTGAAAAACGGTATCGCGCTGCCACTTCCCGGCCACGAGCGTCGAATCGACGCGTTCGGGCAAGTAAAATGGCAGCGCGTAACGGTTGGTGCCAAAGCTTTTCAAGAAGAGAAAAGCCAGTACCGGTACCAGCAACATCAGGCCCAACAGCAATACTTGTTGGGGCCGCATGGGCTAGAAAATGGCGTTGTGAATGGCGTTGCCTTCGGTGATAAGGGCAATCAGCAGCCAGATCAGCAGCGACATCGGAATCATAATCGTCCAGATCAGGCCTTTCGTCTCGTGCTTCAGGTGCATGAAGTTGGCCACGATGAAGAAGGCTTTGAAGATGGTCAGGATGATGAAGATGGAATTGCGCAACGTGCTCGACGGCATGATGAAGGCAATAGCAAATTCGAGCGCCGTGATACCGGTGATGATCCAGAAGGTTTTCCAGATCCAAGCCGTGTTAGGCTTCGCAATTTCGCCCGCGTTAACGGGATGCGTGGGGCATGATGGGCCATGGGCGGAAGGAGTAGCAGCACAACGGCCCGCCAGCAGTATCCGCGCAGGCGGACTGAAGAGCGGGCCGGTGGCCGGTGAAATTAAACGAGGTAGAAGAAGGTGAACACAAACACCCACACCAGGTCTACGAAGTGCCAGTAGAGGCCGATTTTCTCAACCATCTCGTAGTGGCCGCGCTTCTCGAAGGTGCCGTTGGTGGTGGCAATGAAGCACCAGACCAGCAGGCAGATGCCCGAGAATACGTGGGTGCCGTGGAAACCGGTGATGAAGAAGAACAGGTCGGCAAATAGCACCGGGCCGTACTGGTTCATGGCCAGGTTAGCCCCGAAGAACCGGGTGCCATCGGCCATCAGCGTGCCTTCGTCGGTGCCGCGGATAAAGTGGCTCCACTCCCAGGCCTGGCAGCTCACGAAAGTGGTGCCGAACAGAATCGTCCATAGCAGCCACTTCTGCACGTCCGTTCTTGTCCATGCGGTGGCCGGCTTCTACGGCCAGTACCATGGTCACCGACGAGAAGATGAGAATCATCGTCATCAGGGCCACGAAGGCCAGCGGCAGGTTCATGCCGTGCAGGCCGGGGAAGGCGTTGAACACCTTGTCCGGAATGGGCCAGTAGCGCGTGCTGAGAACTTGAACGCTTCGGGCGTGCCCACGTAGACCACGTGCTTGTGGCGGATCAGGCCGTAGGTGGTCAGGAAGGCAGCGAAGGTGAAGGCGTCCGACAGCAGGAAGAACCACATCATCAGCTTGCCGTAGCTCGCTTTGAAGGGTTCGTTGCCGCCGTCCCAGGTGCCGGTGCGCGGCGCGTCCAGGGCGGAAGTGCAGGAACGGCCTGCGTGGTCGGGGAAATGGTGGACATAGCGTGACAGCGGAAGTTTACAGAAATCTTAGTGGTTCAAAAGTAAGAACAAATACAGGTACAACCAAAGCCCGCCCAGGAAGTGCCAGTAGATGGTGGCGTTGCCAATGGAGAGCATTGGCGCGCGAATGCACCTGATAGTTAAAGCTTTTCCGCAGCACAATGAGCCAGAAAGATAAGCCCCGTAATCAGGTGAAAACCGTGCACGCCCATTAGCACATACAGAAATGAGCCGGAAGGGTTGGCATCGGCACCCGCAAAAAAGATGCGCTGGTCAACCAACTGGCTCCACATCAGGTACTGGCCCACCAGAAACGCCAGCCCAAAGGCCAAGGTCAGTAGCAGGGCCACACGCACTTGCTTGAGCTCATTCTTGCGGGCGGCCAGCCAGGCCCACTGCACGGTAACCGAGCTCAGCAGCAGCACAACCGTCGTGTAAATGAAGCCGGCCGGCAAGTCAAACTCCGCCAGTTACCCTCGTCGCGCCGCACAATGTAGCCGCTGGTGAAGGCGGCAAAAATCATAAAAATGCTGAACATCAGCAGCATCAGCAGGAAGCGGGCCGGGTGAATACCGGTGGCGGGCTGCTTGGTGTTCAGCGCTTCGGAAGAATGCATATTCTAGAAGTGAGATTTGAGAGATGAGAAGTGAGATGGCTGACTCTGGCTGGCCTTCAAAGACTGGCCGGACCAAGAGCATTCTATTTTTAACATAAGTGGAAGGGCTTTTGTCTCACTTCTCATGTCTCAAATCTCACTTCTGAATACGAGCTACATCTTATCCAGTACCAAGGCAATCTGTACGATGGGCAGGTAGAGAAAAGAGCCGAACATGATGCTCATAGCCGCTTTTTTCGTGACTGGTACGCATCAGATGGAACGTCTGCATCAGAAACAGCACCCCGCATACCACAGCCACCATAGCGGTACACTTTGCCGGTCATGCCGAAATACGAACGGCATCAGGCTCAGGGGAATCAGCAGCAGGGTGTAAGTCATGATCTGGAAGGCCGTGCGCAGGTCTTGCTTGCCGGGCGAGGGCAGCATCTTGAATCCGGCCTGCTTGTAATCGTCATCGAGCACCCAGGCAATGGCCCAGAAATGCGGAAACTGCCACATGAACTGAATGCCGAACAGCACCCAGCCTTGCAGCCCCAGGTAGCCGGTTGCGGCCACCCAGCCAATCAGCGGCGGCAACCCGCCCGGAATGGCTCCCACTGCCACGCAAATGGGCGAAATGGTTTTAAGCGGAGTGTACACAAAGCCGTACAGTATCAACGACAGGAAAGCCAGCGCCGCTGCCAGTGGGTTGAACAGGTAGGCCAGCAAGCCCAGCCCAGACCCGCCCACCAACAAACGTGAATACCCAAGCCTCGGTGGAGCTAATGATACCCAGCGGTAGCGGCCGCTGGGCCGTGCGCTTCATTTGGCTTGTCGAGGTCGATTTCGAAAATCTGGTTGATGTGTTGGCGGCCCCCGTTACGAGCCAGCCCCCCAGCATCACCAGCAGGGCCCGGCCCCAGTCTAGCTCGTGGGCCCCAAGCAGGTAGCCGATAGCACTGGAGAAGGCCACCGTGATTGCCAGGCGGAATTTAAGCAGCTGAAAAAATGCCTTGGCCTTGCTCATTAATGGGGGAAACAGAATACGTGGCGAAACACTCCGCCAAACGGGGGTGCAAAGTTACGCAACAACGGCCGGAGTAGCCACCTGCGGCCGCAACTTCGTAGCCTGGCGGTACGCTACCAGGGCTAGGAACTGGGCCCCGAACAGTACCGTAGCCAACGTCAGGTGCACGGGCTGCACAAAGGCAGGAAAATCCAGATAAGCCAAGCTGACGCCCGCCAGAATCTCCCCCCCGACCAGGAGTATGATGGCCGTAGCCAACCGGTGCAGACGACGCGAGGGCAATGTATAGAGCCGGTAAGCCAGGTAGAGGTTGAGGGCTAGCAACAGAATCGAAAACGACCGGTGTACTTTGAAGGTGGTGCCCAACTGCGCCACCCAGTCTCCCCGGTTAAGGTAGTTGCTGGCGGCGGCAATCAGGTCGATCTGCTCGCGTACCTGAGTGCCAAGTACGATCTGGCCGAAGGTGAGCACTACCGCTACCACCAGCACCAGCGTTAGCCCAGGAACAGGGCGCACTGTGTCCTCCACTCCCCGCTCCGCGGTTCGCTGCGAGCGGCTGACGGCGTACAGCAATAGCGCTACAATCACGAGAGCCAGCCCCATGTGCACCGTTACCATGACGGGCAACAAATTGGTCGATACCACCAACGAGCCCAGCCAGCCCTGCACACCCGTGAGCAGAAACGACGCCAGCGCCAGCCAGAACACGGGCGGGTCGCGCCGCCAGTAAGGCAAGGCAAAAACGACTGTTCACGAATACCAATACGCCAATCAGGGCCCCTATCAATCGGTTCAGATACTCAATCCAGGTTTTAACCGGGTTGAAATCAGTTTCGATGTATTGGGTTGGATGAGCGAAAATATCACCCGCTACCTGATGAAACCCCAACTGCTCCAGGCGGCGGGCCAGCTTCTGGTTCTTGGCAACGCGCTGGGCCGTGTAGATTTCCTTGTAATCAGCAGGCAGCTGCTGCTAGGCGCGTGGGCGGCACCCAGCTGACCAAAGCACTTGGGCCAGTCGGGGCAGCCCATACCCGAGCCGGTACTGCGTACAACGCCGCCCACCAGAATCAGGAAATACACGGCTACTACCGTGAGCATGCCTACAAACCGGAAGCGGCGCACAAAGACGGGAATTACCATCGTGAGAGGTGTGGGGTAAGAGAAATCTGAGCGAATGCAACAAAGCAACCTGCAACAGCCAGTACCCGTCATAACAACAGGTTGGCGGCAGTTTTGCTTGCCGGAAAGGCAGAAAAACCGGTGGCAGTGTTGCTATTGACAGCAGCCCTTAAATCCATAAAAAAAACAGGCCGCCGTAGATACAGCGGCCTGTTTTCAGGAGGCGAATGCCAGCTGGCATTTATTCCATTTCCTTGCTCGTAAGGCAGGTTAGACGATTGCGTCTGCGAGTACGGAACGTGTTGCGGAATGAAGTCTTCCTCCGCACCGGGCTTGCTGTAGTCGTAAGGCCAGCGGTACACGGCCGGAATATCGCCGGGCCAGTTGCCGTGGCCGGGAACAATCGGCGTAGTCCACTCCAGCGTCGTCGAGTTCCACGGGTTCTCGGTGGCCCGACGGCCGCGGAAGATGCTGTAGAAGAAGTTGAAGATGAAGATGAACTGGCCGAAGAAGGCGATGATGGCAGCAACCGAGATGAACTTGTTCAGGTCAGCGAACTGGTGAACGTGTCGAAGCCAGTCCAGGCGTAGTAGCGACGGGGGAAACCGGCGATACCTACGTAGTGCATCGGCATGAACACCATGTACACCCCAATGAAGGTCAGCCAGAAGTGGATATAGCCCAGCTTCTCGTCCATCATGCGGCCAAACATTTTCGGGAACCAGTGATACACCCCAGCCAACAGGCCGAAGAAGGCCGACGAACCCATTACCAAGTGGAAGTGAGCTACCACGAAGTAGGTGTTGTGCAGCTGAATATCGAGCGCAGCGTTGCCCAGGATAATACCCGTCAGACCACCCGAAATGAACAGCGACACGAAGCCGATGGAAAACAGCATGGCCGCCGTGAAGCGGATGTTACCGCGCCAGAGCGTTGCAATCCAGTTGAAGATCTTCACGGCCGAAGGCACGGCAATAATCAGCGTCAGGAACATGAACACCGAACCCAGGAACGGATTCATGCCCGTCACGAACATGTGGTGAGCCCACACGACGAACGACAGCAGCGAAATACCGATCAGCGAGCCAATCATGGCGCGGTAGCCGAAGATGGGCTTACGAGCGTTGGTAGCCAGGATTTCCGACACCATACCCATAGCAGGCATAATCACGATGTACACCTCAGGGTGACCCAGGAACCAGAACAAGTGCTGGAACAGAATGGGCGAACCACCGGTGTTGGACAAGGCCTGACCGGCAATGTAGATATCGGACAGGAAGAACGACGTACCGAACGAGCGGTCAAAAATCAGCAGCAGCGCGGCCGAGAACAGTACTGGGAAGGAGAGCAGACCCAGAATAGCGGTCAGGAAGAAAGCCCAGATGGTGAGCGGCAATTTGCTCATGCTCATGCCCCGGGTACGCAGGTTGATAACCGTCGTGATGTAGTTAACACCGCCCAGCAGCTGCGAGACGATGAACAGCGCCATCGATCACCAGCCAAAGCGTCATGCCGGCACCCGAGCCAGGAATGGCCTGGGGCAGTGCCGACAGCGGCGGGTAAATTGTCCAGCCAGCAGCAGCTGGGCCGGTTTCAATGAACAGCGAGCTGAACATGACGATGCTGGACAGCGAAGAAGAACCAGTACGAGAGCATGTTCATGAAGCCCGATGCCATATCACGGGCGCCGACCTGCAGCGGAATCAGGAAGTTGGAGAACGTACCCGACAAACCGGCAGTCAGCACGAAGAATACCATGATGGTGCCGTGCATCGTAACCAGCGCCAAGTAAAACTCGGGGTTCAGCTTGCCAGCCTCAATCCACTTGCCCAGAAATGGCGTCAGCCACTCCAGCGTAGACTTCCGGCCAGCCCAGCTGCAGACGGAACAGGCTCGAAAGCGTGCCGCCAATAATGCGCCCAGAAGCATACCCGTAATCAGGAACTGCTTGGCAATTACTTTGTGGTCGTGGCTGAAAACGTATTTCCGCAGCCAAGTCTGGTCGTGATGTTCGTGTCGTGGTGCGCAGTGGTCGCTGTGCCCGGTGTCGGCATTGCCCCGATGCCACCTTGCACCTGCTCTTCTTGCGTTGGGAAGTTAGCTGCCATAGTAAAAGCGTGCAGTTAAGAATGTGTTAGAGCGAAGCCTTTGCGGCGGCAGGAACTACCGCAGCAGCGGCTGCAGGAGCAACCGTTGCCTTCTCAACCAATTTGTCCGACTTCTGTTTGAAGCTGGCTAATACTTCGGGATTCTGTTCCGAGAAAGATTTCTGCTGGGCGTACCAGTTCACGTAATCATCTGGCTCGTCCACGATAATCGTAGCATCTTCATAGCGAAGTGACCACGACCGCAAATCTGGTTGCAGGCCAATTCGTAGTTGAAGTTCGGATTGCCCAGTCTTGGCCCGCATCTCATCAGTCGTCTTGGTAGGCGTGAACCAGAACTGGTGGGCATACCTGGCACGGCGTACATCTGCACCCGGAAGTGCGGCATATACACCGCGTGCAGCACGTCGCGCGAGCGGATACTGCAGCAACACTGGGTGGCCTTTAGGTACGTGAATTTCGCCGGCAGTGAAGTCATCGAGGCCGATTCTTATCGCTCAGGTCGAAACCGAACTCGTTCGAGGCATCAATCAGGCGGTAGTTCACAACGCCCAGCTTCATGGTCACGGCCGGGGTAACGCACCAGCCAGTTGAACTGCTTGCCCATCAGCTCCAGTACAACGGCATCTTTTGGGGCCGGGCCCGTGATGCGGCTCCACTCCTTCCAACCGGCGAAAACCAGCGCAGCCATAACGATGGCCGGAATAATGGTCCAGATAACCTCAATCTTGTTGTTGTGCGGGAAGAAGAAAGCCCGGCGCTTGTCCTTGTGCTGGTATTTGTAAGAGTACCAGAAGAGCAGAACCTGCGTCATAACGAAGGCGATACCCAGGATTAGCCATCGTAGTCCAGAACATCTTCTCCAGTTGCCATGGCCATGAATGGAGGCAATCGGCGGGTTCATCTTGTCGTAGTTGTCGACGAATGACCAGGCGAACCAAGCCGCCGCCAATCACCAAGAAAACCAGCATCAGAATGGCATTAACGCGGTTGCTCATGCCCATCTGCCGGTTGGAACTGCCCGAGAAGATGGAAGTCAGGATCTGCAGGCGGAACAGCAGGCCAAACACGACCAACAGCAACACCAACACCAGAATAATAGTGAGAGTAGTCATTAGGAAAGAGGTGAGAGTTGAGAGGTCAGAAGTGAGATACCGTTGAACCGGCCGGGCTAACCCCTCACTTCTCAATACTCAGATCGAAAATTAGGTGGTATGATGCACGCTCTCATCCAAGAACGGATGATACGGAACGGAGTCAGAGCGGCCTGCGAGAGGCGCTTAGTGAACAAAATCAGGAAGCTACCGAGGAAGATCAGCGGCGATGCCAATCTCAATTATAAACCCGTTATCGCCCTTCATAGTTCCCGGCATCAGCATCAAATAGAAGTCCGACCAGTGGCCGATCAGGATGGCAATGCTCACGATTTTTAGCATAATCATCTGACGCTTGGCGTCGCGGGTCATCAGCACCAGGAAGGGGAAGACGAAGTTGACGAACAGGTTGCCGAAGAACATCCAAGTGTACTGGCCGTTGAAGCCGCCCAGGCGCTGGTTGAAGTACACGGCTTCCTCCGGCAGGTTGGCATACCAGATCAGCATGAATTGCGAGAACCATACGTAAGTCCAGAAGATGCTGAAACCGAACATGAACTTGCCCAGGTCGTGCAGGTGGTTGCGTTAAAGCAACGCAGGTAGCCGGCTTGCTTGAGGAAGATAGCAGTCAGCGTAATAGCTGCAATGCCCGATACCCACCATGAGGCGAATACGTACCAGCCAAACATGGTGCTGAACCAGTGTACGTCAACTGACATCACCCAATCCCAAGCCGACATCGACGAGGTAACGGCGTAGAACACCAGGAAAAGTGCCGATACGTTAATGCTTTTGTGGAAATAGGCGGTACCACCGTTCAGGTCTTCCTCCAGCGAAAGCTCACGCAGGCGCTTAGTGAAGAAAATCCACAGATGCCCAGGTAAATGACCGTGCGAATCAGGTAGAACGGAATGTTCAGGAAGCCTGCTTTGCCAGCGATGATGCGGTCGTAAGTTTCGCTGCCCTTTTCCATGATACCGTCGTGCGGTCCAGTGGAACAGGTCATAGTTGATGAAGCTAAGACCGAATACTACCAGCATGATCACCAGACCGGGAATCAACCAGGCGCTCAATGCTTCGTTAATACGCTTCACCACTACCGACCAGCCGGCGTAGGCTACGTACTGGATAGCCATAAATACGGTACCGATGGCCGATACCCCCATGAAGAACACGTTGCTGTGCCACAGGCTCACGATGATGCGCTTTAGCCAAGGGGCGCTGCCGTGGTGCTCGGCTCCGGCATGGCCGGCCCCGTGGGCAGCAGCGGCGCCTTCGGCAGCCTCGTGGTGGCTTCCGATGCCAAGCATCGAAAGAATAACACCCAGTATCAGGATAGCTACGCCAGCCACGATAATGAGCATGAAACTTCTGCGGGTACCCGGCTTAACTTCCAGGTATTCCGCCGTTAGGTGCTTCCTGATGGGTCAGAGTTGCCATAGAAGAAGGGGGTTAAATAGCTTCGCCGTTCCGCGCCGGGTCGCCCGCTCCCGGGTTATTCGACACTTCATCGGAACCAGCCTTGGTCGGGTTCTTTTTCATTTGGCCCGACGTCATGATCGAGTCGGCCGTTGGCACGTTGGCGTTGGGGCTACCCACCATCACCATATCGGCCAGCCCGTCGGGGCCTTTGCCGCGTTGCAGGGCACGTACGTACATGGCAATTTTCCAGCGCTCCTCTGGGTTCACCTGCGAGCCGTGTGGCATCATGCGGCCTTGCGACCCCACTGAATAACGTGGTAGATGTGGCCGTCATTCATGGTTTTGTACGCTCCCGCCGAGTAGTTGGGCACACCTTTGAACTTGATACCTACCGGACCCTGACCATCGCCCTGCTCACCGTGGCAGTGCTGGCAGTTACGGGTGTAAAGCACCTTGCCTTCTTCCAGATTTGCTTGGTGTAAGCATAAGGGTTGCGCAGCGTGCGCTCAGCCGTTTGCACACTGTCTTTACGGATGTGGGTGTAGTAGTTGAGCTTGCCCCGGGGGATGGTTCCTATAGCCGGAGTGCGCTCGTTGATGCCCATCGGGTTAACGCGGTTGAAGCATTAACCTGGCTCAACGGTTCGTACGGAATAGACTCGTACATCTCGGGCGCATATTCCACGCCCGGGTCATCGGCACGGTTGCAGGCGGTGGTGAACACCGATGCCAGCAGAACCGCCGACGCTTGCAGAGCAAACTTTCAGCGAGTGCGTCATTAGAACTTGGTCATTTCTTTTTGGTTCACTTCCGAAGCGCCGTTGTCCCGCAGGAGCTGGGTCAGCTTGGTCAATATCGAGCTAGTTCTCATTCACCTCGATGGCCATCACGAACTTGTCGTCGGTAGAGCGAACATCCAGCACCGGCGTTTTCCAGCGCGGGTAGAGTTTGCTGATGGTAAGAAGGTAATTGCCATGCCGTGGCAGTAGAAGAACACGGTCAGTTCAAACGATACCGGAATAAAGGCCGGCAGGGCGATGTGCGGCTTACCACCGATAATCATCGGCCAGTCGAAACCCAGCATATAGATCTGCATCCAGAGCGCGAAGGCCAAGACCCGTCAGGCCAAAAAAGAAGGCCGCAATGGGGAGGCGGGAGCGTTCGATACCCAGGGCGTCGTCGATGCCGTGGATAGGGTAAGGCGAGAAGACTTCGTAGATTTTCACGCCGGCTGCGCGAACGTTTTCTACGGCGTGCAGCAGCACATCCTCGTCTTCGAAGATGCCGAGGGCGAAGCGCTTAGTCATGCTTGTCGTAGTTTACGGGGCCGAGGCGGGCACTCCGTGGGTGGTGGCAGGTTGCGGAACGTGGTGCGTGATCGTGCGTTCTCGGTTGTAGGTCGGGCCGTTGTCAACCGTGTACTTCAGGATGGTCTTCACCTCAGCCATGTTGATGACCGGGAAGAACTTGGCGAACAGCAGGAACAGGGTGAAGAACAGGCCAATCGTACCCACGTAGATGCCGATGTCGATGATCGAAGGCGAGAACATGGCCCAGCGACGACGGCAGGTAGTCGCGGTGCAGCGAGGTTACGATAATTACGAAACGCTCGAACCACATACCGATGTTCACGATAATGGACAGGATGAACGTGAGCGGGATGCTGTAGCGCACCCGCCGGAACCAGACCAGCTGGGGCGTAATCACGTTGCAGGTCATCATCGCGGCGTAGGCCCACCAGTAAGGGCCAGTAGCGCGGTTGATGAAGGCATACTGCTCAAACTCAACCTGCGAATACCAGGCAATGAAGAACTCCGTGATATAAGCCACGCCCACGATGGAGCCCGTTACCATCATGATTTTATTCATGAGGGCGATGTGCTCGATCGTAATGTAATCTTCCAGTTTGAACACCACGCGGGTAATGAGCATCAGCGTCAGTACCATGGCGAAGCCCGAGAAGATAGCACCGGCCACGAAGTAGGGCGGGAAGATGGTGGTGTGCCAGCCCGGTACCACCGAGGTAGCAAAGTCCATCGATACGATGGTGTGTACCGAGAGTACCAGTGGTGTCGAAACACCAGCCAGAATCAGCGAAACCGTTTCGTAACGCGACCAGTGCTTGGCCGAGCCTTTCCAGCCGAAGCTCAGCATGCGAGTAAGCTACTTTAGCGATAGGGCCCTTGGCACGGTCACGGATGGTAGCGAAGTCGGGAATCAGACCCGATGTACCAGAATACCAGCGACACGGAGAAGTACGTCGAGATGGCGAACACGTCCCAGAGCAGCGGGCGAGTTGAAGTTGGCCCACAGCGAACCGAGCGTGTTTTGCAGCGGGAACACGTAGAATGCCAGCCACGGACGGCCCATGTGCAGCACCGGGAACATGGCCGCGCAGATTACGGCGAAAATGGTCATGGCCTCAGCCGCGCGGTTGATGGAGGTCCGCCACTTCTGACGGAACAACAGCAGTACGGCTGAAATCAGCGTGCCGGCGTGGCCGATACCTACCCACCACACGAAGTTGGTGATATCCCAGGCCCAGCCGACGGTTTTGTTCAGGCCCCACTCGCCGATGCCGTACCAGAGGGTGCGGTACACGGAGTAGAAGAAGACGCCGAGGAAGAACAAGGGCGACGCTCAGGGCGGCCATCCACCGAATATTCGGGGCTGGCTTCTACCTGGCGGCAGACGTCCTGCGGTGACGTCGTGGTACGTTTTGCCCCCGGTAACGAGCGGCTCGCGTACAGGCTGATACGTGCTGCATAGTGGTTGAATTTGGGTGTTGGGGTCTAAGGAAATCGATGGCTTGGCTGGTTGGGCATCCTAACTTCGTAATCAACGAAGCCCGGTAATCTTCAACAAGCCAAGGCTCCGATATTAAACATTAAAATCTAACTGGTCCGTGTTACGGATTTTCGTCAGGTACGTGATGTTTGGCTGCACGTTGATTGAGCTCAGGGCGTGGAAGGCCCGCTCCCCGTCCTCGCGGCGCAACAGTTGCGCCAGGCGCTGACTCGGGGTCGCGCATGTCGCCAAACACAATGGCTTCGAGTCGGGCACGACTGGGCGCAGGCCGTAACGATTTCGCCATCCCGTGGACGACGCTTCTGCTTTCTTAGCTTCGAGCTTGCCGAGCTGAATCCGCTGCACGCAGAAGGAGCATTTCTCCATTACGCCGCGGGCCCGTACGGTTACGTCGGGGTTCAGCACCATCCGGCCCAGGTCGGTAAACATGTGGCCGTTGACGGTTTCGAACTTCTCGTTGGTGTAGTACGAGAACCAGTTGAAGCGCCGCACTTTGTAAGGGCAGTTGTTGGCGCAATAACGGGTACCTACGCAGCGGTTGTAGGTCATCTGGTTGAGGCCTTCCGAGCTGTGCGTAGTAGCCAGTACCGGGCAAACCGTTTCGCAAGGCGCGTGGTTGCAGTGCTGGCACATCATGGGCTGGAAAATCAACCTGCGGGTTAGTCCGACGGGTCTTCCATAGCCGCGTAAGTAGCGAGCTTACCTTTCGTCCTCAAAATCGCTCCTGTGCTGGCATCGGAGCTGTAGTAGCGGTCGATGCGCATCCAGTGCATTTCGCGGCGGTTGATAACCTCCTGCTTGCCCACTACGGCGACGTTGTTCTCGGCCTGGCACCCAATCACGCACGAGCCGCAGCCGATGCACGAGTTAAGGTCGATGGCCATGCCCCAGTGGTGGTTGTTGTACTCGTAGTCCTGCCACAGCGACACCTTGTTGGGTGCTTCCAAGCCGTCGGGCGTGGCAATCTTTCTCGTACTCGGTTACCTCCTTGGGGTTTTCCTGATACTGAGCCAGCGTAGCTCTCCTGCACTACCTGCTCGCGGTCCATGATGGTATGGTGGGTCTGGGTCTGGGCAATGGGCGACTTGGCGCCGGTCTGGCTTCAGCTGTACCACTGTGGTGTAGCTGATGATGCCGTTGCGCATAGTGGCCAGCGGAGCAGCGTTGGCGCCGACGTCGTTGCCAACTTTACCCGCCAGCCTGCCGGCCGTAGCCCATGGCAATGCTCAACGGTGCCATCGGCCTGGCCGGGCTGAATCAGCACCGGCAGCTCGATGCTGTGGCCGTTGGCCGTTACCTTTACTACATCGCCCTGCTCCCACTTCTGGGCCACAGCCATAGGCGCGGGGTACGGCTACGTAGTTGCCCCAGGTAGCTTTCGAAATCGGGTCGGGCAACTCCTGCAGCAAGGGGTTATTGGCTTCGATTGCCGTGTACCGAGGCCTACTTTCTCGTAAATAGCCAGCTCCATCTCGCCGCCCTTATTGGCGCGACAGGGCAGCTGCATGGCGCTGTGCAGCATCCATGGGGCCGTCGATTTGGGCTGCTGGAGCTGGCAAAGCAGAGCCGCGGGCTACGCCATCGTGCACAGCCTTGTCCCAGGCCTGCATCGAAGTTGCCCGCGCCCAATACACCCTGCCAGCTGGCGCGAGATAATTGTAATAAGTAGTGTGGTTACCAGCCCAGGTCAGCAGCTATCCTGGGCCTGGCGGGTGGCGAAGAGCGGCGTGATGGCCGGCTGCGCCAGGCTCAGGTAGCCGCGCTTGGGCTCGTAGTCGTTCCACGACTCCAGCCAGTGGTGGTCGGGGGCGGCGTACTGACAGAGGCTGCCGGTTTCGTCCAGCCGGTCATTCAGCGAAATAGTTGAGTGTCACTTTGGCAATGCCGGCCTTCACCTTCGGCACCCAGCGGGTGGTTGTATACCGGGTTGGCATGGTAGAAAATCACGGCGCCAACGCTGCCGCCATTCATGTCATTTACCAACGCGAGCCATGCGGGCATCGTCGCCCTGACGCACGTATGCTCGGGTTGGCCAGTAGTCGACGGCGGCCGATTGCCCAAGCGCTGGTTGATGGCCGCGACCAGAGCCTGGATGCCGGGGTCGTTGATACCCGATACCACGAGGCCGCGCGCAACCGGCCCGGCGTCAGGTCGGCAGCGGCCTGGGCTAGCTTGTCTTGGAACCCGAGGCAGCGCCTCCGCCCGTTACGGCGTTGTAGAGGGCTAATGCAGCGGCACCCATCTCCGAAGGCTTCACCGGCACGCGCACGTCGGCGTTGGAGCCGGTGAGCGACAGGCGGTTTCGAACTGATAGTGGCGCGACATGGTGCGCTTGCTCGCTGCTCACCTTGCGGTTTACCACGTACTGCTGGCGTACTCAACGGGCGAAATCCAGGTACCGAGGAAGTCGGCACCGAGGCTCACAATCACGTTGGCCTTGCTGAAATCGTAGCCGGGCACCACGCCGCCGTTGGCCTGCAGCAGGCCCGAAGCCGAGTTGCGCGTCGTACATCACGTGCGTCGGTGTTGGGGTAGCGGGCGGCAAACTCGGCAATGGCTTTCTTGGTGCTGGGGCTGATGATGGTTGGCGACACGATGGCAATGCGACCCGGCGGTCCCCGCCAGCTTCGGCCCGGACTTCCTGGTCGACCTGGTCGGTAGCTCGGCCTGCTGGCCTTTGATGGCAAAGTGCTGCAGGCGGCCACCATCGTAGAGGCTCAGCACCGACAGCCTGGGCGCGGGCCGAGAGGCCACCGCGGGTGATGGGCGACTCGGGGTTGCCTTCCAGCTTAATCGGCCGGCCGTCGCGGCTCTTCACCAGCACGGCGTTGTAGTCGGGCCGGTGAAGTAGGTGGAAGCGTAGAAGTTGGCAATGGACGGGTCGACTTCCTCGGGCTTGTTGAGGTAGGGAATAGCCTTGCTGAACCGGCGTTTCGCAGCGAGGCCAGCGTAGCGGCGGCCACCCAAAGCCCATGAGCTTGAGGAAGTCGCGGCGGGGAGCCGAGGTGCATCGCTGCTGCTCGTGGCTTTCCTTCACCGGCATGAACTCGGCAAAGGCCGATCTGCATGAACTCCGGTGAGTTTTCCAGCTCCTCAATTCCTTTCCAGTACTTCATTTGTTGAGGGTACTTAGGGCTTAGGACTCAGGTCTTAGATTGAGCTGTAGTCAGATAGTGCTTATTTGATAGCGAAGTAGCTTTATGGGTGGACTGGTAGCTACGGCTCAGTACTGTTCTGAACATAACTAATACCTAACTGCTAAGTCCTAAAACCTAGTAGTGGCACTTCGAGCACTCGGTACCGCCGTTCGACGACACGGTGAAGGGAGCACCGCGCGTTCTTGGTGTCGTGCAGCTTCACGAGGTTGTCGTAGTAGCCGTTGTCCTTGGTGTTGAGGGGCGTCTCGCGGTGGCAGTTGATGCACCAGCCCATGGTGAGGGCCGAGTACTGGTACACCACTTCCATGTTCTGGATGGGGCCGTGGCAGGTCTGGCACTGCAGGCCAGCCACCTGCGTGTGCTGCGAGTGGTTGAAGTAGGCCAGGTCAGGCAGGTTGTGAATCCGCACCCACTGGATGGGCTGCTTGCGCTCGATGGCGCGGTAGATTTTCTTGATTTCCGGCGACTCCGTCTTAATCTGCGAGTGGCAGTTCATGCAGATGTTGGCCGAAGGAATGTTGGCCGACTTGCTCTTGTACACCGAGGTGTGGCAGTAGGCGCAGTTAATCTGGTGCTCGCCAGCGTGCAGCTTGTGCGAGAAGGCAATGGGCTGGGTGGGCTGGTAGCCCTGGGTCAGGCCCACGGCCATTACACTTTGCACGCCTTCGTAAAGTAAGACCAGGGCGAATACCGTTCCGACAATACCGCGCAGCACGGGCGAGTGGTAAATCTTAGCACCAGTCGAAGCGCTGCTCCAGAATTTCTACATCGCGGCCGTCGAGGTCTTTGCGGCCCCGCAGCACATCCTTCATCAGGTTGCCGATGATGACGAGCGTTACCACCAGCACAATCAGCACTACTACCAGCACGATGAGGAGGATGTTCAAAGTACTTGCCGGCACCGGCTTCGCACGCTGGCGGCATCAGTTCCGTCTACGATGGTCTTGTCGCCCTGACCGGGAGCGATGCCAGTTCCAGCCGTCGCCTTGCCTTCTTCCGAAGTGATGTAAGCCACGATAGAAGTGATTTCCTTGTCCGAGAGCTGCGAAGCGAGGGCATCTGCTGCTTGCTTGTACTTGTTGTAGAGCTTCACGGCGTACTCGTCGCCGCTGGCTACCACTTTGCTCGAGTTCTTAATCCACGGAATGAGCCAGGAGATGGGGCGGCGCTTGGTGATGCCAGCCAGAGCCGGACCTACTACCTGCTCGTTCACGGCGTGGCACTGGGCGCAGTTGCCTTTAAACAGGGCATCGCCGGCGGCAATGGCGGCGGCATCGCCGCCGACCGCGCGGCGGCGGAGCGGCCGCGGCTATGCGGGCGTAGCGGCGGCCGTGGCACCGGAGCTTACTGCCTGACTTTTCACGGCGGCTGGCTGGGCTCCTGGGCCGAGGCCTGCTGAAAGCCGGCAAACGTGAGAACCAGCGCCAGCAACAGATGAGGTAAGTGAACGAAGTCGAATGCTATTCATAAGAAAATAGACGGTAAAACGAAACGCAGGGGCATTTCAAGGCCACAAATGTAGGTCAGGAATCGCAGGCGGCAAAAACTAGAAAGGCAATTTTCGGCCGTTTGCAGCCGTTGCTTAGACTATTTCCAGCTTCTGAGCTAGACTCCAGGCTCAGCATTGCATACTGGTACCGACCTGCCAGCAGCTAGCGTTTGCGGCTTTGTCTAGGCATACTTCTGCCTTACAATGGTCAGTGCCTCGCCAGCCCGCTACGTTTCATAGTGCGACTAGCAGACTTAAGAGCAAGGTTTGGGTTCGGGCAGGCGAAATATCTGCTGGCTAAACTTCTTAGGGCGCAACCTATTAGCATATAGCTTGGCAATTTACCCGAAAGTCAGTACCTTTGCGCCCCAATTAATTTTTTCACACCCACATTTCACCCCGTCGTAATGGAAGTAAGAAATTACGAGACGGTCTTCATCGTAACTCCCGTATTGAACGAGAGCCAGGTGCAAGAGACGGTCGAGAAGTTCACCCAGGTGCTTAAGGAAAATAGCGCCGACATTTTATCCACACTGAAGCCTGGGGCCTGCGCAAGCTGGCTTACCCGATTCAGAAGAAAAACACCGGCTATTACTTCTGCGTGACGTTCACTGGCGAAGGCAACATCGTCGACGTGCTCGAACTGGCGTTCCGCCGCGACGAGCGCATCATCCGTTTCCTCACTACCGTGCTCGACAAGCACGCCGTGGAGTACAACAGCCGCCGCCGCAACGGCGAGATGAACCAGCAGAAGGCTGCCAAAGAAACCGAAGCCGTAGCCCAATAATTCAGCAACGACATGGCAACTCCCGCATCAACCGGAACAACGACCGGTCGGCAATGAACAAGCCGCAGGACACCCGCAAGAAATACTGCCGCTTCAAGAAGAACGGTATTAAGTACGTGGACTACAAAGACCCGAACTTCCTGCTGAAGTTTGTGAACGAGCAGGGCCGCGTGCTGCCCCGTCGCCTCACCGGCACCAGCCTGAAATTCCAGCGCAAAGTGACTCAGGCCATCGCCAAGGCCCGCCACCTGGCTCTGATGCCTTACGTAGCCGACGCGCTGAAATAAATTATCGATTTTGAGTTGCGAATTATGAGTTGCTCAGCTCGAGTCAACTGTGCTGAGCTCATAACTCATAATCTGTAATTCATAATTCTCAACAAAGACATGGAAATCATCCTCAAAGACGACGTTAAGGGCCTCGGGTACAAGAACGACATCGTGACCGTGAAATCGGGCTACGGCCGCAACTTCCTGTTGCCCCAGGGCCTGGCCATGCTGGCCGACAAGACGAACAAGAAAATCATGGCCGAGAACGTGCGCCAGGCCGCTCACAAAGCCGACAAGATCAAGGGCGATGCCCAGGCCATTGCCGACCAGATTGGCGACATGGTGCTGGAAATCCCGGCTAAAGTGGGTGAAAGCGGCAAAATTTTCGGCCGCGTAACCACGCTGCAGCTGGCCGAGGCGCTGAAGGCGAAAGGCATGGACGTAGACCGCAAGCGTTTGTCGTTCGACCAGGAGCGACTTCGGCTGCCGGCGACTACACCGCTACGGCCAACCTGCACAAGGAAGTGAAGCACAAGATTCGCTTCCGCGTAGTAGCCGAGTAGGCTGCCCGTAAAACGCCGTTTGGCGGGCCAAAACGCCCGGTTGCTTTCGCAGCCGGGCGTTTTGTTTGCTGGTTGCGCCGGGTATTCGGGCAGGCTTAATGCCGCGCTTTGCCCGGCCTGCGTAGCTGCCGTACGTAAATGGCCGTACTTATTCCGACCTTTACCCGTACATCCGGAAAGTTTGCCGCGCCGTGGCGCGCCTGACTGGTTGTCTCTCCCCATTATAGGCAGCAACTGAACCGCGTTTCCCCGATGGAAATGCGTCCCGCCAACCGGCTCTTTTGGCCGAACGCGGGATGTTGAGTAGGTTGCCTGTCCGTTGGCCCGCTTTCGGGCCGTATTTTGCCCAATGTTTCGTACTGAAATCCCGCTTACGCCCCTGCCCCACCAGCTGCCGCCCTCGGCGCGGGTCCTGACGCTGGGGTCCTGCTTTTCCGATAGCATCGGCTCGCGCCTGACGGAGTACAAGGTCGCGACCCTGGTGAATCCGTTTGGCACTGTGTTTCAACCCGCTTTCGGCCTGTCCAACTGCTACGCGCAGCTGCCGGCGAAGACATGGACTGGCAGCAGCACCTGGTGGAAGCCCGGGGCCGCTGGCAGAGCTACGACCTGCACGCCGAAATCGGGGCCGACATCGCCGGTGGAGCTGCTGCAGCACATGCAGCAGCTGGTGCCCGCGAGGCCGGCGTGTTCCTGCGCCACGGCCGATGTGGTGGTGCTCACGCTGGGCACGGCCTGGGCCTACCGCCTGCGCGAAACCGGCGAGCTGGTGAGCAACTGCCACAAGGTGGCGGCCGACCAGTTTGATAAGGAACTGCTCACGCCCGACGAAATTATTGACGCCCTGGCCGAAACCCATGCTTACCTGCGGCGCATCAATCCGAAGCTGCGCTTTGTGCTCACGGTGAGCCCGGTGCGCCATCTCAAGGATACGCTGGTGCTCAACTCGGTCAGCAAAGCCGATGCTGCGCGTGGCCTGCCACTACCTGAGCGAGCTGTTGCCCGATGTCACCTACTTCCCGGCCTATGAGCTGCTGGTAGACGATTTGCGCGACTACCGGTTCTATGCCGCCGACATGCTGCACCCTTCGGAGGTCGCGGAGAACTACATGTGGGAGCGGTTTACGCGGACTTACTTCGACGCTGCTTTCGGGCGCTTCAAGAAGGAGTGGGAAGGTATCCGGCTGAACCTCGGCCACCGGCCTTTATACGCGGCCGCTCCCGAGCACCGCGAGTTTTTGGAAAACACGTTGGAGCGTCTGCGCAAACTCGCCGGCCAGGCCGACGTGCGCATGGAGCTGCTGCACGTGGAGCGCGAGTTGGCGAACCTACCCGTGCCGGCTGCCCCGGTGGCGGCCGTGGAGTATGATGACGGCGAGGAGCGCATTGACGTGGGCTCGTTCGACGACGAAACGGCAGCTGAAGCGCCAGCCGTTAAAACTGCATCAAAGGCCACTGCGGCCCCGGCAACCCCAGCCAGCGCCGCCCCCTTAAAGGCCACGCCGCCGGCCGCAACTGGGCCTCGTTTAACCTCGAAAGCCAGCCTGCTTCGCCCTGGAGCTGGTATGCTGGTAGAGGATGTAGAGGACGATGAGCCGGCCGAAGCCGACGAGTCGGTTGAAACACTTGAATCGGCTAATAGCGCCGATGATGTATCGGCCGATTCGGCTTACGACCACGCCTACTCGCCCGTTGCCAGCGAGCTGACGGACGAAAGCGCCGAGGAGGAACTAACCGAGAATGACACTGACGAGCCGGAAGCTACTGGCCCGGAAACGACGGAGGAAGCGGCCCGCCGCAAGAAACGCCGCTCGCGGGGCGGGGCGAAGCGCACCAAGCGCAAGCACGCCCGGCTGGCAGCCGAACAGGCTACCGGTGAGGGCCAGTCCGAACCTAGCGCGGTAGCCACTGCCCCCGCGCCGTTGCCAGACGAACCATTGCCGGCAGCCACAGCACCGGAAGCCGATAACGAACCCGCTGCAGCTGTTATTTATGTAACAGAGGCTGAATTGCGGGCTCCCCGCTCCCGGCCCGAAGCACCAGCTCCGGCTGAGCCGTTAGCAACGGAAGCTGCGGCTGAACCAGCGTCGGTGACTGATCCTGCGGAGGAAGGCGAGGCAGCGACCGAGGAAGCGGGCAACCGCCGGAGCCGCAATAACCGCCGGGGCAACAAGCGCGAGCAGGCCCCGCGCTACGGTGGCCGCCCGACCCGCCAGCCCCTCTACGCCGCCGATGCTGCGGCTCCCGCAACGGAAGCAGTTACCCCGGCTCCCGAAGCCGCTACTACAACGGTAACTCCAACTCAGCCTGCGGCTACTGCCAACCCCACAGTTACGCCGGAGCCCGCTGCGCCAAGTGCAGGGCAACCGGCCACGGAGGAAGCGGCAGCGGCAGCAGCTAAACCCGCGCCGAAGAAACGGTCAGCACGGCCAAAAACTGCCAAGGCTTCGAATGCGCCCGCCGAAGCAGCTGAATCGGCTGCCCCAGCCCCATCGGCTTCGAATGCACCGACGGCCCCGACGCCTTCGGAAGATGTAAAGGCGCCGAAAAAGCCCGCTCGTCGTAAGCCTGCTGCGAAATCTGTTAAGTCGGCACCGGCTCCATCGGCTTCCGCTGAGGAAACGCCGACAGCGCCGGCTGAGCAGGTGCCGGTAACGGCATCCGCTGTAAACCAGGATGCCGCACCAGCCCCCGTGGCTACAGCTACCCCGGCTAAAAAGCGGGCCGCGGCTAAACCCAAGGCAGCGGCCAACACGAAGGCCCCAGCTAAAGCCAAGGAGGTTGCGCAGCCACAGGCTGCCGAGCCAGCTAACGCCGCAGCTGCCCCTGCGCCGGCGGAGGCCAAAGCAGCCGCAAAACCAAAAAAGGCCACCAAGCCTAAGGCTGCGGCTAAGCCTACGGCAGCAGCCAAAGCCAAGGCCCCGGCCAAGCCCAAAGCGGCAGCCCCACCCGCTGATACCCCGGCACCGGCAGCCAAGCCTAAGGCGGCGGCCAAACCCCGGGCCAAATCAACGGCCAAGAAGAAGGCGGCCTCCGATACGCCAACGCCAGAAACTACCTGATTTCCCAAACCCGGCCCTTATGGACCGGGTTTGGTGTTTATGGCCGGTTGTGTTCTGGCCAGGACTAACGCCGCGGCGGCTCGGCCTTCATCATCCGGCCTTCATAACGGTTCTTCTTTCACCGCACTATCTCTGCTGTTCAACCTCCGGCTATGACCCTGCCTGCTGCTAACCGCCTCCAACACGAGTCCAGCCTCTACCTGCTCCAGCACGCCCATAACCCGGTGGACTGGTACCCTTGGGGGCCAGAGGCACTGGCGCGGGCCCGGCAGGAGCAGAAGCCCATTTTGGTGAGTATTGGCTACGCGGCCTGCCACTGGTGCCACGTAATGGAGCGCGAATCGTTTGAGAACGCCGCAGGTGGCGGCGGTGATGAACGAGCATTTCGTGTGCATCAAGGTAGACCGCGAGGAGCGGCCCGATGTGGACCAGATTTATATGGATGCTGTGCAGGCCATGGGCCTGCAGGGTGGCTGGCCGCTGAACGTGTTTCTGACCGCCGGAGGCCAAGCCGTTTTACGGCGGCACCTATTTCCGGCCCGCCAACTGGCTGAAGCTGCTCGAAAACATTGGCGACAGGCTTACGCCGGCGAGCACCGCGCCGAACTGGAGCAGTCGGCCGAGCGGTTTGCGGAGGTGTTGCGGACCAGCGAGCTGGAAAAGTATCCGCGGTGCCGGCAGTCAGCCGAAGCGGTTGATCGGACGAGCGCAGTTTGCGAGAGTTGACTGGTGTACAACCTGGCGGCGCGTTTCGACCGGGAGCAAGGCGGCACTCGACCGGGTCCCCAAGTTTCCGATGCCCAGCATCTGGCGGTTTCTGCTGCGGGCCCACGCCCATAGCGGCAGCCCCGATCTGCTGGACCAGGCGCACCTGACGCTGCGCGAAATGGCCTGGGGCGGCATCTACGACCAGGTGGGCGGCGGCTTTGCCCGCTACTCGGTCGATGCCGAGTGGCTGGCGCCTCACTTCGAGAAAATGCTGTACGACAACGGGCCAGCTGCTGAGCCTCTACAGCGAGGCGTTTCAGGCTGACCGGGGAGACGCTGTTCCGGGAGGTGGTGTACGACACCGTGGAGTTTCGTGCGGCTGGAGCTGACGAAGCCCGGAGGGCGGCTTCTATTCCTCGCTCGACGCCGATAGCGAGGGCGAGGAAGGCAAGTTTTACGTCTTGACCAAGGAGGAAATGCAGGCGGTTCTGGGCGAGGAGGAGCCGCTGTTTGCGGCTTACTACAACTGCACGGCCGTTGGCAACTGGGAGCACGGCCGCAACATCCTGCACCGCCGCCAGTCCGATGCCGACTTTGCCGCCGCCCACAAGCTGGCCCCGGCTGTGCTGCCCGACCTGGTGCGCGGCTGGAAGCAGAAGATGATGGCCGCCCGCGCCAAGCGCCTCCGCCCCGGCCTCGACGACAAAGTGCTGACCGGCTGGAATGCCCTGACTGCTGCAGGGCCTGCCCGATGCCTACCGGGCCTTTGCCGAGCCCGAGCTTTCTGAGATGGCCGAGCGCAATGCGCCGAATTCCTGCGCGCAAGCTCCTGCGCGAGGGCCGCGCCTGTTCCGCACCTGCAAGGACGGCCGGGCCAGCATCAGCGGCTTTCTGGAAGACTATGCGCTGGTGATTCAGGCCTACATCAGCCTCTACGAAGTCACCTTCGCCGAAAAGTGGCTGCGCGAGGCCGAAGCACCTGACGCGACTACGTGCTGGCCAATTTCTTCGACCCCGCCGAGCAGCAGTTTTTCTACACCGACGGCGACGCCGAGCCGCTCATTGCCCGCAAAAAAGAGCTGTTCGACAACGTGCATTCCCGCTTCCAACTCGGTGATGGCCCACAACCTGCGCCGCCTGGGCCGCCACCTCGAAGACGCTGAGTACCTCGACCTGGCCGCCGCCATGCTGGCGCAGGTGCAGGCGCTGGTGGTGAAGGAGCCGCAGCACCTCACCAACTGGGCCTGCCTGTACGCCGCCCTGCTGCGGCCCGGCGCCGAAATGGCCATTGGTCGGCCCCGAAGCAGAGGCATTTCGGCAGGAGCTGAGCCGGCATTTTCTGCCCGATACGGTACTGGCCGGCACCGCACAGGCCAGCACCCTGCCCCTGCTGCACGGCCGCCAGCCCCGGAACGGACACACGACGGTATACGTCTGCCTCAACCACGCCTGCCAGCCACCGGTGCACTCGGTGGCCGAGGCGCTGGAGCAGCTGGCCTAGCCTGCCGGCCCGGTTAAATTTGCCGCCCTGCCTTCCGTAGCGGCGGCGGCTGGTGTATCTTTACTAACTGTCCTGTCGCCTTTGGGCAGCTGCCGCGCGCCCGAGGCACCCGGCAGCCCTCTTTTTTTGTATTGCCTTCCGTTGAGTCTTACGCTTGATTTTATTTCGCCCGCGCCGGCACCGGCGGCCGACCGGGTGACGCTGTTTGCCGACGTTATTCTGCCCCTGCCGCTGCCCCGGCTCTACACTTACCGCGTGCCGTATCGAGCTGAACGACAACGTGGTGATTGGCGGGCGGGTCATCGTGCAGTTTGGGGCCAAGAGCACGCTGAGCTGCATTGTGGCGGCCGTGCACGAGACGCCGCCCAAGGAATACCAGGCCAAGTACATCCTCGAATTTATCGACGATGCGCCCGTGGTGACCCAGCCCCAGCTGAAGCTTTTCGCTGGATGGCCGACTACTACATGTGCACCCTGGGCGAGGTGATCAATGCGGCGCTGCCCTCGGCCCTCAAGCTCAGCTCGAGAGTCGCGCATGCAGCTGCATCCGGCTTTTCACGGGCGGAAAACGAGCCTACCCGCTCGGCGACCAGGAAGAGGGATTGTGGACGCGCTGGGCACCGGCGAAGAGGGCAAAGCCCTGACGTTTACCGAAGTGGGCGACCTGCTGGGCATCACCTCCTTCCACAAGGTGCATCAAGTCGCTGATGCAGAAGGACGTCATTTTCCTGTTTGAGCACACCGCCGACAAGTATGCGCCCAAGGTGGTGAAGAAGGTGCGGCTGGCGCACCACTTCGTGGCCGAGGCGGCGCTGGAAGCAGCTGTTCGGGCAGCTGGCCAGCAAGGCCCAAGCAGCTCGACGTGCTGATGAAGTACCTGCAGCGCGTGCCGGTGTACCAGAACGAGCACGCCAACCACGCGGGCATCGAGAAAGCGGCCCTCACCAGCAGCCCCGCACCTCTCGGCCTCGGCGGTGAACACGCTCATCAAAAACGGCATTCTGGAGCAGTTCGACCAGATTGTGATCGCGCTTTCCGCTGGAAGACGAGCCCACGGCCCAGCTGCACTTCACGCTGACCGAGGCCCAGACCACGGCCCGCGACGAAATCATGGCCCAGTTCGGCGAGCAAGGACATCGTGCTGCTGCACGGCGTGACGGGCGCGGGCAAAACCGAAATCTACATCGACCTCATTCGCAAGGCCCTGGATGGCGGCGGGCAGGTGCTGTACCTGCTGCCCGAAATTGCCCTCACGGCCCAGATTGTGACCCGCCTCATGCGCGTGTTCGGCTCGCGGCTGGGCGTGTACCACTCCAAGTTCTCCGACAACGAGCGGGTGGAAGTGTGGAACGGCGTGCTCTCGGGCCGGTTTCAGGTGGTGGTGGGCGTGCGCTCGGCCGTGTTTCTGCCCTTCGATAACCTCTCGCTCATCATCGTGGACGAGGAGCACGAGTCGCAGCTACAAGCAGTACGACCCCGCCCCGCGCTACAACGCCCGCGAGGTGGCCCTGATGATGGCCAACTTCCAGGGCGCCAAAACCCTGCTCGGCTCGGCCACGCCCGCCGTGGAAACCTACTACCAGGCCGGGCAGGGCCGCTACGGGCTGGTGAGCCTCACCAAGCGCTTCGGCGAGGCCGGCATGCCCGAAATCGAGCTGGTGGATACCCGCAAAGCCGCGCGAGCAGAAAACCATGCACAACCACTTCACGCGCCGAGCTGATGGCGCGAGATGGAGAGCAAGCTGGCGCCAGCAGGAGCAGGTGATTCTGTTCCAGAACCGCCGCGGCTACGCCCCGTTCATCAACCTGCCTGGACTGCGGCTGGATACCCAAGTGCACCAACTGCGCCGTGAGCCTGAGCTACCACAAGCACAGCCCACGAGCTGCGCTGCCACTACTGCGGCTACCACGACCGGATGCCGGCCAAGTGCCCCGCCTGCGGCTCGCGCGCCGTGAAAACGCGAGGGCTTCGGCACCGAGAAGATTGAGGACGACCTGAAAATCATGCTGCCCCAGGCCAACGTCCAGCGCATGGACCTGGACACGACCCGCGCCAAAAACACCTACCAGCAGATCATCGCCGACTTCGAGAAGCAGAAAACCAACGTGCTGGTGGGCACCCAGATGGTAACCAAGGGCCTCGACTTCGCCAACGTGAGCCTGGTGGGCATCATCAACGCCGACACCATCATTCACTACCCCGATTTCCGGGCCCACGAGCGGGCCTACCAGATGTTTGTGCAGGTGAGCGGGCGGGCGGGCCGCAAGGGCAAGAAGGGCAAGCGTCATCATCCAGACCGCCGACCCCGACGCAGGTGATTTTCGACAAGGTGATGCGCAACGACTACCTGGAGTTCTACGAGTACGAAATCATGCAGCGCCGGGAGCACGGCTACCCGCCGTTCATGCGCATCATTCGCATGACGGTGAAGCACGTCGAGCAGCGGCTGGGCGAACAGGCGGCCATTCTGCTGACTCAGGAGCTGGTGGACCGGCTGGGCCGCGAGGCCGTGCTGGGCCCCGAAGCGCCCTACATCTTCCGCATCCGCAACTTCTACCTGCAGGAAATCACCATCAAGCTCGACCGCGAGCACACGGTGCTTAAAGCCGCCAAAGCCGATATCATGGCCGCCATGGACGTGGTGCGTGACCAGAAGGAGTTCAAGCAGGTGCGCCTGGTCGCCGACGTGGACCCGATGTAAGGCGCCGCCCGCTGTTGGCCCACTTGAAGACAGGGCTACGAACCGGCAATGAAGAGGATAAGCCCTATCACCGCTAGAGGCACCCCCACGATGGCAGCCAGCCCTACACCTGACGCTCCGCCTAGTAGCCCTAGCAGCAGCAGTAGGCCGCTGGCAATCATCATTCCCAGCCCCAGTTTTTCAAGTGGCCGGTTGGCGGCGGTAGTCTTCGGCGCAGGCGCAGCCGACGGCTGCCGGGCGGCCAACCGGGCCTCACGGCGCTTGCGCCGGCGGCCGTTTTTCCCTTGGAAAAGCAGCAGTGGAACGCCGATGGCCAGAAGCGGTAGGGCCAGGAGCACTTGGCCCAGCCCGCTGAAACCACCGTTGTCGTTGTTAGCCGCGGCAACAATCAGGGCCACCCCACCGAGCAGCGAAACCGCCCCACCCACATTCACGGCCGTAGTCAGCGGATCGGGCTTATCAATGGGTAGCGGCTGCGGAAGCCGCCCGATAGCCGTATCGGGCAGAATGGCGGCAGGGTTGGGCAACACCCGGGGCGAAGGAGGTACTTGGGGCGAGAAGACGGCCCGGTATACAGGCTGGCGAGCCGGCATCATGCCGGCGGCTGAGTCGGGCAGGCTTGCGGTGAGCTGGGCCAGCTCCGCTCCCGCAATTGCCCCGGCTGGTGCCGGCTGCCGCCGGTAGTAGTCAGTAGCTGGCGGGGTGAAAGAAAATGGGACCGGCCGGGTGCTTTGGCAGCCCGTCAGCAATAGCAGCATCAGCCAAAAACGACTTATGAATAGGTTGCTCATAAGTCGGGGCTACAGGATGGGGGCAGAGTGGAAACGAGAATGCACCCTAATAACGCACTTTTTTAATACCTCGCCACCATTTACCTATCCTTCCCCTTCAAGAAGCCTGTTTCCACCAGCCACCCATCCACAATGATGCGGAAGGCTTGAAGCAAAAAGGTCCCGGCTGCCAATTGGCAACCGGGACCTTTTTGCTTAGGGTTGAACGAGCAGGCTAGACCTCGTCGAGCAGCCAGAGGATGATGAAGATCAGGCCGATGATGGCGATGATGCCGCCAATGAGGCTAAAGATGCTACCCGGCAGCAGCGTAACCAGGGCACCCACCAGCAGCAGGATAATACCCGTGCGCAGGTTGCCGTTGAGGGCAGTAGCAGCAGCCGTTTCCGACTTGGTTTTCACCTGTACTTTGGAAGCCATCTTGTCGGCCTTCTTGATAACTTTCTGCACCAGCGCCTTCTGCATGAAGTTCAGCTTGGCGGGCTTGGCAGCCGGAGCAGCCACCGCCACCGGGGCGGTTGCCGGAGCCGTCTGCGCTACGGCAGGAGCCGGAGTTGGGGCAACAACAGCCGGAGCCGCAGCTACCTCGGCGGGGGCCAGGGCCACTTCCGGAGCAACCGTAGCGGCTGGAGCGGGGGTGATGATGGTAGCGCGCTGGGTGCCGTGGTAGGCCGAAGCCGTTTTAGGCAGCATGGCATACTCGGCGCGGTTGCAGCTCGTTAGGGCTACGGCAACGGCCACCACGGCCGTTAGTTTGTTGAAGAGTCCGGACAGGTGTTTCATGGGGTAGAGAAAAAGGGTGAATGAATGAGCAAACGCGGTTTCTACGAACCAAAGTAGAAAACAGCGGGGCAAAACTATTTAAATTATTCGTCGCCCCCCCGGTAACTCAACCGATAGCCAGATTATCAACCCCTTAAAGACCCTGCCAGCCAATTAAAATGCGTCCGAACCGTTCTGGGGCAAGCTATGTTAGAACTGCGCCGTTTCTTTGCATTCCAGCCTATGTCATATTCCTTCAAATTGTGGTTTTCGCTTGGCGTGGCCGGGCTCCTGACCGGAGCCGGAGCCTGTACCCAAACGCTCAGTGAGGGTACTACTGCCCAGCTCACTGAGCAACGCCGCCAGGCTCAGCCCGATACCAGCGGCTACGAGCGCCGCTCGCCCCAGGACCTCAACGGCATCGGCAAGTATTACCTGGGCCGCCAGATTGCCCACGTAATGGGCCACGAGGGCGCCGCCTGGCTCGACCGCTCCGACCGGGCCCAGGAAGAAGGCACCGCCATTTTACTGCGCGAACTCAAGCTCAAGCCCACCGATGTGGTGGCCGATATCGGGGCCGGTACGGGGTTTTTCACGTTTCGCCTAAGTCCGCTTGTGCCCCAGGGGCGGGTGCTGGCCGTTGATATTCAGGCCGAGATGCTGACGGCCCTGCGCGAAAACAAGGCCCGCTTAGGCGCGACCAACGTAGTGCCGGTGCGGGGCACCACTGAAAACCCCAACCTGCCCGCCGGCCAGGTCGATTTGGTACTCATTGTAGATGCCTATCACGAGTTCGACCATCCTCGTGAAATGGCCCGCGCCATCCGTACGGCCCTCTCGCCCACCGGCCGGCTGGCCCTGGTCGAGTACCGGGCCGAGGACCCCAGCGTACCCATCAAGCGTATCCATAAAATGAGCGTGGCCCAGGTCCGCCGCGAAATGGCCGCCGTTGGTCTGCGCCTCACCGATTCGGTGGAAACCCTGCCCCAGCAGCACTTGCTGTTTTTTCAAAAGTAGAAAGTAGCTGCAAGCTATAAGTCGCAAGCTGCAAGCCATAAGATACATTGCATAGGCCATGTGCGCCTCTGATCGCGCAACAGCCGTGGCTTTGTCGGGCGCCACAAAAAGCTTACAGCTTGTAGCTTGCGGCTATGCAGCTACCCAAACCCATGTCTGACCCCCGCCAGCTTTCCATTCACGATTTCACTTACCAGCTGCCGGCCGGCCGCATCGCACCCGAGCCGCTGCCCAACCGCGACCAGTCGCGGCTGCTGGTGTACGAGGCCGGCAGCCATCGCGCGACCAGACGTTCCGGGAGTTGCCGGGCCTGTTGCCCTCCGATAGCCTGCTGGTGTTCAACGATACCAAAGTGGTGCGGGCCCGGCTATTTGCCCGCCGGCCCACCGGGGGCGCAGTCGAGCTGTTTTGCCTGGAGCCGGTAGCGCCGCACCGGGCCATCGAGCCAGCCATGCAGCAAACCGGCTCCTGCGTGTGGAAGTGCCTGGTAGGCAACGGCCGCCGCTGGAAAGAAGGCCCGGTAACGGTGGAATTTGAGGCCCTGGGCCAGCCCGCCACCCTGCAGGCCGTGCGCACCGAGCAGCACGAAGGCTACGCCCTGATTACGTTCAGCTGGGAGCCGGCCGAGCTGCCCTTTGCCGAAGTGTTGCGGGCCGCCGGGCACCTGCCCCTGCCCCCCTACCTCAACCGCGCCGATACCGACGTGGACGCGGTGCGCTACCAGACCGTGTACGCGGCCCAGGAAGGTGCGGTGGCAGCCCCCACCGCCGGCCTGCATTTTTCCGAAGCCGTGCTGGCCGAGCTGGCCGAACGGCGGACGCTGGCCGCCCGCGTGACCCTGCACGTGGGAGCGGGCACGTTTCAGCCGGTGAAAGCCGACCAGATGGCCGGCCACCCCATGCACGGGGAGCCCTTTAGCGTAGGCATCGACACGCTTCGGCGGCTGCGCGACCACCTGGCGGCGGGCCTGCCCATTATTCCGGTAGGTACTACCAGCCTGCGCACCCTCGAAAGCCTGTACTGGCTCGGAACCCGCCTGCTGCAGCGGCCGGCCCAACTGCCCGCCTGGCACGTGGAGCAGTGGCAACCCTACGAAACCGCAACAGGACACCACAGCCCCCGACGCCCTCGATGCGCTGCTGGCCCAGCTCGAACTAACCGGCGCCGACACGCTGCACGCCACCACCCAACTGCTGATTGCGCCCGGCTACCAGTTTCGGCTGGTGCGAGGGCTCATCACCAACTTTCATCAGCCCGAAAGCACCCTGCTGCTGCTGGTAGCCGCCCTTATCGGGCCCGACTGGCGGCGGGTGTACGACCACGCCCTGGCCCAGGACTACCGCTTCCTGAGCTACGGCGACTCGTCGCTGCTGCTGCCTTAAACTGGTGCGGCATAGCTGTTCCGGGCACAATGGATAGGATTTCAAGGCTGAAACCGGAGCCAGGCAGAGAATAGGCAGCTCTCCAATAGCGCAGTAGCGAACTATCCTAGGGCAATGGCATGCCGTGCAGGATTGGCTATTGGCTCAGCAGATTACACGACCAGCACGCCAGAAAAGCCGCTATGCTAACGGGGCCTGCCACCAATGCCGGTTCTCTTCTTGGCAAGGCAGGCGGCAGGTTGGATTTAGCTTTTTTCCGTTGCTTTTCGCATTACCACGTATAAGGCCCGAATCCATTTACTTCCTTCCGACTTTCGATCATGAAAAAGTTATTTCTGCTAGCCGCCGCTTTCACCCTCACCACGGCAGCGGCCTCTGCCCAAACTACTACGACCACAACCCCTGAAGACCGCACCAAAGCCGGTGAGGTTATCCAGGACGCTAAGATGGGCACCCAGCAAGCCGCGCAGGCGACGGGCAATGCCGTAGAAACCGGCGCCCGCGCCACCGGCAACGCAGTGGAAACCGGGGCTGAAGCAACCGGCGAATTCGCCTCAAAGGCCGCCAAAAAAACGGCCCGGGGTGCGAAAAAAGCCGCCCGCGCTACCAAGCGCGGCGCTAAAGCCGTTAAGAACAAGGCCGTTGACATTGTGAACTAAGCAGCCCGCTGTTTCGCATAAAAAAAGAGCTTGCCCCTTGGCAAGCTCTTTTTTTATGCCTTAACCCGCCGCGGCATCCGGGCAAACCGGGGCAACGCGTATTTGTCAGCAAGCCGGCTTACTGGCCCACGATGAATACAGCATTGCCGAACAGCAGCTTGCCGCCCTGCCAGAACGCTCTGAACAGCGGGTTATCGGCCAGGTAAATGATTTGCCCCCGGCCCAGGTCCTGGGTGCCGAGCACGAAGCTGTCGGTGAGGCCGGCGCGGGCCTTGCGGCCGGTGAAGCCGGCGGCGTAGCTGTTCTTTTTGAGTACGCCCACGTTCCAGCCGCCTTCGGGCAGAAACTGGTAGTTGGGGGCCTCGCGCAGCAAGGCAAAGTACGTGGAGCCGTAGCCGAAAGCCAGCGGGTGGGTGTTGTCGAGCTGCACCCGAAACACGCTGCCCTGCACCTTGTCTTCGATTCCTTCCCGCTCGGCATCGGCGTAGCGGCGCAGGGCGGCATACGGAGCTTTTTTCTTGGCCACGGCCGCCGAATCGACAGCTTTGGTTTTGAGCAGCAAATCCTTGCTGCCGGCCAAAAAGCGCGAGGCTCCTTCCAGGGCGATAAGCCGGCCGCCGGCCCGCACCCAGGCTTTTATGCCGGCCAGCGCTTTGTCCGTCAGCACGTCGTCGTAGCGGCCGTCTGGCAGAATGAGCACATCAAACTTATGGAGCGGAACGCTGCTGAAGTAGTCGGTGCCCAGTACCGTGACGGGGTAGCCCACCTGCTGCTCAAAGAAGTGCCAGACTTCTCCGAAGGCCGTGGCATCAACGCCCGGGCCGGCCAGCACAGCAACGGCAGGCATTTTCAGGGGCCGTACCGAGCGCGAACCCAAGTCGCCGCCGGTCGTCGAGAGGCCCGACTGCACGGCCTGCACCGTCACGCCCGCCGAATCGGCCTGGGCGTGTACCAGCTGGTCGAAGCGCGGGCCCAGCCGCTCGTTGCCGGTGCGCGCAATAATGAGCGTCCCGCGTCCGTACTTCTGGCCCTCGGTTTCGAAGGGCTCATCGGCCACCCGCAGCTTCACGCCCTGCTGCAACAGCCGGCTCAGGAAGCGTACATCCTGGAGGCTGTTCCAGCGGGCCAGGTAGGCGTAGGGCGCGGTGGTGGTTGTTAGTTGTTGGTTGTCAGTTGTCGGTTCGTTTTCACTTCTGGTCGCTGGATTAATTCTACCACTGACAACTGGCAACTGACTACGAACAACTGAATTAGCTGGCAACTGCCCTCCCACAACCGACAGCTGGTTTTTCAAAGCGTAACCATTCAGCCCGAAGGCATAGGGCAGCGACCAGGCAGTGAGGTCGTAGGTGAGCGAGTCTTCGAGTTGGGCCTGGGGCTCGAACAGCACTTTCACCAGCGTCGATTTGGGCTGGTACATGCTGATGACAACATCCTGGGGCTCGATCTGCACGGTTTCAGCTTTACCCGTGGCGTAGCTGTAACCAGCCTGGCGACTGCGCTTGGCAGCAAAGCCGTAACTGATCTGCTGGCGGTCGAGATACTGGGTGAGGGCTTTCACCTGGCCGGGGTCGGAAGAGCCGGCCAGCACATAGGTTTTGTATTCGCCCTGGGGCTTGGTGCGGGCATCAGCATAGAACTTGCGGAACTCGCGGGTCAGGTCCTCGTGGCGGTCGGCGGCGGCCTGCAGGGTGGCCAGGCTGGTGGCACGGTGGTGCTCGATGCGCTGGGTGAGCGTGAGCGTATCGCCGTCGGGCTTGGCATAGCGCAGGCCCGCCGAGCCGCCCCCACCCTGCTCGTACGTCAGGCCGATGGCACCGTTGAAGCTGGGCCAGGTGTCGCCGTAGAAGGGGGCGAACAGGTCGTAGGTTTCGCGGGTGAAATAAAGCCAGTTGTTGCGGTCGAACACCTTGCGGTTGTAGTCGCCGATGATGTCCTGAAACTGGCGCTGCCAGGGCGTGAGGTCGGCGTGGAAGGGCTTGGCGGCCGGCGAGAAGTAGTAGGGCGCCAGGGGGCTCATTTCGTGGAAATCGGCGTGCACCTGCGGCAGCCACTGGTTGTACACCGTAATGCGCTGGCGGCTTTCCTGCTGGGTTTGCCAGGCCCAGTCGCGGTTGAGGTCGAAATAGTAGTGGTTGTAGCGCCCGCCGGGCCAGGGCTCGTGGTGCTCCCAGCTCAGGGGCGAGGCGTTGGGCTGCTGGTTGGCTACGCGGTTGTACCACTGCGCGTACCGGTCGCGCCCGTCGGGGTTCACGCAGGGGTCCACAATCACCACCAGGTTTTGCAGATAGCCCTGCACGGCGGCGTTGGCCGGGTTGGCCAGATCGTAAAGCACCTGCATCACGGCCTCCGACGACACGGCCTCATTGCCGTGCACGTTGTAGCTAAGCCAGACCACGGCCGGCGTGGTTCCGCTAACGGCCCCGGTTTCGAGGCCCGCCAGCCGCAGGTTGTTGCGCCGGATATCCTCGAGGCGGGGCAGGTTGGCAGCCGAGGCTACGTACACCAGCTCCAAAGGACGGTTTTCGTAGGTGCGGCCGTACTGCTGTTGCCGCATCCGGTCGGGGCTGTGCGCCACCACGTGCGCCACGTAGCGCAGCATTTCGGCGTGGGGCGTGAAGCGGGTGCCCAACTCGTAGCCCAGAAACTGGGCGGGGGTCAGTAGCGGGCCGGCAGTAGCGGCCGGGGTTTGGGCCGAAGCCGCGCCGGGAGCCAGCAGCAGCCACAGCAGTAACAGGCCCAGGGCCCGGGAAGTAAGGTTTTTCACCAATAGGGGAGCGTAGAGCGGCCGAAGCCGGCAGGTTAGCAGATTTTCTGCTTCAAAGAAAGCATATTTGAGCAGGCCAACGACGCAACCATGGTTTGGGGCTGCATCTTTTGTTTAGTGCTAAGCAGCTCTAAAACTAGCTCCCTCCTTGGAAAGGAGGGCTGGGGGTGGTTGACAACAGTTGAACAGCTTTTTAGAAACTAGCTTTAGTCATCGTTCCAGCGCCATCAACCACCCCCAGCCCCTCCTTTCCAAGGAGGGGAGCTAGTTTTAGAGCTGCCTAGCTTTAGAGCCAAGCTCTACTCAACCCTCATCCTTCCCTTATGCCCCACCCCTACTTTCGCCCCGCTTCTTATCGGCCCTGCTGGCGGCCGGCTCCCTGACGGCGGCTTACGCCCAGCAGCCGGTTTCCTACCCGCTGCCGTCTGAGGCCGATAAGCAGGCCCTGACCCAGCTGCTGGCCGATACGGCCTACATTCAGCAGCATTACACTAAAACGGAATACCGGATTCCGATGCGCGACGGGGTGAAGCTCTACACGGTGGTGTACGCGCCCAAGGATGCCGACAAGGTGCGTTATCCCATTATGCTCAACCGCACGCCTTATTCGGTGGGGCCGTACGAGCCGGGCAAGTTCAAGAAAAGCCTCGGTCCCAGCTCCACCATGCTGCACGAAGGCTACATTTTCGCCTACCAGGATGTGCGGGGCAAGTATATGTCGGAGGGCACGTTCATGGATATGCGCCCCGAAAAGGACACGCACAAAGGCAAAAACGACATCGACGAGGGTACCGACACGTTTGACACTATTGAGTTCCTGCTGAAAAAGGGGCCGAAAAACAACGGCAAGGTGGGCCAGTGGGGCATCAGCTACCCCGGCTTTTACACCGCTACGGGCCTGCTCAGCCGCCATCCGGCCCTAAAGGCTTCCTCGCCCCAGGCCCCGATTGCCGACTGGTTCTGGGACGATTTCCACCACAACGGGGCCTTCTTCCTGCCCCACGCCTTCAACTTCCTGGCCTCGTTCGGGCTGCCCCGGCCCGCGCCCACGCCCACCGGCAACCCCGGTTTCAAGCACGGCACGCCCGATGGCTACGCGTTCTTCCTGAACATGGGCCCGCTTAAGAATGCCGATGCCCGCTACTACAAGGGTAAAGTGGCGTTCTGGAACGAGATGATGGCCCACCCTGACTACGACGAGTTCTGGCAGGCCCGCAACCTGCGCCCCCACCTCAAAAACCTCAACAAAAACACCGCCGTGCTCACGGTGGGCGGCTTCAACGATGCCGAAGATTTGTTTGGGGCGCTGCAAACCTACAAAACCATTGAGCAGCAGAACCCGGGCATGACCAACGGCCTCGTGATGGGCCCCTGGGTGCACGGCGGCTGGGCCCGCGGCACGGGCGAGCTGGTAGGCAACGTGGCCTACGGCGATTCGCCCTCCATTTATTACCAGAAGGAAATCGAGGCGCCGTTCTTCAAGAGCTACCTCAAAGACGGCAAGCAGCCCGGCGTGGCCGAGGCCACCGTGTTTGAGGGTGGTACCAACAAGTGGCGCACCTTCGATGCCTGGCCGCCCAAGCAGGCCCAGGAGAAAACCATGTACTTCCAGGCCAACGGTAAAATCGGGTTCGAGCAGCCCACTGCCGGCCCGGCCTTCGACCAGTACATCAGCGACCCAGCCCACCCGGTGCCCTCCAACGAGAACATGGCCACGGGCATGACCCGCGAGTACATGACCGACGACCAGCGCTTCGCCTCGCGCCGCCCCGACGTGCTCACCTACCAGACCGACGTACTGACCGAGGACCTGACGCTGGCTGGCCCCATCGAGGCCCTGCTACAAGTAGCCACCACCGGCACCGACGCCGACTGGGTGGTTAAAATCATTGATGTATATCCCGACGATACGCCCGACAACCCGCGCCTGAACCCCAGCGTGAAGCTGGGCGGTTATCAGCAGATGGTGCGCTCGGAAGTGATGCGCGGGCGGTTCCGCAACAGCTTCAGCCAGCCCGAGGCCTTCGTGCCGAACCAGGTAACGGCCGTGCCCTTTACGGTTCAGGACCTGTGCCACACCTTCCGCAAGGGCCACCGCTTCATGGTGCAGGTCCAGAGCAGCTGGTTCCCGATGGTCGACCGCAACCCCCAGACCTTCGTGCCCAACATCTACCAGGCCGACGAAAAGGACTTCCAGACCGCTACCCACCGCCTCTACCACACTCCTCAGCAGGCTTCGCAGCTGAAGGTGCGGGTGTTGTAAGGTCGGTGAAATAGTGAGATGGTGAAATGGTGAGTTCTGCTGATTGCGAATAAACCCAGCGGCGCAAGTAGCGCAATCGGGTCTTTCGAACAGCAAACTCACCATTTCACCATCTCACTATTTCACCCTACAGCCGGCCAATATTGCCGTAGTCGGGCTCGTCGAGGTGGTTGCTGATATCGTGTTTGGCTTTTTCCACCACGCCGCGGCCAAAGAGGCTGATGCCGGCGTTGAGCACGATCAGGGCAGCAGTACCGGCCGAAACCCACTCGGTGGTTGATTCGCGGCGGCGCTTTTTATCGGCGGCCCACTGCACCAGGCAGGTGCCCAGGCCGATGGTGAGCAAGCCGGCCGGAGCGAAAGCCAGCCATTTTTCTTTATGCGTCATAGGGGGGAAACGAGTGCGGGGTGGAACGAAGTCGACCGAAGCTGCTAAGATAACTACCAAACGGGTTTATCGGCTGCGGCCGCCTATACAATTGTACCTTTGGGGCGCGGAGTTTCCGACCGCCCCATTATTTTTTGACCCGGTTGCCGGGCGGTTCTCGTTGCGGCCCGGCCCGACGGCCCCCGCGCTTTTTTCTCTCCCGATGCTCCTTTCCCCCTACCAGCGCCTGCTCGACCTGGCCTTTGCTGAACCGGCCGCCGCTACCCGCTACCTAACGCCCGCCACGCGCGATGCCTATCGCGCCTTCGAGCAGGCCAGCCCCGCCGACTTGCCCTTCTGCTTCGAGCGGGTGCGCCTGGGCGTGGCCCTGACGCTGCTCAGGTTACTGGCCGAGCTGGGCGACCTCGACGAGGCCCGCAAGGTGCTCGACGTTCTGCTCCGCGCCCTCAAGGCCCCGTCGGTGGCCGCCATCGATACCACCATCCAGAAAGAAGCCGCCGCGTTCGAGCGCCTCTACGCCAACCTCTACGTCAACGAAGATGGCGAGCAGCTCCTGCACCTGTTCGAGCGAACCCTCGATGCCGACTCCCAGCCCCAGATGGACGACGTTATCCGCGAGGCGCTGCGGCTGGTGCCCACCATCGATTTCAGCCGCGACGAAGACGAGGACTAGTGCCTCGCCCACTACAAAGGCCGCCTGGTGCGGCCTTTTTTGTTTGCGGCTTGTTATCTTCTAGTTGAAGACGAAAGATTCATTTGTTCACTGTTCCCCTTTTCTATGACCATTGCTATTCTTGGACTGATTTTACTGGTAGTTGGCTTCACGGCCCGCCGCAACGTGTCGGCCATTGGGGCCTACCGGGGGCTGCTGCTGGCCGCCGGGGCATTGCTGGTGGTGCTGGGCATAGCCCTGAGCACCGTCATCCAGATTGACGCCGGTGAGGTAGGCGTGCAGACGCTTTTCGGGCAGGTGCAGAAGCGGGTGTTGCCCAGCGGCCTGAACCTCGTCAATCCGCTGGTCGAAGTCACGCGCTTCGACACCAAAACCCAGAACTACACCATGTCGGCCATCCAGACCGAGGGCCAGCAGGCCGGCGACGACGCCATCCGGGTGCTCTCGGCCGACGGCCTGGAGGTCGTTATCGACCTGACGGCCCTCTACCACGTGATGCCCACCGAAACGCCGCGCATCCTCTCCACCATCGGCGGCCGACTACCAGAGCAAAATCGTGCGCCCCATTGCCCGCACCCGCATCCGCGACAACGCCGTGTACTACGACGCCGTGGCCCTGTACTCGACCCGCCGCGACGAGTTCCAGACCCGCATCTACTGGAGCCATTGAGGAGGACTTCCGTAACAACGGCCTGCAGCTCGACCAGCTCCTGATCCGCAACATTCAGCTGCCGGCCCGGTGAAGCGCAGCATCGAGAGCAAGATTTCGGCCGAGCAGGACGCCCAGAAGATGCAGTTCGTGCTGCAGAAGGAGCGCCAGGAAGCCGACCGCAAGCGCGTGGAGGCCCAGGGCATCGCCGACTACCAGCAAATCATCAACACCGAGCTCAGCGACAAGCTGCTGCAGTACGAAGCCATCAAGGCCAACAAGGACATTGCCACTCTCGCCCAATGCCAAAGTCATCATCACGGGGGGCGGCAAAGGCACCCAGTTGCTGATTTCGGATAAGTAACTCCCGGCCAGCCCCGCTGCTGCCCGCCGCTTCGCCCGCTACGCAAAAGGCCGCCCCGGATATCCGGGGCGGCCTTTTCAGCTCTTTACCAATCTGGCAGCTACGGGTTAGTAGCCTTCGTTTTGAACCAGATTAGCGTTGATGTTGATTTCGCGCATCGGGATGGGCAGAATCAGACGGGGGTTTGTGATGGGCACCGTCGCGGAAAGGTCCGTGTTGGTTCGCTTCAGGTCGTGGATGCGGAAGCCCTCGAAGGCCAGCTCCAGCTGCCGCTCGCGCAGAATGGTAGCCAGCGTGAGCTGGGCCGCCGTGAGGGGCGTAGCCGCCGAGCGGGTGCGGATGCGGTTGATATCGGCCAGCGCCGCGGCCGTGTTACCGGCCCGGAAGGCGGCTTCGGCCCGGATCAGGTACATTTCGGCCAACCGGATTACCGGAATGTTCTGGCCGTAGGTCGTGAACTTACCCGAGCGCAGGGTGCCCGGCCGGGCCCCCGTGCCGATGTAGAGCAACTGCGATTCGCCGCGGGCGTCGCTAGGACCATACAGGCCCGCAAAGGCCGGCAGGATGGTTACGTCGCCCCGGCCCAGCTGGCCAATGCTGGCGAAGTGCGTGGCCAGGCCGCTGTTGGCCGTACCGGCGTTATTCTGGTCGTTCTGCTGAATTTCGAGCAGCGTTTCCGACGAGTTTTTGTTCGTGAATACGGCCTGCAGCGTAGGCGACAGACTTTTACCGCTGTTCTTGATCACGTCGTCGGCCAGGGCGCCGGCCTTCACGAACTTGCTCTGCTGCAGGTACACGCGGGCCAGCAGGGCCTTGGCCGTGTAGCTGGAAGCCCGGGTGCCGTTGGTGGCCGGCAGCAGCCCGATGGCCGCATTCAGGTCGGCAATTACCTGGGTGTACACCTGGGCCACGGTGGCGCGGGCCAGCTTCTGGTCGGCCTGCTCAAGGGTTTTCACTGGCTCCAGGCTGATGGGCACCCCGGGCTGGGCGTTGGCACCGCCGGGCACGTACTGCTTGGCGTAGAGGCGCACAAGCTCGAAGTACATATCGGCCCGCACGAACCGGGCTTCGCCCTCGAACTGCTTCTTGAGGTCGGCCGTCGTCACTACGTCCAGCGCCGACAGAATCAGGTTGGCTTCGTTGACGGCCTGGTAGGCCGTGCGCCAGATGCCCTCGGCCGTTGTGTTCTGAGCGTTGGTGTTGCGGCGGGCAATGTCGCGGAAGTTGGAGAACGTGCCCTGGAAGTTGATGTAGTTGTCAACGGCCATCAGCTCGGGCACCAGAATCAGGTTGGTGCCGTAGAGGTTGGGGTCGTCGAGCTGGGCGTAGAGGCCCACGACGGCGCTGCCCACCTTGTCCTGCGGTGTTGAGGGCGGTGGTGGCATCAACCGACTGGAAGGGCTGAATGTCGAGCTGCTTCTGGCAGGCGCCCAGGCCCAGGGCCAGGCCCAGGGCCAGCGCCGCCGAAGAACGAAAAAGGATGGTTTTCATCGGAGAGTGCATCAGCAGTTTAAAAGCCTAAGTTGATACCCGCCAGGAAGGTCTTGGCCAGCGGCGGGGTGTAGAAGTCGTGGCCGAGCAGGTAGTTGGCGAGCACCAGAAGGCGGCCGTGTTCACTTCCGGGTCGTAGCCGTCGTAGTTGGTGATGGTGGCCAGGTTCTGGGCCGACACGTAGATGCGGGCCGACTGCAGGTAGCCTTTCTTCACCAGGTCGGCGGGCAGGTTGTAGCCCAGCGTCACGTTCTTCACGCGGAAGAACGAGCCGCCCGTTACCCAGCGCGACGACTGCACCGTGCCGTTGGCCGCGTACAGGCGAGCCTGGGGCACGTTGGTGATGTCGCCCGGATTCTGCCAGCGGTTCAGCTGGTCCAGCGTCTGGTTGTCGAAGTAGTCGCCGTTTACCGACTGGTAGATACCGGCCGCGTTGTAGATGTCGTTGCCGTACAGTGAACTGGCCCAGGGCGCTCAGGTCGAAGCCCTTGAACGAGAACGTGTTGGTGATACCGCCCGTGAACTTGGGGTTGGGGTTGCCCACTATCTGCAGCGCGGCCTGCGACGGCAGGTTGGTGGTGCTGCCGTCGGCCTGTGTAGTAGAGCGCATCGCCGTTGGCCGGGTCGACGCCGGCATACTTGCGGCCATAGAACACGCCAATGGGCTCGCCCTCGCGCACGCTGCCCAGGTACTGGCTCTGGATGGGCGCAGCCAGCGACGTGATTTTGTTGCGGTTGAAGGAGATGTTGAACGCCGGTCGACCACTTGAAACTCCTTGTCGATGTTGCGGGTGTTCAGCGAGATTTCGAGGCCGCGGTTGCGCAGCGAGCCCACGTTTTCGGTGATGCTGTTGTAGCCGTTGGTGTAGGGCAGCGGGCGGCTCAGCAGCAGGTCGGTGGTGTTTTTCTGGTACACGTCCACCTCGCCCGAGATGCGGTTGTCGAGGAAGCCGAACTCCAGGCCCAGGTCGGTCTGGGTGGTGTTTTCCCAGGTCAGGTTAGGGTTGCCCACCTGAAGCGCTGGGCCGCATGCCCGCCTGGTCGGCGTAGGGAATGGGCGTGATACAGGCTGCGCGAGGCGAAGTTGCCGATTTCGGCGTTGCCCGTCAGGCCATAGCTGGCCCGCAGCTTCAGGAAGTTAGCGATGCCGTTGTCCTTGAGGAAGCTTTCTTCCGATACCACCCAGCCCACCGAGCCGGCCCCAAACGTGCCGTACTTGTTGTTGGCTCCGAAGCGCGACGAGCCGTCGCGGCGCACGCTACCCGACACCAGGTACTTGTTGCGGAAGGCGTAGTTGACGCGGCCGAAGTACGACACGAACGAGAAGCCGTCGCGCGAGGAGCCCGAGCCCGCCGTTTTGATGGCCGCGTTGTTTACACGCGTAAACTCGGCGTTGGGGAAGCCCCGGCCTTCGGCCGAGGTGCGCCTGGGTGTCGGAACGCTGGAACGAGAAGCCCACCAGCGCATCAATGCTGTGGTCTTCGTTGAGCGTTTTGAGGTAGGTGGCCGTGTTGTTGGTGGTGTAGTTGATCACCTGCACCTGGTTGCTGTAGCCGTAGCCCGTGTTGCCCCCGTTCTGGGTGCCGGCGGCGCGGTACAGGTCTTCGTTCAGGTTCAGGAAGTCGGCGCCGGCCTCGGTGCGCAGCGTCAGGTTCTTAATCGGGCTGAAACGAGAGGAAGGCCGTGCTGAACGAGCGGTAGGTACCGGCCCGGTTCGAGCCCTTCTCCAGATCGAGCAGGTTGTTGTAGTAGAGCGTGTTCTGGTTGAGCTCGCCGGTGTACCGGGTCGTACTTGGGCTGGATGGGCGGCAACGCATTCAGCTGCACCGGGTTGGAGAAGGCGTTGTCGTTGGGCGTCCGGTCGTTCACCGAGCGCGTCAGCGACAGGTTCAGGCCCACTTTCAGCTTCTCGCGTGACCGAGTGGTCGAGGTTGATGCGGGCACTGCCCCGGCGGTAGCGGTTGCCCACGATAATGCCGGTCTGGTCGTTGTAGGTGGCGCTCAGGTAGAAGCGCGTTTTGGCGTCGCCGCCGCTCACGTTGAAGTCGTACTGCTCCACCCGGCCCTTGCGGAAGGGCTCGTCGCTCCAGTTCTGGTCGACGGTCGAGTTGATATCGAGGCCGCTGGCTTCAAACTCCTCCTGCGGATCGTAGCCCTCGTTGGTAGCCGCTTCCGTAAACAGCTCCTTGTACTGGGCGGCGTTGAGGAACTCGCGGCGGCGGGTGGTTTCGCTCGTGCCCACGTAGTAGCCCACGTTCACTTTGCTGCGGCCCTGGCGGCCCTTCTTGGTGGTTACCAGCACCACGCCGTTCGAGGCCCGCGAGCCGTAGATGGCCGACGAGGAGGCATCCTTCAGAATGGTGATGCTCTCGATGTCGTTGGGGTTGAGGTCGGCCAGCGGGTTGAGCGGCTCGGTGTCGGAGCCCACGTCCTGCGACGTGACGGGAATGCCGTCAATCACGTACAGGGGCTGGTTGGAGGCCGTAACCGACGAGGAGCCCCGCACCCGGATCTGGACGCCCGCGCCCAGCTTGCCCGAGCTCTGGTTGATGGTTACGCCCGGCGTGCGGCCCTGAATGGCCTGCTCGAAGCTGACCGTCGGCACGTTTTCCACGTCCTTGGCGCTGAGCTGCGTCACCGAGCCCGTCAGGTCGGCTTTGGTCTGGGTGCCGTAGCCCACTACCACGGCCTCGCTCAGCTCGGTGGCGTTGCTGCGCAGCGTGATGGGCACGCTGGTGCGGCTGCCCACGGCCACGTTCTGGGTTTCGAAGCCGATGGAGCTGATGACCAGCGTGGCCCCGGGCTGCACATTGAGGCTGAAGCTGCCATCGGTGTTGGTGCTGGTGCCGTTGGTGGTGCCGCGCTCCAGCACCGTTACGCCCGGCAGGCCCGCACCGGCCGCGTCGGTGATGCGGCCGGTAACGGCACGGGTTTGGCCAATGGCCGTCGTGGCCACCAGCAGACTACCCGCCAAGGGCGAGTAAGTAGTTTTTTCTCATATCGAGGGGAACCCGGTTAAGGGCGTGAGAGTGAAAACAACAAGCCAGGAATCGACAATACACAAGCCTTTCGTCGGGCCGGAGAAGTACTGCATTGGGTCCGGCAAACCAAACCAGCTGGCAACTAATTGCCAATTTGCAACCAAACCCACGAATTCTGCAAGTACTACCGCCATTTACTTCTTGGCCCGGTGGTTTGCCAGCTGCCCGCTTCCTACCTTTACTACCCTTGCCCGACTGCTTTTTCGGGCCTTCATTTTTCTTACCTAGTTGATGCCCGATATTCAGTACCTCACCGACGGAGCCGCCGTAGCCCAGGCAGCCCGGGCGCTGCACCAGAGCCCCCGCGTGGCCCTCGATCTGGAGTTTGATGATATGCGCCACCGCTACGGCCGCAACCTGGCCCTCATCCAGGTGTTCGACGACCAGACGGTGTACCTGATTGACCCCCTGGCCCTGACCAACCCGGCCCAGGAGCTCGAACCGCTTTGGGCAGTGCTCCGCGACCCGGCCGTGGCCAAAGTGTTCCATAGCTGCAAGTCCGACATTCTGCTGCTCGATGAGCTCTACAACGTGCACGTGCGCAACATCGTGGACACCAGCGTGCAGTACACCCTGCTGGCCGAAGCCGACAACAACATCTCCCTGGGCCGCCTTATTCAGCAGGAGCTGGGGCTGGAAGTAGACAAGGGCGAACAGAAGTCGAACTGGCTTAAGCGCCCCCTCACCGAAGCCCAGAAGCAGTACGCGGCCAACGATGTGCTGTACCTGTTCGAGCTCACCGACCGCCTCGATGCCAAGCTGGCCGAGCTGGGCCGCACGGCCTGGGCCGAGCAGGAAAACCAGGCCCTCGAAGAAGTGCGCTACTCGCGCGATGAGCGCCCGTACATGCGCCTGGCGGGCAAATACCGCATTATGCCGCCCGAGCTGCCCATGTTCCGCGACCTGTTTCTGCTGCGCGACGAAGTGGCCCGCCACATCGACCGGCCCTCGTACATGGTGGCCAGCAACGACCGGCTGGCCGAGCTCACGCGCCTGCCCGTTACGAGCTCCGGCCATTTGCGCAACGCCAACGGCCTGCACCCCGAGCTCAAGCGCGGCACCTTCGCCGACCGCCTCGTGGCCCTGAGCCAGGAAGACCGGGAGCCCGAGCCACCGCTGCCGGCCGACCAGCGCCGCTTTCCCTTCCGCCGCCGCCTCAGCGGAGCCAAAGCCGCTGAGGCCGACGCCCGCGAAACGCTGCTGATAACGCTCAAAGCCCATTTAGCCGCCGACTACAACCCCGTCATGGCTAACCTGGTGCTTAGCAACCGCGTCATGGGCGACATCATCGAGCTGGGTGCCGACCAGACCCTGCGCCCCTGGCAGCACCAGATTCTGACCGATACGGCCCAGAAGCATCAGGTAGATTTTGCGCAGGTAGCGAAGCCGTTTGAGAAGTAAAACCGACAGGTGGAGCGCCAAAAAGCCGTCATCCAGAGCGAAGATGCTTCGTTCCGGATGACGGCTTTTTGGCGCTCCGACCTATTGGTTTATTTCAGTTTCTCATTCTGCTGATGCCGGGTGGCGTCGCGCTGGGTTTTCTTGGCCAGGTTCTGGGTCAGGGCCTCGGTGAGGTTGATGCCGGTTTGGTTGGCCAGGCAAATAACTACGAATAGCACATCGGCCAGTTCGTCGGCCAGCACTTTGTCCTTGTCCGATTCTTTGAACGACTGTTCGCCGTACTGCCGGGCGATAATGCGGGCTACTTCGCCCACCTCCTCGGTGAGCATGGCCATATTGGTCAGCTCGTTGAAATAGCGCACGCCGGTGGTCTGAATCCAGGTATCCACGGTTTGCTGGGCCTCGTCGATGGTCATGTAGCAGAAGAGAGAGGTGAAAGAAAGTGCGTACAAGAACTGGGGAAGGGCATAGCGGCCGGCATGGCCATCAGCTGTCGAGCACAATGGTTACGGGCCCGTCGTTGAGCAGCTCGACCTGCATGTCGGCCCCAAACTCGCCGGTCGCGACGGGCTGCCCCAGCAGCTCGGCTACCCGCGCCACAAACTGCTCGTAGAGTGGTTCGGCCACCGGCGGCGGGGCGGCCCCGGCGTAGCTGGGCCGGTTGCCCTTACGGGCATCGGCCAGCAGCGTAAACTGGCTTACAATAAGCGCCTGGCCACCGACCTCCTGCACCGAGCGGTTCATGCGGCCTTCCTCGTCGGCGAAGATGCGCAGCTGCACCAGCTTGCGGGCCAGCCGGTCGAGCACAGCGGTGTCGTCATCGGGTGCGAAACCAGCCAACACGAGCAGGCCGGGGCCAATCTGGCCGGTAATGCGGCCCGCAACGGTAACGCGGGCGTGGCGGACGCGCTGAACAACCAGACGCATAGGCAGAAGCTGAGAAGTGAGCAATAATTCGGCTGGGCCCGGGCGAAGTGGCGGGCCCGTTACCGGATACCGCCGCAAGTTCGGTGGTATCGGCGGCAATCTGCCATCTTCGGGGCAGAAAACCCGTGGGGCTGACCGGCCAGGGCGGGCGTTGCGTTAGTGTTTTACCTTTTGAGCCGTTTGCTGCCCTCCTCCTCTTCGTCCGTCATCCAGTCGCGCCTGTGGCTTGCCGTGGCCCTGCTGCTGCTACTGCCCGTGCGCCTGCACGGGTTGCTGCCCGCGGCCCTGCCCGACTACGATTCGGTACGCAACTGGCAGGTAGTGCAGGAGGTAGCGGCCGGCAACCTCAGCCACTTGTTTCGGCACGGCAGCCCGTTGTTTATGCTGCTCTACGCCCCGGTGGCCGGCTTCACGACTGACTACCGCGTGTTTCTGGCCCTGAATGCCGTGGTGGCCGTGGCGGCGGTAGGGCTGCTCACCGATTTTGTGGCCCGCGCTACCCGGTTGCCCGGCTGGCAGACCGGCCTGCTGGCGCTGCTGGTGGGTACCGGCACCTTCCTCACCTTCTCGGGCCGCGACTTTACCATGAGCTCGGCCAGCCTGCTGTGCTTTGCGGGGCTACTGGGGGCGTACTACCAACGGCTCCGGCAGCCAGACAGCACCACGCTTTACCGGGCTGCCGGGTGGCTGGTGCTGGGTCTGGGCTTCAACTACAAATTCCTCCTGGCTATTCCCATTCTGGCCGTGCTGGAATGGTGGCAGGCCGATGGGCTGCTGTGGCGGGCCGGGCGCTGGTGGCGGGTGTTGCTGCTGCTGGCCGCGCCCTACGTGGTGCTGGGCCTGGTGGGCGTGCTGGCCGGCGTGCCCTGGTATGCCTGGGCCGCTGTGTACTACAAAGTAGCCTTCCCCGACGCGGCCAACGCCGCCGGCCGCACCACCACCATCCAGCCCGATTTCCTCTACTACCTGCGCTACCTACTCGATTTCGAGTCGGGGCTGGTGTGGGTGGGGCTGCTGGGGCCGCTGGTACGGCTGCGGCAGCTCCGGCGCGGCCAGCCGCTTTCCCCGGAGCTGTATCTGGCCGTCTGGGGCTGGTGTTTGCTGGCCGGCATGTCGTTGCTGCTGAAAGCGCCGCGGGGGCTGCTGTGGGCCTACGGGCTGTGGTACGCGCTGGGGTGGCTGGAACTGCGGCGCCTGCCGACCCTCGCGCTGGTGGTGCTGGGGCTGCTGGTGCTGGCGGGCAATGGCTACCGCCTCCAGCGCCATATTTATGCCTACACCGCCCCCACCAGCTACCCGGCTGTGGCGGGCTGGCTGCAAACCCACGGCGACGGCCCGGTCGCCAGCACGGTGGGCCTGGGCCTGGCCCCCTTCCGCCCCACCGCCGACACGGTACGGGTGGTCATGCGCGAAGCCGACCTGCCGGCCCTGCGCCGCCAGGGTTACCGCTACGTGCTGCTCGATGCCTACTGGCGCGTGGCCAACGTGCGGCAGTTCGACTCGCTCCGGCGGGCGGCCCCACTCGCGGCCTGGCCCGAACCGGCCCTTACCTCGCCCCTGCTTTTTCTGGAGCACTCCGAGTTTACCGGCCTCGGCTACCGGCAAACCCTGGACCGCTGGCAACAGGCCCGCCAGGATTCCATGCAGTTGCGGGTGTATTCATTGAGTGAATGAGTGACTCGGTGAATGAGTGAACAGTTAGGTCATCCTGCACCTGCGAAAGTTTATGTAACAGCAGCACAAAAGCGTTAAAGCACGACACCTCAATGCATCAAGGTTTTCTCTTCAGCAGGATAACAGAACTATTTCACTCATTCACCGAGTCACTCATTCACCGCTTTACCCCCAGACTATCCAGGCGGCGCTGGTAGCGGCGGGCGTTGCGCAGGTGCTCGGCGTAGGTTTCGGCAAAGTCGGAGAAGCCGCTGCCGTCGGGGCGGGCACAGAAGAACACGTAGTTGTGGCGGGCGGGGCGTAGCACGGCATCGAGGGTCTGGCGGTTGGCCGACGTGATGGGGCCGGGCGGCAGGCCCTTATGCTTGTAGGTGTTGTAGGGCGAATCCACGAGCTTGTCGGCGTTGAGCACCCGCTTCACGCCCGAAGTTGCCGATGGCCCAGAGCAGCGTGGGGTCGGCCTGCAGGCGCATGCCTTTGCGCAGGCGGTTGAGGTAGGCCCCGGCAATGAGAGATTTGTCGGTGGGCTGGGCCGTTTCGCGCTGCACGATGCTGGCCAGCACGTGTACCTGGGTGGGCGTGAGGCCCAGCGAATCGGCCCGCTGGCGGCGCTGCGGGGTCCAGAACCGCCGGTGGGTGGCCGCCGCCGAATCGAGCAGCTGCCGGGCCGAGGAGTTCCAGAGCAGGCGGTAAGGCCCGGGCAGAAACAGGGTCAGCACGGTGGTTGTATCCACCTGATAACGCTGCTGCAGCAGGGCATTATCGTTGAGCAGGCGGCGCAGACTAACTGAGTCGGCCTCGAAGGCCTGGGCCAGCTGCCGGGCCAGCTGGGGCTTGTACTTGAAGGCGTTCAAGGTGAAAGCCACCGTATCCTGTTCGCCCCGGAGCAGCATATCTACCAGGGCCAGGTTGCCCAGCTCCGGCCGCAGCAGGTAGCGGCCCGGCTTTACCTGGGCGGGGTAGTTGCGCCAGCGGGCCACCCACTTAAATGTCTGCTCATCGCGCAGTAACTCGTATTTGCGCAGCGAGTCGAGCACTGCCCCGTACCTGGCGCCCGTTCCGATGTAGAGGTACGCCGGCCCAAAGGCCGACTCGCGCACGTTGGGCCGGCGCAGCACCCACCACCCGGCCCCCAGCCCCGCCAGCACGGCTACGCTCAGGGCAATCAGGAAAATGAGCCAGAATTTACGCATTGGTTGGTGCTCGGGAAATTTACTGAGAGTGAGAAAAGAACGTCATGCTCCGGTTTCACGCCCTTCTCACCCCTCATTCACCAGTGCCGCTACGGCGGCCTGCAGCTCCTGCTGGCGCTGGCGGCGCTCCACTTCCAGCGGGGCGGCGGCGCGCACTTCGCAGTCGGGGATGGTGCACCGCTCGCAGGTTTCATTAACGTCTTTTACCACGATGGCCGGGTCGTCGAGGAAGCGGACTTTCTGGCGCAGGTTCTCATCGCAGAGCAGGCCCACCGTCACGCTCACGGCCGGCTCGGTGGCCGTGCCGGCCCGGGCCAGCGTCAGGCACAGGTACTCGTCGCCGTTGCGGGTAGCGCGAACGTTGGGCCCCGAGCGTGAACGAGGGCACTCCGGCAGCAGGTTGCTGACGCAGCTCGGCCAGCAGGCGCAGCGAAATCCAGCGGCGGCAGTAGTGCTCGTGCAGCTCGTTGCCGTGGGGGTTGTGCAGGCGCGAGAGGTGCAGCTCCTTGGTCAGCTTGTAGTCGGCGGCGCTGTTGGCCTGGTCGAAGCGCAGGAAAAACAGGCTCTGAATGCCGAAATGCCGGGGCAGCAGGTTGGTGATGCGCTGCATGAACATCTCCGGCGACACGTCGTAGCGGGCCAGCAACTCCAGCAGCAGCGCGGGCTCCCACTTTTTAGCGTTAAAGAAGCCCGTCAGGTCGCGCACCAGCGTTTCCTCCTCCATCAACAGCGCCCCGGCGAAGTAGGAGGCCTTGAAATTGTTGAGCACCTCCTCGAACGAGTGCACCGGAAACGACGCATTCACGTAGGGCCGTTCCTTGAGGCCTACGTAATTGAAGGCCACCTCCCGGCCCAGCACAAAGCCCTCCTGGGCCCCGCTCAGGCCTGAGCGCAGCAGCAGCCGCTTCCGTTTGGGCTGAAATACTGACCGCAACCGGCCCAGGTGGCCGTAATCGCTCAGCCCGGTGCGGTCGATAGTGTAGCTGTACTGTTCCGTAAGCACCTGCTCCAGCCGCCGCCGGTCGAGCGGGGCCGCGGCCGAAAGGCCGTGCTCGACGCTGAATGTGCGCACATCCTGCTCCAGCTCCTCGAAATAGTTGTCGTGCATCTCCTGAAACGAGCGCAGCGCGGCCAGGAAAAAGTGTTCCTGCCGCATCTCGTAGTTGCGCGCGATTTCGAAAAGCGTGCTGATGAACGCGTTCATCTTGGCCGGGGCGTTGGCAATCAGCTCCATGATGCGCAGCGGATCGAGGCCGAACATCTCCAGCGGGAATTCCTTGAGCAGATCTGACTGCAGCAGCTCCGAAATCGGCTCCAGCCGCCGGGGCAGCGTCAGCGACACCAGCTGGTCGTAGCTCACATCGAGCGCCTTGCTCAGGCTCAGGATTTTGTCGGCCTTCGGGTACTTCTTGCCCTTCTCAATCTCGTTGAGGTAGCTCACCGACACGTCGCAGACCTTGGCCAGCTCGGCCGGCGTGAAGCCCCGCTCCTGCCGCAGCTCACGCAGCTTCAGCCCAAAAATTAAGCGAACAACCTGGCCGTGACTCAGCATGCGGTGAGGTGGTGAAATGGAGCGGTGAGATAATAGTGCAGGAAGTTAGATCCGTCTGTCATGCTGAGCGGAGCAAAGGGCCTTATCACGTAGTAACGGTTCGTTCAAACGTAATAAGGTCCTTCGCTCCGCTCAAGATGACAGTAAGCCTAATAGGCTCCCTCAACTCCGCAAATCTACGGATTCATAGCGCATTTCTAAAATTAGCGAATATTCGCTTGTTTAGTATAATTCGCTAACCTATCTTTGGATCATTGCTACCCGGAATGTCTTCATCTCTCACTTTAAACTCTTTCTTATGTCGCCTTTCGCTGACCCCCAAACCCTTACTCCGTCGTACATCACGCCCGAGCGGGTGAAGGTGATGGGTGACTATTCGACCGGATACGCCGAAATCCTGACGCCCTCGGCCCTGGCTTTCGTGGCCGAGCTGCACCGCCGCTTCGAACCCACCCGCCGCGATTTGCTCAGCCAGCGCCAGGACCGCCAGCGGGCACTGGCCGCCGGTGAGCCCTTCGATTTTCTGCCCGAAACCCGCCTGCTCCGTGAGAAGGACTGGACCGTGGCCGCGCTGCCCGCCGACCTGCTCGACCGCCGGGTGGAAATCACGGGGCCGGTCGAGCGCAAAATGATTATCAACGCCCTCAACTCCGGGGCCAAGGTGTTCATGGCCGATCTGGAGGATTCCAACGCGCCCACCTGGGAAAACGTGGTGGAGGGCCAACGCAACCTGCGCGACGCCGTGCGCGGCACCATTTCGCTCAGCACGCCCCAGAAGGAGTACAAGCTCAACGAAAAAACGGCTGTGCTCATGGTGCGCCCCCGGGGCTGGCACCTGCTCGAAAAGCATTTGCTCGTCGATGGCGAGCCGGTCAGCGGGTCGCTGTTCGACTTTGGCCTCTACTTCTTCCACAACGCCCACGAGCTCTGCGCCCGCGGCACGGGCCCCTACTTCTACCTGCCCAAAATCGAGAGCCACCTCGAAGCCCGCCTCTGGAACGACGTATTCAACTTCGCCCAACACGCGCTTGAGCTGCCCAAAGGCACTGTTAAAGCCACTGTACTGATTGAAACCCTGCCGGCCGCCTTCCAACTGAACGAGATTCTGTGGGAGCTGCGCGAGCACTCAGCTGGTCTCAACTGCGGGCGCTGGGACTACATTTTCAGCTACATCAAGCGCCTGGGCCTCGGGGCTGAATTCCGCCTGCCCGACCGCGCCGCCGTGACCATGACGGTGCCCTTTATGGACGCCTATTCCCAACTCGTGATTCAGACCTGCCACCGCCGGGGCGTGCACGCCATGGGCGGCATGGCGGCCCAGATTCCGATCAAAAACGACCCTGAAGCCAACGAAAAGGCTCTGGAGAAAGTCCGCCAGGACAAGGTGCGCGAGGCCCGCAACGGCCACGACGGCACCTGGGTAGCCCACCCCGGCCTGGTCCCGATTGCCCTGGAGGTCTTCAATGAGTTCATGCCCGGACCCAACCAGATTGCCAATAAGCGCCCCGACGTGCACGTAACGGCCCAGGACCTGGTAAAAGCGCCTGAGGGCGACATCACCGAAGCCGGCCTGCGCCTCAACATCGACGTGGCCATCCAGTACCTCGAATCGTGGCTGCGGGGCAACGGCTGCGTGCCCATCTATAACCTGATGGAAGACGCCGCCACCGCCGAAATTTCGCGGGCCCAGGTGTGGCAGTGGCTGCACACGCCCGGCACCCAGCTCGCCGACGGCCGCCCCGTGACCGTGGACGCTGTACCGCGCACTGCTGCCCGCCCAGCTCGAAAGCATCAAGGAGCAGGTGGGAGCGAAACCTACGCCCAAGGCAAGTACCTGGAAGCCGCCCGCCTCTTCGACCGGCTGGTGATGAGCGAGCAGTTCATCGAATTCCTGACGCTGCCCGCCTACGACCAGCTCGATTAACCAGGCTCCCATGGCTGAAGCCCTGGGCTAATCAGCGCGTCGTTAACCGCTGCGTAGCCCAGGGCTTCAGCCCTGGGGCTCTGAGCTACGCAATACCCCACCCCATTTTACTGCCTTTTTCAACCCGCATTCCGGAGCGGATAGCTACGCTTTTGCCGTCACTTTGCCTTTTCATTTCACCTTCCTTACCCCTACTTCCATGAACAAGCAGCAACGCATAACCGCCATTGAACAGGACTGGGCCACGAATTCGCGCTGGAAAGGCATTGTGCGTCCCTACACGGCCGAGGACGTGCTGAAGCTCCGCGGCTCCGTGACCATTGAGTATCGCTGGCCCGCAACGGAGCCGAGCGGCTGTGGCAGCTGCTGCACTCCGAGGAGTACGTGGCCGGCCTCGGGGCCCTCACCGGCAACCAGGCCGTGCAGGAAGTGCAGGCCGGCCTCAACGCCATTTACCTCTCCGGCTGGCAGGTGGCGGCCGACGCCAACAACTCGGGCCAGATGTACCCCGACCAGAGCCTCTACCCCGCCGATTCGGTGCCGGCCGTGGTGCGCCGCATCAACAACGCCCTGCTCCGCGCCGACCAGATTCAGAGCGTAGCCGGCGAGGGCGATGTGCACTGGCTGGTGCCCATCGTGGCCGATGCCGAGGCCGGGTTTGGGGGCAACCTGAACGCGTTTGAGCTCATGAAGATGATGATTGAGGCCGGGGCCGCCGGCGTCCACTTCGAAGACCAGCTGTCGTCGGCCAAGAAGTGCGGCCACCTCGGCGGCAAGGTGCTCGTGCCCACTCAGGAGGCCATCAACAAGCTGGTGGCCGCCCGCCTGGCCGCCGACGTGATGGGCGTGCCCACCCTGGTAGTGGCCCGCACCGACGCCGACGCCGCCGACCTGCTCACCTCCGACATCGACCCGCGCGACCAACCCTTCGTGCTCCAGGAGGCCGAGCGCACCTCCGAAGGCTTCTTCCGCGTCCGCTGCGGCCTGGAGGCCGGCATTGCCCGCGGCCTGGCCTACGCCCCCTACGCCGACCTGATCTGGATGGAAACCTCCCACCCCGACCTGGAGCAGGCCCGCCAGTTCGCGGAGGCCATTCACGCCCAGTTCCCCGGCAAGCTGCTGGCCTACAACTGCTCGCCCTCGTTCAACTGGGCCGCCAAGCTCAGCGTGGCCGAAATGGAAACCTTCCGCGAGGAGCTGGCCGCCATGGGCTACAAGTTCCAGTTCATCACCCTGGCCGGCTTCCACGCCCTCAACACCAGCATGTTCGAGCTGGCCTCGGCCTACCGCGAGCGGGGCATGGCCGGCTACTCCGAGCTGCAGGAGCGCGAGTTTGCCCTCCAGAAGAAGGGCTTCAAGGCCGTCAAGCACCAGAGCTTCGTGGGCACCGGCTACTTCGACGCCGTGCAGGACGTGGTAACCGCCGGCCTCGGCAGCACCGGCGCCCTGGTCGGCAGCACCGAGGAGCAGCAGTTTCAATAGACCACGGATTAGCGCGGATTTTTCCGGATTTCACGGATTTCATAGCCGATTAAAAAAGGCCACCTCAACTTGGGGTGGCCTTTTTGATTTGCTGCGAAATCCGTGTAATCCGGAAACTGGCAGTAATACCGTTACCGTCTACAAAATCCGTGAAATCCGCTAAAATCCGTGCTAATTCGTGATCTGGCCATTTTTGAACACCGGCACTAGGTCGTATTCGTCCTGGCGGATGCAGAAGGCCATGTCCTGATGGGCTTCGAGGCTGTTGAGGCGGCGCACGTGGGCCGAGCGGAGCAGGTAGCCCGAAAGGTCGGGGGCGGCGGCGGCCCAGAGGTCGAGGGCGGCCAGGGTGGCGTCGGAGCCGGTGGTATCGAAGTCGGCTTGCAGGCGGGCGGCTAACGCGCCGCCGAACAGAGTGTCTTCGAGGCAGAAATGACCTTTCCAACCGGCGCATACGACCACCACATCCTTACTTAGGCGGCGCAGGTGGTCGGCCACTGCCCCCAGGTTGAGGAAGGCCCCGACCACGATTTCATCGGCGGCGGCCGATAGGTGCAGGGCCCGGGTGCCGTTGGTGGTGGTGATGGCTACGGCCCGGCCTTGCACTGGCACCACCCCATCGAGGTAGCCGAAGGGCGAGTTGCCCAGGTCTACGCCTTCGGCCTGGCGGCCGTCGCGCTCGGCGGCCGTCAGGTAGCCCTGCGCCGCCATGGCCCGGCACTCGGCCAGCTCGCTGAACGGTACCAGATGGGTTACGCCCGCCGCCAGCGCCGTCACGATGCTGGAGGTGGCCCGCAGCACATCGACTACCACCACCACCTTGCCCTTCAAATCGAAGAGCGGCAGCAGCTCGGGGGAGAAACAGATATCGAAGGTAGGGGCGCGTTGCACGCGCCCGCTGGGGCTGCCCGGCTGTTCGGTCTGAGGAAGGTTTGCGGGCTTTTCTGCTGGACTCATCGTGAAAGGGTAAACTGCAAGAGGCGCGATATTCGCGCCTCTTGTCGTAGATAACATGCGTTCGGCTGTCGGGTAGTTCCCGGCGGGCGCGTGCAACGCGCCCCTACTCCGTGCCGGGCACGAAGGGCAGCTTTACGATGGTGGCGGGCAGGTTCTTGCCGCGTACCTGCACGAAAATCGGAGTACCGGGCTTGGCCAGTGCGGTTTGCACGTAGCCCAGGCCCACGCCCTTGCTCAGGCTCGGCGACTGGGTGCCGCTGGTTACTTCGCCGATGACGTCGCCGGCCTCGTTCACCAGCGGGTAGTGGCTGCGCGGGATGCCGGCTCCGTCCATGAGGAAGCCGACGAGCTTGCGCTCTACGCCGGCTTCTTTCTGGGCTTTCAGGCTCTCGGAGTTGGTGAAGTCCTTGGTGAATTTGGTAATCCAGCCCAGGCCGGCTTCCAGGGGCGAGGTGGTGTCGGTGATGTCGTTGCCGTAGAGGCAGTAGCCCATTTCCAGGCGTAGCGTGTCGCGGGCGCCGAGGCCGATGGGCTTCAGGCCGTAGGGCTGGCCGGCTTCCATGACGGCATCCCAGACCTGCTTGGCGTGTGCGTTGGGCACGTACAGCTCGAAGCCGCCCGCCCCGGTGTAGCCGGTGGCCGAAATGATGACGTCGGGGGCCCCCGCGAAGGTGCCCTGCACGAAGGAGTAGTAGGGAATGGCGCTCAGGTCGGCGTCGGTGAGGCTCTGGAGGGCGGCGGCGGCTTTGGGGCCCTGCACGGCCAGCAGGCTAAGTTCATCCGACACGTTCTGCATCTCGGCGCCCTCGGTGTTGAACTGCTGAATCCAGTTCCAGTCCTTCTCGATGTTGGAGGCATTGACCACCAGCAGGTAGTCTTCCTCGGCCAGCATATACACCAGCAAATCGTCTACGATGCCACCATCCTTATTCGGCAGGCAGCTGTACTGGGCTTTACCAGGGGCGAGCTTGCTGGCGTCGTTACTCGTCACGCGCTGAATCAGGTCGAGGGCCTTCGGGCCGCGCACCCGGAACTCGCCCATGTGCGAGACGTCGAACATGCCTGCGGCCCGGCGCACAGTGTGGTGCTCTTCGAGGTCGGAGGAATAGCGCACGGGCATGTTGTAGCCCGCGAAAGGCACCATTTTGGCACCGAGTTGCTGGTGCACGTCGTTGAGCGGAACAGTTTTGAGCGTTTCGGACATGAAAGTGGGTGGGGGATGGGGGGGATGAAAAAGCGGAACAACCCAAGAAACCAGGCAGCCAGCGCTGCCTGTTCTTTGGCTGGGCGAAAGTAGCCAATTATGCCCGGGTGTTACGGCAATGGTTGCCTATCTTTGGCCAATTACTGCTTCGACTTCCGGTCCGCCGTACCCTTACTTCGTCCTTACAGTCCTCTGTTGCATGACCGATGATATCAAGCAGGAGTTTGATGCCGCCCGCATCAAGCACCTGCTCTTCAAGTCCAAGCTCCGCTCCTTCCTCTACGGCAGCAATACGGCCGAGGGGCCCATCCGCGACCCCGACCTCTGTTCGCTGGGCCAGTGGATCAATCAGCATGCGCTTAAAACTTACGCTCATCTGCCCGAAAGCCGGGAGCTCGACCGGGTACACCGGAAAATTCATGCAGAAGCCAACCGCCTCATGGACCTGCGCCTGAGCGGCCGCTCGGACGAGGCTACGGCCGGCCTGGGCCAGATAAACAAGCTGGCCGACCAGATCATTGTGCTGCTACACACGCTTGAGGCCGCTTTACAAGCCCGCTAACCCGCCCCAGGCTGCGCCCTCCTGCCCCTTCCTGCATGAAGCTTAAGCTCCAACTTTCGACCAAGTTATTCGCAGGATTTCTCGCTATTTCACTGCTTTTCGCGGCCGTCGTCTTTATCAATTATCAGCTTTCGAGAGCCGTACTGCGCAATTCGCAGCGGGTGGCCAACTCCCAGCGCATTACGGGCGAGGGCACCACGCTGCTGCGCAACATCATCGATATGGAAACCGGCTTCCGGGGCTACCTGCTCATCGGTAACGAAGCCGTGCTAGGTCCCTACTACGAAGGCGAGCGAAACCTATTGGGCCGCTTTGCCCAGTTGCGCAACGATGTAGCCGCCAACGACACGCAGTTTCAACGGCTGAAACGGGCCCAGACGCTATTTCAGCAGTGGGCCGCGTTTTCGCACCTGCTCATCAGTGAAAAGCGCGAGGCCCTGCGCCGCGACCCCGACCACCTGGGCGTGCGGGGGCTGGAACATGAGAACTTGGGTAGTAGCCTGACGGGCAAAGTGATTATGGACCAGATCCGGGTGCTGTTCGCCGCCTTCGACCGCGAGGAGGCTCAGAGCCGCTACAAGCAGCGGGTGCGGCTCCAGGAAAGTATCCGCGAAACCCGGGTGCTGTCGGTGGGGGTTACGCTGCTCACGATTGCGCTCGGGCTGCTGTACGCCGCCTATCTGGTGCGGCAGTTTTCGCAGCGCATCAACGGCATGGTTGACCAGGCCCAGCGCATTGCCGGCGGCGACTACTCGACCCAGCAGCCGGACACGGAGGGCGACGAGCTGACCAAGCTCTCCGCATCGCTCAGCACCATGACCGATACCATCAACACCAATATCCGGCAGCTGGAGCGGCGCAACCAAGAGCTCGACCAGTTCTCTTACGTGGTATCGCACGACTTGAAAGCGCCGCTGCGGGGCATCGAAACGGCTTCGCGCTGGATTGAGGAAGACATGGGCCAGGATGTGCCGGCCCACATCAAGGAGTTTCTGGTGCTGATGCGCAACCGGGTGCGGCGCATGGAGAACCTGATTACCGGCATCCTCGACCTGGCCCGGGTGGGCCGCACGCCCCAGGCCGACGAGGCCGTATTTGTGCGCCAGCTGCTACGCGAAATCGTGGACTCGCTCGAGCTGCCGGCCGGCTTCGAGGTGGAGCTACCCTTCTACCTGCCCACGCTGCAAACCAACCGCGTGCAGCTCGAACAGGTATTCACCAACCTAATCAGCAACGCCGTAAAGTACCACCACGACCCGGCCCACGGCCGCATTACCATCGGCTGCGTGGAAGGTCCCCAGTTCTACACCTTCGCCATTACCGACAACGGCCCGGGCATTGCGGCCGAGTACCACGAGCGGATTTTCGTCATCTTTCAGACCCTGACGGAGCGCGACACGCTGGAGAGCACCGGCGTGGGGCTGGCCATCGTCAAGAAGATGGTAGAGCGCCAGGGTGGCACCATCCGGGTCGAATCGGCCGAGGGTGCGGGCGCTTCCTTCATCTTCACCTGGCCTAAGGAAAGTGCCCGCCGCCCGTCTGCGCCGGCCGCCGCTACCGCCCTTACCCCCTAACTGCCGTATAAACCAACTACCAACTTGGTTTACCCGTTCTATCTGCCTTATGACTCCCGACACGCAACACCCCGCCATTCTGCTCGTCGAAGACGACCAGCTCGATATCATGAACGTGCAGCGCGAGCTGCGCAAAAACAACATTGATGTGCCCCTGCACATTGCCCGCAACGGCCGCGAAGCCCTCGATATGCTGCGTGGCGAAGGCGGCCAGGAGCGCATTCCACTCCCGAGCGTGGTGATGCTCGACCTGAACATGCCCCGCATGAACGGGCTGGAACTGCTCGAAATCTTGCGTTCCGACTCCGAGTTCGTGAACCTGAACGTCTTCATCACGACCACCTCCGACCTCGAAACCGACCGCCTCAAGGCCCAGGACCTCGCCGTGAGCGGCTACATCATCAAGCCCCTGAGCTTCGACAGCTTCGGCGAAGGCGGGACTACCGTCGATGGATTCAGCCTGTTTCTGGATTTGTTGAAGTTGAAGAGCTGATTATTTGATGCGTTAGCAAGCTAAAAAGCGGTTGTCAGCTATGTCTGGCAGCCGCTTTTTAGCTAGGCAGTAGCCGAAAGCCCATCCGGTGGTGCTCGGTGGGGCCGTGCTCGCGAATGGCAGCGCGGTGGGCGGCAGTTGGATAGGCCGCGTTCTGGGCCCAACCGTAGGCCGGATAAAGCGCATCCAGTTCCCGCATTCGGTCGTCGCGGAAGGTTTTGGCCAGCACTGAGGCCGCCGCAATAGTGCGGTAGAGGCCGTCGCCGCCCACGATACAGGTGTGGGGAAGCGTGGGATGGGCCTGGAACCGGTTGCCATCGACGAGCAGATGGGTGGGCTGGAGCCGGAGTTGGGCCACGGCCCGGTGCATGGCCAGGTAGCTGGCCTGGGCAATATTGAGGTCGGTGATTTCTGCCACCGATGCCTCAGCTACGGCCCAAGCCACAGCTTCGCGGCAGATTTCGGCCCGTACCAACTCCCGTCGCCGGGCTGTCAGCTGCTTCGAGTCGTGGAGAAATTCGGAGGTAAAATCGGGCGGCAGGATAACGGCAGCGGCAAATACCGGTCCGGCCAAGCAGCCTCGGCCGGCTTCATCGAGGCCGGCTTCCAGCGGTTCGCCGGTATGGGAAACGAGTAACATTGGGGTTGGCGGTTAGTAAAAGAACGTCATTCAGAGCAAAGCGAAGAATCTCGCGTGCCAAAGTAATCCTACTATCAGTAGTTACTTCAGCACGCGAGATTCTTCCTTTGCTCTGAATGACGTTCAGTTGGTCATCGGCAAAAACCTTTACTGGTGGCTACCGGCGTTGGAGCCTTCACGGGATGGGTCCTGCTCGCCGCGGCGGGTACCCTGGCTGTCGCGGGGACCATCGTCGATATTAGATTCTTCGTCTTCAGTCATGTATACGTTGGTGGTAGGACCCAGGCCGCCGTTCTTTTTAGCCAGGTCGGCTTCGGCTTCGGCGTGCTTCAGATTGAATAGCGGGTCGCCTTCTTTGGGCGTAGCAGGCTTATTTTGGGGCTTGATGGCCATAAATAACTGGTGCCGGCCGGAATGTGAACGGCTGGCACTAGTAAGATACGCGGCAGTTTCGTGAGGGGTTGGGGCAGCCGACCTACAGGATTCGGGGCCGGCAAGCTGGGCAGCTGAGACTGGGGGACTTATACCGGCAAGGGCCACCAGCCAAAAAATTAGACAATAAAAAAGCCGCTACCCGAGGTAGCGGCCTTTTCCATCGCATTGGCTGGCAAAAAATCATTCATCCACCCTACTAATTTTGCCAGCTGCCAATACTACGCGGTAAGAGCCTTCCTTTCCATAAACCTTACCAGCGCTGAATAATTAGTAGGTCAAAAGTATACGAAAGCAGCGGGCATAATGGATTTTTTGGCCCAACGACGCGCTTCACCCGGCCAACGAATGGTTCCGCCCGGCGAGCCCAGTTGGCTCTACCCCCGCCGGCCACAGTATCTTTGGGCCGGATTCATTTTCTGGCTTCTACTTTTCCATGATGGGCTACCCCGCCGACTTAGACGAACACCACAATCCCTGGCAGGTACGCGGCACCACCCTCCAATACCAGAACCCCTGGATTCAGGTGCGCGAGGATCAGATCATTAACCCCGCCGGTAAACCCGGTATTTATGGGGTGGTATCGATGAAAAACAAGGCCATTGGCATCGTGCCCGTCGATGCCGAGGGCAATACCTGGCTCGTGGGCCAGTACCGCTACACGCTCAATGAATACTGCTGGGAAATTCCGATGGGCGGCGGCCCCGTGGAGCTAGACGTGCTCGAATCGGCGCAACGCGAGCTGCGCGAGGAAACCGGCCTGCTAGCCGCTCACTGGACCAACATCATGCGCCTGCATACCTCCAACTCAGTCACCGATGAGGAGGGTTTCGTGTTTCTGGCCCAGGATCTGGAGCAGGGCGAAACGGAACCCGAGGAAACCGAAGACCTGCGCCTTTGGAAGCTACCACTCTCCGAAGCCGTGCAGCTGGTCATGGATGGCCGCATCACCGACGCCATCAGCGTGGCCGGGCTGCTCAAAGCAGCCCGCCTGCTGGGCGTGTAGTGGTTGGCCGGTGAGACGGTAAAGGGAACGTCATCAATCACCAAATCCCTTTTAATCTGGCCCTCATTTTTCCGGCCTTAACTTGCAGGAATGGCGCAGTTGCTTCGTTACGTTGGTCATCGTTTGTACACCACCTGGGCCACGTTCTGGTTCGTGGCTCCGTTCGTGCTCACCTATCCGGTGCAGTGGGCGCTGAGCCACCGGCCGGCCGGGCACCCTTACCTGCACGCGCTTAACCGGGCCTGGTCGCGCTTTTTTATCGCCGCGTGGGGGGTGCCGGTCGAAACCATCAGGGCCGCCGAAACGGTACCCGCGGGCCAGCCCTGCCTGTACTTGGCCAACCACAGCTCCCTGATTGATATTCCGCTGCTGTTTCGCACCCTGCCGGGCTGGCTGCACGTGCTGGGAAAAAGCTCGCTGGCCAAAATTCCGCTCTGGGGCCCTATTTTCGGCCGCTCCCACATCATCGTCGACCGCGAAAGCGCCGTGAGCCGGGGCCGATCCATTGTGTTGGCCCGGCGGGTGCTGGCGGCTGGCCGCTCGGTCATCATCTTCCCCGAAGGCCAGATTTCGCGCCACCCCGGCCAGCAGCTGGAGCCGTTCAAGGACGGTGCGTTTCAGCTCGCCATTGCCGCCGGGGTACCTATCGTGCCCATCACCATGCCCCTCAACCACCACTTCCTGCCCGATGTGGGCGGGCTGCGGGTGCGCTGGGCCCGGCTGGCCATCATCGTGCACGCCCCCATCAGCACGGCCGGCCTTACGGCCGCCGACGCGCCCGCCCTCAAGCAGCAGGTGTACGACGTTATTGCCAGCGCCCTGCGGCCCGAAGCCGGTGGGGTTCCCGGCCCCAGCACCTTACGGCGGCCTGCGCCTTTGCCCGCTCCGGCCCCCGACCTCTCCCACCACCCGAGCCCGGCCGACCACCAGCAAACGTCGATCTGAACCTAAGTAGCGAGGTAGAACAGCGGGCAGTAACCCGCCCCCAGACCGTATCTTGCGCCCGGCAACTGCCTTTCACCTTCGATTCTTTTTCCGTGAGCACCGACTTAGCAACCCTCCGCGGCCTGGCCCACCTGGCCCGCCTCGAATTCGACGCCACCAAAGAGCAGCAGATGCTCGGCGACCTGAACAAAATTCTTGACTGGGTGGACCAGTTGAGCCAACTCGACACGACCGACGTGGAGCCGCTGGTGCATTTGTCGCAGGAAATCAACGTCCTGCGCCCCGACGAGGCCCACAATACCGTTAGCCACCAAGCTGGCCTAAGCAACGCCCCACGCAAGGATTCCGACTACTTCCGAGTGCCCAAAGTGCTCGAATAGTTTTTAAATAGTTGTAGGTATTGGGGCTTCGATGTCAGGGAGCCGGGCATCATGCTTGACCAACTCCAGCACGATGTCCGGCTTCCTGACATCGAAGCCCCGATACTTATACCCAATAACCAAGCTCCGATTTGACGCCTGCTCCCTCCACCCTCACTTCCCGCTGGCCCTGGCCGCTGTTGCTGCTGGCTTTCTGTGCGGCACTGGCGGCCGGGCTGGCTGGCTGGCACTACTTCACGGCCGAAGATGTGGTGCTACCCCTGCGGCCAGTCGCCCAGCTCACGCCCGTACCCCTGACGGTGGCCGAAGTGGCGGTGGGGCTGGCGCGCCTGCCGGTGCAGGCCAACGGCTACCTGCTCACCCAGACCTACGACGTGGCCGGGCCTTTTCTGCGGCCCGGGGCGGCGCTGGGGCTGGTAGTGCTGCTGGGCGTGGCGCTGGCCTACTTTCTGGCCGCGGCCAGCTCGCTGGCCCGGCCGGCTTTCGTGGCGGGCATGGCGCTGGTTATCTTCCTGCTGATGTCGCTCAATGCCGACTTGCTGGGCGTTTTTGTCACTGGGAAACAGTATGTGCTGCTGCTGGCGCTGGTGGTGCTGGTGGGGCCGGCCTACTACTTCCACGCCTTCCGGCCCGATGTGTCGTTTGGACGGCGGCTGGGCACGTTTGCTTTCCTGCTGACGGGCCTGGGGCTGCTGGTATTCCTGCGCAACCCCAACCCCGCCGACTACACGGCCCTGCACTTGAGCGCCTATTTCACAGTAGCCGGGGCCGTGGCTTTTGGGCTGCTCGTGCTGTGGGTAGGGTTTGAAAACGTGCACGGCTTGCTCTGGCTTAATACCCAGGCCGATACGCCCGCCGGCCGCTATGGGCTCTGGCCGCTGCTGCTGGCGGCCGGATTGTACCTGGGGGCCCTGCTGCTCTATTACCTCAACCAAAGTGAACTGCTGGTATTGCCCGGCCTCTACCTCGACCCCTACCTGCTGCTGCTGCCGGCCGTAGTAGTGGGCTGGCTGGGCCAGCGCCGCCGCGCCGTCACCTACGCCGCCTGGGTGCCACCGGGGGCGGCCACCGTGCTGTACCTGGTGCTGGTACTACTGGCCGCCGCTACCCTCGGCTACGCCCTGGCTACCACCAACGACCCGCTGCTGCAAGCCGGCCGCGACTTTACGGCGCTGGCATTTCTGGGCCTGGGAACGGCATTTCTGGTGTACGTGCTGCTGAACTTCGGCCCGCTTCTGCGCCAGAAAAAGGCCGTGTACCGGGTGGTATTCGAGCCCCGAAGGTTTCCGTTTTACGCCATGTATGCGCTGGGCCTCGTGGTAGTGGTGGCCGTGAGTCTGCGCAACAACTTCTTCGTGCTCGACCAAGTGCAGGCCGGCTCGTTCAACAATCTGGGCGATTTGGCCCGCTGGGAAAGTGAGCTGGTGCCCGACGACCTCTCGCGGGCTCTGCTGGCCGAGCGCTACTACGCCGAGAGCGACGACCTCGACCAGCACAACCACAAGGCCAGCCTGGGCCGGGCCGCGCTCTACCGCTTCCGCCTGCAACGCCAGAACGAAATCAACATCCTGCGCCGGGCCCTCGACCGCCGCCCCTCGCCCCGCCTGACGTTGCGCCTGGCGGCCCTCTACAACGAGCCCCGCGACTTTTTCGACCGCCTGGCCGTGCTGCGAACCGGCCTGAAGGCCCACCCCGCCAACGCTGCCCTCAACGCCGACCTGGCCCAGCTCTATGCCCGCTCCAGCCTGAGCGACTCGGTCGCGTTTTACCGCGCCCGGGCGGCGGCCACCGCCCCCGACGACCCGACGCTGGCCGCCAACGAGCTGGCTTACCGCATCCGGCAACAACAGTGGGCTGCCGCCGCCGAACTGGTGGAGGCCACCGGCAGCAACGCCTCGCCTGCTTTTCAGAGCAACGCCCTGGTGCTGGCCCAGCTCATCGGCCAACCGGGCCCCGCCAATGTGCTGCCCCCCGATACCACCCGCAGCCTCGACGCTACCAGTTTCGCCCTGCTTTACCACAACGGGCTGGGCCGCGCTGCCCGCCACGACACTACCCTGCTGCCCCTGCTGCCCGCCCTGGCGGCCAACCCGGCCAACGCGGCCTACCTCGACCAGCTGACGCTGCTACGGGCCTTCAGCCAGCACTATGGCGGCCGGCCGGTAGCGGCCCAGAACGCCCTGCTGCCTCTGGCTACCGGCTCGGGCGCGGGCACCGCCTATTACCAGCAACTGCAGGGCCTATGGCTGCTCGACCAGCACCTGCCCGCCCCGGCCGCCGGCCGCCTGCAAGAGGCCCGTGAAAACGGCGCTCCCGAGGCCGCCCTGCCCGAAGCCTACGCCCTGGCCCTGACCAGCCAGCCCGATTCGGCCCGGCAGGTAGCAGACCGGGCCGCCGCCGGCCCCGCCCGCCGGTTGCTGCGGGCCGCCCTCGACCCCGAGCTCCGCACGACCTACGCTCAGGCACCCGACTCGGTACAAGCCCAATACCTGGTGCTGCGGGGCGACGAGCTAGCAGCTACGGCCCTGCTACCTGCCGCCGCTGCCATTACCAGCCCGGCGCTGCGGCAAGTGGCGCTGCTGGCGCAACTGCCCCGGGCCCTGAATGCCGGCCAGCTGGCGCCGGTTGGCCAAACGCTGGATCAGGCTGCCCCGGCTGCCGGGGCCGTGGGCGCCTCGCCCTGGAACGTGCTGCGGGGCGAGCTATACGTGCGCGGCCGGCAGTGGCCCCAGCTGCGGGAGCTGGTGCAAAAGGGCACATTCATGGGATTCGATGAGTTTCAGCGCCTCTACTTTCGGGCCGTGCTGGCCGAGGCCGACCAGCAGCCCAAAGAAGCAGGGCGCCTCTACGCACAACTCGTGCAGCAGGCGCCATTCGTGGAAAACGGGCTGGTAGCCGCCGCCGCTTTCCATACCCGCCAGGGCGACGCCTCGGCCGCCTACAACGTGTTGCTGCGCGGCATCGACTACAACCCGCAGTCGGTGCCCCTGCTGAAAGCTTTCATCCTCTCCACCGTGCCCACAGGCCTGGCTGAGTACGCCCAGCAGCCACTTTACCGCCTGGGCACGTTGCTTTCCCCCTCAGATTTTGGTATCTTTCGTACGGAGTATGAGGCGGCCCTTGCGGCCCGAACGGCTTCTGACGGTCCCTGGAACTAACCCCTGCCCCCTTCTGGTATGATGCCTCCCGTTATCCAAACCACCGATATTTCCAAGGTTTACCGCATGGGAGCCGAGGAAATCCACGCCCTGCAATCGATTTCCATCACCATTCAGCGGGGTGAGTACGTAGCCTTCATGGGCCCCTCGGGTTCGGGCAAATCCACGCTCATGAACATCATTGGCTGCCTCGATACGCCCTCCGGCGGCCAGTACATCCTCAACGGCAAGGATGTCAGCAACATGAGCGACAACCAGCTGGCCGACGTGCGCAACCGGGAAATCGGCTTCGTGTTCCAGATCATTCAACCTGCTGCCCCGCGCCACCTCCCTCGACAACGTAGCCCTCCCCCTTATCTATGCCGGCTACGGCAAAAGCGAGCGGCACGAACTGGCCCGCGAGGCCCTGCGCAGCGTCGGGCTCGCCGACCGCGCCCTGCACAAGCCCAACGAGCTGAGCGGCGGCCAGCGCCAGCGCGTGGCCATTGCCCGCGCCCTGGTTAACAACCCCAGCATCATTCTGGCCGACGAACCCACCGGCGCCCTCGACACCCGCACCAGCCACGAAATTATGGAGCTGTTCGAGGCCCTGTATGCCCGGGGCAACACCATTATCATGGTAACCCACGAGGAGGACATTGCCATGCACGCTCACCGCATCGTGCGCCTGCGCGACGGTCTGGTAGAAACCGACGAGGTAAACGAAAACATTGTAACCAGCCAGCTCGAACGGCACTAACCGGCCGCGCCGCCAACTTTTTCGCGGTTGGCGGGTAGTGCTGGTAGCGGGCGGCCGGTTAGCCATAAAACGTCATGCTCAGCCTCGCTAAGCATGACGTTCTGTTGTAAGGCTCCGGCCCGCTGCTTTATCCTTCCACCCTCCACCGCTTTCCGCACTTGAAAATCTATACCAAAACCGGCGACCAGGGCCTGACTTCCCTTATCGGGGGCACCCGGGTGCCCAAATCGAGTCTGCGCATCGAGTGTTACGGCACCGTCGATGAGCTTAACTCCTACATCGGCCTCGTCCGCGACCAGGACATCAACGCGGCGCGGCGGCCGCTGCTCAAGGAAATCCAGGACCGGCTGTTCACCATCGGTTCTTCCTTGGCTTCCGACCCCGAGAAGTCGAAAATGAAGATTCCCGACCTGCACGCCGAAGACGTGACGCTGCTGGAGCAGGAAATGGACCGCATGAACGAGACGCTGCCCGAGCTGCGCGTGTTCGTACTGCCCGGCGGCCACCAGTCGGTGTCGTTTGCCCACTTGGCCCGCTGCGTGTGCCGCCGGGCCGAGCGGCTGGTTATTCACCTGCGCGAAGATGAGTTCGTGGCCGATCTGGTGGTGATGTACCTCAACCGCCTCTCCGATTACCTGTTCGTGCTCAGCCGCCAGATGGCCCACGAGTTGGGAGCCGAGGAAGTGAAGTGGGAACCCCGGATGTAAGGCTTCAGGCAGCACCCGGCCTAACGCTCGTTCGGCAAAAATTCACCATCTTTAGCAACTGCCCGCGCTTCCCCCCGGCGCGGAACGGTTTATTTCCTATTCTGGCTTCACCCGCCCCCCTACCCACCCAGCCCACCCACCTTACCATGCTCGACACGCTCACCATCAACACCCAGCCCACGGCCAAATCGCGCCTGCCCGAAATCGATTTCGACAAGCTCGACTTCGGCCGCACCTTCTCCGACCACATGCTGGTGGTGGATTACCACGACGGCGAATGGCAGCAGCCCCAGATTCTGCCCTACGGCCCGATGACGGTCAGCCCCGCCAATTCGGCCATCCATTACGGCCAGTCGATTTTTGAGGGCCTGAAGGCGTACAAGAGCCAGGAGGGCGACGTGGCCCTGTTCCGCCCCCTCGACAACTTCCACCGCCTCAATGCGTCGGCCGAGCGCATGTGCATGCCCCAGTTGCCCGAAGAAATCTTCATGCAGGGCCTGCTGCAGCTCGTGCGCCTCGATGCCGGCTGGGTTCCGGAAGGCACGGGCAGTGCCCTCTACATCCGGCCCTTCATGTTCGCCACCGACGCCATGCTCGGCGTGCGTCCTTCCGACTCGTACCGCTTCATGATTGTTACCTGCCCGGTGGGCCTGTACTACCCCAAGCCGTTGCGCGTGCGCTTCGAGGAGAAGTACGTGCGCTCGGCCGAGGGCGGCGCGGGTTACTCCAAGAACGCCGGCAACTACGGCGCGGCCATGTACCCCACCAAGCTGGGCCAGGAGGAAGGCTACAACCAGCTCATCTGGACTGATGCCTCCGAGCATAAGTACGTGGAGGAATCGGGCACGATGAACGCCGTGTTCATCATCGACGGCCGCCTCATTACGCCCGCTCTCAGCTCATCCATCCTCGATGGCATTACGCGCCGTAGCGTGTTGCAGCTGGCCCGCGACTGGGGTATGCAAGTGGAAGAGCGGCAGGTATCAGCCCTCGAAATTATGCAGGCCCAGGCTAATGGCACCCTCCAGGAGGCCTTTGGCGTGGGCACGGCCGCCACTATCGCCTCCATCGCCGTCATCGGTTACCAGGGCCAGGATTACGAGCTGCCAGCCGTAGCCGACGACGCCTTCTCGCGCCGGGCCGCGGCCGCCCTGGCCGCCATCCGGAAGGGCCAGGCTCCCGACACGCACAATTGGATGGTACGCGTATAATTCAGGCGCATCAATTACTGCCGGAGCCGGCCCTGCCACGTTGGCGGGGCCGGCTCCGCGGCGTTTAACGCTTATATTTTTGCCACCTTTGGCCTTTGCCGATCCAATAGGGCCGGCCGTTTTTTCATCCACACTTTTTTTCCATGACCCACGACCAGGTGAAGGAATTGAAGGGCCGCGCTGAGGCCCTGAGGAGGTATCTTTGACTACGATGCCCGCAAAGAACAAGTAACCGAAATAGAAGCCCAATCCACTGCCCCCGGCTTCTGGGACGACTCCAAGGCGGCCGAAGCCACCATGCGCGAGCTGAAGGGCATCAAGGTCTGGACCGACGACTATGAGGCAGTAGAGAAGGCCGTCGACGACGTGGAGGTACTCTACGAGTTCCACCGCGAAGGCGACGTGCCCGAGGCCGAGATGCAACGCGAGTTCGGCGCGGCCGAGCAGGCCGTAGAGCGGCTGGAGTTCAAGCGCATGCTCTCCGACGAGGAAGACCAGCTTTCGGCCGTCATCGACATCAACCCCGGAGCCGGGGGCACCGAAAGCCAGGACTGGGCCGAGATGCTCATGCGCATGTACATCATGTGGGGCGAGAAGCAGGGCTTTACCGTGCGCCAGCTCAGCTACCAGCCCGGCGAAGGGGCCGGCATCAAGTCGGCCTCGCTCGAAATCGACGGCCAGTTTGCCTACGGCTACCTGAAAAGCGAAATCGGGGTGCACCGGCTCGTGCGCATGTCGCCCTTCGACAGCAGCGGCCGCCGCCACACCTCGTTTGCCTCGGTGTTCGCCTACCCGGTGATTGATGACACCATCAACATCGAAATCAACCCCGCCGATATCAGCTGGGACACGTTCCGGGCCGGCGGCGCCGGGGGCCAGAACGTGAACAAGGTGGAAACCGCCGTGCGCCTCACCCACGCGCCCTCCGGCATCATCATCGCCGTCCAGATCGAGCGCAGCCAGCTCATGAACAAGGAGCACGCCCTGCGCATGCTCAAGTCGCGCCTCTACCAGATCGAGATGGACAAGCGCAACGCTGCCCGCGACGTGGTGGAAGCCGGCAAGAAGCGCATCGACTTCGGCTCCCAGATCCGCAACTACGTGCTTCACCCCTACAAGCTCATCAAGGACCTACGCACCGGCATCGAGCGCACCGACGTACAGAACGTGCTCGATGGTGACCTGGAAGAGTATATTAAAGGGTACCTGATGCAGAACTAGCACCTACTTAGTGCAGTGATTGAATGATGATCCAGAAGCGCATAAAAAAAGGCTACCACAATGTGGTAGCCTTTTTTTATGCGCTTCTGGGAAGCTTAGAATTTATCCCAGAATACTTTCGTGTTCACGTTGTCGCCCCCAATGGCGGCAGCGGCAGCGGCATTGTTGGCCGTATTCAGGTTCTGCTCCACTACCGGATAAGGGAAGCGCACAGGCAGGTTGGAGAGGGCACCTTCAGGCTTAGTCAGCTTAGGGTAATCCAAACGACGGAACTCACGGTAGGAATCCACTGGCTGTCCGTAAAGAGCAATCCATTTCTGGATACCAATTTTCTGCTTGTAGTCGCCCGTAGCGGTAGCATAGGCAACCGCAGGCTGAGCCAGGTAAGCGGTTGCCGCAGCATCAGTACCGCCCCAACGCTTGATAGAAGCGGTAACGGCATTGTTGTAGTGCGAGGCAGCGGTGCCGCCTACTGCGAACCCACGTTCTACTGCTTCGGCCAGCAGGAACTCAACCTGCGAGTAAGAAAGCAGGTAGCTCGGGGCGGTTGGATCTTCCAGCGCAACGCCGGGAGCGGAGAAGGACGCGTAGTTGTTACCCACACCGTATTTACCGCCTTTAAAGGTACCGTCGTTGGGCTTGAAGTAGGCACCCAGACGAGGGTCTTTCAAGGTATTAAGACGACCGATGAAGTAGTCCGTACCTACGAAGTCGTAGCGGCCGCTCTGCACCAAGTCTACATACAGGGGGTTGGTGTTGGGGTTAGAACCGAGGAACGTAAGCTTCGCCGACTCCTCGTTCGAGGAAATCAGATTGTTCTTCGCGGCTTCGGCCATTGTTTTGGCTTTGCCCGGATCAACGTCTGCAATGGTCAGGGCCAAGCGTAGCTTTAGCGAGCTAGCAAACTTGGAGAAGTTGCCCGTGTTACCATTGAAGTACAAATCAGCTGTACCTAAGCCATCAGCCGACTTGTCGAAGCTGCCGATAGCAGCATCCAAACGCTTAATCAGATCATCGTAGATGGTCTTAGCGTCGTCGTACTTTGGCTGGGGCTTGTTGAAGTCAAGGGCTTCCGAGTAAGGAATATTGCCGTAGGTATCTACCAGCACTGCCCAAGTGTATACTTCCAGCGTTTCGATGGCCGCCAGCTGATTGGCTTTAACTTTGGCGTCCATCGAATTATCCGCCGTGATGAGACGCTTGGCTTCATTCAGATCCGCCAGTACGTCGCGGTAAAGCGCCGTCCAGAAGTTCCGGTTAATGTTGCGGGTATTGATGTCGTAAATGCTTTCGTCGAAGTACGTGGTCTGGGCCCAGTACTGCACGTAGAGCCGGAATACGTTGGTATTCACGTTGGCGCTAGCCAGCGTAGAAGCCAGGTTCCGCTCTGCGCTGGACACGAGCGAGGTAGCCGGAACTACTGTAGCGCTCTTAGGGTCAATATTATAGTCATCCAGCGAATCAACGCAGGATGTTGCCAGTATCATAGCTGGCAAAATGAAGAAGAGTGATTTTTTCATTATGGGAGTCAGTTAAAACTGGTAGCAATTAGAAGCTCAGGCGGATGTTACCACCAAGCGTCCGAACTGCGGGGAAGGAACCGGAAGAGTATCCCTGGCCGCGGTTACCGGAGCTCAAAGCATCTTCTGGGTCAGCATCAGGCAGGTTCTTGTGCAGAATCCACAGGTTACGACCTACCACCGAGAAGTCAACTCCACGAATAGCGCCGAATTTCGACACAATAGAAGTTGGCAGCGAGTAGCTGAGAGAAACTTCCCGCAGCTTCACGAAACCACCGTCGTAAACGAAGGCTCCGGCTGGGTTACGGCGGTAGCCGTAGAGACCGAAGTTGGTATTGCTCACGCGCTTGGTGTTAGGCGTGCCGTCAGCCAATACGCCGGGCAGGATCACCCCACCGCCTTCGCTGATGGGTAGCCGCGAGGGATTACCCAAATCATTGAGGCCAGCCGTTTCGGGCTGCAGACCAGTAGCCAGGCCGTAGTAACGGTCGAGCGAGAAGATGTCACCACCTTTCCGGATATCGAGCAGGAAGTAGAAGCCGATGCCCTTGTAGTTAAAAGTGTTGGTAACACCAGCAGTCCAATCTGGGTTTGGGTCACCAATAATCTCATTGGAAGAAACTGTCTGCGCATAGTAGCCATTGGCACCTACTACTTTCTGGCCATCCTTGTACACGAGATTAGCGCCGCGGATGATACCGGCTGGCTGGCCAATAGCATAATTGGAACTTACGCCACCTTGGTAAGTAGCGAGTACGATATTGTCGAAGTCGCCGAAGAGCGAGAGTACCTCGTTGCGGTTGCGGGTCCAGTTAGCATTCACGGTCCAAGAGAAATCGGCCAACTTAACTGGCGTCACAAAGCCCGAAATTTCTACACCTCGGTTGCGTACTTCTCCCGAATTCACGAAACGAGCATCGTAACCGGTAGCGGTAGAAAGCGTTACCGGAAGGATCTGGTCGATTGTGTTACGCTGATACACGGTAAAGTCGAAACCAACCCGGTTGCGTAAAAAGTTCATTTCGATACCGGCTTCCGAGCTCTTAGTCCGGAGTGGTTTCAGATCGGGGTTGTTCCGTGTGCCGGGCAGCGAAAAAATCGGGTTGCTGTTGTAAGTCGTAATCTTGGTGTAGTTGGTTAGCACCGACTGTGGATCAGCCCCCTGACCTACTTCAGCGTAGTTAGCCCGTACTTTACCGTACGAGAGCCACGACACATCTTTCAGCAATTCTGAGAACACGAAGCCCACAGCGGCGGAAGGATATACAAACGTGTTGTTGCTAGCGGGCAGCGTGGTTGATTTGTCGCGGCGAACTGTAAGGTCAACAAAGACCATTTCCCGGAACCCGAGGGTGGCGCTGGCGAAAATACCGTCAACCCCGACCTTAATATCACTCTCCCTAGGGGGTACAGGGTCAGAAACCGAGTTCGACAACGAATACAGGTCCGGTACAATCAGCCCACCATTGGTTTGGGCGAAAATTGTGCTGAACTGCTGGCGCCGCACGTTGGCTCCCAACAGGCCCCGCAGGCTAATCGACTCGTTGATATTTTTCGAGAAGTTACCAATCAGGTCGTAGTTGTATTCGCGGGAAGTACGGTTGAAGCGGCTGTAGTTAGACAAGCCCACGCTGCCGATGGCAATGCGCTCTTCCTGCACCTCATCGTACGAGTCGACCGATACCCGGCCAAGAACGTTGAACCAATCAGTGACCTTGTAGGTAGCGGCCGTATTACCAAATACGCGGTTACGCGAGTCGGTTTCGAAGTTCTTATTACGCACCCAGTAAGGGTTGTTCCAGTAAATGGGCGTTAAGTTCGAAGGGTCAGCAAAGTTGTACGTTACGTTACGACCCGTCCGCTCGAAGGCCGCTTTCTGCTCCTTCAAGTCTACGTTGGTCTGCCACCACTGGCGGAAGTTAGTAATAACGTTGCCGTCGCCGTAACCCGTACCGTAGCGGCCTTTGCCATCCACGCGCGAGTAGTTCACCGACGACGATACCGTAAGCTTGGGCGTCAGGTTAAGCGAGCCGCCAAAGTTGACGATGTTCTTATTGACTTCGCTGTTTTCGAGTACGCCCTTGTCACGGATGCTGCTGTATCCCAGCTTGAACGTCCCGTTGTCACCACCGCCGTCGACGGTAATGCTGTTGTTGAGCGTAAGAGCCGTTTTGAAGAAGGCTTCCGGACCGTTATCAGCTGCTACCCAAGGACGGGCTTTGCCGAAGTTAGGCGAGGAAGGATCGAAAGCATCCCACTGATAAACCTGCAGGTTAGGATCGAAGCGGCCGCCATACGAAGCATCTTCCGACAGAGGAGCAACCAGGTCGTCCACGCCGTCACCGTTGACGTCACGGGAGAGGAAATAGCCCGATTCATCCTCATAGTAAGTACCGTAGCCAGCACCGTATTCCTTCTGGTAATTCATGAAGGTGCTACGGTCGATCCGGCCACCGGTAGCGCCCGTGTTGATCGTTACGCCAATGCCTTTGCGACCTTTCTTGGTGGTGATGATGATTACACCGTTACCGGCCCGCTCACCATAAAGCGCCGTAGCGGCGGCACCCTTCAGGATGGTCGTCGAGGCAATATCATCGGGGTTGATGTCGGTAGCCGCGTTACCATAATCGTAACCGCCCCGGCCTGTCTGCTGGTCGGTAGAGTTAGTGTTGGCGTTGCTGATGGGTACGCCATCGACTACGAACAGCGGCTGGTTGTTGCCAAACAGGGAGCTCGTACCCCGGATCAGGATGTTGCTCGATCCGCCCAGCGTGTTGCTCTGGCGAATGTTTACGCCAGCTACTTTACCCGATAGGCCATTGATAAAGCTTGGGTTACGAGCCTTGGTGATATTCTCACCGTCTACCTGCGTGGCAGCATAAGGAAGGGAGTTCCGGGTCCGCTCTACGTTTTGGGCCGTTACTACTACCTCATTCAGCACTTTTGAATCGGTAGCCAGGGCAATGTCGATGGTCGCAGAGCTGCCGATCGGACGTTCTATCGGGACGTAACCAATAGAGGAAAAGGTCAGCGTAGTAGCTGTAGCCGGAGCGCTGATTGTATACGTACCATCAGAGTTCGTAGAAACCCCAACTGTAGTACCTTTCACCAGCACCGTAACTCCCGGTAGGCCCTGGCCTGTGGAGCGGTCCGTGATTCGTCCAGAAATCTGCCGGTTCTGCGCGGCCGCCTGCTGCAACAGCACGGGCGCGACTAGAGCCGCGGTTAATAGAATTTTCCGCATGTGAGTGAAAAAAAGTTTAGTGAATTTATATAAGCTTCAAGGTAAGGGATTCCATTCAAACCTAAAAAGATTTGAATAGTCTTCCCATCTTTTCGCTAAAAGTAAGCAACTGTATGAACATTTTTTGCAACCACCTCAAAAACGGAAGGGCAAACCGCCAACAGCCGACCCTTTTGTGCCCATAGTCATAATCCGGAGTCGGCAGAATTCGAGTCGTAACTACTAGGTGTGCCAGCTGTCTGGGTTAAGCCGTCTGCTAACGTTCGTTCGTTGCTTAGCCGGGGCACCTTATTCTGGCCCCCGAGCTTCCCCTGGCTTTTCATATAGCGCTGGAAAGCACCGGCGGGCAGAGCCGAGAGTTGCAGAGGAGCCAGAATGTGGCCCGCCCGCAAGTCCTCATAATAGGAGTTGCGGCGGCGCAGGCCGGCATCGAGGGCGGTAGCGAAAGCGGCGGCATCGTGGGGCGGGCGGGCAAACTCCACCAGCCACTCGTGCCGCGAGGGTTGGGCCGGATCGGCGCTGACCAGCGGGGCCACGGTAAACTCCGTTACATCGGCCTCGGGATGGGCGCGCAGGGCCTCGCGCAGGGTCTGTTCCACTTCCTCGCCGATGACATGCTCGCCGAAGGCCGACAGAAAGTGCTTGATGCGGCCTGTCACCATCACCCGGAAGGGGTAGCGGCTCACGAAGCGGACCGTGTCGCCGAGGCTGTAGCCCCAGAGGCCGGCGTTGCTGGTAAGCACCAGCGCGTACTGGCGGTCGAGCTCCACTTCGGCCAGCGTCAGGCGGGGCGGGTTGGGCTCAAAGAACCGCTCGGCGGGTACGAATTCGTAGAAGATGCCGGCATCGAGCAGCAGGAGCAAGCCGGGGTTGTCGGGTTCATCCTGAAAGGCCAGGAAACCCTCGGAGGCCGGAAACAGCTCCAGGCTGTTTACCGGCCGGCCAATGGTGTCGAAGAGCTTGCGGCGGTAGGGCTCAAAGTTGACGCCCCCGTACACGAACAGGTTGAAGTCAGGAAACACCTCCCCTACCGGCCGGCCGGTACGGGCCACCACTTTGTCAAAGTACATCTGCACCCAGGGCGGAATGCCCGAAATCAGGGCCATGGGGGCCGGCAGGGTTTCCTCCACGATGCGGTCGAGCTTCGTTTCCCAATCGTCGATGCAGTTGGTGGCGTAGCTGGGCAGTTGGTTGCGGCGCAGGTAGGCCGGCACGTGGTGATTGACGATGCCCGAAAGCCGGCCCACATGGATGCCGTTGACAGTTTCCAGCTCCGGCGAACCCGACAAAAACATCAGCTTCCCGTCCAGAAACTGGCTTCGACCAGTACGGTGAACGTAGTGCAGCAGCGCGTCGCGGGCGCCGTTGATGTGGTTGGGAATACTCTCCTTAGTAATAGGGATGTATTTAGCGCCGCTGGTGGTACCGCTGGTTTTGGCCAGGTAAAGCGGTTTGCCGGGCCAGAGCACGTCGGCCTCACCGGCTTTCACGCGGTCGAAGTAGGGCTTGAGGCCTTCGTAGTCGCGAACCGGGACGCGGGCGGCCAAATCGGCGGCAGTGTGGGCGGCTCCCAGATCATGGTCGCGGCCGAAGGCGGTGCGGGCACCCTGAACCAGTAAATCGCGCAACACCCGCTGCTGGGTGCCAATCGGGTCGTGCTGCCAGCGGGCGTACCGGCGGGCAATGTAGGCGGCCAGCGGTCGGCTCAAGGTAGCTTTCAGGCCCATCGGCAGGGAAAAATGGTGAGGTAGTGCGTTTTCATACTGGTGCCCGGGAAGTCGTCCAAATATAGCTTTCCAGGGACGGAGGCCACAATTCTGTTTTGTCTTTCGGGGCCATTTCTACGTACTTGTCGCCATTGGCTTTCTAATTCACTTTTTTACTACTGACTCATGACGAATCAACGAGGTAATGCTGTTTGGAACGGCGACATTAAAGGCAGCGGCGAAATTTCGACCCAGAGCGGCACCGTGAAGGCTCCCTACTCGGTTGGGGCCCGCTTTGAGGGCCAAAAGGGCACTAACCCCGAAGAGCTGGTTGGCGCGGCCCACGCCGGTTGCTATACCATGTTCCTGACCAGCATTCTGACCAAAGACGGCAAACAGGTCAAGCAAATCAAAACCGAATCGAAAGTAACGCTCGATACGTCGGGCGAGGTGCCGAAAGTGGTTAAAATCAGCCTCAGCACCGAAGGCGAGGTCGAAGGCGTGTCGGAGGAAGAGTTCCGCCAGTATGCCGAAACGGCCAAGGAAAACTGCCCCATCTCGCAACTGCTCAAGGCCGTGCCCGAAATGGAGCTGGCCTCGGCCAAGCTGAAGTAACTGGCAACCGCCGTTATCAGGCAAAAGAACGCCATACCGGGGGCAGGCAACGGACATTTTCAGGTAAAGCCAGGGCGTATTTAACACGACTGGCGGAGCGGAAAAGGCCCTGCCTGCCCCCGGTATGGCGTTCTTTTTTTGGCATTGATTGCCCGATTGTGATACCCGGCGACGGCTTTTTCCGGCAACTGAAAACAACTCCTTACTTTTACGGCCTCCTTCGGTTCTCTTTTGCCTTTATGCACCCAGCTTCTACCCGCATTCGTCTCCGTCCTGCCAATACACAGCGCATTCCTTTTTGGGGGCAGATTTTCCTGGGCCTAATGTGGGTGGCCTACACTATTTCGCTCATCATAACGGGCGCCGGGGCCATGGACATGCAGTTTCTGCATTACGTTTTCCTGGTCTTCAGCCTCATTTATCTGGGTTACGTGCTGGTACATAACTCGCCCATTTTCGGCACTCAGAGCTACCTGGAGTTCACTCCCGGCTACATCGTGCACAAAGATGGGCTGTTCCGGGCTAAGCAGGCCTTTCCGGCCGAGGGCATCACCTCCCTCGAACTGGTGCCTCAGCAGTTGCGCGTACAACTCCAGGATGGCAATACCCACGCCATGAGCCTGCGCCAGGTGCGTGGCGTTAAGCGCCGCCGCCTCATGCGCGAGCAGGTCCGGGCCTTTGCCGCCAAGCACAACATCACCCTGCGCGATACGCAGGATTAAGATTAGCTGTTAGCTGTTAGCTGTTAGCTGTTAGCTGTTAGCTGTTAGCTGTTAGCTGAAAAACGAAAGAGGCCCCGCACTCGGTTGAGTGCGGGGCCTCTTTTTTTGCGCGGAGCGGTGGTTTTTCCAGACGAAAGCTAACAGCTATAAGCTCTCAGCTAACAGCTTAGAAAAACCTACCGGCCGGCGAATTTCTTGCGCAGCTCCACGATGGTGTTGCGGAAAGACTTATCAGAGTCGATGAGGTCGGAAACCGTTTGCACGGAGTGGATGACGGTGCTGTGGTCGCGGCCGCCGAAGTGGTGGCCGATGCTCTTGAGCGAGTGGCTGGTGTGCTCCTTGGCAAAGTACATGGCCACCTGCCGGGCCGTCACGACCTCCTTCTTGCGGGTTTTGGCCTTGAGCAGATCCAGCGGCACGCTGAAGTACTCGGCGCAGGTTTTCTGGATGAAGTCGATATTTACCTCGGCCTCCACTTCCTCAATGATGTGGCGCAGGGCCTGTTTGGCCATTTCGAGGTCAATCTCGCGGCGGTTGAGGCTGCTTTGGGCCACCAGCGAAATCAGGACGCCCTCCAGCTCCCGCACGTTGGTGTTCACCGAGTGGGCCAGGTACTCCACTACCTGGGGCGGAATGTCGATGCCGTCCTGCTGCATCTTGTTCTGGATGATGGCCATCCGGGTCTCGAAGTCGGGGCTCTGCAAGTCGGCCGTCAGGCCCCACTTGAAGCGGGAGAGCAGGCGGTCTTCGAGGCCTACCAAATCGCGCGGGGGGCGGTCGGAGGTCATCACAATCTGCTTGCCGGCCTGGTGCAGGTGGTTGAAGATGTGGAAGAACATCTCCTGGGTTTTGTCCTTGCCCGACAGGAACTGCACGTCGTCGAGAATCAGGATATCGACCAGCAGGTAGAAGTTGGCGAAGTCCTGGACCTGGTTGGAGCGCAGGCTTTCGATGAACTGGTTGGTGAACTTCTCGGCCGACACGTAGAGCACGAACTTGTCGGAGTTTGTGGCCTTGATGTGGTTGCCGATGGCCTGCACCAGGTGGGTTTTGCCCAGACCCACGCCCCCATAAATCATGAGCGGGTTGAAGCTGGTGGTGCCGGGCTTGTTGGCCACGGCCAGCCCCGCCGAGCGGGAAAGACGGTTGCAGTCGCCTTCGATGTAGTTCTCGAAGGTGTAAGTGGTGTTGAGCTGCGACTTGAGGTAGTCGCGCTCGATGGTTTTGCTGGCCTCGAAGGGGTTGCGCAGGGTGGCCGGCGTGGGCGCGGGCATCACGGCGGCGGCGGCCACGTTGCGGGCCGAGGCCGTTTGGGCGCTGTGGGCCATGGCCGTGGCCGCCGGCGTGGCCGAAGCCGCCGGTCCGGCGGCCCGGCGGGCAGTGGGCAGGTTGAGCGTGCGGGGCTTTTGCTGGGCGTTGCCCTGATCGACGACGATGCTGTACTCCAGCCGGCCATCGGCACCCAGTTCCTGGTGAATGGCCCGCTTAAGCTCCTCCACGTAATGCTCTTCGAGAAACTCGTAGAAATACGTGCTCGGCACCTGAATCAGAAGCACATTATTATGCAACTGCACCGGCACGATGGGCTGAAACCACGTGCGGAAGCTCTGCTCACCAATCGTTGATTTGATGACGCGAAGACAGTTGGCCCAGACCGTTTGGCAATCCTTCAGCATCAAATAAACGGGGCAAAAGCAATGAGTGTGCGGTGAGGGACAGGGCTGAACGGCGGGCAGTTTCGTCCCCGTTTTTTTCGGGGGGAGACAAAAATGTGGAAAACTATGGAGACAAAAAACCCCGGGAGGCCTTGTATTTCACCCCGTTTTACCACGTCCGTTTTTTAGGGCTCTTCAGGCCGTTGTAATCGGAAGCACGGCCGTAGCCGCCACCGTTGGCCGGCGCTTGCCGGGGGTGAACGAGTAGTCGAGGCGGCCCAGGTTGATGCCCGACCAGCCCACCTGGTTGATGAGCGTAGGGTGGCCGTTGGGGCTGGCCACGGGCACGGGCGCATCCAGAAACGTGTGGGTGTGGCCGCCCAGAATCAGGTCGATGCCATCGACCTGGGCCGCCAGCTTGTGGTCGTCAATTTTGGCGTTTTCGTACTTGTAGCCCAGGTGCGAGAGGCAGATGACCAGGTCGCAGCGCTCGGCGCCGCGCAGCTTGGCCACCATTTCCCGGGCCACGGCTACAGGGTCGAGGTACTTAGTGGCCCCGAAATTTTTGTCGGCTACTAAGCCGGCCATTTCAATACCGATGCCGAACACACCGATACGGACGCCTTGCTTCTCGAACACCTTGTAGGGCTGGAATTTGCCGGCCAGAATGGTGCCCGTGAAATCGTAGTTGGCAATCAGGAACGGGAAGGTGGCGTTGGGCAGCTGCTTTTGGAGCCCTTCGAGGCCATTATCGAAGTCGTGGTTGCCGAGCGTGCTGGCGTCGTAGGCCATCTGGCTCATGAGCTTGTATTCGAGCTCGCCCTGGAAGAAGTTGAAGTAGGGCGTACCCTGCCAGATGTCGCCCGAGTCGAGCAGCAGCACGTTGGGCTCCTGCTCCCGGATCTGGGCAATAAGCGCCGCCCGCCGGGCCATGCCGCCCATGCCCGCCTACTTCGCGGCATTGTCGGGAAACGGCTCGATGCGCGAGTGCATGTCGTTGGTGTGCAGGATGGTCAGGCGCACAGCTTTGCCCTCGGCGGCGACGGCCGGGATGGCAGCCGCACCTAACACGCCCACCGATGCGACCCCCAGGCCGGTATACTTCAGAAATTCGCGACGATCCGACGAGTACGTATTGGTATCGCTGATGATGAGTGATGAAATGCTGCGCCGGCGGGGTTACAACTTCACCCGGCCTTCTACGCGCGCTTCGAGTGGCTTGCCCTGCTGGGTCTGGGCTTTAATGTAGTCGGCAATGGCCGTACGCAGCAGCACGCCCGTGCCCCGCGGCTTGAGGGCCTTGAAAAACCCCATGTTGTCGCCGCCGCCGGCCAGGTAGTCGGAAATGGCGATGGTGTAGGTCTGGGCTGGGTTGAAGGGCTTGCCGCCAATGAGGATGTTGCTGGGCTGGTTGGTGGCATCGACGGTGTATACAGCGCCCGAAACGGCCATGCGGATGGGCGCGGCAAACCTGAACAGCTCCTGCACCACGGCGCCGGGAGCATCGAGCACCACCAGCTCGTTTTCAAACGGCATGAGCTCGAACATCGAACCCAGGGTAACGGGACCGGCCGGGATGGGGGCCCGCAGCCCGCCGTTGGTCATAACGCCCAGCGCTATCGGCTCGCCCAGCGCGCTGGCGGCCCGCTCCTGCTGAATATCGCCCACCAAATTCGCCAGCGGCGACTCTCCCTTGGTAGCCAGATGGCCGTGGGGGCATTGCCGAGCACGGTCGTCATTTGGGCCACCACTCGCTCGCGGTAGGGCGCAATGGTCGCCAGTAGCCTGCGCGTTGGCAGGAATGGCCGGACCCACCGGCTGGGCCGTAACGGGTGCCAGCTGGGCCTGGGGCTGGTAGGTACCGCGCTGGCAGGCGGGGGCCAGGGCCACGGCTGCCAGCAGGCCCAGGGCCGCCACACGGGAACGAAGGAGTTGCATCGGAGTCAGCAAAAAATGGGAAAGCCGGGGCCAAAGATACGGAGGGTGGGCGGGAGTTGCGGTAGCCGGACGCGAAATGGGCCGGCAGAGCTACTTCTCACATGCTTGCCAATGGTACCTTCCCTATTTGGTCAGGTCATAACTCAGTAGCACGTAAAAGCGGTTGACGCGGCTGCCAAAATCGAACGAGGCGCTGAAGCCATCCGACCGTTCGTAGCGCAGTTCAACTGCCATGTTGCGCTGATACACCCGGTCGCCAAATAAGCCATAGCCGCGCAGTTACTGGGCTGATAATTGGTGATGGGTGCGGCGGCAGGCGGCCAGTAGCGCGCTAGCCGTGCATTGCGCTAGGCCCCACGCGAATCGACCTCGCTCCGGAGCGTGTCGCCGCCGAGGCTAACCACGTAGTCGGATCAGAAATTCGTCTGGGCCGATGCACGCAGAATTGAGAATATTTTCAAGCAGGCTAACGGCTGTCTACTAGCCTGTCGAAGCTGGATTGCGAAGTTGCGCCTTATGACTGGAGCAGGTTACTACTTCCCGAACAGGTAGCTACCGACCAGCATAAATCCACGGGAACCTGCAATAACTCCGCTTGCGGCCGAAGTGCTGTCGAAACTATTATAGCGACCTTCAATGCTCACCAGATTTCGATTGGGCAAGCCGAAGCTGAGCCCGACTCCACCCATAACGGCCGTCCCATAAGCCCTCAGATCAATCGGCTTCGTGACGAGTGTAACCGGCGGGAATGTGCTTAGCCGGCTTGTATAGGCATCTTTTTGAATGCGATAAGCGAAAGTACCGCCGACTTGTACGAATGGCCTAATTTTACCTTGGAGCAGCGAGTAGCGCACAAACAGTGGCAGCTCAATAGACTGCAGACGCACATGCAATTCGTTTTGGGCAGTATTGGCAGTTGGCGGCAAATAACCATCGTACGACTGCTTAGTATACAATGCTTGAATATGCAGGCTTAGCGCATCACTGTATTTGCTTGCAGCTATTGTCAGTCCGATGCCAGCAACGGGTTGCCAGCCCGAATCAAGCGTGGCACCGTTCGAGGCGCTGCTACCTTCGATGGTCGCCTGCTGCATTCCGGCCACCAGCGCTAACCGCGTACGTGGCACTTGGCTGGCTACCGCCTCCGAACGAAGCGAGCCAACGCAGCGATTGTAATTCGTAAACACCTCAAGCAACTGCGATTCCTTAGCTTCTAGCCGGGCCAGCGTCACCTGTACGCTCGGACAGTCGGCCATTCGCTTCCACAACTCAGCACGGAATGGATAAAGCGTCCTCCTGGCCGAAAGTCCCTGCTCATTGAGCGTGATAGAATCGCGCTGCAGCAGTGGAAGGAGGTTAGCTTCGGTTTGCCAGCGCGCGAAAAACAACTCGTTCCCGTCCTCTTGCACTACACGATACAACGTTGCCCTGCCGCCAACCAGACGACGCATAAACAGATTTGAAGGGATTCTTGTGGGTGTTACATGACTTTCGTAGTCAGGGCCGGCAACAAGTCCGTAGCCCAGCAATTGGGCGGGTTGGTACTCAATAACCTCAGGGCTACCCGTGCTTCGGAACCGGCACAATGTGGCATTGAAACGTTCAAGCCGTGATTCAACCTCGCCCCGGAGCGTGTCGCCGCCGGGCAGTGACCACGTAGCCGGGGCGGAAATTCGTCTGGGCCGAAGCCGAGCGCTGTGGCAGTAATGAGCAACAGTAACAGGAGTAGTTTTTTTAACATGTGACACAAAGATGAAAAAATTTGATTAAAATAGCGTATAATTTGATATAATCCTGTAAAAGCGGGCAAAGGTATCCGTTTTGCCGTTCACGCACAAACCCATTTTCCGGTCCCTACCCCCTATCTTTAACCCGCCCTTCAGGGCCCACCCATTTCTTATCCCACCTGCTACCTTATGGCCGATTCGCCGCAACCCGTGCCGGTTTCCTTCCCCGAGTTCTCGCCCGTTACCACCACTCAGTGGCAGCAGCGCCTCACCCGCGACCTGAAGGGCCAGGACCCCGCCACCCTGACCTGGCAAACGCCCGATGGCTTCCCGGTGCAGCCCTTCTACCACCGCGAAGCCCTCGGTGAACTGGGGGGAGCCCCCACCCCGCTGGTGCGGGCAACCGGCCCCTGGCGCAACGTGCCTACCTATAGTGTACCGGCCGGCCGGGGCCACGAAACCATCGACCGGGCGGCGGCGGCCCTGGCGCTGGGAGCCGAAGGGGCGCATTTCCTGCTAACTCAGGCCGAAGAGTTCGATGTGGATTACCTGGCCCAGTGCATTCCGCTGGCCGACACGTATGTGGGCTACTCGGTTAGGCGCGGCGCGGCCGGGTTAGTGGAGCGGCTGGCGGCGGCCGGGGCACCGTTGCGGGGCTTCCTCATGCTCGACCCGCTTACCCACCACGTTCCCGACCTGACCTCCCAACTGGATGAGCTGCGGACCATGCTAACGGTTTGCCGGGCCTGGCCGGAATTCCGGGCCCTGGGCCTGGATGCGGCTTACTACGGCAACCGGGGCGCTACCGCCACCCAGCAGATTGCCTTTGCCCTGGGCACCGCCGCCGCCTACCTGAGCGCGCTGCCCACCGAAGACCTGCCCCTGGCCGAGGTGGCCGCCGCCCTGCACCTGCACGTGGCCGTGGCGCCCAACTACTTCTTCGAAATTGCCAAGCTGCGGACCCTGCGCCGGCTCTGGGCTACGCTGCTGCACGCCTACGGGCTGCCGGCCGAGGCCGCCAGCCGGCTCACCATTTTCGCCAGTACCGCCACCTGGAGCCAGACCACCCTCGACCCGCACACCAACCTGCTGCGCTACGCCACCGAAGCCATGAGCGCCGTGCTCGGCGGGGCCGATGCCGTGAGCGTGGGCACCTTCGACAGCCTGTTTCACGAGCCCAGCGAGTTTGCCGAGCGCCTGGCTCGCAACTTGCCGGTGCTGCTGCGCGAGGAGGCCCACCTGGGCCAGGTACAGGACCCGGCCGCCGGCTCCTACTACCTCGAAACGCTCACCGACACGCTGGCCCGCGAGGCCTGGGCGCTGTTTCAGCAGCTCGAAGCTGCCGGGGGGCTGCCGGCCGCTACCGGCCTGGTGCTGGAACACCTCCACACCGCCGCCCAGGCCCAGTTCCGGCGCATTGCCACCGGCGAGCAGGTGGTAGTGGGCACCAACCGCTACCAGAACGCGCACGAACAGTTCGACTTCAATCCCAAGCGCCTGCTGCGGAGCCCTAGCTTCGATACCACCCGCGCCAGTTATCCTACCGAGGTGCTGCAGCTGGCCACGGCCCTGCACTTCGAGCGGCGCGAGCTGAAAAAGAAGCGGGCCGCCCTGGTGCTGCTGGGCGCGCACACCAATCAGCATATTCTCGAATCGTTTTTGCGGACGCTGCCCGCCCAGGAGCGGCCGGAGCTGCGCCAAGCTCATCCCGAGGGCACGCTGTCGGTACTGTTTTCCTCGGCCGAGCAGGCGACGCTCATGTACGCTACGCCCGAGCAGTTTGGGCGGGTGGCCCGGGCCATCAGCCAGGTTCCGATTGACGAGGCCAGCTTCCTGCCCCCAGCCCTGCTCACTGCCGACTTAGCCACCATGCAGGAAGCCATCCGCATCTTTGGCCTAAAGGAATTTTCCGTGGAAGGCTACAGCACGGAGGATGTGCTGGCCCGGTTGCAGGGGAAAGGAGTTAAAAATTAAAAATATCCTTCCCACTCTCCTTTTCACTTTGACGAATTGAGAAGCCAAATGAGGAAGTACCCAGCAGCTCAGTACAGCCCCGTACGCCCTATTGGCCTTCCCCATTTTTAATTCTCAATTTTTAATTAAAAACATGCGCCCCGACTTTTCCCAGATAGCCTACGACGCGGCCCAGTTGCCCGCCCCGCCCACTGCCACTCCCGATACGACCACCACGCCCGAGGGCATCACGCTCAAGCCGTTCTACACGCCGGCCGACGTAGCCCACCTCGACCACCTGGGCTTCGGGGCCGGCATTGCGCCGTATTTGCGCGGGCCGTACAGCTCGATGTACGTGCAGAAACCCTGGACTATTCGCCAGTACGCGGGTTTCTCAACGGCCGAGGAAAGCAACGCCTTCTACCGCCGCAACCTGGCCGGCGGGCAGAAGGGCCTGAGCGTGGCCTTCGACCTGGCTACCCACCGGGGCTACGACTCCGACCACCCGCGGGTGCAGGGCGACGTGGGCAAGGCCGGCGTGGCCATCGACTCGGTGGAGGACATGAAGCTGCTCTTCGACCAGATTCCGCTCGACCAGATGTCGGTGAGCATGACCATGAACGGGGCCGTGCTGCCGATTATGGCCTTTTACATTGTGGCGGCCGAGGAGCAGGGCGTGAGCCCCGAGCAGCTGGCGGGCACCATTCAGAACGATATTCTGAAGGAGTTCATGGTGCGCAACACCTACATCTACCCGCCCCTGCCGAGCATGCGCATCATTGCCGATATTTTCGAGTACACGGCCGCGCACATGCCCAAGTTCAACTCCATCAGCATCTCGGGCTACCACATGCAGGAGGCCGGGGCCACGGCCGATATCGAGCTGGCCTACACCCTGGCCGACGGCCTGGAGTACGTGCGGGCCGGGCTGGCCGCGGGCCTGAAGATTGACGATTTCGCGCCCCGGCTGTCGTTTTTCTGGGCCATTGGCATGAACCACTTCATGGAAATTGCCAAGCTCCGGGCCGGCCGCCTGCTCTGGGCCAAGCTCATCCAGCAGTTCAACCCCCAGAACCCGAAAAGCCTGGCCCTGCGCACCCACTGCCAGACCTCGGGCTACTCGCTCACCGAGCAGGACCCGTTCAATAACGTGGCCCGCACGGCCGTGGAGGCGCTTGCTGCTGTTCTTGGCGGCACCCAGAGCCTGCACACCAACGCCCTCGACGAGGCCATTGCCCTGCCCACCGACTTCTCGGCCCGCATTGCCCGCAACACCCAGCTGTACCTGCAGCACGAAACCGACGTGACCCGCGTGGTGGACCCCTGGGGCGGCTCCTACTACGTGGAAACCCTCACCCACGAGCTGGCCGACAAAGCCTGGGCCCTGATGAACGAGGTGGAGGAGCTCGGCGGCATGGCCAAGGCCATCGAAACCGGCCTGCCCAAAATGCGCATCGAGGAAGCCGCCGCCCGCAAGCAGGCCCGCATCGACTCGAACAAGGAAATTGTGGTGGGCGTGAACCGCTACCGCCCCAGCGAGGAGCAGCAAATCGACGTGCTCGACATCGACAACGCCGCCGTGCGCGAGTCGCAGATTGCCCGCCTGCAAGCCACCAAAGCCGCCCGCGACGAAGCGGCCGTGCAGGCGGCGCTAACGGCCCTCACGGAAGCGGCTCAACGTGGCCTCACCCCCCAGCCCCCTCTCCAGGGGGAGAGGGGGAGCCAGACGACAGCACAGACGGAGCAGGCTCCCCCCTCTCCCACCGGAGAGGGGGGCCGGGGGGGTGAGGCCACCGCCGGAACAACGGAGGCTCGAAAACGGCAACCTGCTGGCCCTGGCCGTAAACGCCGCCCGCCTGCGCGCCACGCTGGGCGAAATTTCGGATGCCCTGGAGAAGGTGTACGGCCGCCACCAGGCTACTATCCGGGCTATTTCGGGCGTGTATTCCCAGGAGATGAGCTACGACGAGCAGTTTGCCAAGGCCCGCGAGGCCGCCGATGCCTTTGCCGCCCGCGAAGGCCGCCGCCCCCGCATGATGGTGGCCAAAATGGGCCAGGACGGCCACGACCGGGGCTCCAAAATCATTGCCACCTCCTTCGCCGACGTGGGCTTCGACGTGGACATTGCGCCCCTGTTCCAGACGCCCGACGAGGTGGCCCGCCAGGCGGCCGAGAACGACGTGCACGTGGTAGGCGTGAGCAGCCTCGCCGCCGGCCACAAAACCCTGATTCCGCAGCTGCTCGCGGAGCTCAAGCAGCTCGACCGCGAGGATATCCTCGTCATTGCCGGCGGCGTCATCCCGGCCCAGGACTACGCGTTTCTCTTCGACGCCGGGGTAGCCGGCGTCTACGGCCCCGGAACGGTCATTGCCGTGGCGGCACAGGAGATTCTGGCGAAGCTGGGGGAGTAAGTCTACGTAAATTTAATCACACCGTTTAAAATTCAAACAATTAACCATGTCTGATTTTATCCAGGAAAAGTATGCAGACTCTTAGAAGAAGAACTTAATGAAAGTGAAGAGGAAATATCTGAGATACATCAAGAAATCAGAAAAGTAACACTAAGCTAGCCAAGAGCGTTGCGACATCATAAGAATGATAAAAGATGGTGATATCACTTAAGTCCAGAGTATCAAAGAAATTGTATGGGATATAAAAAAGGCTTCAATGTTAATTGAATCAATAATATTAAATGTTCCTATTCATGGAACACATGGTCAATGAATCCAGATGATTCAAGGACTGTTATCGATGGTATAATGAGATTAAACTCGTTATATAGATATTTTGAGAAAGCCAATTAAGTGGATTAGAATAAGGAAAAGTGATGTTAGATCGTGCATACTAAAGCTCAAATGCTAAGAATGGTCTGCTTGAGATATTATTCTAAGTTATCAAATAAATTTCATCTGAAATCCAATAGATGCTTTTCGACAACAGATGATGAGTGAGCTCAATGACCAAGAGCTAAAATTTCTTAAAGGTAGAGTCGTTTAATGAATGATTAAAAAAATTAGCGAAAATGAAAATATCTTAACTCTTGAATTCAAAGCCTATAAAGATGGTGAATAGTAAATAATAATTTGATATACATTGGATTAAGCAGTAATTGGAGCCCTGAAAGAGAGATTATAGAAGGATATAAAGGAAGAATAAACCACTTAATGCTTGTATGCACACAATCCTACTATTAGTCAAGCATCAATACAGCTGATATTAAAGAATTTGCGGATTCAATGGCAAGGTAATGAATATTTGGCGAAAAGGCTTTAACAGGAGAAGAAACAAAAGGGCGAGCTCGAGACGAATTACCTATATCAGAGCAGTTATTCAGTTGTGATTTTTTCCAATGAATAGGCAGATCATTTACCTGAGCGTTAGACGAACAACAAAATATAATTAGCAAATTCAAAGATTTATTGATGAATAATGACAAATTAATGATAGTCTGACAACAGCAACTTCAGAATTAAAATATCAGATTTGAACGAATGGTGCATCGATCTAAAAAATAATTGATGGAAAATTTGTGAAGCGATATTCAAGATTTGATGAAGACGTTGAAAGGAAATGAAAACCTTAATTAAATATCTGATCGTAACAAGAGAAGAAATCTTAAGTATGCTACATTTAATAAGTCAGCAATTGTTTTATTAGTTCGAAGTTCGAAGCATTTTTAGAAGACTATTAGAAGAATTGCTTTGTTTCATATAAGTAATCAAGTAATGGAAACTTCAGATCGAAGTATTTTCAATCATTTAGATAATATAATGATCGAATACATGTTTAAGTCGATTAACGGACAAAAGGATATTGGATAGTAAGTGAGTTAATATCAGTTGTACTTGGAGAACAAGAAAACTATAATGTAAGTGAACAGAAATTCGAAGATGGAAACATGGTGAAGCTGAACAGGAAGGTTCATTGAAATGCTAGTGGCAAGACCAAGAAATTGAGGATCAGATATCTATAAAGTATTTTAAATTTAATTCATCACTGCCAATATGAAGCCGTATAATTCTAGCAAATTCGATGCTGGTTCCCAAGATTTCTTAATGCATTGCAGGACTGTAAGAGAAATTACTTATTAGAGATGAAGACATTTTATAAACAAGTTGGAAAAAAAGGGATTAATTACAAGAGATTAATAACTACAGTAATTCCAATCACGACATGCCCATCCCCGACCACGACCAACTAGACGCCGACATCGACTGGTTCGCCACCGATGCCAACGGCCACGTCCTGCACGTAGCTTCCGGGGGCGGGCGGTTGCCGGAGTCGGTGGCGGCTTCGCAGGAGGCGTTGCTGGCGCTGCACCAGCATTTCCTGCTGCGGCCCGAAACCGGGGCGGCGCAACTGGCGGACGGCGCCGATCCGGCCGAAGCCTCCGGCGCGGCCCGCTACGCCCGGCGGGGGCTGTTCTCGTTCGCCAAAATCCAGCTCCACGCCCCCACCGATTCGCAGTACCGGCTGGTGGCCCGGCCGGCGGTGCCGCTCACGGTGGCCGCGCTGCCCCCGGAGCTGGCGCAGCTGCTGCGCCGCACCCAGCTGCCCGGTTCGGTAGCCGGGCTAACCCACCTCGATGCGGCCGGTATTGCCTGAACCAAGCGGTTCGGCAGTCCTGGTAAGCCAACGCCCCGCCTTCCGGCAAACCGGCGGGCGGGGCGTTGGGCGTTTCGGGGATGGGGCGGGCTACTCGGGCAGCACTGCCAGGGCGTGGTCGTTGCCTTTTTGGCGGGCCAGGTCGCGGGCCGATTGGCCGTTGTTGTCGCGCAGGGTCGCGTCGGCCCCGGCGGCCAGGAGCAGGTCCAGGAACTCGTTACGGCCGAACAGCACGGCGAACATGAGGGCGGTGCTGCCTTCCCCGTTGCGGGCGTTGAGCTCGGCCCCGTGGTCGAGGAGCAGTTGGGCCAGGCCGATGTGGCCTTTGAACGCGACGCCCATCAGAACGGTGTTGCCGCCGCCGACGGGCTGGTTGGGGTTGGCCCCGCCGGCGAGCAGGGCGCGGGTGGCGTCGAGGTGGCCTTCGTAAGATGCCAGCACGAGGGGCGTGAAGCCACGGCCGTCGGGGGCGTTGGCGTCGGCCCCTTCGGCCAGCAGGCGCGTAATAGCGGCCGCATCGCCCTGGCGAACGGCCTGAATCAGTTGCTCCTGGGAGCCGGAAGCAGTAGAATGCATATCGGAGAGAGTTTAATGGGGTGAAGCTACCAAGAAACAAGCCCGCCTTATTGTTAGCGGGCGAGCGAAAAATACGCATGGCAGCGCCCGTAGTGGGCCTGAGCCTACCCTTCGCGGCCCGGTAGCCAATCGATTACGCCATGGCCCGCACCAACACCCGGCGCAGCGGGGGCCACTGGGCGGCCCGAAACGCGCCTTCCACCAGCCAGGGCGCCCGGGCCAGCAGGCGCATGAGGCGGTAGCGGCGGGCCAGGTCGCGGCCCAGGCGGCGCTCCACGGCGGCGGCGTAGGGCGCAAGGTCGGCGGGCCCGAAGGCGTCGGCGGCGCAGCAGCGGGCGGCGTGCTCGGCGGCCAGCAGCCCACTGATAACGGCCGTATCGATGCCGTGGCCCTGCAACGGGTCGATGAGGGCGGCCGCGTCGCCGCAGAGCAGGGCGCGGGGGCCGGTGAGGGGCCGGGCCGAGCCGCCCAGGGGCAGCCCGAAGCCCTGAATCGGCGTCAGCTGGCGGGCCCGGGTGAAGCGCGGTACCAGGTGCGGGTGGGTTTCGAGCAGCTCCTGAAGTACTAGCTTGAGGTCGAGCTTCTGGCGGGCCACGTCCGAGGAAAGCATCCCGAAGCCCACGTTGAAGCGGCCCGCGCCCACCGGAAACACCCAGCAGTAGCCGGCCCGGTAGCGGCCCAGAAACAGAAAGTCGCTGGTGGTGGCGGGCACGTCGTCCACTTCCTCGAAATAAGCCCGCACGGCGGCGCAGTGGCGGGCGCGGTCGAGGGGTGCCGGGGCCAGGGCGCGGGCCACGGCCGAGTGGGCCCCGTCGCAGCCCACCACCAGCCGGGCCGTGAGCCGGGTACCGTCGGCGAGCTGCACGGTGGCCCCGTCGGCATCGGCCGCTACGGTTTTTACGGGGCTGTTTTCGCGGATGTCGGTGGCTGGTATGGCGGCGTACGAGCGTGAGCAGGGCATCATCGAACTGCAGGCGCGGCGAGTTGAAGGCGGGGGCCTGCCAGTGCACACTCACGCCGGTACCGGCCGGCGACACGAGGCGGCTGGTGCGCATGTCGGTGCGGTGGCCGGCCGTGAGCTCGCGCAGTTCGGCGGCCCAGGCGGGGTTGAGGCGGGTCAGGGCCTTGAGGGCGGGGCTGGGAATGGCGTCGCCGCACACTTTGTCGCGCGGGAATTGGGCCTTATCGAGCAGACCCACCCGCAGGCCGCTGCCGGCCAGCCCCAGCGCGCAGGCCGTGCCCGCCGGCCCCGCTCCCACTATCAGCACGTCGTAATCGTAGGGCATTTTTGGGGTGCTGGAGAAGGGGGAAGTAAGGGAAAATGCGGCAGGCATGGAATATACTGTCATCCTGAGCGGAGCGAAGGACCTTATCACGAGTGTGTAAAAATGCAGACGTGACAAGGTCCTTCGCTGCCGCTCAGGATGACAGCTGTTTTCACCAAACTATTCCCAAGTCAGCTCCTCACCTCCTACCCCTCCACCGCGTCGCGCAGAAAATCGGCGAACGGGCGCAGGGTGCGGAAGGCAGCGGGCACGTAGTCGGCCAGGTTAAGCTGACGGGCCGTGGCGTCGGGCACGGCGTGCGACACCACGAAACTCTTGTGCTTGAGCAGCTCGATATCCGGGTGGTCGGCGGGGTAGCCGGCGGGCGGGCGCTTGAGCTTTTCGCCTTCGAGGCCCGGGAACAGGTGCCGGAAATCGGGGTTGTCGAGAATGGCATGCAGACCGGGGCCGTTGTAGTCGATTTCCTGGCGGATGCGGGCCAGCTGCTCCTTTTCGGGCTGGTAGATGCCGCCGGCCATCAGCGTCTGGCCATTGGGGCCGAGCTGGAAGTAGTAGCCGGGGCCGGCGCTCTGCTTGCCGCCCACCGCGAAATAGGCGCTGAAGTGGGTTTTGTACGGCTCCTTGCGCTTGGAAAACCGCACGTCGCGGTAGATGCGGAAGATGCACTTCTTGGGCTCCAGCGTCGCCAGGGCCGGCTCTTCGGCGGCCAGGGCATTGAGAATCTGCCCGACCAGCACCTCAAATTCGCGGCGCAACTCATCGTAAGTCGGTTTGTGGGCCTGAAACCACTCCCGCTCGTTGTGCTGGCTGAGGTCTTGGAGAAAGGCGAAAAGAGCAGACTGGTTCATGAGGGCAAAGGTAGCGGCAGCGGCTGGTTGTCAGTTGTCAGTTGTCAGTTGTCAGAAGGGTACGTCATTCAGAGCGCAGCGAAGAATCTCGCGTGCAATGGTAACCCCTGACAACAGAATTACTTTGGCACGCGAGATTCTTCGCTGCGCTCTGAATGACGTACCCTTCTGACAACCGACAACCGACAACCGACAACTAACCTACTCCGCCCGCTTCATTTCCTGGCGGCGCATGGGCATGCCATCAATGGTCGCAAACAGGGCCGCTGGTGAGACCGGCTCAGTATCGCGCCGCTTCACGCCGCCGTCTTTACCGATGAGCAGCACCCGGAACGCATCGGTTTTCACGCCCAGCTGGCGCAGGTAGTTGCGGTCGGCTTCCGACAGCGTGTTCCAGGGCAGTTCGCGCACCAGCAAGTCGCGCTCCTGGAGGCCGGCGCGGGCAGGTTGCAGCAACGCGCGCTGCTTCTGGAGCTGGGCATCGGTGGCCGTTGGGGCGCAGACGAGGAGCACCCGCTGCCGCCAGCGGGCCGCTTTTACGGTGCCGGCCAACGAAGCACCAGGCGCGGTTTGGGCCAGGGTAGTGGCGGCGGGCAGCAGTACTATAGTCATCAACAGAAAAGCGAAATTTCGAATCAGCATACGCCTTTAACGCCGGAGCCCCCGGAGTGGTGCCCTGGCTTTTTCGGCAGCCACAGATAGGAGCTTGTGTTATGGGCGGCGTTTACCAGAACGCCGGGGTGCTTCAGCCAACCGTTTCGGCCAGCCAGCGGAACAGCTCGGCGTAGGCGGCGGCCCGCACTTCCGGCACCGACAGCAATACGTCGTGCACGGCCCCGGGCAGGGCTTGCAGCCTGACCTGCGGCCCCAGGCGCGGTGCGAGGCGGCGGATGTCGGCCACGTTGAGCACGATGTCGGCGCGGCGAAACTCCTCCCGCCACTGGCGGCCGCCGGCGCTGCGTTCGGAGTGCAGCACCAGCACGGGCAACGGCAGGTCCAGCCCGTGCCGCACCTGCTGCTGGCCCCGCAGAATAGCGCCCAGCCAGCCCGCATTCACCGGAAAAACGTGGTTGGGCTTCCAGGCCAGGTTGTAGTCCCACTCGCCCCGATACGCCTGGTGCAGGCTCTGGCCGTAGGTATCGGGCAGGCCGGCCGGCAAGGGCAAATTGGGCAGCGCCCGGCCCAGGGCGCCGGCCAACGGCGCCACTACTTTGCGCCGCAGCCACGGCTGGTTCAGGGCCAGAAACGGGCTGTTGAGCACCAGCGCCGCGAAGCTACCCGGGTGCCGGGCCGCGTACAGCGCCGTGATGAGGCCGCCGGTAGAGTGGCCGCTGAGCACGAGGCGCGTATGGCCGGCAGCCCGGATTTCGGCCAGGGCCGCATTGAGGTCGGCGTCGTACTCGCGCAGGTCGCGCACGTTGTTGGGACGCTGGTGGGGCAGCAGGGCCCGGCCGTACTTGCGCAGGTCGAGGGCGAAGAAATGGTAGCCGTGGGCGGCGTACTGCGCGGCCATTTCGCGCTGGAAAAAGTAGTCGTTGAAGCCATGCACGTAGAGCACGGCCCCGGCGACAGGCGCGGCGGGCGCTGGCAGGTAGCGCACCAATACGGCTTGTACCGGGCCTTCGTAGTCGGGGAGCTGGGGCAGCACCAACTGGCTGAAGTCGGGGCCGAGCGGATCGGGCTGGTAGGGAGGCTTCATGCAGAGCGTGTACGCAGAAACGGCTACCCGGGCCGGATAAGCGGCTTTGTTGCCGAGCACTAGAGCTAGAGACTAGTTCCCCTCCTTGGAAAGGAGGGGTTGGGGGTGGTTGAAAATGCCTGAACGACAACTAGAGTTAGTTTCTAGCTTCTGTTCAACGTCAATCAACCACCCCTAACCCCTCCTTTCCAAGGAGGGGAACTAGTCTCTAATTCTAGTGCTCGGCAACTTGGGTTATATACTGCGGGCGCTATACTCGGCGTTAGGTAACCGGCCGCCGGCTCAACCTGCCGGCACTTCTTCCTTCACTTATGCGCCCTCTGCTGTTACTTGCACTAGCCTTAATCGCAGCCCTGGGGGCCCGTTCGGCCACCCAACAGCCCGAACCCGACGCGGCCTTTCGCACCGAACAACTCCGCTACCCCCGAGTGCGCGAGGCTTACGCCCAATACCAGGGGCCAGTGCAGGCTCTGTTGCGCCGCCACGGGGTGGCACCGGAGCAGCTGGAGCTGTTCGTGCGGGCCTTCAAAATCGGGCGGCGGGTGGAGGTGTGGGGGCGCAACCGGGGCGCGGGGCCGTTCGGGCTGCTGCGTACGTTTGCGCTGGCCGGCACCTCGGGCACGCTGGGCCCCAAGCGCCGGGCCGGCGACGGGCAGATTCCGGAAGGCTTCTACGCCATCAACCGCTTCCACCCCAACAGCCAGTACCTGCTCTCGCTGGGCCTCGACTACCCCAACGCCGCCGACCAGCTGCGCACGCCCGCGGGCCTAGACCCCGGCGACAATATTTTCCTGCACGGCTCCGACGTAACCGTTGGCTGTCTGCCCATCACCGACGCGGGCATCCGGGAGCTGTACGTGCTGGCCGTGGAGGCGCGGGCGGCCGGGCAGGCGAGCATTCCGGTGCACATTTTCCCCTTCGAACTGACGGCCGACCAGCTGGCCCGCCGCCCGCCCGGCCCGCACCTGGCCTTCTGGCAGGAGCTGGCCCCGGGCTACCAGTATTTCGAAACCCACCACGAGCTGCCCACGGTAACAGTGGCCGCTGCCGGCACCTACGTGGTGCGCTGAACCCCGCCGGCCCGGTCGGCGTACCTTGCCCCTATGGCTGAGCTGCTTTCCATTCACGATTTTCCAATTCCCCGAAACCTGCGCGACTCCGCCGTGCTCGTGCCTATATTCCGCGACGCGGCCGGTGAGTTACAGCTCGTGATGGTGCGGCGCACGGCCTTCGGGGTGCACGGCGGGCAGCTGGCCTTTCCGGGCGGCAAGCCCGAGCCGACCGATGCCGATTTGCGGGCCACGGCCCTGCGCGAAGCCTTCGAGGAAGTGCATCTGCCGCCTGCCCACGTGCAGCTGCTGGCCGCTTTGCCCACCGTGGCCGTACCCAGTGGTTTTCGCATCAGCCCATTTCTGGGCCTTATCGAGCGGCCCGCCCGCTGGCAGTGGCAGGCCCGGGAGGTAGATGAGGTGCTGGAAATCCCGCTCCGCCATCTGGCCGATGAACGCACCCACACCGAGGAAACCTGGGAGCTACCCGGCTGGCCTGGTCCCCGCCGGGTGCCCTTCTACCGCGTCGGGGCCGATTACCCGCTCTGGGGCGCCAGCTACCGCATCATCCAGCCCCTTATTCCGCGCCTGCTGGCCGGGGAATGGGCGGTATGAGGCGAGAAGTGAGAAGTGAGAAGTGAGAAGTGAGAAGTGAGAAACGGTACGGGCAGCCGAAAAAGAACGTCATTCAGAGCGCAGCGAAGAATCTCGCGTGCTGACGTTGAGTTACCATTCCAACGTCAGCACGCGAGATTCTTCGCTGCGCTCTGAATGACGTTCTCTTACCTATCCAAACGCTCCCTCCTTCCATCCCCCATCCTCCCAAACTGGCACGATATTGCCTTTGAACCGCGCATGAATCCTTTTGCCACGATGAAACGACTTTCGATTTTGCCTTTATTGCTGCCGGCGCTGCTGCTACTCTCCGGTGCGGCCTTCGCCCAGCGCGAACAATCCGTCTGGCTGTTCGGGCAGCAGGCGGGGCTGCAATTCCCGGCCGATGGCGGGCACGCCCACCCCACTGCTCACCAGCAAAATGACCACCTACGAGGGCGCGGCCGTGGCCTCCAACCAGCAGGGACAGCTGCTGTTTTACACCAACGGCGAGGTCGTTTACAACCGCCAGCACCAGGTAATGCCGAACGGCCGCAAGCTGATGGGCTCCAATTCCAGCACCCAAAGCGCCCTGATTGTGCCCGACCCGGGCAGCGGTAACGTGTTTTACATTTTCACGGTGGGGGCCCAGGGCGGGCCCAACGGCCTGCGTTACTCCACCCTCGACATGACCCGCGACCAGGGCCTGGGCGACGTAGTGCGGCTCAACGCGCTGCTCGTGTCGCCGGTGGCCGAAAAGCTGGCCGCCGTGCGCCACCAGAACGGCCGCGACGTGTGGGTGGTGGCCCACCGCTGGAACTCCAACGCCTTCGTAAGCTTCCTGGTGACGCCCGACGGGGTGCAGAGCAAGCCCGTGATGAGCAACGTGGGCAGCATGCACGCCGGTCCCGGCCGCAACGCCATCGGAGCCCTGAAATTCTCGCCCGATGGCCGCAAGCTGGCGCTGGCGCTCTGGCGCGAAGCCAATAAGTACGAGGTCTTCGACTTTGACCGCACGACCGGGAAAGTGGGTAACCCGCGCAGCTTCGGCCCCTACCCCGAGGCCTACGGCGTCGAGTTTTCGCCCGATGGCAGCAAGCTTTACGGCTCCAGCAACGGCGAAGGCGGCGGCGAGGCCCAGATCTACCAGATCGACCTGAAAACGGGGAAGTCCACCGTCGTCGGCAAATCGGCCAACCGCAAAGTGGGCTCCCTGCAGCGCGGCCCCGATGGCAATATCTACGTGGCCCGCGAAGACAACCCGTTCCTCGGCGTCATCCAAAACCCCAACTCCGCCGACGCCAAATACATCGACGACGGCCTCAAGCTCGGCGGCCGCCGCAGCAAGCTCGGCCTGCCCAACTTCATCACCGAACCAAAGTGAAGTGGTAAAATGGTGAGGTGGTGAGGATGAGTGAATGAGAGAATGCGGAACGTCATTCAGAGCGGAGCGAAGAATCTCGCGTGCCAAAGTAATCCTGTTGTCAGGGGTTACCATTGCACGCGAGATTCTTCGCTCCGCTCTGAATGACGTTCCGCATTCTCTCATTCACTACTTAACCCCTACTGGCTCTTGCCTCCCAGCCGGAACCGCAGGAACCCGGCGGCTACCGACAGATAGGGGTTTTCGGAGGCGACCAGGCCCACCACGTCGCGGGTGCTGATGCCGCCTTCGTAGATGGAAGTGACGATGGTCAGGCCCAGCGGTACGCTCAGGCCATAGCCCGCGCCCCCGCTCAGGCCGCTGCTCAGGCGCAGCCACCGCAGCGGTTTGTAATCGAGGCCGGCGCCCACGAAGGGCGCGGTGAGGTTGCCGGCTACGTCGTTGAGGGGCAGCGTTACGTCGAGGCCGGCTTCGAAAAATTCGCTTAGCCGCACCCCGGCCCCGGCCCGGAGCTTGGTGGGCAAATCGGCCCGGCGCTCCTGGTTGGCCTGGTACAGAAAGAGGCTATCGGTGCCGGCGGCGAAGATTTCGGCGGCTTCCTTGATGAAGTTATAGCTCCCGATACCGGCCGAGCGCAGGCGTTTGAGCTTCTGGTCGTTGGCCGTTACGAGGTTGCCTTCCCAGCGCATGCTGCCCAGGTCGGTAATGGCCAGGCCCAGGCGCACGGCCTTACCGGCTTCCATTGCCAGGCCCACATCGAAGCCGTGGCCTTTACCCACCGGGCTCAGGCCCGCGCCGGTTTGCAGATTGAAGCTGGGGTTGGCCGCCACGCTGCCGTAGTCCACGTTGAAAACCGGCGATAGGGAGCTATAGGCCCGTAAATCACCGGACTCCACCTGCACATCGATAATACCGATGCCCTGAATGTAGCGGTAGCCCGCCCCCGCCGACAGCTGGAACAGCGGCAGGTCGAGCACGCGGGTGCCCCAGGCCACGTTGAACTCGTTGAGGGCCGTGAACTGCAGCGCAGTGCCCGCCAGCGCCTCCGACACCAACGGAATGTTGCCCGCCGCCACCGACGCGTAAATCGGCGCATCGCGGCCCAGAAATGCAATTTCGGCCGCGTTTTTATTGAGCGCCACGTGCCCGTCGGTACGAACCCGGTGGCTGACGGCCACGCCCCCGATAACCGGTAGCTGCACCGACAAGGCCCACCGACGTAGCGGCCCCGCTGAAGTTGGCCACGTTGTCGGAGGTGAAGACCCGGGCAAACTCCTGCTTCTGGGCCGGCGTCAGGGCCTCGTTGGTATCGAAGACGAACTTGCGCAGCTGCTGGCGCGTGAGCGACTCGGAGCTGACGCCCGCCCCCGCCTCGCCCAGCGTAAAGGCCACGATGGCCCCGCCCCGGCGGCCCAGGTTGGCCGGGTTGATGCCGATGGCCTGGTAATCGGCGGCAAATGTGGTAGCCACGCCACCCCGGCCAGTGGCCGTAAAGTTGCTCAGCTCGGTTTGGGCCCACGCGGCGGCGGGCAGCGCCAGCAGGCCGGCAGTCAGGAGCAGGAAACGGTTCATGGGCGGAAAAAGTGAGGCGCAGGCTGTAGCTTGCGCGAGTGGTTCGGCGCCGTGTCATCCTGAGCGGAGCGAAGGCCCCTGAGCCACCAGTAAGCAGGTGGTTTAAGGTCCTTCGCTCCGCTCAGGATGACACGGCGCTGCTAAAGATAATGGCCCTTTCTTCATCCTCGTGCCCAAACGTTTTTCCCCTTCCGAATACACCGACGGCATTCTGGCCGGCAACCGCGTGCGGCTCAGCCAGGCCATTACGCTGGTCGAGAGCACCTTGCCCTCCGACCAGGCGCTGGCCCAGCAGGTGCTCGATGCGGTGCTGCCCCATGCCGGCCGCTCGGTGCGGGTGGGCATAACGGGGGTGCCGGGAGTGGGTAAAAGCACGTTTATTGAAGCCCTGGGCCTGCATCTGGTGCGCGAAAAAGGCCATCGGCTGGCTGTGCTGGCCGTCGACCCCACCAGCCAGCGCAGCGGCGGCAGCATTCTGGGTGATAAAACCCGCATGAACGAGCTGGCCGCCCACCCGCAGGCCTTTATCCGGCCCTCGCCGGCCGGCCGCTAGCCTGGGCGGCGTTACGCGCAGCACCCGCGAGGCCCTGATTTTGTGCGAAGCGGCGGGCCACGACGTAATTTTTGTGGAAACCGTGGGCGTGGGCCAGAGCGAAACCGCCGTGCACGGCATGGTCGATTTTTTCCTGCTCCTGATGCTGGCCGGGGCCGGCGACGAGTTGCAGGGCATCAAAAAGGGCATCATGGAAATGGCCGACGCCATCACCATTACCAAGGCCGACCAAGGCAACGAGCTGGCCGCCCGCCGGGCCCGGGCCGAGTACCAGAACGCCCTGCACCTGTTCCCGCTCTCGCCTTCGCAGTGGAGTCCCGAGGTCACCATCAGCTCGGCCCTCACCGGCCAGGGCGTACCCGAAGTGTGGCAGGTGGTGGAGAAATACGTGGCCCAGACCCAGGCCAACGGCTATTTCGGGCAGCGCCGCCAGGAGCAGAACCTGCACTGGCTCCACGAAACCATCCGCCAGACCCTGGAAACCCGCTTCTACGCTCGCCCCGAAATTCAGGCCCGGCTAGGCTGCCATCGAGCAGGCCGTGCGCAACGGGGGTAAATCGGCCTTCGGAGCAGCCGGCGAGCTGCTGGAGCTGTAACGCGAAAATCTGTTTTGCGCTACAACCTTGGTTACCCCCGTTTCGGGCGCAGCGTCAGGTAGTCGAGGTAATAGAGCACCTTGATGGACAGCGAGTTGTTGTGGGGCGTGTTGAGCGTATTGTTGAAGTTGGTGAAGTACTGGGGCGTGGCCTCGTCGCCGGCCAGGTAGTTGGCATTGGCGTTTTTCCAGACCACTGTCATCTGCGAGCCCGGCGCAAACCACCACGAGAACACGGCATCCACGTTGAAGGCGTTGAAGCTGTTGTCGCGGTTGCGGCGGTAGTCCACGGCTTCCTCCTCCCCGCCGGGGTTCAGGCGCGAGAAGTCGCGGTACCGGGCCACGCTCACATAGTGGCGGGTGCGGATGGTGAACGACATGCGGTTGGTGAACGTGTAGCTGGCCGACAGCGTGTTGGTAGTGGTAGTGCGGCGGCGGCGGCCCAGTAGCACATCGGCCACCCCATTGCGGAAAAACGGCTGATCCTGGGGGTCGTCGCTGTTGAGGCCACCGGGGAAGCCAATCTGGTTGCGCTGGAGCTGCCAGTTGAAGTTATAGCGGAACGAGAGCTGGTTGCTGACCCGGTAGCGCGGACTCAGGCCTAGTTCGTAGTTATTGCGGCCGGTGCGTTGGCCATCAGTGGCGTACCAGCGGGTCGACAGCTGGATATCGTAGGCGAACTTTTTGCGGTAATCGGAACTACCGAACGTGCTCACGCCCAGGTTGGCCGGTACCCGCACGTAGTATACGCCCAGGGGCTGGCGGCGGGGCTCAAAGAAATCATGCTCCTGCAGGTTACCATTAACGTTAAAGCCCGTCGAGAAGAAATTCTTCGTGAAAGTGGTGTTCATACCGCCATAGAAACCCAGGTTTTGATAGCGGGTAGGCTTGTAAAGCAACGTCTGGTAAATTCCCAGGTTGGTACGCAGGCTGTTTACCTTCCAGAAAGGTGCGTACTTGTTGTAGGCCAGGTACAGCTCCTGGTTGATGGAGTTGTTGGAAAACAGGATGCCCAAATCGTTCGGGTCGTAGGTAGCCGACTCGATGCCGTGGCTTAGGTTCCAGTTGAAGTTGCCGCTGATTTTGCCCACGCCCAGCTGGTACTTGTAGCCGTCGCGGTTATCCACCTGCTCGCTGGAGCCAAAGGCAGTGCCCCGGCGGCGCGAGTAGTTCACCTGCCCATCCACGGCGTACTTGTTGTTTTTGTCGGCGAAGCGAAACAGACCGCCCGTTACATTGGCGTCGTAGGTACTGCCCCGGCGCGTGACATTGGTATTAATGAGCGAGACGTAGGAGTTATTTTTGAGGCTCTGGTCGAGCACGAAGATGTTGTAGTTGGCAAACGGCTGGGTCAGCACGTCGCGCCGCTCGCCGGTGGTGCTGTCCTGCACCACGGCATACACATCGTTGCTCAGGGCATTGAACACGCCCACGCCCAGCCCGCTTTTGGTGCGGCCCGATATTTTGGTGGCGTTCAGCAGGCGCGTCACGCCCGGGTTGGTTACCACGTACTCGCCCTTGCGCATCTGGCCGTCGGGGCCTTTGCGGCGGCGGCGCAGCTGCCCATCTACGTCGTAGAAGCCCAGGGGCTGGCCGCCCACCCGGCGCGAGTAAAACAGGCCTCCCTTATTGAACAGCTCGGTGCCTTCGGTAAAAAACGCCCGGTTCTCGTTGTAGCGTACCTCGAAGGGCGACAGATTAAGCACCTGATTATCGCTCTGCACCTGCCCAAAATCGGGTACCAGCGTGGCATCAAGCGTGAAGCTTTCATTGATGCCCCACTTCAGGTCGGCCCCACCGTTGAAGCTGGTGCTGGAGTTGCGCTTGCCCTGCTCGTTGTAGGGGTAGTGGTTGAAGTAGCTCGACACGTAGGGCGTGAGCGAGAGGCGCAGCGGGGGCTTGATGTCGCGCACGCCCCGCAACTCGCCCCACTGGTTTACAAAGCCATCGACCTGGGGCTTCACCGGGTTCCAGAAGTACTGCTGGCGCGTACTCTGGCGCTGGCGCCCGAAGTTGATGCCCCAGACCTGCTCGGGGGCGTCGCTGAAGCGGATGGCCGAGTAAGGAATCCGGATTTCGGCTATCCAGTCGTTGCCCCGCAGCTGGGTGCGGCTCATCCACACGGCGTTCCAGTTGAAATCTTCGCCCCCGGCGGGCGAGTAGCGGGCATCGAGCTGCACGCCGCCGGGCGTCAGGAAGAAACCGTAGCCGTTGAGCTTGTCGTGGTAGGTATCGAGGAAGACGGCGAAGTAATCGGTGTTGCCCAGGTCGTCGCGCTGGGTAAGCTCCCGGAAAATGGAATCCGGGCTCACATCGTGCATCACGGCCCCGATATAGAGGGCGTCGTCATCGTAGAGCAGGCGTACTTCGGTGGGGTGTTTCTCGGGGCGGCCGGGCGTGGGGCGGGATTCCACGAACTGCGTGGCTATCGGGGCCTCGCGCCAGGCAGCTTCCTCCAGGTCGCCATCAATTTTGATGGCTTCGCTGATGCGGGTAGCCCGAAACTGCCGCTTCGGGGCCGGCGCGGCAGCGCTGTCGGCGGCGGCCCGGCTGGTGGCCGCCTTCTGCGCCTGGGCCGGGCCAGTCAGCAGCAATAGAATCAGTAGGCCCAGCAGGGCACAGGAAGGCTTCACAACGAAACGATAAAGCGTAGAGTAGATCAAATCAACAACTTAGCAAAGAGGCGAAACAACCCATTCCCAATGCGGCCAGGGTCGGGCGGCTTCTCAGGGAAAGAGGCAACGGAAACGGCAAGCCGCGCGGGGCCGCGACTCGGGGCCATAGATGCGGCCCCAGGCGCAACCGTTGCCTCTTTACTTGGAAACTTGCCCGTAAAAAAACCAGCCGCCGTTGCAGCAGCGGCCGGTTACGGGGCCCAGCTGCCCCTTACTCACTCACGGAAATCTGGATGTTGCGGCGGGTTTTGCCATCGGCGTCGGGCTTCACATCGAGCAGGCGGCGGTACTTTTCGGCTACGGCGGCGGGCTGCTGCTGGCCATTAACGGTCATTCGCTCGCCGTTAAGCTGAAACTGGAAACCCTTGTCGGTGGCCCCAACCAGCCCATCGCGGCGCAGCTCGGCCCGGATATCGTCGGTATCGAGGCGGGGCGGGGTGGGCGGCGTCGGCAGCATACGTGGCGTTGGGGGCATGGGGGGCATGGGCGCAGCTGGGGGCGTGGGCGGGGTGCCCCGGCGGTTCGGGCTGGTGGTAATGCCCGACGTCTGGTAGCTCAGGTTGTAGGCACCCTTCAGCGGCCCGCCCTGCTGTTTCTCCACCAGGCGCAGGTACTTCTGCTGCGTGGCGGCGGGCTGCTTCACGCCATTCACGGTCATGCTGGTAGCCGTGAGGCTGAATTGCAGGTTATCGGTATTCTTAACAATACCGTCCTGGCGCAACTGCTTCAACAGGGCTTCGGTCGCGGCCTCATGGCGGACTTGCTCGGCATCGCGCCGGACTTGCTCAGCGTCGCGGCGGGCCTGGTCGGCATCGCGGCGGGCCTGCTGAACATCGCGGCGCGTCTGGTCAGCATCTCGGCGGGCCTGCTCGGCGTCGCGGCGGGCCTGCTGCTGCGCTTCACGGATATCCTGCCCAATATCGCGGCGCATTGCTTCCTCCTCCGCCCGCTGCTGCTGGCGGTACTGCACATCCTGCTGCCGCTCGCGCAAGTCCTGTATCGATTGCTGAATCTGTTCCCGCTCCTCGCTGGTTAGGGCGTTTTTGGCCGCGGCGCGCAGTTGCAGTTCCGCCTGCTGAAAGGCGTTGCGGGTAATGCGGTCTATGTCCACGTTCTGCAGGGCATTGCTGGCCTCGGCCAGCGCCAGACTCGATAGCTCGCGGGCATCGGCGGCGCTGGCCGAACTGCCACTCAAAGTACGCTGCTGCATGCGCAGCGCGAGTTCCTCCATGCGCTGCCCCCGGTCAGAAGCAGTTCCGGACAGGGCCACCGCTGAGCCCCCGCCGCCGGCCGGGCCGTTCAGTTGCACTATATCTACCTGCTCGCCCTTTTTGCGGGCCGGGGCAATTTCAATCTGTTCACCGTTCACGTACAGCTCCGTCAGGCGGCCTTTCTTATCGCGCTTGATGATGACTGTACCCTGCTCGCCCGAAGCTCTGTTACGGCTGCGCCGGCCGGCCCGCGACCAGCGCATAAGCTGGGGCGCGCGGCTCGTATCGAAGCTCACGGGTGTGGCTCCGATACGGCCCTGGGCCTGCCCGTCATCCGAGATACTCAGGATGCGCAGCGGCTCCTGGTTCCAAGGATTTCCGGCCTGCTCTTCCGTCGTCAGGACCGCAGCCGTAACTGCCGGCACTTCGGGTACGTCGGGCATTTCGGGCACTTCAACGGCCGCCAGACTCGTGTCGTGGGCTTCCAGAGCCGAGACCTGCGGCCGGGCCAGGGCCACGGCGGTAGTCAGCATCACCAAACCCACCAGCACCACGCAGGCAGCCATAAAGCCCTCGGCAAACGTGGGCATCTGCTGGCGCTGCACCAGCCGCCGGATGCGGCCCAGCACCGACCCATCGGGCCCAAGGGCCGACAGCGCCAGCCGGGCGCCCGTGGGTTCGGGTGCCACGGTGAGCTCGACCAATGCGGCCAGCGCCCGGGCTACCGTGAGCGGGTTGCCGCCCACCAGGGCCGTGGCCGCGTCGTCGCAGCAGTTTTCGCGCTCCGTGCGCAGGCAGGCCGACATAAACCACACGCCCGGATGATAGAACAGTACGGTTTCGGCCACCGCCTGCAGCAGGTTCAGCAGGTAGTCGCGGCGCTGCACGTGGGCCAGCTCGTGGGCCAGAATAGCTTCCAGATACACCGTGCTCAGGCCCGTAACGGTACCCAGGGGCAGCAGCACCATCGGGCGCAGGTGGCCCACCACCACCGGCACCTTTACCAGCGCCGATTCGAGCAGCTCGATCCGCTGCTGCAAGCCGGCGCGGTTGGCCAGCACGGCCAGCCGCTGCTGCCACTCCTGGCCCAGCGGCTGCACCCGGTAGCGGCGCAACCGCTGCACGTAGGCCAGCGAACCAAGCAGCCGCAGCCCCATCACCAGCAGCCCCATCAGCCAGATGGTCACCACCAGCGGTAGGTTATCATCGAAGTAGCGCGCCCACTTCTGCTGCCAGGCCGGCGCGGCCTCAAAAGCCACTACGGCAGCGGTAGCCGGAGCAACGCCTTCGACACCCGGTACCGAAACTGTAGCCAGCTCATCCATTTCCTGGTAGGTCGTGATTTGGTTAGCGCCGGAGCCGGAGGCGTAGTAGTAGCGCCCGAACGTGAGGCCCGCCAGCAGCAGCAGCGTAAGCATAGCGGCGGCGGCAGTGCGGTAGCGCACCCGGGCCGAGTGCTGGCGCAACAGCAGCAGCAACCCGGCCAGGGCCAGGGCCACAACCGCTCCTTGCCAGAGCGAATGAATGAGCGTCCAGCCCAGGGCCTGCATTATGGCGGGGGGAAGTATTTGTTCGAGCCAGTTCATCGCGTAGGGTCGGTTGAGGGTGGCGTGGTGTCGTTCTGAATCTCGATGTCGTTGAGCAAGCGACGGATCTGGGCCAGCTCCTCGCGGGAAGTGCGGCGGTTGCCGAGCGCCTGCATCACCAGCTTCATGGCCGAGCCCCCGAAGGCGGCATCCACGAACTTATCGAGCAGCAGGCCCTGGGTTTCCTCTTCGCGCACTGCCGCCCGGTACACGTGGGTGCGGGCATCGTCGTCGCGCAGGGCCAGGCCCTTATCCAGCATCAGCTGGAGCAGCTTCAGGGTGGTGGTGTACCCGACGTCGCGGCGGCGGCTCAGCTCATCATTCACGAAGCGCACGGTACTCGGGCCATGCTGCCAGAGCACCTGCAATATCTCCAGCTCGGATTCAGTGGGCTTGGGAATCATCTTTTTAGCCATTGGTAGTCAGACAGTAGAAGGTACGACATTATTCGTACTTCAAACATATACGAAACCAATCGTACTTCCAAATATATCGTACGAAATAATTCGTATATACTTTTTTAGCTGTTAGCTGACAGCTATTAGCTGTTAGCTTTTTCGGCTATTGAAAGCCGTTAGCCAGCGGCAGTCGTGGGTCTGTTCAGCATTCTGCCGAACAGAAAGCTATCAGCTAATAGCTTAGCTAACAGCTCAAAAGAAAAGCACCCTACTGCTGGCCGCCTTGCTGGCTGCCGCCGCCCTTCACATCGTTGTTGTTGATGGTTTTGCGTTGCCGCCCTCCCCCACCCTTGGCGTCGCCGAAACGGTAGCCAAAGCTGAGGCGGAACGACTGGCTGTACGACCGGTACTCGCTGGTTTCGCGGAAAAAGGGCGTCTCGAGCGTGTTGCGGTAGGGCCAGTAACGGGTAAAGGGATTGGCCACGTTCAGCGTGAGGTCGGCCCGCTTATCCCAGAAAGACTTCTTGGCCCCCAGCGAGTAGTACAGGTTGGCCGGGCCCCGGCCCTGGATCTGGGGGTCGCGCAGCGAACCGTAGAGGAAAGCCTGCAGCACCACCTCCTTGGGCAGCTTGTAAGAAGTGTTCAGGTTGAGGCCGGCCGTGAACCCACTCCGATTCAGGCCCAGCGCGGTACTGCGGCGAGTAACGTAGCGCACGTTGGGGCCGCCGCTCAAATCCCAGCCCTTGGCCGGCTTCACCGAGCCGTACACATTCAGCTCGTAAAAGGCGTTGGCCGCCACGTTCCGGTAGGTCTGCTCCGTGAGGTTGGCTTCGGGGTCGATGAGCCGGCTGACCTGCTCAATGGCATTGCCGGTGCGGCGCATCGAGCCCGATACGCTCAGGGAAGCCGTTTTAATGGTGGTGTTGTAGCTCAGTTCGTAGGAGTTGGTCAGCTCGGCGCTCAGGTTGGGGTTACCGAAGCTGACGACATTGGGGTCGGAGGTGTCGCGGAACGGGTTGAGGTAGTAGATAGAGGGCCGCGAAATACGACGGCTGTAAGCCAGGCGCAGGCTGCTGGCCTCGCTGAGCGTGTACTGGGCATTGGCGTTGGGCAGCGGCGAATAGTAGCTGCGCCGAAAGCCCGTGTCGGTGGTGCGAAAATCGGCGCTCAGGGCCGTGCGCTCCAGCCGCCCACCCACACTGGCACTCACCTTTTTGCCCAGCCCGAACGAGTACGTCAGGTAAGCGGCCTGCACGTCTTGCTGGTAGTTGAAGTCGGTGCCGCGGGCCGGCAGGCGCACCAGCTCGGGGTTGCGGCCCCGGGTGAGGCTATCCACGTCGGCCTGCGAGCCGGTGCCGCGCCAAATGGCTTTGAGGCCGGTTTCGAGCCTGGCTTTTTCGGTTAGCGGCTGCACGAAGTCGGTTTGCACGGTGGTTTCGGAGCCGGGCTGACGGCCCCGGCTCCGCTCGCGGTAGCTGGCCTGCCACGGCTCCAGAGGCACGAGCTGGCCGGCGTACTGCTCGAAATCGTAGCCGCTGGTGCTGGGGCTGGCCGCGTACTGGGCCAGTACGCTCCACTCGCGGCCCGGCTTGGCAAAGGTGCGGATGTAGCTGCCGGTCAGCTCGGCGTTGGTGCCGCGGAAGCGGTTGCGGTTGTCGCGCACAAAATCATCCAGGGTACTCGGCACACCGCCCGGCCGACTCGCGCGGCTCACCAGCGTCTGGTCGCTGCGGCCGCCCCAGCCGTTGAGCGAACCAGCCAGCGAGAACGAGTGGTGCTCGGCCGGGTCGAAATCAAGCCCCACCGAGCCGTAGTACCAGCCGCCCTTGTTGTAGTTGTCGCTGCTTTGGCTCAGCAAACTGGCCACGTTGCCATTGGGGCCGTCGAAGTTGGTTCGCTCCCGCACCGACTCGCCAGGGTTGTACCAGAGCCCGCTGCCCAGCGACGAGGTGAAGCCGAGCTTGGCGGTGCGGAAGTTGAGCGACGCGTTGAGGTTGGAATTACGGTTGCCACCGGAGGCACTTATCCGGCCGTTGGGTTTCTGCTCGGAGCCCTTCTTGAGCACGATGTTAATGATACCGGCCGTGCCCTCGCCGTCGTACTTGGCCGGCGGGGTCGTAATCAGCTCCACGCTCTGGATTTGCTCTGCCGGAATGCTTTTCAGGGCCTCGGCCAGGTTTTTGGCCAGCGTGGGCGAGGGTTTGTTGTTGACGAGCACCCGAAAGTTGCCCGAGCCGCGCATCTTCACGTTGCCGTCGCCATCAACGGCCAGCAGCGGGGCCTTGCGCAGCACGTCGGCGGCGGTGCCGCCGGTGTTCGTGATGTCCTGGTCGGCGTTGTACACCAGTCGGTCGGGGCGCACCTCCACTACCGGCTTGCTGGCCGTTACCACTACTTCGCCCAACGCCGTGCCGGCGGCCGGCAGCCGCAGCGCCGGGGCCTCGGTGGTACCGGTGGCGGCCACGGTTACCGACCGGGTGCGGCTGCCGTAGCCCACGAAACTGGCTTGCAGCCGGTAAGCTCCCGGCGTTAGTTTTTCCAGCACGAACCGGCCCCGCTCATCGGCGGCTACGCCCGTCAGGGGCTTGTCGGGCGGGGTGGCGGGCAGTAACACCACCGTGGCGTAGGGTACGGGGGCACCCTTCACCGAGTCAAGCACCACGCCCGTCAGGCGGGCGGTGCCGATTGCCGGCGCGGGGGCCGCCTGCTGGGCCCGGGCCACGGGGCCAAACCAAAAACACAAGAGTGTCAGGAGCAGAACGGAGGAGTAGCGGTATTTCATTAGCGATAAATAAAGAGTGACCTAACGTGTAATAAGGAGTACAACGGCCCGCGTAAAGTTGCCCGGCAGAAAGAATAATCGGCGGGACTGCCAGGGCGTAATTGTTCTGCAAAGAAGCGACGCGCCAGGCAGCCAAACAATCCGGCCCCGCCGCCCGGCCCCGATAATTCAACCAACCCGCCAAACGCGTCTACCAACCGGGGCTAGCAGCAGTTGCCAGACATCATTTTTTGCATCAACCCCAAAAATCCGGGGCCCCGCAACGCACCGCTCCCCCACGTAGTAGCTCATTAGAAAGCTATTGCGCAGGGGAGCGGGGGTGTTATTTGCGGGGTAAAGCGGGGCTTCGCGTTACGGCCGGCGGCGCTCCAGCGTGACGCGGGCGCGGTGGCAGATGCCGCCCAGCGGCGGGTTGAACTTGGACACGCAGACGCGCACCCCATCCACGTAAGGAAACTCAGCCAGTACCCGGTCGAGCACGCGGTGGCCGAGGTGTTCAAGCAGGCGGGCCGGGGCCTGCATTTCCTCGGCCACCACCCGGTAGAGCACCTCGTAATTCACCGTTTCGCGCAGCTGGTCGGAAGCCCCGGCCGCGTGCAGGTCGGTATCAATAAATAGGTCGATACCATACTTATTACCGATTTTCTGCTCCTCATCATAATATCCGTGGAAGGCGAAAAACTCCATGCCTTCAAGTGCAATCTGGCCCATAGGTGAGGTGATGAGGTGGTGAGGTTAAGGTTCAAAGGTAAACCTAGCCGGTTCAGCCCCATAAACGACGAAGCCCACCCCGAAAGGCAGGCTTCAATTTTATCAACAGAAGAACCGAATCAACGGCAAAAATCAGCGCAATCAATCCAATCAGCGGAAATGAGCGATTAAAGAATCAGCGTCATCTTGCTCATCTGCAACATCTGCGATTATAGCTCGTCGAAGAACGATTTCTCGCCCAGCGCGGCTGGCGCGGTAGCCATTCCTGGCTGGCCGGGGTGGGTAACCGGGGCCGGCTGGTTGATTTCGGGGTGACTGGGGCCCACGGGCTGGATGTCGGGAGCGGGGGGCTCGACGCGGTTAGGCGCCGGATCGGGCACCCGCATGGGGCCGGGTGGGTCGATGTGGGGCGCGGGCGAGATGCCGGGGTTCTCGGCCGGGGCACCCGGACGGTCGATTTCGGGGCCGGGCTGCTGGGCTGGGGCACCGCGGTCGGGGTCACCGCGCTCGGGCTCGCGGCTGGGGTCGGGCTGCTGGCCGGGCTTGGGGTTGTAGCCGGTGGTGGCGGGCTGGGCCACGCGGGCCTCGGGGGCAGCAGCCGAGCCAACTGGCGCGGAGTAGGCCGGAGCCGGGGCCGCAATGGCGGCAGCCGAAGCAGTGGCAGTAGTGGAAACGTGCATGGTAGCGGGGGCGTCAGAAGTAGAAACATCGTCGGCCGAAGCCGGACGGTTTACTTTTACGCTGGCCGCCCGCGAAAGGATGGCCGCCGTGCTGGTTTTCGGGCGGGCCCGGGCTTTCTCCACTTTTTCGAGGGCATCGGAAGCCAGGTGGTGCAGGTCGCGGGTGAGGCCGTCGAGCAGGTTTTCGAGGCGCTGGCACTCCTGGCCCAGGCCACCAACTTCCTTCTTCATTTCGGCCACCGTGCGCTCGGCCTGTTGGTAGGCATCATCTACTACAGCGCGGGCTTTCTGGCGGGCGGTGGCCAGCAGCTGCTCGGCCTGGAGCTGGGCCTCCCGCACGCGCAAATCGGCGTCGCGCTGGGCCTGCTCGGTGATGCTGTTGCCGGTGTCTTCGGCCGTTTTAAGGGTGCGGTAGAGGCTGGTTTCCACCTCGCGCATCTTGCTCACGTCCTGGGTGGCGTGCTCCAGCTTGAGGCGCAGCTCCCGGTTTTCGTCGCCCATCCGCTCCCACTGCTGCGAAACGGTTTGCAAAAAGGCCTGCACTTCGTCCTTATCGAGGCCCCGGAAGGCTTTTTCAAAGGTTTTCTGCCGGATATCGAGGGCGGTGATTTTCATTTTTATTTTAAGCTGTTAGCCATTAGCTGTTAGCTGATAGCTCTTGTTGGCGACATTTCTCGTCAGGTAAGCTGGGTTCTGGCACGAAAGCTAACAGCTAATAGCTTTCAGCTAACAGCTCCATCAACCCCCACCTGCCAAACGGCCAGACTACGGTCGTCGCTACACGAAACTAGCCTATTCTGGCGGCCCGGCCAAAATAACTTGTTCACTGAGGTGCCGTGGCCGGCGTGGCGGGCGCGGTCGACCACGCGCAGTAGCTGCCCGGTGGCGGCGTCCCAGAGCTTAATGCTTTTGTCCATACTGCAGGTGGCCAGCAAGCGGGCATCGGGCGAAAAAATCAGGTGGTTGATAGTGAACATGTGGGCTACCACGGTGCGCAGGGGCGTGTAGCCGGCGGCCACATCCCAGGTACGCAGGTGGGCATCGCGGCCGGCCGTGAGCAGGTGGGCACCATCGGGCGAGAAGGCGCAGGTAAATACCGAGTTGGTAGCCCCCTCGATGGTATGCCTGACTTCCAGCGAATCGAGGTCGAGAATACGCGTCTTCCAGTCGGAGCCGCCCACCGCCAGCTCGCCGCGCGTTTCGTGCAGGGCCAGGCAGCGCAGGCTTTTATCGGAGATGCGCCGCAGGGTTTCCAGCTTAAAATCGGTGGTGCGCAGCACGGCCAGCGTGCCGTCGGCCAGCGCCACGTACAGGCGCTGCCGGGCCGCGGAGTACTGGATATCGAAGATGGCGACGGGCGGCAACGCGGTAGCGTAAGCCAGCTTTTTATCCGCCAGATCAATCACCTGCACACCCTGATAATTGTGGCCCAGCGCCAGCAGGTTGCGGCCAGGCAGCGGGCACAGCGCGTACACCGAATTCTCGACCCGCGCCACCAGCTCGCCGTCCTGTTCGGGCGCGGCCGTATCCCAGGCCACCACCAGCCCGTCGGCCCCGGCCGAGTACACTGTCTCTTCTCCCACGGTACCGGCCAGCGCGTACACGCAGTCGCGGTGGCCGGCAAGGGTGGCAATTTTCTGAACGGTCGGGCGCGTAGTCAAGGAGTGAATGAGTGACTCGGTGAATGAATGAATTGGGGGAGCAAAGATACGGTCATCTCTTAGCCGGCGGTACCTTTGTTCACTCATTCACCAAGTCACTCATTCACCGCCGCCCTTGCCCCTCCACTCCCTCTCCCCTGTTTCCGCCAACGCCGTGCTTGGGCTGTGGCACCTGACGGAGCCGGCCGCTGCCCTCTGGGAGCGGCTGCCGGCTCCCACGCACTACCTGGCCCAGTTCCCCGACGGCCGCGACGAGCTGCGGAGCCGGCAGTGGCTGGCCGCCCGCGCCCTGGCCCACCAGGTGCTGCGCGAACTCACTGACGCCCCCGCCACGCTCCACAACGACGCCAACGGCCGGCCCCACTTCGCCGAACTGCCCGGCTACGGGGTGTCGTTATCGCACTCGGGCGAGTGGGTGGCGGCCCTGGTTTCGAGCCGGCAAGCCGTTGGCACAGATATTGAACTGATCCGACCAAAGGCGCAAAAGTTGGCCCGCCGGTTTCTAGCGGAAACCGAACAGGCCGATGCCGGCGACGATGCCATCAAGCACTGCCTGTACTGGAGTGCCAAGGAAACGCTTTATAAGCTGCATAGTCGCCGGGGTCTGGTGTTTAAAGAGCAGTTACTGCTCAGTCCGTTTGAGCGGCGGGAGGCAGGTGTTTTGACGGGACACCTGCTCGTAGAAAACGCCCGCCGCCAACACCAGATCCACTATTTGTCGCCCGCTCCCGACTACGTACTAACCTACTGCGTAGACGAAAGGTGAAATGGTGAAGTGGTGAAATAATGAGTTGACGTTTCATTGGCGCGACTTGCTTATTTCTCACTTTGGCCCCCCAGGACCCCAGAACATCAACTCACCATCTCACTACTCACTATTTTACCTCCCTGCCATGTCTCTTCGCCGTATCTCCCTGCTTGCTGCCACCGCTTTGCTGCTTGGCACCGTTGCCGTGGGCACGGCTCGCGCTCAGGGCCGCTCGGTAGCCGATTTTAGCCTCAAAAACGCCGCCAACACCGAAGTAACCCTCAAAGGCTATTCGACCGACAAAGCTGTGGTGGTGGTTTTCGTGAACCCTAACTGCCCCTTCTCCAAGCTCTACCAAAACCGGCTGGCGGCCCTGAGCAGCAGCTACGGCAGCCGGGGCGTGCAGTTTCTGTTCATCGATACGCCCATCAACATGGAAGCCTCCGTGGACGCGGCCGAGGCGGAGAAAGTTAAAATAAAGGTGAGCGGCGGGGCCAGCCTGCCCCTATTCACCGATGAAGGCCAGACCGTCAGCACGCTGCTTGGGGCCACCAAAACGCCCGAAGTCGTGGTGCTGCAGCCCGAAGGCGGCAGCTTTGCCGTCCGTTACCGCGGGGCCATCGACGACAATCCGCAGGTGGAGAACTACGTGAAGCAGAAGTATCTGGAGCAGGTGCTCGATAACCTGCTGGCCGGCCGCGCCGCCGGCGTACCCGACAAACGCGCCGCCGGCTGCCTGATCAAGCGGTTTTAATTTTTAAGCTGCAAGCCATAAGCGGCAAGCTACAAGCCGATGTTCGAACATCGGCTTGTAGCTTGCCGCTTATGGCTTGCAGCTTATATTTTCCTATTCATTCGGGTCCGTGTCGGCATCGGCCGATTCGGATTCGTCGAGGAGAATGGCCAGCAGTTGGGCCACTTCGGCGGCTTTGGCGGGCTCCTGGAGCTTTTCGAAGCTGACCTGCAGATTGCGCAGGGCCCGACGCACAATGTCGAGGTGGGAACAGGGCTCGAAAAAGATGTCGTTGGGCGTAAGGTTAAGCTGCTGGATGTAGTGCTCGATATCGGTGCGTGAAAGCACCAGCCCGCGGTTGTAACAGTTGATGTAAAAGGGCTCTAGCGGTGGCTCCAGCTGGTAGGTGAGCACAAACAGGTTGGGCAGATTCACGCCGAATACCGGCAGCTTGAGGCGCTGGGCCACCAGCAAATAAATTACGCAGAGCGTGAGCGGATTGCCGCGCCGGGTTTCCAGCACCCGGTGCAGCATGGAGTTGGCCGGCGAATGAAAATTCTGGGTGTTGGCCGCGAATTTGTGCGCCCGGAACAGCACATGGTTGAGGGTCTGCACCTGGTCGGCGGGGTGCATTTCGGGCTGCAACAGCGTCCAGACTTCAAACCGCAGCTGCTCAATGGCCCGGTTCAGGCTCTGAAAGTCAGCGTCGGGATACTGGTAGGAATTGAGCAGCCACATGCCTTCGAGCAGGTTTTCGGCCCCCGACTCGCGCCACACCCGCAGGCGCTGCTGCAACCCCTCGAATTGCAGGTGATGAATCAGATCCTCCAGGCGCTGCTGCTGCCGGGGGTCGAGGCTTTCCTCCCAGCTTTCTTCCAGAAACGGAATAATGGTTTCGCCCAGGGTCTGAATCTTGTCCTGAATCTGGGGAGCAATTTCCGGGTCGTCGAGCAGGGAAATGAGGGCTTTGATTTCGCGGTTAGTCATGGAGCGGCAGACGGTGACAGGCACCGGGGAAGGCAGAAAGAGCAAATAAACACAACCCACGCGGGTTTACCCACAGCCGGCTGCTGCCCGATAACACATAAGGCAGGTCAGTTTGTTCGGCCAGCGTGCCGGCTGCAACCGATTAGCAGCAACCAACGCCGGCGTTTCGGGACTCCCGACGGCTGCCTGAACCGCCAAAAACCAAACGGCCCGCCCCCTTCTCAGGGTGACGGGCCGTTAGCTACACATAAGCTGTTAGCGAATTACATTACGTCGGATCTGGCACAAACTATTGATTAAATTATTTGGGCAACGGCCCGCAGGCTGGCACCTGGCTCAATGGTCTGGCGCTACTCCCGCACCAACCGCCGCACCACGGTACCCGCAGTTCCTTCCAGACGCAACAGGTAGATGCCCGTCGGCAAGTGGCTCAGATTGAGTTGGTGGGTAGTTGGGGTGGCTGAGTTCTGCACCGTGCTGGAGAATACGACCTGCCCAACCGCATTCAGAATGGTTACCTGGGCTTTGCCCGGCTGGCCGGTTACTTCCAGCCGCAGGCGGCCATCGGCCGTAGGGTTCGGATAAAGCGTTAGGCCGGCCACGGCCAGAGGCGAGCGGGCCGCCGTGATTACCAGCGGGGCCGAAGCAGTTGAAGCGCAGCCGGCAGCATTGGTCACGACTACCGTGTAACGTCCGAGTTGGGTAGGGCCGTTTACTACGTACGTCGGCGAAGTGGCTCCGACAATGGCTACCCCGTCAAGGTAAAACTGGTTGCCGGTAGGGGAGCTGGAGATGAGCGTGGTAGTCGGGCCGTTGTACTGCACCGTAAGCGTAGGTGTAGCCGGCAGGGCATTTACCACCACCGCTATGGCTCCCGACGTTTCCGCGCAGCCCTCGGCGTTGGTTACCCGCACGCTGTACTGGCCGCCGGTCGTGGCCACGTAGGCCGCCGCCGTGGCACCGCTAATTGGGGCCCCGTCGCGCAGGAACTGATAGGTGTTGCCTGCGTCGGCCGGAGCCGTGAGCTGCACCGAACCGCCCTGGCAGAAAGTGGTTGCCGTAGCCGCCGTGAGCGTGGCCGTAGGCAACGCCACGATGCGCACTGTGGCCGTGGCCGAGGTGGCCGCGCAGCCACCGCCCGCTTCAACGGTATTGGTCACCACGTAGGTACCGGGCGCGGAAGCGGTCAGGTTCAACATACCAGTCGCGGCGTCAACAACCAGTCCGGCAGTTGAAGTAAAGCGGCCTGCAGTGCTGGCCGACGATACTACCGGGACCGGATTCGCTCCACCCACGCAGTAGCTTGCTGCTGTATACGCGAAGGAAGCCACGGGCGCGGCCGTGATGGTAACGGAGGCGGTGGCCGACGAAGGACAGCTGCCTGCCACGGCATACGTAACGGAATAGGTGCCGGGGCGACTGGCGCTAAGGTCAATGGCTCCGGTGCTAACGTTGAACACCAAGCCCACCGGAGCGGCGCTAAAGCTGCCGCCGGCTGTACCCGTCACGACAGGTGTGGGGTTGGTGCCGCTCTGGCAATACGTGGAGCCCGTATAGGCGAATGTTGCGGTAGTGAGCGGGTTTACCGTTACTGTAGTAGCCCCCGACGTGGCCACGCAGCCTTCGGCGTTGGTTACCCGCACGCTGTACTGGCCACTGGTGGTAGCCGAGTAAGCGGCAGTCGTTGCGCCGTTGATGGGCGTACCATCGCGCAGGAACTGATAGGTGTTGCCTGCGTCGGCCGGAGCCGTGAGCTGCACCGACCCGCCCTGGCAGAAAGTGGTTGCTGTAGCCGCCGTGAGCGTGGCCGTGGGCAGCGCCACGATGCGCACTGTGGCCGTGGCTGCCGAGGGGCAGGGCCCGCTTACGCTGTAGGTAACCGTGTACGTGCCGGGCTGGCTGGCTGCTACGCTGATAGCGCCGGTAGCCGCATCGAGTACCAGGCCGGTCGGGGAGCACTAAAGCTTCCGCCGGCAGTACCCGTTACGGTGGCCGCCGCCGTGGGCTGGCTTTGGCAGTAGGCGGTGTTGGCGTAGCTGAACGTGGCCGTAGTGACCGGGTTCACGGTTACCGTGGTAGTAGCCGAGGTGGCCGAGCAGTTGTTGGCGTTGGTAGCTTCTACGCGGTAGTCGCCGCCGGCCGTAACAGTGATGCTGGCCGTGGTAGCGCCGGTATTCCAGCGGTAGCTGCTGCCACCGTCGGCCGTCAGGGTTACCGAACCGCCCTGGCAGAAAGTAACCGGGCCGGAAGCCGTGACAGTAGCCGTGGGCGTAGCATATATAACGACTTGGGTGGTAGCAGTCACCGCAGCGCAGCCACCGCTGGCCGCCACGGTATTGGTGATGGTATAGCTACCCGGCTGGCTGGTAGCAGGCGTAACTACGCCGGTAGTGGCATTCAGGCTCAGGCCAGCCGGCGAGGCACTGAACGTTCCGGCCGAAGCGCTGGTACCCAGCACCGGGGCCACCGCCCCAGTGGCACTCACGCAGTAGCCCGCCGAGCCATAGCTGAAAGCAGCCACCGGAGGACGGGTAATAGTTACCTGAGTCTGGGCCGTAGTCGGGCAGTTCACAATGTCGGCGTCATAGCTGACGGTGTAGGTGCCGGGCGTAGAGGCGGCCAGGTTGAGCTGACCGGTGCTGGCATCGATAACGAGTCCGGCGGGGGCCGAGAACCGGCCCCCGGTCGGGCCGCTTACCGTAGGCGTGGGGTTGCCAGCCGACTGGCAGTAGGCCGTGGCGCCGTAGCTCAGGCTTACCGGCGTGGGGCAGTTGAAGGCATACGTGAGGGCTTGCCGGCCGGGCAGCTGGGCGAAGTTCACGTTGTCGGGGTTGCCCGGGTTGGTGATGCCGATGCCGGGCAGGGCCGGAATCATGTCGGTAGCCAGAAAGCTCCCATCAATGTTGTTCTGGATCAGAAAGGCCTGCAACGTGGCATTAGCCACGGCCGAACCCACCCCGAAGGCGTTGCGGTCCAGCTCAATTTCCCACCCGAAATTGCCCGGGTTACTCGACAGCAGACCCGTGGGCGAAGTCCGGTAGGCCGATACCAGCCCCTCGAACTGCGGCACGTTGGCGGAGGCGTAAGTCCGGGCAGTGCCATCAGAGGCATTACCCGCCAGCCGTTCTTCGCGGATGCTGCCGGCATAGCGCACTGTATTGAGCACGTAGGCCGGGTTGTTGGTATTGGTGAAAACCGCGCCTTGCAGGGCCAGCCCCAGGTCGGTTTGCAGGTCCAGGGCGGCGCGCATCTTCTCGAAGCTGCTCAGCGTGGCCGGCGTTACGCCCGGCAAGGCCTGGCCCCGGGGCACGCCCGCCAGGCCGGGCGTATCGAAATAGAGCTGGAATGTGTTGCCGTTGTTCTCTACCGTGCCCACCACAAACAGGTACACCTTGGTATCGGAGTGGGCCATGTAGAGCTTGGTGAAGCCATAGTCGCCGAAACCGGCCGGGTGCGGGGTAGGGTACTCCCCCACCAGCCGGTACAGGCCCGGCGTACCACCCGGGGCGCCCAGCTCATTGGCATCGAGGCGGCCATCGATGCTGATGGGCAACAGCCGCAACGCCTGCGTACCCGGAATGGCCGCAAAATTGGGATCGGGGCCCAGCGGGGTCTGGCGGCCCGCAATCTGCGGGAACAGGTCGGTGGTGAAAATGCCGGTGCTGCTGGTAAAGGCCGCCAGCAAGTCCAGCGGGCTGCCCGCCTGGGCCCCGATGGCCGCCAGCGGAATCTCCAGCTCCCAGCCCGTATTCGAGTTGGCCCCGATACCGGCCGTATTGGTGTACGCGAAGCGGGTGCCGGTCAGGGCGCCCGCACTTACCGTAAGCACTTCGCCCCGGTTATCGGTGCGACCGGCAAACTGGTCAGCCTGCTGGCCGGCGGCAGTGGGCGGCGTAGTATAATCGGCGTAGCTGTAGTACACGCTGTCGTGATTAACGCCGGTGGCCGAGGTAGTCAGGCGCAGGGCATAATCGGTTTCCAGATCGAGGATGGGCCGGTGCAGCAGCGGCGACTCGATGGCGTTGGTGCCCGCCAGCCGAGTACCGGCCGGCACGCCCTTGCGGCCCGGAGCGTTCAGGTAAAGTACCAGGGAGCTGTAATCGGTGCTGAGCGTAGGCGAGGCCACCAGCATCAGGTGCAGGGCCGTGGCGGTACGGGCTGCGTAAAGGTTTTTGAGCCCCCGGTCGGGCTCCGAGTGCGGCCCCGTGTAGGAGGCTACTAACTGGTACTTGCCCGGCCCGATTTCACTGGCCGAAGCCCGGCCATCAACGACGAACTGCGCGCGGGCCGCGCCGGACCAGCCGCAGCACAAAAGCAGCAACAGCAGCCAACGGCTGCCGATAGGACTACTCCGGCGCATCCGGCTACATACTGGTAAAGGTGTTAGCATAAAAACGAAAAAGTGAAAAATGAATTGGTAAGTCTGAGGCAACTCGCCGGCGCCGCAACCCCAGCGCCCGAATGGCCGGGTGCCGGAGCTGCCCGCCGCATGGAGCAGGCTGGTACCGGACGCTCTGCGCCACTCTGGTTCTTAAGAAAAGAAGTACGTTCCGGCAGCTGGGCTCCGCACAGCCGAACCCGGTGCCCCGATAACTCCCGCCCCTGACCCGGAACCACCCAATATGGTCGGCCAAACACCTTTGTCAGCCGGCCTGCTGGCCCCAGGTGTTTCCGGTAATCTAATCGGCCCGCGCACTCCGGCCAGTGCAGTAGGAAGGTCGTGGTTGCGGGTTCCACAGCGGGGGCAGGTGCCAGCTAAGAGCCCGTGGCCAAGTCCGCAGCGGATACAGTTCATGCGAATAGCGACTAATAATAGAGAAGTCCAAAATTCCCTCGTGGAGCCCAATTCCGCAAAGGCCAAAAATTTCTTTTCTTTGGCATTCTATTCTATCCTGCTCATTAGTGCCCCGTCTTACCCCACCACTTCAAGCGGCCCTGCGCGCGGCCGTGGCCGCCCGCTTTGGGCAGCCCCTGCGCTATCCCAGCCACTGCGACGCCCTCGAAGTGGAGCTGCGCAAAGCCACCACCGACGGCCGGCGACTAAGCCCCAGTACCCTGCGTCGGTTTTTCGGTCTGGTGGAGAAAGAAGGTGGCTACCACCTACATACCCTCGATACCCTGGCTCGCTACGCCGGCCACACCGATTTTGCCGACTTCGGCCAAGCCGTAACCCGGCAGGCCGTTGCCAACCCCACCCATCCAACTAACATTCCGGAATTGCTGGCCATGGAGCAGCTCGCTCATCCCGAGCGGCTGTTGTTGGGCTATTTCCTGGGCCGCATCACGCGCCCGGCCGTGCCTACGGCTCCGGCTGCGCCCCTGGCATTGCGGCTGGCCGCCCACCCGGCGGGGCAGCAGTATTTCGTCGAGTCGTTCGTGGATCTGGCCTACCTCAATGGCGCTTACGGTGAGGTGGTAACCGAGTATCTGCAGCACAAACCCGACCCCGAAGCCCAGCTTTTCGGGCACTGTACCCTGTTTCTGGGCGAGTTTCTGGCCCAGGACGAACCGGCCTGGCGCGCACGCCTGACCCGGCTACGGACGCTGCCCTGCCCACCCGACGTGCATGCCTTTCCACGGGGCCGACGGGCCTTTGCCGAAATCGTGGCCGCCTGGCACGAGGCACCGACCAACCCACAACTGGGGCCGCTGCTGGCGCAGTTTCGGCAGCAGGCGGCCGCCCTACCCCGGCCGGCGGTGCCCAGCTCCCCGCTTCCGGCCTTCTACAACCTGTTTCCGGCCGGCTTCCATTTTCTGGTCGCCGAGGCCCTGTTTCTGACCGGACAGTTTGCTGATTTACGGGATTGGGTTGACCTGACCTGGGCCGACTACCCGGAAGAGCTCACCTGGAGCACAATGTATACGCCGAGCTGCTGCACGCCTTCGGGGCGGTGGCCAACCAGCGCACCGGCCGCCCCGCTACCGCCCCCACGCGCCTGCGGGCCTTGTTCGAGCTCGATACCCACGGCTGGCTGCTCGACTACTACCAGGTTCACCGTTGGCTGATCGAACTGCACTTTGCCCCCGACGCTGCCGCGCAGCAGGACTTACGGGAGCTCATCAGCGCCTTTGCCGACCGGCACGGTATGCCGCTTTACCGGGCCTTGGCCGACCAGCTGGTTTCTGCTTCCGGCCGCTAGAACCGCATCAGCAGCGGCCCGTTCCCTGGCTTTGGAATCCGGTAGGCTTTCAGAAACTCCTTGAGCGCCGCCGGGTCCTGCCCGCAACGGTCCACGTTAGTGGTTAGTTGCTGTATTTTAGCTGTCAGGCCGGCTTTCATGTGCTGGAAATCCAGCTCCATGGCGGCGGGCGAGGCCGTGTAGTAGTATGGCTTGCCGGTAAAGGCCGACAGCTCCCGCTGCTCCAGGGCCTGCTGTTGCTCCAGCTCGCGCACCTGCTGGCGCAGTAGCGTGTTGTAGTGGCGCAGCTGGGCTTCAGCCAGGTTTTCGAGGTGCTGCTGGTCGATGCGGTTGAGCTCCAGTTGCAGGCGCAGCAGCGTGAGCAGCTCGTTGGCTTTGTAGGCCGTCGTTACGCGCTTGAGCAGCTCGGTTTTGCGGAGCTTTTCGGCTTCGTCGGGTTCCCGGTCGGGGTGCAGGTGCTTCACCAGGTCCATGTAGAGGGTGCGCACAGACTGGGTGATATTCTGCTCCTCGGCCTTTTTCTTGTCGGCGGCGGCCTGTTGCTTGGGGCTTTTCCTGCGTTTGGCGCGGCGTTCCTCAGCCGCCGCCTGCTCCTGCTCGTAGTCCTGCTGGCGCGCGGCCAGCTGCTGGTTCACGTAGTCCTGGAGCTTCTGGGGCGTGCTCACGTCGACCGCCGGGTCGAACTCGATGCCGTACTGCTCCTGAAAAAAGTTCTTCATCAGCTCGGCATCCTGCGCATCGGCGGCGGCATTGGCGGCCTCTACTTCGGCGGCTTCCTGCTCGGTCAGGGGCGGGTCGTACTTGTCGAAAATGGACTCTAGCTCGTTGTAGCCCCGGTCGAGCAGGTCGAAGAAACCGTTGAGCAGCAGGTCCACCAGCTTTTTACGCTCGGTTTTGGTGAGCTTGTAGGTGTCATGGGCGCGGTCAAGCATCCGGACGAAGTCGGCGCGCAGGTCGTTGTGCTGCTGCTGGAGCGGACGGTACTCCTGCTGCACCCGCTGGCGCAGGGCCGTGGCGGCAGTCCGGAAATCCCCAATTTCCGTTTCCAGCTTACCAATGCGCTTGCTGAGCCGGTTAAACGCCTTCTGCTCCTTGGAAAGCGCATCGGAGCCGGTAGTTGGGATGTGGATGAGGGCGGGCTGGGCAGCAGTCGGTTTCTTCTTAGCCATGAACGGAGGCAGTCAGAGTGAGCGGCCAAATTACGGCGGATTCGGAATTCGTCATTCCGCTTCCTTAGCTACTCTCCCGCTGCATTACTTCAACAGTAACACTACGCCGCGTGTAGTCGGTGCGCCATTAAGTAGCATTGGCAGAGAAAATACCTCGCAATGCTACCGCAATGCCGCGCGTCCCCCTAAATCCGGCAAACAGCTTCAAGCGGGCCGTTACCAGCGCCCAAAACGCCAGCGGCCCGCCGCACCGGGTGGTACGAGCGGGCCGGGGTGGACAAGCATTCAGTTTTTGTTTTCGGCTATTTCGATAAATCCATCCGAGAGAACGTAAAAGCAATTCGGGGCTTTATCTTTTATAGTTTGCTCAGCTATAAAACGCAATATGGGTTCTCTGTCAGATAACGAACGTCTCGTTACTAACGTCCATTCCTCAACCGTTGGCACATAAATAATAGCGACGCAATTACCTCCGCAAAATTCGAAATTGAGCTTCAAACGGCCGTTTTGATCCTTATACAGAATATACCCAGTCCGCCCTTGGCTTAGATATTCCTGCTGAGGTTCCATATTACTTTCATATCTGAATTATGCCCTGATTATGCGTCTTTCAGTCGGCATATGAGTGGCTCTTTATTACCAGCCTGCACGCTCACCGTTTCCGGCTGAAAAGGTGAGAGTCCCCGCGCAATTTCATCAGCATTCACGAACTCCCGGCAACCCAGCAGATTCGGCAGCAGCGCATAAGCGGCCGTGGTTTTGCCCGCCCCGTTGCAGCCCGCCAGGATATATAGGGTTTTCATAGACCTGAAGATAGGCTGCTCCCCCCATTACGCCAACGGCCCACCGCTTCGGGTGAAGCCGGTGGGCCGGAGTTCCGTTTATTTGTTCGGCAGTGGCTTGAGCTGCATCTTCCTGATCAACCAACTCTCTGCGTCTTGCGTCGGCTTGACAGTTTTGAAATAAGAAATTAATGCTGGTATGGCTACAATAAAGAAAGCAAAGCCTGTCCTTTCCAATAAAGTAACGGATCTGTATACACCACCAATATTTATTTTTTCACTTAACAGAAAGAAAAAAAGCAATATACTGCCTACTATTAAACTAAAGATTATGGTGGAGTATGAAGGTTTGATATCCAGATTCACCTGTACAAAGCCAGAATTCATAATCTCTCCTCTCACCAGCGGATGAATTGGGCCATTAGTGCCCCCACCACGCTTTTTAATTGAAAAGCGCTTATCATCAAACTGCACATCGTAGACTTTGCTTTTAAATGCCCATGCCTCAGATTCTTTTGATGATAGGTAATCTAAAAGTTGGTATATCTGCTCTACGGTCATTGATGACTTGTAGGAACGGTGTATTCTAAATGGCATTTGCATACGCCACTAATCACACCTGAATCACGCCCACGTTGTACGCCTTTTCAATGGGCGCGTGGTTGGCCATGCTGATGCCCTGGGAAATGACTTTGCGGGTTTCCAGCGGGTCGATGATGGCATCGACCCAGAGGCGGGCTGCAGCGTAGTAAGGCGAGAGTTGCTCCTCGTAGCGGGCCTTGATGGTATCGAGCAGCTCCTTCTCGGCTTCGGGCGTGATTTCCTGGCCCTTGGCTTTGAGCGAGGCCACCTGAATCTGGAGCAGGGTGTTGGCCGCCGCCGCGCCGCTCATCACGGCCAGCTGGGCGGTGGGCCAGGCCACGATGAGGCGCGGGTCGTAGGCTTTGCCGCACATGGCGTAGTTGCCGGCCCCGTAGCTGTTGCCGATGATGACCGAGAACTTGGGCACCACCGAGTTGGCCATGGCATTCACCATCTTCGCCCCGTCCTTGATGATGCCGCCGTGCTCACTCTGGGAGCCCACCATGAAGCCCGACACGTCGTGCAGGAACACCAGCGGAATCTTCTTCTGGTTGCAGTTCATGATGAAGCGCGCCGCCTTGTCGGCCGAGTCGGAGTAGATGACGCCGCCCATCTGCATGGCGCCCTTCTTGGTCTTCACGATTTTGCGCTGGTTGGCCACGATGCCCACGGCCCAGCCCTCAATGCGCGCCAGGCCGCAAATCAGCGTCTGGCCATACAGGTCCTTGTAGGGCTCGAACTCCGAGTTATCGACCAGCCGGTTGATGATGTCCATCATGTCGTAGGGCTTGGCGCGGTCGGCGGGCAGCAGGCCCAGGATTTCCGTGGGGTTTTCCTTGGGGGCGGCGGCTTCCTTGCGCGAGAAGCCGGCCGTGGCCTGGCCGCCCATCTTGTCGAAGATGTTGCGGATGTGGTCGAGGCACTGCTCGTCGTTTTCGAACTTGTAGTCCGTGACGCCCGAAATTTCGGAGTGGGTGCTGGCCCCGCCCAGGGTTTCGTTGTCAATGGATTCGCCGATGGCCGATTTCACCAGGTAGGAGCCCGCCAGGAACACCGAGCCGGTGCCGTCCACAATCATGGCCTCGTCGCTCATAATGGGCAGGTAGGCCCCGCCGGCCACGCAGGGGCCCATAATGGCGGCCAGCTGCACGATGCCCATGGAGCTCATCACGGCGTTGTTGCGGAAGATGCGGCCGAAGTGCTCCTTGTCGGGGAAGATTTCGTCCTGCATGGGCAGGTATACGCCCGCCGAATCGACGAGGTAGATGATGGGCAGCTTGTTTTCGATGCTAATTTCCTGGGCCCGCAGGTTTTTCTTGGCCGTAATCGGGAACCAGGCCCCGGCCTTTACGGTGGCGTCGTTGGCGACTACCACGCACTGCCGGCCCTGCACCCAGCCAATCACCACCACCACGCCGCCGCCGGGGCAGCCGCCTTCCTCCTGGTACATGCCCTCGCCCGCAAAGGCCCCGATTTCCACCGTCTCTGCGCCTTTATCCAACAAATAGTCAATCCGCTCCCGGGCCGTGAGCTTGCCCTTGGCCTTGTGCTTGGCAATGCCTTTTTCGCCGCCCCCGAGGGCCACTTTCTCCAGCCGCTTTTGGAGTTGGAAGTTGAGTTGCTTGATGCTGTCTTCGTTCTTGTTGAATTCGAGGTTCATGGGGTGGGAATGGGTGGGTGAGGTGAGCGGGGTGGGGTATGAATTGGTTTCCCGGAACGTCATGCAGAGCGGAGCGAAGCATCTCGCGTGCTGACGTTGGAATAATGACTCAGCGTCAGCACGCGAGATGCTTCGCTCCGCTCTGCATGACGTTCTGTAGTATTCATCACGGTTGTGCAACCAGCTGAAACCAAAGAAATCCGCCTGGGTGGGGCGGATTTCAAAGGTAAGCAGATTGCTGAATAGCCCGGCGGGCTATTTCACCGTTTTGGTTTCTACCTCGGTTTCGATAACCGTACCGTTGGGCCGGGTAACAGTGGTTTCCACTTCTTTCTTCTTCTTGTCGCCGCCGCCGAAAACCGAGAAGTGCACGTACTTTTTAGGGTTGGCCTGCAGATCTGAAATCAGGGCGTTGGAGCTGGCGGCCGTGGCGTTGAGGTTGCGGTAGAGGGTGCTGTCGTTGAGCAGCATACCGAGCGAGCCGTTCTGGTCGGAGAGCGAGCGGTTGAGCGTCGTCATCGTGCTCTGGGCCTCGGTCATGGTGGCGTTGAGCTTGCGCATGGCCGGCCCCACGGGGGCCCGCTTCAGCGAGTCGCTGAGCACGGCAAAGTTGCTGGCAATGCGGTCAAACTTTTTGCTGGTCTTGTTCAGGTCGGCCGTCAGCTGGGCCATGTTGGTGGTAATCTGGTTGATGTTGCGCTGGTTGGCCAGCAGCAGATTTTTCAGGGCCTCGGTTCCGCCCTGGGCATTGAGCAGCGTGGCCTGCAGGCTCAGGCGGGCATCTTTGCTCAGGAAGCTGTTCACCTTGATGAGCGTCGAATCGACGGTACCGAGCACGGGCAGGGCCTTGGCCTGGAACGCATCGGTGATGCTGGCTACGGTGTACGATTTCAGCTCCTGGCCCCCATCGTACACTTTCGAGTTGCGGCCCAGAAACAGGGTAATGGTTTTCGAGCCCAGCAGCGAGCCGCTCAGGCTGGCTACCGTCGAGTCGCCGACCGTAACCCCCTTCTGGAGTTCTACGGCCACCTGCACGCGGTTGCCCTCTTCGGGCAGCAGCTGCATCTGCTTCACCTGTCCCACTTTAATGCCGTTGAGGACGACCGGGTTGCCCACGGCCAGCCCGTCTACGTTGTCGTACTTGGCGAAGTACGTGCGGTCCGACGACAGAATATTGCTGCCTTTCAGGAAGTTGAACCCCACAATCAGCAGGGCCACGGCGACGATGCCCAGCAGGGCTACTTTGATTTCTTTTGACACGGGAGGTCAGTGCTTGGTTGGAGAGAGTCAGGAAGGTGGGCTGACAGTTGCGCGGCCCGGTAGCTTAGTCACCCGAGCCGGCTTCCAGCTCGTGCCGGTAGTCGCGGAAGGCCTGGTAGATACCCGAGGCCATATACGACTGATTGGTTTTATCGTTGAGGTAAGCTTCTTCCTGGCGGTTGGTGAGAAAACCCGATTCGATAAGCACTGAGGGCATGGCCGATTTCCAGAGCACCAGAAAGCCCGCCTGCTTCACGCCCCGCGAGGGCCGCTGCAGCTTGGTCCGGAACTGCCGGTCGACCTTCTGGGCAAACCGGATGCTGTTTACCATGTAAGCGCTCTGAAACAAACTGAACAGAATATGACTCTGGGGCGACGTGGGGTCGAAGCCGTTGTACTGTTCCTTGTAGTTGTCTTCCTGCAGAATAACCGAGTTTTCGCGCTTGGCCACGGCCAGGTTGGCATCGGTTTTATGCGGGCCCATCGTCCAGACTTCGGTGCCGTGGGCCGCGGGGCTGCTGGCGTTGCAGTGGATGGAGATGAACAGGTCGGCATTGTGCTTGTTGGCGATGCCAGCCCGATCTACGAGCTCCACGAACACATCGGTTTTGCGCGTGTAAATCACCTTTACATCGGGCATATTCTCCTCGATTTCTTTGCCCAACGCCAGCACCAGCTTAAGGGCAACATCGGCCTCGCGGGCTTTTACGCCGGCGCAGCCGCGGTCTTTGCCGCCGTGGCCGGCATCGAGCACCACGGTGCGCAGCTTGTAGCGCACGGGCGGCGGGGCCACCGGTGCAGGGGCCGGGGTGAAGGGAGACGTAAATTCGGCGAAAAGAATCAGGGCCGCCGTGCCCAGAGCGACAATATTCCGCACGGAGTTCGTTAGTTGAGGTAGCTACCCGCTACCTTTGCAAACAGCCACAAAATAAACGATAAATAACTACGTGGCCCCACTCGCGCCTGTGTTTCATCTCTTAACGCGTCGGTTGGCGCTGCTTTTGCGGCCGGTTTTCGTGCTTACGATGCTGTTGAGCGCAGGGTTGGCACACTCGGCTCAAGCGCAGCAAAAGCCGATACCTGCCCAGCAGGTCCCCCACCCTACTCCGGTACCCGCCACCAAGGTTTCGCCCGCTACCCGCGCGGCCGGCGACGTGCGCCCGTTGCCCACCATCGTGAACCCGCCTAAACCCACCGGCACCGTGCGCGACACGGCCGGCCTGCGCCTGAGCGGCACGCCCGACTCGGTGCGCGTGGCGGCTGGGGGTGGCAAGGGAGCCGTGGAAACCACCGTGAGCTACAAGGCCCAGGATTCGATTCGGTTCGAGGTGCAGAACAAGCGCGCCGTGCTCTACGACAAGGCCGATGTGGATTACGGCGACATGAACCTGAAGGCCGACCGCATCACGGTCGACTATAGCCGCGACCTGGTAACGGCCGAGGGCGCAGCCGACTCGACGGGCAAGGTGCAGGGCCGGCCGCTGTTCAAGCAGGGCACCGCCACCTACCAGGCCGGCCGCATCGACTACAACCTTAAAAGCCGGCGGGGCCGCATCACCGATGTGGTTACCCAGCAGGGCGAAGGCTACATCCACGCCGAAACTATCAAGAAAAACGACCGCAACGAGCTGTTTGGCGTGAACGGGCGCTACACCACCTGCAACCTCGAAGACCCGCACTTTTACATCAATGCCACCAAAATGAAGGTGATGCCCGGCGAGCAGATCGTGACCGGGCCCTTCAACCTGGTTATCGGCGATATTCCGACGCCGCTGGGCTTTTTATTCGGCTACTTCCCCACCCCCAAAACCAACAAGCGCGCCTCGGGTCTTATTATCCCAACCTACGGGCAGGCCGCCGACCGGGGCTTTTTCCTGCGCAACGGCGGCTACTACTGGGCCGCCAACGACCACATTGGAGTGCGCCTGACGGGCGACATTTACTCGGGCAACGCCGACCGGTTCGGGGGCTGGGGCGGCACGGCCGAGATGCAGTACATTACCCGCTACAAGTACCAGGGCCTGTTCACGTTTCAGTACGACTCCCGCCCCACCACCCGCTTGCTGGCTTCTACCGACGCCAACACCAACCCCACCTACAACCAGCCGCTGTCGTCGCGCTCCTTTCGGCTGGCCTGGAACCACACGCCCGTGCCCCGGCCGGGGGGCGGGCGGTTTTCGGCCAGCGTGAATGCCAGCAGCAGCAACGGCGCTTACTTCCGCCAGAACTCCTACAACGCCCGCAACTACCTGAGCCCGGCGTTCCAGTCCACGATTTCCTACTCCAAGCAGCTGCGCAACGCGCCCATCAACTACGCGCTGCAGCTCAGCCAGAGCCAGAACACCCAGACCGGAACCATGGATTTCACGCTGCCCGACCTCACGCTCGGCGTGGCCCGGCAGTACGTCTACGACCTGCTGAAAGTCCGGCCCCGCCCGGCCTACGAGCAGTTTGCCGTGTCTTACGACCTCACGTTTCAGAATAAAATATCGAACAACATTCCGGCCCGCCTGCTCAACAACGGGGCTATTCCGCTGGTGGGCGGCTCCCGCGAGCCGGTTATCACGCCTATCAGCCTGGGCAACCTGAGCAGTTTGCTGCGCACCTCCCAGACCGGCATGCGCCACAACTTCGGCCTCACGCTGGGCAGCTACACGGTCAAGCACATCAACATCAGCCCCAGCGTTTCGTACAACGAAATCTGGTATTTCAAGCGCCTCGATTACACGTATAATGAAACCGCCCGGGCCGTTGTTATCGATACCACCGTTAGCTTCAACCGCCTCTACACCACCTCGGCCAACCTGAACCTGACCACCACGTTCTACGGCACGGTTATCCGCAAGGGCACCCACAAAATTCAGGCGCTGCGCCACAAGGTGACGCCCGTGCTGGGCTTCAGCTACGCCCCCGGTACCGGCCGCAACGACCCCACCTTCCAGAACCTGGCCCTGCCGGGCCTGCGCGACCCTGTTACGGGCCTACTGTACGAAGATACCCAGCTCTACAAAGACAACAACGGCTTCCTGCTGCCCCGCTACAACGGCTTTATTTACGGAGCCCCGGTCAACCGCTCGGCCCGCCTGCTCACGTTCAGCCTCCAGAACGCACTGGAAATGAAGGTGCGCGATGACAAGGACACCACCGGCACCACGCCGTTTAAAAAGGTGAGTTTGATTGACGGACTGGATTTCAACTCGGCCTACAACTTCGGCGACTCCACGTTCCGGCTTCAGGACCTAAACGCGGTGTTCCGGACCCAGGTGGCCCGCAAGCTGAGCATTATTCTCAACGGAAACTTCAGCTTCTACCAGCAGGATTCGCTGGGCAACCGCATCAATAAGTACCTCTGGGAACAGCAGAACGTGCGGCTGGCCCGCCTGACCGCCGCCAGCCTGACGATGGGCTACCAGTTCAACCCCAGCCAGGGCGCCCGCAAATCGGTTATTAAGCGCGATGTGGCCCCGGTAAACGACCCGCAGCTGGGCGCTACGCAGATGGTAAATCCGTACGAGGACTACGTTAATTTTGCCATTCCCTGGGAGCTGAACACGTCTTTCACGGCTGCCTACGTCAACCAGGGCCCATTGCCGGCCCTGCCCACCCGGGCTCGCCGCTCGCCCTACACGTCGGCCTCGCTCAACCTCAACGGCTCGGTTAAGCTCACCGAAACGCTGCGCTTCGGCTTCAGCACCAACTACGATTTCATCAACCGCGCTCCGGCCTTCACCCGCCTCGATATCACGAAGGATTTGCACTGCTGGCAGATCAACGGCACCTGGAACCCCTTTGGCCCCACCCGCGGCTACTTCGTGACCATTGCCGCCAAATCGGCGCTGCTGCAGAGTCTCAAGCTCAGCCGCAACCGCACATTCCTTAACAACTAAGGGCCTGAAAGCGCCACTTGGCCGTGGTGGCTGGCGGGCAGTAATTCCCGGGGAGAGCCGGGTTTTCTAAAAAATCCGCAGCTTTGACCCCTGAGCAGACCAGGCCCTCCGCCCGCACCCTCAGCCTCTACGTTCCCCAGTCCTTAAGTTCCTGTTTCCCATGTCCCAACACAAGGAAGTCAAACTCGTGACCACGCACCAGCTGCTGGCCATGAAAGAGCGCGGCGAAAAAATATCCATGCTCACGGCCTACGACTTCTCGATGGCCCAGATTCTGGACGGCGCCGGCATCGACGTGCTGCTCGTCGGCGACTCGGCCTCCAACGTCATGGCCGGCCACGAAACCACGCTGCCCATCACCCTCGACCAGATGATTTACCACGCCCAGAGCGTGGTGCGGGCCGTGAAGCGGGCCTTCGTGGTGGTCGATATGCCATTTGGCTCCTACCAGGGCAACTCGTCGGAGGCCCTGCGCTCGGCCATCCGCATCATGAAAGAATCGGGCGGGCACGGCATCAAGCTCGAAGGCGGGGCCGAAATCAAGGACAGCATCACCCGGATTCTGACCGCCGGCATTCCGGTGATGGGCCACCTGGGGCTTACTCCGCAAAGTATTTATAAATTTGGCACGTACTCGGTGCGGGCCAAGGAGGAAACCGAGGCGCAGAAACTCATCGAAGATGCCCTGCTGCTGCAGGAAATTGGCTGCTTCGCCCTCGTGCTGGAAAAAATTCCGTCGGGCCTGGCCAAGAAGGTGGCCGAGCAGCTTACCATTCCCGTTATCGGCATCGGGGCCGGCCCCGACGTGGACGGGCAGGTGCTGGTAGTGCACGACATGCTGGGCATCACCAAGGAGTTCAAACCCCGCTTTCTGCGCCGCTACGCCGACCTCGGCGACGCCATGCACGACGCCGTGCAGCGCTACATCAAGGACGTAAAAGCCCGCGACTTTCCCAGCCCCGACGAAGCGTATTAATTTCAATTAAAAATGAAGAATTAAAAGTTAAAAGTTATTGACTGCCTCCTCACGAAAAGCCCTTTTCTGGTGCCTGGGCCGATTTTCAACTTTTAACTTTTAATTTTTAATTCTCCCCCAGTGAATCGTCCGAATTTGTGGTCGGAGCGGAAGGAAATTCTGTTCGAAGACAACCATTTGCTCATCATCAACAAGCCCGCCGGCCTGCTCGTACAGGGCGACTCTACCGGCGACGAGCCACTCTCAAACAAGGCCGAGGAGTACCTGCGCTTCAAGTACAAGAAGCCCGGGGCTGCCTTCGTGGGCGTAGTACACCGCCTCGACCGGCCGGTGAGCGGCATTGTGGTGCTGGCTAAAACCAGCAAGGCCCTGAGCCGCATGAACGAGCTGTTCCGCGACAACAAAATCAGCAAAACCTACTGGGCCCTCACGGCCAAGTGCCCCGCCCCCACCGAGGGCCACCTGACGCACTGGTTGGTGAAAGACCCCATCCGCAACGTCACGAAAGCCTACCCCGAGCGCCACGGCCAGGGCCAGAAGTCGGACCTCGACTACAAAGTGCTGGGCCAGGCTGGCAACCGCTACCTGGTGCAGGTAAACCCCATCACGGGCCGCCCCCACCAGATTCGGGTGCAGCTGAGCACCGGCCTGGGCACGCCCATCGTCGGCGACGTGAAGTACGGCTTTCTGGCCCCGCTGCCCGACGTGAGCATTGCCCTGCATGCCCGCGAGCTGGTGTTCAAACACCCCGTCACGAAGGAGGAAATGCGCATCGTGGCCCCGTTGCCCGATATCGCCCATTGGGAAGTCGCCGAAGCCTATTATTAGCAGGGACTGAGGGACTGAGGGACTGAGGAAAAGGAACGTCATTCAGAGCGCAGCGAAGAATCTCGCGTGCCAATAGTAATCCTGTCATCAGGGTCTACCATTGCACGCGAGATTCTTCGCTGCGCTCTGAATGACGTTCCTTCCTCGGTTCTCTGGTCCCCCACCCTCAACAACATTATGGCCTTTTGAGAAGGCTGATTGGACTAAGGCAGTGCCTGGCAGTAGTTTTGCAGAACGGCTGCTGAACTTATATAGGTGTTTCGCGCTTTTCAGCTTTGAAGCCCCGGCCGCTCCTGGTTTCGACCTCTAAACTTCTTCTGCCCACATGGCAATACTCGTTTTCTTCGTCGCGCACTATTACCTCTCGCTGTTTACGCAGACGTTTTACCTGCACCGCTACGCGGCCCACAAAATGTTCACGATGAACAAGTTCTGGGAGCGTTTCTTCTTCCTGTTCACCTACATCTGCCAGGGCTCCTCGTTCCTGTCGCCGCGGGCTTATGCGCTGCTGCACCGTATGCACCACGCCTACTCCGACACGGAGCTGGACCCGCACTCGCCGCTGTACTCGTCGAACGCTTTCACGATGATGTGGAAGACCAAGAATATCTACAACGCCGTGCTCAACCGCGACTACGCGGCCGCCGAGCGGTTCGAGGGCGACTACCCCGAGTGGGACCTGATCGAGAATCTGGGCGACAAGTGGTATTCGCGCCTGGCCTGGGGCACATTCTACGTGCTGTTCTACGTAAACTTCGCCACGGCCTGGTGGCAGTTCCTGCTGCTGCCCCTGCACTTTCTGATGGGTCCGATTCATGGCGCCATCGTGAACTGGGGCGGCCACAAGTACGGCTACCAGAACTTCGACAACCACGACCACTCCAAGAACACGCTGCCCTTCGACTTCCTGGCCTTCGGCGAGCTGTTCCAGAACAACCACCACAAGCTGCCCATGCGCGTCAACTTCGGCGTGAAGAAATGGGAGCTTGACCCTACCTACGCCTTCATCTGGGCGCTGGACAAGGTGAAAGTGGTGAAAATCAAGCGCAAGTGGCAGGAAGCCGTGCCGATGGCTGCCTAGCTTTGCCGCTAGCCAGCAACGTCAGTCAGTAATATTAAAAGGCCATTCCTACCCCGGAATGGCCTTTTTGCATGAAATCAGGTACTTCCGTAGGCTTGATAGGCCATCGGAATCAGCGGAATCCTTTTAATCTGCGCAAAGTCTGATTACCTTTGCACCTCATTTTTCAACCAGACGCACGGGATGCGTCGCTTAACCAAACCGGTTTATGGCAGTTAAAATTCGCCTCGCCCGCCGCGGCCGCAAGAAGGCCGCAATGTTCGACATCGTTATTGCTGACTCGCGCGCCCCGCGTGATGGTCGCTTCATCGAGAAAATCGGTACCTACAACCCCCAGACCAACCCCGCTTCCATCAACTTCGATGGCGACAAGGCGTTCGACTGGATCATGAAGGGTGCCCAGCCCACCGACACCGTACGGGCCATGCTCTCGTACCGTGGTGTGCTTTACCGCAAGCACCTGCAACTCGGTGTAATTAAAGGCGCTATTTCGCAGGAAACTGCCGATGAGCGTTACACCGCCTGGAAAGAAGACAAAGACGCCAAAATCGAAGGCAAGCGCACCAGCCTCGGCACCGCCAAGGATGAAGCTCGTCAGCAGCGTCTGGCCGCCGAAACCAAGGTGAAGGAAGCCCGTTCGGAAGCCCAGCGCGCCAAGCAGGCCGCCATCGATGCTGCCAACGCTCCTGCTCCTGTAGCCGAAGCTGAAGTAGAAGAGACGTCGGCCGCCGAAGGCGAAACCGCTGAAGCTGCCGCTCCGGCTGCCGAATCTACCGACGAAGCCCAAGCCTAAGCGTAGTTAGCGAGCTGAGAAGTTAGAAGGTTAAAAGCCCATTCAACTGCCACATCAGGCCGTCGGAGCAGCTTTTCAACCTTCTGGCTTCTCAGCTTTTTAACCATGCTGCCTATTTCACCCTCTCTATCTATGACAATCGACGACTGCTACCAACTGGGCTCCCTCGGGAAGCCGCACGGCCTGAAAGGGTTCGTGGTGGCTTTCTTTGACGTAGATGACCTCAACGATTACCGCAAGCTCCAGTCGGTGCTCCTCGAATTGCCTACGGCTCCTGGGAAACTAGTGCCCTACAGCGTCGAGAAGTTTCAGCCCCAGACCGATAAAAAGGTACTGTTCAAGCTTAAAGGCATCGACCGGATCGAGGACGCGGAGCCGTTGCGCAATGCCAAGCTGTGGCGGCCTTTGGCCGAGCTGCCGGCGTTGTCCGACGACCAGTTCTACTTCCACGATGTGGTGGGCTACACGGTAATTGATGAGGAACTGGGCGAATTAGGAGTGGTGGAAGCCTTCTACGAGCTGCCTAAGCAGGACGTGCTGGGCATGCGCTACCAGCAGCAGGAAGTGTTGATTCCGGTGGTGGACGAGTTGGTGCGCCGCGCCGACCAAGCTACCCGCCAACTGTTTGTGCGCCTGCCCGCGGGCCTGCTCGACGTGTACCTGAGTTCTTCTTCGCAACAGCAGGAGGAGCCCGACGAAGACGACGAGCCGACCCCGGACGGCGCAGCCTAACGGTTGTTATGCGGATTGACATTGTAACGTGCCAGCCGGATTTGCTGGTCAGCCCCTTCGCGCATTCCATTGTGAAGCGCGCCCAGGACAAAGGCTTGGCCGAAATCCAGTTGCACGACCTGCGCCGCTACGCCATCAACAAGCACGGTCAGATTGACGACTACGTGTTTGGGGGCGGGGCCGGCATGGTACTGCGCGTGGAACCCATTGCCGCTTGTTTCGATGAGCTGCTGGCCCAACGCACCTACGAGGCCGTTATATACCTCACGCCCGACGGCGAAACCCTGCGCCAGCCGCTGGTTAACCGTCTGTCGTTGGCGGGCAACCTGCTCCTACTCTGCGGCCACTACAAGGGCGTCGATGAGCGGATTCGCCAGACCTACATCACCCACGAAATCAGCGTTGGCGACTACGTGCTGAGCGGGGGTGAACTAGGCGCGGCGGTGCTCGTGGATGCCGTAGTACGGCTGTTGCCCGGCGTGCTGGGCAACGAGGAATCGGCCCTGAGCGACTCGTTTCAGGACAACCTGCTCTCGCCGCCCATCTATACCCGGCCTGCCGAATGGCGGGGCCATCCGGTACCGGATATTCTGCTTTCGGGCAATACCCCGAAAATCGATATCTGGCGCCACGAGCAAGCTTTGGCCCGCACCCAGGAGCGCCGCCCGGACTTGTTGGAGTAATGAATTGGTGATTTAGTGAACCAGTAAGTGCGTGTTCCAGCAGCGCCGGTGATATCACCAGCCTCAATCGAACATAAAACTCACCGTCTCACCACCTCACCATTTCACAATTTAAAAACAGAGCGCTATATTTGCGCCTCTTTACCAGAAACCCCTTGGGGCGGCGCGACCGTCCTTTACCGTTTTTACAGCCATGAGCGTACTACTCGATTTCATTGAGCAAGAGTCCCAGGAGCGCCGCGCCAGCTTCCCCAAATTTGCCGCCGGCGACACCATCAACGTCCACGTGAAGATTCGCGAGGGCAACAAGGAGCGCGTGCAGCAGTTTCAGGGCGTTGTGCTTCAGCGCAAGAACACCAGCAGCAACGGCGAAACCTTCACTGTCCGGAAGATCTCCAACCAGGTTGGTACGGAGCGTATTTTCCCTTTGCTCTCGCCTAACATCGAGAAAGTAGAGGTTATCCGTCGTGGCAAGGTGCGTCGTGCCCGTCTGTACTACCTGCGTGGCCTGTCGGGCAAAGCCGCTCGTATCAAGGAGCGTCGTTTGAACGTAGTAGCCAAGTAAGCAGCCGCTTCTCTCGGCCATATAAAAAGCCGGTTTCCTTCACGGGAAACCGGCTTTTCTGCGTAGCATAGTTCACTACCATCATCCTTCTTGCCGAGCATAGCCAAGGGCCTTGCACTACCGGTTTTATCCGTGGTACAAGGCCCTTGGCTATGTTAGGAAGAGGCTGGTGGGTATTACCCGTTTTGGGCCGAGTCCTGCTTCAGGTCCTGGGCGGGGGTGTTTTCGTTGGTCTGGAGCTGCTTGGCAGCGGCACTCAGGGCCTCGCCGAGCTTAACGATGCGCTCGGCCGTGTTGGGGTTTTCGGCGAAAGCAGCGGCTTTCACCGTATTGGTGCCCAGGCGGCCCATCAGGCTCGTCACGGTGTCTTTATTAACGACTCCGCCCCCGAAGTGGGCTTTGAGGGCTTGCAGATCAACGACCAGCTGGTGCAGTTCGGGGTTGTCGGCATTCTTGAGGTCTTCGATCCAGCGCTGGAAGTGATTGTCGAGGCCGGCCCGGTTGGCTTCGTCCTGAAGGTTATTGCTGAGCAGCGTAGTGGCACCGTCGAGGTGAACCTGATGCTGGGTGTCGTCTTTGGGGATTTTGTGGAAGGACATAGGGAGTAGGTTAGGTGTTGAGCCGCAAAGTGCGGTGGTACGGCGAATAATATCTGTGCAAACGCGGGGCTTTGGGAAAGGTTGTGGCGCGGCATCCGGGCCGAAGGGGTACTTTTACGGCGTCACTCCCTCTATTTCGTTTCTTTCCCCTCGCATGAAGAGCATCCTGTACTTATTCGTTATGAGCCTGCTGCCGGGGCTGGCCGCTGCCCAGGCCCCGGCCAGCCCCGGCTGGCAGCAACAGGTCGACTATTCCATCGACGTATCCCTTAACGACCAGCAGCACACGCTCACGGGCCGCGAGGAGCTGGTGTACACCAACAACTCACCCGATGCGCTGCCCTTCCTCTGGTTTCATCTCTGGCCCAATGCCTACCGCGACAATAGTACGGCCTTCGCCCGCCAGCAGCTGCGTAACGGCAGCCGCAAGTTTGCGTTTGCCACGCCCGCCCAGCGCGGCTTCATCGACGGCCTCGACTTCCAGGTAAACGGCCAGCCAGCCCGGTTGGAGTACTCCGCCGAAAGCCCCGACATGGCCAAGCTGCTGCTGCCCCAGCCGCTGGCTCCGGGGGCACGCATTACCATCAGCACCCCGTTCCGGGTGAAAATTCCGGATTCGTTTTCCCGGTTCGGGCACGTGGGGCAGAGCTACCAGATTACGCAGTGGTACCCCAAGCCGGCCGTGTACGACCAGCGCGGCTGGCACCCCATGCCCTACCTCGACCAGGGCGAATTCTATTCCGAGTTCGGCACCTTCGATGTGCGCGTAACGCTGCCGGCCAACTACGTGGTGGGCGCGACCGGCGTACTCCAGAACCCCGAGGAGCAGCAGCGCCTCGACGCGCTGGCGGCCGCCACGGCCGCTAAAAAAACCGCCGCCGACTTCGGCTCCGACCTCAGCTTTCCGGCCTCCAGCCCCGACACCAAAACCCTGCGCTACGTGCAGGACCGGGTGCACGACTTCGCCTGGTTTGCCGACAAGCGCTTCAACGTGCTCAAAAGCGGCGTTACGCTGCCCTCGGGCCGCGCAGGTGGCCACCTGGGTGATGTTCACGAACAAGGATGCCCAGAAGTGGGTGAAAGGCCTGCAGGACGTGAACGATGCGCAGTGGCCTACTACTCGAAGTGGGTGGGCGAGTACCCTTACGCCGCGGCCACGGCTGTGGACGGGGCCCTGAGCGCCGGCTCGGGCATGGAGTACCCGATGGTGACCGTGACTCAGCCCGCAGCCATTGTGCATGAGGTGGGCCATAACTGGTTTTACGGCATTTTGGGCTCGAACGAGCGGGACTTCCCCTGGCTGGATGAGGGCGTGAACTCCTACGTGGAAAACCGCGTGGCCGAGCGCGACAACCCCAACGCCGGCCAGTTCGACTTTCTGACCAAATCGAAGAAAATTGCCGGCACGTTTGGGGTGCAGGGCCTGCCTGCCGCCGCCCTCAACCAAGTGCCCTACCAGGCCGTGGCGGCCCGCAACCTCGATCAGCCCGTGAGCGGCGTTACGTCGGCTGACTACGGCAAGCTCAACTACGGCATCATTGTGTACGGCAAAACTGCCTCGCTGCTCAAGTACCTGGCTGGCTATCTGGGCCAGGAGCAGTTTCGATGAGGCCATGCACGCCTACTACGCGCAGTGGCAGTTCCGCCACCCCTACCCCGCCGACATGCAGGCCGTGTTCGAGCAGGTGAGCGGGCAGAAGCTCGACTGGTTTTTCAACCAGATGCTCACGACCCAAAATCACTACGAAGCCGCGCTGTCGGATCTGGTGGTGAAAGGGGCCACGTTGAAGGTGCTGGTCCGCAACGATTCGCCCGCGCCCTTCGCCGTACCCGTTTCCACGCTCGATGCCCAGGGCCAGGTGCTGGAAACCAAGTGGACGCCCGCCTTCGGCGGCACCGAGGACGATACCAAAGACGAAACCCAACTCAACTTCAAGGCCGCCGGCGTAACGGCCGTCGTAGTCGATGCCGGCTACCTCACGCCCCAGCTCAACCGCCGCGACGACCGGATGAAGCTCGCTGGCTCCTTCCGCCGCTGGGAGCCGCTGGGCCTGCGCCCGCTGGCCAGCGTGGAGCGCTGGGACCGGCAGTTTATCAACTGGGTGCCCGTCGTGGGGGCCAACACCTCCGATAAGTTCATGCTCGGGGCGGCCTTCTACAACAATCCGCTGGCCCCCAAGCGGCTCAGCTACCTGGCCATGCCGATGTTCAGCTTCAACCAGCGCGAGCTTAACGGCATCGGCCAGCTCACGCTGAATGTACTGCCCCGCACGGGCGCCCGGCAACTCCTGACCAGCGTGCAGCTGATGCGCTTTGAGCGCTACGTAAAAACGGAGCCCAGCCTGACGCTGCTGCTGCCCCACTCGGCCTTCGACCGCGCCCAGCACCTGGTGCGAGCCGCCAACACCAACGTCCGCGACCAGGACCTGGGCAGCACCAGCAGCATCCAGACCCTAGAGTACCTGGTGCGCGACGGCAACGCCCTTCAGAACTGGTCGGGCCACCTGGAGTTCAACTACCTCTCCCCTACCAACGGCACGTCCGGCACTTCCCGCCAGCAGGCGGCCCTGCTACGCGCCACCGCTACTTACGCGCGCTACTACAACCCCAAGAAACAGGTGCGGGCGCGGCTGTTCGGGGGCGGCTTCCTGAAGCAGGGCAGCGAAAGCCCGTTTGCCATGGGCCTGAGCGGCAGCTTCGACTACCGCCGCCAGACGTCCTTCCTCGACCGCCAGCAGATTTCGAACGCCTTCACCGCCCAGCGTCACCAGACCGACGACCGCGACGGCGGCTTCAAGTCGTTTCAGCCCGTGGCCAGCCGGCACTGGCTTACCACGCTTGGCCTGGAAGCCGATTTACCGATAACCTCGCTGGCCGTCTTTGCTGATTTTGGGGCAACTAAAGAGCAGTTTACCACGCCTGGCCGCGACCCGCACCGGGCCTACTACGACGCTGGCCTGGTGGTGCCCGTAGCGGGCAAGTTCCTGCGCTTCTACCTGCCGCTGGCCGGCACCCAGTATGCCAACGGCCTGCCCAATAGCCGCCAGGATTTCACCAACCGTATCCGTTTTGTGCTGCACCTGGAGCAGCTTAACCCATTCCGCCTGATCAACGAGCAGCTGGCCCAGTAACCGTTCGGATCGGGCTTGTGTAGAACCCGGTTTGCCCGGTGGTAGCGACCCGCGGGTAGGCAACCACCGGACAAACCGGGTTTTTAGCTGGCAGCAGCCTTACCCCAGCCATAGTGTATCTTGCCAAAAATCAGGAACCAAGTAAGTCAATGGCGTTTATCGGCCCGGCGGCTTAACTGGTTTCACCCCAGCCCATGCCCCTCGCTTCTCGCCGTTTTTTGTTGGTTTCGCTGCTGCTGGGCGGCGGGTTGCTGGCGGGCTGCGGCACCCGCTACGCCGACCTGCCCACGTTCTCGGCCGATCATCAGCTGTTGCAGCTGGTAGTGGAGATGCCGGCCGGCTCCAACCACGAGTTGCGCTACAACCCCGCCACCAACGACTTCGAGCCGCGCCGCCTAGCAGGCCTGGAGGCGGTGGTGGAGTTTCTGCCGGCGCCGGGCAACCTGGGCTTCGTGCCCGGCACGAGTGGGGCCGCCGTGCCGGGCGGGCCCGCCAGCCCGCTGCCGGCCCTGCTACTGGCCGAAAACCAGCCCGCCGGCACGGTCATCGAAGCACTGCCCGTGGCCCTGCTCACCCTCGACGTGAACGGCCAGCTCCAGCCCGTGGTGGTGGCCGTACCTGCCCGGCCGGGGCAGCGCATTTTGCCCCGGGCCACCAACTGGGCCAACCTCAACCGGTATTACCCCAACGTGCGGCCCTTTCTCAACCTCTGGTTCCGCCATCGGGCCCCCAATACTCGCATCGTGGGCTGGAAAGATGAGCAGGCCGCCAGCCAGGAAGTGCGTCGCTGGATGCAGTAGAGAGAGAAGGGAGAAGGGAATAACGGTACGTTGGGAATGCCGCCATTGTGTTGCGGTGCTCTTTGCACACAGCACTTACGAGCCGACTATTTTTCAGCCCCGGAGAGGCGCCATGTTTATGGTAAAGAGGCCCTCCGGAACGGTAGAGCCCCAGCGGGGCGGCATTAATCGTTCATCAGATTATGGCGCCCCTCCGGGGCTGAAACACTACCAATAAAGCTGTTTACAAAGTCGGCTTTTTTACGAGTCTGTCATCCTGAGCATGTCGCGCATCAAGCGAGGACGAAGGACCTTATCATAGCTGCACAATGGCGGCTCAGACGTGATTAGGTCCTTCGTCCTCGCTTGATGCGCGACATGCTCAGGATGACAGAATTTTTGACTTTCTAAACAGCTTCAATGCGTAGGTCCTTCCCCCACAAACAAACAGCCCCGCCGGCTATTGCCAACGGGGCTGTTCGGGTACTCGGGAAGGCGGTAAGGCCGACTACTCGATTTTGTTGAGACGCTCCTTTACAGCTTCCAGGGCCACGCGCATATTCACAATGTCGGCGCGGGCAGCTTCCTGCTCCTTCAGGTTCATGTCGATTTGGTTGTTGAACTGCTGCAGCTCGGCCGCGTTCTGAGCCAGCGCCTGCTGAATCTCTATTTTCTTCTGCTTGTTCTTGTCGATGTCACGCTTCACGGCATCACCTTTGGCGATTACGGCCATGTGCTGATCCTGGGCCTGCATGAGCGACTTTTCAGCCGATGCTACCTGCACCGCCATGTCTTCGCGGTAGAGCTTACGCGAGAAGTCTTTCAGGTAGCCTTCAGCGGATTTCCACTGCACGGGCGTAGCATCCTTGCTCAGGTAAGCGTTGCCGAGGTCAATCGACCACCAGATGGTCGTGCCGGTTGGCACGGCGTCTACTTTGCTGATAACGCGCACCGGTGTTTTGGAAACAGCGTCAATCACTACCCCATCCATGGTGTAAATGCCTTTGTCGGCCTTTACTTTGCTGCCGAACTGCTCGTCAAGCTGTTTTTTCCACGATTCCTCTACCCGCTTGCTGTCGAGCTGCATCGATACGCGCTGGCCTTTCCGGGGAATTCCCTTAATGGCCATATCCGTTTCGTCGACGGGCGAGTTTTGCGCCAGGCTCGTGACCGAGGAGGCCAATAGCAGCAGCAGAGAAAAAAGTACGCCTCGTTTCATAGAAGATGAAATTGGGTGAAAAAGAAGAGGTTCAGCAGGATATAAATGGTCGGTAGTTCTGACTCCGACTGACCAAATTTAACCAGACTCGCTGCATGTTGCTATACCTCAGATTGTTTTTTTTCAAGAAACATGACTTTTAGGAGAAAATTAACATTCAGCCTAATTTATATACCAGCACCGCCTGCTTTCGGCTCCGGGCCGAACAAAACGCCGGCTCGCGGGGTTGGATGCTGACTATGACCGTTACTATCTGCCGCCAGGAGCACTTCAATGCTGCTCACCGTTTGCACAATTCTGCCTGGACCGACGCTCGCAATGAACAGGTGTTTGGCAAGTGCAACAATCCCAACTACCACGGCCACAACTACCGGCTCATCGTGCGCCTGACGGGCGAAATCGACCCCGAAACGGGCTACGTGTACGACATGAAGCTACTGAGTGACCTGATTAAGCGCGAGATTCTCGATATCTTTGACCACCGTAACCTGAACCTGGATACGGTCGAATTCCGCGACCTCAACCCCACGGCCGAGAACATTGCCGTGGTAAGCTGGAACCGGTTGCGGCCCCACGTGGCGTCTCACCTGGCCCTATCGGTCACGCTGTATGAGACCGAACGCAATTTTGTAGAATATCATGGATAACCCCTTGTCTGCGGCTGTGGCCGTAGCCGCTGATGCCCAGTTGCCCGCCGACCTGCGCACGCCCCTGCGGCCCGATGCTTTTGCCCTCAGCGAAGAAGCCAAGATTGAGGCTATTGCCGGCCACTTCCGGGAAATCATGCAGGTGTTGGGTCTCGACCTGACCGACGACAGCCTGAACGGCACGCCCCGGCGGGTGGCCAAAATGTACGTGCAGGAGTGGTTTCGGGGCCTCAACCCCGAGTACCGGCCCGAAGTGCGCCTGTTCGAAAACCGCTACCAGTACCAGCAGATGCTGGTGGAGCGCGACATTACGCTCTTTTCCTGCTGCGAGCACCATTTCGTGCCCATCATTGGCAAGGCCCACGTGGCTTATTTGCCCGGCGAGCATGTGGTGGGCCTGAGCAAACTCAACCGGGTGGTACAGTATTTCGCCCGCCGCCCCCAGGTGCAGGAGCGTCTTACCCGCCAGATTGCCGAGGAACTAAAAAACAGCCTCCAAACCGACAACGTGGCCGTGCTTATCGAAGCCGACCACCTGTGCGTGATGAGCCGGGGCGTGAACGATACGAGCAGCAGCACGCTTACGGCCGAGTACGGCGGCGTGTTCGGCCAGGATGCCGCCCTGCGCCAGGAGTTCCTGCGCCTGATTGGGAAATGAGTTGCCAGTTGCCAGTTGCCAGTTGCCAGTGATGGTACGCAACTCTGTGTTAGCTTGCGGTCCTGCTTGCTGCTTTCTACTCACAAATACTGAAGACGAACTCCTCACTTCTGACAACTGGCAACTCGACACTGGCAACTGAAAAACTATGTCCCGTAAAGTCCTGATTACTGGTGGTACCGGCCTGATTGGCACCCGACTAGCTGAGCTACTCATCGACGGGGGCTACGAGGTGGCCCTGCTGAGCCGCACGCCCGGCAACAACCGCTACCCCAGCTTCCGCTGGGAGCCGCTGGCGGGCACCATCGACGAGGCCGCCGTTCCGTACGCCGATTACATCATCAACCTGGCCGGCAGCAGCGTGTCGGATGGCAAGTGGACCCGGGAGCGTAAGCGCGAAATTCTGTCGAGCCGGCTGGCGGGCACCCAGCTGATTGCCCAGGAGCTGCGCAAAGGCAACCACCACGTCCGGGCCTTCGTGTCGGCCTCGGCTATCGGTATCTACGGTGACCGCGACGACCAGGTGCTGACAGAGGAAACTCCGCCTTCCCCCGACGACTTCCTGGCCACCGTATGCCAGCAGTGGGAAGATGCAGCCGAATACGTGGAGCAGGATGGCATTCGGACGGCCATTATGCGCATCGGTATCGTGCTCAGCCCCGAGGGTGGGGCGCTGGTGCCGCTGGCCCGCACCGTGAAGTTAATGGCCGGTGCCCCACTGGGCTCAGGCAAGCAGTACATGTCCTGGATTCATCTTGACGATTTGTGCCGCCTCTTTATTCAGGCGTTGGAAGACGAGCAGTGCCAGGGCGTATACAACGCCGTGGCCCCAAACCCGGTCACGAACCAGGAGTTCACTGAAACCCTGGCTGAGGTACTGCACCGCCCGCTGGTGTTGCCCAAGGTACCCGAGTTCGGCCTTAAGCTGATGATGGGCGAGATGAGCGAAATCGTGCTGGCCTCCCAGCGGGTGAGTGCCGGAGAAAGTGCTGGCCAAGGGTTTCGTTTTTGAATACCCAACCCTGAAACAGGCCCTGGAATCGTTCTACAGCGAGGATAAATAACCCGGGCACGGATGAGGCGGTTTCTGCACCTCACGCAGGAGCAAACCCGTAATATTTTCTATCAGTGAGTCATCTAAGATGCGGTGCAATTACCCGTTGAATAGTTTGTTGATTTCGGCGGCTGTACTAACGACAAGCTGCAGTCACCGCCAAGCAGCATATGCTGACATCGATACTTCAGACATCCCCAAGGAGCGTTCGGTGCGTTATCAGCAACGCCATGATTCGCTCGTCGTCGAGCGTATTCTCGAGTACCGCGAGGGCCTTCAGCTATTTCAGTATGTTATCGCAGACGCTGGCTTGGCAGGTATAGGACAGAAAGCGCTACTTAGCAGTTCACTAACCAATTTACAATTCGACTCCATTCGCCATACCTGGCAAAAGGAACCGAGGGGCTGGACAACAGATTCGGCTAACCAAGAGCTGTTCGTGCAAATCAGGCCAACTTCTCAATCCGCAGAGGGCTTAGCTCTTTTGGATCTCCGGCATGAAGTGGAAACGGAAATCGATGATGCCCTCATTACAGCGCAGCTCGGTGGCTGGACGGCCGGCGACTTAGGGCCTGGCGGGGGAAACATGTTGTTCAGCTGTTCAAACTTTAATGAGGCTCAACGTCGCATCATTACCGTACTACGTGCTCACAAGCTGGAGAAGAACGCTGTAATTGCGCGGCAGATTACCACTAAAAAAGATGATTGGACCTATGAGGTCCTGTATCCCATAGGCTATTCCGGCACCTTCAATTCTATGTAGATTACCGTGGCTGGCAAGCGTTACCTATTTGGGCAGTTACCTATTGCCGACGCTTTTATTGCCTGGGCCAATTCGGTGGAGGCGACCCGGCCAATCCGGGGAGCCGCAGGCTGGCGCGGGCATTTCCAGTTGCTGTCAGGCCTAGTAGCCGCGGTGCTGTTGGCAGGAATTATAGGGCTGGAGCGCGGGCGGCGCTGCTAATTGTAGGCGGCCAATGGCTTGGTGGTGTTGAAGCCCTGCGGCAGGTATGCTATACGTTGGAACAAACCGTCTTACTTTGTCCCTCCACCCCCTTCCTAAACGTGCGCTATGACCAAGCCTTCCCCTCGCCCCTACATCCTGGCTGAAACCACCTGGCAGGCGGTGAAAGACACTTCCGTGGAAGTCGTGGTGCTGCCCTGGGGTGCCACCGAGGCCCACAACTACCACTTGCCCTACGGTACCGATAACTACCAGGCCGAATATGTTGCCGCCGAGGCGGCCCGGGTGGCCTGGGAGCAGGGCGCGAAAGTGCTGGTACTGCCCGCCATCCCGTTCGGCGTGAACACCGGCCAGCTCGACATCACGCTCGATATCAACCTTAACCCCAGTACCCAGCTGGCCATTCTGCGCGACGTGGTGCAGGTGCTGGCCCGCCAGAGTATTCCGAAGCTGCTGGTGCTCAACGGCCACGGCGGCAACGACTTCCGCCAGATCCTGCGCGAGCTGCAGGCCGAATTCCCGACCGTATTTCTGAGCACGGCTACCCTGTTCAAAATAGTTGACCGCAGCCAGTTTTTTGAGGCTCCCGGCGACCATGCCGACGAGCTGGAAACGAGCGTGATGCTCCGCGTGGCGCCCCACCTGGTGCGCCCCTTGGCCGAAGCCGGCCCGGGAGCCGCCAGGCAGTTCCGCATCCGCGCCCTGCGCGAATGGGCCTGGGCCCAGCGCGAGTGGAGCCAGGTAACAACCGATACCGGCGTAGGCAACCCGGCAGCCGCCACTGCCGAGAAAGGCGCCGCGTTTTTGGGAGCCCTGACCACCGAGCTGGGTCAGTTTCTGGTGGAGCTGGCCGCCGCCGACTTGCAGAATATGTACGAGTGAGGGCTCGGGTAACAGCACGTCATTCAGAGCGAAGGGCTCGAAACCCCACACAGGATACTAGGCCCTTCGCTCTGAATGACGTGCTGTTTGCCTCAGGATCTACCCACCGCCCAGACTATCAGGCAGCTTGAGCAGGCCGCGGTTGAGCTTTTCGATCAGGTCGTCGACTACAATGGTATCGATTGGCTCGGGGCGGCGGCGGCGGGGTTCGGCCGTAATGCAGTTGTATTTCTTGCTGATTTTAACCGTGGGCTGAGGAAACGGGCCCATCTTGATATCCAGTTCGGGGTCCTGGTAGAGCTTTTCCATGTAGGTGCCGAAGATGGGCAGCGCCGTGCGGCCGCCTTCGCCCTGCTGCGAGTTCACGAAGTGGATGCTGCGGTCTTCGCCACCCACCCAGACGCCGGTTACCAGATCCTTGGTGATGCCCATGTACCAGCCATCGGAGTAATTGCTGGTGGTGCCGGTTTTGCCGCCAATCTGGTTGTTCTTCTTCCAGAGCTCGTAGTCCCAGAGCGCCTGCGACGTGCCGCCCGGCTCCTCCATGCCGCCGCGCAGCATGTAGGTCATCAGCCAGGCGGTTTCGGCCGGAATCACGCGTTTCTGGCGGGGGTCGAACTGCACCAGCACGTTGCCGTTCTGGTCTTCGATGCGGGTGATGATCATGGGTTCGGGCCGGAATCCCTGGTTGACGAACGTGCTGTAGGCGTTCACCATCTCGTACACACTCACGTCGCCGCCCGAACCCAGGCCGATGCTGGGCACGGCCAGCAGCTTGCTCCGGATGCCCACCTTATGGGCGTACTTGGCTACGTTGGCCCACCCAACTTTTTCGGTGAGCTGCGCCGTAACCGAGTTCACCGAGCGGGCCATGGCGTAGCGCAGCGTCATGTTCATGCCGGTGTACTCGCGGGTTACGTTGTCGGGCTTCCACTCCATGGGCTCGCCGTTTTCCACGTAGTTGATGGTCACGCGCTCATCCCGAATCCGGTCGCAGGGCGCGTAGCCGTTATCAAGGGCGGTCAGGTACACGAAGGGCTTGAACGTTGAGCCAGCCTGGCGCTTGCCCTGCTTCACGTGGTCGTACTGGAAAAAGCGGTGGTCGATGCCGCCCACCCAGGCCTTGATCTGGCCCGTGAAGGGGTCCATCGTCATCAGGCCGGCGTGCAAAAAGTGCTTGTAGTAGGCCAGCGAATCGAGCGGCGAAAGCAGCAGCGTGGTATCCCGGTCGCCCTGCCAGGTAAACACCTTGATGGGGTGTTTGGCGTGCAGCACCGAATCGAGCCGCGCGGGCTGGCCCTTGTACTGAGTGGCCAGGCGCTTGTACTGCTGGGTGCGCTTCATCTGGGTTTCGATGAAGTCCGGAATCACCTTGCCATCCTCATCCACCCAGGGGTCGGTGCCGCGGTTGCGCCAGAAATTGTCGAACGACCGTTGCAGGCTCTTCATCTTCTTGTCCACCGATTCCTCGGCGTAGCCCTGCATGCGCGAGTCGATGGTGGTGTACACTTTCAGGCCGTCGCGGTAAAGGTCGTAGCCGTTTGCCTTGCACCACTCGTTGGCTTTCTGGCTGACGGCCCCCCGGAAGTACGTTTCGGGGCCATCGACGTGCTTCTCGACCTGATATTGCAGCACGATGGGCGTGGCCTGCTGGGTTTGCAGCTCGGCGGCTGTAATCATGCCGGCCTGCCCCATGCGGGTGAGCACCAGGTCGCGGCGGCGCTTGGCGGCTTCGGGGTGGAAATTGGGGTTGAAGGCCGTGGGGTTGTTGAGCATGCCCACCAGCATGGCAGCCTGCTCGATGGTGAGCGAGTCGGGCGAGGTGCTGTAGAACGTTTTGGCGGCCACCTTCACCCCGTAGGCCTGCGAGCCGTACTCGACGGTGTTGAAGTACAGGGCCAGAATCTCGTTTTTGGTGTAGCGCCGCTCCAGCTCCACGGCCGTGAGCCACTCCTTGGTTTTGCTGATGATGGTACCCACCAGCGGCACCCGCCCCAGCAGCCCGACGTTTTCTTTGCGGCGGGTTTTATACAGGTTTTTAGCCAGCTGCTGCGTGATAGTAGAGCCCCCGCCCCCGCTGCCCCCGCTGGCTACCCCGGCCACGGCCCGGGCAATGGCAATGGGGTCGATGCCCGAATGGTCCTGAAAGCGCACGTCTTCGGTAGCTACCAGCGCCTTAATCAGCCAGGGCGACATTTTGCTGAGCGGCACGGGGCTGCGGTTTTCGCGGAAGTAGCGGCCCAGCAACACCCCGTCGGCCGTGTACACCTGCGAAGGCTGCTCGACGCGGGGGTTCTCCAGCTCCTCCAGGCTCGGCGACTTGCCGAACAGGAACATAAAGTTCATGCCCACCAGAATCGGGTAGAGCAGAAATATCCCCAGCCCCACCACAAACCCCGCCCACAGCAGGCGGGAAAGCCGGTTGGGCCAGCGGCGGCCGGACTTTAGGGTGGTAGCGGAAGCAGTTGTTTTCGTGGGCTTGGAAGCGGACATGCGGGGCGCAGTGAGGCGGGCGCGGCCGGGCAACCCGGCAGCGGAGCCGCAAATATACCAGTTGCGCGCGGGCCGCCGGAAAAGCCGCGACGCGTATCTTGGCTGCCGCAGCCGCGCCGGAGGTCCGGTGGCACTTATCCCGGCGCACGCCGCCACTATTCCTCCTTTATTATGTCCCTTATTTCACCCCCTGCGCCGCCTTACGATTCCGCACCCCGCGCCCGGCGGCACACCTGGCTTACCGTGGGCGGCGGGGCCGTGCTGGTACCGCTGGTAGTAGCAATATGGTTTGCCTATACGGGCGCCAATCCGGTTGGTGAGGGTACGTTATTCGGGGAGTCCTGCATCTTTATCCTGGGTATTGGCATTCTCCCGGCCCTGCTGTTCGCCATGTTGCGGGAGCCAGTTATGCGCAGGTTGTTCGGCCGTATCAGCCGGCTTCCTACTCGGAAGGGGCGCGCTGTGACTCTGCTGGCTGGCACCCTGCTGGTGTTCCTTAGCTACGAGGCTGTTGCGGCCGGCCTGTTTGGGGTGTTTATGTGGCGGCAGGGAATCAGCACCGAGCAACTTTTAACCGGCCAGCAAGATATGCTGATTGGTATCGTCCGCATCTTCTTTATTTTCGGAAGCCCCTGGCGGTTAGCAGCACTGGCGGCCGCCTGGTACGTCAACCGCGACCTGCTGCCGGGAGCCCACTGGCCCCCAAAAACCAGCAGCTAATTTGGCGCGGCTTTCTCCGCCACCGCAGCTCTGCCTGATCAGCTAAGCAAAGCGTCATTAGCGCACCGCCGGCTCGCTAACTGCCGCCCGCCGGGTGGCCCAGGTGGCCAGCACCAGCAGCAGGCCTTTCACCGCGTCGAGCAGCAGGTTATCGAAGCGCCCATACACCACATAGAGCCCCAGCCCGATGCCCATCCACCAGAATCCCAGCAGGTAGCACAGGGCCGGGTAGCCCGGGTGCCGCTGCCATACCCAGACCAGCGCCAGCCCAATGGCCAGCGACACGAACAGCAGCAGCCAAGCCACCACGAAGGCCAGAAACCGGGTGTCGGGCGTCACGCCGGCCCCGAACTGGGTAAGGAGCTTATCGGGCGCGGCGAAACCACCCATGGTCAGCAGCAACTCGAACAGCAGGGCCAGCACGAGCAGAATCAGGAGGAGCGTACGGGCCATGCGGGAGCGGTATCGGGCCGGCGGAGTTGCCGGGCGCAGCGGCCGGTAAGCTAGCGAAATTACGCAGCTACCGCCGGGCTACCGAAACCAGCCGAGTAAACCGACCAGCAGGTATATGGCGAGCAGCATCGACGAAACGACCGCCACCGCGTAGGCCCCGATAGTGGTCAGCTGCCAGAGCCTCTGCCACCACCACCGCTGCACGCTCTGCCCCACCTGCCGGGCCGTATGGGCTCCCAGCCATGGCAGCACCCCGAGGCTAAGCAGGAGCAAAGGGATGAGCAGCTGTTTCGCCCCCGGATGGTGGGGCCACAGCTCATCCTCAAAACCCAGGTTGAGAATGAGGAACCCCGTCAGCCCCAGCACCGCCCACGCCCGGCGCGGCACGGCCGGCAGCAGCACCTGGCGGGCAAACCGCGCCAACTGGCTCAGGTATGGCTCGGCCGGCCTCATTGCCCCAGCGGATTCAGGCGCAGCCACCCGGCCCCAACGGATAACAGCAGCACCAGGCTACTGAGGTGAAAGACCACGCAGAGCCAGAACACAAAATCGGCCAGGTGACGGGGCCGGTCGAGCAGCGAGGCCGGGGCGGCGGGCAACGCCAGCGGCAGCGTTGCCCGGTAGAGCACCACGGCGTTGCCGGCTGCCAACAGCAGCGCCACCGGCACCGGCTGTTGCCAAAGGCGCACCAGGGCCACGAGGTTAGCTGCATCGGCCGAGCCCAGGCGGTACCAGGCGGGTATCTGCCAGCCCGTCCAGAGCACGGCTACGGTAGCCAATAGCACGGCCAGGCAGCGACCGGGAGAAGTAGCGGGGTATGTGATGAAGGACATCATAAGTTGCTGTTGGGGTTGAAAAAGATACTTTCAGTTGAACAGTGGAGTCAGTCAGTCCAGCCCCCGCGCCAGCAACCACAACAGTCCGGCCGGGGGTGTCATGCAGGTGGAACAGCAGGCATGGCACCAGCACCAGCCCCCTTTCTATATCCTGACGGGCCGTTGGGCGGTTGCCGCGCCACAATGGGCGGGTGGCACCCAGGAATACGGCGGCATTCAGCCCCCCCACCAGCAGTAGCAAGGTTATTCCGTAGACGGATAGCGGCAACAGTCCCCCAGGCAGCAGCGCATATAAGGCCAGCAGCAAAACCGCTCCCGTCACAAGTAGCAAACAGTGGGTAGCTGATCGGTAATCAGGCATAGCGGTAAGAAAAACAGGTGTCATCATCTGAAAACGTCAAGCAAAAGCCTGATGCTTACTACCGGGAAGGAATTACCGTGCCGCCACAGCTGCCGCGCCCGGGCCCCAGAGCAGCATCACGTGCAGCAGCGTCCAGAGAACGGAGCCCAGCAGCAGGGCCGCGGCAGGCAGCACCACGGCCAATAAGCGCCGGGTGCGTTCGGGCGGAGTGGCAGCCAATTCGCGCCAGGTGAGCAGCGTGGCCAGCGCGGCAATACTGCCGCCGCACCAGAGCAGGCCGAGGAAAGTGAGGAAGAGATTCATGGTTTTAAGCTGATAGCTACTAGCTGTTAGCTGATAGCTTTTTTTGAGGATGAAGAAGCAATAGTGGGGCTGCCCGAACGGGAGCTAACAGCTGTCAGCTAATGGCTAACAGCTTCAAAAAAAGCTGCCGACTCGGCCCGGGTCCAGCTTTGCCAGGTGCGCTGGCGCGGGTAGGTCTGCCGCCAGTTGATGAGCCGCCGCTCAATGGCGGCGCGGGCTTCGGCGGGCGTAGCGGTTTCCTCGGAGTAGCTGCCGGGCGGGCTGATAATGATGCGGCTCATGCCATCGAGCACCTGTTGGCGGGCGACCAGCTCGGGCAGTACGCGGGCGGGCATTTCGAGCAGAAAGCCCAGATCGAGTGTACCGAAGCGGGCATTGAGGTTGTAGCGGGCAATCCAGATTTCCCAGTTGCCCAGGGCCAGCAGCAGCAGCAGCCCGTAAGCGGCTAGGCCGTTGAGGCGCACCAAGGCAAAGGCCGAACGGCGCTGCCAGATTTTGAGCAACACGGTAACGAGCCCAAAAAAAGTCAGCAGCAGAAACCCGTACACCCCAATGCGCTTGTAGGCCAGGCCCGTGTACTGGATGTAGTAATAGTTACGCAGACCCACCGACACGGCCAGCACCGCGTTCTGCACCACCCACACCGTCGCGCCCCAGCGCAAAGCCGGCAGACCCGGCGCATAAAAATTCAGGTTGCGCCGAAAAAACCACAGCACGATACCCATGGCCAGCAGGATACTGAAGATCAGCACGTAAGTGCCTTCGTGCACGAATTGGGTCAGGTCGAAGCCTTGCGTTGGTACAAAGCCGAACCAGATCCAGCGCACATCAATACTATTGACAACCAGCAGCAGCGCGTTCACGAGGCCGAACACGGCCAGCGCCGCCAGGTATTCCTTGCGCAAGTCGAGCGCCCCCCGGTCGCGGGGCCGGAAATCGGGCCGGCGCACGCCCAGTGAGGCCACCCGGTCGCGCTGCCGGCGCACAAACTCCCCGAAGCGCGACTCCTGGTCCTGGAAAAAATGGAACGGCACGACGACCAACGCCCCGGCCGTGAGCACCAGCCCGAGCAGGAAAAACAGCAGGTGCGGCAGCGAGAAGTTGGGCCACAATGCCGCCAGCCACTCGCCCAGCTGGCCCAGCACGGCCCCGGCCAGCGCCGCGTACCGGGGGTTGGCCAGCACGAACAGCCCGTGGAAGCCCACCACTACCAGCACGGGCAGCACCAGCAAGCGGCCATAGAAACGGGTGCGGCTCCGGTGAGCGGCCCTGCCCCGGGGCAGGCGCAGGTAGGGCAGCAGCCCCGGCACCGCCCGAGCCGCGCTGCCCAGGGCCGTAAGCAAGGCGTAGGCCACCAGCTTCAGATGGGGCTGATTGACGAAGCCCAGCAACATAGCTAAGGAAGCCACGCAGGCCAGTGCCGCCGCCGCCGACCCATACCAGGCCACGGCACCCGCGCTCAGCAATGTACCAGCCAGCAGCAGCCGGAAGTAGCCCGAGCGCCATGCCGCCGCGTGCCGGGGCAGCCCGGCCACTGTAGCCGCCACTACGAACAACGTGTACAAGGCCAGGTTCAGCCCCACGCCCTGCCGGTAAAACAGCACATCGAACAGGACAGCGCCCGCCGGAATCAGGAGTTTCTGGAGGGCCGTGAGCGGCAGCGGGAGGCGGCGGGCCGACACGGCGGTGGCAGGCGGAGCGGCGGCGGAAGAAGCAGCGAATGTCGTCATATTATTTAATTTAAAAGAACTTTGCAATTCAAAGTTTGGAGTCAAAAAAAAGAGCCCTTATCCCCTTAGCAGCTTTTCCAGCACGGCCAGATGGTCCTGGAAAGCCGCTTTGCCTTCCTTGGAAGCCGAGTAGGTGGTGTTGGGCTTCTTGCCCACAAACTGCTTGCTTACGCTCACGTAGCCCGCCTTTTCGAGGGCCGCCACGTGGCTGGCCAGGTTGCCGTCGGTCAGGTCGAGGGCCTCCTTGAGCTCGGTGAAGCTGACCACCTCATTCGCCATCAGCACGGCCATCACACCCAACCGCACCCGGTTGTCGAAAGCCTTATTGAGCGTGTGAATGAGGTGCTTCAAAATAGTGAATGAGTGACTCAGTGAATGAGTGATGATGTTCTGGTGGTGCCTGTGGGGCGAGGACTCCTAAGACGGCGTCACAGAGTAAGTTTGAGCAAAAAGCAAGTCGGACAACCAACTCACTCATTCACCGAGTCACTCATTCACCGCTCGTAGCGGTTGTACATGAGCAGGCCATACCCGATGTGGCCCAGGCCGAAACCGAGGGCAAAGAACACCAGCCCAAGGCCGGGAAGCAACATGGCTACCAATCCGAGGCCGATTTGGGTGAGGCCCAGCCAGCGGATTTCGTCGAGCGTGTACTTGCTGGCGTTGAGCAGGGCCAGCCCGTAGAACAGCAGCATGCCGGGCACCACCATACTCACCGCGCCCTTCATAAACAGTACCAGGCAGAACAACCCGCCTGCTACCAACGGAATAGCCAGGCTCAGGGCCAGGCGCCGGCCCAGCGCGCTCCAGAGCGGCTGCCCGTCGCGGCGGGCGCGGCGGACGGTGAAGAACATGGCCACCAGCAGCGCCAGGGCAATGATGCCGGCCGCCAGGCCGACCAGAAACGGCAGTACCTGCTGCCGTTCGGCGGGTGTGCTTTGCAGCAGGCGCATATAGCCGGCGTACGGGTACTGCCGGCTCAGGTACCAGTGCCCAACACCGGCCCCAGCCAGCGCCACCGCGCCCGCCCCTACCCCGGCCAGACCGCTGAGCGAAATAAAGCGCGACGACCGCTCCATGATGGCGCGAATCTCGGTGAGTTGGGCAAGGGGGTCGGTGGAGGGCTTAGCCATATTCTTAAAAGAACTTTGCATTACAAAGCACGCTATATTCTGCCAGTTTCCCAAAAACCAGCACTTTTTTTTACTGGAACCCGCTGATTTAGGCCTGTTCTTTTGGGGGCAACCAGTACCGCAAACCGGCCAATAAGCAGCAAATCCGTCCCAGGATGAACTATTGGTGGTAGCAGATAACTGCCAGCAGGGGAATTAAAGCGTCTTTTATCCTTTCATGGGCGAATCTATTGCGGCTCATTTTGAAACAGGACTTTCCCAACAAAAAAAAGACTTCAATGAAACCAGTGGAAACTTTCGAAGCGTAACTTTTACACCGATTGTGCCTCCCTCGGGATACCATTCACTTAGCCCTCAATTGCCATCACATTCCCTTCATTTTCCTAATTGCTTACCACTATGCCGGTCTCTTACACTGCCGCCAATTACTCTACTATTACCCGTACGTTTATTCTTTGGCTGGTGAGTAATGTTGGCGGCACACTCTGGCTGTTGCTGGACTTTGCGTACGAGCGCCTCGACGATTACCCGATTGCCCTGATGGTGGGCCTCACGGCGGCGCTTATTTCGCTGGCTATTATCCCACTGGTGGTGCCTTTCTTTGCCCTGATGACTCGCCTGCAGGCCAACTGGTCGCGCCGCACGGTGGCCCTCACGGGCATCATCCTGTTTTTCCTGCTGGCCAACCGCCTGTTGGTGGGCCTGGTTCCGCTTAAGTCGCTGACCGATTTGGTGCCGTTTTCCTTGCCCTATGGCATTGCCGCGGTGCTGGGGGCACTTTGGCTCTATGGCCCGGCCCGGCACGTGGCCACGCCCGAGCAGCCTGCCCGCTAACGCCACCGGCCCCGGCCAGTAGGGCCGACCAACGCTACGGCCGGCTACCGCGTAAAGCTGGCACATGAAACTTCGCCTGCAGCTGTTCGAGTTCGAGGATTTACCCTGGTTTCCGAAGGTAATTCGGGCCGGAATGATGGACTACCTGCGGTTCATGATTTCGGCCCTGGGCACCTACCGGCCCATCGTGCCGCTACTGCTGGCGGCCTTGCGCCACACCGGCCAGACGCGGGTGCTGGAGCTTGGGGCCGGGGCCGGGGGCGGTACGGCCGGCGTACTGCGCGACCTGCGCGCCGCCGGCCTGCCCGAAGCCCGCGTCTGCCTCACCGACCTGTACCCCCAGCCCGCCGCCTGGCAGGCCCTACAAGCGGCCAACCCGGGCCTCGATTTCGAGCCCACTACCGTAAATGCGTTGGCCGTGCCCACTGCGCTGCCCGGTTTTCGCACCATTTTTTCGGCCTTCCACCACTTCCCGCCCGCTGCGGCCGAGGCCCTGCTGGCCGATGCCGTGCGGCAGCGCTCCGGCATTGGCGTGTTCGAAGGCGCGGGCAAGCACTGGGCCGAGCTGCTGCTGGCCGTTACGGTGCTACCGGTGGCCCAGCTGCTCATCACCCCGCTCATCCGGCCCTTCCGGTTCAGCCGGCTGTTTTTCACCTACGCCGTGCCCCTCATCCCGCTCTTCACCATCTGGGACGGCTGCGTGAGCATTCTGCGCATGTATCCGCCCGAGCAGCTGCTGGCCCTAGCCCACCGCGCCGACCCGGCCGGCACCTTCGCCTGGCAGGCCGGCACCGTCCGCCACTGGTGGGGCCCGCAGGTTACGTATCTGATTGGGGTGCCCCGGGAGAGTTGAGAAAGTCAGAAGCCCGTCATGCTGAGCGCAGCGGAGCGAAGTCGAAGCATGACGGGCTTCATTGTAGTCATTCAACGAAGCGGTAGAGATGCTTCGACTTCGCTCCGCTGCGCTCAGCATGACGGGCTAATTAATTCGCAATACTTTCTCAACTCCCGTAACTTTAGCATTCTCCCTCCCCTCACGCACCCTGCTTCCCTTGCCGCTCGCTCCCTACAGAAAAGCCCTGCCGCTGCTGCGGATTCCGTTTTCGGTGTACCTGATGCCGGTTTTCTGGTTTGGCCTGAGCGCTCTGCGGGAGCCGTTCAGTGCCTGGCGGGCCGTGGGCGTATTTGTGGTGCTGCACCTGCTGGCCTACCCTGCTTCCAACGGCTACAACAGCTACTACGACCGAGACGAAGGCAGCATCGGTGGCCTGCGCACGCCCCCCAAAGTATCGCCCGAGCTGCTGCACCTGGTGTGGGTTTTTGATGCGCTGGCGGTGGCCGGTGGCTGGCTGCTGAGCCCGGTTTTCGGGGGGCTGGTGGCCGTCTATCTGCTCGTCTCGAAGGCCTATAGCTACGAGGGCATCCGCCTCAAAAAGTACCCGCTGCTGAGTACGGCCGTAGTCATCGTCTTCCAGGGAGCCTACACGTTCCTGATGACCCAGGTAGGCGTGGGCGCCTCCACCGGCCAGCTTCTGGCCCCCGACAACCTGCTGCTGGCCCTCGTAAGCAGCCTGTTTCTGTGCGGTTCCTATCCGCTTACGCAGGTGTACCAGCACGCCGAAGATGCCCGCCGCGGCGACCGGACGCTAAGCCTGCGCCTGGGCATCCGGGGCACGTTCGTATTCGCCGGACTGGCCCTGGCCGCCGGGGCCGGCCTGCTGGCCTTCACCTACCTGCGCCGCCACGAGCCCATGCACCTGTTGCTGTTTCTGGTAGCCACCGGGCCGGTAATCTGGCTGTTCGGGCGCTGGGCCTGGGCCGTGTGGCAGCACGAAGCCGCCGCCGATTTCGACCACACGATGCGCATGAACCAGGTGTCGTCGTTGTGCCTGAGTCTGGCTTTTGCGCTGATGCTGCTTTTTTAAGCGGTAAGGAAGCCGCAGTAGGGCGAAAGCCAATCAACGGGTAACCGGAAGTGTGGCTGGGCGGCGCGCATAACCCTGCGGCTTGCCGTTGCGGCCGGTTGCGGCAGCGCCTCGCTAACCCTTCTATTTGCTTTACGTTAACCTGCATCCCACCCAATTCCAGCCACAATGCGCCCGCTGCTACTGCTCCTGTTCCCCCTTGCTATGGCCTGCTCCGGGCCAGCCAGCCAGTCCGCCGAATCGGTGACGGGTGCCCCGGAAGTGGCCGCCGACTCGGCCGCTACTGCCCCACTGGAGCCGCTCGATACGGCCCGGGCTGCTACCATCGATGCCCAGGCCGATACCTTGCTTACGGCTCGCACCCGCCACGTATTTTCAGCGGCCGGCTCGCCCGACGTATTTTCGCTGGTATTGCGCGGCCCTATGGTGCTCAGTGCCGAGGCTACCTTTACTATTACCAAGGCCGACGGGCAGGTGATTTTTCGGGAGGTCCTGACCGCCCCCGACCTGGAAGCGGCGCTGGTGTACGAAATGAAAAACAGCACCGCCACCCAGGCCGAGCGCGAAGCCTACGTCCGTCGCCGCGTAAGTGAGTTCTTCGCCGCCCAGAACTTTCAGCGCCCGGCCCTGGCCGATACGGCCACCTACCCCACGCCGGCTCCCGCCAGCCCCGACCGCGCCACCTGGAACGACCTGCGCCAGCGCCCCGATGCCGTGAGTTTCCGCTACCTGATCGGTAAGGAAGACCGCCGCCGCATTGCCTGGTCGCCGCTGCAGCAAGCAGGTAGTACGCTTGCCCTAACCTCAGGCCGCCTGATTTTTCAGTTCTCAACCAGAAAGGCCGGACCCAAAGCTATTGCAGCTTTCGGTCCGGCCTTTCTGGTAGGTCATCCGTCCTAACATTGTCACTCGCCCTGTTCCCCGGCGGCCTGGGCCAGGGCCTGCTCCAGGTTGCGGGCGAATACTTCGTAGGGCTGAAAACCCCGGCTGAGCACGTAGCCCTGGGAGCCGGCCCGCAGAATGATGGTGGGGAACCCCTGCACCCCAATGCGGCCCACGGCCTCAAACTCGCGGCGCACGGCCGCCCCGGTCTCGGGTAGCGCAAATTGGCGGCTGAATTCCTGCACATCGAGCCCCAGCGCCTGCACCAACGGCTCGTAGGTGCGCACGTCGTTCAGGTCTTCGCCCCGCTCAAACAGCGCCAACTGCACTTCATGGGCAAAATCCAGTACCCGGCCCTGGGCATCGAGTTGGCGCACTATATAGAGGGCGCGGCCCGGGGCTTCGGAATCCTGCAGATAAGTACCTGCCTGGCCAAGCCGGCGGTAGGCCTCCCCGAATTGCACGCCCGCCACCTGCGCTACCTGAGTCAGCGTGCCTGTAGCATAGTCTTCGGCCTGCATAAGCGCGGTTCGCTCGCCGGCCAGCATGCCGCCGCTGAGCACGGCTACGGTGAGGCGGCCGGCGAAATCGGCTTGTACGCGCCGCATCACCGGGCTCATGGCATAGCACCAGCCGCAGTAGGCATCATAGATGTACAGCAGTTCGGGCAAATCGTTGGGGGTGGGTTGCATAGGCAGCAAAGTACCGGCCCGAAACTGATTTGGCCAAATCGGGCCGCAATTGCGGCCGACGGGCTGACACATGGGCTCACTTACGTTTTATAATTATTATAATATTATTATATTTTTTTGTATGTAATATAAATATGAGGCATTTTATTATTATATTAGACACATGTAGCACTTCACTTTAAAAGTGCATTTCAACAACTTTTTGCCTTCTCACTGAATGATCCGTCATGAAAAATTTCTTCTCTCCCCTGTTTCTAGCCTTGGTGCTGCTGCTGGCAGGCACCCAAACCGTGCTGGGCCAATGCCGTTACACCACCATAGCAGATGGTGATTTCAACAACCCAGATATTTGGGAGAAGCAGGGCTTGAACTGCCCGGTTTCGGGTGTGCCTACTTCTTTTAGTAACATCACCATCAAGCATCAGGTTATCCTCAATCAGAACTTCACTGTATCGGGTTCTACTAATGGCCAAACATCCGGGAGTATGACCATTACCTCAACCGGGTCGCTTACTGAGAATCCCTTGACGCCCACGCAACGCTTTACACTCACCATCGACCATGGCATTCTGACCATAGATGCTGCTGATGACCGGAGTGTACCGCGGCTGAACGTGTCAGTTCTCGCTGTTGATTATACCCAACGGGGCAACTTCAAGGCCAAGGCAACTATTGGTGCCAATTCGACTGTAAATGTTACCTGCCTGATGTTAGGCAACCAGGGTGGGATTGAACTTGGCAACAATGCTATGCTCAATGTAGCAGCCAACATTGATGTGGCAACCGGCAACGGTTCTATTGCAAGCACCAGTTCGAGCTCGCAGCCAGCGGGAGCCCATATTGTCGGGGTTTTCACGGGGGTTAACGGGGGTACCCGCAACGTGTTCAGCGGCAACCTGAGCTGGTGCATGGATGGCGTCTCGGGGCTCGGCAACTGCACCCCTACCGGGCCAGAACAAACACCCCCGGCAGGTAGCGACCCCGCCTGCAGGCCATTGCCCGTTACGCTGGTCAGCTTCACGGCCCAGGCCCAGTCTGCCGGCGTGAAGCTCAACTGGTCCACGGCTACCGAGCTCAACAACGACTACTTCGAAGTACAGCGCAGCCCCGATGGCCAAGCCTTTGCGGCTATCGGCCGGACGCAGGGTGCCGGCACCACCAGCACCGGAGCCACCTACACCTTTACTGACAGCCGTCCGCTGGCCGGGGCCGCTTATTACCGTCTGCGCCAGGTCGACCATGATGGCACCGAAGCCTTTTCGGCCGTAGCGGCCGTTACCAGCAGCGCTAAGCCCGAGGCAACCTTCTTCCCCAACCCCGGCAGCACGGCCATCACCCTGCCCGCGGGCGCAGGCCAGCCCATCGAGTACCACATTTACACTATCACCGGCCGCACAATACTCACGGGCCGCGTGGCGGGCGGCACTTCCCTCGATGTGCAGCAGATTCCAGCCGGGCTCTACCTGCTTGAACTCAGCACCAACGGCCAGCGCAATGTGCAACGCTTCGTGCGGCAGTAGCTACTACCCCTGGAATTCCAAACCACACGGCCCGTTTCACTTAATATGAAGCGGGCCATGTGGCTTCCATTTCTACTGAAGTTTCACCCATATAAATATAAAACACAATAATAAAGCAACAAAATACCATAAATACATTATATTTACCCTGACTTCTCCCTTCGGACAGCCTAAACTCTTACACCTATGAAGCAAAAACTCCTCGCTTTCTTCTCTCTGGTGACTCTTTTGAGTGTAAGTCCAGCAGTCGGTTGGGCCCAGTCACCGTTACAGGCAGTCAAAACTTCGAGGGTACGGCTGGCAGTATTCCATACACAGGTAACCCGACTATTGCCTCGTTTACAACTCCTAATAATGGTACTCCTAAGAATACCCCTGCTTTCAAAGGGACTAAAGCCTGGAATGTATTAAATACTAGCGGCCAGCCTTCAACACAGGTCATAACTTTTCAGAATGTTATTTTTAGAAATACTTCAACTAACAATTATATTCAGTTCAATCTAGCGGCATTAGCATCTGTTCCCAATCAGGGACTAGAATAGACGATAATGTTAAAGTAGAATTAAGCGCTGATTATGGAGCGACCTTCTATACTGCTGTTACAGTTGTAGGCAGTCCCAATAAAGCTAACGGTCAGCCGGGTAATGGCGTATGGACCTTTGCCGGAAACCAAACGGCAATAGGGTCATTCAATGGTTCATTACCAGCATCAACGGCCAATAATACTTTCACACCTACTGGCACGGATGAGCTTACTCCTGCTGGCTACGGAACAGTCAGAATAAATTTGACTAACGTGAGAAACGTGGTTGTTCGAATTTCATTAGCAAACACAGATAACAATGAGCTATGGGCGGTAGACGACTTTGGAGTTTATAGTACAGCCCCTGTTGTTTTGCCCGTTACGCTCACCAGCTTCTCTGCCACGGCCAAACCCGCAGGCGTGCTGCTCAACTGGGCCACGGCTACGGAAGTTGAACAACGCCTATTTCGAGGTGCAGCGCAGCGCCGATGGGCAGTCGTTTGCCGCTATCGGCAAGGTGCAGGGTTCGGGTACGACCAGCACCGGGGCTACGTACAGCTTCTCGGATACCCGCCCTGTAGCTTCCCTGACCTATTACCGGCTGCGGCAGGTGGACATGGACGGTACCGAAGCCTTCTCGGCCGTCGTTACCGTTGCCGCCGGCAGCGGCAAGCCTGTGGCCACGTTCTACCCCAACCCTGGCAATACGTCCATCACGCTACCCAACACGCCGCAGGACGTGCAATACCGCGTGTACACTGCCACCGGCCGCACGGTGCTGGCCGGCCGCGCCGCGGGCGGTACTGAACTGGATGTGCAGCGGGTACCCGCCGGGCTCTACTTCCTGGAGCTGATTACCGATGGCCACCAAAACGTACAACGCTTCGTGCGGCAGTAGCCACTCCCTGTTTTTCAAGCCAAACGGCCCGCTACGCACTGTGCGTAGCGGGCCGTTTGGCTTAATATGGCATTTGCATTTATCGATATGCTCCCATTCGTTATGCCATCCGGCCCTGCTGCCCCTAGCCCCCACCCCGCTAGTTTCTGCAGTGCTTTCCCGTTTCTTCGACGGAAGGCCGATTGACTTCGTGTTGGAACAGGTTTCGATAAGCGGCAGCCTTAGGCCGGTAAAACGGCAGTAGCGCGAAGCTCCCGCTTCGCGTATCGTTGAAAGAAGCCGCGTGGTGCGGCCGTCAGCAACGATACGCGAAGCGGGAGCTTCGCGCTACATACTCTATAACTCGCTTAGCCGTTCATGGCCAGCAGGAATTCTTCGTTGTCCTTGGTGCCTTTCATGCGGTCTTTGAGGAACTCCATGGCTTCGGCAGCCGTCATGTCGGACATGAACTTGCGCAGCACCCAGATGCGGTTGAGCTCGTCCTTGCTCATGAGCAGGTCTTCGCGGCGGGTGCCGGAGGCGGGCACGTCGATGGCGGGGAAGATGCGCTTGTTGGCCAGCTTGCGGTCCAGCTGCAATTCCATGTTGCCGGTGCCTTTGAATTCCTCGAAGATGACCTCGTCCATTTTGGAGCCGGTTTCGATGAGGGCCGTGGCGATGATGGTGAGCGAGCCGCCATCCTCGACGTTGCGGGCTGCGCCGAAGAAGCGCTTGGGCTTGTGCAGGGCGTTGGCATCGACACCACCCGACAGGATTTTGCCCGAGGCCGGCTGCACCGTGTTGTAAGCGCGGGCCAGGCGGGTAATCGAGTCGAGCAGAATCACCACATCGTGCCCGCACTCGACGAGGCGCTTGGCCTTTTCGAGGGCGATGGTGGCGATTTTCACGTGGCGGTCGGCCGTTTCGTCGAAGGTCGAGCTGAGCACTTCGGCCTTCACGGTGCGGGCCATGTCGGTTACTTCCTCCGGGCGCTCATCGATGAGCAGAATCATCAGGTACACCTCGGGATGGTTTTCCGAAATGGCATTGGCGATTTCCTGGAGCAGCACCGTTTTACCGGTTTTGGGCTGGGCCACAATCAGGCCCCGCTGGCCCTTGCCGATGGGGGCAAACAGGTCCAGAATCCGGGTGCTGTACTGGGTCGATTTGGTAGTAAGCTTGAGGCGCTCCTCGGCGAACAGCGGGGTGAGGTTGGTGAACGGAATCCGGTCACGAGCTTCTTCCACCGAGCGGCCGTTCACGCCTTCCACGCCCACGAGGGCGAAGTACTTCTCGCCTTCGCGGGGCGGGCGGATAGTGGCTTTCACCGTGTCGCCGGCCTTGAGGGCGAACTGCTTCACCTGCTGGGGAGCCACGTAAATATCGTCGGGCGAGGCCAGGTAGTTGTAGAACGGGCTGCGCAGGAAGCCGTAGCCACCATCGGGCATCATCTCCAACGTGCCCGCGCCGGGAATCACGAGGTCCATTTCCGGCAGCTTATTGCCGCGTTGCTCCTGGCCCCGCTGCTCCTGCCGCTCGTTGCGCTCATTGCGCTGGTCCGGACGCCCCGACTCTGACCGGGGTGCTTCGGCGGCGGTGCCACCGTTGCTCTGGCGCTCGGCCAAGCGCTGCTGGCGGGCCAGTTCGCGGGCGGCGTATCGCTCTTCGCGGCGCTGCTCCCGGGCCTCCCGGCTGTCGGAGCGGCCGGCATCGCGCTGGTTGCGGCCTTCGCGAGGTTGGTCGGCATGGCGGTCGGTCCGTTGCTGGTCGCGGTTTTCACGGCCGTCGCGGTCGGGGCGGTTGTCACGGCCTTCGCGGCCCTCACGCCCTTCACGGCCGCTGTCGGGGCGACCTTCGCGGGGCTGGTACTCGCGGCCGTCGCGGAAGATGCGGGGCTGATCGGCGCGGCCGTTGCGGGCCGGAGCGGCCGCGTCGCCTTCGCCGGCAGGCTCGGAGGCCGGTTCGAGGGGCGACACATCGGAACCGCCGGCCTCAGAAACCGTCACGTCGGAGATGGCCACGTCGGAGGCGGCAATGGGGCGGCCGGCGCGGTCGGTGCGGGCCCGGCGCTCGGGGCGCTGGTAGAGCTTCACTGGCCGATCCGTTTCGGAGGCCTCAGCGGCAGTGTCGGGAGTTGGCGCAGCTTCCGTTTCGGTAGAAGCCGAAGTTGAAGTAGCGGCTGCAGTAGTTTTTTCGGCCGCCTTCTCAGCGTCTTGCGGGGCTGGGGCTGCCGGAGCAGCAGCACTAACCGGAGCCGGCGCTTCGGCAGCTACTGCCGGGGCTTCTTCGGTGGCCAAGGCGGCGGCTTTCGTGCGGGCGGCGGCGGTACGGGTGGCGGGTTTCTTAGGAGCCGGGGCCTTGGCCGCGCGGGCCGCTTTCGGAGCGGGGGCTTCGGCAACGGCGGCGTCCGGACTGGCAGAGGCGGCGGCCCGGGGAGTAGGTGCGGAGCCGGGCGCTTTGGCCTGGTGGTCCAGAATCTTGTAAATCAGGTCCTGCTTGCTTAGCTTCTTGAAGTTGCCGACCTGAATATTCTCGGCTATTTCCTTCAACTCTGACAGCAAGCGGTCCTTCAACTCGTCAATAGTGTACATAATAAGGTGGGGGGGGCAAAAAAGGGATACGGGGCCGCACACACCCCGCGCAATGGCGGGCGGGGGCCATTCCGGGCACAAAAAGCTACCGCAACGCGGCACCTGATGCAGGAAAAAGCGGGGAATAAACGAGGGTGGAGCCGACTGGGGCTAGGCAGATACGGGCGGGGCGCGGTAAAAAAAAGCTAACGGGCCCGCCGGCCAGGGCCGACTTGTAGTGCAATGTTAGCGCAATAAGGGGGAATTGCCAAATCGGATTTCGATTCGGCCGGTGCAGCCGCTACGCAAGCACTTACCAGCCGTTTCTTCGCCCGGGCAGGTCACTAAAAGCCGCCGCCCGAACCGGCGTTCTGTCTTTACGAGGGCGGCCCCAAAAAGATATGGCATTCGGGTCGGCCAACCGGTGCGGGAAACCTTGCGCCAGGTTGGCGGCACTGCTGGTCTTTCCGGGTTAACTGCTATTTCGCCCTGCTGGTTCCCGGGGCCGGGCGGGCAGTATTTGCGGGGCGAAATGCGCCGGGGCTTTTTCTCCGGAATCAAACGGCTATTTTTACCGCTTCTAATTCGCGTTTTCCGCCTGCCGATATGCTGCAAGTTGCCGTCCTGAGAGAACAAACCGCCGCCGTGCTGGCGGGCCTGGCCAAACGAAACTACCCCACCGGCGAGGCCGACGTACAGGCCGTGCTCGACCTCGACCAGCGCCGCAAAGACCTGCAAACCATCCACGACCAGGCCCAGGCCGAAGCCAACGAGCTGGCCCGCCAGATCGGGGGCCTGATGAAGGCCGGCGACAAAGCCGGAGCCGAGGTGCTGAAGGCCCGCACCACCGAGCTCAAACAGCAAACCAAAGCCCACTCGGAGGAGCTGACGGAGGTGGAAAAAGCCTTGCAGCAGCAGCTGTATAAGTTGCCCAACCTGCCCCACGAGAGTGTGCCCGCCGGCCGCTCGGCCGACGACAACGAAATAGTGCGCGAATGGGGCACCAAGCCCGAACTGGCCGCCGACGCCAAACCGCACTGGGACCTGATTGAGCAGTACGACATCATCGATTTCGCGCTGGGCAACAAGATTACCGGGGCCGGTTTCCCGGTGTATAAGGGCCAGGGCGCCCGGTTGCAGCGGGCGCTCATCAACTTTTTCCTCGATGAGGCCCGCGCCGCCGGGTACACCGAAATTCAGCCTCCGATTCTGATAAACGAGGCCAGCGGCTACGGCACTGGCCAGCTGCCCGACAAGGAGGGCCAGATGTACCACGCCACCGCCGACGACCTCTACCTCATCCCGACGGCCGAAGTACCCATCACCAACCTCTACCGCGACGATATTATTGCCACCGACCGGCTGCCCATTCGCAACGCCGGCTACACGCCCTGCTTCCGCCGCGAGGCCGGCTCCTGGGGCGCGCACGTGCGGGGCCTCAACCGCCTGCACCAATTCGACAAAGTAGAAATAGTACAAATCACGCAGCCCGAGAACAGCTACGCGGCCCTCGACGGCATGGTGGCCCACATCGAGGGGCTGCTGCAGAAGCTGGGGCTACCTTACCGCGTGCTGCGCCTGTGCGGCGGCGATATGGGCTTCACCTCGGCTCTCACCTACGACCTCGAAGTGTGGAGCGCTGCCCAGCAGCGGTGGCTGGAAGTTAGCTCGGCTTCCAACTTCGAAACCTTCCAGGCCAACCGCCTTAAGCTGCGCTACCGCCCCGAGGGCAACAAAACCCAGCTCCTGCATACGCTCAACGGCTCGGCCCTGGCCCTGCCCCGCATCGTGGCCGCCCTGCTCGAAAACAACCAGACGCCCGAGGGTATCCGGTTGCCCGAGGCCCTCCACTCCTACTGCGGGTTCGATACGATTGGGGGCAACTAAGCGTAAGGCACTGTCAGGCACGGTACGAGCTTATCGGTCATCAATGCTTTCTACCCCTGCATAAACTCAAAGCCCCTGGCGCGCGCACGTCAGGGGCTTTGAGTTTATGCAGGGGTAAGACCCGCACTCAGGCTTATTCTTGCACCAGCGTCGTGACGATGCGCAGGCTGGTTTCGAGGGTTTTCTGCACCGGGCATTTGGAGGAAACAGTTTCCAGGCGTTGGCGCTGCTCGGCGGAGAGAGGCCCCATCAGGCGCAGCTCCTTATCCACTTGCTCCAGCGGTCTGGCCGGCTTCTTCGCAGTGCTCGCAGTCCTGGACGTGCACGCGGCCGTGGCGCAGGCGCACCTCAATGCCTTCGAGGGGCCATTTTTTGCGGGTGGCGTAGAGGCGGAGCGTAATGGCAGTGCAGGCACCCAGGGCCGCGAGCAGTAGGTCGTAGGGCGTTGGGCCGCGGTCCTGGCCACCCACGCTGGCGGGCTCGTCGACAAACCAGGTGTGGCGACCGGCCTGTACGTCGGCTGTCAGGGTCTCGGATCCAACTTTTACCAGCACGGTATTCGCTTTGGTATCTGTCATAATTCAGGTTGTTGGTATTGTTGGCGGGGGGGGGGCGGGTGTGCTCACCAATGGCCCCTGCGCGCCCCGGTCCGATTCGATGGCGTACAGAATACTTTGGTCGCCGGAGTTGTGTTAGCCTTTGAAGCGGTTAAAAATCGTGCATCCGAAAGGATTCGGGATGCAGCTTTAAATCCAGATCGTGGCAAGCAGGTACTCAGCGGTGAGGTTGAAAGCCTGGCCGAAGCCACGTGGCCGCAGGGCGCGGGCATCTTTGTTAAGTGTGTTGTACGTTTTCGTGGCTGGGCAAAGGCCCCGGCAGAGGTACGTAACTGCTCGCCGACCGTTGTGCATTGCCCGGGCCGGCAAAACAAAGGGCCGCTCGTGCATTACGCACAAGCGGCCCCCGGCAAAAGCAGGTTACGGAGCGGGTGGCTACCTAATCAGGACTTAGGGCTGGTGTAAGGGAATTTTTTAGAGGCATTGCGCATCAGCGCTTCTACTACCGTAGCCGAGGAGCTGAACACCGAGCCAGCGGCTACATAATCGTATTTCCAGAGCAGCTTACCCGCTGCGGCCTCATGAATATTGACGCTGATATTGGCCTGATTGGTATTCCCCCAGGCACCCACCAGCAGCCCCACGGCCACGGCAGCCCCGTCGCTCATCGGCTTGGAAGTGCGGACACTGGTCGTCAGCACAGCATCCACGCCCAGCAGTTGGGCCAGTTCCTGGGGCGTGTGGCTGCGTAGCTCGGCGGCCGGAATGCCGCTTTCACGCAGCAGGGCGTTGGTTTCTGTTACGTTTTGGAATTGCACGGTGTAGCCGCGCTGCTGGCTGCGGCGCAGCAGCCAGGCAAAAATCTGCTCTTGAAAATCAACGCCGCTTTTCTCCTCCATCGACTGCCGCTGCTGGGGTGGCGTATTGCGGGCCTGGTTGGGGCGCATCTCCATGGTTACCGAAGCCGGCAGAATGGCTACGGTTTTGTGGGTGGGCGCATAAGTACGGAAGTCGTTGGCCAGATAGATAGAGGGCCCACAAGCCGTCAGAAAAAGGCATAGCAGGGCTACAGCCCATACGGTAAGGGTAGGAGTTTTCATCAAATTGAAAGGGGGAAAATAAAAAAAGAGAAATAAGGAAGCCACCCGAATTACCGATGCCCATACCTGCAAAAAGGACTGATCGACTCAGCTGAATTTCGCCGAAAATTAATAGTTTCCTGGCATATCACCCACAATAGCTCAACAAATTTAACGACCTAGCTTTCAAGGCTTCAAATTCAGTTCAAACCTATGTACCTACCTAACTCCGCCGTTGGCAACCTTCTATAAAGACAAGCACCCGTCTGGTTATACTATTTCTTTCCTGTTTCCCATTCCTCTCAGCAACAGCTAGCCTCAGCGGCCGTCGATGGCCGGGGGCAAATCGAACACGATGTCGCGCATGCACTTGAAATGGCCCTGGGGGCACTTGGCGAAACCGATTTTGGAGCAGGGCCGGCAGCTCAGGCCTTCCACTTCCAGCGCCCGAAATTCGGTTCGGTAGGGGTACATGCCAAAGGCCGGCACCGTGTTGCCCCACACGCTGATAATCGGCTTGCCGAACGCGGCGGCTACGTGCATGAGCCCCGTATCGTGGCTGACGACCAGCCGGGCCTGCCGCACCAGTGAGGCCGATTGGTGGAGGTTGAACTTGCCGCAGGCGTTGTAGATGATGGTTGCGGGAGCCACAGGACCGGGGCTGCGGGGGAAATAGTACGGGCTATCCGGAATTTGGGGCATCGGAGCCGGCGAGGCCGCCGCGCCCGCATCAAAGGCCAGCTCGATAACGTGGCCGGTAGTTTCGTCGGTGGGGCCACCAAGTAGCACCACCGGCTGCCGCAGCAGCCCGCACAGCTCGATGATCCGCTCGACGGGCAGGCGCTTGGTGGCGTGCTGGGCCCCGATGGCAAAGGCCACGTAGCCCTTCTGGAACGCGGGTGGCAGCACGGCGGCCAGATCCACTTCGTCGGCTTCTGGAATGAAATAATCCAGCCCCTGCTTGTCGTTGTGCACGCCCAGCGGCGCGGCGGCAGCCAGGTAGCGGTCCACGATATGCACCCGGGGTAGGGTATCGATTTTCCAGTTTACCAGCAGCCACTTGCGGGCGTTGAGCTTATCGAAACTGCTCGATTTAACTCCCAGCCGGGCCTTAATGAGGCCGGTGCGCAGGTTGTTGTGCAGGTCGATGATGAAGTCGAACTGCTCGGCCCGCAGCTCGGCCACCAACTCGCCCAGGCTCCCGGTCAGGCAGTGCACCCGGTCTACGTGGGGGTTGTTTTCCACGATGCTGCGGAAGGCAGGCTTGGTGGCAAAATGCACCTCAGCCCCCGCCACCTGCTGCTTCACGGCCCGAATTACGGGCGTCGTCAGCACGATGTCGCCAATGGAAGAAAACCGCAGAATCAGAATTTTCATATCAGTTGTCGGTTGTCAGTTGCTGGTTGTCAGTTATCGGTTGATTCTAACAGCTGACAACCAGCAACTGACAACTAAATCACCCAAACAACGAATCCTGGAACTCCAGCGGCGGCTTGATGCTGGCTTTGCGCCGGGCAAAGTACTCGGCGGCTTCTTCCACCGACTTCGTGTTGAAGGTCATGGCTTTGGTGAGGCCGCCTTTACGGCCCATCAGTACGCCGTAGCGCATGTCGGCGTAGCCATTGGTATGGTGGGCGTCGGGGTTGATGCTGAGCTGCACGCCCTGCTCCAAGGCGTAGTGCACCCAGCGCCAGTCGAGGTCGAGGCGCCAAGGGTTGGCGTTGATTTCGATGATGACGTTGTGTTTCGCGCAGGCGTCGATGACGGCCTTGTGGTCGAGCGGGTAGCCTTCGCGGCGCAGCAGCAGCCGGCCGGTGGGGTGGCCGAGCATAGTGGTATACGGGTTTTCGATGGCCCGCAGCACCCGCGTCGTGGCCTTGCGCTCATCCATTTTGAGGTTCGAGTGCACCGAGGCCACGATGAAATCGAAGGTTTCGAGCACGGCTGGCGCATAATCCAGGCTGCCATCCGAGAGAATATCCGACTCGATGCCCTTGAAAATGCGGAACGGGGCCAACTCCTGGTTGAGCTGGTCGATTTCCTGGTGCTGCTGGCGCACACGCTCCACGGGCAGGCCGTTGGCGTAATGGGCGGCCTGCGAGTGGTCGCAGATGCCGAGGTACTCGTAGCCTTCGTCGCGCAGGAAGGTGGCCATTTCGCGCAGGCTGTGCGTGCCGTCGGAGTAGGTGCTGTGGTTGTGCAGGGACCCGCGCAGGTCGGTGGGCTCCAGCAGTTGAGGCAGCTTGTTTTCGCGGGCCAGCGGCAGCTCCCAGAGGCCTTCGCGCAGCTCGGGCTCCACGTATTGCAGGCCGGCCCGCTCGTAAAGCGCCGCTTCGGTGGCGAACTGCTCGCGCTTGAGCCACTGGCGCAGGCTGGCCGGCTGGCCGGCAACTGGCGGCTCGGTGGCCAGCGCGCCGGTCAGGTGGGCATCGGCAGCCGACGTCAGCAGCAGCTGGTTCGTAAACTCGGCCGGAGCCACTAGCAGCACCTCCACTTTCACGCCTGAGGCCGTGGCCGTACCGCGCCAGGCAAACGGGCCGCTGCGGCGCGGGTCGGGCGTAAGGCCGTCGAGGGTGTTGAGCACCTCGTGGGCGGCCGTGGGCGCAGTAGTAGCCACGACCAGCGTTACAGTTTCGATGGTTTCGAGGCGGCGGCGCACCTGCCCGCTCACGGCGGCCTGCGCCGTGCCGGGCGCGGCTTCGAGGCGGGCCAGCAGGTCGTGGGCCAGCTCCTCGCCCTGCGGATAGAGCAGCTTGCCCCGGCTCTGGTCGGTGAAATCCAGCGCGTCGAGCAGGGCTTGCTGGGTTTTCTGGCCGAAGCCTTTGAGCTGGCTTACCTGGTCGGTTTCGGCGGCCTCGCGCAGCTGGGCAGCGTCTTCAATACCCAGCTCTTTCCAGAGGCTACGGATTTTCTTGGGGCCGATACCCTTGATTTTGAGCAGCTCCACCACGCCGGGCGGGGTGGCAGCCAGCAGCCGGTCAAGGTCTTCGAACGAGCCGGTATCGAGCATTTCGGCTACTTTGGCGGCGGCCGTTTTGCTCAGGCCAGTGCGGTCGGGCAGGCCGGTGCGCTCAACGTCGGCGACCGGGAAGCTGAGGGCCTCCAGCGCATTAGCCGTGCCTTCGTAGGCCCGGATTTTAAACTGATTCTCGCCGTGTAGCTCCAGTAGTTGGGCCGCCAGGCGGAAGGCTCGGGTAAGGGCGCGGTTGTCCATAGCAGGCAAAGGTAATTGTTAGGGGATGGTTGTGAGTTGTTGGTTGTCAGTTGTTGGTTGTCAGTTGTCGGTTGTCAGTTGTCGGTTGGCAGGAAGCGGAACGTCATGCTGAGTGAAGGCGTAAGCCGGAGTCGAAGCATCTCTACCGCAGTACTAACCCTGTCGATTGGTTTGCATTACAACGAAGCGGTAGAGATGCTTCGACTCCGGCTTACGCCTTCGCTCAGCATGACGTTCCGCTTCCTGCCAACCGACAACTGACAACCGACAACTGACAACCAACAACTCACAACTTCTTAACTTCCCCACTTCCAACCTCCACCGCCATGCGCCTATTCACCACTTTTGCCAGCCTGAGCGTGCTGCTGCTGGCTGCTACCTGCAACCCCGACTCGCAGGGCAGCGCCGATACGCCCCCCAACCTCAAGCAGCTAGAAGGTACTTGGCTGCACGCCCAGGAGGAAGACCAGGGCGAGGTGCGCGTGTACCGGCCTAATACCTATGCCTTCCCGCCCTCGCGGGGCCGCACCGGCTTTGCCTTCGATGCCAATGGCATATTCACGCAGTACGACATTGCCCCCACCGACGGCCTCGAAGGCCACAAGGGCCGCTGGAAGGCCCAGAACGACCACACCATCCGCGTGAGCCTCGACGACAAGAAGGAGCCCGACTACCTACTCGAACTCGTGTCGTTGGAAAACCAGGTGCTCAAGGTGAAGCGCCGGGATTTGTAGCCGTTGCAACTATTTAGCGGCGTTGGCTCTCTTCCTGCCAGGAAGTTTCACCTATACTCATTGTTATGCGCCTCTTACTTTACGCGTCGGCCGCAGCCCTGCTCACTCTGGCCAGCTGCCAAGAGTCGGACCCCAAACCAGCCGTCCTTCTCAACCAGGACTGGTACAGCACCTTCCAGCCGGGCAGCAACGGCTTCACCATCTACTCAACCACCCGCCAAAACCTGGGTTGGCGCTACGATGGATTCCGCCTCAATGCCGATGGCACTTACCTCGAATACGGCCTCGGCCCCGCCGACGGCGCGGAAGAGCGCCCCGGCACCTGGCGCGATGAAGGCAGCCAGACTTACCGAATCAATTTTGACAATCCAGACCGACCGGGTTACTTATTGCGGATCAGCAAAGCCCAGGAAGACCAATTGCAGGCCCGCCGCGATTAGTAGACTGCCATCCTATGGCTGCCCTTGGCTAATGCGAAAGGGGCAGCATGAGGCCGCTTAGTGGTTTTTAGTACACCTTTCTAATTCCTTATCTCATGCGCACTTTTTTATTGACAATGCTGGCTACCGGGGCCCTGGCCCTGAATTTCTGCACAACAAAGGCTCCGGAGAACCCAGCCGAAAAGCGGGAGGGCGTACAGGTGCTCGATTCCCAACTACAGGGCCGACTCTGGATCAACTCCTCCGAGGCCCGGCCCAACGAAACGCCCACCTACCGCCCCGAAGGCTACACCTGGGCCACGCCGCCCCAGCGCTACAATATGCCCACAGAGGGCGGTGACGGCTTCCGGCTCGATGCCGACGGCAAGGGCGTGTATATCGCGCCCGGCATTGGCTCCGGGCCCACCACCCACCCGATTACCTGGCAGCGAGATGACCCCGGCAAGCCTGTTTTTCACCTCCATGTAACCGACAATTCGCGGCCCGATTTGCTGCTGGAAATTGTCTCGGTAACCCCTGACCTGCTTACCGCCCGCTACCTGCCCTAACTGTCCCGGCTGCATTGCACCGGCTGACCGGCCCGGTTGCCCCAGCGGGGTAGCCGGGCCGTTTTGCGTTATGTTTGCAGGGTTTTCCCAACTGTATTGCCATGAACTACTGGCTTGTTAAATCTGAACCCGCGGCCTACTCCTGGGCCGATTTCCTGCGCGACGGCGGCACCGACTGGACCGGCGTGCGCAACTACCAGGCCCGCAACTTCCTGCGCCAGATGCAGCCCGGCGACCTGGTGCTTTACTACCACAGCGTAAGCGATAAGCAGGTAGTCGGCCTGGCCGAAGTAGCTGCCCCCGCCGCCCCCGATGCCACCGCCCCCGCCGGCACCGACTGGGTGGCCGTGCGCCTCACGCCCCGCGAAGCCCTGCCCACCCCCGTTACCCTGGCCCGCATCAAGCAGGAGGAACGCCTGAGCCAGGTGGCCCTGCTCCGCCAGTCGCGCCTCTCGGTGATGCCGCTGCGGCCCGCCGAGTTCGATGTGCTGCTGGAGCTGGGCGCGGGATGAAGGTGATATGGCTCAAGGTGAAATAGTGAGATGGTGAGTTTGATGTTCGGAAGGCCCAATGGCGCTATATGCGCAATCTGGACCGTTGAACATCAAACTCACCATCTCACTATTTCACCTCCCCCGTGTGGATTCCGGGCAGTGAAGGCATCATCTTGGGGCTAGGGGTGTTAGGTAGGTCACGGGTTTACGCGTATCTTACCTAAGCACCTCTAATCAGGCATTTCCCGGCCCATGTTATGAGATATTTCTACCTCCTGCTCTGCCTGTTGGCCTCCGCTACCGGAGTACTGGCGCAAAAAGCCAAAGGCCCCAAACCAGCCTTCGCGCCCACGCAGCAGTTCCGCACCGAGCTGTTACTCGAACCCTCCAACAGCGACGTACAAGTACAGCCCCTGGCCGAAGACAGCAGCGTGGTAGTACTGGTGGAGCACGATGCCAAGCTAGTAGGTAAGCCCGAGTATTTTTTCCAGAAGTTCGACCGACAATTGCGGTCAAGCCCTCCACGGCTCATTGAGGTCCCCCGGGGCTACGATTTTCAGCGCATCTGCGCCGAGGGAACCGATGTGTATGCCTTGTTCAGCGGCACGGTGGAAGGTACGCTCTGGGTGGCCGCCTACGATACGCGCACCGGTGAGCTGGGCACGGGCGAGTTCAAAACCAAGCGCGTCCGCGAAATCCACGACCTCAAGGCCCTCGAAGGCAACCTGTTCGTAACCGTAGAAGTCAACCAGCACCTGACGGTGCTGGTCCTGAACCTGCACACGGCTCAGTTTAAGTTTCTGCCCTCGGTATATGAGCCGCTGCCGGCCCGTTTCACGTTGCTGGCCGACTCGGCTACCAAGCGGGCCGAGCTGATTCTGAGCGAGTCCAACGGCTTCAAATCGCGCCTCCAACTCAAGCAGCTCGACGACGATGGGCGCCTGCTGCACTCCGAGTTCGTGCAGGCCGGCAGCGACCGGGGCCTGCTCGACGCCCAGCTCAGCTCCGGCGACAGTGCCGCCCGGGTGCTGGCTGGCACTTATACGCTGCGCGACTCGCGCTACTCGCAGGGCCTGTTTGCCGCCGACCTCACGGCCGGCGTTACGGCTACCGGGCAACGCCGCTCGCTGCGCTTCTACGATTTTCTCAACTTCAAGCACTTCTTCGATTTCATGAAGCCTGCCCGGTTGGCCCGCATGCGCCAGCGCAACGACCACCTGCGCTCGGCCGACCGCCAGTACCGCCACCGCTACCAGCTACTCATGCACGATATGGTTCCGGTTCCTGAGGGCTTCGTGCTAGTGGCGGAAGTGTACCAAAACCGCTACAGCGGCTCCTCTAATAACCTTGGCTACCCTGGCTACGGCAACTATGGGCCCGGCAGCCTTAACGGCTTTGGCTACCCTTCCCGCTATAACAACTATTACAGCAACAGCCGCCGCAGCCCCGTGGGCTACCACACCAGCCACGCCCTGGTTTGCGGCTTCGACCGTCAGGGCAACCTGCTCTGGGACAATGCCTTTGTACTCAAGGAAATGGAGCGGTACCAGCTCGAAGAAACTGTTTGCGCCCGCCCGCTGCCCGATGGCCGGCGGCTGGTGCTGGCCTACATCAAAGACGACCAGTTCTATTATAAGCTCGTCGACCAAACCAACCCTTCGCCCAACGACTGGCAGGTAACGCTGCGCACCGCCCCCACCGACGCGCCCGAAACCACCACCAACAAGGCGACCGATACCCGCCAGGAACACCTGCTGCCCTGGTACGGCAGCCATTTCCTGGCCATCGGCTACCAGCACATCCGCACCGAAAAAGGCCCCGGCCGCGACGTATTTTTCCTCAACGACCTGAGTTTTTGAAGCGAGGAATTTTGACAGCATGAGCGCTGAAAAGCAAATAGCCGGCTCCAACGAGCCGGCTATTTGCTTTTTAAAACCAGAACCAAGTATCAGCTTAAGCGAAGCGGGGAAAGGTGTTGCAGTAGCAGTCAGCCTAGTCGTTGCCTGAATCAGAGCCCACCGGCTACCACGTTGGGCAGCACCTTGCTCAGCTGCGCCACCTGCTCGCGGGTGAAACTACCGGCTACCGATACCAGCACGAACGAATCGGTGGTTTGCTGCTGGCCTACGGCCACGAACTCGGTGACCTTGCCGCCCTGCTCGCGCACCGAATAGCGCAGCTGGTTCGGAATATCAGGGTCGGCGTCGGCAATGGCCAGCGGGGTGTACCGCTCGTTGGCCAGCAGGCCGGCTACTTCCTCGTTGAGGCCCTCAGCGACCAGCCGACGGGCTCCGCCGCTCGTGGGCGTGAAAGTGATGAAGCGGGCATTGCGCACCGACGAAAGAGCCTGACTGATATCGGTACCGCCGCCGAGCTTACTCAACCGGCCCAGTAGCAACCGCGTCATGAGGCCGGCATTCCAGTCGCTGGCCTTGAAGCCGGGCTGGTTTTCGTACTTAGTGAAAAACTGGGCCACCGTGCGGGCCGGTGTGCCCGGGCCGCTGGCACGGCAGCCGGCCAAAAGCAGTAGGGCCACGGCCAGGCTCAGGGAAACAGAGCGGAATGTCAATTTCATAGGGGAAGAAGAAAAGAAGGGCAGATACTAAAACCGGGCTGGCAACCCACCCGCTGTACGCAGGGCGCCGCTAACCGTTTGGTGCTTCCAATGAGGGCAGCAAAAAAGGCAAAAAAAAGCGGCGTACCCATTGGGCACGCCGCTTTTTTAGAGTTACCCCGCAACCTTATGGCTGGGGAGCATTTGGGATGAAGAATTCGAAGTGGAATTCTACCCGACGGTTCTGCGACATGTTGCGGGCCGAAGTGTTCGGAACTGCGGGATCCGACTCACCTTTGCCTTCCGTCACGATGCGAGCGGGGTCAACCTGCTTGCCCGTGAAGTAACGCTTCACCGAACCGGCGCGGCGCTCCGAGAGGCCCTGGTTGTACTCGTCGGTACCACGCGAGTCGGCGTGGCCAACTACACGGATGCTGTACTCAGGGTGGTCCTTGAGGGCCTGCACCATTTTGTTGAGCGTACCGTAGGAGTTGCGCTGAATAACGGTGCTGTTGGTTTCGAAGCGGATAGGCTGCTCCAGCTTACGTACTTCGGCATCTACCTCGGGGCAACCGTTGGCGTCCACTTTCACACCGGCTGGCGTGTTAGGGCAACGGTCGAGGTTGTTAGGTACACCGTCGCCGTCAGCGTCCGTTACCAATGGGCAACCGGTAGCATCTACCTGCGTGCCGGCGGGGGTATCGGGGCACTTGTCGTTCTTGTCGGCTACGCCGTCGCCGTCAGCATCCGGGCAACCACGCAGGGCGGGCAGACCAGCCTGGTCGGGGCAGTCGTCGTCTTTGTCAGCCACACCGTCGTTGTCGCGGTCGGGGCAGCCCATCATGGCAGCCGTACCGGCTTCGGTCGGGCACTGATCCTGGTAATCCGGAACGCCGTCCTTGTCGCCGTCAAGCGGGCAGCCGTTCTCGTCTACCTGCACGCCGCTAGGCGTGTCGGGGCACTTGTCTTTGCGGTCAGATACGCCGTCGCCGTCGGTATCCTTGGCTTTGCCGAGGTTGAAGCTCAGGCCCAGCTTGTGCTGCAGGTACCGGTCGTTGAGCTTACCCACGTTGGTTACACCGTCCACCTGGTCGGTGAGCGGGTAGTGCTGGCCGGTCTGAACGAACAGGCCTACCGACTCCGAGAAGTTGAACTTGATACCGGCCGCGGCCTGAAATATCAAACGCATACACATCGGAGTTGCCGACGATGCGGTCATTGATATCATAGAGGTCGGGGCTGGCGAAGAATACGCCGGGCTGTACCACCAGGTAAGGAGCAATGAAGGCGTCCTCTTTCAGGGCCCAGCCGTTGTTGAGCTTCAGCTTGATCGGAATGCCCACGTTTACCACATTGGCATCGAAGCGACGGATGGGGTAGTAGGTGTTCTTCGGATAGTCGGCCGAGAGCTTCATGTCGCCATAGCTCAGGTCGAGGCCCACATCGAGGCCCTTGGCCACGTAGCGGCTTACGGTTACACCGAGGCCGTACTCCACTTTCTGATGCTTGAACCACTCCGACCCAAGGTCGCCGTGGTACTGCAGCCAGTTGTAGTACACGCTGATGTTCGTTTTGCGGTCCGAGGTCTGCGCCTGTGCAGCCGGAGTCAACGAAAGCATCGCGAGACCCAGGGCCGCAATGGAAGTTAGGATTTTCTTCATAGGAGAAATGGTTTTGTAAGGGCGAAGGTATTTCTAATTGCGCTTATCTGTGCTCGAGCTTGCCAACGCAAACTCGAAGCGCGCTATGCTGCCTATACCGGCCCGCACAAAATTAGGTTACTCTAATATGTTTTTAATTTTTTGGTTCAATTCAGCCAGACAGCAGCTATAGCGCTGTATTTCAATATATTATATCCTATTTAAATACTATTTCGACCGAATGCTCCAGTGCTTGCCGGCGCGGGTACCGGCGGCATTCCGGGCGCGCCGCTCACCGCCAAAAAAAAACTGCCCCGGCGGGCTTCTCAGGCAGAGAAAAGCTCGTCGGGGCGGTTTTTGGCGGCGTTGGCGGCGCGGGCCGAAACGCTTAGCGCCGCATCAGTCGCTCGATATCGTCGGCTTCGAGCGGGATGTTTTTCATCAGGTCGTCGGGACCGTTTTTGGTGATAAGGATGTCGTTTTCGAGGCGGATACCCAGGCCCTCGGCCGGAATGTAGATGCCCGGCTCGCAGGTGTACACCATGCCCGCCTCGAAGGTGCGGTACTTGAAGCCCACGTCGTGCACATCGAGGCCCAGGTAGTGGCTGGTGCCGTGCATGAAATACTGCTTGTAGAGTGGGGCAGCAGGGTCCTGGTTTTTGACGTCCGACTCGTTGAGCAGGTCGAGCTTGATAAGTTCCTGCTCCATGTCGCGGCCCACTGCGGCGTGGTACTCCTCGATGTTGCCGCCCGGCACGAGGCGGGCCGTGGCCGACTTCATGACCCGCAGCACGGCATCGTAGACCTGGCGCTGGCGCTTGGAGTAGCTGCCGCTAATGGGGATGGAGCGCGACAAGTCGGCGGCGTAGTTGGCATATTCGGCCCCGAAATCGAGCAGCATCACGTCGCCGGCCTGGCACTCCCGGTCGTTGCTGACGTAGTGCAGGATGCAGGCGCTGGGGCCGCTGGCGATGATGGAGCCGTAGGCCGGGCCGCGGGAGCCGTTGCGCAGGAACTCGTGGAAAATCTCGGCTTCCACCTCGTACTCCATCACGCCGGGCTTCACGAAGCCGAGCAGGCGACGGAATGCCTTTTCGGTAAGGTCGGCGGCGTGCTGCATCAACCGGATTTCCTCGGGGCTCTTGATGGCCCGCAGCTGGTGCAGCAACCGGGCCGCGCGCCGGTACTGGTGCAGCGGGTAGGCCGCCTGCAGCCGCTTGATGAAGCGGGCGTTGCGGGTTTCAACTTCCACCACGGCCCGGATGTGCTCGTTGGCGGGCAGGTACACGTTTTCGGCCTCGTTCATGAGGGCGGGCAGCACCGAGTCGAAGGCGTCGAGCCACATGATGGTGCGCACACCCGTTTGCTCGCGGGCCTGCTCCTTGGTGAGCTTGTAGCCCTCCCAGATGAGGATTTCGGGGCTGGTTTCTTTGAGAAACAGAATTTCGCGGTGCTGGGGCAGCACGGCATCGGGGAATATAACCAGAATGCTTTCCTCCTGATCCACGCCGCTCAGGTAGAACAGGTCGTTGTTCTGGCGGAAGGGCATCGTGCCATCGGCATTGGTAGGCATAATGTCGTTGGCGTGGAAGATGGCCAGCGAAGCCGGGGGCAGCAGCTCGCGGAAGCGGCGGCGGTTTTCAATGAACAGATCGGGCGAAATAGGGCCGTAGCGCATGGGCAGGGGAATAAGGTAGAACGGAAAGCCGCCGAAGCAGCCGCCCCAAGGTAGGCAGATTTGCGCTTGGGCAACCGGAAAAACGGGCGCGGTATCTTTGCCGGCCTATGCCCGCTCCCGCCTCACCTCCGGCCCCGCCCGCCGTCCTGCTCATCCAGACCGCCTTCATCGGCGACGTGATTCTGGCCACGGCCCTGCTCGACTACCTGCACCAGACCGAGCCTGCCACGCCAGTCGATTTTCTGGTGCGCAAGGGCAACGAAGGCCTCCTGAAAGGTCATCCGCACGTGCGGCAGGTACTGGTCTGGGACAAGAAGCGGGCCAAGTACCGGGGGCTGGGGCGGCTGCTCCGGCAAATCCGCGGGGCCGGCTACGGGCGGGTAATCACGCTCCAGCGCTTCGCCAGCACGGGCCTGCTGACGGCCTTCTCAGGCGCGCCCGAGCGCATTGGCTTCGACAAGAACCCGCTGGCCCGCTTCTTTACGCGCACCGCGCCCCACGTTATAGAAAATGGGGTGCACGAAGTAACACGCAACCTGCGCCTGCTGGCCCCCGCCTACACCGGCCCGGTGGTGCCGCCCCGCCTCTACCCTACCGCCACCGATGAAGCGGCTGCGCAAGTGGCCGCCGCGCCGGCCGCGGGCCAGCCCTATATCTGCATCGCGCCCACCTCGGTGTGGTTTACCAAGCAGTTTCCCGAGGAGCAGTGGCTGAAGCTGCTGGCCGCGCTGCCCGCGCACTATCCCGTGTTCCTGCTCGGCGGCCCGCCCGATACGGCCGCCTGCCAGCGGCTGCTGGAAGCCGCGAACCGGCCGGGCCTCGTGAACCTGTCGGGGCAGCTCTCGTTGCTGGCCTCGGCGGCCCTCATGCGCGGGGCGGTGCTCAACTACGTCAACGATTCGGCGCCCATGCACCTGTGCTCGGCCGTGGGTGCTCCGGTGTGCGCCGTGTACTGCTCCACGGTGCCGGCCTTCGGCTTTGGCCCCCTGAGTCCGTTTTCGCGCATTGTAGAAGTGCCCGAACCCCTCGCCTGCCGCCCCTGCGGCCTGCATGGGCACCGGGCCTGCCCGCTGGGCCACTTCCGCTGCGCCCACGACATCCAAACGGCCCAGCTGCTGGCCGTGCTGGCGGAAGCGGTGAATGAGTGAGTGAGAAAGAACGTCATTCACCAATTTGCTCATTCGCCAACTCACTCATTCACCGAGTCACTCATTCACTGCACGTATCTTTGCAACCTGCCGCGCCTTTGCGTGGTTATACCGGGCCGGGCGCCGGATATTGGCTAGCCGCCACGTTTCTTCGCCCCTCGACCCCAAGCCCCCACCAAGAATGTCTGATTACGACCTGTACGAGTTGCCCAACGGCATCCGGGTACTGCATAAGCAGGTTTTGCATACCAAAATTGCGCATTGTGGGTTCCTGCTCGACATCGGTTCCCGCGACGAGAAGCCCCACCAGCTCGGGCTGGCCCACTTCTGGGAACACATGGCCTTTAAGGGCACCCACAAACGCAAAAGCTTCCACATCCTCAACCGCCTCGAAACCGTGGGCGGCGAGCTGAACGCCTATACCACCAAGGAAAAAATCTGCTTCTACGCCTCGCTGCTCAGCACCCATTTCGAGCGGGCCTTCGAGCTGCTCACCGACCTCACGTTCAACTCGGTTTTCCCCGAAAAGGAGATTGAGAAGGAGCGCGGCGTGATTCTGGAGGAAATGGCCATGTACCAGGATGCCCCCGAAGACGCCATCATCGACGACTTCGACGACGTGGTATTTGCCCGCCATACCCTGGGCCACAACATTTTGGGCACCCGCGAAAGCGTGTCGGGTTTTCAGCAGGCCGATTTCCATCAGTTTCTGGCTGATAACGTGCGCACCGACCGGGTGGTATTCAGTTCGGTCAGCAACCTGCCCTTCAAGGAGGTGAAGCGACTGGCCGACAAGTACCTGGCCCCGCTGCCGGCCCGCCTCGGCGACCGGCCCCGGCTGGCCTTCAGCGGCTACCAGCGCCTCGACCGGCTGGAGCACAAGCCCATCACGCAGGCTCACTGCCTCATCGGCGGCCCGGCCTACGCCCTGCACGATGAACGGCGGATTCCGTTTTTCCTGCTCAGCAACCTGCTTGGCGGGCCCGGCATGAACTCGCGCCTCAATCTGGCGGTGCGCGAAAAGTACGGCCTCGTGTACACCATCGACGCCACCTACTCGCCCTACACCGACACGGGGCTGTTCGGCATCTACTTCGGCACCGAGAAAAAGCAGGTGAACCGCACGGTAGCTTTGGTGCAGAAGGAGCTCAAGCGCCTGCGCGAGCAGACGCTGGGCACCTCCCAGCTTCATACTTCCAAAGAACAGCTGATGGGCCAGCTGGCCATGGCCGAGGAAAGCAACGGCGGCCTCATGCAGCTGCTGGCCAAAAGCACGCTCGACATCGGTCGGGTCGAGGGCATCAATGAAATCTTCGAGCGCGTCCGCCGCATCACGGCCCCCGAGCTGCGCGAGCTGGCCAACGAAATCCTCACCGACGACAACCTGAGCGTATTACAGTACGTGCCGGAGTAGCGGCGAGGTGGTGAGTTGAGTGAGTGAATGAGTGAAAAGAACGTCATTCTGAGCGTAGCGGAGCGGAGTCGAAGAATCTCTACTGCAGTAGTAGTCCCTTGTAACAGTATTACTATCACGGTAGAGATTCTTCGACTCCGGCTGCGCCTGCGCTCAGAATGACGTTCTTTCTCATTCACCACCTCACCACATGCCCCACTTTGGCCACGTCAGCTACTACCAGCCGGGCGACGTGCTGGAGAACCGGCTGGCGCTGAGCCGGGCCGGGCTACACCGCCCCCCGCGCACGGGCGTGAGCGGCTCGGCGGCAGACGGAGCCGACTCCATCATTCTGGCCGATCAGTACGAGGACGACGACTTCCGGGAAGACGACCTGACCTACTCGGGCAGCGGCGGCCGCGACCCGCGCACCGGCCGCCAAACCACGAACCAGGAAATGAGCGGGCGCAACCTGTATCTGCGCCGCAGCCTCGAAACCGGCCGGCCGGTGCGGGTTTTCCGGCGGATTGCTACCAACACGGGCCGCGGCTACCGCTACGAGGGGCTGTACCGGGTGATAGAAGCGGTGTACGAAACCGGCAAAGCGGGCTTTCAGGTCTGGAAGTTTCGGCTGGTGCCGGAGCAAAGCAGCAAATCAAAGGCGGCATTATAAAAGATGCGAGTAGGTTTGCAGTTGGCCAGTTCCTTTTGTTGGCTTTCCTAAGCCCATTTCCTCATGCCTAATCGCCCGGCACCTGTTCACCTTGGCTCAGTTGCCGGTATCGAGCCGGGGCACGAGTTTTTGCGCCGCTCAGAAGTGAAAGCTGCGGGGCTGCATCGGGATCAGCAGAAAGGTATTTCGAGCCTTAAAGGCAATCCGGCGGAGGCCATTGTGCTATCGGGCGGCTATGAGGACGACCTGGATTTAGGTTCGGTGATATTGTACACCGGCGAAGGAGGCAACCAAGAAGGCCGGCAGGTGGCCGACCAGCAGTTGCAGGGTGGCAACTTGGCTTTGCATCTCAGCTTCGAGCAGCAGACGCCGGTGCGCGTGATCCGGAAGGTACAGGAAGGTAAAATTGATTTTTACCAGTATGCCGGCCTGTATCTGGTAACTCGCTCTTCCGCTCAGCTGGGCCGTTCAGGTCATCTTATCTGGCAGTTTCGGCTGGAGATGATGGACGAAAAACCCTCTTCAGATGCGGCAGCGGTGGTGCAGGAACCAGCAGTGGCTTATGAGCCGGCACCCCGCCAGTTGGGCATGACCAGCCGCCTGGTGCGCGACACCCGGCTGATGCGGGCCGTGAAGGAGCTATATGATTTCCACTGCCAGGTATGCGCTGCCCGGCTGCCCACGCCCACCGGGCCTTACGCCGAAGCGGCCCACATCCGGGGCCTCGGCGGCCCGCACCACGGCCCCGACAAGCTCGATAACCTGCTGTGTCTGTGCCCGAACCACCACGTTACCTTCGACCGGGGCAGCTGGACGGTGAACGACGACGGGACGTTGCGGGGCCAAGGGGGCCAGCTGACGCTGGCCCCAGCCCACGAGATAAATCCGCAGCATTTGCTCTACCATCGGCGCCGCATTTACCAGGCCCGTCCGACACCTACTCTTTTCTAGCACTTCGCATGTACTCCCCCGACGACGCCCAGCGCTACGCCGACGACCACACCAGCCCCGAGAGCCCGCTGCTGGCCCGCCTCAACCGCGAAACCCACGTGCAGGTGCTGCATGCCCGCATGCTGTCGGGGCACGCGCAGGGGCGGCTCCTGAGCATGCTCAGCCACATGGTACAGCCGCGGCGGGTGCTGGAGCTGGGCACCTTTACCGGCTACTCGGCCCTGTGCCTGGCCGAGGGGCTGGCCCCCGAAGGGCTGCTGCACACCGTGGAGCAGAACCCCGAGCTGGAAAGCCGCATCCGGCGCTACGTAGCCGAGGCGGGGTTGCAGGAGAAGGTGCAGCTGCACATCGGCGACGCCCGGCAGCTACTGCCGAAGCTGGCCGAAACCTGGGATTTGGTGTTCATCGACGCCGACAAAATCAACAACGACGCCTACTACGAGCTGGTGCTGCCCCAGGTGCGGCCCGGCGGGTTTCTGCTGATCGACAACGTGCTCTGGAACGGCAAAGTCCTGCCCGATTACCCTGTGAAACCTTCCGACAAGGACACCCACGCCGTGCGCGCTTTCAACGCCAAGGTGCAGGCCGACGAACGGGTGGAAAACGTGTTGCTGCCCCTGCGCGACGGGCTGCTGCTGGTGCGCAAGAAGTAGCGCGGCCGGCGGGCGCATTCCTGGATTTCGGCGTGAATTTCGGCTAAGCCGGAAAAATAAATTTAGTCGGCTCCGGGCCCATACGCTGCATAATCGGCCGCCAGAAGGGCCGTTGGCAGATTCGCCGTTAAACGCGCCCGGGTTTTTGGTGTCTATGGAAACCAGTACCCTTTCCTTAGACCTCCATGATGCGCCAGTTTATCTGCCTTATTTTTCCGGTTATCCTGTTATGCCATGCCGCTCAGGCCCAGACGACCGTTAGCGGGCGGGTGCTGGACGCCGCCGACCAGTCGGTGCTGATTGGGGCCAACGTGCTGCTGCTGCAACTGCCCGACTCGGTGAAGCGGGGCGCGGCCGTAGAGGCCGATGGCTCGTTTGTGGTGCGCAATGTGCCGGCGGGCCGCTACCGGCTCACGGTGTCGTTTCTGGGTTACCAGGATTTGCAGCGTACCGTGGAGGTCAGCAGCCAGCCGCTGAGCCTGGGCAACCTGCCGCTGCGGGCCGGCGGGGGCGTGGCCCTGCAGAACGTGGAAGTAGTGGGCCAGGCCGCGGCCGCCGTGCAGAAGGGCGATACGGCCCAGTTCAACGCCGCCGCGTTCAAAACCAACCCCGACGCCAACGCCCAGGACCTGCTCACCAAAATGCCCGGCGTGGTGGTAGACCCTACCACCGGCAAACTGCAGGCCCAGGGCGAGCAGGTGCAGCGGGTGCTGGTGGATGGCAAGGAGTTTTTCGGCAACGACCCCGACGCCGTGCTCAAGAACCTGCCGGCCGAGGTCATCGATAAAATCCAGGTCTACGACCGGGCTTCCGACCAGGCCCAGTTCACGGGTTTTGACGACGGCAACCAGCAGAAAACCATCAACATCATTACTAAACCCAAGTTTCGCAACGGCACCTTCGGGCGGGTGGTGGCCGGCTACGGCCCCCTCGACGACCGGTACCGGGTAAGCGGCAACCTCAACCGGTTCAAGGGCAAGCAGCGGCTGTCGGTGGTGGCCCAGAGCAACAATATCAACGAGCAGAACTTCGGCACCGACGATTTGCTGGGCGTGGTAGGCACCTCGACCCAGGGCGGCGGCGGCCGGGGCGGGCGCGGAGGCCGGGGCGGCGGCGGCGGCGGCCAGGGTGGCGACAACGTGGGCGACTTTTTGGTGAATCAGCAGGGCGGCATCAGCCAGACCCACGCCCTGGGGCTGAACTACTCCGACTCCTGGGGCACCAAAACCGACGTGCAGGGCAGCTACTTCTTCAACCTGAGCGACAACAACAGCGCCACCAACCTGCTGCGCCGCTACGTGCCCACCCAGGGCCAGAGCCAGGATTTGCGCTATCAGGAAATCGCCCGGGCCAGCAGCCAGAACATCAACAACCGCTTCAACCTGCGCCTCGACCACAAGTTCGACTCGCTTAACTCGCTGCTCTGGCGGCCCAGCCTCTCGGTGCAGCGCAATACCGGCACCAGCCTGCTCGATGGCAACACGTTTTTAGTGCAATCCGATGCCAGTGCCGCGCCGCAGGGGGCCAACAACAGCTCTTACCGCTCGGCCCTGACGGGTATTTCGGCTGCCAACCAGCTGCTCTACCGCCACCGGTTTGCGCGCCGGGGCCGCACGTTTTCGGCCGGCCTGAACACGAGCTACACCGACAACAGCGGCGACAACAACCTGCTCTCCAGCACCACTTTCTACCGCGACAACCAGCCCCTGACCAGCACGCTCAACCAGTTTTCGGAGCTTGCCCAAACCGGCTGGAACTGGCGCGGCAGCCTCGACTACACCGAGCCGCTGGGCGAGCACAGCGCCCTGCAGCTGGAGTACGACCTTGCGTACACGCCCAACAACTCCAGCAAGAAAACCTTTGACTTTGAGGCCACCGAGCAGCAGTACAACCGCCTCAACGACACGCTCAGCTCCGTGTTCCAGAGCCGCTACCTCACCAACTCGGGCGAGCTGAGCTACCGCTACCAGAACAAGGATCTGCAGTGGTCGGTGGGGGCCGAGGTGCAGCACGCCCAGCTGCGCAGCGACCAGGAGTTTCCGCGCCCCGGCGAAACCCAACGCAGCTTTTTGAGCCTGCTACCCAATGCCCGGCTGCGCTACAACTTCTCGAAGCAGCAGAACCTGCGCGTTAATTACCGTACCAGCACCAACCCGCCGAGCGTGAGCCAGCTGCAGGAGGTGGTCAACAACTCGAACCCGCTGCAGCTGACGACCGGCAACCCCAACCTGCGCCAGGAAAACCGCCAGAACCTGTTTGTGCGCTACTCGGCGGCGGTGCCCGAGAAGTCGCGCTCGTTTTTCGCGTTGCTCAGCGGCTCCTACGTCAACAACTACATCACCAACAACACAGTCTACGCCGGCACCGCGCCCCTGACCGTCGACGGCATCACGATTCCGGCGGGGGGCCAGCTCACGCGGCCCGTAAACCTGAACGAGCAGTATGCGCTGCGCAGCTTTCTTAATTACAGCCTGCCGCTGACCTTTATCAAGTCGAACCTGAGCGTGAACGCCAACGGCAGCTACACCCAGACCCCGGGCCTCGTGTTTGGCGAGCTCAACTACAACCGCACGCCCTCGGCCGGGCTCGGGGTTAGCCTGAGCAGCAACATCAGCCCCGAGGTAGACTTCACGCTCTCCTCGAATTCCAGCCAGAGCTACGTGCGCAACTCCCTGCAGCCCCAGCTCAACAGCCGCTATTTCCGCCAGAATACCAGCCTGCGCCTGAGCTGGATTGTGGCCAAGGGCATCACGCTCAAGTCCGACGTCAATCACCAGCTCTACTCGGGCTTGGCGGCGGGTTTCAACCAGAACTTTCGTGCTCTGGAATGCCTCCCTGGGCAAGAAGATCTTCGCCAACCAGCGGGGCGAAATCCAGCTTTACGCCTTCGATTTGCTGGGCCAGAACAACAGCATCCAGCGCAACATTGCGGCCGCTTACACCGAAGACGTGCAGACCAACATTCTGCAGCGCTACTTCCTGCTGAGCTTCACCTATAATATCCGCAACTTCGGCAGCAGCGCGGGCCGCAGCAACGGCGAGGAGGGCCGCCCCGGTGGCGACGGCCCGCGCCCAGGGGGTGATGCCCCCCGGCCCGAGGGCGGCTTTGGCCGGCCCGGAGGCGGCGGGATGTAGCACCCCACCCCCGGCCCCTCCCCTCCGGGAGAGGGGTGCGTTCAACGATTCTCGCGGCTGGCACCGCTCTCCCGAAGGGGAGGGGCCGGGGGTGGGGTGAAGCCCCGCCCGCCAACCACCGACGATTTTTTGCGCTATTTTGCGGCCCGACGGGGTATGCCGCGCACTATCAGGCGGCGGCTCCGCGCTTTTGCCCGCTGCTTATGAAACGAGTTTATCTTCTGCTGCTCCTGCTGCTTCCGCTGCTCGGGGCGGCTCAAACGGTGCCGGTTCCGGCCAACCTAACCCTGGGCGGTTTGCGCCTACGCCTCACCGATGGCGGCCGCACGGCCCTGCAGCAGAAAGTGGATGCCCTGCGCCGCCACCCCGCCTCCTTCCAGGCCCGGGTGGTGCTGGCCGACGCTTATTTCCCGCTCATCGACCGGGCCTTTCAGCAGGAAGGCCTGCCCCTGGATTTTCACTTTTTGGCCTTGCAGGAAAGCGGGCTGCAGGGCGACGCCCAAAGCATCCATGACGCCGTGGGCTACTGGCAGTTCAAGCGCGAGTCGGCCGCCGACTTTGGGCTGGTCATGAACGAGGCGGTGGATGAGCGCAAGCACATCGTGGCCTCGTCGCGGGCGGCAGCCCAGTACCTGCTGCGCAACAACAAAACGTTTCACAACTGGCTCAACGCCCTTATCAGCTACAACCTGGGCCTGACCGGGGCCAAGCCCTACACGCTGCCCACCGACTTCGATGCCACCGAAATGGAAATTTCGGAGCGCACCAACCCCTACGTACTCACGTTTCTGGCCCACAAAATCGCCTTCGAGCCGGCCCTGAACCTGAACAACCCGCCCCCGCTGCAATTCCAGGAGTTTCCGGCTCCGGCCGGGCAGGGGCTGGCCCTGCTGGCCCAGAGCCTGCACCAGAACCCCGAGGAACTGGCCAAGCACAACCGCTGGCTGCTGGCCCCCACCGTGCCCACCGACCGCGCCTACACGGTGCTGGTACCCATCAGCGACCCGGCCCAGGCTACGCTGCTGGCCGCCCAGCAAAGAACCGCCGCCGCCGGCCAGCTTCTCAACCAGCCCCTGCCCGACCCCGAAAATGCCGATTTCGTGCGCGTAAACGGCCTGCGGGCCCTGATAGCGCTGCCCAACGATACCAAGGAAAGCCTGGCCAAGCGCGGCAACCTTAAAATGAAGCGCTTCCTGCAATACAACGACCTGTTCGTTTTCGACCAGATTGTGCCCGGCCAGCCGTATTTCCTGCAGAAGAAGCGCGACAAGGCCGCCGTAGAGTACCACGTTGCCCAGCCGGGCGAAAGCGTCGTGACGGTGTCGCAGAAGTACGGACTGCGGGCCAAGGCCATCTGGCAGAAAAACCGCATGGCCCGCAACGAGGAGTTGCGCCCCGGCCGGGTGCTGTGGCTGCAGCACACGCGCCCCCGCACCACGCCCGTCGAGTTCGTGGATGGCCGCAACAATGCTGCCCTGGCCGCCTTCGAGAAGCCCGTGAGCAATTCCTCGGCCCCGCAGCCCAGCCGCAAGCGCACCTTCGACGATACGGAGCCTTACCGGGGCAGCACCGCCCAGGCCAGCCGGGTGCTCGAAGACGCCGTGGAAGACGACTCTACGGCCGACAACGCCTCGGATGAGAAGGTGGAAAACCTGAACGACCTGCCCCCGGCTCCGGCTCCGGCCGCAACTCCTGCACCCGCCCCCCGGCCATCGGCTCCAGCCCCGTCCCCGGCCCCGGCTCCTGCGCCTGCCACTTCGTCGCTGCCGCCGCGTAAGCCCCTGCCCGCGCCGCGCCCCGTAGCCGATGAGCCCCGCGATGCGGCGGCAGCTCCAACGCCGCCCGCCCCACGCCCCACCGCACCGGCTCCGGCCGCGCCAGTTCCGACGCCGGCCGCGCCGCAGCCTAGCGCCCCGGCCGCGCGCCCGCTGCCGGCCCCAGCCGAAACGCCCCGCCCGGCTCCAGTAGCACCCGCGCCCGTTGCTACCCCGGCCGCTACCCCGGCCGCTACCCCGGCCGCTACCCCGCCCGCTACCGCTGCTCCGGCCCCGAGTGGCCCTCCTACCATTGTGGAGGCAGTCCCGGCCAGCGGCCTGCACACGGTGGAGCCCAAGGAGAACCTGTATTCGGTAGCCCGCCGCTTCAAGCTACGCCCGGCCGATATTATTGCCTGGAATGAGCTGCCGGCCAATCCATCCCTCCAGATCGGACAGGTGCTGCGGGTGGCCCCACCAGCCACTGCCGGCGCACCGGCAACCGCCGCTTCGCCGGCCGCCCCTGCTCCGGTGCGCCACACCGTGCTGGCGGGCGAAACGATGTATGCCATTTCGCGCCAGTACGGCGTCACCATCAAGCAGATTATGGAGTGGAACAACAAACCCGACTTCTCCGTGAAGCCCGGCGAAGTTCTGCTCATCACGCCTGTTAAGTAAGACCGGGCTTATGTAGCGCGAAGCTGGAGCTTCAGGCCGGCCGCTCATGCACTGCGCTACGGCGCCTGGGTTTTCGCAAGCCACTCCGCAACTGGTGTAAAAAAGGAAAAGCCACTCTCAGGAGTGGCTTTTCGCGTTACCGGCCAGTTCGCCCCGCCTCACTACCTGACTTAGGCGGCCACCTGCAACGGTGCCGGCCGAGCCATGCGGCGGGTGCGCGACTTGAGAAACGCAATGACGTCGGCGTCGGAGGCGTAGTGGTGGTTAAGGTCGACGAAGTGGCGGGCCAGCAGGTCGTAGCGGCGCAGCATCAGGAAGGCGAAGATGTGCAGGAAGTGGATACCATCGAACACGACCGACTCCTGCTGGGCGTACTGGTCCAGGTGCTGGCGGAAATGGTGGGGGTGGTCGGTCCAGTGCAGGGCGGGCTTGAGGTGGTGGCTGATGTGGTAGCCGTCGTTCCAGCACTTGCGGTTGTACTTGGTATTGATGCACGTCACGCTGTTGGTGTAGCAGTTGCCGGGGTCGGCGCTATCAATAAACGCGTGCTGGCTCCAGTTGCCGAGCATCATCACGGCCCGGGTCACGAGCACCGGCAGCACCAGCACGGCCAGCGTGGCCGGCAGGTTCACGAAGGCCAGCACCGCGCACGTCACCAGGTAGGCCACTTCGCCCCGCAGCAGGCGGCCGCGCAGCTTCACCTTGCGGGTGCGGCCGAAGTAGCGCACGAGCTTGGGAATACCGAGCAGGAAAAAATCGGCGAGGTAGCGGCCGAAGCTGATGGCCGAGTCGCGCTGGTAGAACATGGTGGAGCTTTCATCATCGGGCAGGTTGTTTTCCGGATGATGCATGCCCAGGTGGTGGGTGAAGTAGGTTTCCGGCGTCTGGCCAAACAGCGGCCCGATGACCCAGGGAATGTAGTGGTTGAGGCGGCCGTACTGCTTTTTGAACAGGATGCGGTGGCTGGTGCAGTGCAGCATCAGCCCGAACGGGCCCTTGAAATAGAACGTGGTCAGGAACAGATACACCCCGAACACGCCCCACCACCAGCCCCGCGGCAGGCCCGGCACGAACAGCACCGCCGCCAGCGGCAGCAGCGTCAGGCTTATTTCCAGCAGCAGGTAGAGGAAGGGCAAGTCGCGCTTGTCCTGCAGAAACTGCTGGAGCCACCGGCCAAACCGGGAAACGGGCGCGGCCGGGTCATACACCGGGTCGGTCAGGGTAACGAAAGACTTCATGCGCAATACGGACCGGGGGTGGCGGCCAGGGAATTAGGCGAACAACATAAATAGTAGGGCCGCTTGCGGGCAGCAGGCTAAGGATAATTCAACTCCCCATCGGCCCCGCGAACAGGACCGAAGCATAGCTATATAGCAGTTAAGCTCAACCGTAACGCTACGGAACCGGGTGCTGGTTCCATGGGGTTTCAGTGGTTGAGCTTGCCAAGGTACGGGCTTTGCCTTCGCCACCACCGCCCCGGCCGGCCTTACATGAAATCCGTTGCCGCGCAACCTTTCCCGCCCACCAATTACTGGGTAACTTTACTTCAATCACCGACCGAATCAGGTAGTCGGCATGCAGTTCGCTCAGGCATTCCGGCTTCTTGCTTTTCAATTCTTACGACCCAGAAAATGCCCGTTTTCTCGCACCTGCACTCGCACACCCAGTACTCCCTGCTCGACGGTCAGGCCTCCATTTCGGCCCTGATGAAGAAGGCATCGGCCGATGGGATGCCCGCCGTGGCCCTCACCGACCACGGCAATATGTTCGGGGCGTTCAACTTCGTGGCCGAGGCCAACAAGTACAACGTCAAGCCGATCGTGGGCTGCGAGTTCTACATGGTGGAAGACCGCCACAAAAAGGCCTTCAGCCGCGAAAAGGGCGAGCGGGACAAGCGCTACCACCAGCTGCTGCTGGCCAAGGACCAGGACGGCTACCACAACCTGAGCAAGCTCTGCTCGATGAGCTTCATTGAGGGCGTGTACAGCAAGTTTCCGCGCATTGATAAGGAGCTGCTGCTCAAGTACCACAAGGGCCTGATTGCCACCAGCTGCTGCATCGGGGCCGAGATTCCGCAGGCCATCCTGTTCCAGGGCGAGGCCCAGGCCGAGGAGCTGCTCAAGTGGTGGCTCGACGTGTTCGAGGACGACTACTACATCGAGATTCAGCGCCACGGGCTGATGAACTTCGACGGCACCGGCAAAAGCCAGGAGGACGTGAACCAGGTGCTGCTGGGCTTGGCCCGCAAGTACAACGTCAAGGTCATCTGCACCAACGACTCCCACTACGTCGAGCAGACCGACTTCGCGCCCCACGACATCCTGCTCTGCGTGAACACCGGCGAGGAGCACAGCATCCCGGTCGGCGACTTCCAGACCCAGTATTTCCGCCTGATTTCCCAGGACAGCAAGGTCCACTACGACCACCTCGACAACCTGCGCCCGCTGGCCGGGCAGGATGCTCACATCCGCCGCCAGCTCCAGCGCATCGATGAGGAAGCCCAGGCGCCCCGGCCCAAGTCGCGCTTCGGCTTCGCCAACGACCAGTTCTACTTCAAGAACCAGGCGGAGATGAACGCCCTGTTTGCCGACGTGCCCGAGAGCGTGGACAACACGAACGAAATCGTGGACAAAATCACGCCGCCCAAGCTCCAGCGCGATATTCTGCTGCCCAACTTCCCGCTGCCCCCCGAGCACCCCACCGCCGACGCCTTCCTGCGCCACCTCACCTTCAAGGGGGCTTTCGAGGGCGAGAAGCGCCGCTACTCCGAGCGCACGCCCGAAATCGAGGAGCGGCTGGACTACGAGCTGCGCGTGATTGAGACCATGGGCTTTGCCGGCTACTTCCTCATCACCCAGGACTTCATCAACCACGGCCGCAACAATGGCGTGGCCATAGGGCCGGGCCGGGGCTCGGCGGCCGGCTCGGCCGTGGCCTACTGCATCGGCATCACCAACATCGACCCCATTAAGTATTCGCTGCTGTTCGAGCGGTTCCTGAACCCGGAGCGCGTGTCGATGCCCGATATCGACATCGACTTCGACGACGTGAACCGCCAGCGCGTGATTGACTACGTGGTGGACAAGTACGGCAAGACCCAGGTGGCCCAGATTATCACCTTCGGCACCATGGCCGCCAAGTCCAGCATCAAGGACGTGTCGCGGGCCATGGACCTGCCGCTGGCCCTGGCCAACGACCTGGTGAAGATGGTGCCCGACCAGGTGGGCACGACCCTGACCAAGGCCTTCGCCGAAAACCAGGAACTCGACATGATCCGGCGCGACGACGCGCCCGACAACCTGCGGGGCCAGATTCTGCGCCTGGCCACCCAGCTCGAAGGCTCGGTGCGCAACACCGGCATCCACGCCGCCGGCATCATCATCGCCCCCGACGACATCACCAAGTACATCCCCGTTTCCACGTCCAAGGAATCGGACCTGCTCATCACCCAGTTCGACGGCAAGGTGATTGAGAGTGCCGGGATGCTGAAGATGGACTTTCTGGGGCTGAAGACGCTCACGATTATCGTGGACGCCATCAACCTGATCGAGAAAAACCACGGCATCAAAATCGACATCGACGAGATTCCGATTGACGACCTGAAAACCTACGAGCTCTACCAGCGCGGCGACACCATCGGCACGTTCCAGTTCGAGAGCGAGGGCATGCGCATGTACCTCAAGGACCTCAAGCCCACCAACATCGAGGACCTGATTGCCATGAACGCCCTCTACCGGCCGGGCCCGATGCAGTTCATCCCGAACTTCATCAACCGCAAGCACGGCCGCGAGGCAGTCGAGTACCCCCACGAGCTGCTGGAGCCCATCCTGAACTACTCCCAGGGCATTATGGTGTACCAGGAGCAGATCATGCAGACGGCCCAGATTCTGGCCGGCTACTCGCTGGGCGGCGCCGACCTGCTGCGCCGGGCCATGGGTAAGAAGGACATGAAGAAGATGGCCCTGGAGCGGGAGAAGTTCTGCGAGGGCGCCGAGAAGCTGCACGGCATCAAGGCCAAGAAGGCCAACGAGGTGTTCGACGTGATGGAGAAGTTTGCGGCCTACGGCTTCAACCGCTCCCACTCGGCCGCCTACTCGGTGGTGGCCTACCAGACCGGCTACCTCAAGGCCCACTACCCGGCCGAGTACATGGCCGCCGTGCTCACCAACAACATGGGCGACATCAAGAAGGTGACCTTCTTTATCGAGGAAGCCCGCAAGCAGAGCGTGGCCGTGCTCGGGCCCGACGTAAACGAATCCATCCTCAAGTTCAACGTGAACAAGCAGGGCCAGATTCGCTTCGGGATGGCGGCCGTGAAGGGCGCGGGCGAGGCGGCCGTGGAGGAAATTGTGCAGGAGCGCGACAAGGGCGGGCCCTACCAGGATATTTTCGACTTCTCGCGCCGCGTGAACCTGCGGGCCGTGAACAAGAAAACCTTCGAGAGCATGGCCCAGGCCGGCGCCTTCGACTCGTTCGACCGCTACCACCGCCGCCAGTTCCTGGAAGCGCCCGGCAACGACCAGAGCCTGATTGAGAAGGCCATGAAAGTGGGCCAGCAGCACCAGGCGGCCAAGGAATCGGCCCAGCAGAGCCTGTTTGGCGGCGGGGGCGGCGAAATGGCCATCCCGATGCCCAAAATTCAGGACATGGAGCCCTGGAGCCCCACCGAGAAGCTGCGCCGCGAAAAGGAAGTGGTGGGCTTCTACCTCTCGGGCCACCCCCTCGACGACTTCAAGCTCGAAATCGACTCCTACTGCACCTGCGGGCTCGATAAGATTGAGAGCTACAAGAACCGCGACATTACGGTGGCCGGCCTGATTTCGAACGTGCTGTTCAAGACCACCAAAACGGGCCACCCCTTCGTGAGCTTCAACATCGAAGACTACGACTCCAGCCTCAACCTGGCCCTGTTCCGCGACGACTACTCCAAGTTCTCGGCCCTCATCAACCCGCGCAACTACGACAAGGAGCAGGTGCCGCCCATGTTCATCCGGGGCAAGTACGCCCAGCGCTTCCGCGACTCCGACCAGTTCGAGTTCAAGATCATGACCATGGAGCCGCTGTTCAACGTGGCCGAAAAGCTGGCCAACGGCGTGCGCGTGCAGCTGGACCTGCGCACCATCACGGAGCCCTTCATGGACCGCTTCATGGAAGCCGTGGAAGGCGCGGCCGGCTCGAAAAAGCTCGAAATCAAGTTTGCCGAGCCCCACGAGCACCTGGCCGTGGATACCTACTCGCGCCGCTACCGCATCGAGCCCAAGGAGTTCATCCGCAAGATGCGCGAGATGGAAATTGAGGCCTGCCAGCTGATTTAACTAGGTAGCCGGATCGAACCCGCCTTATTAAAGCCTCACGCCCCACCCGGTATAAACCGGGTGGGGCGTGAGGCTTTAATAAGGCGGGAAACGCGAAATACTTTCCCTGGTACTGGATTGTTACTTGGTGCGGTTCTGGTCGTTGCGCACATTTTTGGTCCCGAGCTGCTCTACATCGACTTCGGTTTTGCGCACTGTGTCATGGATGGTTTCTTCGCGCTCGGTCACTTCTTTGCCTAGCGTTACTTCCTCCACTACGCGGGCCTCTTTGCCCACTACGGCACGCTCAGCGCGCTCAGTTACCTCTACGTTACCTTCCTTGAAGGCATTGAAGTCGGCCTCCGTAGCCGGGCGGTTTACTGCCTTACGGTCTACGCTAACGTGCTCTTCACGCAACCGAACACTGGCCTCTACCGGACGCTCCACGATGCGGCTGCGCAGACGGGCACCGCCAGTTTGCTCTACGCGCTTGCCCACTTGCAGCTTCTCCTCAATTACCTTGGCCGAGGCTGCGTTGTTGCCGGTGTTTCCTGTAGTGTTGCCGGCGGCCATCGTATTGGCCTTATAGCCGGTCTGCTGAGCTTTTTCGTTCACGTCGAGGGCCCCGGCGTCATCCATAATTTCGGCCGCCTTATGGGCATGGTCGGCCGATTTGCAGTGTACTGTTACCATTGAGTGACTGTTGCGGGCCACATGCGAATAGCGAGCCGCATCATTACCGTCGCCGCCGAAAAGGTGACTGAAGAAACTGCCTATGCCGTCGCTGGTGCGGCCGGCGGCGTCGCCAGCAGCTTCGGTAGTTGTGCCGCTGCTGTTGTAGTAATTGCTGCTATTCTTCGAATCGCGGGAAATGGTATCAACATCATCGAGTGAGAAACCAGCTACTTTAAGCTGTTGAGCCGCTTGCTGAGCATGGGCGGCGGTATCGAAAATTCCTACTACGGTCTGGTTTATGGTATCTTGATTCATGGTATTGGTGTATAAATGGTTTGAAAAGAAAGACTGTTTAGGACGTCGGCAGGGCCGAATCGTCTGTACTACGCTCTACCCGGATTTGCTCCTGGCGCAGCTTCACGGTGCTTTTGTGTGGCTCTTCCACCACACGTTTACTGATGCGGATTTCCTCCACTACCAGTACGCGGGTAACTACTACTTCGCGCAGAACGGGCACAATCAGTACGTCACCTTCTTGGCGGCTGGCGGGCAGCGGGGCATCGTCGGCCACGAATTGGTTGACGGGCACGTGCTCGACCTGAACTTCGTCGTGCTGGAGCAGCACATTCACTTCCTGCTCGTGCTCCTGCACCGTTTTGCTGATGCGGATTCGCCCGGTTTCCACTACGTCGCGGCCAACAACAGCCTGTTCCTCCACTACGGGCAGCACCATCGGCCGATGGGCTTCTGATGAGAGCCGGTCGGAAGGTGAGGAAGTAGCGGCGGATTCCGGAGCAGTTGGCATGAGAATAGAAAATCAGATCGGTAACTATCCTTTTTATACGCCCATTACGGAGCTTATGTTACTACTGTTCAACTTTTTACCCTCATACATTTACAGTATAAATTGTACTCTACTAATCGGTTGCTTTTCACGAAGACCATTCCTGTGCCGGCCGTATATGGCTGGGCACTCTAATATATAGTATGGCGCGGGCGGCAGGCGGGGTGCTACCGGCCCCACATCTCCCCTGGGCTGAGTATGATTATAAGATGTACTAATTAAAATCAGGCTTGATTTCAACCTGGGGGCTTTACCGGGCGTTGGGTCCGATTGCCGGGCCCTGGGCTTCATTGGGCGGCATAACTGCCACTCTGACCGAAGTGAACTTTCCGGCCTACTCCTTGTTGAAACGCAATCTGCTACCTTGCGGGCCGCTTGCTCGTATAGAAGCATTACACCTTTCAACCAAACCTGACTATCATGGGACATAAAGCCATCGAAATCACGGATGCTAACTTCGATCAAATCATCAACTCCGACAAACCTGTACTCGTAGACTTTTGGGCCGAGTGGTGCGGCCCCTGCCGCATGGTGGGTCCGGTAGTGGAAGAGTTGGCCGGCGAATACGAAGGCAAAGTTATTATTGGCAAAGTCGACGTTGACGCTAACCCGCAGACATCGGCCAAGTTCGGCATCCGCAGCATCCCAACCCTGCTCGTGTTCAAGAACGGCCAGGTTGTCGACAAGCAAGTTGGTGCCGTGCCTAAGCACGTACTGGCCCAAAAGCTCGACGCCCAGGTAACGGCTTAATCAGCTCTTACACTTCCCAACGGGATAAATTAAAAGCCCCCCGGTGCTGCTACGGCAGTTCCGGGGGGCTTTTTGCTTTTGGGGACGTAAGCGGCTAATCGGCGGGGTCGGGGATGGCGGCGTGGGCTTCGGAGGGCGGCCCCTGGGGAGGCTTGGGACCCGCAGCCAGCGAGAAGCCCGGGCCGAAGTAAATGGGAATCGTGAACGTCATGGCCGTGGGCAGGTTGTATTCGCGGCCCGCTTCGAAGGGCGGCAAGCTGGCCACCACCCGCTGGGCCTCGCGGTCGGCTTCGGCGGCCAGGCCCTGCACCACCCGTACCTGGCTCACGCGCCCGTCTTCGCCCACCCGGTAGCTTACCAGCACGTTGCCCACAATGCCCCGGCGCCGCACTTCGCGCGGGTAGTTGGTATTGCGGGCTACAAAGCTCAGCAACGCCGCCTCGCCGCCCGAAAAACGCGGCAACTCCCGGGGCCGCACGCGCTGCATGTACGGCGAGCCATCTTTGTTGAAGAAAGCCAGTGCCAGCGGCTTGCCCTGGCGGTCGGGCATCTCAATGGCACTCAATTCGCCGCTGTCGTAGTAGTAGCGCCACTCGCCTACCGGCCGGCCGGCGTGATAATGGCCTTCAGAACGCTTCTGCCCGTTGCGGTGCACCGACAGCCACCGGCCCACCCGTTGCCCATCGGCATAGTCGCCGCGCTGGCTTACGCGGCCGTCTTCGTACCACCCCAGATACAGGCCGTCGGCTTCGTCGTTGCGGTAGTGTACCTGGGCGGCCTTGCTGCCGTCGGGGTGGTACCAGGTAAGCAGGCCATTGCGCACCGACGGATCGATGGACGTCAGCGTCCCCTTCAGCAGCAACCCGCCCGTGAGGGAAAACTCCCGCATGGCATAAGTACCCAGCAGCTCGTTTTTGCGGTCGATGAGCCGGTAGTGGGTCGCACTGTCCGGGACGGTAGGCTGGTTTTGGTCGTTGAGGTAGATGGCCGGCAGGCTTTGGCCCCGGCTAGGCCGGGCGGCCGACAGCGCAAAAAGCAGGAGAAAAGCGTAGCGAATTCTCATGGGCAGCCCGTTTAATAATCCAATTCGGATTTACTAAATATAGCCCGCCAGCAAGTAATGAGCAACTCTCGATGCAATTTCTATTTTTAATCCTACATAAGCTCTTCGGCAGTCTATTCCTGCGCGGCTGCCCTACCCGGCAACTGCTCCCCTTGCCCCATACAGAAAACCGCCACTCCGGGCCGTCGCCCGGTATTGGGCGCCGGCCCGGAGTGGCGGGCAACATGGGGGCTGGGCGCGAGCTTAGCTGGCGTCGCTGGCTATTTCCTGCAACTGAATGGGCCGGTTGAAGGCCTCCTCCAGCGAAATCAGGGTTTCGGTGCGCTCGATGCCCTCAATGAGCTGAATTTGCTCGTGCAACACTTCGCGCAGATGGTTGGTGTCGCGGCAGATGAGGCGGGCGAAAATGCCGTAGGCGCCGGTGGTAAAGTCGATGCTGACCACCTCCGGAATCAGGTAGAGCTGCTTTACAACGCCCTCATATACCGAGCTTTTCTGCAGGTAGATTCCCAGAAAAGCCCTCACGCCGAAGCCAAGCTTCTGGTAATCGATTTTGAGCGTGGCGCCCTGTACGATACCGAGCTCTTCGAGCCGGGCCATGCGCACGTGCACCGTTCCACCCGACACATGCACCTTGCGGGCAATTTCGGTGTAGGGCGTTTTGGCGTCTTCAATCAACAGGGCCAGAATCTTCCGGTCGGTGTCGTCAAGTTCGTAATTGCGAGCCATTTTCTTCTGTGTTGATTAACTATATTTTAATGAAACAGGCAATGCCTTAAAAAGTATGTAAAACTTGAGCACAAATCTGGCTAAAAATTTTACTATACCGATATGATTGCTACATTTGTCATAATCCAACGCGAAAGGCGGCAGATTATTTTGACACTGTAGAATGATGAAACTGGCAGACATACCCTCCTCTCTCGGGGGTGGAGATTCGGGAAAAACTGGTCCGGCGGCCGGCTAACCACTCCTTGGAGGTTCGAATCCTTCTTCTACAGCACAACGGCTTTTGGTGGGATTATGTGGGGAGGGATTAACGGAACATATCTGGGTGGGTATGTTCTGAATTGAGAGGCGGCATCTGGGTGGGTGCCGCCTTCTTTTTTTCCATTTTTGCCAATATGCTGCGCATTCAGCAACTTTTTTGGTCATTCTGGCACTAGCTTTCGTAACCGGCCGCAAAGATCATTGTTTCCAGCTAAAATATCATCGCTACTAGCAAAATAAAGGTTGCGCACCCCGGCTATGCGGGATGCGCAACCTTTATCTTTTTTGGGTTGGCCGCAACAAGAGAATAACCTACTGAAAGATAATCGACTACCCTTACTCTATTAGCTTAGCGGGCCGCTACCTGCTGGCGGTAGCGGGCCAGGCCAGCATCGAGGAACCGCACGAAAGATTCCGCATCGGGCTCATAAGCAATGGGTGGGGTCAGGACGTGGGCCAGGTCGCTCGGCGCGTTCGGATCGAGCAGTACGTAGTAGGGCTGGGCATTTACGTTGAAGCCCGTCAGTTGCAGGTCGGCGTTCTTTTTGCCGAGCGTGGTTTTCTCCTTGCCATCATACGAAGACGTGTAAACTTCACCGGCGGGCAGGTCGGTCTTGTCGTCGACGTAGAGGGCTACCACCACGAAGTCGTTCTGTAGGCGGCGCAGTACCTGCGGGTCGCTCCAGACGGTGGCTTCCATTTTGCGGCAGTTCACGCAGGCGTGGCCAGTGAAGTCGATGAACAAGGGCTTGTTCTGGGCCTTGGCGCACTGGCGGGCCTGCTCCAGGTCGAAGTAGCCCGACAGCCCGTGGGGCAGCTCCAGAAATCCGCTGTAGCGGGGCTCCTCGCAGCCGGCCACGGCGGTGGTGCGGGTTGCAACGGCCGGCATGGCAGTGGTAGCCACCGTGAAATCGTTGCGGCTCTGAGGGGGCAGGTAGCCGGCCAGCAGCGGCAGCGGGGCCCCAAACAGGCCGGGCACCAGGTAGGTCATGAAGCTGAAGGCCAGCACGGCCATCAGCAGCCGGCCCACGCTCAGGTGGGGCAGGTCGGAGTCGTGGGAGAGCTTGAAGCGGCCCAGCAGATACAGGCCCAGCAGGCCTGAAAGGGCAATCCAGAGCACCAAGTACACGTCGCGGGAGAGCAAGTTCCAGTGGTAAGCCAGGTCGGCCATGCTCAGAAACTTAAGGGCCAGCATCAGCTCCACAAAGCCCAGCGTCACCTTCACCGTATTCAGCCAGCCACCCGAACGGGGCAGGCTCTTCAGCCAGGCCGGGAAGATGGCAAACAGCGTGAAGGGCAGCGCAAAGGCCAGCGAGAAGCCCAGCATTCCGACGACCGGCGCAATCCGCTCGCCCCGGGCGGCCAGGCCCAGAATGGTGGCCACAATAGGCCCGGTGCAGGAAAACGACACCAGCACCAGCGTGAGAGCCATAAAGAAAACCCCACCCCAGCCGCCTTTGTCGGCCTGGGCATCAATTTTATTGACCATGCCGTGGGGCAGCGTGATTTCGAACAGGCCCAGAAAGGAAAGGCCGAACACCACAAATACGGCGAAGAAAATCAGGTTGGGCAGCCAGTGCGTGGCGATAAGGTTGGGGCCATCTTCGCCCAGCAGCGCCGCTACTACCACGCCAATCAAAACGTAAATAACGATAATGCTGAGCCCGTACACGGCCGCTTTCAGGATTCCACGCGAGCGGGTGTCCTGGCCGCTGGTGAAAAACGAAACGGTCATCGGAATCAGTGGAAACACGCAGGGCGTGAGCAGGGCCCCGAGCCCGAAAACGAAGGCGGCAAAGGCAAAGCCCCACAGTCCGCCCGCCGACTCAACCGAGGTAGAAGCCACTGATGCCACCACAGCCGGCGTTGCGGCTGCGGTAGGCGTTGCGGAAGTTGAAACGATGGCCGTTGCGGGGTCGGCCGTATCGGTAGCAGCAGCGGCTACGGGCACTTCGGGAGTGGCGGCTGTGCTGCCGGTTGCTGGCGCAACGGCGGCGGCTGGGGCAGCGGCAGTAGTTGGGGCGGCCGGAGTTGGCGTGGTAGCCGCCGCGGCCACGGCCGCCGTTCCGGTTACTTCTAGTGGGCCGAAGCTCAGGCTTTCGTCGCCGGGAATGCAGCGGCCATCTACATCGGTGCAGCTCTGGTACTCCGCGTCGGCCTTAATCAGGAGCCGGCCGGGCTGCAGCACCCGGATGCGCTGGCGGATCTGGCCGGTTTTCTCAAAATACGTGACGTTGCCCTTAAACACGTCGTCGTAGTGCTGCTGCTCGCCTACCGACTTGGGCTTACCCACCAGTTCGTAGGCGGGGCTTTTGGCAAACGTGAGGCTGAATACGGTGGGCCCCAGATCGGGGTCGAAGTTGGTGGCGTAAAGGTGCCACTTGTCGTCGATGCGCGCATTGATGACTAGCTCCAGTTCCTCGCCTACGCGGGCAGTGGGCTGGCTTATGGCAGTAGTAAGCTTAGTGGGCCGCAATACCTGGGCCCGGCTCCCGAGCGGGAACAGCAGCACCAGCAGCAGCGGCAGAAAAAGGAGGCGACGAATCATGCGGCGAAATAAAAACAACGGGAAGGCCAGAGGCGAGGGGCAAAGATCGGCAGAAACGGCAACAGCTACGTGACGGAACTGGTTTTACCGGCGGACTTATTTGGGCTAAGCGCTGCCGTTGGGGCCTGGCGGCAGGGGCCGCGAGCGTTAAATCAAACCCCTTGCATCGAATGTCGTACTTTTGCAGTACAAAGGAAGGCCGGGCCGGTTGAGCCTGCTTTCTACACCTATGGGCTTAAAAATATTACTGACTATTCTGCTGGTAGCCGCCAACGGATTTTTCGTGGCCGCCGAATTCGCGTTCGTTAAGGTCCGCCTCTCTCAGATCGAGCTGAAAGCCCAAAGCGGCAACCGCTTGGCGCAGCTGTTGCAGTCGATGCTGCACGAAATGAACTACTACCTCTCGGCCACGCAGCTCGGCATTACGCTGGCTTCGCTGGCGCTGGGTTGGATTGGCGAAAGCGTGGTAGCCGAGGTGATTCTGGCCATCATCGCCCAGTTCGATCTGGTGGTGTCGCCCACATCGGTTCACCAGATTGCCATTGTCACGTCGTTTTCGCTGATTACCGTCATGCACATTGTGCTTGGCGAGCAGGCCCCCAAGGTGCTGGCCATCCAGAAGCCCGAGGCGACGAGCATGGCTATTGCCATTCCGCTGCGGGCCTTCGCGTTCCTCACTTTCCCCCTGATCTGGTTGCTCGACAAGCTTTCGAACCTGGTGCTGCGCATTTTCGGCGTGGTTTCGGCGCACGGAGCTGAGGTGCATACGAGTGAGGAGCTGCGGATGCTGCTCGACCAGAGCAAGCAAAGCGGGGAAATCCAGGAGTCGGAGCACGAGATGCTCGAGAACGTGTTCGAATTCAACGACCGGATGGTGAAGCAGATTATGGTGCCGCGCACCAAAATCGTGGCTTTCGACGTGAACACGCCCGAAGACACCGTGCTGGAAATGGTGCATAACGAGGGCTACTCGCGCATTCCAGTGTACGAAAACAACGTCGACAACATTGTGGGCGTGCTTTACGTGAAGGACCTGCTTCAGCTCATTCGGCGGCAGGAAGTGCTGGACCTGGCCAAAATCATGCGGCCGGCCTACTTCGTGCCCGAAACCAAGAAAATCAACCGCCTGCTGCGCCAGTTTCAGCGCAAGCACATGCACATGGCCATCGTCAGCGACGAGTTCGGTGGCGTGTCGGGCATCGTCACCATCGAAGATATTATGGAGGAGCTCGTGGGCGAAATCCAGGATGAGTACGACAACGAGGTGCCGGTAGTGGAAAAGGTATCGGAGTCGGAATACCGCGTGAACACCGCCACGCCCATCCCCGACGCCAATGAGCACCTCCCCTACCCCCTGCCCGAAGGCGACGACTACGAAACGGTGGGCGGCCTGCTCAACATGCTCTATGGCAATATCCCTGAAGTCGGCGACGTGGCTACGCTTGATAACTACGAATTCCGGGTGCTCAAACGCTCCCGCCGCGCCGTCGAGCTGGTGCAGCTGCGGGTTACCAACGGCCAGGAAAGCGAGATGGAAGTGAGCGAAATGCTGGATTTGTAGCATTCCGCCGAATAAACAGAAAAGGCGCTTCCCAATGGGAAGCGCCTTTTCTGTTTATTCGGGGTACTTGATATGATAGAACTTACGCAAGGAGGTGCCACCAGCCTGTAGCGCGAAACGCCAGCTTCGTGCATCGCTGAACGTAATTCGTCAGCAACGACGCACGAAGCTGGCGCTTCGCGCTACAGCTGCTTGGCGGAAGCCCTATATGATTTATTTATCCTCAAACCAGCTGGCATACAGCACGTAATTGTCGGCCGTCTGGCTGATAGTGGCCCGCTGCGCCTCCGTAACGGGCTTGATGCGGCGGGCGGGCACGCCGGCGTAGAGGTAGCCCGGCTCGCACTGTGTATTCTCCAATACCACGGCGCCGGCCGCAATAATGCAGCCTGTACCTACCACGGCGTGGTCCATCACAATGGCGCCCATACCAATGAGCACGTCATCCTCGACGGTGCAGCCGTGTACAATGGCCTTGTGCCCGATGCTCACCCGCGAGCCAATGGTAGTGGCCGCCTTGAGGTAGGTACAGTGCAGCACCGCCCCATCCTGAATATTGGTCTGGTCGCCGATGCGGATGCTGTTCACGTCGCCGCGCACTACGGCATTGAACCACACGGTGCAATTGCGGCCCATCTTCACGTCGCCCACGATGGTGGCGTTTTCGGCCACGAAGCAATCGGGGCCCAGTTGCGGGTGCAGGCCTTTTACGGGCAGGATGAGGGGCATGAGGTGAGGTGGTGAGTAGTGAGTAGAACGGAACGTCAATCTGAGCAGCGCGAAGAATCTCGCGTGCTAAAGTAATCATGTAGTTGGTGCTACTATAACAACGTCAGCAGGCGAGATTCTTCGCGCTGCTCAGAATGACGTCCTGCTTACTCATCACCTCGTCAGCATCCGTTTCCAAGTGCCTTTCTCCCAGTTGTATTTGAGGGTACTGGGCAGGGCCTGCCAGAAGTACTTACTGGTTTCGACCGCGAAGCTGGGCTGCATGTAGCAGTTGATGGTGCAGCCCTCGCAGGCGGGCAGGCGGCCTTCGAGGGCGGCCAGCTGCTGCACGTCAGTCGAGTGGTACAAGTCGTGGAGGTTGCCTTCAATGGGGAATTTCTTTTCGCCCAGATGGTAGCAGGGCAGCACCAGCTCGTTGGAGGGCGAAATAACCAGCGTGGTGCTGGCCGCCCGGCACACCGGCGCGGCTACGTGGTTGCCCCCGTCGCGGCGCAACGCAATAAACGCCTCGTTGAGGTAGACGCCGGGCCGCTTGCCGAAGGCCGAAAGGTAGTCGAGCTCCTCGCTGCTGAGCTGCCCACCGGTATCCAAGCCGTTGTACTCGAAGGCCGGGTTGAGGATGAGCACCAGCTTATTGGGCCGCGTGATTTGCTGGTACACGTTTTCCAGGTCGGCCAGGTTTTCGCGGAACACGGTGAACAGCACGTCGGGCCGCTCGCCCAGTTCGCGGGCCACCCGGATGCTTTCGAGCACAAAATCGAAGCAGGCCACGCCCCGGCCCTTGTCGTGCACTTCCTTCTCGACTGGAATCGAGCGAGAAGTGCAGCATATCGACCTTGCCACGCAGCTTTTCGGCGTACTTGGGGTAAAGCAGGCAGTTGGTGGTGAGCGTCGTGATGAAGCCCATATCGTGGGCCAGCCCCACAAACTCATGGATCTGGCGGTGCAGCAGCGGCTCGCCGCCCGTAAAGTCGACCACCGACACGCCCAGCCGTTTCAGGTCGCGCAGGTTGCGCTCCACGTCCTCCAGGGTGATATAGGGCGAGGGCTTCTCCCAGATATCACAAAACGAGCACTTGGCGTTGCACCGGTAGGTAACGTAGTAATTGCACAGAACCGGATGACGAACAAGACGCATAGTTATTGAGCTGCAAGCTTCAAGCCGCAAGCTACAAGCTTTTGTTCTGGCGTGGGTTCGAAGCTACGTAGACATTAGAGCCTCGTCGAATTGCCTATGAAGCTTGCAGCTTAAAGCTCTGCAGCTCACTTTAATGTGCCAGTTCGCCCCAAGCCAGGTCCCAGCGGGCGGGGGTGGCGGCCAGGGCCTCGGGGGTGGCGGGGCCGTAGTGTTCGAGGTAGTAGTTGCAGAAGCCCTTGAGCGGGCAGCGGGCGCAGTCGGGCTTACTGTAGAAGCACACCTTCTGGCCGTGCCAGTAGTTGTGCTTGTGGAAGTTGAGCAGCACCAGCGCATCAGCCGGCAGCTGGGCCAGCAGCAGCTGGTGGGCCTTGTCGGCCGATGCTTTGGGCGGAATCAGGCCCACCCGCTGGGCAATGCGGTGCACGTGGGTATCAACGGGCAAAACCGGCTTATGAAAGTTGAAGAGCAGCACCAGCGAGGCCGTTTTCAGGCCGATGCCGGGCATGTCGTGCAGCCACTGCATGGCCTTTTCGGTGGGCCACTCGGCCAGAAAATCCAGCGCAAACTCGCCCCGCTCGGCTTTAATGCGGCGCAGAATCTCCTGGATGCGCGGGGCCTGGGTATCGGGCCAGCGGGTGGTCCGGATGGCGTGGGCCAGCTCGGCCGTGGGCGCGGCTTCCACCCCGGCCCAGTCGCCGAAAGCCTCCAGCATCCGGTCGTAGGCCAGCTCCTCATCGGCGTGGGTGGTGCGGTGCGAAAGCACCGTCGAAATCAGCTCCCGCATGGGCGAGCGGCGGGGCTTGTCGAGCGTCAGGGGTGGGTAGAACTGTTGCAGCTGCTCGTAGTTCTGGCGCGTTTTCTCGGCGGCCGAAGCGGTGTAGGTGGTGGGCATACGCCGTTTTACCGCCGGAGCCGGGCGGCGGGTTGCGCCCTAGTAGCCCACAAAAAAAGCGGTGGCCCCCATGCATGGGGGCCACCGCTTTTTTTGTGGTTGGAGACGGCTGGCTTAGATAGTGCCTTTTTCGGCAGCCTTCTTCAGCTTTTCGTTGGCGAAAATGGCCACTTCCACCCGGCGGTTGGCAACCCGGCCGGCTTCGGTCGAGTTGTCGGCCACGGGCTGGGTCGAGCCGTAGCCCGTTACCGTGAAGCGCGAAGCATCTACGCCCTGCTGCTGGGTGTAATTGGCCACGGCCTGGGCCCGGCGCTGCGAGAGCGGGTTGTTGACTGCGTCGGAGCCGCTCGTGTCGGTGTGGCCTTCCACAATCACGTTGGTGTCGCCGTACTTCACGAGCGTTTTAGCCAGCTCCCGAATGTTGTCCTGGGCCGAAGCTGTCAGGCCGGCCGAGTTTTTGGCGAACAGCAAGCCCGAGTCGAAGGTAATCTTGATGCCTTCGCCCACGCGCTCTACCGTAGCGCCGGCCATTTCGCGCTGCAACTCAGCGGCCTGCTTGTCCATGCGGCGACCGATGAGCGCGCCCCCGGCTCCGCCCACGGCGGCCCCGATAATGGCACCCTTGGCCGTGCCCGACTTGCCGCCAATCACGCGGCCCAGAATGGCTCCGCCGGCGGCACCGCCAAGGCCACCAATTACACCACCCTTGGCCGTTTTGCTCCAGGGCTTTTTGGTGGTGGTTTGCGCCTCAGCAAAATTGCCGCCCAGCAGCAGTACGGCCAGCAACAGCACGAATAAGGAACGATGGTTGGTCATGGGGTAAGCGAGAAAATGAGGGAGAGATGGAGAGAAAAACGATTCGGCAAAGCTATCCGCCAGCCGCCTCTTTACAACCACCTTGCCAGAAACAAGTCGGGTCCATTCGCTGGCAGCGAATGGACCCGGGAATTGAGGCAGATACTTGCGGCGGCCTTACAGGTTCGGGTTGTTGGTTTCCCGGGCCCGGCGACGCTCATCCTTGCGCTTCTGCTTTTCGTTGCCGATGATGGCACCGGCACCCGCACCCACGGCACCACCAATAACAGCGCCCTTAGTGCCGCCAAGTACGGCGCCAGCGGCCGCGCCGCTACCACCGCCAATAATGGCGCCTTTGCCCGTGTCGTTGGCATTGCGGTAAGTGGAGCAACTCATCATCAGGGCTGCAATCAGCAGCATAAAAGTCCATCGTATCATTTTCATGGTCAGTCAGTTTAAGTGGAAGGAATCATGATTCGGCGCGGTGGGCTGTTACGCGGCAAATATCCCAGACCAGAGCAGCCTGCCGATGCGCATTTTAACGGCTCCGGCCATATCCAGGTTGGCAGTTTCCGTTAGGCCCGGTGCCAGCTATTGTACTTTTCAGGCCCCTCTCCTTTTTCATCAGCACGCGATTCCTGACCCATGCCCCGGTTTCGTGCACGCATGAAGGGCAGACTTCCCAAACGCAACGGCCTACTCTACCAACGCCGTCAATAGCAGATTTCGAAGCTATAATTTTCCATCCCGCACTGGCATAGTGGCCGCAGTTTCCGGCTACCGTGCCAGTGCAAATTCGGCAGGGTTACAAAAAAAGCCCCCTCAACGAGGGGGCTTTTCCTTCTAGAGTAGGCAACGAGTGCCCAGTCATTCTTTACAGCGTGCCGTTTTCAGCAGCCTTCTTCATCTTTTCGTTGGCGAAGATGGCAATTTCTACCCGGCGGTTAGCCTGCTTACCGGCTTCGGTCGTGTTGTCGGCAATCGGCTGGGTCGAGCCGTAGCCCTGCGTTGTCACGCGGCTGGCATCTACGCCCTGGCTAATCGTGTAGTTAGCCACGGCCTGGGCGCGGCGCTGCGAGAGCGGGTTGTTGATGGCATCGGAACCGCTGGCATCCGTGTGACCTTCTACCAGTACGTTGGTGTCAGGATACTTCTTCAGGGTCTCCGCCATCTTCTGGATTTCGGTCATCGACGCCTGGCGCAGGTCGCTCTTGTTGGTGTCGAAGAGAATACCCGAATCGAAGGTGATTTTAATGCCTTCGCCCACGCGCTCTACTTTGGCGTTGGCCATATCGCGCTGCAGCTCTTCAGCCTGCTTGTCCATTTTGCGGCCAATCAGGGCACCGCCCGTACCACCTACAGCAGCTCCGATAATAGCACCGGCAGCCGTACCGCTTTTGCCGCCAATTACGCGGCCCAACACACCACCTACAATGGCTCCACCACCAGCACCAATGATGCCGCCCTTAGCCGTTTTGCTCATGCCGGTTTTGCGGGGGCCCGTGCCGTTGGTATCAGCCTCCGGGATGTTGGGGTTGCGGGGCTGGGTAGTAGCGCAGGAACTCATGAACAGCACGAAGGCCATCAGGAGGGTGAAAAGGGAGTTGCGAGAAGTCATAAAATTTGAAACTTGGGATGTGAGAAAGAGTCAGACTGACTGGAGGTACTTACTTGGTTTGCCCGAAAAATGTTCGAGCGATATAGCTTTTAAGCTATACAAATCAGCTTACAAGGAAGCTGAAGCGTACCGCACGTTCACCAGGAACCCGTCAGACGGTTGCAAAGCACAGCTAACAGGGTACTAAACCAAAACCCTGCCGAAAAATTGCCGGCTAGCGGCGCGGGCAGCTAGCGCGTAGCAGCCGGCTGCTTTGCAGCTACCTCTCCCGGCTCCAGCATCGTCAGCAGATCCGACAGGCGCTGCTTGAGGTCTTTGCGGTCGATGATGAAGTCGAGGAAGCCGTGTTCGAGCACGAACTCGGCACTCTGGAAGCCCTTGGGTAGGTCTTTGCCGATGGTTTCCTTGATGACGCGGGGGCCGGCAAAACCAATGAGGGCGCCCGGCTCGGCAATGTTAAAGTCGCCGAGCATAGCAAACGAGGCCGTAACGCCGCCCGTGGTGGGGTCGGTGAGCAGGGAAATGTAGGGCAGGCCGGCTTCGGAGAGCAGCGCCAGCTTGGCCGAGGTCTTGGCCATCTGCATCAGCGAAAAGCCGGCCTCCATCATGCGTGCCCCACCGGAGCGCGAAATCATGAGGAAAGGCAGCCGGTGCTGGCGGGCGTAGTCGATGGCGCGGGCGATTTTCTCGCCTACCACCGAGCCCATCGAGCCGCCGATAAACTTGAAATCCATGGCCGCTACTACCAGGCCAAGGCCATTGAGCTGGCCGTGGGCCGTACGCACGGCATCGCGCAGGCCGGAGCTTTTCTCGGTGGCAATCAGGCGCTGGGGGTAAGCCTTGGTATCCACGAAATTGAGGGGGTCGGCCGAGTGCATATCGGCATCGAGCTCTTCGAACTGGTGGTTGTCGAAGAGAAAGTCGAAGTACTCGGCCGCCTCAATGCGGTCGTGGTGGTGGCAGTTGCCGCAGGTATGGAGCAGCCGTTTGTGCTCAACCATGGTGGCTACCGTTTTGCATTCGGGGCACTTGTACCAGAGGCCATCGGGCGTTTCCTTCTTCTGCTCGGTGGGCGTAACGATGCCTTTTTCTTTGCGCTTAAACCAGGACGACATATCTAAAAAGGAAAGCTTGAATTCGGAAACCGGAATGATGGTCACTTGCCCGGCGGGGCCGGTTGGGGAGGCGCAAGTTACGGCGGAATCTAAAAGAGTGAAACTCGGGCCCCTAATGGCCGGCCCAGGGCCCCGATGGCAGATGCGGCCAGCGCGGCTTATCTTGCCGCAAGCCGGCTGCTGGCCGGCTGGCATTTCCCTGGCTCTCTTACACCTTTCCGCGGTGAATAAATACCCCAACCCCCTGATTTTCTGCGCAGTGCTTGCTTCGCTGGCGCTGCCCAGCTGCGTAGCCTCCAAGAAGTACGACGACCTGCGGGCCCGCCAGTCGGCCACCGAACAGGCCAAACTTGAGGCCGAGCGCCTCAACCGCCAGGCCGTGGCCGAGCTGAAAAAGACCTCGGATGAGGTAGCCAAGCTGCGCCTGCAGAACCGCCGCCTCACCGACGACTCGACCGAAACCGGCCGCAACCTGGCCCGCACCCGCCAGCTTTACGAGCAGCTCACCGACAGCTACGACCGGCTGCTCAAGAACTCGGACCGGACCCTGGCCAACAAAACCACCGACTATAACAAGGTAACTCAGGACCTGGCCCGCCGCGAGGCCGAGCTGGGTGAGCTCGACCAGAGCCTGAAAAAGAGCCGCGCCGACATCGACCGCCTCAACCAGGACCTGACGACCCGCGAGGCCAAGCTAGCCGAGTTGCAGAAGGCGCTGGCCGAAAAAGACCGCGCCGTGGACGCCCTCAAGGCCAGCGTAAGCAACGCCCTGCGCGGTTTCAAGGGCACGGAGCTGCAAGTGGAGATGCGCAACGGCAAGGTGTACGTGTCGCTCTCCGAGCAGCTGCTCTTCAAGTCGGGCTCGACCAAAGTAGACCCCAAGGGCCAGGACGCGCTCCGGCAGCTGGCCACCGTACTGCAGCAGCAGCCCGACGTGAACGTGGTGGTGGAAGGCCACACCGACAACGTGCCCTTCAGCCGGGCCGTGGGCTCGATGACCGACAACTGGGATTTGAGCGTGCTGCGGGCCACCGAAATTGCCCGTTTGCTTACCACTGGCGGCGTGGCCCCGGAGCGCGTAACGGCCTCGGGCCGCTCGCAGTACGTGCCCGTAGCCCCCAACTCCAGCGCCGAGAACAAGGCCCTCAACCGCCGCACCGAAATCATCCTCACGCCCAAGCTCAACGAGTTGTTCAAAATCCTGGACAGCAACTCGGCTTCGACTGGGAAGTAGGTACTGATTAGCGATATTAGTCCACCGTGACGGCGTTGAAGCTTCAGCGCCGTCACGGTGCGTTTAGGCTGATCGTTAACGACCAAGCCAGCTCGTCGGGCCGGGCGCTTACCGCATTGGAGCTACTTTATCCTCACTTTTCTACTTTTCTGACTATGACCAACTTTACCTGGAAATCTCTCCTCCTGTTGGCCGGCACCCTGCTCAGCGCTGCCCCCAGCTTTGCCTCCCATGCCCGGGGCGGCGAGATTTATTACACCCCCGTAGCAGGCAAGGCTAATACGTACCACGTTACGGTAAAGCGTTACACCGCTACAGATCTGGGCATAGCTGAATATGCGCCAGCAGCATTGGTCTGTGGGCTCAATGGCTGCGGCGCCGACTCGCCCGGCAGCTTCGTGGTGCAACTGCCGGAAACCAAGCGTTTTCTGCTTCCCTCCGTCAGCTGCGATGGGACTCAAAACAGCCGAGTGGTGATTTTTGAAGGGGACGTTGACTTGCTGCCCGGCCGCTGGACGTTGAGCGTCGGGGAGGAGAACCGGCCCTTTGGAATACTTAATCTGACGACCATCTCCGGCAGTTTGGGTCAGTATTTGGAAGCTTTTCTTGATAACTCCTCGGGCCTGCGGAACACTGCGGCCCGCTTCATCGAAACGCGCATTCCTCATTTAGTCGGTAACCAAACGCAACGGTTCAGCTTCAGCGCCTTCGATGCCGATGGCGACTCGCTGACTTACGAAGCCGTTACGCCTATGCAGGGGGGCTACCGGGTTGGGAATGGGTTTACACCCTGCGCCCAGCTTATCAGCGGCTTTAGCCCCACTCCCTTTGTAATCAACCCAGCTACCGGGGAGGCAGTAACGACTGCCTTTTCCCCAGTTGTGGGCGACCTCGTGATGGACGTGAAAGTACGCGAGTACCGCCGGCTCAACGGGCCCTGGATGCTGATCGGCAGCAGCACCCGCGACCTGACGTTTCCGGCCCGGGCGGGCGGCAACAACAACCCCGCCTTTACCAACCTGCGGGTGGGCAACGCCAATCAGTCGTTCGATAAACCCATTGCCGTCAACCCGGGCCAGACGGTTTCGGTGCTACTCGACGCCACCGATGCCGACGCCGGCCAGCTGCTGACCTTCAGCAGCGCCGCGGTGGACGTGGTGCCCGGTGTGACGCTGCAAACGGTATCGGCCACGCAGGTGCGCCTGAGCTGGCAGGTGCCGGCCACCCAACCGGTAGGCCGTTACCGCCTGCCCGTTTCGGTGGCCGACAACGGCTGCCCACTATTCGGTACCGACAACCGAAGCCTGACGTTTCTGGTAACCACGCAGCTCGTGCTCGGCACCAGCCCGGCCGCATCGGCCGCCGCGGTGGCCGCGTTTCCCACGCCCTTCCGCGACCAGGTAGAGTTCAAGCTCGCGCAGACTGGCAGCCAGCCCGTGACGATAGTAGACGGCCTGGGCCGGGTGGTGGCCCAGCTACTGAGTAGCCCCGACGGGCGGGTAGTATGGCGGCCCGGCAGCCAGCTGGCCCCCGGCCTATACCTGGCGCGTACCGCCGATGGCCGGCAGGCCCGGCTGCTGCGGGAGTAAGCATTCCGCCCTTTTCCGGCAATAGTCCCACGGCAACGGCCGGCTCTTTCCAGGGAAGGAGCCGGCCGTTGCCGTTTAGTCTTCACAAATAACCTCCCGGCTGCTACCCGCCCGTGGGCAGGCCCACGATCAGGCGGGCGAAGTAGAAGCCGCCGTTGTAGCCGAACTGGTTGGGGTTGTAGATGGTGCGGCCGCGGTTGGTGTTGTCGAGGCCGGAGGTGTAGTTGAGCAAGGGGTCGACCGAGAAGTTGGTGGCCGAGTTGCGGGGGTCGATGCGGTATTTGTCGGGGTACACGTCGAACAGGTTGCTGGCCCCGATGGTCAGCCCGACTTGCTTCGTGAACTGGGCGCTCAGCGTCAGGTCGGTCACCCACTTGGCCGCGAAGGTCTGGTCGATGGAGGAATACAGGAAGTTGGGGTTGCCGGCGGGGCTGCCGAGGCGGGCGTCCTGGTATTGCACCTGGCCGAAACGTACGGTGCGGGCCTCAATACCAAAAATACCCAGGTTGTAGCCGGCCGTGAGGTTGATTTTGCTGCGGGGCTGGCCGTTTTCGATGCGCCCGCGCTGCTGGCGGTCGAAGAGCGTGTTCTGCAGGCCGGTCTGGTCGGCGTCGATGGTGGAGGAGCTGTTGATTTTCTCGACCGTGGTGTTGTTGAAATTGGCCGCTACCGTGAGCGTGAGCCGCCCCGGGCCCAGGGAGCTGCGGTTGTTGGCCACAATATCAATTCCCCGGGTGCGGGTATCGATGGCGTTGGCAAAAAACTGCACCTGGCTGACGGGCAGGCTGCCCAGAATGGCGTTTACCGTAGCATTGGACCGGCTGAACTGCGAGGACAGCACAATTCGGTCGCGGATGTCGATCTGGTAGGCATCAACGGTGAGGGTGGCCGTTTTGAGGATGCGGGCCGTCACGCCGAGGCTGTAGTTGGTCGAGCGCTCCTGCTTAAGTGAGCTCACCCCGAAGCCCTGCTGCCCACTACCACCCGGCGTAAAGCTATTGCGCACAATGGGGTTGTCGTTGCTGACGGTAAGCACCTGGTTGGCCGCGCCCTGAATGAACTGGGTGCTGGTGTTGGTGAAGTAGCGCTGCTGCAGCGAGGGTGCCCTAAAGCCGTTGCTGATGGCCCCGCGCACGGCCACATCGGGCAAAATGCTGTAGCGGGCCGCCACCTTGCCGCTCACATTGTTGCCAAAGTCGGAGTAGCGCTCGGCCCGGCCGGCCAGGCCCACGAGCAGCTTCTCGGTGACGTCGCTTTCCAGATCGAGGTAGGCTGCGCGGTTGTTGCGCGAGCGGTTAAGTGCGTCGGTGGGCTGGTAGCCCGGAAATACCTGGGCGCCGGCTGCCGCCGGCGAGCCTGGGGCCACGAGGCGGCCGTAGTTGGCGTACGAGCCCGGGTCGCCGGCCCGGATCTGGTAGTTATCGTCGCGGTATTCGCCCCCGAAGGCCACGTTCAGGTTGCTCAGCGGCCCCACATCGGTAAAGCGGCGGCTGAAGTTGAGGTTGGTCGTGTTCTGGCGGAAAGCAATGGTGCCGGCATAAAACCGGCTCGGGCTCAGGCCGGTGGGCAGTGAGGCGTTGAGTGTATTGCTGATATCGAAGTCGATGGCGTTGCGGCCATAGGTGTTGCTCAGGTCGGCCGCGAAGCCCAGCACCTGCCCTCGCAGCCCGGCAATCACCGACTGGTCGATGATGGTGGTGTTGATGAAGGGCAGAAAACCATTGGGGTAAAGCGTGAGGTCGGACTGGGTGGCCTGGTTGGGCAGGCGGTAGAAGCCGGCGGCCTTGCCCGTGCGCCGCGAGGCCCCGGCCGTTACGTAGGCCTCCAGCCCGATGGCGGGCAGCAGCTTGTAGCCCATGTTCAGGAAGCCCCCGTAGCTGCGGGCCTCCGACTGGCCGAGGCGCAGGTTTTTGCGGTCGTAGCCGTTCTGGGCCACCAGCACGTCGTCCTGGGCCTTCAGGTCGCGGCGCTTTTGCTCGGTGTTGGCGCTGGAGGGGTAGCCGCCGTTGGAGCCCAGGTAAATAAGCGGGGCCGTATCGATGCCCGAGCGGTTGGTGTAGCCGCGGTTGCTGAACTGCCCGCTCAGATCCAGAAAGCCGCGTCCGTTCAGGCCCACGCCCACGTTGGCATCGGCCTGGTAAAGCGTGCCGTCGCCCTCGTAGTGCTGGCCCACGGTGCTGCTGGCCTGTACGCCGGTGGTATCGTCTTTGAGCTGGATGTTGATGACACCGGCAATGGCATCGGAGCCGTACTGGGCCGCTGCCCCGTCGCGCAGCACCTCGATGCGCTTGATGGAAGCATTGGGAATCGTGTTCAGGTCGGTGCCCACCGAGCCCCGGCCCACCGTGCCGTTGATGTTCACCAGCGCCGACGAGTGCCGCCGCTTGCCGTTCACAAGCACCAGCACCTGATCGGGCCCCAGGCCGCGCAGCGAGGCGGGGTCGACGTGGTCGGTGCCATCGGAAATAGCCTGCCGCGACGACTGGAACGAGGGCGCGATGTAGCTTAGAATCTGCGAAACGTCGGTTTGGGCAAACACCTTGATTTCGCGGGCCGAAATCACATCGACCGGGGCCGTGGTCAGGATGTTGGAGCGGCCCTCGGTGGCCCTGGAGCCGGTTACCACCACTTCGGTCAGGGCCGTTTCATTGTCAGTCAGGCGCACATCAAAATTGGTGCGGCCGTTCACCGGAATCTGCTGGGTGGTGGCCCCAATGGCCGATACCACCAGCGTGGCCGTGGGCGCTACCGTGAGCCGGAAGCGGCCGTCGGCGTCGGTGGAGGTGCCGTTGGCCGTGCCTTTTTCGAGCACCGTAACGCCCGGCTGGGCCGCGCCGGTGCCACTAAGCACACGGCCGCTGACGGTGATGTTCTGGCCCTGGGCCTGGCTAACGAAAGCCACGCCCACTAAGGGCAGGAGAAGAAGTTTTTTCATGGAAGCCCAAAGTGAGAGATAAGTGCCGCTGGCAGACGGCTGATGCCGAATCAAGGTAACCACAGACCTTGATTTTACAACCTCATCACCTTATTATTCTATATCACGCTGTTCCCTGCCCTCCCCTACTGCAGCAGGCGGCGCACCAGCGGCAGAGCCCGCAGGGCCCACTGGCGCATCTGGCTGCCCGAATAATGCAGCCCATCGGGGGCAAACTGGGTAGCGTCGCCGGCGGCCGTGCGGGTCAGGTCCGTGATGTCGAGAAAGGCCACGCCGGCCTGCTGGCTTTCCTGCCGGGCCACGGCATTGAACTGATCGATTTCGAGGCTGATGCGGGCCCGGTCGTAGCCCTTGGCGTAGGGCGACTGGCCCCAGTCGGGGATGGAGAGCACCACCACGCGGCCCGGCCGGTTGCCCGCCAGCCGGATGGCCGTCTGCAGCAGCTGCGCGAATTCGCTCTGGTAAGAGGCCAGGGGCAGCTGCTGGAACTGGTTGTTGACGCCAATCAGCAGCGACACCAGCCCGTAGGTGGCGGGCGGGTTGGCCTCGGCAATGGCGCGCTGCAGCTGGCCGGTCGTCCAGCCGGTCTGGGCAATAATATCGGGCGACTGCAGGCCCTCGGGCTGGGCCAGCTCGGCCAGCTGCCTGGCCCAGCGGTCGGCGGCCGGCACGCTCTGGCCGATGGTGTACGAGTCGCCCAGGGCCAGAAACCGAATGGTGCCGCCTAGCGGCGGCAGCGGCGGCGGCACCGGCTGGGGCTCGAGGTTGGCGGAGCCACAGCCGAAACCCGACAGCAGCAGACAGATATAGAGCAGAAAACGCATGGACCAGAACAGAAACCGGCAGCACCCAGGCCACCGACGCCCCACGTACGGAGCGGCGGGCCGGCCAGATTACCCGGAGCCAGCTTTTCTGCCCGGGGCCCTGCCGGCCCGGACCTAACCAACAGCGTCCGGCCTGGGAGGGCCGGACGCTGTTGGGATTCAGGAAGAAGCTAAGGATAGCGGGCAGTTAGCCGATGGCCTGCTTGAGGTCAGCCAGCAGGTCATCGATATCCTCGATGCCCACGCTCAGGCGGATAAGCGAGTCGCTCAGGCCCGACTTGCGGCGCTGCTCGGCCGGAATGCTGGCGTGGGTCATGCTGGCGGGGTGGCCCGAGAGGCTCTCGACGCCGCCCAGGCTTTCGGCCAGCGTGAAGAGCTCGAATTTCTCGAGCACTGCAATGGCGTCGGCCTGCTTGTCGCCCTTGAGCACAAACGAGAGCATGCCGCCGAAGTCGCGCATCTGCTTGGCCGCTACGGCGTGGTTGCGGTGGCTTTCGAGGCCGGGCCAGAACACCTTCTCCACCTTGGGGTGGCTGTTGAGGTACTCGGCCACTTTGCGGCCGTTTTCGCAGTGGCGCTGCATGCGTACGTGCAGGGTTTTAAGGCCGCGCAGCACCAGGAAGCAGTCCTGGGGGCCGGGTGTGCCGCCGCAGGAGTTCTGGTAGAACGCCAGCCGCTCGTTCAGCTCGTCGTCGTTCACGACCAGCGCGCCCATCACCGTATCGGAGTGGCCGCCCATGTACTTGGTGAGCGAGTAAATGATGATATCGGCGCCCAGGTCGAGCGGATTTTGCAGGTAGGGCGTTGAGAAGGTGTTATCGACCACCAGCAGGGCCCCGGCCTTCTTGGCTACGGCCGCGGCGGCCGCAATGTCAATCACGTTGAGCAGCGGGTTGCTGGGCGTTTCCACCCAAATCATCTTGGTGCGCTCGGTAACGGCAGCCTCTACGGCCGTCATGTCGTGCATGGGCACGAAGTGGAAGTTGATGCCGTACGGAGCGTACACCTTCGTGAAAAGGCGGTACGAGCCGCCGTACAAATCGTCGGTGCAAATCACCTCGTCGCCGGGCTGGAGCAGCTTGATGGCGCAGTCGATGGCCGCCATGCCCGAGGCAAAGGCCAGGCCGTGCTTGCCGTTGTCGAGGGCCGCCAGCGCGTCCTGGAGCTGGGAGCGGGTGGGGTTATGGGTGCGCGAGTACTCGAAGCCCTTGTTCTGGCCGGGCGAGGTCTGCACGTAAGTGGAAGTCTGGTAGATAGGCGTCATGATGGCCCCGGTAGCGGGGTCAGGATGTACGCCGGCGTGGATGGCTTTGGTTCCGAATTTCATTAGCAAAAACTGGTAAAAAGAGTCGAGGAAATGACGAATCGATTATTGGGCAAAGGTACGAGGCTTTGACGGAGTGCTTTTTTCGGACCGTTTTAACTGTCCGGGCCAGCCTCCGCCTACTTTCTTACGTTTGTACGATTAAGCCGGCCCAAACAGGCCAGCCAGTTTGGTTGCTGAGCCCCGTTTATGTCGTTTGTCAAAGCCCTTTTTCAACAGAACACCTCCACCCTTGTTTCGCTGGTTCTGCTCACCGTGCTGCCATTGGTCGGCGACAGTGTCCTGACCTGGACCCTGCACGAGCACCAGGAATGGCTGCAAAACCCGAGCATTGGGCAGATGCTGCTTTATTTCGTGGTGGTGGCCATTACCATGACGCTTTCGCTCACCCATACCACCGTGGTGGTGTTGGTGACGGCTTTTTTCTTCGGCTGGCCGGGCTTCCCGGGCATGCTGCTCACGTACATGCTGGCCGCCTACGGGGGGTATCTTATCGCCCACAACCTCGACCGGGGCAAGCTGATCCGGCTGCTGGAGCAGTTCCCGAAAACCCACGCCGTAATGGGCGAGCTGCGGGCCGACAGCTGGCGACTGGTGCTGCTTACGCGCCTCTCGCCGGTGCTGCCCTTCGCCCTTATCACGTTTATTCTTACGGTCATGGGCGTGCCCAAGCGGCAGTTCCTGACGGCCTCGGTTATCGGTATGCTGCCCCGAACCCTGTTTTTCTACTGGCTCGGCACCAAGGCCCAGGACGTGCTGCAGCTCATTCAGTCGCCCGATACGGGCGCGGCGGGCAAAGTGCTGGTGGTTGTGCTGCTGGCCGTGTCGCTGTTTGGGCTCTACTTCGTGTTTACGCGGGCTCTGAAGCGGGTATTGAAGCAGGAAGCGACAAAAGCGTAAAAAAAATCCGGCTGTTATTCAGGACCTTGCAGGCCAGGCAACGCTTTTCAGGCCGTTTTTTTGCCCCGCAGTTTGCACAGCCCGGATTTTCCCTGCTATCTTTGCACAACCAAAACGGAAAAACGCTTCCGGTCTGCGGTAAAATGGTTGCGTAGCTCAACTGGATAGAGCATCTGACTACGAATCAGAAGGTTTAAGGTTCGACTCCTTACGTGACCACATAAAAGCCCCTATACGATTCGTATAGGGGCTTTTTACTTTTCCGGGGGATGGTTTTCTCCGCCCCGCATAGCACCAGTGCGGCCGGTCGACGCTCAGCAGCGGACTGCTTACTGCCTGCGAGCAGCGCATGGGCCGTAATGTGGCCGACCCGCGCGGAGCAGGATTAGCCAATGGTATAGGCAGGCTGGGTAGCATCTTTCGGCACCCGTTCGTCGAGCATGGTTTTGCCCACCAGATATACGGCTACCGACAGTCCCACCTTATTGATGACATCGGCAATGGAAAAGCCAATGTGCACGTAGTTCATATTGATGGCGAAGACTGACAGCACGTAGCCCACTGGGTACACACCCCAGGTAGTAACCGTACTGAGGGCCGCCAGCTTGAAAGCCCGGCGTTCTACGGCCGTAACCTGGCCCTTAAACCGGTTCCAGAGTTGCCAGAGCACGAAGGGTACTACCAGGTAAGCAACTGTAGAGACAGCACCCCAGAACAGTTTCGGTCCCATCACAATATGGCCCGCAGTGTCGAGCTGCTGCTCACCGATGTAGCCGGTGAGCACCATCAGAAAGTCGGCCAGCAGCAGGGCCACCAATGAGCCTTTGGCTTGCATGGGGTCTACACGCAGCAGCAGCACCATGGTCAGCAACATAATAGGCGTGGTAATCGACCAGCTGATGTAGCGATATTGACCGATGGCGTTGTAGCTGGTCTGAATCAGCTCCTGCTGCTCGGCCGGGGTACCCAGGCGGGCCAGGTCGGCCAGCATATGCTGGTAGTAGTTCTGAATGAAATAGTAGGAAAGCGCCGCAATACCTGCTACCATGGCCCCCATAGTGCGGGTGAGGCGGTGCTCGGGCACAGTGAGGCCGTTGGAGATAATGGAGAACAGGAAGTTGCCCAGAAAGGCGTACATCGAGGCCAGCAGAAAAAAGTAGGTCAGCATCGACACCATGTCGATGTGAGCGGCGGTGGGCACAAACAAGTCGGAGAGCTGCATAAGCAAAGGAGTTGGTTGGGTTCGCAAGCAGATGACGGCAGGGTATTTTTTTGGAACCCAGACCACTCCGAACAACGTAGGTTCCGGTCTTGCTGTTACGGTCGGGCTCACTCCGTAAGCAGTATTTTTCCAGGGGCCGGCCAGCCGGCACCAAAGCGTCTTGCAGGCCCTGGCTGGTTTGGGCAATCCGGCTGCGTATCTTTGCGCCCGCGTAGCGCCCGGCGCCGAATCTGCTTTGGCTTTTTAGCCAACGATTTGGGCAGTTTGGTTGTTAAGCAGGCGGCCCCCACGGGCCGGATGTTCCGTTTTTCGTTGCTTGTACATGACCAATTCCATTTCCACTGATATCTGCATTATCGGGGCTGGCCCGGTGGGGCTGTTTGCTGTGTTTGAGGCCGGGCTGCTGAAGCTGCGCTGCCACGTGGTAGACGCTCTGCCCCAGGTGGGCGGGCAGCTTTCCGAAATCTATCCCAAGAAGCCGATTTACGACATTCCGGGCTTCCCCGAGGTACTGGCCGGCGATTTGGTGAACAACCTCATGCGCCAGATTGAGCCCTTCCACCCTACGTTCACGCTCGGCGAACGGGTAGAGGAATTCAGCAAGCTCGACGACGGCTCGTTCCATCTCACCACCACCGACGGCACCCAGATCAGCTGCAAAGCCGTGGCCATTGCCGGCGGCCTGGGCTCGTTTGAGCCCCGCAAGCCCGCCATCGAGGACCTGACCACGTTTGAGGGCGGCAAGGGCGTGTACTACATGGTGCGCGACCCCGAAACGTTCCGCGACCAGCGCCTCGTGATTGCCGGCGGCGGCGACTCGGCCCTCGACTGGACCATTTTCCTGGCCGACGTGGCCAAGGAAGTAACGCTGGTACACCGCGGCACCACCTTCCGCGGCGCGGCCGACTCGGCCGAGAAGGTGCAGAAGCTGCACGAAGCCGGCAAGGTGAAGCTCGTGCTCAGCAGCAACGTCACGCACGTGCACGGCAACGGCCGCCTCAACGGCGTCACCATCACGGCTAACGGCGGTGATACCGAGCAGGTGGAAGCCGACTCGTTTATTCCCCTCTTCGGCCTCACGCCCAAGCTCGGCCCGATTGGCGAGTGGGGCCTGGGCATCAATGAAAACGCGGTGGAAGTGAACACGGAGGACTATTCGACCTCCGTACCGGGTATTTTCGCCATCGGCGACATCAACACCTACCCCGGCAAGCTCAAGCTGATTCTCTGCGGCTTCCACGAGGCCGCCCTCATGTGCCAGGGCGCGTTCAAGTATATCTACCCCGACAAAAAGTACACCCTCAAATACACCACCGTCAACGGGGTGCCCACACTTTAATTGGCTATTAGCTGCAAGCTGTTAGCTGTTAGCTTTTTTCGTTCAACGGAAAGCTAATAGCTAACAGCTTTTAGCTAACAGCTCCCAATAGCATGACCGACGAAGTACGGGTGTACGTGGAGGAATCTCCCGGCCACCGCCACGAAATTACGGCCCCCACCGACATGGGGCTGAGCCTGATGGAAATCATGAAGGCTGATGGCTACGACATTCAGGCCACCTGCGGGGGCATGGCGCTTTGCGGCACCTGCCACGTAGAGGTGCTGGCCGGCCCCGAACTGCCCGAGCCCTCCGACGACGAGCTGGCCATGCTCGAAAGCCTGCCCGTCATGACCCAGGGCAGCCGCCTCTCCTGCCAGATTCGCCTGAACCCGCGCATGGATGGGCTGGTGGTGCGCCTCATGCCCCAGGACGCTTAATCCATCATAAGGCGGCGCTTCACCACCGTCACCGAACATATCCAACAGAAAGCCCCGTTTCGCAAGCTTGCGAAACGGGGCTTTCTGTTGAAGGGGATTTGGGAAATAAAGGTGATTAGCGGCGGGCTGATTTTCGTTTGATAACCACTTTGCGCTTTTCTACCGGTGCAGCGACGGGCTCAGGCGTGGCGGCTGTTGCTTCGGCGGCCAGAACAGCCTGGGCCGTACGGGCGACTTCGGCCTGGGCCTCGGCGGCAGCCTGGCGGGCGGTTTCTTCGGCTGCGTCGAGGGCGGCGGCGCGTTTGCGGCGCGTGGGCATCAGGAAATCACGCTCGGCACGCTCCTGGGCCGAGAGTTCTTCTTCGCCGGGCAGGCTGGTGGGCGTGACAGTGGCCGAGGCCTTGGCATCGTCTTGGGCCCAGGCGGAAGCGCTGCTCAGTAGCAGCACGGAAAGGATCAATACTAGCTTACGCATCAACTTTTTCTTTTCTAACCAACAGTAAACGAAGGGCAAAGGTAGCGCTTCGAAAAGCCCGTGTCAACCCACAGGCCCAAGTAAGCTCGGCAATGCGGCCTAGGGCCGCCCAAGGGGCCATAAAATTCGGTGGCCAACATTGCCTACCGCTGCGCTTCGATGCTCACCCGGGTGCCGGCCGAGTGGGTCGTGAATTCGGGGGCGTAGAGGCACTGCAGCTGCGAGAGGCCGCCGCTGAAATTGCCCGCCTGCGCCGCCCGCAGCCGGTACTCGAAGGTGTGGGTACCCTTGGGGAAGGCGCTGATGAAAAAGTTGGTGGCCGCGTCGCGGGGGCTCTCGTAGTAGCCCAGCCCGTTCTGGTAGCGGTAGCCGCTGGTCTGGCCGATGAGCTCGAGGCCGGCGGCGCGCTGGTCCTTGAGGTGGACGTACTCCAGGTCGCGGTCGGCGCGCAGCACCAGGCGCACCACCAGCACGTCGCCCACCCGCAGGGGGCTGGCGGGGGTGAGGGGTTCGAGCACGGGGCCGGCGGCGGTGCGCTGCTCGCGGTAGAGCTGGCGCTCCAGGCTCAGGCCGGTGGCGGCGGGCGTAATCTTATCGAGCTGCTCGAAATACTGCCAGTAGAGGGCACCCCAGGCCACGCCGGCATCGGGCTTGCGCACCGTCACGCGGCCCTGGGCGGGCTTGATGTCGGCGGCGGGCCAGGTGATTTTGTAGTAGCCGGTGCCGGCCTGCTGGCGGGTGGGCTGGGCGGGCTGCCCGCCTACCGTGACCACCAGGGGCTCGGCGGCGGGTTTCAGCCAGTCGGAGCCGCGCAGCAGCAGGGCGTAGCAGGCGTCGGCGGTGGCGCGGGTGCTGGGCCAGTTCTGCACCTGCTTCTGCTTGAGCAGCCAGAGCTTCATTTCATCCACGGCGCGCTGGTCGTTGGCTACTTCGTCGAAGGCCTCGATGAGGGTGGCCTGGGTTTCGGTGGGGGCCTCGCGCCAGTAGTAGCCGGGGCGCACGTCTTTCCAGTACATGCCCAGCTCCTCGTTGTGCAGGGCGTTTTCGCGCAGGGCCGTCAGGATTTGGGCGGCGGGGGCGGGCGTTTTGGCGCGGTGCAGGGCCAGGGCCAGCTGGGCCTGGAGGTAGCGGGTGCGGCCGGGCCAGTAGGTGGCGCCCTGCTGCTGGTAGTAGCCGAAGGCCGCCTGCGCCGCTTTGGGCACGGCCACGGTGGGCCAGAAGCTGCGGGCGTACTGGGCCTGCATCTGGAGGTCGGTGAGGTGGTCGGCTTTCAAATCAACCTTGGGCTGCTTGCGCAGGCGGGCGTAGTCCTGCTGCAATTCGCCGTCGAGGTAGGCCAGGGCGCTTTGCAGCAGCGGGCGGGCCTGCTCATCCTGCAGGGCATCGAAAGCGCCCAGCTTCTGCAGCTTGCCGAAGCCGGCCACGATGAGCTGGGTGATGTAACGGTCGGCGGGCATGCGCTCGAACCAGGGGAAGGCGCCGTCGGGCAGCTGCTGCTGGCGCAGCTTGGCCAGGGCGCGGGCGGTTTCGGCCTGAAGGCGGGGCTCGTCGAAGAGCTCGGCCAGGCGGCGCATGCGCTCGGTTTCGCTCTGGGCGTCGCGCACCCAGGGCGTTTCCTGGAGCAGCAGGGCTTTCAGCTCCGGGTTCTGTTCCAGCTTGCTGCTGAGGGCAGCCTGGTCGCCAGCCTGGGCAGCGCGCTGCCACTCGGCCAGGGTGGTTTTCAGGGCCGGACTGCTGCGCAGGATTTTGGCCGCCAGCAGGTTGGCGTAGAGGCGCGAGAAGACTTGCTCCGAGCACTCGTAGGGGTACTCCATGAGGTAGGGCAGCGCCTGCACGGCGTACCAGGCCGGGTTGGGCGTCATTTCCAGCGTGAGCGAGTAGTTGCGCCGGGTGGCCGAGGTGGTGCTGGTGAGCTTCTGCAGCTCAAACTCCCGGGTCGCCGGCCCCACAATCGGCAGCGGCAGGCTCTCGGTCACGAGCAGGCGGTTGGGCAGCACCGGCAGCGTGTTCTGCTCGCCGTCTTCGATAGTTGTCAGTTGTTGGTTGTCAGTTGTTGGTTTGTTCTGGCGGCGGCGCTGGCGCTTCTGCTTGCCTGACAACTGCTCACTGACAACTGACAACTGCCCCTTTCGCTACCACTTTGTAGGTAATGGCCTCGATGGGCAGTTGGCCCTCGGCGGTTTCGGGGAGGGTGAGGTTCCAGCTCAGGGCCTGGCTTTGGTTGCCTTTGAGGTCGAAGGGGAGCTGGGCGGGGCTTTTCAGCAGCGGGCTTCGAGGGGCTGCTGGGTGCGGGCGTCGAGCAGGAAGAGCTGGGCGGTGCCGGCCAGGGCGTCGGCGGTGAGGTTGCTGAGCTTGGCCTGGAAGGTGAGCTGGTCGCCCTCGCGGAAGAAGCGCGGGGCGTTGGCCGTGATTTGCAGCTTCTTCTGGGTCACGAGCTCCCGCTGGAGCAGGCCGGAGTGGAGCTGCTGGTCGTGGGCCAGGGCCAGCAGCTGCCAGCGCGTCACGGCCTCGGGCATCTGGAATTCGAGCACGGTTTCGCCCTTCGCGTTGGTGCGCAGCGCGGGCAGCCAGAAGGCCGTTTCCCGGAAGTCGGTGCGGGCCTGCACGTTGCTCAGGTCGGGTTGGGGTGCCGATTGAGTCGGGCTCATCTGGCAGCACCAGTGGTGATTTCTTCATCCCGCTTGATAACCGGGGCGGTAAACTTGGCGGAGCGCACAGCCATTGCGGAGCAGCCATTGCAGCTCCGGTGACTACTAATCCACTAAGTCTGCTTGGTTATCAGTATTCCATCGTCACATTCGATGCGCAGACTATTTCTGACCACGCAACCTCCTCTGTCTCTGAATTTCATCTTAGCCGCCAGAAAGCCCCACATATGCAGGTGCGGGTACTGCACTTCATCCGGCCCCTGAACGTACGGACTGCGCATCAAACAATTCTTCACCTTCTTCCAGCCCAAACCGACCCTGCCAGGCCAGCGTGGCGGGTAAATAGGGCTGGGGAAATTCCAGCGGCGCGAAGCTGTGGGGCCGGAACACGTCCAGCGACTTGTCGTAGAGCGTGGCCAGCAGCTCGGCGTCGGCCGGTTTTCCGTCGGTTTGGTGGATGGTGACGCGCCAGGTTTCGCTGCTGGCCGGGCTGGAGCTTGTCGCGGAAGGTGGCGATGCTGAGCACCAGCGGCGCGGGCGGCGTGGCCACCTGCACGGCGGCCGTGTGGAGGTAGAGGCGGTTGTCGCGCACCTGGGTGAGGTGGACGTAGAGCTGGGTTTCGCCGAGGGCGGCGGGCACGGGCACTTCCACCACGCGCTGCTCGCCGGCGGCCAGCGTGAGCCACTCGGCGCGCAGGGTTTCGCCCTTGGCCTCGGCCTGCACCAGCACGCGGGCGCCTTCGAAGGAGCTGCCCACCAGGAAGCGGGCCGTGCTCGCCCGGCCGGATGCTGTCCTGCAGGGTCACGAACCAATCCGGGGTGGGCACGGGCAGGCGGTTGGCGGCGGGGTCGAAGAGGGTGAACGAACTGCTCGGCGCGCGGGGCGGGCTGGCCGGCGGTTACCGCGGCGGCCGTGGCTTCGAGCAGGTAGCGGCCGGGCTCCTGGCGGGCCAGCTGGGCGGCCAGCTCGGGCAGCAGCGGCGTTTTATCGGTATCGAAGGCCTGGGTGAGCACCAGCGTGCGGGCCCAGGTGCTGTCGTTGTCCTCGGGCCCGTAGGCATCGAGCGGGAAGCGGCGGCGGAACTCCTCCGCGCTCAGGGCCTCGCGCTCGGGCCGCTCCCAGAGGCGGGGGCGGAAGGCCCGGGCGGGCGGCGTGAGGCGGTAGAGGCGCAGCTGCCCCTGGGCGGGCAGGGCCTCGCCGGTGGCGTTGGTGCTGAGCAGGCGCAGGGCGGGCAACTCGGTGCGGTTGAGCTGGGCGGGCACGTCCAGGCGCAGCGTCAGGGCCTCGGTGCCGAGGCTGACGCGCTGCTGCGCCGGTGCGGGTTTCGCCGGCCGCGTCGGTCACGTCGGCCGTTACCTCGAACACGTAGCCGGGGAGCCAGGGCCCGCGCTTACCGCCCGCGGCGGTTTCGCCCGCCTGGGCCACGAACGTGACGGCGAAGCCGCCCGCCGAATCGGTGCGGGCCGTGCCGTTGGCAATTTCCTGCTCCGGCGCGCCGCCCCCGTAGAAGCCGCGCCCGAAGTAGGGCCAGAACGTGCGCCGCACCACCCGGTAGTTCACGGCGGCCCCATCCACGGGCTGGCCGGCGTAGGCGGTGGCCGTGCCGCGCACCGTCACGGACTGCCCCAGCACGGGCGTACCCGTCACCGGCGCAAACGTCACCTGGAACGTCGGCCGCTTGTAGTCTTCGACGGCAAAATAGATTTGCCCGCCGTTATCGGCTTCATCCGCAACCAACGCCATCTGGCCATTCAGCAGGCCGGTTGGCAGCACAAAAGAGCCGTGGAAAGAGCCAAACTTATTGGTCTGGAATTCGGCCCGTTGCACGACCTGGCCATTTACGTCGTGGAGCTCCACAGTTTCCTTGAAATTGGCCAGCACCCTTGTCTTGCCTTTCCGCTGCTCTGCAACAATTCCCTTGAAGTAGACCGTTTGCCCGGGCCGATAGATAGCCCGGTCAGTGTACAGGAAGGTTCGGCTTTCGGATTCATCTTCCTCCTGCAATTGGCTGCGACGCGGGCCGTAGTAGCCCATGTTCTCCGTCATCAGCAACGAGTCCGGACCTTGGCTGAATAGGGCCGCCCGCAGTTGCGTGTTCTCGCCCGTTTTCACCCCAACCGGAATCCGGGCCTGCCCTGCAGTGCTGGTGGTCTGGGATTCGCCGCGCCGTTGCTGGTACTGGCGTTTGGTTTGGTTGTAGAACTGGAAAAACGGCAGCACCCGCACCCCGGCCAGGGGCGCGCCGGTCTGGCGGTGGAGCACCAGCAGCTCGGGGCCATCGGCATCGGGGGCGCTGCGGCGCACGTAGCTCAGCGCGCTCACCTGCACCTGGCTGGTGGCCGTGACGGTGCCGGGCTGCTCTTTGGTGGGGTTATCGGGCGCGGTGCTCAGCACGATGAGGTACTGGCCCAGCGGCAGGGCCGGACCGGCCTGCTGCACGGTGTGGCTCCGGAAATCGGCCGGGCCGGGCACGTCCAGGGTCCAGGTGGCAGCGGGGGTGGCGGCCAGGGCGCGGGCGTAGCGCTGCTGCCAGGTTTTATCTTCGTACAGCTCCGGCCGCTCCAGCTGCCGGAGCACCTGGGCGCTGCTGAGGCGGTAGGCGGTGGCGTAGAGGCGCGGGGCGTTGCGCACGGTCAGCTTCAGCAGCCAGGGCTGGCTGGGCAGCAGCACGTCTTCGGTGGTGAAGCTCAGGTCCACGCGCTCCAGCTGGCGGCGCAGGGCGGCGGCCTGCTGGGCACCCCGGGTTTTGGGAAACTGCTTTTCCACGGCTACGGCCAGGGCGTGGGCTTTGGCCGGGTCCTCTTCCTGCCAGGCCGCCGCTTCGGCCGCCCGGAATTCGGCGGCAATGGGCAGGGCCTGGTAGGTGGCGGCGGCCCGGGCCAGGGCGGCGCGGTAGAGCGCGGCTTTGTTTTCCAGGGCGGCGTGCTGGTTCACGAACTCCAGGCGCTGGAAATCGGCATCGGCCAGGGCGGTTGGGTTGGCTTTATCGGTCAGGCGGAAGGCCAGCAGCTGCTGGAGCACCTGCAGGGCGTGGAACTGGCCGTTGAGCGAGTCGGCGGCCGGGGCGGCCAGCTGCAGGCGGGCAAACTCCGGGGCCGGGCCAAACAGGGCAGGGTCGGTGAGGCGGAACTGCTGGGCGGGCCGGGTGATGTACAGTTCATCGTTGCTCAGTCCCTCCACGGCCCGGAAAGCCAGCAGGTCGAAGAGCGTGGGGCGGCGCTGGCGGCCCTCGGCATCGGCTCCGCGGGTGAGGTAGCCCAGGTCCGCGAGCTGGAGCTGCTGCTGGCGGCGGGGCTCGTCTTGCGTGGAGGCGCGGTAATGGCTGACCACGGCGGCTCCGAGGCGGGTGGCGTCCCAGGTGCGCAGGTCGGCCCGGCTGGCGTCGGCGGTATCGGGGCCGGCCACGGCGGTGCGGCGGTAGAGCTGGTAGCGGTGCTGGTCGTAGTAGCGGGCATAGAGCTGGGCCAGGAGGCTATGCAGCACCGGCCGGGCCGGGAATACGGCCGTTGGCAGGTCCTTTTCCAGCAGCTCAATGGCCTTGTAGTCGGCCTCTTCCTCTTTACTCTCCAGCATGCGCAGCTTGTAGAGCAACGTGCGCACATACTCAGGCGCTGCCTCGGGCCGGCGGCGGGCCTGCTGGTAGAGCGGCTCGAGCAGTTTCCCGGCCGAAGCCGTCAGGTCTTTAGCCAGCAGCTGGTCGATTTTTTTCCAGGTGGCCGCGTTCGGGCCGCCGGGGCCGTTGGTGCCGGGCGTATTCTGCGACGATGAACCGGGCGCAATCAGCATTAGCAGGGCGAGTAAGCTTAACAGGAAAGGGCGCATAGCATCAGAACGAATAAGAGGGGCAAGTTGGTAAAAACCTGATGCCGCGCCCCGCCGGATTCCACACGCCAACCCGAAAATCAACCCAAAAAGGCAAAAAAAGCCCCGCCGAATCTAGGTCCGGCGGGGTTGATTCAGGGCTTGTGTGTCATCCTGAGCGGAGCGAAGGACCTTGTGCCATCAACGATAAAGTGGTACAAGGTCCTTCGCTCCGCTCAGGATGACAGGTGGTTCTACTTACTCACTCGATGCTTCCAGCCCGTCGAGGACGCGCTCGGCTTGGTTGATGTGGCGGTCGAGGTGCACGACCAGCATTTCCAGCACGTCGGGCAGGCGGGGGTAGAGCAGCGGGATAATCGGGTTGGGAATGCGCACGGCGTTCATATTTACGGTGCGGGCCTGCTCAATCAGGTGGGTTAGCTCGTCGAGCTGGCGGCCGAACACTTCCAGCACCGTGCGCGGCAGCCGGTAGCCGCTGGGGGCGTACTGCTGGGGCGATATGAGCGGTTTTTCGCTGGCCGGCACGCGCAAAGCCTCCGTCATTTTTCGGCCGAAGTACCCATGCTTTACCACGTCGGTGGGCTTCGAGCCTCGTTCGCGGGCCGCTTTCAGCTTGCGGCTCATCAGGGGCAAATACAGTCCCCCCACAATGTTGAGGTGCTCCAGGCACTGGCCCACGCTCCACTTGCCCGGCCCCGGCCCCCGGTTGAGCTGGTCGTCGGTGAGGGGGCGAAAACGGCGGTTCACGATTTCCCGCATCCCGGCCACTTCGGCAGTGAGCTTGTTCAGAAAGTGGGTAGTCTGGTGAGGCGTATCGGGCATGGAGTGAAGGCAAACGAGCGACTGACGGAGATGTAATGATACGCGACCCGGCCCACATGGGCAACGCCGGCCGCTAATTCGAAGGCCGATCAGTGGATAATTCCCTTGCGGGCGGTACTTTCGGCTTATGCACCGTTCTGCTTCTTTCCTGCCCCGTCTGGCCCCGCTGCTGGCTCTGCTCGTGCTCCTGCTGGCCGCCAGCCCCCGCGCCCGGGCCCAGGCCGCTCCCAACCCCGGCGAAAACATTGCCTTTCTGGTGACGTTCGGGTCCCAGGCCGATAAAAGCTGGGGCGACGACGACTTCACCCAGACGTTCTTTTTCCTGATTCCCAAGCAAAACCGCCAGCCGGTGTACATCCGCGTGTTCGACCCCGACTGCGGCGGCCAGCACGACGAGGCCAAGTTCGGCTGGAACACGCGTACCGATTTCAGCCTCTACGGCGGCCGCGGGGCCCACTCGGCCCCCGATGCCCGCGCCATTTCGCCCCAGGGCCAGTACCGCAGCGGCACGCTGCTGCGCCAGCAGAGCTTCGGCAGCGAAAAAACCTACGACAACAAGTGGTACACCTTCGGGCCCCTCAACCCGCTGGAAGGCGAGCTGGTACCCGAGTTCGACGGCTACGTGTTCAAGATGGTGGTGCAGGGCCAGAGCGGCGACGACGGCAACCTGTACCGCTACTTCCTGAGTTCCTCGCCCACCGAAAACATCCCCGTGGAGGGCGGCAACGCCTTCACCTACGAGTACTCGTTTCGCCTGACCGCCGTACCGGGCCGCAAAACCCACCTCTACCCCTTCGTCAACGACCGGGTGGTGAGCATCAAGCAGAGCAATTTCGACGTGGACGGCGACGTGGGCCTGAAGATTTTCAGCGTGGCCAAAAACGGCCACCCGGCCGCCGTGAGCGGCAACAACGTGTGGGCCAGCAGCACCCATGCCATCAGCGAAAAGGAGCACGGCCTCTCGCTCGACTTCCAGCTCACGACCCTTTCCAAAGCCCCCAACGACCTGGTGTTCTACGTCACCGACCAGTACGACACGGCCCTGCCCTTCTTCGCCGTGCCCCTCGGCGGCCCGCCCCGCTACCGCTACGAAGTGGACGTCAAGATCGGAAATAGACGGGGCAGTGCTGGCGCCACGTATTGAGGCGCGACCTACACACGCTGCCCCTAAAATATCCCACCCAAATTTTCTGGTAGATGGATTGATTTTGTGCTGATTTCCCGCTAAACTAACCGGGGTTATTCCGTACTAAAAGCTATCCGTTATGCCTGCTGCCCGTCCGAAACCGGCTTTGCCCGCTACCCCACGCCCCGCCCGGGGCCCGGCCGCGCGGCTGCGGCGGGCGGTGCGACGCTACTTCGGCTTCTCGCGGCGCGAAACCACGGGCTTCGTGGTGCTGCTGGCCCTGATGCTGCTCTGGCTGGCCCTGCCCACCCTGCTGCGGCCCGCGCTGCCCACCTACGACCCGGCCCCCGACCAGCGCCGCCTCGATGCCTGGGCCACCACGCTGGCCGCCCGCCGCACGGCCCGGCCCGCCTTTACCAGCCGCTACCCCCGCCGCACCTACGCCGCCCGCGAGCGGGTGCCCCAGGTCCCGCTGGCCCCCTTCGACCCCAACACGTTCACGGCCCGCGACTGGCAGGCCCGGGGCCTACCCGCCTGGCTGGCCGAGCGGCTGGTAAAGTACCGCGCCGCCGTGGGCGGCTTCCGGGCCAAGGAGCAGCTGCGCAAAGCCTACGGCCTCTCCGACACCACCTACGCCCGCCTCGCCCCGTACATCCAGCTGCCCGAGCAGCTGCCCGCCCGCGAGCCGCGCAGCTTTGCCAAAGGCAGCAGCCGCTACCCCGAGCGCCCGCCCTTCGAGGCCCGGCCTGGCTTCGTGCGCAAGCCCACCCACCTCGCCGCCTTCGACCTAAACGCCGCCGACACCACCCAACTCATGCAGATCCGGGGCATCGGGCGGGGCTACGCGCGGCGGATAGTCGAGTATCGGCAGCGGCTGGGCGGCTTCCGGCACGAAGACCAGCTGGCCGAAATTTACGTTCTGCACGACGCCCCCGACCTCGTCGACAGCCTGCGCAAATACACCTTCGTAACGCCCAGCTTCGCTCCGGCCCTGCTCCAGGTAAACTCGGCTTCCTTTGAAGTGCTCCAGGCCCACCCCTACGTGGGCAAGCGCCTGGCCAGGGTGCTGGTGGCCTACCGCCAGCAGCACGGCCCCTTCCAGCAACCCGCCGACCTGCGCAAAATCCGGGTGCTGGACGAGGCTACTTTTGAGAAACTGCTACCCTACATCGTGCTGCAATAGGGCAATAATTTCCCTGCACCTCAATAAACCCGCCCCGTAATCTTACTTCTTCTCCAAATTCAAATGAATCAGGTATACCTCCAGTGCTATTGAACGAAACGGCTATCATCGGCCGAGGCTTTGCTATGCTGATTCTGTTCTGGCTACTGACTTATTTCGGCGTAGCGTGGATTGCATAGCTGCGGCAGTAACAGGCCATAACATTTTCTAAACGACCGTTAGTAAAGTATTATGGGGCCACGCGGCCTATTTAAATCACCGTTTGGTTAAACTGAAAAACGCGATTTTTGGCTGGTGCGTGAAGGGCATTTTCAACATGGTTTTGTGACCTCGAATTGACTAATTCCCAACACCGTTTTATCACTGGTGCCCCCTACCTTTAGCGCTTGGCCGCCACTGGCTGACACCCGGTTACTTCCCCCGTCCCATGACGACAACCCACTTGGCTTGTTTGCTGCTGCTGGCGCCTGGCTTCGCGCTGGCCCAACCCCACGCACCGGCCACCTATCCGTACGTCATCAAAGGACGTATTGCCCAGCTCAACGCGCCGGCCAAGGTTTACTTGGTGAGCGGTGACCAGCGGCTGGATTCCGCCACGCTGCAGCGCGGTCGTTTTGAATTGAAGGGCACCACCCCCCAGCCCATGACGGCCTCCCTGGTGCTGGAGCGCCGGGGCCGGCTGCAAGATGGCTTGCGCGAAATGATGATGGGGGGCGAGCGGCGCCGCTATTACTTCGAGTCGCCCGAGCGGATGCGCCTGTTTCTGGAGCCCGGCCCGGTTGTCGTGACAAGTCCCGATTCCCTTCACAAGGCGCGGGCACAGGGCGGGTCCCTTACCGCCGATTACCAGCAGCGCCAAGCCGGCCTTGAGCATTTGTGGGACAAGCGTAAACAAGCGGGCCCGAAGGCGGACTTTGCGGCCCTGCGCCAGGAGGAGACCCAAGCCGACATGGCATTCATTCAGGCGCATCCCGCCTCCTGGGTGAGCTTCGAAGTCCTGCAGCAGCTGCCGCTATACACGCCTTATAGCGAACTAGCGCCCCTGTACGCCGCGCTGAGCCCGGCCCTGCGCAACAGCCCCGCCGGGCAGCAGTACGGCCAGCAACTCGCCAAGAAAAAAGCCACCGCCATCGGAGCCCAGGCCCCCGACTTCGTGCAGCCCACCCCGGCCGGCCAGCCGGTTTCGCTGGCCGACTACCGGGGCAAATACGTGCTGCTTGATTTCTGGGCCAGTTGGTGCCACCCGTGTCGCGCCGAGAATCCCCAGCTACTCAAAGCCTACGAGGCCTACAAAAACCGCAACTTTGACGTGCTGGGCATCTCGATTGACGAGGGACGCGAGAAATGGCTCAAGGCCATCGCGGACGACCACCTGCCGTGGACGCAGGTAGCCGACCTACGGGGTCCGGAAAATGAGGTGGCCCAGCGCTACAACATTCAAGGCATTCCGCAAAATTTTCTCGTTGACCCTACGGGCAAAATTGTGGCCGTCAACCTGCACGGCGAGGATTTGGTGGCGCAGCTTGCACAGTTTATTAAGTAACGTTGCTCGGTGGTCGCCCCTGAATCCCGATGAGAGTCCACAAACAAACTGAGAAGCCCGGTGCCGTGAGGTGCCGGGCTTTTTGGTTGCGATGCCGTGGTGAGGACGGGCTTCGCGATTCATGTTCCAGCCAAGTCCTCCTTTCGGTAAACGGCAGGAATCAGCTCAGCACCTAGTAGCCAGCTAGCCCCAATAGGGCAGGGCGAGTTCAAGAAACGCGTCTACGATTCAACGTTTACGAAATGCCCCAAAAAGATGAGTTTCGTAAACGCCCAAAATGAAGCCCGTATCCCGGCAAAGTACTACGCCGCTAGGAGGCTGCGCTGGGAAGATAAAACCGCTATTATTCCGAGGTCAGTCTGAGAGCGAAATTATGTTAAGGGATGATTCTCAGATAATCGAGGCAGAATTTACATTACCCCGCTGCCTCCAAAATCCTGTTCGCCTATGTCTTTGAAAACGCTCAGCGCAGCATTCCATAAACGGTGAATCGTGGACAGGTTTTGCAAATTCGTTCCGTACGGCAACAACACGCCGGCCACCCGTGGTCATAATTGCTTCGGCCGCTTATGCAGAGACGGGCATCCGAGACATTAACCCATTACCGCACCACCAGCACGGCCCCCACGGCCGCCCCACCGGGGCCGGGGACGTAGGTGGGTAGCAGCAGCAGCTTCTGGGCCAGGTGGCCGGGCAGGTGGCGCACCACGGCGGGGTAGAGCCGCCACACGGTTTCGGCCGACAGAAAGCCGATGCTGGCCCCCGCTACCACGTCGGTGAGCCAGTGCCGGTCGTTGAGCATGCGCATGGCCCCGGTGGCGGTGGCCACGGTGTAGCCCGCCACCGACACCCAGGGGCGGCCCCGCCCGAACTGCTCGTGCAGGAGCGTGGCCGTCAGGAACGCCTCGGCGGTGTGGGCCGAGGGGAAGGAGCTGAAATCGGTGGGCTGATCGGGCCGGCGGGTGTGGCTGATGCGCTTGAGGTTGCTGACGATGCCCGTGCTCAGGGCGTGCGAGAGGCCGTAGCAGGCCGTAAACGGCACCACGCCCCTTTCTCCCTTCAGCCCCACCGCAAACAGGCCGTAGGCGGCCAGCGCGGGCATATGGCGCGAATAATCGTCGAGGTGGGTATGGAAATCGGGGAAGCTTTCGCGGGTTTCTTCGCGCACTTCTTCCTTCAGCTCATCGAGCAGGTTCTCGCTGCGGCTCAGGTAGCCCAGCGTAACCAGGGCCACGGGTATGGCCGTGCGCAGCACCGCCGGCCGGCGCAGCCAGTTGCGGGCCGGGGCAGCCGCTACCGAGTCGGCGGGGGCCAGTAGCGGGGTTTGGGCCGCGCCAGGGCGCACCAGCGGGGGCGCGGCTAGCAGTAATAGCAACAACAGGAAGCGCGGGGTGGCAGCGGGCAGCGGCATAGGGTGGCCATGGTAGCGTAAGGCTCTTGTAAGATAGCCGCTTTACCGGTTGCTTACCACAAGCTAGGTCCGGTAAATTTGTGCTTTTAGATGGCCGCCGCCGCCCAGCCGGCGTATGAGCCCGCACGGCCGCCTAATGGCCGACTGCCTCTGCCCTTCTTACTGCTTTCTCCTCATGCCCGATCCGCTCCGCCGCCTTTGGCTTTCCTGCTGTACCTGCACGCTTGGTCTGCTGACCGCGCTGCCTGCCTGCACCCCTGCCCCGGAGCGGGGCACGTTTGCCGTGGCCGATGCCGATTACCAGGTCAGTAAGATTGGCGAGTTGAGCAAGCGGGCCCAGGAAAGCTCGGGCCTGGAAATGGCCGGCCCCGGCGGCGACCTTTGGACCCACGCCGACGGCGGCAATACGGCCCGCCTCTACCGCGTCACGCGCCAGGGCGACTTGCTGCAGGCCCTCGACCTGGAGCCGCTCCAGAACATCGATTGGGAAGACCTGGCCCAGGACGACGCCCACCAGCTCTACGTGGGCGACTTCGGCAACAACCGCAACAAGCGCCGCAACCTGCGCATCTTCCGCCTCAGTGGCCCCACCTGGCAGCAGGCCGATACCATCACCTTCTCCTACCCCGACCAGCACGATTTTCCGCCCGCCAAGGCCCGCCGCAACTTCGACTGCGAGGCCTTTTACTACTACCAGGACAGCCTCTACCTGTTCACCAAAAACCGCAGCCCCACGCTCTGGACCAAGCAATACGTGCTGCCCGCCCGCCCCGGCCACTACGTGGCCCGCCTCGCCGATAGCCTGCTGCTCCCCACCCGCGTCACGGCCGCCGACATCAGTCCCGATGGCCGCCGGGTGGCGTTATTGGGCGTCGATTGCGCCTACCAGTTCGAGCGCCTGCCCGGCCGGCCGCTCTTCGATGGCCTCAAAAGCCGCCTGCGCCTGCCCAAAGCCGGGCAGGCCGAAGCCCTGGTTTACATCAACGACTACGATTTCATCTTCAGCAACGAGAAGGGTAAGCTGTTCCAGGCCACGCGCCGGCCCGCTAGTAAACTTTAGCCGGCTGATTGGTTGGAGCCTGTCAGCTGATTTTGGTCAGGGTAGCCTTCTGCGCCCAAAAAAGCCTCCCCGCACCCATAGTAGCTGGGAACGGGGAGGCTTTTTGAGGCTTAGCGGCTGTAATGCGCTTACACGGCCTTGTCGGGCGAGCTGGTTTGGCCGGGGGCCGAACCGTAATCCGGCGAGTTGGGGGCGTTGGTGCGCTGGTCAGAGGCTGAGCCGTAGTTTTTGGCACCGTCCTGCTTTTCGAGGTCGCCCTTGGCAGGCGAACCGGGCTGGCCGGCCTCCGCGCCATCGTATTCGTCGTTGTAAGAGCCGCCTTTGGTGCCAAAGCCCTCGGCTTCGCCACCTTCCGAATTGGCCGAGCCGGCGGCTTCGTAGCCGCTGCGGTCGGCCGTGGTGGGCGGCGTGGCCTCAGCCTCGTCGCGGCCGGTGCCGGCGTTGGTAGGGGCCTGGCCGGTGCGCTGGCCGGCGGGGCCACCCGCGGGGTGGCCGGGCGTGTAGTCTTCGCGCTGGTTGCGGTGGGTGGTATCGGGCTGAGCGGAGGTGTTCCGAGTGCCGCCCAACGACGAGGTGCCGTAGTTGGCCGCGTAGCCCGAGTCCGTTCCCTGGGGCGCATCGTTGTCGTTGCCAAAATCGGTACCGACAGCCGAGCCGGGTGTGTCGCCAGCGCCTACGGCCACGGTGCCGAAGCTACCGTTTTCAGCCGAAGGAAAGCCCCGGTCGGTTTGGGCCCGCTCGCCCTCGTAGCCAGTGGTGGCGGCCGGCTCGGCTACCGGGCCGGCATAGGTCTGGTTGCCGCGGCTGGGCTCGTCGCTATAGCCGCCCTTGGTGGCCCCGCCCAGGTCCTGGCGGCCAAACTCGCCCCGGCTGGCGCCGGCTACTTCGTTCTGCTCATGGTTGCGGTCGTGGGCGACGGGCTGCTCGCTGGGCGTGTTGGCCGGGGCGCGCAGCTCGGGAGGCAGCTCATCGGTGGGATTAGCAGCCGGCGAGGCGGTGGGCTCTTCGCTTGGGGCAGACTCGTTGGCGGGCGTGGTGTTGGGCTTGGCAGTATCGGACATAAGGCGCGGAAGCTGAGATGGTGGTTAGGTGTGCATACGCAGCCGGCGCGGCCACGTTCCGGGCCAGGGTCTTTTGTCGGGTTGAAAAACCGTGTAGATTTACCGCCATTCTTCCACTCCACAACCGTTTACCCCCGCTATGAAAACCGGTAAAGTAAAGTTCTTCAACGAGTCCAAAGGATTCGGCTTCATCGTTCAGGATGAAAACAACGAGGAAATCTTCGTTCACCAAACTGGTCTGATTCACGAAATTCGCGAAAACGACCGGGTCTCCTTTGATATCGTCGATGGCAAGAAGGGCCAGAACGCCGTTAAAGTTGAGCGCATCTAAGCTGCTTGCCCCATTCACTCAAAAAAAGAAGACCCGCCGGCACTGCCAGCGGGTCTTCTTTGATTAAAGGGGCCTGTATACCCGGTTCTGAACTACTTTATTCCTTTGCGTTACTTCCCAGCCTCGTGGCGGGCCACCCGTACGCCCACGGCCATAATGCCCCGCAGCTGATCCTGGCGCATGTACTGCTCAAGCACGATTTTGTAGGTGCCGGGCTGGGCAAACGTCTGGTTGGGCAGGGCCAGAATGCGGTGGTCGAAGATGTCGCCGCTGCCGCTGCCGCGTGGCTCGCCGGTTTTGGGGTCCATCAGGATCATCTCGTGCAGCTTACGCGAGATGATTTTGCCATCGGGGCCCGTAAGCGTGAGGCGGGCGTAGAGGTTGTAGTACCCGTAATCCATGGCGTTGCGGATGTTGAGGTACACATCGTAGGGCTGCGTGGTATCGGTAATGTCGAACTCGAAGGTGGGCTTGTTCTGCACGGCCCACACGTAAGGGTCGCCGGCGGGCGAGGTGAGGTCGGTGTTTTTCTCGTACACCTCAGCCGGGTCGCAGGCCGTGAGCAGCAACATGCCAAAAATCAGAGCCGGAAGCCCGCGGAACAGCTTATTCATAGCGTCAGGAAAGGGGATGATCAGGAGTCGGTGGGCGGTGGCGTAGCCCCGCCGGCGCTGCCGCCCCGGCCCGAACGGGTGCTACCCCGCCGGCTGCCCGAACGGCCCCGGCGGTTGTCTGAGCCAGTTTCGCCATTAGCCGACGCGGACCGGCCGCCCTCCCGGGGGGGGGCGTCGGAGCCGCCGCTGCGCGGTGGGCGGCCTCCTTCGCGGGGGGCGCGCGGGGTTTCGGGGGCACCACCCTCCGGGGCGGGCCGGCCGCTGCCCCGGCGGCTTTCACCGGCGCGGCCCTCGCCACTGCGGCTGCGGCCACCCCGGCGGTTGAGCGGCCGGGCGGCTGCGCCGCGGGGCCGGGCCCGCTCTTCTGCGGGACCCTCACCCGGAGTGGCTACGGGGGCAATTTGGTCGTCGGAGGCAACAGGTCGGGCCGGGCGTTCGGGGCGCTCAGTCCGGGCCCGGGTCGGCCGGTCGGCCGGAGCCGGGGCCTCGTCGGTGGGCTTTTTCTTGCCGCGCTTGGGCCGCTTCGAGGCTTTTATCTTGTCATCGAGGCGCTCCAGTGAGCCTTCCACGATGGCCGTTACATCGGGAGCCCGCTCCTCCTCGCGCACTGGCACGAGCAGCGTATCAGGCTTCTCGTTGCGCTTGTTCATCTCCAGCACTTCGCGTACGCGCTCCACGGGCACTACCACCCAGTTGTTGTCGCCGCGCACGGCAAACCACATTTTGCGCTTGAAGATGTCGGTTTTCTGGAGCGTGTACTCGCCCCGCTCCGTGAGCAGCGGGCGCTGCACCTGCGGGATGTCCTTGAGGGCGTCGAGGTAGGTATCGAGCTCGTAGTTGAGGCAGCACTTGAGGCGGCCGCACTGGCCCGAGAGCTTGGCCGGGTTCAGGCTCAGGTTCTGGTAGCGGGCGGCGGTGGTGCTCACGCTCTTGAAATCGGAGAGCCAGGTGGAGCAGCACAGCTCGCGCCCGCAGCTGCCGATGCCGCCAAGGCGGCCGGCCTCGTGGCGCAGCGAAATCTGGCGCATCTCCACCCGCACCCGAAACTCGTCGGCCAGGCGCTTGATCAGGTCGCGGAAGTCCACCCGGTCGTCGGCCGAGTAGAAGAACGTGGCGCGGGTGCGGTCGGCCTGGTACTCCACGTCGGAGAGCTTCATGCGCAGGCGCAGCTCCTCGACCACGGCCCGGGCCCGGAACATGGTGCCGGTTTCGAGGTCGCGCACGGCCTGCCAGCGCTCGGCATCCTGCTCGGTGGCCACCCGCAAAATGGGGCGGATGTCGGGCGAGTCGAGGGGCACTTTCTTCTTCTTCATCTGCAGGCGCACCAGCTCGCCTTTCAGCGAGACGTGGCCCAGGTGCCAGCCGTTGCCGGCCGCTTCCACCACCACGGCGTCGCCGGTGATGAGGGGCAGGCGGCTGGTGTTGCGGAAGAACTCTTTGCGCCCGCCTTTGAAGCGGATTTCGGCGATATCAAACCCTTTAAAGTCGCTGGGCAGATCCAGATCCTGGAGCCAGTCGAATACATTGAGGCGGGTGCAGCCACTGCTGCAACTACCCTTCGAGCCGCAGCCCGAGGTAGTTGAAGTGGAACAACCCCCGCCGGAGGAGGAGCAGGAGGAACAAGCCACGGCCTGGAAGATCTATATGGTAAAGCCGCCGGGAAAAGCCGACAGCGCGGATTCGGTTATTTACAAAGATAGCCAAATAGCCGAGGCAGCCGATTGCAAGGCCCGACGCTACATTTTTCTCAAAAAAAATTCAGGTCGGTTTCAGCGAGTATTTCGGCTGTTTCAGATGGATGGACGCTGCGTTCATCGAATTTCTTTTCTCAGCCAGTTTACTTGAAAAGGCATTTCATCAGAAATTCATATTCAAATATAGTACAATTACCCACTCCATAGACCGACGCTGAAGAACAGTGTTTTGGGGTTAAACATGTATATGATTTTGTCAATCAAACAAGCTTTACTTTGAAATATCATCAACAAAACTCTATGTTTGTCCCGTTCTATCAACCAAACCACAACCAAAACCCATGAAGACATTCAGAACGCTTACACCCCTCGCCTTGGTAGCTGCCCTGGGCATGTCGCTTTCCTCTTGCCAGGAAAAAGCCAATGTAGAGGTAAAGGGCACGCTGTCCGAAACTACCATCAGCCAGATCAAGGCGCTCGGCTTCACGGCCGATGGTGCTACGGCCATTGACGGGGGCGGCGTCCTTGTAGAAGGCGACATCGTGCTCAGCCCCGAAATGCTGGCCGCCAAGCCCGACTACCAGATGCTGCGCGTTGGCCAAGATGAGCAGTACCGTACCACCAACCTGGTAACCGGACTACCCCGCACTATCACCATCCGAGTATCGAGCAGCCTGCCCTCGGCTTACATTACGGCCACCGACGAGCTGATTCGCCGCTACAATGCCGAAAACCTGCGTATTAGCTTCGCCCGTGTTACTTCGGGTGGCAACATTGTGATGAACGCGGCTCCGTCGGGTTCCACCTACTTGGCTTCGGCAGGTTTCCCGTCGAACGGTAATCCATACAACTCGATCAGCATTAATGTGGGCGCTATCGGCACGGCCAACGCCTCTACTTACATTGCTACCATTCTGGCTCATGAGGTCGGCCACTGCGTTGGCTTCCGCCACACCGATTACATGAGCCGCCAGTACAGCTGCGGTGGTTCGGCCGTGAACGAAGGTGCCAGCACAGTTGGCGCTGTTTACATCCCCGGTACGCCATCGGGCCCCGACCCGAACTCCTGGATGCTGGCCTGCATCGGCTCGGGCGCAAACCGTCCGTTCAATACCAACGACCGTACGGCCCTTAGCTACGTATATTAGCCTGTATAAAGCCCCTACGGGCTACGGACAGCAAAACGCCGCCCTGACTCCAGCGAGTCGGGGCGGCGTTTTGCTGTCCGTAGCCCGCAGGGAGCTGATGGGGCCGGGTGGCACTCGCCTGCTTCGCCACGGCCTGGTCTGGTGACGAAACAACTGCAGCCGGCCTAGCGGATTGGCGGAATCAGGCGGTCAGTTGACGGGCCGGTGCGCCCTCCCCAAGCGCTACATTACACTGATGCGGCGGGTAATGGTGGCTCCACCCCGCAGGCTGATGCGCAGCAGGTAGACGCCGGGCCGCAGCGTGCCGGTGGCAATGCGCTTAATGGTACCGACCTCGGCCGCAGTAGTCAGCTTCAGGTGGCCAGCCAGGTCGTAGAGCCGCACATCGGCTGCCTGCTCGGGGGGCAGCACAATACGCAGGGGCTCACCAACCGGCACCGGCACCGGATACACCAGTACTGCCGCGGCTTCTACCACCCGAAAAACCCGCTCGGGCTGGCTGTACACTTCGCTGCCGTTGGAGAGCGTGAGCTGCGCCCTGTACTGGGCATAACCGGCCAGGGGTTCGTCATCCGTCAGTACCAAGGCCGTGGCCAAGCCTGCCGGCAGCGTCTGGATGTCCTCGAAACTGCCATCGGGGCGGCGGCGTTGCAGCCTGATGGTTTGCAGGCGGAAGGTGGAGCCCAGGGCCAGATCGAAGCGTACCGTATCCGTGACGAGCTGACGGGGCAAAAAGGAGCGCACGTAGCACCCGTTGCTTCCCTGCTGCAAATCTTCCGTGGGGCCCCGCTCCCCGACCTGGCCGCCGATAACCGGTGCTACGGCAAAGTAACGGGCTCCCACCTCGGCGGCCGAAAGCAATAAAGCCGTGTCCGCAACCATTCGTAAGGGTGCCAGGTGCGTTGCGCCCAAGGCATAGACCTGGTAGGCAGCAGCACCCGGCACCCGCCGCCAGGTCAGCAGTGCCTCCTCGGCGCAGGCATACTCCACCAGCAGGCGCAGGGGCCGGGCCGTGAAGAAGGTATCCGATGCAACGGTACCAACTCCTGAAACCAGGCGCAGCTGCCCCGGCCGGATGGTATCGGGGGTGGTCCAGCGGAAGGCCTGCGTCCGTAGCTCAAGCCCCGAGCCAAGCACCTGCCAGCTGGCTTGCCCCAGCGCCCGGTATTCCAGCCGGGCGCTGGTAGGCGGGCCGGCCCACTGCCAGCGGAGCAGCTCGGCGGTAGCAACCCTCAGGTTGCTGGTCTTGGTGGGCGCAATCCAGCTCAGGCCCGACTCGAACTCGTAGGCCACGCTGAAGGCCTGGGGGCCCTGGGGCACCTGGTAACCGCGCACCCGCAGCTCGTAAGTGCCGGCCGCGGGCAGGTCGAGGGTAATCTGCTCGGCGTTGTCGCGGTGGTTGGGCCGGCGGCGGGCGGGCAAGGCCAGCGAATCGGGGTGCGGGTAGGCGCTCAGCGTCCAGGGCAGCCATTGCTGGCCGGTGGCGGGACGGTGCAGGGTCAGGTCGAGGTCGTTGATGAGGGCATTGGCCGCGTTGGCGGCGGCTTCGGGGTCGGTCCAGGCCAGCGTAACCTTGAGGCGGTGGGTGCCGGCGGGCACCGTAACCGTGAATACCCGCTCCTGCCCGGCAGAAGCCGTGCCTTCCACAAAGCGGCCCTCCAGCATCGTCTGCACGGCCCCCAGGGCATCGGCCTGCCCGTAGCCGGCCACGAAATCCACCTGGGGCCGGCCCGTGTCGTCGGCCGTGTTCAGCAGAGCCGCCCGCACCAGAGCTGCCGCGGGCAACGCCCCGCCGCGCCTTTGCTGGTGGGCCTGCTGCACCAGCAGGCTGATGCCCGAAACCAGCGCCGCCGCGTCCGACGAACCTCCGTCGCCGTAGGCCACTAGCTCGGGCTTGATGCGACCGTCGGCGGCGGGGCCGCGCGAGCTGTGCGGGTTCACCTGGCCCAGGCCATCGGTGGCGCCCACGCTCAGGCTGTTTTTCGAGTTTTTGAATTCGCCGGTGAGGTTACCCAAGCTGTCGAGGCCGGCGTAGGGGCCGGCCGGGGCTGGCAGGTGGCCCGAGTTGCCCGACGAAAACACGTGCAGCAGACCGGGGTACTGGTGGGCCTGCGCATCGTAGGCCCGGGCTTCGAGACCGTAGAAGTTTTCCACGCTCACCCCATAGGAGTGGTTCTGCACTGATACCTGCTGGGCCGCCAACCGGGCGCCATCATCGGGCAGCAGGTTATCGTAGCTGGCCTGGGCAATGCGGGCCCGCCAAGCCACCCCTCGTCCGTTAGGCGACGAGTTACCGCCCCCGGCAATGATGGTGGCCATAATGGTGGAGTGCGAGTTGAGCAGCGAGGCTAGCGGGTCGGGTTCGAGCAGCCGCCCTTTGAAATCGAGGTCGGTTATATCGAGCGGACTTTCCTTGACCGATACGGTAAGGCCCAGGCCCGTAAGCGTGGGGTAGCGGGCGTGCACGGCCGTTACCTTGTTGGCCCCGAAATCAGCCGCGCCCAGCTCCCGCTCGGGGCGAGCGAGGCGGTCGGCAACCTCTACGAAACTAACCCAGGGGCAGGTAGCCAGCGTACCGGCCGCCAGCCCCCGCACCCGCAGCAGGCCGGCGTAGTGCGGCTCAGCTTGGGCCGTGGCCTGGGGGCTGGTACGGGCCAGCCACTGCCGAAACGCCGTTTCGTCGGTTACGCTCGCGCGCAGCACCCGCCCGGTAGCCGTGGCCGAAAGCCCCGGGGCCAGCCGTTGGGCTTCGCGGCTGGTAGCAGCGGTGGCCGGCGCCTGGCCATGCACCAACCCGGAAGTCGCGCTGCTCACCAGAAAAAACAGCAGCAAACGCCCAACATGGCGGACCAAAGCAGTAGACATACAAGCGAAGTGGTTGTGGCAGAAGCAGCAGAGCGGAGCGCGGCAACCGGAGCTGCCACAGTCAAAGATAACCAGAAATACCATCGGCTATTTACCCTCTCAGCCCGCGCGCTATCCTCCCCGCATTCAACCCATAACCTGCTCTCAGTCAGCTGAAATCATTTTAAAAAAGCAGAGGAAGACTTGCCTATGGCCGGTCTTCCTCTGCTTTTTTCTACTTTCTGCTGAATCCTTTCCGAAGCAAGGACGATGAGCTTGATTGCTTCGCGGGCCTTGTTGGTGCGGCACTGCGCCATGCTGAAGTAAAACGTTATTTGCCCGGCATCTTATATACGCGCACCCCGGCCGGCAGCAGCAAATACGCGTACTGGTCGCCTATGAGCACCTGCTGGGCACCAGCCACGGGCAATGGCAGCACGCGCTCGGTCAGGTTATAGAGGTGGAAGAATCGTACGCCGTCGGCGGCCAGGTAGTAGAGTTCATCGCCCCGGAAGCCCACGTAGGTGAGGCCCACGAAAGGCAGCTTTTTACGGTAGTTGCCCAGGTTGTCGAACACGTACACGCCCCCCACCCGATCCACGAGGTAGAGGTTGTTCTGGTACTCGCGCAAAAACCGGAAATCGGGCCGGGAGCGGCCAATCAGGATGTCGAGCGGGGTGGTGATGGTGAACCGCTTCTGGGTGGGGTCGAGCTGGCGCAGGGTCAGGTCCGATTCGTTGAAAAGCCAGAACCGGTCGTCGGGGGCCAGCGTCATTACCCGGGCCTGGCCATCGAGGAAACTGGTGAGCGGCAGCTCGCTGATGGGGGCCAGGAACCGGTCGAGCAGCAGGGCTTGCTGGCGGTCATCATAGAACACGAGCACTTTGGCCGTGTTCCAGGCCTCCACCTGCATCACGTGGCCCGGCAGCGGGGGCGAGTACGTGTTGAGTGCCTGCCCATCGGGGCCGTACTGGCGCAGGTTGTGCTGGCGGTCGGTGACGTAGAGGTTGCCACGCCGGTCGAGCGAGGCCGCCCCCGGCTGGGGCAGCGCAATGGTACGCACCAGCTGCCAGCCGGCGCGGGTTCCGGCCGTGTCGGGCGGCACTGTGAGCACCGGGGCGGCCTGCCCCGCCGGTGCCACCGACCCCGCCGCCGGGGCCGTGGTCTGGGCCTGGGTTGGAAGGGAGATGCTAAAAGTGAGAAGTGAGAGTAGCAGAAAGGCCTTTCGGAGACGTGAGAAGCGAGAAGTGAGAAGCAAGAGGCCGCTAAACGGATCGGAGGAAGCCGATTTTCTTCTTCCTTCTCCCCTCTCACTTCTCACTTCTGGCTTCTCACTTCTGCGAGCCATATTCCAGTAAAGCCAGCGAGTTGCCATCATAAACGCCATAGGTGCAATAATTGACCCATTCACCGAGGTTCACGTAGCGGCTGCCGGGGGCTACTTCCACGTCGAGGGGCAAGTGACGGTGGCCGAACACGTAGTACTCGTGCGGAAACTGCTGCTGCATTTCCCGACAGTAGGTGAGCAGCCACTCGTCGTCGCCCAGAAAACGGTCTTCGGAGAGGCCGCTTTGCAGGCGGCTGTGGTGGCTCCAGCGGTTGGCGATACCGATGCCCAGGTTCGGGTGCAGGCGCGCAAACAGCCACTGGGCCAGCGGCGAGGCGAATACTTTCTTCAGTAGCTTATAGGTGTGGTCGCCCGGCCCCAGCCCGTCGCCGTGGCCGATATGAAACTGGTGCCCCCCAATGCGCTGGCTCACCGGGTGGCGCAGCACCGGAATGTTAAGCTCCTCGGTGAAGTAATCGAACATCCACATATCGTGGTTGCCGGTGAAGAAGGTGATGGGCAGGCCCCCGTCAGTCAGCTCGGCCAGCTTGCCCTGCAAACGCGAAAAGCCCCGCGGGATGGCGTGGCGGTACTCGAACCAGAAGTCGAAAATGTCGCCCACCAAGTAGATGGCCGCCGCATCGCGGGCCGCATCGTCGAGCCAGCGCACAATGCGCCGCTCCCGCTCCCGCGAGCTGGCGGCGTCGGGCGCTCCGAGGTGGAAGTCGGAGGCAAAATACACCCGGCGGCCGGGCGGCAGAAGTAAATCAGGTAGTTGCGGCGGGCGCGTCATCGAGTAAAAACAGCACGAGGCTCCGGGGGCCGTGCGCCCCCAAAACCAACGTTTTTTCAATATCGGCCGTCCGGCTGGGCCCCGAGGTCAGGGAAATCATCGACGGCAGCTGGGCCGGCCCGTAGGTGCGCTGCAGCAGGGCCAGCGCGTCGGCAATGTCGGTTACAATCTGCGAGGTGCGGGCCAGCACCAGGTGCTGGTCGGGGTAGATGCTCAGGCGGCGCCCACTGCCCGAAGCGGCCGATACCAGCACGCTGCCGGTGCGGGCCACCAGGGCCTCGCAGCTCGTCAGGCCCGCTTCGGCTTGGTCGCGAAACCCTTCATCGTCTCCCTGGAATACGATATTGCCCGCGTGGAGCAGCTTTTTCAGCTCCGGCTCCCACACGTAAAGGTGCTCCAGCTTTTTCTGCTGCTTATAGGCAAAGAGCTGGTCGTAGAAATGGTCGACCGACTCGCAGTAGTAGAACTCGCCTCCTACCCGCACGAAACTCTGGACAAAGGCTATGGCCAGATCCTCATCGGGGTCGGGGCGCGGGTGCAGCGGGGCCGCGAAATCGGGGCGGGGCGCAGCGGCTGGCGCGGGCTGCCGGAGCGCCTCGCGGATACGGCGCAGGACAAGGTCACGGGAAGTATCGGCCATGACCCCAAAGGTACACGGGTTTCGGTGGATGAAAAACCCCGGCCCGCGCCCCGACCAAGGCGCACAACTTATAATATTCGGGCATTATGGCACCGGCCTCATCAAGCCCCAAACGACTTTACGGGGCTCATTTTGGCACTTTTAAGGTTTAAAGTAAGCTCCACAGTGGTTTCGCAGCGCAGAAGTGGCACCCTTTTCGTATTTCCTGGCCGACTATTAACCAGCCCGACTATGCAGCCAGTGTCCGCGCCCACCCCCGTCGTCCCGTTACCAACCGTTGCCATTGCCTCGGCTACCGAAGCCGATTTCAACGAGTGGTTACAGGAGTTGTTGCCGGGTGTTCGGACGGCACTGGCTTGCCAGGGCTTCGAGAAAAGCCGCCACCTTAGTGCTTTCCAGCAGTACCTATACCAGCAGACCAAGAAGAAATAGTTTTTGCCGGATATCGACATACTATTGCTGTAAACGAAAAGAGCCCGCTGCTATCTACAAGCAACGGGCTCCTTTCGTTTACAGCATACTCAAACTGCCATTACACCGGCGTCACGGCCGAACCGTTGGGTTCGGTGGGCGAGTTACCGGTAGAATCAGCGTCGGAATCCACGCCGGGCAGGTTCAGGTCGGGCAAGTCGTTGCCCAAGGGCAGCGGGTGCTCCTGCTTCCGCTCGCTCAGGGTTTCGGAGCGGTCGGTGCCGGCCATGTGGGCCTGGTAGCTGGTCTGGGTATCGTAAGGGCGCGGGCCCACGAGGCGTTGCAGGTCGTCCTGGAGCAGCACTTCCTTTTCCAGCAGTTCCTTGGCAATTACCTCCAGCTCGTGGCGGCGCTCGGTGAGCAACTCCTTGGTCCGGACGTAGGCCTGGGCGATAATCGTGCGGACTTCCTCGTCGATCATCTGCGAGGTAGCCTCCGAGTACGGCTTGGTGAAACCGTAGTCGTTCTGGCTCTTGGAGTCGTAGAACGACACGTTACCGAGCTTTTCGTTCATACCATACATCGTCACGATGCTGTAGGCCACTTTCGTGATGCGCTCCAGGTCGCTCAGGGCACCGGTCGAAATCTTGCCGAATACCAATTCCTCGGCGGCCCGGCCGCCCAGGGTCATGCACATTTCGTCCATGAGCTGCTCGGTATTGTAGAGGAACTGCTCGCGGGGCAGGTACTGGGCGTAACCCAATGCTGCTACTCCCCGGGGCACGATGCTCACTTTCACCAACGGGTCGGCGTGCTCCAGGAACCAGCCGGCCACGGCGTGGCCTGCTTCGTGGTAAGCCACAATGCGCTTCTCACCGGGGCTGATGATTTTGTTTTTCTTCTCCAGGCCCCCGATCACGCGGTCGACGGCATCGGTGAAGTCCTGCATCGTCACCATCTTCTTGTCGCGACGGGCCGCGATGAGGGCGGCTTCGTTGCAGACGTTGGCGATTTCGGCACCGGCAAAACCAGGCGTCATGGCGGCCAGCTTGCGGTCATCCACATCCGGTCCCAAAGTCAGGGGCTTGAGGTGCACGTTGAAGATCTGGGTCCGGCCGTTGATGTCGGGCTTGTCGATGCTGATCTGACGGTCGAAGCGACCAGGGCGAAGCAGGGCCGAGTCGAGCGTGTCGGGGCGGTTGGTGGCAGCCAGGATGATGACGCCGGAATCGGTGCCAAAGCCGTCCATTTCTACCAGCAGCGAGTTGAGGGTGTTTTCCCGCTCGTCGTTGCCGCCGGGCGTATTACCCCGGCTACGGCTGCGGCCAATGGCATCAATCTCATCAATAAAGATGATGCACGGAGCCTTGGCCTTGGCCTGCTTGAACAGGTCGCGAACCCGGGCTGCGCCTACGCCCACGAACATCTCCACGAAATCGGAACCCGAAAGCGAGAAGAACGGCACATCAGCTTCGCCAGCCACGGCTTTCGCGAGCAGGGTTTTGCCGGTGCCGGGAGGGCCCACGAGCAGCGCTCCTTTCGGAATTTTACCACCCAGGACGGTGAACTTCGAGGGGTTGCGCAGAAACTCCACGATTTCCTCCACTTCCTCCTTGGCTTCTTCGAGGCCGGCCACGTCCTTGAACGTAATCTTCACCTTATCGCCCCCATCGAAAAGCGCCGCGCGGCTCTTACCGATGTTGAAAATCTGGCCACCGGGTCCGCCGGCGCCGCTCATGCGGCGCATCAGGAACCAGAAGCCTACGAACAACAGGATCATGAGACCCCAGGTGCTGATGAAGTCGCCAGCCCCGCGCTCCTCGGTTATCTTCAGGCCTACCTGCCGGTCAGCAGGCAGCTTTTCCTGAAGCTTGTCGAAGTCGGTTTTGAAAACTTTACCATCTACCACCCGGAACACGAACTGCGGACCGCCAACGGCCGCACCAGGCATAGAGAACGGGCTTCGCTGAGCAATCAGGCGGCTCCTGTACTCGGGCTTTTGCAGCGCTTCCTTCTTGAGCGTGACCTCCACTTGCCGGTCGTTGACCAACGACACGTCGGTTACATCGCCAGCCATGAGCATCTGCTCGAACTCGCGCTGCTTGATTTCCACCTGGGTACTGCCACGGGAGAAGAACACCATCCCGAGGATGAGCACTACCAGTCCCGTGAGTACCCAGAGCTGCATACCCGGCCGGGGGGTCGGGTTGGGCAGCGAGGGTTTTTTCTTTTTGGGCGTCGTATCAGACATGAATTGAATTGCTAGAAAGAGAACAAGGACAAAACCCGCCTGCCGAAGCTTTGTTGGCGGGTACGCCAGCTTTCAGGGAAGACGCCGCCGACGGCCGTTTACTTTACAGCCGCCGAAGTTTCGTTTTCTTCCACGTACGTAATATCGGCATCACCCCAGAGCTCTTCGAGGGCGTAGAACTGGCGACGGTCGCGCAGGAAAACGTGCACGACAACGTCCACGTAATCGAGCAGCACCCACTCGCGGTTCATGCGGCCTTCGGTTTGCCAGGGGTTCTGGCCAGTGATTTTTTCTACTTCCTCCTCTACCGAGCGCGCAATGGCCTCGATTTGGGTGTCGGAAGAAGCCGAGCAGATGACGAAGTAATCGGCAACGGCATTTTTGAGGTTTTTCAGATTGAGCACCACGATATCGGACGCTTTCTTCTCCTGCATGCCGCGCACCACGACATCTGCCAACTTGTCCGAATCCTGTCGAACCGGGGTACTTTTCATAAGGTATTGTTAGGTTTGAACATCACAAAGTACGAAAAACAGGTGGAGGCACTATCCCCCCAAACGCTCTTCACGGGCCAACAGCTTATCTGGCTGACCGAATGCGCTTCGACAAATACCGAAGCACAGCTCCTGGCAGGCCAAAACCGGGCCACGGATGGCTGCTGCGTCATAACCGACAAACAGACCGCTGGCCGGGGCCAGCGGGGCAACCAGTGGGAGGCCGCGCCCGGCGAAAACCTGACGCTGTCGGTGGTTTGGCGACCAGCATTTCTGCCCGCCGCCGACCAGTTCCTGCTCAGCCAAGCCGTGGCGCTAGCCGTGCACGACTGGCTGAGCGCCCTGCTCGGCCCCACTCCCGCGCTCCGGGTGAAGTGGCCGAACGATATCTTCTACGGTTCGCAGAAGCTGGGCGGGATTCTGATTGAGAACACGCTGAGCGGCGCAAAAATTCAGCACAGCATCGTCGGAATCGGACTCAATATTAATCAACAGCAATTCGAAGTGCCTACGGCTACTTCGCTGAGCCAGCTTACCGGCCGCGCCTACCCACTGGCCCCACTGGCCGCCCGCCTGCTCGAAAGCCTGGAGCGCCGCTACCTGCAGCTACGGGCCGGCCGCGTGGGGGAGCTGCGCGCCGCCTACCTGCAAGTGCTTTACCGCTTCGAGCAGGAGCACGCATACGAAGCCGCCGGCCGGCCCCTGCGCGGCCGGATTGTGGGCGTTGATGCGACTGGCCGCCTCGCGCTGGACGTGGGCGGACAAGTGCAGCACTTCGACCTGAAGGAAATCCGGTATCTGTAGCGCAGTTCTCAGGTCAGGATACGAGCGATGTGGGGGCGGGCAACGGACTGAACAGATTATAATCCGGGCCTAGTATATTACTTACCAACTATTTAGGTAATTTAAGGGTTGTATTACTTAAACCCCCGGGCAACTTTTAGCTCCAATCGGGTATCTGCCCTTCTGACGCCGGCGGGCAACGGGCACGGTAGTTGTCTTTTCCGCCCTGGCTGGCCGCTTTATTCTCCCCGGCAGCCTGTTTTATTACCTACCCTACGTTCTACTGAATGCCATGAAACTTACGCTACGCTCTCTTCCGCTGCTCTTTCTGCTGTTGTGGCAACTGCCGTTGCTGGCCGCAACGTTCACCATTAAAGCCGGCAGCAACTTCTGCCAGCCCACCCGGGTCGGTACGCAGCCCAGCGGCGTGGTAATGGGGAAATTCGTCTCCCGGAACAACCAGTCCGCAACGTCAATCGACGGAGCCTGGACTGCCTTTTTGCGGCATGCGGCTAGCGCCACGAAGACTACGGGGTTTTTCACGACGGGAAGATTTCCCTACAGCTATGCGGCGTACGGAACGCCGGGGCTAAGCCAGCTGGGCGTTGTGACGCCGGGTGCCACGCTACAGAATAGCACGGCCCGCGTGGCCCCCACGTTCTCGCTTTCGCCCAACCCGGCCCACGGCCTCGTTACGGTTTCCATGACCCAGTTCGGGGGCAACGACTACAAGCTGCGCCTGAGCAACATCATCGGCCGCGAAGTGCGTACCGTGGCCGTGCGCCCCGAAGCCGCTGAAGGTGGCATGACGCTGAACCTCGCCGATCTGCCCTCAGGCATGTATTTCTATAGCCTGCTGCAAAACGATAAGGTGGTTTCGACCAAGCGGCTGGTGCTGCAAAACTGAGTTTTTTATAGCTACAAGCTTCAAGCGGCAGGCGATAACCCGACCGCCTGTCATTCTGAGTAAAGCGAAGGACCTTATTACGCTTGGGCGAGCCGTTACTACGGCCTCCTGGGTGGGATGAGGTCCTTTGCTGTGCTTAGGATGACAGGCGGTCGGGTTATCGCCTGCCGCTTGACAGCTTGTAGCTATAAAAAGGGCGTTGGTTGATTTAGGGTGCGGACCTCGCTACTTATTGGCTACTTTTGAACTTTCACTGATTTCTCTCTCCTGATTTCTCCGCCCTCTTTTCCGGGGCGGGCTTCTCTTACTTACTCTATGCGGAGTTACAAAAGCCTGAATAACCTCGTGGGCTGGCTGGTATTCGCCCTGGCCACCGTTGTTTTTCTGATGACCCTGGAGCCCACGGCCTCATTCTGGGACTGCGGCGAGTTCATTGCCTGCTCCTACAAGCTGCTGGTACCTCACCCCCCGGGCGCCCCCACCTTCCTGCTGTTGGGCCGCCTGTTCTCGCTGCTCAGCTTCGGCGACGTAACTAAAGTATCGGTGCTGGTGAACTCGCTCTCGGCGCTTAGCTCCTCGTTCACGGTGCTGTTCCTGTTCTGGACCATCACGATGCTGGCCAAGAAGCTAGTAATGCACCGCCCTGGCATGCACGACGACCGTCGGCTGGAGCCCACCTTCGGGCAGACAATGCTGATTCTGGGCGCGGGCGCTGTGGGTGCGTTGGCCTACGCCTTCTCCGACTCGTTCTGGTTTAATGCCGAGGAAGCCGAGGTGTACGCCATGTCGTCGTTGTGCACCGCCGCCGTGGTGTGGCTGATGCTGAAGTGGGAAAACCGCGCCGACGAGGCCGATTCGGACCGTTGGCTGGTGCTCATTGCCTACGTTATCGGCCTGAGCATCGGGGTTCACTTGCTGAACCTGCTGGCTATTCCGGCCCTGGGCTTCATCTATTACTACCGTCGCACCCAAAACCCTACTACGTGGGGTGGCATTATCACGCTGGTGGTGAGCAGCCTGATTGTGGGCCTGATTCTGGCCGGTATTATTCCGGGCCTGCCCACGCTGGCGGGCGCGTTCGAGGTATTTTTCGTGAACACCGTGGGGCTGCCCTTCAACTGGGGCATCATTATTTTCATGGTGCTGTTTGTGGGCCTGATCTGGTTTGGATTCCGGCAGTCGTTTCAGCGCCGCAACCGGCTGCTGAACACCGTGATGCTGAGCTTCGTATTCATCTTGATTGGGTATTCGAGCTACCTGATTGTGCCCATCCGCAGCTCCTACCATCCCACCATCAACGAAAACGACCCCGAGGATGTGCTCTCGTTCGTGAGCTACCTCAAGCGCGAGCAGTACGGCGACCGGCCCCTGCTCTACGGCCCTCAGTTCAATGCCCAGCCCACCGCCCAGACCGAGGGGGCCCCGCGCTATGTGCGCCAGGGCGACAAGTACGTGGTGGCCGAGTACCGCCCGGTGCTCGAGTACCGCGCCGAGGACAAAATGCTGCTGCCCCGCCTTTATAGCAACGACCCGCTGCACCTCTACAACTACAAGAAGTGGGTGGACATTCAGGAGGGCGTGAAGCCCACGATGGGCCAGAACCTGGCTTTCCTGTTCAAGTACCAGATGGGCCACATGTTCTGGCGCTACTTTATGTGGAACTACGTAGGCCGCGAAGGCGACCTGCAACAGTCGGGCATTTTGTGGGGCAGCGCCGACGGCAACGGTTTGCCCGAGCGGGTAGCCGACAGCCCGGCCCGCAACGCCTTCTTCGCCCTGCCGCTGATGCTGGGCCTGCTGGGGTTGTTCTTCCACATCCGCCGCGACGGGCGCAACGCCTTTATCGTGGGCCTGCTGTTCCTGTTCACGGGTCTGGCCATTGTGCTCTACCTCAACCAGCCCCCCATCGAGCCCCGCGAGCGGGACTACACCTTTGCCGGGGCCACGTTTGCCTTCGCCATCTGGATTGGTTTGGGTGTGCTGGCGTTGGCCGAGCTGCTTAAATCAGTTATCAAGGCCGACACCACCCGGGCTGGCGTGGTGACGCTGGCGGGCCTGGTGGTGCCGGGCATCATGGTAACGCAGGGCTGGAACGACCACGACCGCTCCGACCGCTACCTCTCGGTTGATTCGGCCAAGAATCTGCTCAACTCCTGCGCCCCCAACGCCATCCTGTTCACCAACGGCGACAACGATACCTTCCCGCTCTGGTACGCCCAGGAAGTGGAGGGCGTGCGCACCGACGTGCGGGTGGCCGTGCTCAGCTACCTGAACACCGACTGGTACATCGACCAGATGAAGCGCCGCTCCTACAAATCGGCCCCGCTGCCGATTTCGATGGACAACAAAGACTACAAGCAGGGCACCAACGACTACCTGCCCTACGCCGAGAATCCGGCTGTGCAGGAAGTGGACGTGCGCCAGTTTATGCAGCTTGTGGAGGCCAACAGCCCCCTGCTGCAGGTAAGCTACGGCGAAGGCAAGCCCCTGCTCTCCTTCCCGTCGCGCAACTTCTACCTGCCGATTGACACGGCTGCCGTGGCCAAAACGGGCATCATTCCGGCCGACCGCCGCGCCCAGCTGGTGCCCCGCATGGAGTGGACCGTGGGTAAGAGCGCCATCGAGAAGAAGAGCCTCGTGATTCTCGACATTCTGGCCACCAACAACTGGAAGCGGCCGGTGTACTTTTCGAGCACCGTCGATTCGCGCGACTTCATGGGCCTGCAGCCTTACTTCCAGCTCGAAGGCATGGCCTACCGCATTCTGCCCGCCCGCGACCCCAACTACGACCCCAAGGGCGGCCGCCAGGCCGATGATGGCTACGTGGAACTGGACCTGATGTACGATAAGCTGATGAACAAATTCGCTTACCGCGGCCTCGATAACCCGGGCATTTTCTACGACGAGAACAACCTGCGCTTCCCGGCCAACTACCGCGACAAGTTCTCGCGCCTGGCCGATGCCCTGCTGATGGCCGGCGATAAAGTCCGGGCCAAAAAGGTGCTCGACAAGGCCTTCGAGGTGATGCCCGACAAGGCCGTGCCCTACGACTACTACGTGCCCCAGTTCATCCCGGCCCTGATAGCCGTCGGCGACACCAAGCGGGCCAACGAAATCATGGACACTATGATTGGCCGCGCCGAGCGGGGTCTGGCTTATTACAGCACGCACAACCAGGCCCTGTTCGACCAGGAATTCCAGACCTACCTGCTGAGCCTCGACAGCATCGGCCGTGCCGCCGAAGCCATTGGCGACCGGGCCCGGGCCGAAAGAGCCATTAAGTTGCTCCAGCAGTATTACAATCCGCGCCAGTAACGCACGGTTTTTGAACGACCAAGGCCGGCCCCGGAAACGGGGCCGGCTTTTTCGTGTAGCTTACCCCACCCCCCGACCCCCTCCCCTCCGGGAGAGGGTGTGCGTTCTAACGAATTAGGTTTTCTCAACTCGCGTCTGCCCCCCCCCTCTCCCGGAGGGGAGGGGGCCGGGGGGTGGGGTGCCCCCAGAACTTCTATTCTTACCACTGCTTCCACTATGAAAAACCTACCTTCCCTCCTGCTACTGCTTTTACTGCTGACCACCAGTTCGCTGGCCGCTGCGCCGCGCCGCGACTTTGCCACCCAGTACCGGCCGGGGCGCACGATTGAGGTGGATACCCGCCGCGAGGGCGACAGCCTGCGGGTGTACCTGCGGTTTCCGAACCGGAGCACGCTGCGACGCGGGTTTCCGCTGCACGTAGTGGGCTGGGCCGATTTCGACGCCCGCCGGCCCCTCTGGCAGGACACGGTGCGCCAACTGGTGCGCCGCCTGCGCCCCGACGGGGCGGCGGCCCGCATCAGCTTTACGCTACCCCTGAGCCGGCTGCGGGCCGGGCAGGTGCTGAGCATGGCCATCGGGCCGGCAGAGGAGGCAGTAAGCGGCGACGCAGCTTGGTTGCGGCTCACGGCCGGGCACCTCAACCGCAGCTTTATTCTGATTGATTCGCTGAGCCAGCCACTGATGCGCCGCTACGTGCGGGCCCGGCAGGTGTTTGGGGTGAGTGCTTACGCGCCGGGCCAGGCCCTTAGCGCTTACCGCTACCCGCTTAGCTCGCTGCCCGCCGCCCCACCCATGGCCTCGGTGAGCACCCTGGGCCAGCAGCCGCGCACCCTCGGCCTCGTCGATTCGGCCCGCTTCCAGGCCGACCAGTTGCTGCGGCTGCCTGCCGGTTTGTACCTGCTACGCGTCGGCGACCGGGGGCCACATATTGGGCTGCTGGTGGAGGAAAACCAGTTCCCCGAGCTGACCTCGGCCGATGAGCTGATTGCCCCGCTCGTGTTCGTCACGACTTCGGCAGAGCGCCAAAAGCTGTTCGACGCGCCCGACCCCAAAAAGGCTGTGGACCAGTTCTGGCTCGGCGTGGCCAATAACAACCAGACCGTGGCCCGCCAGCTCATCCGCACGTTTTATGGCCGCGTAACGGAGGCCAGCCAGTTTTTTTCGGCCTACAAAGCTGGCTGGCTCACCGACCGGGGCATGTTGTACCTGGTGATGGGGCCGCCCGAAACGGTGTACCGGGCCGGCAACGAGGAGCGGTGGGTGTACCGCGGCGACGCCGGCATGGGGGGAACGTTCGTCTTCCGCGCCAAACCGAGTACCTTTGCCCCCGACAACTATGAACTGGTGCGCCGCCCCGAGTATGAACCGCTCTGGTATGCCGCCGTGGAGCAATGGAGAAAAGGACGAACCGCCCAGCCCGGCCGCTGAATGAACGCCGCCAATTTTTTGACTCGGAAAACCGCCCCGTGCCTAACCGCCGCCCGAATCCGCGCGACGCGGACCGGCGCGAAGATGGCCGCCGCGACGACAACCGCCGCTTTGAGGGCAGCCGCGCCGACGACAACCGTTTCGAAAGCAGCCGCGCCGATGAAGGTCGTTTCGACGAAGGTCGGGGCGATGATAACCGGCCGGCCGGCCGCCGCCCCGACGGCGACGGCGGGCGCAGCGAAGGCGGACGCGGCGAAAGTCGCTCCTCCGACAAGCCCCGCTACCCCCACCGCCCGGCCCAGGACCGCAGCATCGACATGATTTTCGGGCTCCGGCCTATTTTGGAAGCCCTGACGGCAGGCCGCACCCTCGACAAGGTGTTCCTGCTGCGCGCCACCAAGAACTCGATGACCCAGGACATCACGGCCCTGGCCCGCGAGGCCGGCGTGCCCGTGTCGATGGTGCCGGTGGAGAAGCTCGACAACATCACCCGCAAAAACCATCAGGGTGCCGTCGCCTTCGTGTCGCCGATTGACTACATGCCCCTGGACAACATCTTGGCCGGGCTGTATGAGGAAGGCAAAACGCCCCTGCTGCTAGTGCTCGACCGGATTACCGACGTCCGCAACTTTGGCTCCATTGCCCGAAACGCCGAATGTCTGGGCGTGCACGCCATTGTGGTGCCCAGCCACGGCGCGGCCCAGATCAACGGCGACGCGCTTAAAACCTCGGCCGGTGCCCTCAACATCATTCCCGTTTGCCGGGAGCACAACCTCAAGCAAACCCTCACCTTCCTGCGCGAGTCGGGGGTGCAGGTGGTGGCCTGTACCGAGAAATCGGACGCCAGCCTGGAAGCCGAAACCGTGGACCTGACCGGCCCGCTGGCCATCCTGATGGGCTCGGAGGAAGACGGCATCAGCCCGGAGTACCTGCGCCTCGCCGACCACAAAATCCGCATCCCGATGACCGGCCAGATCAGCTCCCTCAACGTCTCGGTTGCCAGCGGCATTATGCTGTATGAGGTATTGCGCCAGCGGCTGACTTCAATTAAAAATTAAAAGTGAAGAATTAAAAATGGCCGTTGAACGCTCCGTTTAGGAGTCGTTCAACGGCCATTTTTAATTCTTCACTTTTAATTTTTAACTCACCTTTCAACTCAGCAGCCCCGCTTTTCGGGCGGCGCTAAGCAGCTTGGGGGCGTTTTTGAGGGTGGCCGCCACGAAGCGTTTGCCCGATTCCTTGACTTCGTCTTTGGTGATTTCCCGGGCTTCTTCGCGCACGAATTCGCTTAGCAAGTGGAAGGCGTCGCGGAGGGCCTCGTGCTTCGGCTGCTCGGCCCGGAGCTGCTCCTGCACCAGGGCCAGCTGCTCCCGAATTTTTTCGCGGCGGGACGTAAACACCGAATCGTGGCCGACGCAGGGGCGGATGCGTTCGACCAGCTCCAGCAGCGGGTGCAGGCGGTGGGCAGTGGCCAGGGTCGAGTCGGCGAGTTTGTCGCGCTTGCGGAGCGGGGGCGGCAGCGAATTTTCGGGCGGCATGAGGGGCGCGGCTGAGGGAGGGAAGAAGGCAGGCGAAGTGGGAAAAGACAGCTTTCCGGAGCCTAAAATACCAGCGAAATTACCGCATTGCCAAAGCCGATTTTTCGGTGGCTGAGGACGTTAGCTAACTGGTGGCCTGGGCGGCCGGGCAGCCTTACGTGGGCATTCCTATCTTGCCGGCGGCAAAGCAGCCCACGGGCGGACTTCGGCGACCTTACCCAGGGCCGCCCGGCCTACCTATTTTTCATCTCCCATTTTCCCACCATGACCAAAATCAAAGTAGCCAACCCAGTCGTTGAACTCGACGGCGACGAGATGACCCGCATCATCTGGAAGTTCATCAAGGACAAGCTGATTACGCCCTACCTCGAACTCGATATTAAATATTATGACCTGGGCATTGAGTACCGCGACGAAACCAACGACCAGGTAACCATCGACGCGGCCAACGCCATCAAGCAGTACGGCGTGGGCATCAAGTGCGCCACCATCACCCCCGACGAGCAGCGGGTGGAGGAGTTCGGTCTCAAGCAGATGTGGCGCTCCCCCAACGGCACCATCCGCAACATCCTCGACGGCACCGTGTTCCGCGAGCCCATCGTGATGAGCAACGTGCCCCGCCTCGTGCCCAACTGGACGGCCCCGATCTGCATCGGCCGCCACGCCTTCGGCGACCAGTACCGCGCCACCGATTTCCTGACCAAGGGCAAGGGCAAGCTCACCATCACGTTCCAGCCCGAAGACGGCGGCGAAACCCAGTCGTTTGAGGTCTATAACTTCAAAGGCGACGGCGTGGCCCTGGCCATGTACAACACCGACGAATCCATCCGCGGCTTCGCTCACGCCTGCTTCAACCAGGCCCTGATGAAGAAGTGGCCCCTGTACCTGTCCACCAAGAACACCATCCTCAAGAAGTACGATGGTCGGTTCAAGGACATTTTCCAGGAGATTTACGAGCAGGACTACCTGGCTAAGTTCAAGGAGGCCGGCATCACCTACGAGCACCGTCTGATTGACGACATGGTGGCCTCGGCGCTGAAGTGGAACGGCAACTTCGTGTGGGCCTGCAAAAACTACGACGGCGACGTGCAGTCCGACACCGTGGCCCAGGGCTTCGGCTCGCTCGGCCTGATGACCTCCACGCTGGTGACGCCCGACGGTGGCACCATGGAGGCCGAAGCCGCCCACGGCACCGTAACGCGCCACTACCGCGACCACCAGAACGGCAAGCCCACCAGCACTAACCCCATCGCCAGCATCTTCGCCTGGACCCGGGGCCTGGAGTTCCGCGGCAAGCTCGACGGCAACCAGGAGCTCATCGACTTCTGCCACGCCCTCGAAGCCGTGTGCATCGAAACCGTGGAAAGCGGCAAAATGACCAAGGACCTCGCCGTCTGCATCCACGGCAACAAAGTGGAGCACGGCCGCGACTACCTCTACACCGAGGAATTCCTGGCCGCCCTCGACGAGAACCTGCAAGCGAAGCTTTCGAATAATTAGTAATTAAGAATTAGCAATTAATAATTGGGCCGCTCCGCTACCTTTTGTGAGGTGGCAGAACGGCCCAATTATTAATTGCTAATTCTTAATTACTAATTCATCTCAATTATACCCTACGCCCTTTTTGGATTTCACGTCGGCCACAAAATCCTTGACGCGCTGTTCTTCGGTGCGCTTGCAGATGAGCAGCACGTTGTCGTACTCGGCCACGATGTAGCCTTCGAGGCCCTGCACCACTACGAGGCGCTCGGCGGGCGTTTTGATGACGCACTCCTTGGTGTCGTAGAGCAGGGCGTTGCCGTCGACCACGTTTTCGTCGGCGTCGTGGTGGCCCATGCGGTGCAGCGAGTCCCAGGTGCCCAGGTCGCTCCAGCCGAAATCGGCCGGCAGCACATACACGTTGTCGGCCTTTTCCATCACGCCGTAATCGATGCTGATGTTGCGGCAGAGGCTATAGGCGCGGGAGATGAACTCCTCCTCGGCGGGCGTGCCCAACTGGTCGGTTCCTTCCTCAAAAACCTCTGCAATGTCGCTCAGGTACTGGTGGAAGGCCTGAATAATGGCATCGGCCCGCCACACGAACAGGCCCGAGTTCCAGAGAAACTCGCCGCTGCTCACAAACATCTGGGCCAGCTCCGGATTGGGCTTCTCGGTGAAGGTTTTCACCTTGCGCAGCTCCTTGGGGAAAGCCCCGTTGGCATGCCCGGGCATAGTTTGCACATCCTGCGGCTTCACGAAATCGTCGAGGAACTGGATGTAGCCGTAGCCGGTATCGGGGCGCGAGGGCTGAATGCCGAGCGTGATGAGCACGTTGTGGGCCCGGGCTCCGTCGAGGGCCGTACGGATGGCGGCGCGGAAGTTCTCCTCGTGCATTACGGCATGGTCGGCGGGCGTAACCACTATCACGGCCTCGGGGTCGAGGCGGGCGATGCGGTAGCTGGCGTAAGCAATGCAGGGGGCCGTGTTGCGGCCGATGGGCTCACCCAGAATCTGATCGGGGGTTAGTTCGGGCAGGTGCTGCTGTACCAGCTCCATGTAGTCGCGGTTCGTAACGACAAATACGTTCTCGGGTGGGCACAGGCCCCGGAACCGGTCGACGGTGAGCTGGAGCATCGAGCGGCCCAAACCCAGCACATCGTGGAACTGCTTGGGGTGGTGGGTGCGGCTAAAGGGCCAGAAGCGGCTGCCAATGCCACCGGCCATCACGACCAGATAGGTATGTTTTTCCATCGAAGTCAGATCAGATTAACGTGAAACGGCGAATAAAAGAGCGGATAATTGCGGCCGCGCAACCGGCACGGACTAGCCGGAATCAAGCTGTGCCAACAAGGTACCGAAGAAGAACTTGGCAACCCTACGAGATGGCAAGCATGATGCTACACCAGCCCTTCCCGCAGCAAGTCGTGCAGGTGGATAAAGCCACTGAACCGGCCCTGCTCGGTTACCAGCAGTTGCGTGATGTTGCGGGCCTGCATGCGGGCCAGCGCCTCCACGGCAAAGTCGTCGGCTTCTACCGTGATGGGGTTAGGCGTAAGAATATCGCGGGCCAGCACGGATTCGAGGCGGCCCTCATAGGTAGTGAGCATACGCCGCAGGTCGCCGTCGGTGATGATACCCAGCAACTCGCCGCTGTCGGTGAGCACGGCCGTGGCCCCGAGGCGCTTGCCCGAAATTTCCAGAATGATGTCGCGTAGCGGGGCCGATTCGGCCACCTGGGGCTGCTGGTTCTGGCGGCTTAGGTCGCCTACTTTCAGGTAGAGCTGCTTGCCCAGCGTGCCGCCGGGGTGCAGGTGGGCGAAATCCTGGCGCGAAAACGCGCGGCTTTCGAGCAGGCACACAGCCAGCGCGTCGCCCAGGGCCAGGGCGGCGGTGGTGCTGGTGGTGGGCGCCAGGTTGTGGGGGCAGGCCTCGCTCTTGACGGGGGCGTGCAGGATATAATCGGCCTGCTGGGCCAGGTAGGAGTCGGCATTGCTCACGAGGGCCGCCAGCGGTACGCCCTTGCGCTTAAGCAACGGCACGAGCACCTTGATTTCGGGTGTATCGCCCGATTTGCTGATGGCAATCACGAAGTCATCGGCCTGAATCATGCCCAAATCGCCGTGGATGGCGTCGGCGGCGTGCATGAACAGGGCGGGCGTGCCGGTCGAGTTGAAGGTGGCCACCATTTTGCCCGCAATGTGGGCGCTCTTGCCAATGCCCGTAACCACGACCCGGCCCCGGCGAGAGAGAATGGCATCTACGCATTGTGCAAAATCGGGGCGCTCATCGAGGGCCGCTGCTACGTCCTGGATGGCTTCCGCTTCCAGTTGGAGCACTTTTTTTGCGATGTTATGAAGTTCGGTAGGCAGTTTCAATCTAAATTTGATATCAGGTTTCAAAACTGAGGTTCAGCAGGAGCCCAGTTGATCGGGGCGTTTTTTCTAATCGCCCGGGTCCGGTGCCGAATACCCATAAAATCCTTAGATTGAGTCTGGCAACTCTTTGGAGCTGTCACTCTTATTCAATCAACCTAATCGAGCTAAGTGCGGATGTCGATGTCAGCGGTAAACCAGGAAGTGCAGCAGGAGGAACAACAGCAGGCTGATTTGAAGGGCAAGTTAAAGGAAGTTTTCGGCTACGGACAGTTCCGCGGCGTGCAGGAGGATATCATCCAGAACGTCATTGCCGGCCATAACACCTTCGTCATTATGCCTACTGGGGCCGGCAAAAGCCTGTGCTATCAGCTGCCTGCGCTGGTGCTACCGGGCACGGCCATCGTGATTTCGCCCCTCATTGCCCTGATGAAGAATCAGGTCGATCAGCTCAACGCGTTCGGCGTAAACGCGCAGTTCCTGAACTCCACGCTGAGCAAATCGGAGATGAACCGGGTGAAGCGCGACGTGATTAGCGGCGAGGTGCGCCTGCTGTACGTGGCCCCCGAGTCGTTGACCAAGGACGACACCATCGAGTTTCTGCACAAGGCTACCATCAGCTTCGTGGCCATCGATGAGGCGCACTGCATTTCGGAGTGGGGCCACGACTTCCGGCCCGAGTACCGCAAAATCCGCGGCATCATCGACAACCTGGGGGCCAACGTGCCCATCATTGCCCTCACGGCCACGGCCACGCCCAAGGTGCAGCAGGACATCCAGAAAAACCTGCAGATGGATGACGCCTCGGTGTTTAAAACCAGCTTCAACCGCACCAACCTTTACTATGAGGTGCGGCCCAAGCACAACACCAAAAAGCAGCTGATTCAGTACGTGAAGCAGCACAAGGACCAGGCCGGCATCGTGTACTGCCTGAGCCGCAAGAAGGTGGAGGAAATTGCCGAGCTGCTGCGCGTCAACGACGTGCGGGCCCTGCCCTACCACGCCGGCCTCGACCCCCACGTGCGCATGGCCAACCAGGATGCGTTTCTGAACGAGGAGTGCGACGTGATTGTGGCCACCATCGCCTTCGGCATGGGCATCGACAAGCCCGACGTGCGCTTCGTAATTCATTACGACACGCCCAAAAGCATCGAGGGGTACTACCAGGAAACCGGCCGCGGCGGCCGCGACGGCCTCGACGGCGACTGCCTGATGTTCTACAGCTACGACGACATCGTGAAGCTGGAGAAGTTCAACAAGGACAAGCCCGTTACCGAGCGCGACAACGGCAAGCAGCTGCTCCAGGAAATGGCCAACTATGCCGATTCGGCGGTTTGCCGGCGCAAGCAGCTGCTGCACTACTTCGGCGAAACCTACGCCAAGGACTGCGGCTTCTGCGACAACTGCCGCCACCCCAAAGAGCGGTTTGAGGCCCAGGCCGAGGTGCTGCTGGCCCTGAAAGCCGCCGTGCAGACCGGCGAGCGGTTCGGCCTCGACCACCTCGGCACCGTGCTCATGGGCCTCTCGAACCCCCACGTGGTCAGCTACGGCCACAACAGCCTGCCCATTTATGGGCAGGGCAGCGCCCACGATGCCCAGTTCTGGCACTCGCTGCTGCGCCAGTCGCTGCTTAATGGACTACTGGCCAAGGATGTAGAAAATTCTGGCGTTATTCGCGTAACCCCTAAAGGACTTGATTTCATCGAAAATCCCCATTCTATGAAACTCACCAAAGACCACAACTACGACGAGGAAGTGAAGGAGGAGCAGCAGCAGGAAGACGTGCAGCTGGCCGCCGGCCACGACGAGGCCCTGTTCGACATGCTGAAGGCCCTGCGCAAGAAGGTGGCCAAGCCAGAAAAACCTGCCGCCCTACGTGCTCTTCCAGGACCCTTCACTGAAGGAAATGGCCACCACCTTCCCCACCAAAATGGAGGATCTGGCGCACGTGTCGGGCGTGGGCCAGGGCAAGGCCCAGAAGTTCGGCACGCCTTTTCTGACGCTCATTAAGCAGTACGTAGAAGACAACGACATCACGACGGCCGCCGACGTGGTGGTGAAATCGGCCGTCAATAAGTCGAAAATCAAGATTTACATCATCCAGCAGATCGACAAGAAGATGGACCTGGAGGAAATTGCCTCCTCCAAGGGCCTCGACATGCGGGAGCTGATGGAGGAAATCGAGCACATCTGCTACTCGGGCACCAAGCTCAACCTGGGCTACTACATCAACGGCGTGCTCGACCAGGACCGCCAGGACGAAATCTACGACTACTTCATGTCGGCCAGCACCGACAACATCGCCGCCGCCCTCAAGGAGCTCGGCACCGACGACTACACCGAGGAGGATTTGCGCCTGATGCGGATCAAGTTCCTGAGCGAGGTGGCGAACTAGTTTTTGAGCCGTTAGCTAATGGCTGTTAGCTGTTAGCTTGACGTTCAGGCGCTGTAATCAAGCAAAGGGCCTTACTCCAGTGGCGTAAGGCCCTTTGCTTTAGCAACTCTACTGCCCCATCTTTCGCTTCACGAAGTTGGGGCGGCGGGTGGTTTTGAGGTTGATGCGGTAGATATATTCGCCCACGATGCCCAGGCCCAGCATAATCAGCCCCACGCCGAAGCCGATGGAGATGATGAGCGAGGGGAAGCCCAGCAGGAAGTCGTTGTAAATCAGCTTGCGCACCAGTACGTAGGCCGAATAGGCGCTGGTGAGCAGGAACACGAGCACCGACAGCAGCGTGAGCAGCCGGATGGGCAGGTTGGAGAACGTGACAAAAATATTGAGGGAGAAGGCCAGCAGTTTGCCTACTGTGTAGCCGCTCTGGCCCGCCGCCCGCGGCTGGTGCTGCACCGGCGTGCTGGCCACGTGGGTCGTCACCCAGGTCAGGTAGCCATCGAGGAAGGTGTAGGAGTTGCGCATGTCGAGGCAGGCGCGCGCGATATCGGTTTTCAGAAGCCGAAAGGCCGAGTAGTGAGGGTGCAGATCGGGGATGCCGGCCCGTAGCAGGCGGCGCATCAGCCGCGAGGCGACGTTGCGGAAGGGCGAGTGGCGCAGGTTTTCGGGCAGGCCGTACACCACGTCGAAATCGCCCTCCTGCTGGCGCTCTATCAGCCGGCCGATGTCGGCGGGGCGGTGCTGCAAATCCTCATCGAGCGTGAGAATGAAGCGGCCCCGGGCCTCGGCAAACCCGCAGAGCAGGGCGTTGTGCTGGCCGAAATTGCGCGTCAGATGAATGGCCCGAACCAATTCGGGCCCGTACTGCGCCTGCAGCGCCCGGATGACAGCCCAGGAGTCGTCGGGCCCGCAGTCGTAGACGAAAATGAGCTCGAACGTGCTGCCGGCCGTCGCGAAAAACTCGCTTATCTGGGCCGTGAGGGCGGGCAGCGTATGCTGGCCCAGGTAAACGGGCACTACCACCGAGTAGTCGGGCATGAGCGGGGTTGGTTGAGGGTGGGTTCGCAAAGATGCCGGTATTCCCGCTATTGGTCCAGCCATTGCCCTCGGGCTACAGCCACAGGTGATACACGTGCTCCTCGTGCACCGCCTCGAAGCCTTCGCGCCGGTAAAAGCCGCAGGCCGGGTTGGCGGCCTGGGTGGTGAGTTCTACCGCCGTGTGGCCTACGGCAGCGGCCCGGCAGCGGGCAGCTTCGACTAAAGCGGCCCCGATGCCCTGGCCGCGTTGGGCGACATCTACGGCAATGAGTCCTATTTCTGTGCAACCAGCCTCATCAACCAGCGTGACGAAGCCGAGCGGTGAAGAGGCCGCGTCGGGTTGGTACACCAGCACCTCCCGGGCCTGCTCGCCACTAAGCGAAAGGGCCAGCCACAGCTCATACAGCCGCAGGCCCACATCGGGGGCAAAGTTCGGGTCAGTCTGAAAGCGCGAATAAGCGCCTGCCTGCGGGGCCAGCGCCCGCAGCGCCGCACTATTCTCGTAAATAGGCCCGACGCCAGCTGGTAACGCTAGGGGCTGACTAGCCGCCACCGGCAGCCGGAAACGCACCTTTCGGTCGGCCAATAGCGCCTGCGAATTCTTTTGCAGCACAGCATCGGCAGCCGAGGCGGGGACCACGAAGCAGTAGAGTAGCCGGTAGCCCTGGCGGCGAGCCTCGTCGAGCGCCAGTACCAGCTGCCCGGGCGTCGTTAGGGCGGCGGCGGGGAGCTGCCCTACGGCAAATCCGAGAAACTCACTGTCCCAGGGCAAGGGTTGAATGGACACGGGCAGTTGAAAAGATGCGAGGCCCGAAGATAACGGCCGCTTTATGATGCAGGCGACAGCAGCGGCTCCAAAAGCAATGACGCCCGTAGCGCAGGGCTACGGGCGTCATTGCTTTTATGCCAACAATCGGGCGGCGGCTATTTAGCAGTACTCCTCGAAGGCGCCCTGCAGGTTATTTACAATGCGCATCAGGTCGTTGCCTTCGATGTGGTGGCGCTCAATCATGTGCACCAGCTCGCCGTCTTTGAACAGCGCAATGCAGGGGCTGCTGGGCGGGTAGGGCAGCATGTGCTGGCGGGCCTTGGCCACAGCCTCGCCTTCCATGCCGGCAAATACCGTCACGAGTTTGGCAGGCTTCTTATCGGAGCTGGAAACGGCCATTTTGAGGGCCGGACGGGCTTTGGCCGCTGCGCAGCCGCAAACCGAGTTCACGGCTACCAATACAGTGCCGCTGTCGGCCGTGAGGGCGCCGTCAACTTCTTCGGGGGTCATGAGCTGCTCGAAACCGGCCTCAACGAGGTCCTGGCGAATCGGCGCTACCATATATTCGGGGTACGTGGCCATAGTAGAAAGCTAGGCGTTAGAAAATGAACTGTTCCGGAGGGCACGTTGCCCGGCGGCGGCGCAAAATTACGCAACTGCCGCCGCACTCCCGCAGTTGGACTGTAAAACCATGGCCGGGCCCGGGAAGTTTAGCTAATGAAAACATTGTCGCCTGCCCAGAGCCTTCTGCAACGCCGATAGTCCCTATTACTTTGATGATGACTTACACCGAATTTTCTGATTCCCAGACCCAGCCGGAAGTACCCGCTGGCCTTTCGCCTTTGCTCGAAGCCCTCTGGTACGCTGGCCGCGACGAGTGGCACCGCGCCCACGCCATTGCCCAGGAGCACGAAAACGCACCCCTCTTCGACTGGCTCCACGCCTTTCTGCACCGCCAGCAGGGCGACGCCGACAACGCCGCCTACTGGTACAACCGCGCCCGCCGCCCCGAATTCGATGGTTCGCTGCGCCACGAGTGGAAGGAGCTGGTGCGGACCCAGCTGCCAGCCTGAGTTGCAGGAAGCGTCGGCCTCATTGCTATTTCATCTTGCCAAAAGATAACCACATAGCATTTTCAATACCCTTATAAGGGCATATCCGGCAAATAAATTTATATTTATCCCGCGTCTTTGAAATCGGCGCGGTACTATGCCCAAAACCTGTTTTTTACTCTTGATGTCTCCTGTTGGGTGCGGGTGCCGCCCGGGCCCAGGTTGATTCGGTGCGGGCCTCCACCCTGCCGCCCGACCAGCAGGCCGAGAAACTCTACAACAGCGGCCTGGCCAAGTTCAACCAGAAAAGCTACCGCGCGGCGGTGCTCGATTTCGACAAGGCCCTGGCCGCGAAACCCGATTTTGCCCGCGCCTACTCCAACCGCGCCGCCGCCCGCTACGAGCTCAAAGACTACCAGCCCGCCGTTCAGGACTACGACCAGGCCATCCGGCTTGACCCCAACACGTTTACGCCCTACTTCGGGCGGGCCCGGGCCGAGGAAGCCCTGCAACAGCCGACCGAGGCGGAGTTGGACTATGGCCGGGCCGCCGAGCGGCAGGCCGACTACGCCCCTGCCTGGTACTACCGGGGCGCGCTGCGCTTCGAGAAAGCCGATTACGCCGCCGCTAAGGCTGATTTCGACGCCGCCATCAAGGCCGACCCCACCTACGCCTACGCCTGGCACGACCGGGGCAGCGCCCAGCGCCTGCTTGGGAGCTTGCCCGCCGCTATTCAGGATTACAGCCAGGCCCTGAAGCTCCAGCCCGATCTGCTGCCGGCGTTGCTCAACCGGGCCGGTACCCGCCGCCGCGCCGGCGACCTGAAAGGCGCCCTGCAGGACTACAACGACTACCTGGCCAAAAAGCAGGACAACGCCCTGGCTTACACCAACCGCGGCGCCGCCCGCTACGAGCAGGCCGACTATAAAGGAGCCGTTGCAGGATTTCACCCAGGCCGTGGCCCTCGATGCCGGCTACGCCTTCGCCTGGAACAACCGCGCCGCCGCCTACCTCAAGCTCGAAGATTACGCCAAGGCCGACGCCGACGCCAGCAAGGCCATCAGCCTGAACAAGGAGTACGCCGAGGCCTACCTCAACCGGGGCCACGCCCGCGAAATGCTCCGCCAGCCCGACGCCGCCTGCCAGGACTGGCGCCGTGCCGCCGACCTGGGCCTGCCAGTGGGCCTCACCCACGCCGCCAACTCGGGCTGCCCGTAGGGACGCGTTGCACGCGCCCGCCCAATGCTACCCAAGACCTGCCTGGCTGACCGTTTGATCTAGTTAAAGTCCTGCCGAACGGGCGCGTGCAACGCGCCCCTACCACCCAACTGCTATGCACAAGTACCTACTCGCCATGCTGCTGCTCACGGCCCCTGCAGCGGCCTCGGCCCAGAGCGTGGAGTTCAGCAAAGACCGGTTCGGCAACGACAAGGAAGGCCTGAAGGCGGCCCAGAAGGAAATTAAGGCCGGCGACGAGTTCTACGAAAACGACCCACCCCGCTACGAGCAGGCCCTGGCCCACTACCTGAAGGCCCAGCAGTTCAACCCCAGCAACGACCAGCTCAACTACAAAATCGGCGACTGCTACCTGCATTCGGGCTTCAAACCCCGGGCCCTGGCTTACCTGCAGAAGGCCTACCAGCTCAACCCCGATGTGAACCCGCGCATCCATTATCTGCTGGGCCGGGGCCTGCACCTGAATGCCAAGTGGGACGAGGCCGTAGCCGAATACAAGCGGGCCACGCCAGCCACCGGGGCCAAAAACACGGCCGGGCTGGTGCACGGATATCCAGAAGAAGATAAAGGAGTGTGAGAACGGCCGCAAGCTGGCCGCCAAACCCACCCGCGTGTTCATCGACAACGCCGGGCCGGGCGTGAACTCGCCCTACCCCGAGTACGGCCCCGTGATTACGGCCGACGAATCGGTGATTCTGTTCACCTCGCGGCGGGCCGGCTCGACGGGCGGCAACACCGACCCCGAGCTGGGTGGCTTCTTCGAAGACATTTACCAGAGCACCCGCGAGGGCAAAGACGGCTGGAGCGCCGGCCACCAACCTGGGCGACGCCATCAATACCGAGGGCCACGATGCCACCGTGGGCCTCGCGCCCGACGGCCAGCGCCTGCTCGTGTACGTGGAAGACAATGGCGGCGACCTGCAGCAGGCCGAATTGCGTGGCACCGAGTGGCGCAAGCCCCAGAAGCTGGGCTCGCGCATCAACTCCAAGTACCACGAGTCGTCGGCTTCCTACACGCCCGATGGGCGCAGCCTGTTTTTTGTGAGCGACAAGGAAGGCGGCCTGGGCTCGCGCGACATTTACAAGATTGAGATTGAGGGCCGCGGACCGGCTCAGAATCTGGGCTCGGTCATCAACACCCAGTACGGCGAGGAAGGCGTGTTTCTGCACCCCGATGGCAAAACGATGTACTTCAGCTCGGAGGGCCACAACTCGATGGGCGGCTACGACATCTTCAAATCGGTGTTTGAGAACGGCAAGTGGAGCGCGCCCGAAAACCTGGGCTGGCCCATCAACACGCCCGACGACGACGTGTTTTTCGTGATTTCCGCCTCGGGCCGCCACGGCTACTACTCCTCGTTTCGGCGACGACGGGCTGGGCTCGAAGGACATCTACCAGATTACGTTTCTGGGGGCCGAAAAACCGCCCATGCTCAGCCAGGAAGACCAGTTGCTGGCCTCCCGGGTGCAGCCGGTGAAGGAAACCCTGCTGGCCCCGCCGGTAGCCATTGTGGCCGCCCAGGTCACGATTCTCAAGGGCGTCGTGACCGAGGAAGCCAGCCGCCAGCCCCTGGAGGCCACAATTGATGTGATTGACAACACCCTCAACCAGGTTATCGCCTCGTTCCAGTCCAACGAGAAATCGGGCCGTTACCTCGTGTCGCTGCCTTCGGGCGTGAACTACGGCATCGTGGTGCGCAAGGATGGCTACCTGTTTCATTCCGAGAACTTCGATTTGCCGGCCGGCTCGGCTTATTCGGAAGTCGTGAAGGATGTGGCCCTCAAGAAGCTCGACGTGGGCGTGAAGGTGGTCCTCAACAACATCTTCTTCGACTTCGACAAGGCCACCCTACGCCAGGAAAGCACCGGCGAGCTGGAGCGCCTCCAGAAGCTGCTGGCCGAAACGCCCGCCCTGCGCCTGGAAATATCGGGCCACACCGATAACGTGGGCAAGGCCGCATACAACAAGGACCTTTCGCAGCGCCGCGCTAAGGCCGTCGTCGACTACCTGCTGGCCAAAGGCATCGACAGAGGCCGCCTCACCTTCGCCGGCTACGGCGACACCGAGCCCGTGGCCCCCAACACCACCAAAGCCGGCCGCCAGCTCAACCGCCGCACCGAGTTCAAGGTAACGGGAAAATAGAGACAACTTCGCCGCTGACCAAGCCACCGCTTTCTATTCCACTTCTTGTTTTCATATGTGTTTCACTTTCTACCGCTCGTCGAATATTCTTGTGCTGGGCCTTTGCTTTATCGGCACTTTTAGTGCCTGTGAGAAAGAAGCTGAAGAACCACAGGTTGATAAGCCATTGGTATATACAAACGTTAGCACCATAGCAGGGGATGGTAATAGGGGCTTCGTGAATAGTACCGGTTTAACAGCACAATTTAATGACCCGGAAGGCATTGCCGTAGATGACCGAGGCAACCTATATGTAGCAGATATGGGTAACAACTGTATCCGACAAATTTTCCTAAATGGCACAGTTACTATATTCGCCGGAAGCAAAACGTCAGGTTTTATGGATGGATCAGCCCCAGCTGCTCGCTTCAATAATCCATCCGATATAGCTATTGATAAAGCGGGTAATTTATATGTTACAGATACGGGTAATTCGTGCATCCGTAAAATTACACCTCTAGGAGTAGTTAGCACTCTTGCCGGAACTGGCAAAGCTGGTTTTGCTGATGGTAATGCTGCTACGGCACAATTTGATAGTCCTTATAGTGTAGCTGTGGGTGAAGATGGCAATGTGTACGTAGCGGATGGCAGCTACCGAATCAGGAAAATTACACCGGCTGGTTTGGTGAGTACCCTAGCAGGTAACGGTACTTTTGGTGCCGCAGACGGCCCTGGTAATGCGGCTCAATTCAAGGGTATAGAAGGCCTAGCCGTAACTAAACAAGGCACTCTGTACGCAGCTGACTTTTGCAGAATTCGTAAAATCACAGCCGATGGAACTGTTAGCACAGTTGCAGGGACACTGTTGCCAGGCTATACTAATGGCCCAAGTAATACAGCGCAATTTTACATAACCAACGCCTTGGCCTTGGATAAGCAAGGCAATTTGTACGTAGCCGAATTCAACAACCACTGTATTCGGAAGATTACGCCTTCGGGTGACGTTTCTACTTTCGCTGGTACTCGGGTAAAAGGTAGTACTGATGGCCCTATTGCAAATGCCCAGTTTAACTATCCATCCGGCATGACTATCGACAGTAAGGGTAATTTGTACATAACAGAGTACAGCCAGCGCATTCGTAAAATTACGGCTGAATAAAATCGGATTTTTGTTACCTCCGCTTTTTGCAGCAAAAGCTACAGGTGCTTTTTGCAGCGTATTCAACTGCTTAATCGGGTGTTCCAACGAGTAAGCTGCTGCGCCTATCGTCATTCGTTCCGGTAGGCTTTTAAGTGCCGTATCTTGCCGGTTCCGATGCGCCGCCTGCTCCTGCTTCTCTGCTTCTTTGCCCACCTAACCGCTGCCCAGCCGCTGCCGGCACGGCAGTTTCTCAAGCAATTCGGGGCGGCCGAGGGCCTAAGTCAGCCGTTCATTTACGCCCTGGCCCAGGACCCGGCCGGCTACCTCTGGCTGGGCACGGCCGAGGGGCTGGTGCGCTTCGACGGCACCAATTTCCAGACCTTCACCACCCGTGAGGGCCTCGCGGAAGATTTCGTTACCCGGCTGGCCGTTGAACAGCCTACCGGCCGGCTGTGGGTAGGCCACTACCAGGGCGGGCTGTCGGTAAGCCAGGGGCGCAACTTCCGCCGGGCTAGCGCCACCGAAACCAAGTTGCTCCGGTCCGCCAAGGGCCTGCCCGCGCCCGACACGGCCCACCTCGGCCAGTTCCGGCGACGCTACCAACCGGCATTGCCGCCCCAAACCGTTATCAGCGCCGTGCTGCGCGACGCGGAAGGCGCTTACTGGCTGGCCACGGCCGGGCAGGGCCTCTGGCGGCTCACCGACCCGCATATCACGCTGTTTGCCACTTCCCAACGATTCTCCGCCTTGGCAGGCAATACTACCGGCCCCATTACGGCCGGCACCACTGCGGGGCAACTGCTGCGGGTGGAAAATGCAGGGAGCGGGTTGACGCTACGGCCCCTGATGGCCCCGGCTTCCGAGGGGGCCATCACGACCCTGCTGCCAGCGGCCGATAAATTGAACTGGCTGCTCTACGGCACTCAAACCGGCGGCGTAGGGTCTTACCTGAGCGAATTGGCTGTTGCTGAACAGCTGAAAGCCAGATACAGCCTTTCAACCCCCACCTCACTTCCTCCAAACCTCCACATTACAGCCCTGGCCCGCGACGCGGCGGGCGGCCTGTGGGTGGGCACGCTGGGTGAAGGCGCTTTTTACCTGCTGGCCGGGCAGCTTGCGCCATTACACTACCGCCACCGGCCTGCTCCACAACGATGTGTACGCCATTTTGCCCGACCGCCAGGGCCGGGTGTGGTTTGCCAGCCACGGTACCGGGTTGGCCGCGCTGGAAAAGGCGGGCAGGTTCCGGACCTATCGGCTGCTGCCGGGCGGCATCGATGCCACGGCCCTGGCCCAGGATGCGGCCGGCCGGGTGTGGGTCGGCACCGAAGGCGACGGGTTGTTCTGCTTTGAACAGGGCCGGTTCCGGCAGTTCACGGCCCGCAACAGCGGGCTGGCCAGCAACTACTGCTACGGGCTGCTACCCACGCCCGCTGGCTTGCTGGTGCAGCATCGCAACGCCCTCAGCCTGGGGCGAAACCACGGCTTCTGGCCCCTTACTACCCCCGCCAACCCACTGGTGCAGGAGTTGCTGCCCAACGCCGCGGCCCTGTTGCCGGCTCCTCGGCCAGCCGCGGTACTGGCCACCCGCGCCGGCCTGCTGCGGGTGGCCCTGCCGCAGTGGCCGGCCACTACCCGCCCGGCGGTTACGGTTACGGCCGTGGAAATAGATGGCACCCGCCGCTCAGGTACATCCCTCCCCGAGCTGGCGCCCCGGCCCCACCACCTCACCTGGTTTTTCCGGGCAGCCAGCCTGGCCCCGGCCGGCACCTGGCAATACCAGTACCGCCTGCGCGGCTACCAGCCCGACTGGAGCCGCCCCAGCAGCCTCGCCGAGGCCGATTTTCCGCACCTGGAGGCTGGCAGCTACCAGTTTGAAGTCCGGGCGCGACGCGGGACCGAAGGCCACTGGAGCGCGGTGGCCGCCGGGTCGTTGCGGATTGCCACCCCGTTCTGGCAGACCGGCTGGTTTGCGCTGCTGAGCGCGGCGGCGGTGGCTGGTGGCGTCTGGGGGTTCACCCGGGCCCGCACCGCCACGCTGCGCCGCCAGAAGCTCCGGCTCGAAGCCACCGTGCAGCGAGCGCACCGCCGAGCTGCGCCAGCAAAAGGCCGCACACCGAGCAAATCAACGCCGACTTAGTGGTGGCCCGCGACGCGGCCGAGGCTTCGCGCCGGGCCAAGGCGCAGTTTCTGGCCAACATGAGCCACGAAATTCGCACGCCGATGAACGCTGTTATTGGCCTAAGCCACCTGCTGCGCAACACGCCCATCAACGGCGAGCAACAGGAGTACCTGGAGGCCATTCAGTCGTCGTCGCAGAACCTGCTGGTCATCATCAACGACATTCTGGATTCCTCGAAGATGGAAGCCGGCAAGCTCAGCCTGGAGCAGGCCCCGTTCCGGCTGCCGGCCCTCATCGAGCGCATCGGGCGCATGTTCCGGTTCGCCACCGAAGCCAAGGGCCTGTACTTCCGCACCGAAGTCGGCCCCGATGTGCCCGCCGCCATTCTCGGCGACGCAGTGCGCCTCAACCAGGTGCTCGTGAACCTGGTGGGCAATGCCGTCAAGTTCACTACCCGCGGGGGCGTTACGCTGCGGGTGGAAGCGGTTTCGCCGACTGCGGCCGGCGAAACCGCCCGGCTCCGGTTCGGGGTCCAGGATACGGGCATCGGCATTGCGGCCGACAAGCTGGATGCTATTTTTGAGGACTTCTCGCAGGCCAACGCCAGCACCACCCGTCAGTATGGGGGCACGGGCCTGGGCCTGAGCATTGCCCGCAACCTGGTACAGCTGCACGGCGGCCGGCTGTGGGTGGAAAGCGCGGAGGGCACGGGTTCCACCTTCTGGTTCGAAATTCCGGCCCTGCCCACCGATCCGGCTAGCGTACCGCCCGAGGCCGCCCTGGCCCTGGCGCCCTTCGAGCCGCCGCTGCGGGTGCTGGTGGCCGAAGACAACCTGCTCAACCAGCTCGTGGCCCGCAAAACCCTCGAAGCCTGGAACGTGCGCGTAACGCTGGCCGATAATGGCCGCCTGGCCGTGGAAGCCGCCCAGCAGCAAGCCTTCGACGCCGTGCTGCTCGACGTGCAGATGCCCGAAATGGATGGCTACGAGGCCGCCCGCCAGCTCCGCGCCCTCTTCCCCGATGCGCAGCGCCTACCCCTGATCGGCCTGACGGCCTCGGCCCTGCCCGAAGACCGGGTACTGGCCCTGGCCGCCGGCATGAACGACACGCTGGCCAAGCCCTTCGACCCGGCCGTGCTCTACGCCCGCCTCGCCCACTACACCGGCCGTACTCCCGCCGCCCCTTCGCCGACGGCGGAGCCAGTCCCGATTACACTGACTCCCGGTGCTTGCCGAACCAGAAGCGCCCGGTCTCGAGGCGCCCGACTGGACGCTGCTCGAAGAGCTGGCCGGCGGCAATGAAGCCTTTATCTACCAGATAATAGCCACCTTCCTGGCCCAGGCACCACAGTTGGCCGAACAGCTCCGGCTACCCGCCAACGCGGCCCTGAGCCAGGTGGCTCACAAGCTCCGGGGCCAGGCTGCATACTTCGGCCTCGAACAATTAGGGCACCTGCTCGAAACCGTGGAGCAGGCGGCGCGGTTAACCCCGGCTGGCCCTGAGCTACCGGGCCAGCTGGCCGACATCCACCAGCGTTTGCAGCACGTTTATCCGCTGCTGGAGCACCGGTTATCTAATGGTTCTACTCCGGGTTGACTGGCTTTTTTCAAGAAACTTTGTAGGTTTGCCCGGCAAGCAACACAGTAGGCAAGCTGTCTGATTGGTCGAACAAGCTTACTGACTGGCGGCCTTACCCTATAATTTTCGCTCTTTTTTTCTGCGTACTATGGCCGAAACTTCCGCTCCGCTCCGTTGCCTGGTAGTCGACGACGACCCACTGGCCGTGCAGATAGTCGAAAATTGCGTTCTGAACACCCCTTTTCTGGCCCACGCCGCCAGCTGCGAAAGCGCCATGGCCGCCGCCGAAATCCTGCGCCAGCAGCCCATCGACCTGTTGTTTCTCGACGTGGAGATGCCCCTTATGTCGGGCCTCGACCTGCTGCGCACCCTCCAGCACCCGCCGCTGGTTATTCTCATCACCAGCAGCAAAAGCTACGCCGTGGAGGCCTTCGAGCACGACGTACTCGATTACGTGGTCAAGCCCATTAGCTACGCCCGGTTTCTGCAGGCCGCTCATAAGGCCCTGGAAGCCGTGGCCGCCCGCACTGAAACGCTGCCGGAAGCCGCTAACGCCACGTTCACCTTCGTCAAGGTCGATGCCAAGCTCGTGAAGGTGCAGTTTGATGAGGTGCGCTACGTGGAGGCCCTCGGCGACTACGTGCATATCGTCACCAACCACAGCAAGCTCATCGTATACAGCACCATGCGGGCCGTAGAAGAGAAGTTTCCGGCCGCCATGTTTGCACGGGTGCACCGCTCCTTTATCGTCAACCTCAAGCGGGTCGAAACTATTGAGGACAACACCATCATCCTCGATAACAAGTACATTCCCATCGGCCAGACCTACCTGAAAGAGGTTTTCCAGCGCCTCAACAAGTTCTAGCCCACGGTGGCGGGCGCGCGGCTCAAGCTGCCGCTTTTTTTCTACTATCTCACTGCTTCCTCCCGTGCGTTTTTCCTGTCCGTGGTTTCTGACGCCCTTGCTCCTGCTGGCCTGGCCAGCCGCAGCCCAACAGGCCGGCGACACTGCCAGCGCAGACTGCGCGCTGCCTCGCGTGGTAGAGCTATGCGTGGAGCTCGACGCCAGCCGCGCCGTAGATCCGGCTGCCGGCCCGCTCACCTTCCGCTGGGACATGGGTGATGGCACCCAACTCAGCGGCCCCACCGTAGCCCACTGCTATCGGCAGCGGCTCAGCTATACTGTGCGCCTCGATGTAATAGACGAAGCCACTGGCGAAGTGCGGGCCGCCGAAAAGCTTATCCCCGTTGATTTCACGCAGCAAACAGTCGTCAACTTCCGGGCCGCTGACACCGTGCGAGTGGGCCAGGCCGTAGCCTTCGACGCCCTCGACTCGCAACTACCGCTGTGCCAGAACATGGTGGTGCTCTGGGATTTTCGCGACGGTTACGTAGCCAACGGTTCCCGAGCCGAGCATGCCTTCCGCCGCCCCGGCCGCTACGAGGTGCGCATGGCCCTGCGCGCCAACGGCCCGGGCTCCTGCCCCGATAGCCACTGCGTGAGCCGCCCGGTAGTGGTCGTGCCTTAGCCAGCTGGCAGCCGCTGACTGCTACTGGCCGAAATTTTCACCCCGTTTACCTGGCTTCCTACCCCATTCAACGCGGCGTTGCGTTGTGCTCGGCCGCATCCGCTATCTTTGGTAAACTGCTGTCTTACTACTTGATTTCGTTGTTTTTTCGCCGTTCTTTTCCGGTCCTAAGCAGCCCATCATTCCCCTCTTGTAACATGAAAATTCTGATTAGCGGCCTGCTGAGTCTGCTCTTATTAGCTGCGCCCGCCGCTTGGGCTCAGGAGTCAGCATCTGCCATGCGCGAAGAAGCCACGGCGGCTACCCGCCAACTAGCCGCCTTCATCTCGCTCGATGACGCCCGCCAGTTGCCCGTTCGCCGGCTGGTGCAAGTCCGCCTGACCCAGGAGGCCGATATGCGCCAGCAATACACCAACGACCCCGACATGCTCCGGAAAAAGCTGGCAGCCATCGGCCTCGATTACACCGATCAGCTACGCGGCATCCTTTCGCCCAACCAGTATGAGAAGCTGCTGACAGCTACTCCCGGCAAGCTGCCAACCGCCGTAGCTGCTGTCCGGCCACCTGCCCCAACTCCAACTCCCTCACTGGTCTCGGCCCCATCGGCCTCCAAACGTACCGCTGGCCTAAAACCAGCCACCAAGCCAATGCCAGCTCGTAAGCCAGTTTCGCCCGCAGCTCGGCCGGTAGTTCCCCGAACCACCACCATAGTCCGCCACTAATTCCTCCTCCCGGGCCGACAATGCCCGCTAACGCACGCGCCCGGCACCCGTCCTCAAAAGGACAGTGCCGGGCGCAGTTGCGTTAGCAAGAACAACAGTAGCAACTACACCCTGTTCCGCGACGCATGCTCGGCGGCCACATCGTCGGCGGCCAACTGGCGGAGCATGCCCAGCGTCAGCTCCCAAAGGTCTTCGTAAGGAATGATTTCAATCTCTCCGTAGGCTTGCCCCGGCAGCGGCGCGGCCAGCAGCCGCTCCAGCAACGGCCGGCCTTTTTTCTCGCAGGCTTCAGGCTTGAAGTTCTCCTTTACAATGAGCACCAGCAGCCGGAAAAACAGCTGGCTCCGCAGCGTGGCAGGGTCGCGCAGGTGGCGCTGCTCGTACTTACGCAGGCCTTCGAGACGAGCCAGCAGCCCCTCAATGTCGCGCTGCTGCATAAAGTATAGAAACTGCAGAACCAGGATGGCCACGTTGTAGCCCTGTTTGTCGCGGCTGTAGTCGGGCACCATTTGCACCAGTTGGGTGAAGTGCCGCATTTTGAGCACCGATTGCTCGGGCCGCACAAACTGCACGTAGGCTTCGTACAATTCCCAGCGCTGCTGGGCCGCGGGCCGCTGCTTACGGTAATAAGGGTTTTTATGGGCCTGCTGCAACAGCTGCACTGCCTGCCCATACTGCTTGGCATGAATCGCCAGCAGCAGGTAGGTTTCGAGGAAGTAAAACCAGTTTCCCGAGGAGTGGTGGAAGTCTTTGAAGTAGTCTTCTGCCAATTCTAACCCCTCCCGCGCCTGCCGGCATTGCAGGTGTGCATAAACACTCATGTAGTTGTTAAACCGCTTATCGAAGCGTTTTTTATTGATTTTATCTCTCTTGCCATGCCTTTTCAGTTTCGGCAGTTATATTGATATAATTTTCTGATAGTTACCATTTAAATCTTCTTTTGACATTTTAGCAGCATATAAAAAATAGAAAGTATTGTAATTCCCTATCTTCTTTATGAATTTGCTTCCAACCTTTTTTCAAATAGTCGGCAATTGATTAAGCATAAAATTTCTGAGAACGGACCTTATGATTTAGCGCCAATTTCATATCCGTATACACTTGTTCAGCTTCATCTTCTAATATCAGTTGAGATTGAAATAAAGTCAAATTATTAGACATTATTCTTATAGTCGGCTGGACGCCCCATTTCCACATACATATTTCTCAGTATTCTAGCTCCCAGTGCACTATAGTGAGTAATTCAGCTTCATCAGCTAATCGCATAAATTTGCGGAATAGCTTTTCGGCTATTTTATACTCTCCTTCTCCCATCAGTATCTTGGCTTGATGCAATAATCCTAAGACACTGTTGATCGTATTGCTTTGATACTATATGACGAGGGTCAGTTTGGTCTAAAAAGTATAGATGATTTAAGAGTTTCTGCTGAACTCGGGATTTCAGCTTCCTGAAATTTGTATTGGTCTTATGCATCTATTTTACCATATATACCTTTCGTCAATTGATTCTGAGTTAGAAGATTTCCCTCACCTAACAATCTAACTAGATTGTAAGTCCTTATTAGTTGATTCTTTATCCGAAAAGTCAAGAAATGGCAGAACAGCAAGCCTTCTGTCAGTCACAATCTTGACCAAAGTAATTAGTTCATCCATGGGAAACAGGCGATTTAAGGCCTTCTTTAGCAATATAGATAAGCCGTTTTGGTTGCTATCGATGTCACAAAATATCACTCCCTCTGCCTTTCTAAGCTGACTGTCATGATCGGACCTTTGTAGTTGAGAAATATTGATAAATGAGATTTTTTATGTCACAAAACATACTTCTTTTGTCCATAAATATCCCTTATTATAGGATTATAGCTCCTTTTAGCTTATACAAGCACCTTCTGATAGCAGCTAATAATAGGTCACATTAGAGCTTGCTGCTTCCTTTACGTGGGCTGGTTTGGAGCCCACCTTTGTGTTGTTCAATCGTCTGAACCACAAACATTTCCAAGCCATGTTAGAGCTAATCGCCTTCGCCCTTCTTCAGCTGTCCATCTTCTCTACTTCGTCTAGCGAAGCTCAGACTCAGGATGCAGCAAACACGCAAGACCGAAACCACTACGAGCGAGCGCTCACGGTCTTGGTGGCTGGGCAGACGAGAACTAATCACTCTCAAACGCCAAACCCTCATAAAACGTGGTAACTTGCCGGGGTTCATTTCCTAAGTGGTTATCCGTTCATGAAGCTACTTCTTTCGCGTCTGGTGACGGGGTTGTGGGTTGGCCTGCTGGCCTCCTGCTCCACCCCCGCTTCGGACACCCCGCCTTCCACCGTCCGGATTCGCTGGGACCGGGACCCGGAAAACCTGGACCCGCTGGTGGTCAGCAATAAGAACGCCTACGAGGTCAGCACCCTGACTTATTGCGGTCTTTTATCGGGGAGTGGGGCCGATGCTAATTTTGTACCCTGGCTGGCGGAGGCTTTTCCTACGGTGGAGCGAACCGCCGACTCACTGCTGCTCGTCAGCTACCGGATTCGGCCGGAGGCCCGCTGGGACAACGGCACGCCCGTACTGGCCCGCGACGTGGCCTTCACGCTGAAGGTGATGAACTGCCCCGGGCTGCCAATTGAGATGGACCAGGCCATGTTCGGCTTTATCCAGGATATCCGGCTCGACTCGACGGATGCGCGGCGCTTTACGCTCGTGTGCTCCGGGCCGTCGCCGGACCATATCCGGGAATCGGGCGACTTTTCCATCTTTCCCGAGTACGTGCTCGACCCGCGAGGAGAGCTGCGCACGGTACAGTTGGCCGACTTGCGAAAGACGCCCGTTTCGGCGGCGGTAACGGCTTTTGCCGGGCGCTACCAAGCCCTGGAACTGGCCAAGCACCCCGAGCGGCTTCCCGGTTGCGGCCCTTACAAGGTAACGAGCTGGCAGAACGGCCGCTACCTGACCATGGCCCGCAAACCTCACTGGTGGGCCGATACATTGCCTGCCGCGCCCCCCGCGTTACAGGCTTTCCCCGACCAGCTGATTTATCAGATCATTCCCGATGCGGCTACCGCTACGCTGGCATTGCGCCGGGGTGAAATCGACCTGTACGCCCTGATGCCCGCTGCCGAGTTTGCCCGCCTGCAACAGTCGGCGGCCGATAAGGAAAAGCTGCGCTTCTATACCACCGATTCGTACGAGTTTCTGGCGGCCAGCTTCGACGTACGCCAGCCGGTGCTGCGCGACGCCCGCACACGCCGGGCGCTGAGCGCCCTCTTCAACATACCAGCCCTGATTGCAGGCACCCAGCAGGGTAACGCGACCCCGAGCGTGGGCCTGATCAGTCCGCGCCTCACAGCCTACTACAACGATAGCCTATCGGTACCTGAGTTCAGTCCGGCCGCGGCAACGGACCTGTTACGGCAGGCCGGTTGGCAGCGCCAACCCGACGGCACATGGCAGCGCCCCGCAGTGGCTGGCGGCCCACCGCAAAAACTACAGTTGGGCCTAAGCTACCGGGCGGGCGAAGCAGCCTTCGAAACGGCGGCCTTACAGTTTCAGGCGGCGGCCCGGGCCTTGGGCATCGGGGTAGATCTGCGACCCACCGAGCAGTCGGTGCTGAGTGGGCAGTTGCGTAAGGGCGAAACCGACCTCTCGATTCGCACCTTTACGGGAAACCCGTTTTCCTTCGACTTTACGCCGCTGCTGCATACTCGCGGCATCGGCGCAAGCAATACGACGGGCTTTTCGGGGGCGGCCAGCGACCAGTTGATTGAGCAGATTGCCGCTGCCGATGAGCCCGCCCGCAAGGCACGTTTGTTGCGCCAGTTTCAGCGGCTGCTCTATCAGGAGCGGCCCTTTACGGTGTTGTACTTCCTGCATTACCGCGTGGCGGCGGCCAGGCGACTGGGCACGGTGCCGGTTACGGGCCTTAAACCAGGTTACGAGGCCGCCCACATCCGGCCCCTGGCCCCCAAAAGCTAGACTGGGTGGTACGGGCCGTGCTACGTCGGACCCTGCGGCTGCTACTGGCGGCCTGGCTGACGTTATCGGCCCTGTTTCTGGTGAGCCGGGCCAGCACCGACCCGGCGGCCTTCCTGCAGACTACCTTCAGTAGCAATAACCGCTTGGGCGGACTGGCCGAGCAGGCAGCCCTGACTCAGCGTCTGCTTGGGCGCTACGGCCTCGACCGGCCGCTGTTTTACGCTTCGTGGAGCACGGCCACCGGCTGGCGCGGGCACGGCTTCCGCAACCAATACCACCAGTGGGCCACCGGGCTACTACGTGGCGAGCTGGGCCGCTCCTACCGCCAGGATGAGCCGGTAAAGGATTTGCTAACTCGGGCGTTGCGCTACACGCTGCCGCTTACGTTGCTGGCCGCCGTGGGCAGCGGGGCCCTGGCCTTCTGGCTGGCGCTGAGTTTCAGCTACCAGCCCCGGCTGCGGCGTTTAGGGCTGGCGCTGTTGCACGGGGTGCAAAGTCTGCCGCTGTTTCTGGTGGCCGTAGGCTTGCTGCTCCTGCTGGCCAACCCCGACACCCTGGCCTGGTTTCCGGCTTTCGGGTTGGGCCTCGACAGCGACGCGGGCGCGTGGTGGCAGCAGCCGGGCCGCACGCTTTACTACTTGGCGCTGCCAACGGTCAGCCTGATTATCGTGAGCCTGCCGATGCTGGTGGTGCAGTTAGACGGGGCCATCCAGCGCGAATTAGCCCAGCCCTACGTAGCTACGGCCCGGGCCAAGGGCGCTTCGCGGGGGCGCACCGTGCGCCACCATGTGCTCCGGAATGCCATGCTGCCGGTGCTGGCCCTGCTGCCCGAACTGCTGCCCGGGCTGGTTGCCGGCTCGGTAGTAGTGGAATTTCTGTTTGCGCTGCCGGGTATGGGCCGGCTACTGGCCGAAGCCGCCGCCACCCAGGATTACCCCGTGCTGCTGGGGGCGGTGGGGCTGGTGGCGCTGGTACGGCTGGCGGCCCAGGCCCTCACCGATGTGCTTTACCAGCTCATCGATCCTCGCATTAGGCTGCTATGAGTACGGCCCGAACCATTACCATTGCCCGGCCATGGCGCCAGTGGCTGGCCGGCACCTGGCTGGGGCTGGTGCTGCTGGCGGCCCTACTGGCGCCGCCCGAAATTTCGCCCCCCGACCTGACCAGCATCAACCAACCGCCCTTCGGGCCCAGCCACTGGCTGGGCACCGATTCGCAGGGCCTCGATGTGGGCCTGGCGTTGTTGCTCGGGGCGCGCACGCTGGTGCTGGTAAGCGTACCGGCTACGCTTATTGCGCTGTTGCTGGGGGCCGCCATGGGCAGCGCCGCCGGATTCTTGGGTAACTCGGGCGGACGGCTGCCGCGGCGGGCGGGGGTGGCGGGCGGCCTGGCTTTGCTTGGCTTTGCGGCCCTCGCACCCCACTGGGTATTGGCCGCCGTTACCTTATTGCCAGTGGCAGCCGCGTGGTGGCTTTTGGGACGTACGCGCTGGGGGCGCCAATCGTGGGGCTTGCCCGTTGATGCGGCCGTGCTAGGCTTGGCGACGCTGCTCGAATCGGTGCCGCTATTGATTTTGGTGCTGGTAGCCGTGGCCGTGCAGCGCCCTTCGCTGGGCGGGCTGGTGGCGCTGCTGGGGCTGAGCTGTTGGACGGGTCCGGCGCGGCTGGTGCGGGCCGCTACCCTCCAAATCGTTGCCCAGCCCTACCTGGAGGCCGCCCGGGCCGCGGGCATACCGGGGTGGCAGCTACTGCGGCGACATATCTGGCCCAATACCCGCCATGTGCTGCTGGTGCGCCTGCCGCTCACCGTAGCTCTGCTGGTCGGGCTGGAAACAACGCTCTCGTTTCTGGGGGTGGGCTTGCCCCCCGATGTAGGCAGTTGGGGCCGGCTGCTGGCCGGCGTACGCCTCGCCCCCACCGATTGGTGGCTGGTGGCCTGGCCCGGCACAGCCCTAGTCGGCACTATTTTAAGCCTACAAAACATCGTCAACCGCCGGGTACATTAGGAACTCCCTATTGTCACCAGATGCGTCTTATATTGCCTTGCATTAGCTTGTTTAAGCAATCTACAATATTTCCAATTGACTCACTTACAATAACATATTATTTGTTAAATATTATTGTAAGTGATTAATATTAATATTTAAAAGGCAAATAACTCAAGTCACTTTTACAACACAAGTGTCCTTTACACCCCTTTTGCATTGCACTACTATTGTAATATGAACGGCCGGCAATTCGGTTGGCCAGTAATTCAGACGGTCTTTGTTACCATCTATCTATGGTGGTAGAAACGACCAAAGTCAGTAGATAAGCTGCCAGTACTAGGTATTGGACGGTTTTGATTTGTCTCGAAAGTTTTCGTCAGCCAGGTCTTTGGCTCGATGGGCATAATATAATAATTCCAGTAGTGCCGGTGCGGCAAATAACCGCTCTCTCTACTGTTAGGTTGTTGCAATAGGTGTGTGAAAATCCCGCGGGCGTTGTCTGCGGGTTTTTTTTTGCGCGGCCAGAGCAGTGGCTTTAATTAGCTTTAAGCGACTTGTGTAGCCTGCTGGGCAACCAGGGCAATGCCTTCGGCAAAAGAACGCGGCCGATACCCCAGTTCGCGGGTTGCTTTCTCAATGATGAAACCCGTGCGCAAAGGCCGTTGGGCAGGCTGCGAGAACGTGGCCGCATCGACGCGGGTAATGAGCGCGGCATCAAGGCCAAAATAATCGGCTACCTGAAGCGCCATTTGGTAAGGCGTAAGCAGTTCGGCACCGCTGAGGTGGTAGATGCCGGTGGCATGGAGGCGGGCCGCCAGCCAGCAGCCCTGGGCCAGGTCCTCGGCCAGGGTAGGCGTCCGCAACTGGTCATCGACCACTTTAATGGCCTGGCCAGCCCGTAATGAGTCGCGCACCCAGAGCACGAGGTTGGTACGGCCGTAGTCGTGGGCCACACCATACACGAGCACGGTGCGCAGAATGGCCCAGGGGGCGCGGCACTGCTGCACGAGCTGCTCGGCGGCAAGCTTGCTTTCCCCATAAAAGTTAACCGGCCCGGGCACGGCGTCCTCGGCCAGCGGCCCAGCGGCCCCGCTAAAGATAAAATCGGTGCTCAGGTGCAACAGATGCACTTGGTGCTGCTCGCAGGCCGCCACCAGATACTGCACGGCCGTTACGTTCTGCGCCCAACAATCGGCCTGGTTCAACTCGCACTCATCTACATTGGTGAGGGCAGCGGTGTGGAGAAGGTGGGTGGGCTGCTCCTGCCCGATAACCCGCTGCACCTGCCCGGCATCGGTAACGTCGAGGGGCACGAAGCGCACCTGGGGATGGTGCGTGGCCAGCTTGTTGGACCCGCGGGAGGTGGCTACCAGCTCCAGGCCGGGCTGCTGACTGAGCAATGCCACCAGTTTCTGGCCCAGCAGGCCGTTGGAGCCGGTTACAAGGATTTTCATGGGCAGGCAGCCGGAGGCTTATTTATCGTACTGGTAGCCGTAGAGCTCCGTTATTTTTTTCTTCTTCACCTTCTCCACTTTCACAGTCATCCGGAGGTCTGTAACGGGCCGGTTGGCGGCTCCGGTTGGCTGCTGGGCAATTTTATCGACCACCTCCTGACCACTGATAACCTGGCCGAATACGGTGTACTGGCCGTTGAGGTGGGGCGTACCCTGCGGGTTCTGGACGATGTAGAACTGTGAGGCGCTGCTGCGGCGCTCCGGGTTCACGAAATCGGGGGTGCGGGCGGCGGCTACCGCCCCACGCTTATGGGTAAGCTCGGGGCGAATTTCGGCCGGAATCGTTTTTTCGTTGTCCGGGCCCTGGCTTTCGCTGGCGGGCTGCGCCTCCTTAGAATTCGGGTCGCCACCCTGAATCATGAAGCTTGGAATAACACGGTGGAATGTGGTGCCGTTGTAGAATCCGCTTGCCGCCAGCTTGAGAAAGTTGGCTTTGTGCAGGGGCGTCTGGGTAAAGAGCACCAGCCGGATGTCACCCAACGACGTGCTGATGGTAACCACTTCGTCCTTTTTGCTTTTGCGCGGACCTTTGGCCGCCCGGGCGGCGGGCACAGCCAGGCTCAGCAGCAAACCAATCAGCAGGGTACGGCGGAAGATATTTTTCATGGGGTGACAAGCGGCAGAAAGTAAAACGCAGATGATGGTTCAAATTTACGCCCTTTGTTTGGGAGACCGGGCGAAAAAATCGGCCCTAACCAGCGCGCCTACCACCGCAGCAACGCGACGCGGCCGGCGACGCTGAGGGCCGGCAGGGCAGGCAGGGGCAGCCATGCGCCGGTTCCGCGCCGTTTGCGTAGGTTGCCGCGTTTTTCGGTTTTTCCTCTGCCTGCTATGCCTACTTTTCCGGCTCCGGCCCGCGCCGCCTGGTTTCCCAAACTGCTGTTGCTCGCCTACCTCATCGAGTTCGTAGCGCTGGGCCTGCACCCCACCGAGCGGGCCACCTGGTGGGCCGAGAACGTGCCGATTTTCCTGCTAGCCGCTCTGCTGACGGTTCTTTACCTACGGGGCGTGCGGTTTTCCAACCTCGCCTACGCCCTGATGAGCGTGCTGATCTTCATGCATACGGTGGGCGGGCATTACACCTTCGAGAAGGTGCCTTTCGACTGGTTCAACGACCTGTTTGGCTTCAAGCGCAACATGTACGACCGGGTGGCGCACTTCTCAGTCGGCTTCTATGCCTACGCCCTCATCGAATACACCGACGCGCGCCAACTCATCCGGAGCCGCGCCATCAGCTACCTCTATCCGCTCTGCGTCATCGGCACGGTAGCCATGAGCTACGAACTAATTGAGTGGGTGTACGCCGAACTGGCCGGTGGCGACTCCGGCGCGGCCTTCCTGGGCAGCCAGGGCGACATCTGGGACGCTCAAAAAGATATGCTGGCCGACACCAGCGGCGCCATTTTCGCACTGGTACTCTACGCGCTGTTCGGGCGCGGACGGGAGGCGAGTCTGAGAAAGAACGTCATTCAGAGCGAAGCGAAGAATCTCGCCTGCCAAAGTAATTCCTAACGTAAGGATTACCATTGCACGCGATTCTTCGCTCTGCTCAGAATGACGTTCTTTTATATTCGCTCATTCTCCCCGCTCCTGCCGGATTTCGGCCAGGATTTCGCGCCCGCCGCGGCCCAGGATGCTTTCCGCCAGCTCCGTACCGAGCCGTTCAGAGTCGGCAACGGGGGCGGTGCGCGCTTCTTCGAGTAACTGGTTGCCGTCGAGGCTGATGAGGCCGGCGTGGAGCTGCACCGTCTGGCCATCGGCCGAGAGGGTGGCCAGGGCGAAGCTGGGGATGCTGCAGCCGCCTTCCATGGTGCGCAGGTAGGCCCGTTCGGTGGCCAGGCAGATGTGCGTTTCGGCGTGGTCGAGGGCGGCATGCAGCCTGGCCTTGAGGGCGGGCTCCAGGTTGCGGGCGCACTCAATGGCTACGCTGCCCTGGCCGGTAGCGGGCACGTACTGGGTTTCGGGCAGCACGTGGCGGATCAGGCCATCGTATTCCATCCGGTGTACGCCGGCGTAAGCCAGCACAAGGCCGTGGTACTGGCCTTCTTCGAGCTTGCGCAGGCGGGTCTGGAGGTTGCCGCGGGCTTCGGCGGTGGTGGCGTGGGGCAGAAAACGGCGCAGCATGGCCTTACGGCGAGTGCTGCTGGTGCCCAGCACCAGGTCGGGCCGGCTCAGGTCGAGGTCGGGGTCGAAGCTGACCACTACATCATTGACCTGCTCGCGCTCCATGAAGGCCAGCAGCTCCAGATCGGCCGGAATGGTGCTCTGCACGTCCTTGGCGCTATGCACGGCAATATCGACGTGGCCAGTGCGCAGGCCCTCTTCCAGCTCCTCGGTAAATACGCCCTTGGCCCCGATTTTATCGAGGGAGCGGTCCAGCACAATATCCCCTTTGGTGGTGATGATGACGATTTCCGGCGTCAGGCCAGCGGCAGCTAAGCGGTCGGCGACGTGGTGAGCCTGCCAGAGGGCCAGCTTGGAGCCCCGGGTACCGATGCGGATGGAAGTTTTCAATAGGAATTAACGTCAGAAACCAGGAAACTTGAAGCCGAAAGCCAGCCTCTAAGCAACCACAAAGATACGTGCCGCGATACTTGAGGCCGCTATCTATAGCAGTTTTAGCAGTAGCTATAGCAAGTTAGCAATCCGTATTTACAGCCTTTTAGAGCCACCAGGGCTTTTTTTCAGGCCAAGGGGGTGGCTTCCACTTCAATGGTGAGCGGGGCAATCCATTCCTGCACTGGCGCCCGACTGCTACATTCTCAGTAGCTCGGCCAGGCGCAGCGACACATCGACGAATACCATGCGGGGGTTGGCATTGCGCTCAATGTGATAATGGGCGTCGTTTATTTCCTGAGTGAGGGCATCGGCGTTGCGGGGCGTTACGAAGGGGCTGAAGCCCTTGACAAACCCTTGCTCGCTGGCCGGCAGATGGGGCACCAGCTGGGGGTCGAGGCCGAAGAGGAGCACTTTGCGCAGCAGCGTGAGGGCGTACTGAAAAAACTCCTTCTGGTTTTCGCGGCCCAGCTTCTGAAACTCGTCGCTGCGGGCGAGCATCTCGGCCACCTTGTTGCCGTAGCAGGTCCGCATCCAGCCCACGAACAGGGCGTAGTAGTCGTGCTCGGCGGTGTCCGCTCCGGTGCCGGCGGCCAGGGCGGCCCCCACGTTGCCGTCGGTGAGCTGGGCCAGCTGGCGGGCCTTGGCCTCGGGCACGCCGTGGGTTGCGGTCAGCCACACTGCCAACTCGTCCTCCGAGGGCGCCCGCACCACCACCGGCTGCACCCGGCTGATAATGGTGGGCAGCAACTGCTCGGGCGCAAAACTTACCAGCAGAAACACGGTGGCGGGCGGCGGCTCTTCCAGCAGCTTGAGCACGGCATTGGCCGCCGCCGGGTGCATCAGCTCGGGTAGCCAGATAATCACCAGCTTGAAGCGCGCCTCGAAGGCCTTGAGACTCACCAGCCGCAGCAGCTGCACGCTTTCATCCTTGGAAATGCTGCCCTGCTTGTTCTCGGCCCCGATGTGCTGCATCCAGTCGTTGAGGCCCTGGTAGGGGCTGCTGAGCACAAAATCGCGCCACTCGGCCCCGAACTTGCTGCTCGTGGCATCCTTGGCCACCGCCTTGGTGGTGGTTACGGGCACGATGAAGTTGAGGTCGGGGTGAATGAGCTTGTCGATTTTCTGACAGCTCGGGCAGGTCCCGCAGGAGTCCTCGGCTTCGGGCGGCCGGTTTTCGCAGTTCAGAAACGCCGCATAAGCCAATGCCAGCGCCAGCGCCGCCGAGCCCTCGGCCCCGCGAAACAGCTGGGCGTGGGCCACGTGGCTGCGCCGCACGCTGCTCACCAGCATCTGCTTAACGGCCTGCTGCCCCGGAATATCAGAAAAACGCATGAGCTATCGGGTAATGAATCCAAATGCCAACTGGCGGCACCTCTGTGTTTGCGCCAGTCCCAATAAGCTTCCATAAATCCGTCGTGGAGAAACTCTTGGTTATCTGAATCGGCAGCGTCAACCAGTTTCACGCCTCGCCAATGGCCGTGCGTCGGTTCCGTGGTGCCATCTATCAAATTCAGCAAATCAAAAACAACATCAGCAGCACATCCTGCCAGAACTTTACGCACAGCAGTATGTAAAACCTGTTTACCACGAAGCTGCTTAATGACTTCTGACTCCTCTGCATTCAACCCTCCGTTCGGAGGATAAGATAGGTCAATCGTCCGGCCTTCCAGTAAATCGTCGGCATACGCTACAGCATATTCTTCAATCAACTGGTTGGCCGTTAATAAGAAGGTGTGCCTATGCTCGTCAGAAAGTTGCATGAGCTTATCAGCTATTAAATACTTATTGGCCTTACGGCTTGGGTAACGCTCAAATCACTATTCCGTGCCAGCAGCCGGAGCGGATGGCGTAGCCCGCTTCCCACACCCGGTCCTTGGCCGTGGCCTCGTACACGTGGCGCATGATATCCTGCTCGGTTTCGTCGTAGTCGAGCTGGCGGCGGGCCATGACGCGCTCGGCCACTTCGCCGGCTTTGGGCAACCGGAACGTTTCGAAACCCGCCGGGCCGCCCCAGGCAAAGCTCGGGATGAAGGTACGTGGGAAGCCGGCCCCGAAAATATTGGCCCCCACGCCCACCACCGTACCGGTGTTGAACATGGTGTTGATGCCGCACTTGCTATGGTCGCCCATCATCAGGCCGCAGAAGGTCTGGCCCGTGTTCACGAACCGGCCGGCCGAGTGGCTCCAGATTTTGACGGGGGCGTAGTTGTTTTTGAGGTTGCTCGTGTTGGTATCGGCCCCGAGGTTGCACCACTCGCCGATAACCGAGTTGCCCAGGTAGCCGTCGTGGCCCTTGTTGGAGTAGCCCAGCAGAATACTGTTGCCCACTTCACCGCCCACCTTGCAGAAAGGGCCCACGGTATTGTCGCCGCGCATTTTGGCGCCCGGGTTGATGTGGCTGCCCTCGCAAAGTGCCAGCGGCCCGCTGATGATGGCCCCCTCGTGCACCTGGGAGTTTTTACCCAGGTAAATCGGGCCGTTTTCGGCGTTGAGGATGGCCGCCCGGATTTTTACGCCGGGCTCAATGAAGATATTTTCAGCCCCGTACACGATGGTATGTGCGTCGCCCACCGGAGCCGATTCGCGGCCGGCCGTCAGCAGGTCAAAGTCGCGGCGAATCTCGGCTCCGTTGCGCAGAAACAGATGCCACGGCTCCCGAATCACGGTGACGGGCTCCGCTACCTGCCGGGTTGTGCGGAAGCCTTCCTGAATCAGCTCGGCCACCTGGGTGGCATCATGCAGATGGGCAGCCACCAGCAGCTCGCCATCGAACAGGGCTTGGCCCGATTCGAGCGCCTGCACCTGCCGTACCAGCAGTTCATCGGGGCACACCGCGCCGTTGATGACCAGCGCCGGCCCCTGGGTGTCGCCGGCCGGAAACTTGGCCTGCAGGTAGCCTTCGGTCAGGTAGCCAATCTGGGGGGCATCGAGGCGGCGCTGCCACTTTTCGGCCAGTGTAAGGATGCCGCAGCGCAGCGCCGCCACGGGCCGGGTAAAGGTAAAGGGCAGCAGGCGGGGCCGGATGGCGGGGTCGTCGAAAAGCAGAACGTGCATATTTTCTTAAGCTGTTAGCTGATGGTTGCTCTGGCTGATAGCTCGGGCAGCCAAGCCAGGAAAGGAGACGCGGGGGCTCAAAAATGGCAAATAAAAAACTCCCCTCGGGTTACGAAGGGAGTTTTTTCAAGCGAAGCTAATAGCTATAAGCTGTCAGCTAACAGCCCAATTAAGCTTTCTTGTTGTAGCGGGTGCGGAATTTCTCTACGCGGCCAGCCGTATCGAGCAGTACGTTTTTGCCCGTATAGAAGGGGTGCGACTCCGAGCTAACTTCCACCTTGATAACGGGGTAAGTTTTGCCATCTTCCATCGTGATGGTCTCGCCGGAGCTCATCGTCGAACGGGTCACAAATTTGAAGCCGCTGGAAGTGTCCTGGAACACCACCTCACGATACTCGGGGTGAATCTCTTTTTTCATGGTCGTAGTGATGTTTGTACCTTGTTGCCTGCCGATTTTGCGGAAGGGACTGCAAAAGTACACGTTAGCGCCGGATTTTAAAAACCTCAACTGTTTTTTCTCCAACCGGCGGCCCAAGCGCCACTCAGACGCTCTGCCGGGACAACCATTGCAGAGGCTGCCACCAGACGCTTTTTTTATTAACGCCGAAAAAGTGTAACATTTTCATCATCTCATTCTGGCCGGATACTCTTATACTTGCTAATAATTTCTGTTACTCCTTATCTAGCTATGTCGCGCTCCATTACCCTATTGTCGTTGCTGCTGCTATTTTCGGCCCTGGCTTCTGGGGCAGGGTTCTTACTTTTCCGGGCCCACCAAGAGGCTGATGGCGTTAGCTTGGCCTGGGAAGCAGCCGCCGGGCCAAGTGTAAGCAGTTACGAAGTATACCGCCAAAACGGCCCCAACGACGATTTCGACCGGCTCGTCAGCCTGAGCCCCACCGCCCAGACGGAATACCGTTACTTCGATAAGGATGCGCTGCTGCCCCCCACCGGCCCGGGGCCCCTCATCTACCGGCTTACCGTGCGCACCGCTACCGGTACGCATTCCTACCAAACTACCCCCGCCCCGGCTACCGACAACTCGATGGCCCGCTCTTGGGACCTGATCAAGCTGATGTTCCGTTAAGGCAGTACACCCACCCGATTTTTTGTTGAAACCGGCCACCCGCCGGTTTTTTTATGCCCGTACTTTGCGCTTTCTTTCCTCAGCTTCTAATTCTGTAGCCCCATGCGCCTCTGCTTTGCCTCCAACAACGCTCATAAGCTCGATGAAATCCGCCCGCTGCTGCCCGCCGGCGTCGAGCTGGTCAGCCTGGCCGATATCGGCTGCCAGCAGGAACTGCCCGAAACCCAAGACACGCTTGCGGGCAATGCCCGCCAAAAGGCCCAGTACGTGTGGGACCATTACGGCGTGGCCTGTTTTGCCGACGATACCGGCCTCGAAGTAACGGCCCTGGGCGGGGCGCCGGGGGTGTATTCGGCTCGCTATGCCGGCCCCCAGCGCCTGGCCGAAGACAACGTGGCCAAGCTCCTACACGAGCTGCAAGGCCAGTCCGACCGCTCAGCCCAATTCCGTACCGTGGTGGCCCTGGTGCGGCCCGATGGAACCGTGCACGAGTTTTCCGGGGCCGTGCCGGGCCGCATCAGCGAGCAGCCGCGTGGCACCGGCGGTTTCGGCTACGACCCCGTGTTTGAGCCCGCTGAGGCCGACGGCCGCACATTTGCCGAGATGACGCTGGCCGAAAAGAACGGCCTCAGCCACCGCAGCCGCGCCGTAGCCGGGCTGGTGGCGTTTTTGAGAAGGGAGATGATTAGAGGTTAGAGGTTAGAGGAAGAGAAAAAAAACGTCATTCAGAGCGGAACGAAGAATCTCGCTCGGTATCGTTGAACAACTACTGTTGCAATGGTACCGAGCGAGATTCTTCGCTCCGCTCTGAATGACGTTCCTTTTCTCCCCTCTCACCTCTCGTATCTCCCTTCCAACCTCTCATATCTCACTTCTCTTTTCGCCTCTCCTTCCAATTTCACTACTTTTGCAGGGTTGGCCCTGCCGGTACGGGTCTTGATTCTTCCTATGCAACACCCTTTCATCGTCGGTATCACGGGCGGCAGCGCCTCGGGCAAAACCACTTTTCTGCGCCGGCTGCTGGCTTCGTTTCCCGAAGACGAAATCTGCCTGATTTCGCAGGACAACTATTACCACCCGCGCGAAAACCAGCTCGTCGATGCCCAGGGCGTCACCAACTTCGACCTGCCCACCTCCATCGACTCGGCCGCTTACGCCGCCGACGTGCTGCGCATCAGCCAGGGCCAGGAAGTGCGTCGGCCCGAGTACACGTTCAACAACCCGCTGGCCGTACCCACCGAACTGGTGTTTCGGCCGGCTCCCATTGTGGTGGTAGAGGGCATTTTCGTGTTCTACTTCGAAGCTGTGGCCCGGCTGCTCGACCTGAAAGTATACATCGATGCCCAGGAGCACGTGAAGCTGCAGCGCCGCATTGTGCGCGACCGGGACGAGCGTGGCTACGACCTCGAGGACGTGCTTTACCGCTACACCCACCACGTGGCGCCTACCTACGAGAAGTACATCAAGCCCTTCAAGCAGGACGCCGACCTCATTATTCCCAACAACCACCGCTTCGACAAGGGCCTGGACGTGCTCGTGTCGTTTCTGCGTGGCAAAGTGGCGGCCAGCAAAAGCGCGTAGCCGTTGCTGAATCCCATCTGTCTGAGCCCCCGGTATTTTTCGGGGGCTTTTTCGTGGAATTAAGCCGGCTGCGCCTTGGGGCATTGCAGCGCCGGGGGCAAAAACCTATATTTGTCGTTCTTACCCCAAAACCATTGTTGCTCCTCACCACCTTTTTACCACGTCTGCGCCTGGCCTTCGTCACGCTAACCGTGCTGATGGTGCTGGGGCTGAACCACCAATCGGTGGCGACGTTGCGGGTGGTGCCCGTAGCCGGCACCCCGGCCCGGACGGCGGTAGCGGCCCGCACCTCGGTGGTCAAGCAGCGCGTAAATCTCGAAGCCACTCCTGTCCTTGGCGCGTGGCTGGCCCCAGCGGCTACCGCCTGGCTGCCTTTTCCAACAGAGTTACCAACCCCGCGGTGGGCCTTGGCCCGCCCAAGCGTTCCGGCTCTGCGCCCCAGCAGTGTTGCGGACTTTTTCCGGGCCCGACTGCTGCGCGTGGCTCTCTCGCCCCAGGCTCCGTAGCCTTTTTTGAGGACGCCAGGCACGAAAACCGTGTTCAGATGTCGGCCTTGTCTTTCGGTCCGACGCCCGCAGTCCTCCCTTCTGAGCTTACCCAACTGCTTTTTCGAACAGTAGCTAACAGCTAACAGCTGATAGCTAGCAGCTTAACAAGATACATGCGTAACAAAGGTCTCATCATAACGCTGACAGTCGTACTGTCGGCGTTATGCATCTATTTTCTCTCCCTGACCCTCATTTCCCGGGGCGTACAGCAGGACGCGGCGCAGTACGCGTCGCGCGGCGGCCAGCTGGTCGAGAAGCAGCGCCAGCATTACCTCGACTCAGTATGGCGCGCGCCCGTGTTCGGGCCCCTTACCTATAAGGAAGTCCGCCAGTCGGAGCTGGGCCTCGGCCTCGACCTGAACGGCGGCATGCACCTGACGCTGGAAGTGTCGCCGGTGGAAATCGTGCGGGCTATGAGCGGCAAGAGCAAGGATGCCAACTTCAACAAGGCCCTGGCGCAGGCGCAGACGATGCAGCGCACCAACCCTTCCACGCCCTTCACCACGCTTTTCGCCCAGGCTTTCCAGCAGGTTGCGCCCAACGATAAGCTGGCCCGCGTGTTTGCCAACACGACCAACAAAGGCGCCATCGACATCAACTCGTCCAACGAGAAGGTTATCGCCGAAATCAACAAGCAGATTGAGGACGCCATCGACCGCTCGTTCAACATCCTGCGTACCCGTATCGACAAGTTTGGCACCAGCCAGCCCAGCATTCAGCGGGTAAAAGGCACCGGCCGCATCCAGATCGAACTGCCCGGCGTGGACAACCCCGACCGCGTGCGCAAGCTCGTGCAGGGCCAGGCCAAGCTGGAGTTCTGGGAAGTGTGGCGCCAGGATGAGTTCGCGCCCTACCTCGGCCAGCTCAACCAGGTGCTCAGCGCCAAGGAAATGGCTGCCGCTCCGGCCGCTGCCACCGCCACCGACGCCGCTTCGGCCACCCCCGGCGACACCTCCTCGCTGGCCAAGCAGCTAGCCCAGAAGAACGCTGTTGCTAAAACCGACTCGGCTGCTCCCCAGAAAAACGTACTGGGCAGCCTGTTCACGATGCCCGGCACGCTGGGCGCCAACATCCGCGACACGGCCCGCGTGAACGCCGTGCTCAAGAGCGCCGACACCCGCGCCGTACTGCCCGCCAACCTCACCTTTATGTGGGGCGTGAAGCCCGACGTAATTGAGGGCCAGGAGTACCTGCAGCTCTACGCCATCCGCAAAGGCCGCGAAAACGAAGCCCCCATCGGTGGCGAGGTAATCAGCGACGCCCGCGGCGACTTCAACACCCAGGGCGGCGGCGCCGAAGTATCGATGCAAATGAACCCCGGCGGTGCCCGCAAGTGGCAGCGCCTGACGGCCGCCAACATCGGCCGCCAGGTAGCCATCGTGCTCGACGACTACGTGTACTCGGCCCCCGTTGTGCAGGCCGAAATTGCCGGCGGCAACTCCAGCATTTCGGGCAACTTCACCATCGAGGAAGCCCAGGATTTGGCCAACGTACTGAAAGCCGGTAAGCTCCCCGCCCCTACCCGCATTGTGGAAGAAGCCGTGGTAGGTCCCTCGCTGGGCCGCGAAGCCACCAACCAGGGCCTTTACTCGACCCTCGGCGGCCTGCTGATTATCATGGCCTTCATGGCGGCCTACTACGGCCGTGCCGGCCTTGTGGCCGATGCCGCGCTGCTCTTCAACCTGTTCCTGATTATGGGTGTGCTGGCCCAGTTCAGCTTCGCCCTTACGCTGCCCGGCATTGCCGGTTTGCTGCTCGTTATTGCGGCCTCGGTGGATGCCAACGTGCTGATTTTTGAGCGGATCCGCGAGGAGCTTGACCATGGCCTGATGCCGAAGGATGCCATCAACAAGGGCTACTCCCGCGCGTTCTCGGCCATTTTCGATGCCAACGTTACCACGCTCATCATCGCCCTGATCCTGTTCATCTTCGGTACGGGTCCGGTGCAGAACTTCGCCATCACCCTGCTGATTGGCGTGTTCACCTCGTTCCTGTCGGCCGTGTATGTATCGCGGCTCATCGTTGAGTGGATGATCAAAGGCAAGGAAACCACGACGCTTACCTTTAGCACCTTCCTGTCGCAGAACCTGTTCAAGAACCTCAACTTCGACATCGTAGGCAAGCGCAAAATTGCCTATGTGTTCTCTACAGTCTTCATCGTCATAGGCTTCGTGCTGATGTACCTGCAGGGCGGCCCCAACCTGGGCGTCGACTTCCGCGGTGGCCGGGCCTACGTGGTGAGCTTCGATAAGCCCGTAGTGGCCTCCGATGCCCGCGAATTCCTGACCAAGGACTACTTTGCCGGCGCCGGCACCGAGGCCAAAACCTTCGGCACCGACAACCGCCTGCGCATTACGACCGGCTACCTGGCCGATGACGAGAGCGTGGAAGCCGACCAGAAAGTAAAAACCGCGCTACTTACCGGCCTCAACGCCAAGTACGGCGCCCTCAAGCCCAAAATCGAGAGCACCTCGAAAGTGGGCGCTACCATTGCCGACGACATCAAGCGGACTTCGGTGCTGAGCCTGGGCCTGACCCTGCTGGCCATCTTCGTGTACGTGCTCTTCCGCTTCGAAAAGTGGCAGTACTCGATGGCCGCCGTGGTGGCCCTGTTCCACGATGCGCTCATCGTAATTGCCTCCTTCCCGATTGCCCGGGCTGTGGGCCTGAACTACGAGATGGACCAGGTATTCGTGGCCGCGGTGCTGACAACCATCGGTTTCTCGATGAACGACACCATCGTGATTTATGACCGAATCAGGGAGTATCTGCGCGAAAACAAGCAGCTTACCTTCGCCCAGGTGGTCAACCCGGCCCTGAACAGCACGTTCTCGCGCACCATGATTACGTTCACCACCGTGTTCCTGGTGATGGTCGTGCTCTACATCTTCGGCGGCGAAACCCTGCGTTCGTTCTCCTTCGCCATGATTATCGGTATCGCCTTCGGCACTTACTCGTCGCTGTTCATCGCGGCCCCACTGATTCTCGACACTTACGGCCGCAAGGAAAAGGAGCGGATGGCGGAAGCCAACGAATCCGGCGCGCCTAAGCTGAGCACATCGCAAGTCTAGATCACAGATTGACGCTGATTTCTGCGCCGATTACGCAGATGCAGGCGTCGGCAACTAACGCAAAGAGCCCGGCCAATCTGGTCGGGCTCTTTTGCGTTATAGGGTTGTAGCGCGAAGCTCCGGCTCCGCGTATCGTTGCTGACTTCTAAACGACATGGTGTATCGAACAACCAGCCGGGTCGTTCAACGACACGCGAAGCTGGAGCTTCGCGCTACAGTACGCTCAAACGCAAAAGAGCCCGACCAGATTGGCCGGGCTCTTTGCGTTACGTTGCCGACGCCTGCATCTGTGGCATCTGCGTCATCTGCAACATCTGTGATCTAGATGGTGATGCCTTCGGCCACGACGCTTTGCACCTCGGGAACCATGCGCTTGAGCAGGTTCTCGATGCCCGATTTGAGCGTGACGGTGGCCGAGGGGCAACCCGAGCACGAGCCCTGCAGGTTCACGGTCACGATGCCCTCGTGGTAGCTTTTGAAGGTGATGTTACCACCATCCTGCTCCACGGCGGGGCGCACGTAGTTGTCGAGCAGATCAATGATTTTCTGGCTCGTGGCCTGGTCGGCTTCCGAGGCGTTGGCGGGCGTGGCGGCGGCCTGCTGGGCAGCAGCCTGCTCGGCGGCGGGGTCGACGGTGAAGATGGGGCCGTTGGCCTCGATGTAGGACTTGAGGAACGTGCGCAGCTCCGGAATCAGCTGAGCCCACTGGTGCTCCGTGGTTTTGGTGATGGTCACGAAGTTCTGGGCGATGAACACGCGGCCCACGTAATCGAAGTTGAACAGTTCCTGGGCCAGCGGCGAGTTAACGGCGGCTTCCAGGTTGGGGTAGTCTACGCTCACGCCATCAGCCAAAAGCTGGGCGTTGAGCACGAATTTCATGGATTCGGGGTTGGGGCTGGCTTCGGCGTAAATAGAAACCGGCGCAGCGGGGGCAGTGAGTTGTTCAGCCATGTTTGAAAGACTTGGAGACAATTGAAGACGAGCAGAGAGAAAAAAGTGGCCGTTATGTGGTCGGCCTGAATACCTAAAACCGCCTGGGGCGGTAATAGTTGCAAAGGTAGCTTTATGTTGGCTTTTAGCTGAGAGCTAACAACTCAAACCTTATTTGCCCGCGCCCGCAGCAGCATATCGGCCAGCACGAGGCTGGTCATGGCATCGACGATGGGCACGGCGCGGGGCAGCACGCAGGGGTCGTGGCGGCCGCGGCCGGCCAGCATCACGGCTTCGCCCTGGTCGTTGATGGTGGACTGGGGTTGCAGAATAGTGGCGACGGGCTTGAAGGCGACGCGGAAGTACACGTCCTGGCCGTTGCTGATGCCGCCCTGGATACCGCCCGAGTGGTTGGTGCGGGTGCGGACCTGGCCGGTGGCTTCGTCGGTATAAAACTGGTCGTTGTGCTCGGAGCCGAACAGCAGCGTACCGGCGAAACCCGAGCCGTACTCGAAGCCCTTCACGGCATTGATGCCCAGCATGGCCCGGCCCAGCTCGGCGTGGAGCTTATCGAATACCGGCTCGCCGAGGCCGGCGGGCAGGCCCCGTACCACCCCCGTGACGAGGCCGCCCACCGTGTCGTGCCGGTCGCGGGTCTGGCGGATGAGGTCGGCCATGCGCTCGGCCGTTTCGGGGTGGGGGCAGCGCACGAGGTTGGTGTCAATCAAGCTCAAATCCAGCGCCTCGTAACCCACCGGCACGGCCACCGCGCCCACCTGCGAAACGTAGCTATCCACCTTGATGCTGTGCTGGTTGAGCAGCTGCTGGGCCACGGCCCCGGCGGCCACGCGGGCAGCCGTTTCGCGGGCCGAACTGCGCCCCCCGCCCCGAAAGTCGCGGCGGCCGTACTTCTGATCGTAGGTGTAATCGGCGTGGGAGGGGCGGTAGGCGTGCTCGATATGGGAGTAGTCGTGGCTGTGTTGGTCCTGGTTACGGATGTAGAGGCTGATGGGCGTGCCGGTGGTTTCGCCCCGGAAAATACCCGACTGCACCTCCACCCGGTCGGCCTCGGAACGGGGCGTCGTGAGCTCCGACTGGCCCGGCCGGCGGCGGTCCAGGGCCGCCTGAATCTGCTCGTCGGCCACGGGCAATCCGGCCGGGCACCCGTCAATCACCACCCCAATTCCCGGCCCGTGCGACTCTCCAAACGTGGTAATGCGAAACAGCTGGCCAAAAGTATTCATAAGGTGACGGAGTGAAGGAGGGACTCGGAAAAGGAAGGGAGCAAAAGTACGACATGCTCAGGATGACAGAACCGTCTTCGCTCATTCAGCGCATCCTTCCCCTACCGCCGGGCCCGCCACCAGCCTAGTAGCGCAAAGGCCATGAGCACGCCCAGAAACAGGTTGGCATAGCGACGCACGGCACCATAGGCGTTGCGGGGCCGGGGGGTAGCATCGGCGTCGGCCAGGGCTTCGCGGTAGAAGGGGTCGGTGGGGTCGCGGCGAAGCGTGGCGGTATTCCGCTCGGGGCCGCCTACTACGGGCCGCAGCCGCGAGCGGAGCGTGTCGTAGCGGGCCGTAGTGGGGTTGAACACGATGAGCTGAAACAGCGTGTCGAGGCGGACGGGGCCGGCCTGCCGGGCCACCAGCCGGAACCGGAAGCTCTTGCGCCCCCCTACCCGGCCGTTGTCGCGGGTCAGGGTCTGCTGAATTTCGGGGCCGTAGAGCTCCAGGCCGGTCGGGGGCACCGGGGCCGCCAGGTTCACGGCCGCCAGGTTGCCCTCGCCTTCGAGCCCGAAGGTGTAGGCAAACGTGCGGCCAGTGCGGAAGGTGGTACGGTCGAGAAACTCTTTGAGCTCATAGTTGCCCACCGGCACCTGGTCGCGCAGGGGGTGGGGCGGCAGCGCCAGCACGGGCACCGCGCGCGGCAGCCGAGCGGTAGGTTTTATAGCCCTCCAGCCGGTTGTCGAGCCCCTCGGCGGGCTTTTTGGCTACGCTGTATTTGAGCATCTGCAGCTCAACGGACGGAAAAGCCAGCGGCTGGCTATTGAGCGGATAGAGCTCGGCTTCCCAGAGGCGGTAGCGCAGAAAGGGCTTCCCGCCCACGGTAACCGTTTCAGGCACTATCTCCAGCTCATCGAAGCTTTCCTCCCAGACCGTACGCTGGCGCAGCTGGCGAATAATGACGGGCAGTTGGGCGGCGAAGTTGTAAAAATCGAGTACCGCCTGGTCTTCGGGCCGCAAATAGAAGTAGAGGGCCACGTGCAGGCCCTCACCCACGAACACGCGCTCCTTATCGGTAGCCAAGGCCAGAAACGCCTGGTCCTGGGGCTCCACGTAATCCTGAGGCTTGGGCTTGCCGAAAAGCTGATCGAGCAAACCGAGGGCCTGAGGCGGGGCAGCCCCGGGAGCTGGCGCAGGAGCAGCCTGCTGGGGCCCAACGGTGAGCGTGGCCCCGGCCGATTCCAGCACCAGCCCGTTCACTTTCATCGTGAACGGTGGAAGCTCAAACTCGCCCTCGGCAAACGCCGCGTAACGCTGGGTAATAGTGAGTTCAACGGTCGTCTGGCCATTGACGATGCGGGTAGTGGTGGTACTCGACTTACCGCTTTTCTTGAATCCTTCGAAGTCGGGGAAAGCCGAGTAGCGCTCCAGCGGGGCCCCGCGCAAATGGAAGCTGATGGTATAGTATTCGTTGAGCGGAAAGCTAGCCCGCCCCAGCTCAATTTCGGCATTAGGAGGGCTCGCCTGGGCCCAGACCATGGCCCCGGCTCCCGGTAGCAACCAACAAAGCACGACCAGTAAAAAACGCATGGGCCGATAACAGCGGATGGGACGTAAAGCTACGGAAAAAGCCTGCCGCCCCCCGCCTCACTAATCGTGCCGATCAAACCAGGGTTTCTGCCTTGGTTCTTGGACTTATCCCCGCCTTAATTCAGTTAGCTGCGCTATGCCAACCAACGATATTAAGTAAATCAGTTATGAGATAGGCCTAACATAATTTAGGCTTTTTACAATCCACAGGAGCAGATGAGCCGTAATTCATCTTGAACCACCTCCACCCCCGGTTTTTCCAACCTATCGGTTATCGGAATTCTGCTTTGTGGCAGGTGACTTCCTATCGTCCTCATTTTTCACCCAACTACTTTTCTCATGTCCAACATCACGCAAAACGCCAGCGACGAAGCGGAATTCGCCAAGCCGCTGTACACGCCCATCAAGCGCCGCTCCTTTTTCATGTACGCTGGCGCCACGGCTGGTGCTACGGCCCTGTTCCTCTCGGGCTGCGACGACGACAACGATAACGTAACGCCTGCTGCTGGCACGGTTAGCTTAGGCTCCGGCGATGTCGGTGTGCTTAACTACGCTTATGCGCTTGAGCAGCTCGAAGCTGCTTTCTATGCTCAGGTGAAAGCCACGCCGGCGGCAGATTTCTCGGCTGTAGAGAAAGATTATTTCAGCCAGGTAGCTGCGCACGAAGCTATTCACCGCGACTTCTTTAAGGCTGCCATCAACCGCGATGCACCCGGCAAGATTATTCCCTCACTGACTGCTGCCGATTTGAACTTCAGCTCGATTGACTTCACCAAGCGGGCTTCTGTATTGGCTACTGCCAAAACGTTCGAAGATTTGGGTGTAGCTGCTTATAACGGTGCTGGCAAGTATCTCAAGACACCTGCATACCTGGTAATTGCTGGCCAGATTGTGTCGGTAGAAGCCCGGCATGCCGCCTACGTGCGTGACTTGATTTCTAATGGCACGTTTGCTGACGACAGCATCATTGACCCAGCTACGGGCCTCGACAAGGCGATGGAGCCGGTTGATGTTATCGCCGCTGCCCAGCCGTTCATCAAAGTGAAGCTTGACGCTTCGCAAGTCGGCAAATAATTCTTCCTCCTTCTAACGATACCCCATCATGAACATACTTCGCATTATTGAGCAACTCTCGGAGGTAGACGCCGACGTACTGGGCCGCTTTGACACGCGCCGCGCCGTATTCAAAGGCTTGGGCAACACTGCCAAGAAAGGCGCCCTCGCTGCTGCCCCCGTTTTCGTAGCTTCCTTGTTCTCGAAAGCTTACGGCCAGACTACTGCCCCTAGCGTTATCGAAGTTCTCAACTACGCTCTCACCCTGGAGCTGCTGGAGGAAGACTTCTATGCTAAGATGATTGCCGCCGGCAAAGTACCAGCTGGTGCACCTGCCGGTGCAATTGCCCTGATCAAGAAGCACGAAACGGCCCACGTAGCGTTGCTAACAAAAACTATTACCGATTTGAAAGGCACGCCTGTAAAGAACGTGAAATTCAAAACGTCGGCCTTCCCTGCTGACTACGACACCCAGTTGGTAGTAGCTCAAGCGCTGGAAGACACCGGTGTTCGGGCCTACAAGGGCCAGGCTGGTAATTTGATGAGCAACAGTGCTCTGCTCCAGGTAGCTCTCCAGATTCACTCGGTAGAAGCTCGCCACGCGGCCCACATCCGCACCATGCGTGGCCAGACGCCTTGGATTCCGGCTTCCGCTTCGGCCCTGCCCGCTCCACTTGGTCCGGTATACACTGGTGCCATCCGTGAGGACAACGTTATACAGTCGGGAGTTAATATTACTTCCCAGCTTGGTACGCCTTACACCGCCAACGATGCTGCCGCTTCGTTCGACGAAATCCTGACGATGGCCGAGGTACTCGACGCTTCGCGGGCCGGTGGTTTGGTGCAGCAGTAGAGTATACTTTGCTTGCCAACTCGTTGGTCTGAAAAAAAGAGCCGTTCCCTCGTGGAACGGCTCTTTTTTTGTGCCTAATCAATTAGTCGGCGCAACCATTGGGTCGGAGCCAGCATCCGGGTGATAGGGCATCCCGGTTCTAAGGAGTACCTTTGTTGTCCGGGAAACTGCGGCCTGCGTTGGGCCACTTTCCGCCGCGTTTATTTCTGCGTATGTCTGATTCCGTAGCAACTTCTTTTCTGGGGCGCACACTGCGCCGCCGCTCTTTTCTTCGGGTAGCCGGAGCCACGGCCGCTTCGTCGGCGCTGGTGCTGGCCGGTTGCGGCAAGGATAACGATCCAGACCCTGGCACGACTGACACCGTTACCCTCACCTTCAAAGGCGACGATACTGGGCTGCTCAACTTCGCTTATTTGCTCGAGCAGATTGAGGCCGCTTTCTACCAGAAGGTAGTAAGTGCCTTTCCTGCCGATTTTACTGCCGCCGATAAGGCTGCTTTCATTGATCTGCGCGACCACGAAGTCATTCACCGCGAGTTCTTCAAATCGGTGCTGGCTACCAACGCCTACGACACGGCGCTGGCGGTTCCGTTCGAATTCAACTTTACGGCTTATACCCTTACCACCCGGGCCGGGGTATACGCAGCCGCCCGTACATTCGAGGATATTGGTGTGGCTGCTTACAACGGTATGCTGCGCCGCTTCAGCAACCTGACCTACCTGCGCCTGCTTGCCAAGATATCTTCCGTGGAAGCCCGGCACGCGGCTTTCGTGCGCGACCAGGCGGAGCCCAACTCCTTTGCCGGTCCCGAAGTAATTGTAGCCTCCGGCGCCGTAGCCGGCCTCAGCGTTGTAAAAACGCCGACCGAAGTAGCTGCCCTCATTGCCTCGCTCGTGCCCGTAGTGCTGGTGGCCGATAACCTTATGCTGCTCTAAGCCGCGCTTTTTCCCTGCCCATGGATTTTCTGAACCTGCTGGCCCGGCTGGCCGACCTTGATACTACCACTTTGCCCGCTGCCGCGCCGCGCCGTGCGGCTCTCGGGCGCCTGGGCCAGGCTGGCACGGCTTTGCTGCCGGCCCTGTTGCTTGCTGGCGCACTACCCCAGCCCGCCGCCGCTGCCCCCCAGGATACGCGCACCCGCCTCGATGTACTGCTGCTGGCCCGCCAGGTTTCGGTGCTCGAAAACGAGTTCTACTCCCGGGCTCTGGGCCTAGTAGCGGGCGTGGCAGCCGTGCCACTCTCGGCCACCGAAAAAACGGCCGTCCAGACCTTGCAGCAGCAGGAGGCTTTGCGCGTAGCGCTGTTTTCGAAACTGATAACCGACGGCGGTGGCACCCTGCCCGCTACTCCGCGCTACGACTTCACGGGCAGCAAAAACGGCACGAAAGCCGCGCTCTACCCCGACCTCCAAACCAACCCCGACACGTTTCTGCGCGTTGCCCAACTGCTGGAAGATGCGGGCGGGCGGGCCCTGCTGGGCCAAGCCGAATTTGTGCGCAACGACGGCTACCTGTTCGAAGCCGTTGTGCGGGCGCAGTCGATTGAGGCCCGGCACGCTTCGCATGTGCGCACCATGCGGCGGCAGCGTGGGGCGACTGTTAAAAGCTGGGTGAGCCCAACCGACGCGGCCATTACTACGGCTGGCACGGTGGCAGCCAAGGTATACGAGGGCGAATCAAGCTCTGTGCAGGTGTATACCCCCACGGCCACGGCCACCGGCACATTCAGCCCGATTTCGGTGCCCTTCAGCTCCACGCTGCCCATCAATGTGGGCACACCCCAGTTGACTCCGGCGGGCATTCTCGAAAAAGTAGCCGAAGCATTCGACGAGCCCTTCGATGCCATCGTTTATACGAACCTGGCCGATTTGTTTACCTATTAGTAACGCAGGCCACATATCCGGGAAACCTGCGAATCAGATCTTTGCCTCAGAAAGGAGCGTGGAAATACGCTCCTTTTTTCATACCGGCCAGCCAACGGCTGTGCTTGCATTAGGCAGTCATTTTTTTGTATCTTTCAAGAGCAAAGCAAAAGGATTCTGCACTTACCGAGCCTTTTTGCGCCACTTGCGTACAAGTGCCTGTTTATGGCATTTTATTGCTCTATCTACGCTCTTTCCCACTTTCCTTCCCACCCATCTTAAACCCTTTAACGCTATGCTGGAATATGCTAAAACCATTTTGCTCAAGGTGAGCTTCGACAAAATTCTGTTTGAGAAGGAACTACGAAAAGCGCTGCGGACCCTGGTGCCCGCCGAGCTTTCGGAACTGAAAGCCTGGTGCTACCAGCAGTTCTCGGCCCTCTACCACCGCTTGCTGAACCGGGTGTTCACCCAGCCTACGGTAGCCTAACTTTTTTCATCTTTCGCATGCCCCCTTACTCCGCACCGGAGTCGGGCGTCGCTTCGCTACTGCCGGAGCCCGCGCCCGGCTCCGGTGCTTTGTTTTTGTCAGCGAAACCATAGGCGTCGGCAGCAGGAGCGGCAGGGCTGCGCTAATGTTCCTCCGGCTCCGTTACGAACCGAATGTTGCGCTGCAGCCCCGCATAGCCCGTGCGCTTAACGGCCGACTGCCGGAACAGCTCCGAGAACAGCTCGTGCGTAATTTCCTGCCAGTCGCCGCGCGACAAGTCCTTAAGGCCCGGATGCGGGTTGAATTGAGGCTCCTGATGAGGTTTGGCGAAGCGGTTCCAGGGGCATACATCCTGGCAGATGTCGCAGCCGAAAATCCAGTTACCAAACTGCCCGTCCACTTCGCGCGGAATCTGGTCCTTGAGCTCGATGGTGAAGTAGCTGATGCACTTGCTGCCGTCTACCACGTAGGGCTCGGTAATGGCCTGGGTGGGGCAGGCGTCCACGCATTTGGTGCAGGTGCCGCAATAGTCCTTGATGGGGCCGTCGTAGTCGAGGGGCACGTCCACGATGAGCTCGGCAATGAAGTAGAACGAGCCTACGCCGGGCGTAATCAGGTTGGAGTTCTTGCCCACCCAGCCCAGGCCGCTCTTTTTGGCCCAGGCCTTGTCCATCACCGGGGCCGAATCGACAAAGCAGCGGCCGCCCACCTCCCCGATTTCCTGCCTGCATGTCGTGGAGCAGCTCCTTGAGCTTGTCCTTGATGACGAAGTGGTAGTCGCGGCCGTAGGCGTACTTGCTGACTTTGAGGGTATCGTCGGGCTGCTGGGTTTCCTGGGGCGGGTAGTAGTTGAGCAGCAGCGAAATCACCGATTTGGCCCCGTCGACGAGCAGGCGCGGGTCGAGGCGCTTATCGAAGTGGTTGGCCATGTAGGCCATCTGGCCGTGCATGTTCTTGTTGAGCCAGTTTTCGAGGCGCGGCGCTTCTTCCTCCAGAAACCCGGCCTCCGAAATACCGCAGTACATAAAGCCCAGCTCCGCCGCCCGGCGTTTGATGAAAGCAGTGTAGTGGGCAGTAGGCAGCATGGGTAGTAGAACTTAAGAAGGGCCAAAAATACGTCATCCTGAGCGGAGCGAAGGATCTTATCGCGTAGAAACGAGTCGTTGTACCGGCTCTTGTTACGTGATAAGATCCTTCGCTCCGCTCAGGATGACAGTTTTTTCGGGGTTAGCTAAACAGCTCGCCCGTGGCGGAATTGCCGCGCAGGTGCTGGGGCATGGGGCGGCCCAGGTGCTCGTAGGCGGCCTCAGTGGCTTCGCGGCCGCGACTGGTGCGCTTGAGGTAGCCTTCCTGAATCAGGAAGGGCTCGTACACTTCCTCGATGGTTTCACCTTCCTCGCCGCAGGCCGTGGCAATGGTACTGATGCCCACGGGACCACCCTTGAACTTGTCGATGATGGTGGTCAGAATGCGCTTGTCCATATCGTCGAGGCCGCGGGCGTCCACGTCGAGGGCGGCCAGGGCAAACTGGGCAATGTCCTGGGTGATGGTGCCGTTGCCCTTGATCTGGGCGAAGTCGCGGGTGCGGCGCAGCAGGTTGTTGGCGATGCGCGGGGTACCACGGGAGCGGCGGGCAATTTCGTAGGCGGCCTCGTCGTCGATGGGCGTGGCCAGGATTTCGGCCGAGCGGCCCACGATGCTGGTCAGCAGCTTGGCATCGTAGTACTCGAGGCGGGAGCTGATGCCGAAGCGGGCCCGCAGCGGAGCCGTGAGCATACCCGAGCGGGTGGTAGCCCCAATGAGCGTGAAAGGCGAGAGCGAAATCTGCACCGAGCGGGCATTGGGGCCCGAATCGAGCATAATATCGATGCGGTAATCCTCCATGGCCGAGTACAGGTACTCCTCCACCACCGGATTGAGGCGGTGAATCTCGTCGATAAACAGGACGTCGTGGGGCTCCAGGTTGGTGAGCAGACCCGCCAGGTCGGAAGGCTTGTCGAGCACCGGGCCGGAGGTCATCTTGATACCGGCCTCCAGCTCGTTGGCGATGATGTGGGAGAGCGTGGTTTTGCCCAGGCCGGGAGGGCCATGAAGCAGGACGTGGTCGAGGGCGTCGCCGCGGCGCTTGGCGGCGGCCACGAACACCTTCAGGTTCTCTACCACCTTATCCTGGCCGGCAAAGTCGTCGAAGGAAAGCGGCCGCAGGGCCTTGTCAATATCCTTGTCGGTGGCGTCGAAATGGTCGGCACCACCCGTGAGCAGCGGTTCGCGCATAAGCGTAGTCGTGGGTTTCAGCGTGTCGAAAGGTAACACTTTGGCGCCGGCCTTGGTGCCTTTTTTAGCAAAAAATACGCTGCATTTTACAGATTACTAATATAGTTAGCTTATGCTCGTTTCTGGTTCTGCCAAAGTGCCCGTTCGCAGAGTTACTTCGCACCCGTAACTTGCCGCCTCATCTGCTTGCTGCCTCCTATGCCCGCTTCCGCTTCCTGGCTCGATGCTCTGCCGCTCGACTTCTACGACCAACTGGCCCGCAGCCTGAGCCTGCACGGCATGGCGGCACTGGAGCTGCTGAGCCGGCCCGCTACGCCCGCCACCAACCGCCTGCACGCCCGCACGGGCCTCGATGCGGCTACAGTCCACCGCCTTAACGGTATTGAAAGCCACGAGCAGCTGCTGGCAGCATTGCGGCGCGAGCCCCTGGCCGTGTACCACCTGCTGCTGCTGGGCCGCCTGACGCTGGAAACAAGCCTAGCCACGCCGGTGCTGGCCTACGTGCAGCAGTCGATGGGTATTGATGGCGGGCAGCTAAGCGCACTGCTGGCTTATTGCCTGGAGCTGAGTGGGGCCTTTCTGGGGCAGCTGGAGGAGCAGGTGGCCGCCCCAGCGGGTGCGGTTTCGCTGGGGCTGCATCGGCTGGGCGTGGAGGAGGCCTTTGCCGAGCTGGTAGCTGAGCTGCCGGTTCCGGCGCGGCCCGCGGCCAGCCTGCGCCTGACGGAGCCGCAGCTGCACATGCTGCGCCTGGCCCTGCTACTCGTTCATAGCCTGCCCACCACGGATGCCGACCACCCGTTTCTGCGGGCCGTGGCCACGCTACCCAATCTGCGGGCCGAGGCGCTGGAGCCCCTCATTGCTCACCTGGGGCGGGTGCAGGCTCAGGAGCCCCTGGCCCTCACCATGCCCGAGCTGGTGCAGCTCTACCAGGGCATGCAGGTCTGCGGGATGGTGTTTGTATCGGATGTCATGAGCCAACTAGGGCTGGAAGATGCTTTCCCTACCCTGCCCGACGACGAGCGCGCAGCCACCGGGCCCGCCCCGGCCAGCAACCGCCAGGCCGTGGGCGAAATGGTGACTGGCTTTACCTACTGGGTCCAGCAGACGTTCCCCGACAACCCCGAAATAGCCCGGGCCCGCGAGCAGGTCCTACAACTAGCCGACACGCTGTAGGCGTTGATCATCCTCGCACGCGAGATTATTCGCGCTGCTCAGCATGACAGCTTTGTGGCTGTTCCGCTATTGGGCCAGCAACACCTCAATTTCCAGGTGCAGCCACTCGTCTTCCCAGGCTTTGTGGGTAAGGCGGGCCGAGAGGGGGTAGCCGGCATCGAGCAGGCGGGCCACGGTTTCGTTACGGCCCTCGGGCAGGTAGCCGAGCCAGAATTCCTCGCCGGGGCCGGTGGTGAGCACGCGCACGGCCCAGTCGTCGTAGGAGCTGTCGGCCTCGCGGGTCAGGGCCAGGGGCTGGCCGGGCTGAAGTTTGGGTTCAAATTCGCGCAGGCCGGGGCGGTGGGTGGTGCCGGCCACGAGGCATTCGAGCAGAACCAGGGGCTGGGCGGGGGCAGTGGGCATAGCGGGGAGCAGTAGTGAGGCCGTAAAATACGGAGACAAACGGGTTTGCGCCGCGGCGGCCCGCGCAACCCATCGGCACAGACCGCGTTTGTCCGGGTTCGCCCGGCCTTTTTCGCCCGCCAGCTACCTTTGCCCCATTATGTATAGCAAGACCGAAGCCACCCAGCTCCGCCAGGCCTTCTGGACCACGTTTGGCCAGTACATGCAGCCCGTGCCCTCGGCTGATGGTGGCCCTGTGAACTGGATCAACTACAAAACCGGCCTCAAGCACGTGTATTTCCGCCTGCACGCCGACCACCGCCACGCCACCATCGGCATCGAACTAACTCATCCGGACGAAGGGGTACGCGAGCTGTTCTTCGAGCAATTCCGGGAGCTGCGGGCGATGCTGGAAGAAACCACCGGCGAAGCCTGGACCTGGGAGCCTGATGCCGTTAATGAAAGCGGCCAGCGCCTGGCCCGCATCTACCAGGAGCTACGCCCCGCCAACCTCATGGCCCGCGACGACTGGCCCCGGCTCATTTCCTTCTTCAAGCCCCGGCTGGTGGCCCTGGATGAGTTCTGGAGTACCGGACAGTATGCATTTGACGAGTTGCGGTAGGGCCACGTTTCCTGTGTCCTGATCCGGACTACGCTCAGCTCTTCATTGATCAGCGACCGGTAGTTGCAGCGCCATCGTAACCCGCATGGTTACCTAGTAGCCAAGCGGATGTTTTTTTTGCATCAGGCACTATCTGGAATGGCTAGCCGGCACTTGTTCCGCAAGTATAGAGGCCACTACCACGGCTGGTCCTCATGGGTGGGGCAACTATAACAATTATTATATATATTAAATTTAAAATTCATACACACGTTATTCGCTCCTTATGAAAAAGCTACTTCTCCCCGTTGCGCTGCTCCTGGCCGCTGCTGGCTCCTGGGCCTTCTACCCCAAGCCCATCGCCGATTCAGAGGGCTATATGATGGTCGTTAGCCGCTCCTATGTGGTAGTTAGTGCGAAGCAAAACAGCCTCACTGTTATTTCTCCTGATGGTCAAACGCAGGTGCAGGAATCCGAAACCAAAACAGGCAGGGGCACCAATGCAACCGCCTCCTACAACCAGCTGCGTACCAGCGAGGTAATGAAGCTCAACGAGCTTCGGAAAGCAGGCTGGCGTGTGGTAACCAGCAACCAGCTGACTATTCCCGGCACGCTGATCGAAACCACTTATTTGCTTGAGAATAAATAACGAAAAACGGCCGTTCTGCTTCCAGAACGGCCGTTTTCAATTTAACAAAGCTGAAACTTACTTGAACGCCTGAATACCGGTAATATCGGCCCCCGTTATCAGCAGGTGGATGTCGTGGGTGCCTTCGTAGGTGATAACCGATTCCAGGTTCATCATGTGGCGCATGATGGGGTACTCGCCCGTGATGCCCATGCCGCCATGGATCTGGCGGGCTTCGCGGGCAATGTGCAGGGCCATTTCCACGGAGTTGCGCTTGGCCATCGAAATCTGGGCGCTGGTGGCTTTACCCTCGTTTTTGAGCACTCCGAGGCGCCACACCATCAGCTGGGCCTTCGTGATTTCGGTAATCATTTCGGCCAGCTTCTTCTGCTGGAGCTGGAAGGCGGCAATCGGCTTACCGAACTGCTCGCGCTCCAGGCTGTACTTGAGGGCCGACTCGTAGCAGTCGATGGCCACGCCGATGGCGCCCCAGGCAATGCCGAAGCGGGCCGAGTCGAGGCAGCTCAGCGGGCCTTTGAGGCCGTCGATGCCGGGCAGCAGGTTTTCCTTGGGCACCTTCACGTTATCGAACACCAGCTCGCCGGTGATGCTGGCGCGCAGGCTCCATTTGTTATGGATTTCGGGGGTGGTGAAGCCTTCCATGCCGCGCTCCACGATGAGGCCTTTGATGCGGCCTTCCTCGTTTTTGGCCCATACTACGGCTACCTGGCACTCGGGCGAGTTGGAAATCCAGAGCTTGGCCCCATTGAGCAGGTAATGGTCGCCCTTGTCTTCAATGCGCGTCACCATGCCGGCGGGGTTCGAGCCGTGGTCGGGCTCGGTGAGGCCGAAGCAGCCGAGCCACTCGCCGCTGGCCAGCTTGGGCAGGAATTTCTTGCGCTGCTCCTCCGAGCCGTAGGCGTAGATCGGGAACATCACCAACGAGCCCTGCACCGAAGCCGTGGAGCGCATGCCGGAGTCGCCGCGCTCAATTTCCTGCATAATCAGGCCGTAGCTGATGTAGTCGAGGCCGCCGCCGCCGTACTCGGTAGGGATGGTGGGGCCGAACGCACCGACGTCGCCGAACTTGCGCACGATTTCGCTCGGGAAATGCGCCTGCTGGGCCCACTTCTCGATGTTGGGGCTGATTTCCTTCTTTACAAAGTCGCGGATGCTTTGGCGGATGAGCTTGTGCTCCTCCGTCAGCAAACCATCGAGGTCGAAGTAATCGGTAAAACCGGCGGCGTTGGTGGACCCACGCTGGGCAGAATGGGCTTTGGCCTGGGGCGAGAGAACGTCAGCTTCGGAAGACATAGAAAGTAGTTGGGGGTGGGAATAAGTAGGCAGTGGGGTGGAAACAGGCGCGGAGCCTACCGGCGTTACCGGACCGGTGCAGAAAGGCTCGCTAGCCTTCGGCAGTCGGGCCGGCGCCGTGGGCAGCCTGCTCAAAGATAGCAGTTTCCGTATGTGCAACAGCCGGCCACTGCCGATGGTTCGGCCCGGGGCGGGGTTGGCAAGCGGGCCGGGGCGGCGGGCTGGGCTGGGGCCAAAAACCTGTATCTTGCTGGCTGCGATAACCGGAATCGGCCTTTTTTCCGTACCTATCCACTCCCCTATCAACTGCGTTCGGCCTCCCCTTTTATGAGTGAGCACAAGAAACTAACCGAGTTGGAAGCCACTGCCATCTGTGGCAACGATATTTCCTCTTCCTGCCTCTATGTATCGGCCCTGGCCATTGCCTACGCCGGGCAGTATGCCTTCGTGGCCCTGCTGATTGTGGCGGCGGTGCTGTATTTGTTCCGCACGATTTACGGCGAAGTGGTGGGGGCACTGCCCCTCAATGGCGGCGCCTACAACGTGCTGCTTAACACCACAAGCAAGCGCAACGCCGCCCTGGCCGCCTGCCTGACCATCCTTTCCTACATGGCTACGGCGGTTATTTCGGCTTCCGAGGCCATGCACTACCTGCACACGCTCTGGCACGGGCTGCCCATTATTGGGGCCACGCTGGGGCTGCTGGGGCTGTTTCTGGCCCTTACCATCCTCGGTATTTCGGAGTCGGCGAAGGTGGCCGTGGCCATTTTCATCGTTCACCTTACTTCGCTCACGCTGCTGGTGGGTACGGTTATCTGGTTTTTATTTACCCACGACCTCAGCACGTTATCGATCAACTTCTCGGCTCCGGTGCCGGGTGGCAGCATCTCTACGGCCCTGTTTTTCGGCTTTAGCGCGGCTATGCTGGGTATTTCGGGCTTCGAGAGCTCGGCCAACTTCGTGGAGGAACAGGCCGATGGCGTTTTCCCCAAAACGCTGCGCAACATGTGGATTGTGGTGAGCTTCTTCAACCCCATTATTGCCTTTCTGGCCATTGCCGCGCTGCCCCTGGCCACAGTGGGTGCCAACACCGAAACGCTCCTCTCCTACCTGGGTACCACTACCGGCGGCAGCTGGCTGGGCACGCTCATTTCCGTGGATGCGGTGGCCGTGCTCAGCGGGGCCGTGCTCACGAGCTTCGTGGGCGTGAGCGGCCTGATGAAGCGCATGACCCTCGACCGCATCCTACCCCAGTTCTTCCTCAAGGAAAACGGCCGGGGCAGCAACTACGTGATTCTCATCACGTTTTTCCTGCTCTGCATGTCGGTGCTCTTTATTACCAACGGCGAGCTGGGCCCGCTGTCGGGCGTGTACACCATCTCGTTTTTGTCGGTAATGGCGTTTTTTGCCATCGGCAACTTCCTGCTCAAGAGCAAGCGCCCCAACCTGCCGCGGCCGGTGTACGCCGGCATTCTCGTCGTTACGGTGGCGCTTATCAGCATTCTGGTGGCGCTTTACGGCAACATCACGCTCCACCCCGACTACCTCATCGTGTTCCTGCAGTACTTCCTGCCCTCGATGGCCGTGGTGTACATTATGCTCAACCGAGCCTCTATTCTGGAGCTGATTCTGGCCGCCGCCACCTCCTTCGCCCACGAATACCCGGGGGTCTCGCGCTTCAGCCGGCTGCAGGTGCAAAAGGCCACCCGCGAGTTGCACCAGCAGGAATTCGTGTTCTTCACGAAGGGCGACAACGTGGCCAACCTTAACAAGGTAATGGCCTACGTGGTGGAAAACGAATTTACCAACCGCCTTAAAATCGTGACGCTGCTGCGCGAAGGCGAAACGTACTCCCAGGACTTGGTCAACGACATCGGCGTACTCGACCGGGCCTACGAGGAAATTCGAATCGACTTCGTGGCCATGCAGGGCCACTTCGGCCCCGAGCTCATCGACCGCCTCTCCCACGAGTGGAAGGTGCCCAAAAACTTCATGTTCATCGGCTCGCCCGGCGACCGGTTCCCCTACCAGATTTCCGAACTGGGCGGGGTGCGCCTGATCATCTGATCACAGATTTTCGCTGATTTCTGCGCGGATTACGCAGATGCAGACGTCATCATTTTTCAAGCAAAGAGCCCGACCAAATGGCCGGGCTCTTTGCTTTTCCACAGTGAGATGTACTGACGCCTGCATCTACGTAATCCGCGCAGATGCAGGCGTCAGTCCGTGATTTAGAGATTAGCCCCTACTGATACCAGGAAATTGCGGGTGGCCTGCGGGTAGTACCAGTTGAAGGTTTGCTGGCTGGCCGTCGGCGCCGGGGTAACCGTAGGTGTAGCCGTTGGCCACGTAGCGGCGGTTGAGCACATTGTTGACCAGCAGGCCCAGCTCGATTTCCTTGATGAACACGGGGCGGATGGTGTAGCGCAGCCGGAAATCGAGCACCTGGTAGGGTTTGATGCGGCTGTTGTAGCTGGCCGAGTTATCGAGGTACTGGCGGCTCACGGTTTTGTAGAGCAGCGCCGCCCGCAGCCCTTTCAGCGGCTGGCCTTCGAGGGTGTGGGCCGATACCACGCTGGGCGAGTAGGAAATGGTGGTCGTGCGGGCTTCGGCGGCCACTACGGGGTTGTAGTCGGCGTCGTAGGTCACGGCGCGGTAGTCGAGAATACGGTTACGACTGACGGTGAGCGGTGCTGCTGAGGCTGATTTTGTCGTTGGCCGAGACGAAACCCGTCAGCTCCAGGCCGGTGCGGTAGCTGCGCGGGGCGTTGGTGCGCAGGGCCGTGCCCACATCGTTGAGCTGGCCGGTGGCCACCAGCTGGTTGCGGTAGTGCATGTAGAAGTAGTTGGCTTCCAGGCGCAGAGCAGTGTTCGGGCCCAGCAAGCGCACTGTTGGGCTGGGTGAGGCGGTAGCCGCCCTCAAAATCGTTCAGGCGCTCGGCCTGGGCACTCTGGTCGCCGGCGGGGCGGTCGGTGAAGTCGGAGCGCACCGGCTCGCGCTGGCCCACCGCGAAGCTGGCGTAGAGCTGCTGGCCCTCGGCCAAAGCGAAGGTGGCACCGGCCTTGGGGTTGAAGAACGTGTAGCTGACGTGGGTGCCCACGTCGTTCTGGCCGCTTTCCAGCCCGTCGAGGTTGTAGTTGATGTGGCGCACCTGCACGTCGCCGTACACGCCCAGCTTGTCGAGCACCTGCCAGGTGGCGCGGGCGTAGGCGTTGTAGTCGGTTTTGGTGGCGTCGTTGAAATAGTAGCGGTGGCGAATGTTGCCCGTAGAGGCGTAGCGGGCCCAGATAACCTCGCCGTAGTGGTCGTTGAGAAAGCGGTTCCAGGCTCCGCCCAGCGTCGCCTGCAACTTGGCGTTGTTCTTGGGCTGGTAATTGAGGGCGAACGTACCCCCGAAAAAGTAGTTGTCCAGCCACTTGCGGTCTACTAAGTCGGTGCGCTTAATGGTGGTATTGCCAAGCACGACATCGGGCAGGTTGTAGTTGGCCAGCTTGCGGTTGGCGCGGAAGCTTTCGTAGAAGCCAAAGCCTCGGGTCAGGTGCAGGGCCGCGCCCAGGTTCCAGTCCGGGCCCAGCCCCTGCGAGAGGTGGAGCTGGTAGTGGTTCTGCTGGTAGTTGTCGGTCTGGTTGTCGTAGGTGTAGTAGCTGTAACGGCGCCCCTCGCGGCGTACTCGCTCAGCATCGGCCTCGCTGAGCTCCCCGTTATCGATGTACTGCTGGAGCAGGCGCTGGTCGCCGGTAATGGCGGGTTCGGGCACCCCATTCCAGGCCTGGTAGGTTTTCTCGCGGCCCGAGAAGGTGATGAACTTGAGCAGCGTGTTCTTGGCCTGATAGCCGGCGGCCAAATAGTACGATTTCAGATCCGACGACGCCCGGTTCATGTAGCCATCGGTGCTGATGCGCGAGAGGCGGCCATCGACTGTGAAGTGCTGGCCCAGCTGCCCGGTGCCGAACTGCACCGTGTTTTTCCAGGTGTTGAAGGAGCCGTAGGAGTTGCTGGTTTCGCCGTAGGCCTCGCGGCGGTTGTCGAGGGTAGAGATGTTGAGGCTGGCCCCGAAGGCCGCGCCCCCGTTCTGGCTCGTGCCCACCCCGCGCTGAATCTGGAGTGAGTTGATGGACGAGGCCAGGTCGGGCAGGTTCACCAGAAACGAGCCGTGCGACTCGGCATCGTTGAGCGGGATGCCGTTGATGGTCATGTTGATGCCCGTGTTGCTCGTGCCCCGGATGCGGATATCGGTGTAGCCCACGCCCGCCCCGGCATCGGAATTCACCACCACCGAAGGCGTCTGGTCGAGCAGGTAGGGAAGGTCCTGACCGAAATTACGCTTGGCCAGGTCCTGCTTGCCCAGGTTCGTGTAGGCGGTGGCGGTGCGGTCAGAAGCACGTTGGGCCGTCACGAGGGCATCGCCGGTGAGCACGCCGCCGGGTTGCAGGTCGGCGGTTACGCGCTGGGCCCCGGCCTGGCCGCGCAACGTCTGCACGAAGGGTTCGTAGCCCACAAATGTGAGGCGCAGCTCGTGGGTGCCGGCTGGCACGGCCGCCAGTTGGAAGCCTCCCGCCGCGTCGGTGGACCCACTGGGCGCGCCGTCGAGCAGAATGGTGGCGCCGGGCAGGGGCGCGCCGGTGCGGGCATCGGTGAGGATACCGGACACGGGCCCCTGGGCCCATGCCGCGCCAGATAGCCCCAGCAGGGCCAGTCCGGTAGTTAATACGTTTTTCAAGAAGGATGAAAGAAAAATGGAACGGACCCGGTGCCAGGGGTCGGCACCGACGGGTTTTTCGCTCGCGGATCGTTTGTTCCCTTCGCCGGCATTACCCGGATCAGGTTCAATGGGTATGATCTCAGCCCAAAAGCTACCTGGTAGCTTGAGCACCCCTAAAACAGTGTGGGGCAAAGGTAAGGCGCGGCGGCTGGTTTCCGCGCTCGGAGCCGGGTTTCCTTTGATGAACGCCGGAAAGCTGGTCACTAAAAAAACGTCAGCCGCTTCGTTTTCTGCTGACAATCAGCTAAATTAGAAACACGACCCGCTCTGGCCACCCAACTAACCCGCCAAAACCAGACCGGCCCGTTGGCAGTCGTTTTGCTGCAGCCAGCCTTCCTGGCCTTTCTCGTCGTCGCCCTTCAACTCCCACGCCATGACCATCACCAGCCTCTTCTACGTGCTAGTTGCCCTGATTTTCATTTGCTTTCTGGTGATGATGCCCGGCCGCCGCCTGCGCCAGCCCCCCAAGCCCGACAACGACGACGAAGGCGGCGAACCCCTCGACGATGGCCTGCCCGATTTCGACCTCCCCCCCGGCATCTCCCGCCCCATCAACGATTGGGAGCCCGATTACGGCCCCCGCATCCCGGTAGAACTGTGAGGCTGTTAGCTGTTAGCTGTTAGCTGTTAGCTGTTAGCGAAAAGAACGTCATTCAGAGCGAAGCGAAGAATCTCGCGTGCTAATCGTTGAAGATTACCTTCAATGATTAGCACGCGAGATTCTTCGCTTCGCTCTGAATGACGTTCTTTTTCTAAGCCTTAAGCCCCAACAACCTAGCCCCTACAAGTCGCGGGCCATGCGCACGTAGGGAATGGTGCCGCGGTAGAAGCGGTTGCCTTCGGGTTCGAGCTTGAAGGCCCGGTAGAATGCTTCGTTCACGGCACGGGCGTCGCACCAGAGGCGGTGGGCGCCCTTCTCGCGGGCTTCCCGAATTACGTGGCGCAGCAGCTGCGACCCGATGCCCTGGCCCTGGCAGTCGGGGCGGGTGGCGAACTTGCGGAACCGGGCCACATTGCCGTCAATGAAGAGCGAAATAACCGATACCAGCTTGGCATTGCGGAAGGCGCCGTAGTGAAAACCGGTTTCGTCGTTGTTGAGCTTGATATACGCCAGCGGTTCCTGGGGCCAGAGAACCTGATGGCGCAGGGCATAAGTTTCGTCCACCCTGACGGGGCGAATGGTGATTTCGGAAGTCATGGAGGGGTTAAGCAACACTGATACTGTAAGAAGTGACAAAATTCTGGCCGGCTTCGAGGCGCAGCAAGCCCTCTTTGTCGGCCAGCTCGCCGGAGTCGGATACACTGCTGGCAATGCCCTGCCAGGGCTCGATGCACACGAAGCCGGCCCCGGGCCCTTTGGTCCAGAGGCCGAGGTAGGGAAAACCATCGAAGCGGACCCGCACGCTATGGCCCGAACGCCGGCTGCGGAGCGTGAGATGGGTGAAATCAAACTGCTTGAACACCAGCGCATCCTGGGCAAACAGCTCGTAGCTCAGCGGCAGCACGGTTTGCTGAACCAGCAGCGGCTCGGTTTCGCCGCTGAGCAGGCCATTTTGCAACAGGTGGCGTTCCAGCGTTACGGGATGGTCGAACACGAAGTCGTAATCCTCAAAAGCTTCGCCGGGCAGCAGCGGGCACCGGAAGGCCGGATGCGCGCCGATGCTGAACAGCAGCCCCGCCGGGCCGGTGTTCTCCACTTCCCAGCCGACGGTGAGCGTAGTGCCCGCCAGCCGGTAGCTGATGCGCAGGGCAAAATCGAAAGGATAAACGGCCCGGCTCGCAGCGTCGGAGCGCAGCTCGAACACCAGTTCGAACTCACTTTGGCGCAGCAGCACAAACTCCTGGTCGCGGGCAAAGCCGTGCTGGCCCAGCTCGTACTCGCGGCCCTCGTGCTGGTAGCGGTTATCGGGCAGGCGCCCCACGATGGGGAAGAGCACCGGGGCGTGGCGGTTCCAGTAGGCGGGGTCGGCGGGCCAGATATATTCGAGGCCGCCGGCCAGGTCGAGGCGCACGAAGCTGCTCAGCTCGGCTCCACGGGCCTTTACCTGCACGCGGCACTGCTCATTTTGGAGGGTAAACAACATCGGGGAGGGAAGCGGAGGAAAGGGAGTAAGCCCAAAACGGTAGTCCGCCCGCAAAGTTAGCTCCGTTCGGCGGTCGATTGCCGATCCGGCGGCTGGTCCTGGAGATGGTCGAGCAGCATATCAACGTGAAAACAGGCCTGCTCCAGGCGCTCGGCGGGTGGGCCGCTTATTTCGGCAAAGTTCGACAACTGCCCGTGGAGTTCGTGCTGGTACAAGGCGTAAAAGTGCTCCCGGTGGTGCGGGTGCTCGCGCAGTGGGTCGGGTTGCCAGGGCATATCCACGTTCAGCAGGAGCACCAGATCATAACGGTGCTGCTCGATGCGGCGCAGAATCCAGTCGGGACAGTAGCCGAACGAATGCTCCGACCAGATTTTTATCACCAGCAAGTCGGTGTCGCAGAATATCACCGGCCGGCCCTGCCGGGCCGCTTCACAGCTGGCTGCTTCTTCGGCTGCCAGTTGGCCGCGGGCCATTTCTTCCAGGTCGCTCAGCGCGTACTGGGGGCCCCGTTCGGTCAGGTAAGCGCGGGCGTATTCGGGCACCCAGAGGGTCTGGTAGTGGTCGGCCAGCAGGCTGCTCAGGGTTGTTTTACCCGTCGATTCGGGACCGGTAAGGGCAACGCGCAGCATCAGCGACTGGCAGCTAGGCGGTGGCGAGCAGCTGAAAGGGACCGGAAGCGGCAGTTAGGCATGAGTCAGGTGTGTAGCGTGAGGGGAGAAGAAGCGGTGGTTGAGCGGGTTTTGCGCAGGGCGCGGCGCCACTCCACGTACCCGTACACGGCCAGGCCGAGGTAGAGGGCGTAGAGGGCGCTGGTTGGATACAGGTGCTTGTACCAGAGAATGGGCACGTAGATGATATCGACAAGCACCCAGAGCACCCAGTTTTCGAGGCGCTTGCGAATCAGCAGGTACTGGGCAGCCAGGCTGCCGGCCGTTGTGAAGGCATCCCAATGGGGCAGGGCGGCATCGGTGTGGTGCTGCAGGTAGTACCCGACGCCCAGCGTGTAAGCGGCCACAAAAATGGCGCAGCCAACCCACTCCCGCGCCGGCGTACGGGTTACGGGCAACTCGGCGCGGTTCTGGCCGCCGTAAAGCCACTGGTACCAGCCCAACAGGGCCAGCGCAATGAACATGGTTTGCAGAAAGCAGTCGGAATAAAGCGCAGCCTGGTAGTAAACCACCACGTAGAGCCCGCAGCTGACAATGGCTACCGGGAAGTTCCAGAGCGACTCGCGGGCCGCCAGCCACACGCAGGCAAACCCCGTTACCACGGCTACCCATTCCAGGGGGCTACCGCCGGCGGCTTCGGTCCAGAAGTTCAGTAGTTGCTCCACGCCTGCGCTAGTGCTTCAAGGATACCGGCTCCTCAACAGCCGGCTGGTCAAAGCTAACCAGCATTAGGGTAATTTTACGGCTTTCCTGGCTTTTCCTCTTCTTTAATGCTGCCCGAACTCACGCCCGAAGCCCTGCACGCCCGCCTGCAAACCGGCGAAGACCTTCTGCTCCTCGATGTGCGCCAGCCCGAAGAATATGCCTTTTGCCGCATCGAAGGCAGCCAGCTGATTCCGCTGGGCGAGCTGGCCCGCCGTGCCGATGAGGTGCCCACCGACCGGCCGGTAGTCCTCATCTGCCACCACGGCGTGCGCTCGATGCAGGCCCTGGCCTACCTGCAGCACCGCCACGAGCACACCAATCTGCTCAACCTGCGCGGCGGCATCGACGCCTGGAGCCGGCGCGTAGATGATTCGGTGCCGCTGTACTAGCCCAACTGGTTCCGCAACACCAGCTTCCGCGGTACCTGCCTGCCGCTCAAACCCGCCCCTCCCATGCGCCTGCCCCACCTTCCCATCACCGATGCCCTGCCGGAGCTGCTGGCCACGCTGCAAACCCACAATGTGGCCGTGCTGCAGGCCCCACCGGGGGCGGGTAAAACCACGCTCGTGCCCCTGGCGCTGCTGGAAGCTGACTGGCGGGCCGGCGGCAAGATTATCGTGCTGGAGCCCCGGCGGCTGGCGGCCCGGGCGGCGGCCACCCGCATGGCCCAGCTGCTGGGCGAACCCGTAGGCCAGACCGTGGGCTACCGTATGCGGCTGGAAAGCAAGATTTCGGCGAAAACCCGCATCGAAGTCGTCACCGAAATCATCCTGACCCGCCAGCTCCAGGACGACCCGGGGCTGGAAGGCGTGGCGGCCGTACTCTTCGATGAATTTCACGAGCGCAGCCTGCAGGCCGACCTTGGCCTGGCTCTGGCCCTCGATGCCCAGCAGGTGCTGCGGCCCGATTTGCGCCTGCTGGTGATGTCGGCCACCCTGGATGCCGAGCGGCTGGGCCGCTGGCTGGGCGCGCCCGTTGTGAGCAGTTTGGGCCGCATGTTTCCGGTCGAAACCCACTACCTGAGTCCTCAGCGGGCCGCCAGCGCCTCGCGCCGCCCCCACGAAAAACTTCAGGACCTCGTGCCGGTACTAGTGCGCGAGGCATTGCGCGAGCACCCTACCGGCGACGTGCTGGTATTTCTGCCCGGCCTGGCCGACCAGCGCCGGGTAGCCACCAAGCTCGCCTCCCTACCCGATACTATCGACCTGCACACCCTCCATGGCGAGTTACCCGCCGAGCAGCAGGACGCCGCCCTGCGCCCCGCGCCGGCCGGCCGGCGCAAAGTAGTGCTGGCCACCAGCATCGCCGAAACCAGCCTTACGATTGAGGGCGTGAGCATTGTGGTAGATGGCGGCTACGCCCGCATTCCGCGCTTCGAGCCCCGCTCGGGCCTTACCACCCTCGGCACCGAGCCCGCCAGCCAGGCCGCCGCCGACCAGCGCCGGGGCCGCGCCGGCCGCCTCGGCCCCGGCACCTGCTACCGCCTCTGGACCGAGGCTGAATTCCGGGAACTGCCCGCGCATCTGCCCCCCGAAATCCTGACCGCCGACCTGAGCCCGCTGGCCCTGGAGCTGGCCCTGTGGGGCGCCCACGACGCTACGGCCCTGCGCTGGCTCGATACGCCCCCGGCCCCGGCCCTGGCCCAGGCCCGCGAGCTGCTCGTGCGGCTGGAGGCCCTGCTGCCCGCCGGCCCGCCCACCGCCCACGGCCGCGCACTGGCCCGCCTGGGCCTGGCCCCGCGCCTGGCTCATTTGGTGGCCCGGGGCCAGGCAATTGGCCAAGGCGCTACGGCCTGCGCCCTGGCCGCCCTGCTCACCGAGCGCGACATTCTGCGCCCCGCCGACGGCTCATTCGGCCCGCCCGACCTTCGGTTGCGCCTCGAAGCCCTGCATACTGGCCGCGCCCCGCTCCCCGGCCTGCTGCCCGATGCGGCCGGCCTGCGCCGGGTGCGCGAGGCGGCCACCGTACTACGCCAGCGGGCCGGGGCTGCCGGACCAATTGAGCCCGATGCGGCCGGGTTGCTGGCCGCCCTGGCCTACCCCGACCGCCTGGCCCAGCGTGAAACCCCCGAGCGGGTGCGGTTGCGCAGCGGGCAGCGGGCCACTTTGCCGGCCGAATTTTTTGGGCAGCAGGACCAGTTTTTCGCCGTGGCCGCGCTGGATGGCTACGCTGCCCAGCCCCGGGCCAGCCTGGCCGCCCCCCTGAGCCGGGCTGAGCTGGAAGAATATTTCGCCACCCAGATTGAAACCCGCGACGAAGTACGCTGGGACGAAGCGGCGGGCCGCGTAACGGCCCGCCGCCTGCGTCGCCTTGGGGCCCTGGTTCTCTCCGACGTGAACCTGCCCAACCCCGATGCTGGCCTGGTAGCCGAGGCCCTGCTGGGCGCAGTGCGGGCCGGTGGCATAGCCGGGCTACCCTGGAGCGAAGCCGCCACCCAGCTGCGGGAGCGGCTGGCCTTTGCCCACCACCATTTTCCCGAAAACTGGCCCAGCGTTTCGGACGAAGTTCTGCTGACGGAGCTCGACGACTGGCTAGGCCCTTACCTGACGGGGGTGAAGTCGATGGCCGAGCTGAGCCGGGTCGATTTTGCGGAGGCCCTGCTGAGCCGGCTGCCGGGCGGCTGGGGCCAGCGCCAGGACCTAGACCGCCTCGCCCCCACCCACCTCGAAGTGCCCACCGGCTCGCGCATCCGCCTCGATTACGCCACGCCCGCCACGCCGGTGCTGGCCGTGCGGCTCCAGGAAGTATTCGGCCTGCTCGATACGCCTACCGTGGCGGGCGGACGGGTACTGCTTACCCTGCACCTGCTTTCGCCCGGCTACCGCCCCGCCCAGGTCACGCGCGACTTGCGCAGCTTCTGGACCAGCTCCTACTTCGAGGTGCGCAAGGAACTGCGGGGGCGCTACCCCAAGCATTACTGGCCCGAAAACCCACTCGAAGCCCAGGCCATTCGGGGCACCAAGAAACAGAACGGTTTATAACTATGCCCGGTCGGAGTGGCAGTCCGAAGCCGCGAAACTGGCTTCGGGTGCCTTCCATAAAGCCTCCTTACCAGTTAACCAATAAACACTTAAAAGGTAACCATTAACAATTAGGTAATACCGGTAACAATTACGTAATATTGGTTTATGCAAACTTCTACCTCCTTTACCAAGGGGTTGAAGCTGCTCCCGAGCCTGTTGCTGCTGTTACTGCACCCGGGCGCCGCCCAGCAGCTTGTCGCCCCTTCATCTGCGTCCAACACCAGCCAGCCGAATACCTGGCTCATGTTTCTGAGCGACGTGCGCCTTAGCCAGCGCTGGGGCCTGCACGCCGAAGCGCAGGTACTCCGTACCCATACCTCGGAACAGGGCCTTCAGAACGTGCTGCGGGCCGGCGCCAACTACTACGCCACCGAGCATCTGCTGCTCACGGGCGGCTATGCGTATTCCCGCGCCTTTCCCGATGCGGGCTACCCCCTGCCCACGGCCCCCGAACACCGTCTCTACCAGCAAGTCCAGCTCCACGACGCCGGCGGCCGCTTGCAGGTGCAGCATCGCTACCGCCTCGAACAGCGCTGGGTACAACTCCAGCCGGCCCAAAACCGGGTTTTTCTCAACCGCATGCGCTACCAGCTGCGGCTAACCATGCCCCTGATCGGTAAGGAGCTGGCGGCCGGCATTCCGTTTGTCACGGCCTCGGACGAGGTGTTCGTGGGTTTTGGCCGGCGCGAAGGCCCGGGCCTGCTCAAGCAAAACCGGGCCTACGCCGCGCTGGGCTATCAGCTCAGCAGCGCCACTTCCGTGGAAATCGGCTACCTCAACCAGCTGGTGCGGGCCCTGCCGGAAGCCAGCCGCTTCGAGATGAATGAGAACCTGCAATTCAGCCTCTGCTTCCACCCCGATTTCCGCCGCCGCGTGGCGGAGTAGCGGTTGTCAGGGTGTGTTTGTGGTTGTCGTTGTCAGTTGTCAGTTGTCAGTAAAAAAACGTCATTCAGAGCGCAGCGAAGAATCTCGCGTGCTAACCGTTGAAATAACCCTCAACGGTTAGCACGCGAGATTCTTCGCTGCGCTCTGAATGACGTTCGATAGTCTAGTCTAGAGCCTAAGCCCTAACTGAAAAGCTACGACGGGAAGTCGGCCGAGTCGCCGGTGTCGGCGACGGCGGCCAGCTCCTCGAGCAGGCCGGTGAACTTCTCCCGGGCGCCTTTTACGGCCGCTTTGCCCAGGGGCAGGTGCAGGGGCGGGTTGTCGGAGTGCACGAGGTCGTACATGATCTGGGCGGCGCGGTCGGGGTCGCCGGGCTGGTTGCCGCTGTAGCTCTGAATACCCTTCAGGTTCTCGCCCACCGTGCTGCGGTAATCCTCGATGTTGGTATCGACGTAGGTAGCCGAACTGCCGGCCCACTCGGTGCGGAAGCCGCTGGGCTCGATGTTGGTAACCTTGATGCCGAGCGGGTTTCACCTGCTGGGCCAGGCTCTCGCCGATGGCTTCGAGGGCGAACTTGCTGGCGTTGTAAACGCCCACCCCGGGGAAGGTTTTCAGGCCCCCGATGCTGGTGATGTTGAGCACGTGGCCGCTTTTCCGCTCGCGCAGGTGGGGCAATACGGCCCGCAGCACGTGCAGAGGACCAAACACATTCACGTCGAACTGGCGGTGGACTTCCTCGGCGTCGATTTCCTCGATGCTGCCCAGCGAGCCGTAACCCGCATTATTGACAATGACATCGAGGTGGCCGAGCTGGCTGATGGCGTCGGCAATGGCCTTTTTCACCTGGGCCTCGTCGGTTACTTCCATCACGAAGCCGTGGCCCTGGCCGTTGGCTTTCTTGGTGAACTCGTCGGCCTGCGCCTGCTTGCGGAAGGTCGCGGCTACTTTATCGCCTTTTTCGAGGAGCAAATCGGCCAGCGAAGCGCCAAATCCGGAGCTAACGCCGGTAATGAACCAGTTTTTGGTAGTTGCCATAAAAGTTGTGTCTGTTGAAATGAAACGTAGCCGCAGCTAAGTGCGCGGCTGGGTGGTATAACTACTGAACGGGGCCGGGGGTTTTAGCAGGGCTGCTTCAAGAAGGCTAAACGCTTCATTCACGGTTCGTTTTACGAGGAACCACCACCGCCCTATTCCAGACTCACGGGCCGGCAGCGGGCCGCTAAATTTCACTCATAGACCGGGCTAACCCTGGGGTTGGCGGTGCTGGTCCTTACCGTACCAGCATAATTGAAAACGGCCCTGGTTACGCAGCTCTGATTCAGTCAATCATTTAGTTGACGACGCGGGGCGGCGGTCAATAGGAAAGCAGACGTAGTAGACCAACCAATAAAAAGAACGCCACCACGGTAGTTGCTACGTGGTGGCGTTCTTACTTATTTTCAGGTGAAAGGTCAGTGCTCACAAACGAGCATTTGCTAGCTACTGGCCCAACCTCTGGAAATGGTTACTGGGGCAGCAGCACTTTGTTGATCACGTGGGTCACGCCATTGCTCGACTTCACATCGGCTTTCAGGACGCTGGCTCCGTTTACCATTACGGTGCCGCCGCTAACACTTACTTTCAGCTTCTTACCCTCAATGGTGGTCAGTTCCTGGCCATCCGTCAGGTCGGCGGCCATCATGCTGCCGGGCACTACGTGGTAGGTCAGAATATCCACCAGCTTGCTCTTGTTCTCGGGCTTTAGCAGGTCCGTCAGCGTGCCGGCGGGCAGCGCATCAAATGCTTCGTTAGTCGGCGCGAATACCGTGTAAGGGCCACCGCTAGAGGCCTTATCGGCGAGGCCGGCGGCTTGCAGAGCGGCCGTAAGCGTACTCATCTGGGGCACGGCAGTGGCGTTTTCAGCCAGGTTCTTCCCGCTCGTATCATCCATCCCGGCGTCGGGGGTCATGGCGGGGTCGGGGGTCATGGCCGGGTCGGTCGTGGCCATCTCGTTGTTCATCGCCGGATCGGTGGTGGCGGTTTCGGAGGTGTTGCTGCAGCTGGCGCTGCCAAATGCCAGGCCCAAGGCTACAAAACAGGTGGAAAGTACGCGGACTGAGGTTTTTTCTACGGTCGTCTTCATAATAGAAAGATTAGGTGGGTGTTGGTTGATGGACCTTACAACGAGATACTTAACACATTGTTTAGAAGGCGATTAATTCCTCCTCCACCCGCAGCAGTTCAAGCCCCCTAATTCCGCCATCGCAAAAGCGCCGCCCAACCTGGGCGACGCTTTCATTTTATTGCCCGGAAACACCGTTGGCGCAGGGCTTATTGCCAGCCGCCGCCTAAGGCCTGGTACACGTTGACGGTGGCGTTCAGTTGCCGCATTTTGGTTTCAATGAGGTCGAACTTCGACTCCAACGCGTCGCGCTGGGTGAAGAGCACTTCGGTGTAGTCGGCGCGGGCCGAGCGGAAGAGACTGTTGGAAATGCTGATGGATTGGTTCAGGGCCTGCACTTCCTTCTGCTTCGCCTCGTAACTATTGGCCAGGTTGCTGATGTTGGACAACTGGTTGGCCACTTCGATATAGGCATTGAGCACCGTGCGCTCGTACTGGTACACGGCCTGGGTCTGGCGGGCATTGGCGCTGTAGTAGGTGGCCTTGATGGCGTTCTTGTTGATGATCGGGCCGGTCAGGTCGCCCGCCAGCGAATACAGCATCGACTGGGGCGTAGACAGCAGCAGCCCGGGCCGGAAGGCCTGCAGGCCCGCGGCGGCCGAGATATTGAGCGAGGGGTAGAAGTTGGCCCGCGCTGCCAGCACGTCGAGCTTGGCGGCGGCCAGGTTCTGCTCGGCCTGCCGGATGTCGGGGCGGTTGCTCAGCAGCTGGGGCGGAATTCCAGTCTGCACCAAGCCGGGGCAGCAGGTTATTGAACGCCTCCGGGTTGCGGGCCACCGGCTGCGGGTAGCGGCCCGCCAGGAAGTTGATGCGGTTCTCGGTTTCAATGATCCGCTGCTGAATAGTGTACTGGCGGGCCGTGGTGTTCTGTACCTGGGCTTCGAAGCGTTGCACGGCCAGCTCGGTGGCCCGGGCGGCCTCCTTCTGCAGCCGCACAATGCGCAGCGCGTTGCTTTGGATTTCGATGTTCTGCTGCACGATGGCCAGCTGATTGTCGAGGGCCAGCAGCTCGTAGTAGGCGTTAGCCAGCTCGGCAATCAGGTTGGTAACCGTGAAGTTCCGGCCCTCCACGGTGGCCAGGTAGCGCCGGGCAGCGGCCTTCTTCTCGTTGCGCAGCTTGTGCCAGATATCAACTTCCCAGCTTGCCACCGCCCCCACCTCAAAGTTGGGCAACGGGTCGGGAGTAGTCCGGGTCGGGCGGATATCCACCTTTTCCTCCGTGGCGCCCTGCAGCGTGTAGCGCCCTACTTTCTCGAGGCCCGCCCGCCCGCCAAACCCCACCGAGGGCAGGTAGGCGCCCTTGCGAAACCGGACTTCGTTGCGGGCAATTTCGATTTCCTGGAGCGTGATGTTCAGCTCCTGGTTGTTTTGCAGGGCCGTCGTGATGAGGCTTTGCAGGTTGGGGTCGGTGAAGAACTCCTGCCACCGCACCCGGGCCGTGTTGGCCGAATCGGGCGGGGTGGAAGCGCTGGCGTAGGTGGCTGGCACGGGCTGGTCGGCGTTTTTCACCACCAGCTCCGGGGTTTTGCAGGCCCCGAACGCGAGGGATAAGCAGGCTACGCCCAGGCATTGATAAATGCGTCTCTTAAGCATGCTGCTCGATTTGATCCGTTACTAAAGAAGGAAGGTGGGGCTCGATGCTCTCGGTGAGCGGCATCTCGTATTCGTCGTGGATCAGCTTGCGCCCCGCGGCGATAGTGCCGAAGATGTAGTAGAGGCCGGGCACGATAATGACGCCGAACACGGTACCGAACAGCATGCCGCCGAGGGCAGACGTGCCGATGGTCCGGTTACCGATGGCACCCGCGCCGGTGGCCAGCACCAGCGGAATCAGGCCCGCGATAAAGGCGAAGGACGTCATCAGAATCGGGCGGAAACGCACTTTGGCGCCCTCAATGGCCGCGTCGCGGACGCTCATGCCCTCCTCGTGCTTCTGCACCGCAAACTCCACAATCAGCACCGCGTTTTTGCCCAGCAGGCCCACCAGCATCACGAGGCCCACCTGGGCGTAGATGTCGTTGGCCAGGCCCATGACTTTGAGCAGCAGGAAGGAGCCGAAAATACCGGCCGGCAGCGAGAAAATAACGGCCAGCGGCAGCAGGAAACTTTCGTACTGAGCAGCCAGCACCAGGTACACGAACAGCAGCACCACGCCGAAGATGATAACGGCCTCGTTGCCGCGCGATACCTCGTCTTTCGACAAACCACCCCAGTCGATGTCGTAGCCCCGGGGCAGGGTTTTGGCCGCCACTTCCTGCACCGCCTTGATGGCTTCGCCGCTGCTGTACCCAGCCGCCGAGCCGCCCCGGATGGAGGCCGTGGTGTACATGTTATAGCGGTTGATTTCGTTGGCACCCTGGCTCTTCACGATTTTCATGAAGGCCGAAAACGGCACCATCTCGCCCTTGTCGTTCTTGGCCCACATATTCAGGATGTCTTCGGGCAGCCGCCGGTATTCGGGCGAAGCCTGCACGTACACCTTGAAAAAGCGCTGGTACTTGATAAAGCCCAGCTCGTAGGTCGAGCCCACCATAATGCTCAGCGTGTTCATGGCGTTGCCGATGCTCACGCCCTTCTGCATGGCCCGCTGGTTGTCGATCTGGAGCTCGTACTGCGGGTAATCGGCCGAGAAGAAGGTGAACAGGCCGGCCAGTTCCTTGCGCTTGCGCAGCTCGCCCATGAACTCCTTATTCACCTTTTCCAGCGCCTTATAGTCGCCCGAGTTGGTTTTATCGAGCAGCTGGAGCTGGAAACCACCCGCCGCGCCGTAGCCCGGCACCGCCGGCGGCTCGAAGAATTCGATGGTCGCGCCTGGAATCAGGCGGGCCTTTTTCTCCAGCGCCTCAATGATTTCGGCCACCGACTCCTTGCGCTCGTCCCAGGGCTTAAGGTCGATGAGGCAGGTGCCGGCGTTGGAGCCGCGGCCCTCGGTAAGCACCTCGTAGCCGGCCAGCGTGGAAATGTTGGCGATGCCGGGTACGTTCTTGGCCAGCTGCTGCAGGTCGTGCGAAATGGCGTTGGTGCGCTCCAGCGTCGAGCCGGGCGGAGTCTGGATGATGGCGTAAATCAGGCCCTGGTCTTCGCTCGGAATGAAGCCCGAGGGTAGCTTGGCCGTGATGCCGAAGATGCCGATTCCAAAGGCCACCAGAATGGCAAACGTCACGAGGCGGCGGTCTACAATGCGCTCCAGGAAGTTGGTGTAGCGGCCCGTAAACCGCTCAAACATCCGGTTGAAGCCATCGAAGAACCGTTGCATCGGCGACTTGGGCTTGGTCTGCCCGTGGGTGTTTTTCAGAATCATGGCGCAGAGCACCGGCGTGAGCGTGAGGGCCACCAGACCCGAAATCACGATGGCCGTGGCCATGGTAATCGAGAACTGCCGGTAGAAAATGCCCACCGGCCCGCTCATGAACGACACCGGAATGAATACGGCCGTCATCAGAATGGTAATGGCGATGATGGCCCCACTGATTTCGCCCAGCACTTCGCGCACGGCGTGGTAGGGCGAGAGGTGCTTCTCCTCCATCTTGGCGTGCACGGCCTCCACCACCACAATGGCGTCATCGACCACAATACCAATCGAGAGCACCAGCGCAAACAGCGTAATCATATTAATGGTGAGCCCGAACGCCTGCATGGCCATAAACGAGCCGACCAGCGACACGGGCACCGCCAGAATCGGAATCAGCGTCGAGCGCCAGTCGCCCAGAAACAGGAACACCACCAGGGCCACCAGAATAAAGGCGTCGCGCAGCGTGTCGATGACGTTTTCAATCGAGGCGTCGAGGAAGTTCGAGACGTCGTAGCTGATTTTGTAGTCCATGCCGGGCGGGAAGCTGGTTTTCTTCAGCTCCTCCAGCTTGGCCTTCACCTCCTTAATCACGTCCTTGGCATTGGAGCCGTAGGTCTGCTTGAGCACGATGGCCGCCGACGGAAACTCGTTGAAGTTGGAGTAGATGTCGTAGAATTCCGAGCCCAGCTCCACGTTGGCCACGTCCTTGAGGTGCAGGATTTCGCCGTCGGGGTTGGCCTTAAGAATAACGTTCTTGTACTGCTCCACGTCGTTGAAGCGGCCCTGGTAGGTAAGCACGTATTCCAGCGCTTCGGCCCGCTGCCCGTCGGAGCGGCCGATACGGCCCGGCGAGCCAATCACGCTCTGCTCATCGAGCGACTTCATCACGTCATCGACCGAGATGTTGTAGGCCCGCATCCGGTCGGGCTTGAGCCAGATGCGCATGGCGTACTGGCGGCTACCCAGAATGTTGGCCCGGCCGATACCGCTCAGGCGCTGCAACTCGGGCAGCATATTCACGCCGGCGAAGTTGAAGAGGTACTTCATGTCGGTGTTCTTGTCCTTGCTGTACAAGTTCACATACATGAGCATGTTGGGTACCACCCGGTTCACGATGATGCCTTCGCGCTGCACCAGCACCGGCAAACGGTTGAGCACCTGCGCAATGCGGGTGTTCACGTTCACCACGGCCTGGTCTGGGTCGGTGCCCAGGTTGAAGACGATCTGGATGTTGGCCTCGCCGGCGCTTACGGCATCGGAGGTCATATACTTCATGCCCGGCACGCCGTTCACAGCCTGTTCCAGCGGAATCAGCACCGACTCGGTGAGCACCTTGGCACTCGCGCCCGGATAAGCCGCGCTCACCATCACCATGGGAGGCGAAATTTCCGGAAACTGCGAGGTGGGCAGCGTATTAATGGCCAGCACGCCCATCAGGACGATAACCACCGAAATAACGATGGCAAATACAGGCCGGCGAAGGAATTTACTGAACATGGTTTTTTTTACTAAGCTGTTAGCTATTAGCTGTTGGCCGTTAGCTTTCGTTCTGACTGAATGCCGGGTATGAGCTTTCTGGTGAACCGCTGTTGTTGGCTCCGTTTGCCGAGAAGCTGACAGCTCAAAAACTCTATTCCGAGTACACTTTCAACTTCGGCAGCACCGTGCGCGGGGCTTCGTAGGTGAAGTCGATTTTGTCGCCGTCCTGCACCTTGCGCAGGCCTTCGAGCAGGATTTTCTCGTTGCCCGTCAGGCCTTTGCTGATGACGTAGAGGTCGGGCATTTCCGAGCCGATGGTGATTTCGCGCTGGTGCACCACCTTGTTTTTATCGACTGTGTAGACGTACTTCTTCTCCAGAATCTCGAACGTAGCCTTCTGCGGAATCAGCAGCACGTGCTTAAGCGGAATAGTCATGAGCACGTTGCCGGTTTCGCCGTTGCGCAGCAGGGCGTTGGGGTTCGGGAAAGTGGCCCGGAAGGCGATGTTGCCGGTTTCGTTGTTGAAGTCGGCCTCAATGGTCTGCACCACGCCGGGGAACTTGAACACCTCGTTGTTGGCCATTTTCAGGCCCACCTCCGTCTGGCGGTCGGCCTTGGCCTGCGCCTTATAGGTCAGGTACTCGGCCTCGGGCACATTGAAGTACACCCACATCTTGCTGTTGTCGGAAAGCGTGGTCAGCAGATCACCTTCATCCACTAAGCTCCCGAGCCGGCCCTGGAAATGGTCCATGATGCCATCAAACGGGGCCTTGATGGTCGTGAATTGCAGGTGCGTGTTCGCCAGCGACACGTCGGCCTTCGCCTTGTCGTACTTGGCGCGGGCCAGGGCCAACTCGTTCTTCGACACGATGTTACTATCGGCCAGGCTCTTGGTGTTGCGGTACTCCATGCCCACGTAGTTGGCTTCGGCCTGCGACTTTTTCAAGTCGGCCTGGTAGACCATGGGCATGATCTGGAACATGGATTGGCCTTTGTGCACGATCTGGCCCTCATCCACGAAAATCTTCTGGAGGTAGCCTTTCTCCAGCGCCCGCATCTCGATGTGCTGGATGGAGTGAATCTGGGCTACGTACTCTTTAGTGATGGTGGTATCGGTTACCAGCGGGCTGGTCACAACCAGCTTCACCAGTTCTTCTTTCTCTTCTTTCTCTTTCGAGCAGCCGGTGAAGCAGGATAGGATACACAGGCTCAGGAGCACTCTTTTCATAAAAAAACTGGATTGCCCCGAGGGGCAGTTGGTGATGGCGGAGTAAAGGCAATGGCAAGGAGCCGGATGGGGCTCCAGCTGGCCCGGCAGCGCGTCGCACTTGGGTCCGGATGCCTGTCAGGCGGCTATTCTGGATCCTAATTATTTGACAGACAATTTATTAACCCATTCAAGGCGCGACCCTACCGGTCAGTCTGCGGGGCCGGTGCGAAGGATTCAAGGAAAAATGCAGCTGCTGCACGACGGTTCGTTTGCGATTGATTGACACAAAGCAAGCGCCCACTACATGAAGCGGGTGTGAAGTGATTTTAAAAAACCTGTTATTCCGGTTCCTCCTCCCCCACCCGACTAAGCCTCCATTCGCAGCCGTTCTCCTTTGCGCATAGTCGATTACCAGCGTGCCTGACACCTTTTATGCATCGCACCATCGGTAGGCCAGCACGAGGCGCCGGTTGCCAGCACCAAGCCGGCATGCTCAACGAGGGCCCCTTGTGTAGCAGCCCCAAACAGACCTGTGCTGCTACTTTTCAGCTATAATTAATGAATGAGGGGCTACTACTGCTCATTGGAATAATCAAATTTTAATCTCCACAAATGAGTAAGTACTTACTTATGGTAGTGAGCAGAGAAAGTGCAGGAGGCCGGCACAGCTGTACTGGCTTTAACCTGGCAGGCGGAGGGCTTCGTTGGGAAGCGTAAGAGGTGCCACGACCCGCCTGCTGGTGCGTGGCCTACCGGATTAGCAGTGATTAGGCGTGGCGGGACTAACCGGGCTGGATTTCTAGAAACCCCGCGTGTGCATAACTCAAAAGCCAACTTTCCGCCGTAGCTTTGTCCGGCAATAAGTAGCACCTAACCCACTTGTTGCCATGGCCGACCACGCCGCCAAAATTGCCTTCGAGGCCCTTACCTACGACGACGTCCTGCTGCTGCCCGGTTATTCGGAAGTACTGCCCCGCGACGCCAACACTGGCACCCAGCTTACCCGCAACATCCGAATCCAACTGCCCTTCGTGTCGGCGGCTATGGATACCGTAACCGAGGCCGAAATGGCCATTGCGCTGGCCCAGGAAGGCGGCATCGGCATCATCCACAAGAACATGAGCATTCGGGCCCAGGCTGAGCTGGTGCGCCGCGTGAAACGGTCGGAGAGCGGGATGATTCTCGACCCCTTCACACTGGCCGAAACCGCCACCCTGGCCGACGCCCGCAAGCTGATGCGCGACAACAACATCGGCGGAATTCCCATCATCGACGAGCAGCGCCGCCTCAAGGGCATCCTCACCAACCGCGACCTGCGTTTCGAGAAGGACATGAGCCGGCCGGTAACCGAGGTGATGACCGCCACGCCGCTCGTAACGGCCAAGGCCGGCACCGAGCTGGCCGCCGCCGAAGATATTCTGCAGGATTCCAAAGTCGAGAAGCTGCCCGTCATCGACATGGAAGGCCGGCTGGTTGGTCTCATCACGTATAAAGACATCCGCAAGCGCCGCCGCACCCCCAACGCCTGCAAAGACGAGCAGGGCCGCCTGATGGTAGGAGCCGCCGTGGGCGTGACGGCCGACCTGATGGAGCGCGTGGCCGCCCTGGTGGAAGCCGGCGTAGATGTGGTGAGCGTGGACACCGCCCACGGCCACAGCAAAGGCGTGCTCGACGCCGTGCGCAACCTCAAGCAGCAGTTTCCCGACCTCGAGGTAATTGCGGGCAACGTAGCTACCGCCGAAGGTGCCCGGGCTTTGGCCGATGCCGGCGCCGACGCCGTGAAGGTGGGCGTGGGGCCGGGCAGCATCTGCACTACCCGCATCATTGCCGGCATCGGCGTACCCCAGCTCTCGGCCGTGCTCGAAGCCGCCCGCGGCCTCGAAGGCACCGGCGTCCCGATTGTTGCCGACGGCGGCATCAAGTACTCGGGCGACGTAGTGAAGGCCCTGGCGGCCGGCGCCAGCACCGTCATGATTGGCTCGCTGCTGGCCGGCACCGAGGAAGCCCCCGGCGAGATGACCCTGTTTGAGGGCCGCAAGTACAAGAGCTACCGCGGTATGGGCTCGGTGGAGGCCATGGAGGAAGGCAGCAAGGACCGCTATTTCCAGGATGCCGAGGACGACGTGAAGAAGCTCGTGCCCGAGGGCATTGTGGGCCGGGTGCCGTACAAAGGCCTGGCGGCCGAAGTGCTCTACCAGCTCACGGGCGGCCTGCGGGCCGGCATGGGCTACTGCGGCGCGGCCACCATCGAGGCCCTGCACGAGGCCCGCTTCGTGCGCATCACCGGGGCCGGCCTGCGCGAGTCGCACCCCCACGACGTGCAGATTACCCGCGAGGCGCCCAACTACAGCAGCCGCTAGCTTTCCGTTGCGGGCTCCTTCCTCCATGGATTGAGTATGAACAACACGCAAAAACGCACTGCCCTGATTGGGGCAGTGCGTTTTTCGTACTTATCTGCCCCCACGCAGCAAGATGCATAGTCGCTACATCAGCTTACAAAGTAGTAGGACCTACGCCGAGCGGCAGTAACGCGAAGCTCCGGCTTCGTGCGAAGCTGAACGTAATTCGTTGGCTGTCATCAACGAGGCGCGAAGCTGGAGCTTCGCGTTACTGCCGCTTGGCGTAGGTCCTAAACAGGTTGGCAGAGTCCAATAGCCGATGGGGCACCGACTTATTACAGTTGAGCTTATCTATGGCTTGACCCTTACTTCGCCAACGACAATTAGCCGATTACCGGCCCGGCCCGTATCTTGGCCCTCCGTTCGGCCGCTTGCTCTGGCCGTTTCTTTCCTGTTTACTGCATGTCATTTCCCCGGAAGCTGCTCCCCTTCCTGTCTTTTTTCGCCATTCTGAGTTGGCTGGGGCTGCTGGCTGGCACTCTGTTGTATGCCCACCCGCAACTGACGGGTGGCCACGTTGTGCCGCCCATCTGGTTGCTGCTTACGTTGCAGGCCCTGTTCACTGCGGCCGTGTTCCTGCGCGAGCGGGCGGCTCCCGAGCGGTTGCAAGGCGTCGACTTCACGGGGCTGCTGCGCCAGTTGCTGCTCGGGCCGGCGCTGTGGGCGGTAGTCGGGGTGGGACTGCATCAGTTGGTTCAACTCGTGTTGGGGCCTGGCCAGGAAACGGGCTCGGTGCTCTACACCGCGTTCTACACTCTCAACGTAGGGTTGTTCGTGCTGCTGCTGGCCCGGACCAACTACGCCTGGCGGGCCCTGGTTCTGTTCCGCTCCAGCGAGCGGCTCCGGCGGCAGTGGGTATGGTTCGAAGTTCTTCTTGGAGCCACGCTGCTATTGCGGCTACTGCCCTGGACGCCCCCCCTGGGCCTGGCTTCAGCCCTGCTGGGCGTGCTGGCGGCTTACGGCGCCTACCTGAGTAGCCGCCAGAAATGGGTGGCGTTTCTCAACCGCCGCCAGAAGCTGACCATTGTGTTGTTGCAGCTGGCCATTATTGCGGTAATGGGAGTATTTGTGGCCTATTTCCTCTACACCCGGCCCGCGTTCCGGTTGGTAGGCCCTGCCACCCAGAACGCGTTTCTGCTGCTTAACGCCTTTTTCGCCGGCTTCTATGCCCTGATGGGCCTGCTCGTGACGCTGTTCAACCTGCCCACGGCGGGCGTGTTTGAGCAGAAGCGCGAGGAAATTCTGAGCCTGCAACGCCTCACCCAGCTTATTCAGCGGGGCCAGACGGAGGACGAGGTGTACCGCATGTTCTTCGATTCGGCCATCCAGACGGTGCAGGCCGATGCTGCTTGGCTGCACCTGCCCGATGCCCACGACCCCGGCTTCGAACCGTACTTCCAGCTGCGGCCTGACCAGGGCGAAGCCGTCCGCCAGCAACTGGCCGACCTGGATCTGCATGATATTGAATACCTCAACAACGACCTTGGGGCCACCAGCTTCCGGAAGCTGGCGCTGCCCTTTGGGTCGTTGATGGTGATGCCGCTGAGTTCGAGCAAGCGCCACTACGGGAACATTTATTTGCTCAAGGAACACAACCAATCCTTCGACCGCGAGAACCTGAGCATTCTGCAGACCTTCGCCAGCCAGACGGTACTCAGCATCGAAAACCTGTTACTTATTCAGGCTTCCATGCATACCCAGCGGGTGCAGGACGAGCTCAAGATTGCCTCGGCCGTGCAGGACAGCCTGATTCCGAAGAACCTGCCCATCGATAACTGGTTTGAAATCAGCTCCTATGCTGTATCGGCCACGGAGGTAGGCGGCGACTTCTACGACTTCCTGCACCTGCCCGGGCGGCGGCTGGCCGTGCTCATCGGCGACGTGTCGGGCAAGGGCGTTACGGCGGCCTTCCACGTAGCCCAGATGAAGGGAATTTTCCATGCCCTGATGCAGGAGAACCCGCTGGCCCGCAACGAGCGGGAGAAGTACCCGGTGCCCAGCCGGTTCATGGCCCAGGCCAACGATGCGCTGGGCCGTTGCCTCGAAAAATCGGCCTTCATCACGGCCTCGCTCTACATCATCGATTACGAGCACGGCGGATTCGTGTTTGCCCGCGCCGGCCACTGCCACACGCTCTACTATCATTCCATCAAGGAGGAAGTATCCTACTTCCAGACGGCCGGCCTGGGGCTGGGCATCATCCGCCACGACGGCTACGAGAAGCACATCAAGAACCAGTTCTACGACTACAACCCCGGCGACGTCATGGTCATCTACACCGACGGCATTGTGGAAGCCCGCGACGCGGCCCAGAACGAGTACGGCGAAGACCGCCTGCTGCGGATGCTCGAACAGTCGTATTACCTTGATGCCGACCAGATTAAAGCCCACATTCTAGCCGACCTGCACGAGTTCAGCAAGGGCCAGCCCATGCACGACGACCAGACGCTGCTGGTAATTAAATTCAAGTCGGCCCAACCCGAAGCGGCTCTTTAGCGTAGCACCTAGCCATGAAAATAACGCAACACGCCACCGACACCACCCTCACGCTCGTGCTCAACGGCGAACTCGACGCCAGTTCTTCTGTCGTGCTCGATACGGAGCTGGGCAAGCCCGAAATTCTGAAAAACCAGAAAATCCTGATCGACTGCCAGCAACTCAACTACATTTCCTCGGCCGGACTCGGCGTGTTCATCTCCCACCTGCAAACGTTTCAGGATGCCGACGTAAAGCTGGTATTCTTCAACATGCAGGAGAAAGTGCACAATGTATTTGAAATCCTGGGCCTCGATTCGCTGATGACGATTGTGCCCTCGGAGGCCGACGCCGTGGCCGTTTGAGTGGGGCCACACCGCAACCAGAGGACATGAAACACACGCTCCGCATTAGCTGTACTCGCCACAACCTAAAGGTGGTACGGGATTTTGTGAGCAGTTTTTTGACCGAGCAACAGTTCTCGGAGCTCCTCATCAACCAGATTGTGCTGGCCGTGGATGAGGTGGTCGCCAACCTCATCATTCACGGCAACAAGGAAGATGAGTCGCAGTTTCTGGACCTGCGCCTGGCCGTGCACGAGCAGGAGTTTGAGATTGAAATCGAGGATACCAACCTGATTTCGTACTCGCCCAACAGCTACCAGGAGCCCGACTTGCGCGAGTACGTGCGGGTGGGAAAGAAGGGCGGCATGGGCATGATGCTCGTTAACCGCATCATGGACCGGGTGGAGTACACCACCCGCGGGGCCCACAACGTCTGTCGCCTCTTTAAGCACCTGGCCTGATACCGCCGCCGTTGCCGCCGCTACCAGGAGCACTCCGTTTCGGGGTGCTTTTTTTGTGCTCCGCCCCGGAGCGGCCCCACGGTCGGTGCCCGGAAAAAAATCCGTAAAATTGTAACCGCCGACGTTGGGCGGGCACACTGCTGTTCGCTCCCCGCCGTTGTTTTGGCTGATAATTGACCCCTTCTCTTCCGTATGCACCAACGCCTTTTGTTTGCCGGCACCGCCGCGGCCGCCCTGCTGGCCGGGTGCCAAGCCACCAAATCCACCACTGCCTCCGCCCCAACGGCTACCGTTGAAACCCTGGGCACCACGCCCGTGCCGGCTGCGGAGTTTGCCTACGTATACCGCAAAAACAACAGCGCCGATGCCCAGTTCGGCACCCGGGCCAGCGTACAGGAATACCTCGACCTGTACACCAACTTCAAGCTGAAGGTGTTGGCCGCCGAGCAGCGGGGCCTCGATACCACCCAGGCCTTCCGCCAGGAGCTGGAAGGTTACAAGCAACAGCTGGCTCAGCCCTACCTGACGGAGAAAAGCGTGACCGACCAGCTGGTGCGCGAAGCCTACAACCGACTGAGCAAGGAAATCAGCGCCGCCCATATCCTCATCCGGCTGGCGCCCGACGCCGCCCCCAAAGACACGCTGGCTGCCTACGAAAAGGCAATGGCCCTGCGCCAGCGCGTAACGAGCGGCGGCGAGGACTTCGCCCAGGTGGCCCGCCAGGCTTCCGAAGACCCCTCGGCCCGCGATAATGGTGGCTCGCTGGGCTACTTCACGGCCATGCAGATGGTGTACCCCTTCGAGTCGGCCGCGTATACCACGCCCGCCGGGCAGGTGTCGCAGCCGGTGCGCACCCGCTTCGGCTACCACCTCATCAAAGTAAATGAGGTGCGGCCGGCCCAGGGCGAAATCAAGGTAGCCCACCTCATGATCCGGGCCACGCCCGGCATGCCCGCCGCCGACTCGGTGACGGCCAAAAAGAAGATCGACGAGCTCTACACCCGCCTGACTCGCCGCAACGAAAACTGGGACAAGCTGGTGGGGCAGTTTTCGGAAGATGCCGGCTCGGCTCCTAACGGCGGCGAATTGCCCGCGTTCAGCACCGGCCGCATGATTCCCTCGTTCGAGGAAGCCGCCTTCAAGCTCCAGAACCCCGGCGAGCTGGCCCCGCCCGTGCAGACGCCTTACGGCTGGCACATCATCAAGCTGATTGAAAAGCAACCCGTGCCTACGTTTGAGGCCATGGAGCCCACACTTAAGAGCAAGGTGTCCAAGGATTCGCGCTCGGAGCTCAACCGGGCGGCCTTCCTCAAGCGGGTGCGCCAGGAAAACCAGTTCGTAGAAAATCAAGCTGTGAAAGACTACGCCCTGGCCAAGGCCGATACGGCGCTGGTACAGGGCCGCTTCGCCTACACTGCCCCGGTAGCCGGCGCGAAGGCCGGCAAAGCCCCCACCGACTATTCTCCCCTCTTTACCATTAAGGGCCAGCCCTACCTGGTGAAGGACTTCCTCACGTTTGCTCAGCAGAACCAGCGCCCCCGCCCGAGCGCGGAGCCCCGCTTTGCGATGCAGCAGCTCTACGACCAGTACGTGGACCAGAGCCTGACCGAGTTCGAGAAGGCCAACCTGGAAACCAAGTACGAGGATTACCGCATGCTGGTGAAAGAGTACCGCGACGGCATCCTGCTTTTCCAGCTCATGGACGAGAAAGTATGGACCAAAGCCGTGGAGGACACTGTGGGTCTGCAAAAGTTCTTCGCCGACAACCAAGCCAACTACCAGTGGGGTCCGCGGGTGCAGGCCACCGTTATCAGCGCAGCTTCGCCCGAGCTGCGGGCCCGGGCCCAGCAGCAGCTGCGGGCGGGTAGCTATCCGGTGCGCCGGGGCATGCCCACGAACGTGAGCTTCCGGACCGGCACGGCCGATATTGAGCCCGCCGGCCGGGCCGCCCTGGAAGAGCTGGCCAACCGCCTCGCCGCCGACCCGGCCCTGAAACTGACCGTTACGGCCCGCACCAAGCGTGGCGAGGCCGCCAGCCTAATGGCTCGTCGCAATGCCAGCGTCATGAAATACCTCACGGCTCTGGGAGTTTCGGCCAACCAGTTGCGCACGGCCGTCGGCAAGCCTGCCGCCGCCGATGCCCAGCTGACGGTGATGAGCACCAACCCGGCGGCCTTGGAGGAAAGCCTCAACGAAAAGAACCCGCTGGCCGTGCAGATTCAGCAGCGCAACTTCCAGCAGGGCGAGAACAAGGCCGTCGACCAGTTCCTGGCCAGTGGCCCCGGCACTTATACCACCGAGGTGGAAGGCCGCTACTACACGGTTATCGTAGACAAACTGCTGCCCGCCGGTCCCAAAACCCTGGCCGATGCCCGCGGCCAGGCAACTTCCGACTACCAAAACTACTTGGAGAAAGAGTGGCTCAACCAGCTCCGCACGCAGTATCCGGTAACGATAAACCAAGCCGAAGTAGACAAGCTGATAACGAAGTAGGTAGTTGAGATAGCACGAAGGACCGTCATGCTTGCAGCTTTGCTCTGCATGACGGTCCTTCGTGTATCTCACCCTTACTCATGCAACGCGGCGGCCCGAATCCGGCTCCTGGCAGTAGCAGCGCCCTAAAATGAGGGTAAGCCGACGGTTTTTGCCGGAGAAAGGATTTATAACGAAATTTACGGGCGGCTTTTGGCGTTCTGCCAATCGTCGGACCCAGCCCGCGCACATTGCCGGGGCGGGCACTAGAACCAGATTCCATGATTGATTTTTTGCGAGTACCAGTCCAGAAGGTGCTATTGAGCGCCGTTTTGCTGGTCGGTTCGGTTACGGCCAGCTACGGCCAGCTGGGCGTGGGCCGGCCAGTGGGCCGCACGATGGTCGACGGCATCATCGCCAAAGTCGACAACCAAATCGTGCTGAAGTCGGACCTGGAAACTATTTATGGCCAGGAACTGGCCCGGGCGGAGGGCAAGCCCCTGCCGCCCGACACCAAGTGCAAAATCCTGCAAAGCCTGGCCCTTAATAAGCTGCTGCTGGCCAAGGCCGAAACCGATTCGGTGGTAGTGGAGGATTCGCAGGTGAAAAACGAGCTGGAGCGCCGCATGGCTTACTTCGTGCAGCAGATTGGCTCGGAGCAGAAGCTGGAAGAATACTACAGCAAGCCGCTCAAGCAGATCAAGGACGATCTGCGCGGGCAGGTGAAGGAGCAGCTGATTCAGCAAAAGATGCAGGATCAGATTGCCGGCAAGGTATCGGTAACGCCCCGCGAGGTGCGCCAGTACTTCAGCCGCATGCCCAAAGACAGCCTGCCCTACTACTCGACGGAAGTGGAAATAGGCCAGATTGTGAAGGTGGCCCAGGTTAACAACAAAGTAAAGCAGGCCACTCAGGCCAAGCTCAACGACATTCGGGCCCGCATTGTGGCCGGCGAGGATTTTGCCACCCTGGCCAAGCAGTATTCGCAGGACCCCGGCTCGGCCGTGGAAGGCGGCTACCTGGGCTTCTTCAAGCGCCGCGAGCTGGTGCCCGAGTACGAGGCCGCCGCGTTGCGCCTGGAGCCGGGCGGTATTTCGCCGGTTGTGGAGTCGCAGTTCGGCTTTCACGTGATTCAGCTGATTGAGCGCAAGGGCGACTCGTACAGCACCCGCCATATTCTGCTCAAGCCCGAAACCGGCAATACCGATACCAACGAGGCTTCCCAGCAACTATCGAAGCTGCGTCTGAAGATTATGGCCGACACGCTGACGTTTGCTAAGGCCGCCAAAGACAACTCCGACGACAAGCTCACGAGCGGCAACGGGGGCCTGCTCCAGAACCGCCGCGACGCCAGCACCTACCTGCCCCTCGACCAGCTCGACCCAGCCATCTTCTTCACCATCGATACCATGAAGGTGGGCAGCATCACGCCCCCCCTGCCCTACCGCACCGAAGATGGCAAGGACGCCGTGCGCATTCTCTGGCTTAAGTCGAACAGCCCGCCCCACCAGGCTAACCTCGCCGACGACTACCAGAAAATTGCCGCCGCCGCCCTCAACCAGAAGAAAAACAAAGCCCTCGACGCCTGGTTTGCCCTCAACCGCGGCACCGTGTACCTCGAAGTCGACCCCGAGTACGCCGGCTGCCAGCTGCTGAATTCTATCAATTAGTTGTCAGTTGCTGGTTGGCAGTTGTTAGCTCTTGAAGACTAACAACTGCCAACCAGCAACTGACAACCGACAACTAACAACTTCCGAATGCCTTTCGCCTCCGATAAAGAAGCCGCCGACGCGCTGGCCGCCGCCTACCAGAAGCTGCGCCAGGAAATCGGCAAAGTCATTATTGGGCAGGAAGACGTGGTGGAGCTGGTGCTGACCGCTGTTTTTTCGCAGGGTCACTGCCTGCTCGTGGGCGTGCCCGGGCTGGCCAAAACCCTGCTCATCCAGACCATTGCCGACTCACTGGATTTGTCGTTCAACCGGGTGCAGTTCACGCCCGACCTGATGCCCTCCGACATCGTGGGCTCGGAAACGCTCAACCAGCAGCGCGACTTCCACTTCGTACCGGGGCCGATTTTCGCCAACATCGTGCTGGCCGACGAAATCAACCGGACTCCCCCCAAAACCCAAGCCGCCCTGCTCGAAAGCATGCAGGAGTACGCCGTAACCGTAGCCGGCAAGCGCTACGCCCTGCCCCGGCCGTTTTTTGTGCTGGCTACCCAGAACCCCATCGAGCAGGAAGGCACCTACCCGCTGCCCGAAGCCCAGCTCGACCGATTCATGTTCAACATCGAGCTGGATTACCCCAGCTACGAGGCAGAGCTGCAAATCGTAAAAAACACGACGTCCAACCATAAAGCCACGGTCAGTAAGGTATTGCACGCCGACGAAATTCAGGCCTTTCAGCAGCTGGTGCGCCGGGTGCCGGTAGCCGACAACGTGGTGGAGTACGCCGTGGGCCTCGTGCATAAAACCCGGCCCAACACGGCCCGCGCTGCCGCCCGCGCCACCCAGCTGCTGGAGTGGGGCGCCGGCCCCCGGGCTTCCCAGCACCTCATCGTGGGCGCCAAGTGCCACGCCCTCATCCACGGCAAATACTCGCCCGATATCGAGGACGTGCAGGCCGTAGCCCTGCCCATTCTGCGCCACCGCCTCGTGCGCAACTTCAAAGCCGAAGCCGAGGGCGTGACGGTGGATCAGATTGTAAGAGAACTACTTTAGGTTAATTAGTATTAGGAATTAGTGATTAAGAATTGCTTCGCCCAGCTACAAAACTCTTGGAATGTGGTCGGGCAAGTAGTTTCTGAAATTATTAATAATCAATTACTGATTATTAATTAAAATCAAATGGAAGCAGCCGGTTACTACCAGCAGTTCGAGCGCAACCTCGAAATCATCCTCAGCGGCCTCGACGCGGGCCTCAACATCAGCACGACGGCCCTGAACGTGTCGTTGCCGCTGGAAGTGTACGTGCTGAGCGAGGTGCTCAACCAGGGCGGCGGCCAGTTTCGCCTCTCCGAAAACCTCGCGCCCCGCGAGCAGGTACGCGAGTTTCTGGCTCAGTTTCAGCAAAACGAGGCGCACAATGAGGCCCTGATGCAGCGTATTCTGGCCGATAAGAAAGCCATGATGCGGACTCCGGAAGGTCGGGTACTGACCAAGGAAATGCTCATCCGCCGGCTCGAATACTTCAACGAGGCAGCCCGTCAGGTAAACGTGATGCGCAACCAGCACGCTCTCGGCAGTCCGCCCCAGTCGCGTTCGGGTGTGGGCCTGCAGCTCGCAAGCTAAGATCAGCGCGGATTTATCTTCGCTGTCCTTCAGTTCCGGATTTTGTAGCCAATTGAAAAAGCCACCTCGCCCGGGGTGGCTTTTTCAATTGGCGGATGCGGGCAGCCAGGCCATAATGGGTAGCCGTCCGCTCCATAGCTGAATCCGGGTATGTTGAAAGCCGTACTAATTGGTGAATTTGAGCTTTCGGAATGATGGATAAGATCCAGGACTGGAAGGATCACCGGAAGGAAACCGCCGGCTAATCCGTTGCCAAACCACGTAAAAACGCACAGCCTGGATTTGTGCTACCGCGCTTGCCGACCCGATTTCCATTCCTTCGCTGCCGCTTTTGTTCACTTCCGTTCTCAAAGTATGTCCGCCGCCCGCCCTGCTCCGCCCGACACCCCCCGGCTCACCCCGCGCCTGCTGCTCCGCCCCTATCGTCCCCCCGACGCCCCCGACTTTTTCCACCTGTTGCACACCGACCGGGTTCGGTTGCAACCCTCTTTCCCGGCCCGGGTCGCGGCCACGCCCACGCTAGCCGCCGCCAGCCGCCTGCTCACCCAATTCCACCTGGACTGGCGCGCGGGTCGCCTGTACGTGTTCGGAATCTGGCACGGCCGGAGCGGCGAATACCTGGGCGACATCAGCCTTAAACCCAGCTGGACGGCCCCCATCACCCTTGAAATCGGCTATTACCTGGCCACGGCTTCCGAGGGCCAGGGCTACGCCCGAGAGGCGCTGGCGGCAGCCGTGGCCTTTGGCTCCGAGGAGTTGCGGGCCGAGCGACTGCTCATCCGTTGCCTCGCCGACAACCCCCGCAGCTCCGCCGTAGCGGAGGCAGTAGGTTTCAAACCCTTGCCTCCCCGCCCGCGCCCCTGGCTACGCCGGGTACTGGGGGTTGCCCCACATGTGCTCTACTACATTTTGCGGAAAGATGTCGCAGGCGACTCAACAGGCAAGACGCCTCCTTCGCCCATTCTCTAGAACAAGCTTTCTGCCGACGGCCGCTGCTCCTAACTGGTTTAGCGGCTGGGACGGAGCGTAGAAAGCAGGAAGCTCTGGTTGAAATTCAGATAGAGCGCAAAGGAGAAGTCGAACAGGCCGTTGTTGAGGTCGTAGAGCGGCTCGAAGCGGGTGGTAAGCACCACCTTCCCCGGCAGCTGGTAGTCGCGTAGCACCCGCAGAATAAGAAGCTGCCGCTGCCGCTCGGTATAGTTAGGCTCGATGGGCGAAGCAGAAACCGACTGGTAAAGCCGGCCGCCAAGCGGCGAAACGTAGCCGTTGCCGCTCCAATAAGCCAGCTGCAGATTGGAAAACCGCGTGTCGGCCCCCGCATTCAGGTACAGGCCCGTGCCGCTGCGAAAGGGCAGCACTTCGGTAAAGGAGTAGTCGTTGAAGTAGGTAACGTAGCCATCGAAGTGCACCGCGCTTACCAGCCGCGAGGTCAGCCCACGCCGCAGCCGCAGCCCGGTAGCTACGTTGAACAAGGTTTGCAACGGCGTATCGATGGTGTCAATCTGCCCGCCCCGGTGGGTGCCCGTAAACTGAAACGGCAGCGCCACCAGCCACCCCGCCGAGTCGGCCAGCAGCCGGTGCTCGACCGTTAAGCCCCCGGCCACTTCTTCCTGAAAATTGCTGAACCGGTACTGCTGCCGCGACCCAGTTCACCCAGGCATCGAGCGTGGTGCGGGGCGTCTGAAGCTGGTACTGGGTGCCCTCTTCCAGCCGGTTCGTGATAACGCGCTCAAAATCGAACATGGGCTCGATGTAGCCGTGGTGCAGGTTGCCTTCCAGGTTGCCGAACAGCAGCGTGTGCGGCCCCTGGCGGTATTTGAGCGTAAACAGCGGCCGCACCTGCCGCAACGGCGTTGTGCCGTAGTTCTTCCACAGGAACACGCCTGCTTCCAGCCGCAGGTTGCCGGCCGGATAGTACACCAGCCGCGGGGCCAGCTGAGCCCCGTAGTACGTCAGGCCCGGGTCGATGCTGTTGAAGTACTCATTGTCTTTATTGAACAGAAACCCCTGCACTTCTAGCCGCAACTGGTGCTCGTAGGCGGGCCCCATCGGCGCCCGGTACAGAAATGCGCGGTTGTCTAGTTGCGCCCAGCCCGCCGACACGGCGCCCAGCCACGCTAGCACGGTCAGTATCAGGACCCTAAAAACCGGCCGGAGTTCTAAAATTTTTAGCACGAAAAAAATCTTCGGAATTCAACGAATTTCTTTAGCATTGTGGGCACAAAATATAGCCCGGCGGCGTTACCATGAGCCGGCCCCGAAACGCCCCCTTAACGGGTTGCAGGAGCTGGCCAAAACGCTTACATTCACCAAACCTAAGCAATTCTACTTACCCCCCTTCTAATGGCTGCAAACTCCGACAAGGCTGAAAAAGCTGACAAAAAAGATTCGAACCCACAATCGGAAAAGCTCAAAGCGCTTCAACTCACCCTCGATAAGCTCGACAAGAGTTATGGCAAAGGCACCGTGATGAAGCTCGACAGCAGCAAGGTGCAGGACGTAGAGGTTATCAGCACCGGTTCGCTCGGCCTCGATATTGCCCTCGGTGTGGGCGGTCTGCCCAAGGGCCGCGTCGTGGAAATCTACGGCCCCGAGTCGTCGGGTAAAACCACGCTCACCATGCACTGCATTGCCGAAGCCCAGAAAAAGGGTGGCATCGCGGCCTTCATCGACGCCGAACACGCCTTCGACCCGGTTTATGCCCGCAAGCTCGGCATCGACACGGCCAACCTGCTCATCGCCCAGCCCGACAACGGCGAACAAGCCCTCGAAATCGCCGACCAGCTGATTTCCAGCGGCGCCATCGACATCATCGTAATTGACTCCGTGGCCGCCCTCGTGCCGAAAGGCGAACTGGAAGGCGACATGGGTGATTCGAAAGTAGGCCTGCACGCCCGCCTCATGTCGCAGGCGCTGCGGAAGCTCACCGGTACCATCAACAAAACCGGCTGCTGCTGCATTTTCATCAACCAGCTGCGCGAGAAAATCGGCGTGATGTTCGGTTCGCCCGAAACCACGACCGGTGGTAACGCCCTCAAGTTCTACGCTTCGGTACGCCTGGATATCCGCCGCATCGGCCAGATCAAGGAGGACAAGGACAACATCACTGGCAACCGCACCAAGGTGAAGGTGGCCAAGAACAAAGTGGCCCCGCCCTTCAAGGTGATTGAGTTCGACATCATCTACGGCGAAGGCATTTCCAAAGTAGGTGAGATTCTGGACCTGGGCGTTGATATGGGCATTATTGCCAAGTCGGGCTCGTGGTTCAGCTACGATGGCAACCGCCTTGGCCAGGGCCGGGAGGGTGTAAAAACCATCCTGCAGGACAACCCCGAGTTGGCCGACAAAATCGAAGCCCAGATTCGGGCCAAGGTGAAGGGCAACCCCGAGGAGGCGCTGGCCGCCCTCGATGAGGACCGCACCGTGGACGCCGAAGAAACGGTAGAACCGGCTGAAATCGAAGAATAAGCTGGCTTACGCCTCTTGCATCAGAAGCTCCTCCGTTAATCGGGGGAGCTTTTTTGTTTGGCCATACCCCGATCAGGCTGATTAAGCTGCCCTTGAAAAAGCCAATTCATCGGCTCCGTTTTTGGGCTTGGCTGAAACCGAGTATCTTTACTGGCACCGCATTTGAGAAGATACCGGGTAGTTCACTGTTCTTCGCTCCCCTATGATTATCCGTCGCTGGCTACTGCTTCCCGTCCTATTCTGCGTATTATCTATCGGCTTGGCTGCGTTCAGCCCGGTTGATAACCCGACTCGCTCATTGGGTAACAACAGCTTTGACCGGGGCGAGACCTTGCAGTACAAAGTGCATTACGGCCTCATCAACGCCGCCGAAGCGACCATTGAGCTCGATGACGACGTACACCGCGTGAATGACCGGCCCTGTTACCGGGCCACCGTTACGGGCCGCACCACCGGCTCGTTCGACTACTTCCTGCGCATCCGCGATACCTGGCGTTCTTACGTCGACACGACCAGCATTCTGCCCCAACGGTTTTTCCGCAACATCGAGGAGAAAAGCTACCGCAAGCGCGAAACCGTGGACTTCGACCATATCCGCGATATGGCTGATGTGGAGAGCTACAAAAAAGACAAGAACGACGTGAAGCGCGGTAGCTTCAAGGTGCCCAACAACGTGCAGGACATCGTCAGTGGCTTCTACTACCTGCGCACCATCAACTACGATCAGCGCCGCCCGGGCGAGGTTATCCGGGTGCAGGGGTTCTTCGACGGCGACGTGTTCAACATGGATGTTACGTACAAGGGCCGCGAAACCGTTAGTACTAAGGCCGGCAACATCCGCGCTATCCGGTTGGTGCCCAAAATGCCCGCCAACAAGATCTTCAATGGCGAAAACGCCGTATCGGTTTACCTGTCCGACGACCGCAACAAGATTCCGGTGCTGATTCAGGCCGAAATGTTTGTGGGGTCGGTTAAAGTAGACCTCTATAAATACAAAGGGCTGCGAAACCGGCTTAATCTGGTGGCTCAAAGATGACATGGCGATAAGGCGGCTCCTATAGGGGCCGCCTTTCTTTTTGCCCCTACTCTCGCTCTCGCTCACTTTCCTTGCCCATGCCCAACGACTGGTGCGCGGCTCCCCGGAGCCCCGGTAACGAAACCGTAACACGCCGCGCCCGCCGGCCGGGCGTACTTTTATCGTCGCGCCTTCTCTTCTACCCTAAACCGCCCCGTCCCGTGCAACAACCTGCCAATGCCAACGCCTACAAAATTCTGGTGGTCGATGACGACCCGGACATTGTGGAACTGCTTGAGTACAACCTGCGCAAAGAGGGCTACGAGGTAGCCAGCGCCGCCGATGGCCGCCAGGCCGTGGAAATAGCCCCCGACTTCGGCCCCGATATCATCCTGCTCGATGTGATGATGCCCAACCTCGATGGTATTGCCGCCTGCCGCCAGTTGCGCGAATTACCCAAATTCAAGGACACCTACATTATTTTCCTCACGGCCCGGGCCGAGGAATTCTCGGAAGTAGCCGCCTTCGAAGCCGGAGCCGACGATTTCATCGCCAAGCCCATCAAGCCCCGGGCCCTGCTCGGCCGCCTGGCCGCCTTCGTGCGCCGCGACAAGGACCCGCAGCAGGTATCGGACACCATCGAAATCAACGGCCTCACCATCGACCGTACGGGCTTTGCCGTGTACCAGGAGGGCCGTAAAATCTCGCTTCCGAAGAAGGAATTCGAGCTGCTGGCTTTCCTGGCAGCCTCGCCCCACAAAGTATTCGGCCGCGACGAGCTGCTGCAGAATATCTGGGGCAACGACGTGTTCGTGCTCGCCCGCACCGTGGACGTGCACGTGCGCAAAGTGCGCGAGAAAGTGGGCGACCACCACATCCAGACCATCAAGGGGGTGGGCTACAAATTCAACACCGACAATTAGGTGAAATGGTGAGGTGGCGAAATGGTGAGTTGATGTTCCAGGGGCCTAACTGCCCTGACGGCACCAGTAGGTCCCTGGAACATCAACTCACCATTTCGCCACCTCACCATTTCACCACTTACTTATGCGCCTGAACTTCTCTTCCCGCAGCATTGCTGTGTTGCTATCGGTGCTGGTGGCCACGGTGCTCACGGCGCTGGTTTTCATTGCGCCTACCCTGCCTTTGCAGCAGGGCGTGCTGGCAGCGGGTATTACCATCGCAGCGTGCTTTCTGCTGCTCTACCTCATGTTTGAGGCGCTTATTTTTCGGGAGGTAAACAATATTTACGAGGGGCTGGAGCACATCAAGCGCAAGGAATTTCGGCGCATGTCGAGCAAGTTTTTATTTCGGCCCGAGCCGCTGAAGCGCATGCGCGACGAAATTCTGGATATGGCCCTGCGCAAGCAGCAGGAAATAGACGAGCTGCGGCGGTTGCAGGAGTTGCGCCGCGAGTTTCTGGCCGATGTGTCGCACGAGCTGAAAACGCCAATTTTTGCCGCCCAGGGTTTCGTACACACCGTGCTCGACGAGGAAGAGGAAGGCAACGGCATGGACGCCGGAACGCGCCGGAAATTCCTGCGCAAAGCCGCCGCCAGCCTCGACGCCCTCGATACGCTCGTGCAGGATCTGGTGACTATTTCCCAGCTCGAAAAAGGCGTACTCCGCATGCGCCGCCAGCCCTTCGACCTGTCGCAGTTGGTGCGTGATATTTTTGAGCAGCTGGAGTTAAAGGCTGCCCAGCGGCAGGTTCATTTGGAGCTCCTTGAGCCAGCCCCCGGTACACCCGCTGGCCCCATGCGGGTACTGGCCGACCGCAACCGCATCAGGCAGGTGCTTATCAACCTGATTGATAATGCCATCAAGTATGGCCGCGAGCAGGGCCACGTACGCGTCGGCCTCCAGCCCACGGGCAAGAACGTGCGCATTAGCGTTCAGGACGATGGCGAGGGCATCCCGAAGCAGCACCAAAATCGGATTTTCGAGCGCTTCTACCGCATCGATAAGAGTCGCACCCGCGAGTCGCGGGCGGCGGGCGGCTCGGGCCTGGGGCTGGCCATTAGCAAGCACATCGTCGAGGCGCATAAGTCCACGATCCGGGTGCGCAGCGAGTTGGGCCAGGGCACTACGCTGGAGTTTAAGCTCCCCCGGCCCAAGGCGGATGTGAGTACGGAGAAGTGAGAGGTTAGAGGTTAGAGGTTAGAGGTCAGAGGCATAGAGGCGAGTCGAAGATACGGCGAAGCACAAACAAGAAAGCCTGCGTCATTCTTCGACTTCGGCTGCGCCTGCGCTCAGAATGACGGGCTTTCTTGCCCTGTATTACCGTGCCTTTCTCCTCACTTCCCTCCCACTTCTCCCTTCCTCACCCTCTCCCACCTGCCGAACCCTTACCTTTACGGCTTCTATGAAGCTGCCTGATTTCAACGACCTGATTCTGTTCGAAGACGAAGATTTTATCGTCATCAACAAACCCCCCTTCCTGGCCACGCTCGACGAGCGGTTTGGCGGGGCCCCTAACATTCTGCGCCTGGCCCGCGAGCACCACGACGATATCCAGGCCTGCCACCGCCTCGATAAGGAGACGAGTGGGGCGCTGGCGCTGGCCAAAAATCCGGCCGCCTACCGCCATTTGGCCATGCAGTTCGAAGACCGGCAGGTGCGCAAGGTGTACCACGCCGTGGCCTGGGGCGTGCACCACTACGACGGCCTGCGCGTGGATCGGAGCATCGAAACCACCACCAAGGGCAAGGCCCGGCTGGCCTATAAGGGCAAGCCGGCCGTTACGCTGGTACGCACGCTGGAGCCCTTTGCCCGCCACACGCTGCTCGAATGCCAGCCCATCACGGGCCGCATGCACCAGATCCGGCTGCACCTGGCCTATTTGCAAGCCCCCATTGTGGGCGACGGCATGTACGGCGGCGACGATTTCTTCCTGTCCTCGCTCAAGAAGAAATTCAACGTGAAGCAGGGCGAAGAAGAACAGCCGTTCATCAAGCGCTTTGCGCTGCACGCCGCCCAGCTCACCTTCGCCCGCCTCAATGGCGAGCAGGTGACGGTGGAAGCCCCCTACCCCAAGGACTTCCGGGTGCTGGTGGAAAACATGCGGCAGTACGCGTAGCGGTGAAGGTGAAATAGTGCGTTTGATGTTCGTTGGCCTTGGTTACGCCAGCAGGTTTCCAGACCATCAAACGCACTATTTCACCACCTCACCACCTCATCGTCTCCCCATTTCACCACCCCACTATTTCACTGCCTACCAGACAATTATTAGCCGCCCGGTTTGAATATTCGCCGAAAGGCGGTAACTTTGTGTCCGTTTTCCCCGAACTGTGTTCGGCTTCTTCTTCATTTTCAAACGTTTATCCTCCTCCCAATGGATCATCTGAGCTTCAAGACGGTGTCCGTCAACAAAGCCAACGCCAACAAGGGCTGGGTTGTGGTTGACGCCGCCGATGCCCCGCTGGGCCGGTTGTGCAGCCAGGTTGCCAACATTCTGCGTGGCAAGCACAAGCCCTCCTTCACGCCCAACTCGGACTGTGGCGACAATGTCATCGTCATCAACTCGGACAACCTGCGGGTAACGGGCAAGAAGATGACCGACAAAATTTACGTAACGCACTCGGGCTACCCCGGCGGACAGAAGCGCATCAACCTGCGCGACAAGAAAGCCAAGGACTCGACCCGCGTAATCGAGCACGCCGTACGTGGTATGCTGCAGGGCAACCGGCTGGGCGCGGAGCAATTCCGTAACCTGTTCGTGTACGCTGGCACCGAGCACCCGCACGAGGCGCAACAGCCGAAAACCGTTTCTTTCTCGCATCTGTAAGCCGTAATCGGCTCCTTTTTTCTCTAATTCTCCACTTAATGGAAATCTCCAATACCTCTGGTAGAAGAAAAACCTCGGTGGCCCGCATCTACATGCAGGCCGGGCAAGGGAATATCACTATCAACGGCCGGGAAATGAAAGCCTATTTCGGCAACGAACTCCTGGAAAACATCGTGAACCAGCCTTTGGCTACTGTCGAGCAGCTCGGCCAGTACGACATCAAGGTGAACGTGCGCGGTGGTGGCATTTCGGCCCAGGCCGAAGCCATCCGTCTAGCCATTTCTAAAGCCCTCGTGGGTGATAACGCGGAGGTTCGCCCTGCCTTGAAAAAGGAAGGCTTCCTGACCCGCGACCCGCGCATGGTGGAACGGAAGAAATTCGGTAAGCGTAAGGCTCGTCGTTCGTTCCAGTTCTCGAAACGCTAATATCCCAGAGGAACCCTATCATGGCCCAGACTACCACTTATAAAGAATTGCTGGACGCCGGTTCGCATTTTGGTCACCTCACCCGCAAGTGGGATCCCAAAATGGCTCCGTACATCTTCATGGAGAAGAACGGCATCCACATCATTGACCTGAACAAAACCCTGGCTTCGCTCGAACACGCGACGTCTGCCATTCGCAACATTGCGAAAAGCGGCCGTAAGATCATGTTCGTGGCTACGAAGAAGCAGGCACAGGAGATTGTGACTGAGGAGGCCAAGCGCCTGCACATGCCCTACATCACCGACCGGTGGTTGGGCGGCCTGCTCACCAACTTCACCACCGTTCGCAAGTCGCTGAAGAAGATGAGCACCATCGACAAGATGGTGAAGGAAAACACGGCTTTCGCGGCCCTCGCTAAGCGCGAGCGGCTGATGCTGTCGCGCGAGCGGGAGAAGCTGGAGCGCGTACTCGGTGGCATTGCCGACCTGAGCCGCCTGCCCTCGGCCCTGTTCGTGATTGACGTGAAGCGCGAGCACATTGCCGTGAAGGAAGCCCAGAAATTGGGTATCCCGGTATTCGCTATCTGCGACACCAACTCCAACCCCGAGTCGGTTCAGTTCCCGATTCCAGCCAACGACGACGCCTCGAAGTCTATCCAGCTCATCGTGGGCATCATGGGTAAGGCAATTGAGGAAGGCCTGTCGGAGCGCAAGGTTGACAAAGAGGACGCCGACAAGAAGCAAGCCGAAGAAGAAGGCATCAAGGAAAAGCAGGACGCCGAAGAATAGGCGTTTTTGTAGAAGTGAGATATGAGAAGTTAGAGGTTAGACTGTTGGGGAGCATTACACTTCTCACTTTCGGCCTCTAACTTCTTCTTGCTTTACAGAAAGCACCCTGCATCTAAGTTCTAAGCTCTACACTCTAAGCTCTAAATAAATGGCCGCAATTACCGCCGCTGACGTAAACAAGCTCCGCACCATGACCGGTGCGGGCATGATGGATTGCAAAAAAGCCCTCGTAGAAGCCGATGGCGACTTCGAAGCTGCCCGCGACCTGCTGCGCAAGCAGGGCCAGAAAATCGCCGACAAGCGCTCGGACAACGAAACGACGGAAGGCGTAGTACTGGCCGCCGTAAGCGAGGATGGCACCAACGGCAAGCTGGTATCATTGGCCTGCGAAACTGAGCCCGTATCGAAGGTTCCCGATTTCAAGGAGCTGGCTCAGCGCATTCTGGACACGGCCGTGAAAACCAACGCCGCTACCAAAGAAGAGCTGCTGGCTGCCAAGCAGGAGGATGACCGTCCGTTGCAGGACCACATCACCGACCTGATGGGCAAAATCGGCGAGAAGCTGGTGGTAACGGCTTACGAGAACATCACGGCCGAGAAAGTTGCTTCCTACATTCACTCCGACAACAAGAAGGGTGTACTGGTTGCCATGAAGAACGTAGGCGGTGCCGACGTATCGACTGTGGGCCGCGACGTGGCCATGCAGATCGTAGCCATGAAGCCCGTTGCCCTCGACAAGGACGGCGTTGATTCGGCCACCATCGAGCGTGAAATTGAGATTGGCAAAGAGCAGGCCCGCGCCGACGGCAAGCCGGAGGCTATGCTGGAGAAGATTTCTCAGGGCAAGCTCAACAAGTTCTACAAGGAGAACACCCTGCTCAACCAGGAGTTCGTGAAGGACGGCTCGATGACCATCGCCCAGCTGCTCGACAAGACGCAGAAAGGCCTGACGGTTTCCGACTTCAAGCGCGTAGCTATTGTTGGTTAATTGAGCTACAAGCTACCAGCCACACGCTGCAAGCTTTCCGTTCTAGATAAATAAGAGAGCCCCGCTGGCAGTTTGCCGGCGGGGCTCTCTTATTTTCAACACTTACTGTGCCCGCGCCTGCCAGGCCCGCACCCGCGCCACGGCGTTCTGGCGGATGTTGGCGTAGAACAGGCCGTAGTCGGCGATGTGGAAGGAGTGCCAGAGTTGGGGTTGGCCGGGCAGCAGAAAGCGCGGGTAGCCCGAAGGCTTGGGCGGATGCACCCACAGCAGCCCCTGGTGCACCTTGGCATCGACCACGCCTTTGTCGAGGCGGTCGAAATCCTGGGGGACGCCGCCCAGGTTGAGGCCGGCGGGCGCGGCCAGCGTATCGAGGGTCCAGGTGAGCGGGTTCACGGCCACGCCGTTCTGGAAGGGAGGATAGTCGTTGCCCCAGGCCACCGTGTTCCAGGCCACATAGCAGCCGGTTTGGGTGGAGTCGGCGCAGGGCCGCAGGGTCTGGTACTCGTCGGTTTTCACCTTGAAGCCGACGAGGTAGGCCGCTACTAGCTGGCGGGTGCGTTGGGGGTTGTTATCGAAGAACTCGTGCAGCAGGCGGGTGGCGTGCACGGTGCCCTGGCTGTGGCCGGCAATGATGATGGGCCGGCCCTGGTTGTAATGGTCCAGGTAGTACTGGAACGCCGCTTTCACGTCGCTGTAGGCCAGGTCCAGGGCCTTCTGGCCGTTGGTGCTCTTGTCATCTACGAAGAAGCTGTAGAGCGTAGCCTGGCGGTAGCGGGGGGCGTACACCCGGGCGGCGGCGTTGAACGCGGATGCCTGATTCCGAATTACGTCGTCGTCAGTGAACTGATTGAGCCGGTCGTTAGCCAAGCTGGCGTTCCACTGCTTGCGCCAGAAGTAGGTGGTCGGGTGCACGTAGAACACGTCGGCTGCGGCCGTAGCCTGGCCATCCTGAAAGAGCGACTTGCGCGGCACCGCATCAGCCGAGTCGCGGCGGGTGGGCAGGGCGGCCCAGCTGGCGGGCTGGCCGTAATCGGGGGTAGCAGGCGTTTCGTACTGGCCGAACTCTTTGCTGGGCCGGATGATTTTCAGACAGGAGCTGAGGCCCAGCAGGGCAGCGGCAGCGAGCAGGATTGAATGGTTACGCATAGAATAAGTTGCGTGCGCATGGCACGGCCTCCCCAGAGTGAGCTTAGTCGGTGAAGTTGTTTTCGAGCAGTTTTTCCTGGCGCAGGTACACAATCTTGAAGTTTTTATCAAAGCGCACCCGCACCTGGGCGGCGGTCTGCTGGTGCTTCTGGAGCGACTGGCGCAGGGCCGTGCTGTTTTCCACGAACGTGGCCACCCGCGAGCCGTCGGCTACGGGTGGGCTCACCTGGAGCGTACCGGGGCGGATAGCCGTCTGGCCTTCCAGGAATTCGGGGAAATGCGTTTTCTCCAGCTCCGCGTTGATGGCGGCTGGGGTCGTGTTCTGCATCAGGTAGAACCGCTCGACCTGGGGTGCAAAATATGCTGCCGCGTTGAAGGGCGAGGCCTGCAAATCGGTGTAATAGCGCCGCATAATGTCCTCGACGCGGGCTTTGGCCGCGCCCTCCGACAAGACAGGTGCTTCGGCTGGGGCGGCCGGAGCGGCAGCAACAGGGCTGGTAGCTCCGGCCGCAACCGTATCGGGAGCCGGGGGCGCAACCACCGGTGGGGCAACCGGCTCGACGCGGATAGTTTCGGGCGCGGCGATGGGCGGCAGCTCGATCTGCTCGGTCTGGGGGCCTTCGTCGGGGCGGATGGCTACCGAGTCGGCGGCGGTGCGGGTGGCGCTGGTCAGGCGCTCCGAGTCGCGGTTGTCCGTCATCAGATACACGACCAACGCCAGCAGCAGCACAATACCGCCCACGACCAGCACCGTGGTCAGGGAGCTTTTGGGCGGGGCAGTGTAGGCGTCGTCCTCCACGTATTCGACGGGTTCGGCCGTTGAGGCGGGCGGCACCGGGGGCAGAAACGAATCGGTCGGGCCAGGCGAAGCAGCGGGGCGGCCGGCCTCGAAAGGGTGCGATAACGGGGCGTCGGCAGCGGCGGGCGGGGCCGGGGTTACCGGCACATCGGGCGCCGGGGCCTGGGTGATGGGTGGCAGCAGCGGCGCGAATTCGACGGGTGCAATGGTGGTATGCTCAGGAGGGGTCGGTGGCCCCTCGGCGCCGGGCACCGGGGGCTCCGCGAGCGGATCGGGCGCGGGCAGCACCACGGCAAATGGCTCAGCGGTGGGTGGCTCGGGGGCTCGGGGCGGCGGGTCGGCGAAAACCAGCTTTTGCTTCAGGGTCTGAAACTCCTCCGGGGTAATGGTGCCAGCATCCAGCCATTCCTTGAGCTGGCGCAGCGTGTCGAGGGGGGAAGGGTCTTTTTCCATGAGGCGAAGCAGCGGGGGCGTGAAGAGCGAAGGTTATTTACGGTCGAGGTTGGTAAGGCGGGCGCGGCGGCGCTCCAGCTGCGCCTGCCGCAACTCCAGCAGGCGAGCATTGTCGAGCAGCTTCACCGAGTCTTCGGCCGATTTGAGCTTATTATCGGCATTCTGCTTGTGCAGCTCCTCGATCTTTTCGAGGTTGGACTTGGTGTTGTCGGCGAGGCTGAGGCGCTCCTTCTCAAGCTTATCCTTTTCCTTGCCGGCCGCGGCGAACTCCTTTTCCGATTCGGCAATCTGCTCGCGGTAGGCTTTGAGGCGGGCCGCCGTGCCGAAGCTCTGCACGATGGTGCGCAGGGCGCTGAACTCGCTGGTAGAAGCAGCCAGAAACGCGTCGGGACCGGTAGCAGCCCACACCGACAGCTCCGACACGGTATCGGATGGGGCGATAATGGTCGAATAAAGGTCGAGCAGCTTGCCCGTTACATTCGACATGGGTACCTGCTTGGCCGTGAGGTTGTCCTTCTTACCCACCCCAAACAGCCCGTCGCCCTTCAGCTTGATGTTGTAGGTGTCTTTGAGCCAGCTCTGCCAGAAGTCGCGGGTCCAGTTGGCCGAGGCTTCAATGTCCACCTTCACGGCGTCGCGCTCCCGGCGCTCGAAATTGACGCTGCCCGTACGGGCCTCGTAAAGTTGGGCCCGCACAACGGTGGACAGGGGCAGCAAGAGCAGAAGCGCAAGCAAAAAACGCATAAAATGGGTGGTTGAAAGCATCAGAGAAAAAGCAGCCTACAAGTCGTGGCGGTCGAAAGCGGCCTGCAAATCCTGGCTCATGGCCGCAAACCGAGCCACAGCAGCCTGCACGAACTCCTCATCGAGCAGCCGGTGGATGTCTTCTTCGCCCGTCAGGTCCAGCTCACTCACCTTATAGGTTTGCTCCAGCGAGCCTTTCTCCAGCTTGATGAGGTATTTCCCATTCCAGCTGAAAAGCGTGATTTTGGCGTGCGGATTAGGGATGATGGCAAGCTGGCGCATACGGAACGGCGAGGGTAGGTGAAGTCCGCAAAGATACGCGGTTGGCTGTCAGTGTTCAGTTGCCGGTTGTCAGTTGCCGGTTGTCAGTTGCCGGTTGTCAGTTGTCGGTTGCCGGTTGTCGGTTGTCGGTTGTCAGTTGTCAGTTGTCAGTAAAAGGAACGTCATTCCGGGCGGAGCGAGGAATCTCGCGTGCTGATGCTGCAATGGTTGCTCAACATCAGCACGCGAGATTCCTCGCTCCGCTCGGAATGACGTTCCTTTCGGACTCAACGACCTTTCTTCCCCCTCCCTCAGCCCTTCCCTGTCAAACCGCCACAATCACGTACAGCGACACGCTTGAAATCACCAGCCACAGCACTACGCCGAGCGCGAAGGGGCGGGGGCCAACGGCGCGGATGGTTTTGAGCGAGAGGCCCGCCCCGATAAAAAGCAGCGTTACCACGAGTCCTAGCCGGGCCACCTGCACCAGCCAGGGGCCCACGAAGCGGGTTGCGGGCACGTAAGTGTTAAGCAGCATGGCCCCGATGAAGCCCAGAATAAACCAGGGCAGCTTTACCTTCACATCTTTCTGCTTGAAGAAATACGCCGTGCCCAGGGCCACCGGAATAATCCAGAGGGCGCGGGCCAGCTTGATGGTGGTGGCCACGCCCAGCGCCTCCGAGCCGTAGGCCGCCGCCGCGCCTACCACCGAAGAGGTATCGTGGATGGCAATGGCGCACCAAAGCCCGAACTGCTGCTGGGTAAGCGCCAGGGCGTGGCCGATGGGCGGGAAGGCGAACAACGCTACCGCATTGAGCACGAACACCGTGCCCAGGGCCACCGACATTTCCTCGTCCTTGGCCCCTACTACCGGCCCCACGGCCGCAATGGCCGAGCCCCCGCAGATGGCAGTACCACAGGAAATCAGGTGCGTAACCACTGGGCCCAACTTCAGCCAGCGCCCAGCCATATAACCCAGCGCCAGCGTGCCGAAAATGGAGCACACCGTGAACAGGAGCCCCTGCCGCCCGGCCTGCACGGCCGCGTGGGCGTTCAGGCCGAAGCCCAGCCCGATAACCGAGTATTGCAGCAGCTTGGGCGTGTATTTTTTGGTGAAAGCCGGGAAGGGGTTGCCCACCGTTTGGGCCAATACCAGGCCCAGGGCCAATGCCACCGGCGGCGAAGCCCAGGGCGTGAGGCAGAACACCAGCAACAGCCCGAACACCACTTTCGGCAGCCACTCGTTGGACGAGGGCGGCGTATGGCGGCTCCGGGACGGAGCAGCGGAGACGGGGGAAGCAGTTGGGGCGGCGGGCATGAATGAGAGCGGAAAAGCAGTGCCCAAAAGTACGGCCGCCCGTCCCCGCCCGATAATCGAAAATAGTTATCGGCTATTCCTTTAGGTTATACTGCAGCCGTACAAAATGCAGAAATCGTTCGGCGGGTTTGGTCAGGGGCTGGCCCTGCACCCAGAGCGCCTCAAACTGCCGGGGCAGGCGCAGCCCGGCCACCGGTACTTCTTCCAAAATACCAGCCGCCAGCTCCCGCGTCAGGGCCCGGCGCGAGACGAATCCCAGGGCCTCGGGGGCTGCTTCGAGGTAGGTTTTGATGGCCTCGGTGTTGTCGAAGTAGAAGGCCACGCGCAGGCTGGCCAGCTTGATTTTCTGCTCCCGGAGCGCGAATTCCAGTACCTCCAGCGTGCCCGAACCCCGCTCGCGCAGCACCAGCGGGTGGGCCAGGACTTCGGCCAGCGGCAGCGGCTCCGGGGGCGGACCGGCGGGCGTAGCCCGGCGCACGGCCACCAGCTCGTCGGCCAGCAGGGGCTCGTAATGCAGGTCGCGGCTCTTGGCCCGGCCCTCCACGAAGCCCAGGTCGAGCTGGCCTTGCAGCAGGGCCTCGGCAATCTGCTCGGAGTTGGCGTTGAGTAGGGTCAGTTCCACGCGGGGGTAGCGCTGCTGGAAGCCGGGCAGCAGCGTCGGCAGCTCGTACTGGGCCAGGGTGGTACTGGCACCCAGGCGCAGACGGCCCGCGGCCTCGCCGTGCAGTTCCTGGAGCTGGTCGGTGAGCTGGGTGTGGAGCCGGGCTACTTCATCGGCGTGGCCGAGCAGCAGGCGCGCCGGCTTCGGTGAGGCTCACGCGGCCCGCCCGCCGCTCGAACAGGCGCTGGCCGTAGGTCGTTTCCAGCTCCCGCACGTGCTTCGTGACGGCAGGCTGGCTGATGTAGAGTTCCTGGGCGGCTTTGGTAAAGCTCAGGTGCCGGGCCACGGCCTGGAAAACGCGCAGTCGGAAATCGGGCATAGGTCAGGGAGCGCGTTGCACGCGCGCGCCGGTCTTGCACGGTTGTTGAACGAAGAATCGGTAGCGCGAGCTCCAGCGTCGCGCGTCGTCGAACGAACCTGGTCGCATATGTCCAACAGGGAGTCACGCGAGCCAAAGCTGGCTACAGTACCATGCCCAAGTGCTTGTTTATCTTGCCCCACGTTTCCACCCGAAAGTCCCATGATGCACAAACCCCTTTTAACCGCCCTGCTCCTGCTGCCGCTGGCCGCTACGGCCCAAACCACCTACACCCCCGAGCTGCTGATGAAACTCGGCCGCCTGGGCGAAATGCAGGTGTCGCCGGACCAGAAAACGGTGGCCTACACCGTCACGCGCTATTCGCTGGCTGATAATAAGGGCCAGTCGGATATCTGGACGGTGCCGGCCGGCGGCGGCGCGGCCCGGCAGCTGACCAACACGCCGGCCACCTCGGAAAACACGCTCAACTGGCGGCCCGATGGCAAGCTCACGTTCATGAGCGGCGAAAGCGGCTCCGACCAGCTCTACGTAATGAACGCCGACGGCTCGGGCAAGCAGCTGCTGAGCGGCTTCCCGGCTGATGAGGGCCTGGCCAATTTGAAGTACGCGCCCAAGGGCAACTACATTCTGTACACCCAGGACGTGAAAACGGGCAAGACCGGTGCAGGACTGGTTTCCCGACCTGCCCAAGGCCGACGCCAAAATTATCGACGACCTCAACTACCGCCACTGGAGCCAGTGGGACGACTACAAGGTGTCGCACGTGTTCTTCCAGCCCATCGGGCGCCGATGGCAAGCCCAGCGGACGCGGCAAGGAGTGAATCATGGCCGGCGAGAAGTTCGACGCGCCCTTGCAGCCCTTCGGCGGCTCGGAGCAGCTGGCGTTTTCGCCCGACGGCTACCCAAATTGCCTACACTTCACGCAAGCTCACGGGCAAGGCCGAGGCCGAAAGCACCAACTCCGACATCTACCTCTACGACATCCGCAACGGGCCAGACCCAGAACCTGAGCGAGGGCCTGGGCGGCTACGACACGGAGCCCGTTTTCTCGCCCGACGGCAGCAAAGTAGCCTGGCTGAGCATGGCCACGCCCGGCTTCGAGTCGGACCGCAACGGCATCGTGGTGTACGATTTCAAAACCAAGAAGCGCGAGGACGTAACAGCCGGCTCGGAGCAGGCGGCCGGCAACGTGCGCTGGAGCGCCGATGGCAAAACCATCTACTTCGCCAGCGCCCTGGCCGGCACCCAGCAGATTTTCTCGGTGCCCGCCAAGGGCGGCAAAATCAAGCAGCTCACCAAGGGCGCCTTCAACTACAACGGCTTCGAGCTGGCCGGCAAGGACGCCGTTATCGTGAACAAAACCACCCAGGCCACGCCCGCCGACCTCGTGCGGGTGGACCTGAAATCGGGCCGCGAAACGCCCCTGACCAACATCAACCAGCAGGAGCTGGCGGGCGTGAAAACCGGTAAGCTGGAGTCGCGGATGGTGACCACCACCGACGGCAAGCAGATGCAGGTGTACGTGACCTTCCCGCCCGATTTCGACCCGGCCAAAAAGTACCCGACCCTGCTCTACTGCCAGGGCGGCCCCCAGAGTCCGATTTCGCAGAGCTTCTCCTTCCGCTGGAATTTCCAGCTGATGGCAGCCCAGGGCTACATTGTGGTGGCGCCCAACCGCCGCGGCCTGCCCGGCTTCGGCACCGAGTGGAACAACAGCATCTCGGGCGACTGGGGCGGCCAGCCCATCAAGGACTACCTCTCGGCCATTGACGCCGTGAGCCAGGAGCCGTACGTGGACAAGGACCGGCGCGGCTGCGTGGGTGCCAGCTACGGCGGCTACTCGGTGTACCAGCTGGCCGGCAAGCACGAGGGGCGCTTCAAGACGTTCATTGCCCACGCCGGCCTCTACAACCTCACCAGCTGGTACCCCAGCACCGAGGAAATGTTCTTCGCCAAGCACGACATCGGCGGCGCGCCCTGGGAAACGCCGCTCCACAAGAGCTACACCGAGTTCAACCCCCAGCAGTTCGCCCAGAACTGGGATACGCCCATCTTGGTCATCCACGGGGCCAAGGATTTCCGGGTGCCCGAGGGCCAGGGCATGGAAGCCTTCGGCACGGCCCAGCTGCGCGGCATCCCGAGCCGGTTCCTGTACTTCCCCAACGAGGGCCACTGGATTTCCAAGCCCCAGAACGCGGTGCTCTGGAACCGGGTGTTTTTTGAGTGGCTGGGTCGCACGCTGAAGCCCGAGGGCCAGACGCAACGGTAGGCTGCCTTAGTTCTCCTGAAGCTGTTTACAAAGTCGGCCTTTTTACGAGACAGACTTTTCGGCTTTCTAAACAGCTTCCCTGTAAAAAGCCCGTTCGAAATAATTTCGAACGGGCTTTTTGTGTGCCTCTGCCTGTTGTATTCTACTCCGATTCCCAGATTTTCGGCGTTACTTACCTGGGCCTGAACCTGCTGCCCCGCCCTATGCCGCCCCGTAACCGCGCCCGCCGAAACTGCTGCTTTCCCGAAGGCGGTGCCTTTTATCATTGGCAACGAGGTGGCCGAGCGGTTCAGCTACTACGGCATGCGGGCCATTCTGCCCACGTTTCTGGTGGCGCAGTTCTTCAACCCCGCCCACAACCCCGCCCTGACGGCCGGGGCCGAGGCCCAGGCCAACGATTTAGTGCACTCCTTCGCGGCGCTGGGCTACGCGCTGCCGGTGGTGGGCGCGCTGCTGGCCGATTGGGTGCTGGGCAAGTACCGCGTTATTCTCTGGCTTTCGGTGCTTTATTGCGGCGGCCACGCCCTGCTGGCCGCTTTTCACGACGATCTGGCCGGTTTCCGGCTGGGGCTGCTGGTGGTGGCCGTGGGTATGGGCGGCATCAAGTCGAGCGTGACGGCTAACCTTGGCGACCAGTTCGGGCCGGCCAACGCCCATTTGCTGCCCAAGGCCTACGGCTGGTTTCAGCTCAGCATTGATGTGGGCGCGGCCCTATCCACGTTCTTTATTCCCGAACTGTACGCCCGCTACGGGGCGGCCGTGGCGTTCGGGGTGCCGGGGCTGCTGATGGGTGTGGCCGCCCTCACGTTTTGGCTGGGGCGCCGGCACTACGTGCGGGTGCCGCCCACCGGCCTGCGGGCGGGCCTGCGCCAGACGCTCGGGGCCGGCGAGGGCCGGGCGGCCCTGCGGCGGGTGGGCGTGGTATTCCTGTTTATTCCGGTGGTGTGGGCCCTCTACGACCAGAGCGTGTCGGAGTGGGTGTTGCAGGCGGCGCACCTGAACCGGGAGCTGTGGCCCGGCTACGCCCCGCGGCCCGAGCAGCTCCAGATTCTGGGCATCGTGTTCGGCATCGGCCTCAATCCGCTGCTCACCTACCGCATTTACCCGGCCCTGGAGCGGCGCGGGCTGCGGGCCACGCCGCTGCGGCGCATGGGCGCGGGCATGGTGTTCATTGCCCTTTCGATGGTGATTATTGCCGGTATTCAGCGCGGGCTCGATGCGGGCGGCAGCCCCTCGGTGTGGTGGCAGGTGCTGGCCTATTTCGTAGTGGCGGGCGGCACGCTCATGGTGGCCGTCACGGGCCTGGAGTACGCCTACACCCACTCGCCCCCGGCCCTCAAAAGCCTGACGACCTCGCTCTGGCTGCTCACCATCGCGGGCGGCAACTTCTTCCTGGCCCTGATGAACAGCAGCATTGCCGCCGGCGGCTTTTTCGCCCGCTTTCAGGGCGCCGACTACTACTGGTTTTTCGTGGGCCTGATGGCCGTGAACGTCACGCTGTTTGCCCTGGTGGCTTCGCGGCTGCGGGAACAGGTTTTCGTGGGCGAAGCCGGGCCGGTGCTGGCGGAACTGCCGGAGTAGTGTGGTAAATTATAAAACGGAACGTCATGCAGCGCTGCGCGCTGCATGACGTTCTTCTTTTCCACTTCGTGCTTCTTTTCTACTTCACTCACCCCCAAATTATGCGGCAACCTTGCGGCGGTTGCCTCGTCCTTTTCTAACCTCGTTCTACCAACCCATTCCATATGACCCTACGCCTCACTCCCCTCCTACTGGCCGGCCTCCTACTGGCCACCGCCCCCGCCGCCCAGGCCCAGAAAAAGAACCGTAAAACCACTGCCACTACCATCGGTGCCGGCGGCAACGCCGAATCGGCCATCAAGGAAGCTGATATCAAGCGCGACCTGTTTGCGCTGGCCGGCGACAAATACCGGGGCCGCGAGGGTGGCACGCTCGACGAGTTGCGGGCTTCGTCCTGGCTGGCCGAGCAGATTCGGGCTATCGGCCTGGAGCCGGCCGGCGACGATGGCACGTACTTCCAGTGGTTCAACCTCCAGCGCACCCGCCTGACGCCCGGCAGCACCCTGAGCATCGGCAGCCACCGGCTGCGGCCCGGCCACGATGCCGTGATAACAGCCCCCACCAACGCCCGCGTAACGGCCCCGCTGGTGTTCGTGGGCACCGCCACCCCGGCCGAGTTGGCCAAGGTTGACGTAAAGGGCAAAGCCGTGGCGCTCCAGATTTCGGGCGCGCCTACCGACGGCATCAGCTACCGGCGTTACCTGTTCGGCAAACTGCGCGACCAGGCCGCCGAGCTCACCAAGGCCGGGGCCGTGGCCGTGGTATTCGTTTCCGATGCGCCGGCCCAGGCCGTGTACGACCACTGGAGCCACATTTTTGAGCGCGGCCGCTACGGCCTGCCCGGCGACGCTAACGTGAAGGTGCCCGCCGACCAGACTCCGGTGGTTTGGCTGCCGGCCTCCGACCTGAGCTGGGTTCGCCAGGCGGGCCAGCAGTTTTCCACCGAGTTGAAGGTGGAGACATTTGCCTACCCCTCGGTGAACATCGTGGCCAAGCAGCCCGGCACCGATGCCCAGCTCAAGAGCGAGTACGTGCTCTTCAGCACCCACCAGGACCACGACGGCGTGCGCGCCGCCGTGGCCGGCGACTCCATCTATAACGGGGCCGACGATAACGCCACCGGCTGCGCGGCCCTGCTAGCCATTATGCGGGCTTTCAAGCAGCAACCCGCCAGCCGCTCGGCCCTGTTCGTGTACCACGGCGCTGAGGAGCGCGGACTTTTGGGCTCTCGCTACTTCTCCGATAAGCCCACCGTGCCCCGCGAGTCCATCGTGGCCGTGCTCAACGCCGAAATGATGGGCCGCAACGCCCCCGACTCGGCCGCCCTGCTGGGCTCCACGCCGCCCCACCTCAACTCCTCCGACCTCGTGCAGACGGCCCTGGCCGCCAACCAGGCCGGCCCCAAGTTCAAGCTCGACACCGAGTGGGACAAGGCCACCCACCCCGAGGGCTGGTATTTCCGCTCCGACCACCTGCCCTATGCCCGCCTGGGTATTCCGGCCATCATGTACACCTCCCTGCTGCACACCGACTACCACACGCCCAAGGACGAGCCCGCCCGCATCGACTACGGTAAGCTGCTGCGCATGACCCAGTGGATGTACCTCACCGGCTGGGCCGTGGCCAACCGCGCCACTCCGCCCGCCCGCGAAGTCGGCTTCAAGTTGGAGCGGTGAGGGACTCGGTGCATGAGTGCATGAGTGCATGAGTGAAAAGGAACGTCATTCAGAGCGAAGCGAAGAATCTCGCGTGCCAAAGTAACCCTGATGAAAGGGTTACTTTGGCACGCGAGATTCTTCGCTTCGCTCTGAATGACGTTCCTTTTCTCACTTCTAACTTCTCATATCTCACTTCTCTTTTCACCAATCACGCTACCACCGCTTCCGTCACCCGGCTGATGTCGCCGCTTACTTTCTGGATGAACTCCAGCTGTTCGCCCAGCTGCTCATCCTGCTCGGGGGCGGTGGTGGGCGGGGTGGCCGCGGCCGCATCTTCCGTTTCGGGCTCGCCCAGGCGGGCTAGGCCGCGCTGGAGCTGCTGCTGGGCCTGACGCAGGTTTTTGAGGCCCGCTGCGGAGAGGCCGGGCGGAGTTTCGCCGGCCAGCAGGGCCGAGGTGATGGCCGCTACATTGGCCGACAGAATGTGGTTGAGCACAACGAACTCGTGCACCTCGGCGGGGTGGCGCTGCTTGGCCCGGGGCTCGGAGAGCATCCGCTGGAAGGCCGCCCCGAGGTTGGCCGAGCTCACGTACACTTCCTTGCGGGCCAGCTTGTAGTCGAGCACGGCTACGGGCGAGCCGAGCAGGGCCTGCTGGAGCGTGCGCAGGTAGCGCAGGTTGGCCCGCAGCACCGGCCGCAGGAAATCCTGGAGCTGCTCCGACTCCCAGCGCGGAAACAGCCAGTAGCTCACGGCAAAGGCAATGGCGCAGCCCAGTACGGTATCGAAAATACGGTCCTGCACCACCCGCACGTAGCCCCTGCCCAGAAAGCTGAACAGAATGAGCACGAAGGGCGTCATGAACGTGACCGTGACCAGGTAGTTGATGCGCACGAAGCTGAACGAGACGACCATGAAGCCCACCATCAGGGCCAGCAGCACCAGCCGGTCGGGAATCAGCCAGAGCAGCAACGCCCCCAGCACCCCGCCGAGCAGCGTACCCAATACCCGCTGGCCGTTGCGCTGCTTGGTGAGGCTAAAGGCCGGCTTGAGCATGTAGGTAATCGTCATCAGGACCCAATAGCTATGGTGGCCAGCCAGGGTTTCGGTGATGATAAAGCCGATGAGCGAGGCGATGAGCATGCGCATGGCGTGGCGGAAAATGCCCGAACGCAGCGTGAGCTGGCTGGTAAGCTGCCGAACCGTGAACTGCTGGTGGGCCACGAACCGGTCGAGCTCCAGCTCGGGGGCCCGCTGGCCCGGGGCCGCCAGGGTTTCGGACCCGAAATACCCCTGGATATCCTGGAGGCGCAAAACCAGGTTGCGCAGGTTCACCAGCACTTTGCGCAGCGGCAGCACCGAACCCGTTGCGGCATGCTCGGAGTCAGCTTCGAGGGCATCGATGCGGGCCTTGAGCTGTTCGAGGCCCGCCAGCGGATCGGGCAGGCGGGCCCGGTAGGCGTGGTTGCCCTGGATGGCAAAGCCCACCCGCTCCAACTCGGCGGCCAGCGCATCGACCTCGGTAGCTACGGCCGCCAGCACCCCGCTGGCCTCGAAACGCTGGTGCAGGGCGGCGTAGTCGTAAGAGCTGATGGTAACCTGCTCGTAGAGGTCGACCAGATCGACGAACGAGAGCACCAGCCGGCGGCCCGTGCCGGTCGATTCGCTTACCAGTTGCCGGGTTTTGAAGAGCAGCTCCCGCACCACGTCCTGCTTCTCGCTCACGCGCACCTGCTGGGCCACGAGGCGGCGGTAGTCGGCCTCGAGGTGGTCGGTGCCGGGGCGGTAGAAGTCGGCTTTGAGGCGCAGGAAATCGGCCACGGCCAGCACGGCGTCGCCGAGGGCCTGCTGGGCCACCCGGTAGGGGCGCAGGCGGTTGAGCAGCAACGCCAGGCCCAGGTACCAGAGCCCGCCGGCCACAATCAGGCCGGCGTAGCTGAAGACGCGCTCGGGCGGCAGGGGCTTATCGAGCATGAGAATCAGCACCAGCAAGCCCGCCGTGCCCACGGCCCCGGCCCGGTTGCCGTACACGAGCAGCATGGTAAACCAGAAGCTGACGCCCACCACTACCGCGCCCAGCAGCCACGCGTAGGGCTGCAGAAACCCGGTGACGATGGCCATCAGGCCGGCCAGAGCCACGGCTGCCAGCCCCGCGTTGCGCTTGTGCACGGGCGGGCCGGGCGTGTCGGTAAAGCTCACGCAGAGCGCTCCAATCGACATGGTAACGCCCGCCGTGAGCTGGCCCAGCAGCCCCAGGCCCAGGCCCGGCACCAGCACGGCCAAGGTCGTGCGCAGGCCGTCGGAGAATTCCTGGCTCGAAAAAAAGTAGCGAAGCTTATGGACGGTATCGGGCATGGGCAGGGGCCGCCCGCATTCGAACCGGGCGACTGACTGCAAGTTGCAACCGCCCGACCGGATTCGCCACCGCTGGCATGGGCCCCAACGGCCAGGACTGGCATACTCTTGGTGCTACAATGTGCGGCGGGTGGTATCTTCGGACCTTTACCTCTCTTCTATTGCGTTAAGTTATGGCTGACAACACAGCTCCGATGCTGCCCGCCGACGTTTCAGCTTCCGATGAACTGCTGCGCGCATTGTTCGATGTGGTGCAAACGGGCCTGATGCTGCTGCGGCCAGTGTACGACGCGGCGGGGCAGCACATCGTTGATTTGGCCTACGAATATCTCAATCCGGCTGCCCAGCGCATGATACGCCAGCCGGAACGGCCCTCCGAATCGTTTCTGACCCTTTACCCCCATGCCGAGTCGGTAGGCATCTTCGCCTTTTATCGCGACGCGTTCCTGGCCGACGCTGGCACCCAGCACCGCCAGTTCGACTACCGCTACGACGGCCTCGACGGGTACTACTACCTTTCGGCCCGCCGCCAGGGCCCGTTACTGCTAGTGAGCTTTACCGACACCAACGACGCCTCCCGCACGGCAATTGAAGAGGCCATGCGCCGGAGCCAGCAGGCCGAGCAGCAGGCCCGGGCGGCCGCCGAAACCGAGCGCAACATACTACAGGCCCTGCTGATGCAGGCCCCCGTGGCCATTGCGCTTTTTCAGGGCGAGGAGTGTGTATAACGGGACAGCCAACGACCAGATGTGCCCATCTGGGGCTATCCGGCCGCCTCGGTGTTGGGCCGCCCTTGCTCAAAGCCGGTGCCCGAATTGGTGGGCCAGGGCTTCGACGACTTAATACGCGAAGTGGCCCGCACCCATCAGCCCTACGTGGGCCAGGAGGTAGCGGCCCAGTTGCGCCAACCCGATGGACAGCTGGAAACCCGCTACTTCAACTTCGTTTATCCAGCCCCTCTTCGATGCCAGCCACCAGTTGCTCGGGGTTGTTGATATTGCCGTGGACGTGACCAATCAGGTGCGCTCCCGCCAGCAGGTGCAGGACCTCAACAAAGAGCTGGCTGCGGTCAATGAGGAGCTGGCCGCCACCAACGAAGAACTGGCTTCCATCAACGAGGAGCTGCACGCATCCAACGAGGAGTATCTCACCGCCAACACCCAGTTAATTACTACGCAGCAGCAGCTCCAGCAGCTCAACGAGGGGCTGGAGCACCGCGTGGGCCAGCGCACCGAAGAGGTGAGCCGGGCCCTGGCCGAGGCCGAGCACCAGCGCGAACAGGCCCGGGGCCAACAGGCGCTGCTGAGCCAGATTCTGGGCCGGGTGCCGGCCGTGCTGGCCACCTTCAGTGGCCCCGACCACCAGTTCACCTTCTTCAACGACCGGTATCAGGAGGCCGTGGGCGGCCGCGCCCACCTGGGCCAGCCAGTGGCCGAACTCATCCCCGAAATTGTGCCCCAGGGAATTCTGGGCATGCTCAACCACGTTTACCGGACCGGCCGGCCGTACGAGGCCACGGCGGCCCCCATCGTGCTGCACAACCCCGATGGCCCCGAACCCGCGGTCCCGCGCTACGCCAACTTCATCTGCCAGCCCCTGCTCGACAGCCAGGGCCAGACCCGGGGCGTGCAGGCGTTTGCCGTCGACGTGACCGAGCAGGTGCTGGCCCGCCAGGAGCGGGAAAGCCGCCAGACCGAGTTGCGGGTTATTTTCGAGCAGGTGCCGGTGCCCATTACCATCCTGCGCGGCCCCGAGCTGCGGGTGGAGCTGGCCAATCAGGCCATCTGCGAGTTGTGGGGGCGCACCCCCGACCAAACCCTGGGCCGCCCCTACTTCGAGGCGGTGCCCGCCACGGCCGGCCAGGGGTTCGAGCAGATTCTGGCCAGCGTACTGGAAACCGGCGAGACTTTTTTCATCAACGAAAGCCCCGTGCAGCTCGACCGCCCGCACTCCGGCCGGCCGCCGCTGGGTTACTTCAACTTCGCGTTTCAGGCCCTGCGTGATGAGCAGCGGCAGATAACGGGCCTTATCGCCATTGGCACCGAAGTAACCGACCAGGTGCTGGCCCGCCAGCAGGTACAGGCCCTCAACGACCAGCTGGCCGCCAGCAACGAGGAAGCCCGGGCCACCAACGAGCAGCTGCTCGAAACCAACACCCGCCTCAGCCGCACCAACGCCGACCTCGATACGTTTGTGTACTCGGCCTCCCACGACTTAAAATCGCCGATTACCAACGTCGAGGGGCTCTTGCTGGCCTTGCGCGAGCACCTGCCCACCGAGGCCCGCCAGCAGGAGCCCGTGCCGCAGCTGCTAAATATGATGGAAGATGCGGTGGCCCGTTTCCAGCAAACGCTGGCCCACCTCACCGACGTGTCGCGGCTGCAGCAGGTGGGCCTGGCCGAGCCACCCGAAGCCGTAGACTTGCCGGCCGTGGTGGAAGCCGTGCGCCTCGATATGCTGCCCGAACTGACGGCCGCTTACACCACGCTCACCATCGACCTGGCGGGCTGCCCAACCGTACGGTTCTCGGCCAAAAACCTGCGCAGCATTATCTATAATCTGCTCAGCAACGCTATTAAGTATCGCGCCCCCGATCGGCACCCCCAGGTACACCTGCACTGCCGCCACGTGGGCAACCTCGTGCTGCTGGAGGTAGTCGACAATGGCCTGGGCCTGAGCCCAGCCCAGCAGCAGGAGCTGTTCCGGCTGTTCCGGCGGCTGCACAGCCATGTGCCGGGCTCGGGCGTGGGCCTGTACATGGTAAAAAAGATGGTTGAAAACGCCGGCGGCACGATTACTGTGCATAGTGAACCCAACACGGGTTCTACTTTCATCGTCTCGTTGCCCGTAGCCGATTAAGCGGCTACCTACGCGTCGTTCCTCCTCCGCCTCATTCTGCCAACCACTATGCAAAAGCTGCCAAGCATATTATTGGTAGATGACGATTCGACCAATAATTTTCTAAACGAACTGCTGTTTAAAAAGCTCGACGTAACTGAGCAGGTACTGGTAGCCGAAAGCGGTTCCCAGGCCCTGGATCTGCTGGCCCAAACCGCCCCCGATGCTCCCGCTCTCATCCTGCTCGATGTAAACATGCCCGGCATGAGCGGCATCCAGTTTCTGGAGGCCTACCAGCAACTGCCCGATACTCAACGCGGGGCCACGGTGGTCATTATGCTCACGACTACCATGGACGCCCGCGACCTGGGCCGCCTCGACGAGCTGTCCATCGCCGGACTCGTCAGCAAGCCCCTCACCAAGGAAAAAATCGACCATATCCTCCAGCTCCATTTTCAGCGCCAGCTGCCGGGGTAAGGGGTTTGTTATGGCCTTGAGTTCCTAGCAACAGAACGTCATTCAGAGCGAAGCGAAGAATCTCGCGTGCCAATCGTTGAAGTAATGTTCAACATCAGCACGCGAGATTCTTCGCTTCGCTCTGAATGACGTTCTGCTTTTAAGTCCCTAAGACCCCAAGATTCTCAGACCCTAATACAGCACGTCGTCGATGGGGGCGAGTTTGGGGGGCAGGTTGGTTTCGCCGAGCATTTCGCGCAGGTCAATTTCGATGGTGCGGCAGAGGGCTGTCATCGGCACGTCGTTGATTTCGTTGTCGAAAGGGTTTTCGGAGGTGTGGCCCACTATTTCCATCGTGTTGAAAACCCACGACACGAGTACCGCGAACGGGATGGTCAGCCAAATGTGGTTGGGGCCCATCTGGGCGAATTCGCCGATCAGGCCCAGGGGCAGCAGCAAGGCGAACAGGCGCACAAACACGTAGCTAAAGTAGGCGTACTGGCGCGGGAAAGGCGTATTCTTGATTCGCTCGCAGCCGCCCTGCAAATTAAACAGCTCCTCCAGGCTCTGCATCATGTTCACGTGCTGGAAGTCGTTGAGCAGGCCCCGCTCCTGGCGCAACACCCGCAGCTCGGCCGCCTGCTGGCGCAGCAGGTGGGCCGGCGGGTTCTGGCGGTGGCGCAGCTGGGCCGACTCGGCCGCCTCCAGAAAGGGCGCTACTTGCTCGTCCCAGAGTTCGGGTTGGCGCCGCAGGTTCAGGCGTAGGGCGTTGCACCAGGCAATTTGGCGGTACACCAGCCGCCGGTGCCGCCCGCTCAGTTCTTCCAGCGTGGCGGGCAATGCGTCCACGTCGGGCGCATCCACCACCGACGTGATGTACTCCAGGCTCTGAATGGCCCAGGTGCGGCTATAATTGACGATGCCACCCCAGAGCTTGCGCCCCTCCCAGAACCGGTCGTAGGAGCCATTATTCTTGAAGCCCACATAGAACGCTACCGCAATACCCAGCGTAGCCACCGGCTGCCACGGAATATCGAGCGCGTGCAGCCCGGCCCGGTAGGTCACGCAGATAAGCAGGGCGTAGATGACCTCAAAAAGCACCGATTTCCAGGCATAAGGCCAGATAACGCGCCAACGGATATTTTTACGAACGTACATGAGCGAGGGGAGCGAAATGGCAATGCAGAGCCTGCCTTACCTATCCGGCAGCTAGAAAGTTGTTGTAACCACCGATTCAGGCGGGCTTTTTCTCGTCTTCCGCGTCGTCGAGCACAATGCCCATCAGGCGCATGAGCTGGCTGGCATTGAACGAGCGGCACATGCCAGGCGTGAGGTGGTAATCGAAGCGCAGGGTCCCGTCGGGGTTGAGGTAGGAATTGAAGCTGACGTTGCGCACATGCGCGGGCAGGTCGGTTTCGAGGGCGGCCAGCTCCAGGTCGTGGGTGCTGATGAGGCCACTGGCAGCCCGCTCGCGCAGTTGGAACACCAGTGCCCGTGCCCCCCGGTGCCGGTCGGCCGAGTTGGTACCCTTCAGAATCTCATCGAGCAGGTAGAAGACGGGCAGGGCTTCCGTTGCCAGTTGTTGGTTGTCGGTTGTCAGGTCGTTGGTTGAAGATGAGGCAGCCGTATTGGGCCTGCGTCTGCTTCACCGTCAATAGTTAATTTTTCACTTTTAACGCCTGATCTTCCGTCATGTCCAGCAGCAGGCGCAGGCGCTTAAGCTCGGCGTAGAAGGAGGAGGTGCTTTCGGCCAGGTTGTCGTGGCTGCGCATGGCCGTGAACACCCGGGCGGGGCCGGTGCGGAGGGCCGTGGCGGCCACCACCGCGCCGGCCTGGGCCAGTACCAGGTTCAGGCCTACCGTGCGCAAAAACGTGCTTTTGCCCGCCATATTCGAGCCCGTCACAATCACGGTCTGGCCCAGGCCGGCCGTGGCGAAGTCGTTGCGCACGCCTTCGCCCCCGAACAGCAGCGGGTGGCCCAGGCCGGTAGCCTCCACCGTCAGGGCCGGGGCCGTAAGGTCGGGCTCGGCAAAGCCGGGGTTGGCGGCCCGGAAAGCGGCCAGGCTCACCAGCGCATCAAGTTCAGCGGCCGCTTCGAGCAGCGGTTCCAGGCCGCCCGTAATCCGGCGCTTCCAGCGTTCCAGCTGCCAGATGCCCCACAAATCCCAGAGCAGCACCGTGTTCAGCATGCCCGCCACGGCCGGGTTCTGGCGGGCCGAAAACCAGCCGGCAATACTGCCCAGGCGCTTGAGCAGCCGCGCCGCCGCCGTACCGCCCGTAGCGTGCAGGATGCGGTGCAGCCGCTGCAAAGCCGGGCTCTTCCAGGTGCCAGCCTCAAAGTGGGCCAGCTGATCGTGGGCCGCCCGCAGCGCATCGCGCATGGTGGTGGCGTGGGTGTAGTAGCGGGCCCGGACCTGCCCAAAGGCGCTGTTCAGGCCAACGGCCGGCAGCAGCAGCAACAGCCACAGCGGGCCATGGCCGTCCAAAAACAGCACGATACCCGCCAGGCTCAGCAGCGGCACCAGCCCCAGCAGCGGCAGTACCCAGCCCCGGCCGACAAAGAAATTCGGTTCCCGAAGCCAGCCGGCAAATTCGCGGGGGTCGGTTTCCTGGCGCGGGTAGTGGCGGGCGCGGGCCTGCCACTCCTGCTGCCAGGCCACATTAGGGGCCAGCTCGGCGGTGGCCTGCTGCCGCTCCTGCACCGTGGCCGGCGCGGCCGGGGCCAGCAGCCAGCCCGCCAGCCAGTCCTGCCCCAGCCGCGAAGTGCTGCGGTTGAGCAGCTGAAACAGCGAGTGTTCGCCGAATACGTCGAGGTCGGCGGCGTAAGCATGCTGGGGGTCGAGGTAGCGGCGGCCGGGGTCGAAGCCGGCCAGGCGGCCTTCGAGGCGGGCCAGCTCGTCGCGGTTGAGCTGGGCCAGCAACCGGTGGTGCTCGCGCTGATAGCCTACGCGGTTGTGCCAGCCCACCAATGCCAGAAACGCCAGGTAGGCCCCCAGCGCCAGCCCCATTGCGGCGGCCGTCTGCCCCGCGCTCAGCAGCCACCATACGCCCCCGGCCGCCACCCCAAACAGCAACAGCCGCACCAGTGCCACTACCCGGTGCCGGCCAGCAAAATAAGCCTCGCGCCCGGTGTGGTGGGCCAGGTTTTCCTCAAATAATTCGGCAGGGGCAATGGTGAGCGGGCGGTAATCGGACACGGATAATGGAGACAAAGGAACGTTGGGGATGAGGGATGCAACTGCGCTGGCCATACTGAGCCAAGCCAACGCATGGCCAGCGCAGTTGCTACTTCTGGCTTCTGGCTATGACTACAACAAAGCGGTAGCATGCTTCGTCTTCGTTCAGCCCGGTACCGTTGCTGTGGCCAGCTTCACCTCCCCCACCGCCGCCACGCACTTAAGCTCGATGGCAATGGGTGTGGGCAGGCTGCTGACTTCCACGGTGGTGCGGCAGGGCTGGTTGGTCTGGAAATACTCGGCGTAGAGGCGGTTGTAAGTGGCGAAGTCGGCGCGCATATTAGTCAGGAACACCGTGACGTCTACCAGGTCGTTCCAATCGGCCCCGGCTTCTTCCAGAATCCAGCGCACGTTGCGGAATACGGCGTGGCACTGGCTTTCGAAATCGTAGCGCACGACGCGGCCGGCTTCGTCCAGCTCTACGCCGGGCACCTGGGCCTGGCCGCGCTGGCGGGGCCCCACCCCCGAGAGGAACAGCAGATTGCCCACGCGGCGGGCGTGGGGGTACAGGCCTACCGGCTCGGGGGCGCGGCCGGAGTGGTGGGCAGTGGAAGTTGCGTCAGGTGCCATAGGGCCAAAGCTACCGAAACCGCCGCTTTCTGCCGAAATCCCGAACTTGAAGGCTGGCTGGTGCGGTTGTTGTTCCCGATTCACTTCCGTTTTGCTCTCCTCTGTTCCTATGAAGCCAACTATTCGTCCGTTAGCCCTGGCCGCCCTGCTTAGTGCCGCCGCCCTGGCGCCAGCCGTAGCCCAGCAAAAGCTTAAGTACCCTAAAGCGCCGCCCGCCAACGCCATTTACGAGGCTGTGCAGCAGCCCGCCCTGCCCGCCGGTGGCGTCGAAGCCTTTGCGCAATACCTGGCCAATAACCAGCAATATCCCACCGCCGCCCTGCAGGCCGGGGCCCAGGGCACGGTTACGGTGAATTTTGTGGTCGAAAAAACCGGCTCAATCTCCAACGTGGCCGTGGCCCAGCCCGGCAACGCCCTGCTCGATGCCGAAGCCATCCGCCTCATCAAAGCCGCCCCGCGCTGGACGCCGGCCAAGCACCGCGGCGGCGTGGTGCGCCAAAGCCAGACGGTGCCCGTCACGTTCCAGATTCCCGGCGAGGCAGCCCCGGCGGCCGTTCCGGCGGCTGCTGCCGCAACCAACTCCGCCAGCACCACCCAAGTGGTAGCCGCCGACCGGCCCGCCCGGCCCGTGGGCGGCACCGAGGCCTTTTTCGAGTGGATTCAGCAAAACCAGAAATACCCCGCCCTCGCGCTCCAGCGCAAAATCGAAGGCAAGGTGCTGATGGAGTTCCTGATTGAGAAAGACGGCTCGCTTACCGATATCAAGCCCATCAAGCGCCTCGGCTCGGGCCTCGATGAAGAAGCCATCCGGCTTCTCAAAGCTGCCCCGAAGTGGGAACCAGCGCTCTATAAGGGCGAGCCGATAAAGCAAAAGATGGTTTTGCCGGTTGTGTTCTCGCTCTAAGCTCGTCGGTGAGCAAGCGTTGTATATTTCGTGGAGGATTGCGCCCATCAGCCGGCCACGAACTCCGGTTGGGCCGGCTCCCTGTTGGCTGCGGCTGGTTTACTGGCCCAGGAGTTAAACTTTGGGAGGCCTGCTTCATCCCAAGTGCCACGGGCTTGTCGTAATCCGCTTTTTCTTGCTGTCCGTATAAAATAAATTCCGCCCCTGTTCGTCAGTCTGCCTAGTCCGTTGGCTTCCTGATGCGGGCCATTTCGCTACCTACCGTTATGTTGTCGCCTTTGCCGTTGCTCTCTGCCCCACCCGTCGGATTCGGAACTCCTCTGCCCCTGCGGACCAGTTATTCTGTCTGGCCTTACCAGGCGCGGTTCCGGCAGGCAGCCCAGGCTATTGCCACCGGCATTTTCGAGTCCCTCGACGAAGACCTGCACCCCCACGTGTATCTGCTGGCACTGCCCATCGAAGCCTCCGGGCTGGACAATGGCGAGCTGCCGGCTGCCGTGCAGTTCGAGCCCGAAGAAGATATGCCCGCTTCCCACCACTTCGAGCAGGTGCTGGAGCGGGGCCGCATCATTCAGCTCACCCACACCTGGCAGCCCACCGACCTCGACCTGGAAAGCGAGGACATGCTGCGCCGCAAGCAGTTCGGGCGGGGCGTGCGCCAGGCCGTGCAGGAAGTGCTCGATGAGCTCGACGCGCCCGGCAAGCTGCTCTCCTTCGCCGGCTGGCCCGTCCAGATCGAGCGTCACATGGTCATGCCCGTGCTGCAGCTCAACCGCAAAGTCTACAACAGCTACCCCACGCTCCAGCCCAACCGCTTCTACACCGATGGCCGGCCAGTGTCGAACTCGCTGATCATGGCCGCCATCCTGCGCTTCAACGAGGACTGCATCAAGTCGCTCACGGAGCCTGAGCCGGGGTCGGGCCTGCTCATCCGTCCCCGCGAAACCGACGAGATTATCCGCTCGGCGGGCAAGCTGTTCATGGATACGCCGGCCCAGGACATGGGCATGAATCCGGCCGCCACCAAGCTATTCGCTACCTGCAACACCATTTCCTCGCTCCGCTACGAGGGGGCCGAGGGCGTGGGCAAGCTGCTGCTGGCCCGGCGCGGCCACCCCAACCTGGCCGAGGTGTTCGCCCTCACCTGCCCCACTCCGCTTACCGACTACCGGGCCGTGCGCAAGCTGCTCGAAATGACCACTGCCGACGTGAGCCTGCTCGCCGACGGCGAAAACGTGTACGCCCTGGGCCGGCAGATCGGGCAGTACGACGCCTCCCGCGAGGATTTGTTCGTCATCAGCTTCGTGACGCACTATGCCTGGGAGTTCCAGCACGGCGGCCAGGTACTGATGCGGGCCCACTACGGCATGCCCAGCCTGCCCCGGGCCCGCCTCAACCGCACCAAGTTCCGCCGCGACCTGCGCCGCACCTTCCAGCTCACCGACGCGGCCAAAATCGAGAAGCTCTGGGATGTGGTACTCGAAGCCAGCCGCCAGAAGCACGGCACGCTGCTCGTCATCACGACCGAAGCCCTGGCCGAAGCCGACCGCCTCAAGCTTCAGTGCACCCTCGTCGAGCCCGTTCCGCTCACCCCCCTTATCACCCGCCTCGTCACCTCCATCGACGGGGCCGTGCTCCTCGACCCCGACGCCTTCTGCTACTCCATCGGTGTCATTCTGGATGGCAAAGCCACCGGCCGCGGCACCAGTACCCGCGGCGCCCGCTATAACTCTGCCATCCGCTACGTCGAGAGCAGTCCCTACCCCTGCCTGGCCATTGTAGTCAGCGAAGACGGCCTGATGGACGTCATCACCAAGGAAAGCGTAGCCAATGGTGATTGAGTGGGCGAGTTGTCAGTAAAAGAACGTCATTCAGAGCGCAGCGAAGAATCTCGCGTGCCATGGTAACTCCTGACAACAGGATTACCATGGCACGCGAGATTCTTCGCTGCGCTCTGATGACGTTCCTTTTCATGAGTGAGTGGCGGTTGCGTACGTTTCTCCTCACCTACCGCTTCGCCCGAAACGACCACGTAACCCGGAACACGGCCACCGTGTCGCCGGCTTCGTCGAGGCCAGTGCTGGTGCAGACCACAGTGCGGCCTTCGCCGGTGGCGCGGCTCTCGGCCAGCGCCCGGCCGATGGCCGCACCATCGGGGCAGGTGAAGCGAATCAGGCCCACGGCTTTCTTGGTGAAATCTGCCTCCAGGCCCACGACCAGCATCGAGGCCGGTGGGCCGCTCTGCACGTGCATCATGGCCATCAGGCCGCTGGCCATTTCGGCGGCCATGCCCAGGCAGGCAAAGTAGATACTCCTGAACGGATTCTGGGTCAGGTACTTGTAGGGCACCGTGACGGCGCACTGCTCCGGCGTAAGGTCCGCCACCCGCAGCCCGGCCAGGTAGGCCATTGGCAGCCGCCGCAGCATGAACAGCTTCAGCTTGAGCGGATTGCTGATGTCGCGGCGGAATTTTTCCAGGCGGGCCTTATCGGCCGGGGCAACGGGAGTGAGTTGGTCGGACATGGCAGGGAGGCGTGAGAACCCCAATTAACGAAAAATACTCGTCATGCCGAATATCTATAGCAACCAAGCCTTGCTCGTGGTCCGCCTACCCAGACTTTCCCAGCTAATCAATAAGCGTTATAACGGATAACGGATTACCGCTTACTTCTTCCGCCTTTTTGGTGGGGCCGAAACCGGGGGCGCCGGCCGCACCGTTAGTTCGCGGTAGCCGAAAGTAGGGTCGGGCTCGCGGCCGAACTCCAGCTCCGGCAGCTCCCCGATAACCAGCTCCACGGTCGTGTACACGATGTTACCGTCGAGTAGGTGGCCGCCAACCGTGCGCCCGGTCGAGTCGGCTACCGAGAGGTGCAGGTGGCTGCCGCTCAGGGCCAGCGTACCTACCAGCGACACGATTTCGAAGTGGCCCTGGTACACAGTAGGGCCTTCCTGGTTGGCCAACCGGAGCGTAGCGGTAGTCAGACTGCCCACGCCCGTCAGCACACAGGCGGCCCGCAGGTTATGGGCAGTCGTGAAGGCCAGCAGCTCGCGGCGCAAGTCCTGCCCCGGCCGCAACCGAAGGGCGTACGTGCGCAGGGAAGAAGCCGGAGCAATGGTTGGGGCGGGCATAGCAGCAGGAGTGGTTTGGGCAGCCGCCGGGGCGGCGTCAACCAAAGCGGCCAGCAGCAGGAGAAACAAGCAGCGTCCGGGGGAGAATGGCAAACGGTTCATGCCCGCAAAGAACGGCTATTTGGCAGCGCTACTTACTTATTGAAACTCACGTTGCCGTAGCGCACTTTGATATTGACATTGCCGGTATTGCGGGCCGATACGGCCCCAAACGAGCCCTGGGTGTCGCTCGAAGAAGGGCTGGTTTCTTCGGAGTCCACCTTTACCAGGCGCTTATCAACCAGCAGTCGGCCGTGGTCAGTGTTCACGTCGAAGTCGAAGGCCGCCCCATCGGGGAAGTTGAGTAAAATGGTGCTGTAGCCGCCATCGAGCGTAATCTGGCGGAAGTTCTTGCCGGTGTTGCGCACTTCAAAGTTAGGGCAGTACTGCACCTTCATATCGAGCTGGTTGCTCAGTTTGTCGATGCTGAACTTCGAGTAACCCGAGAAGCCCCGTAGGTTATGCACCGTACCCAGGGCCACGTCGCCGTACCGGCTATGCACGGTCAGGTCCTGCACGGTGCCAATATCAATGTCGGAGTAGTTGTTGCGCAACTCCACCGTACCCCCTTCGGTGAGGCGCACGTTAGCATACGAGGCCTCAATGACGGCCCGGCTGGCGTAAGGCACGGCGGCGCGGGCGTTGGTCAGGCGCAGGGTATTCCGGGGGCCTTCGAGGCGGGCCGTGCGCAGGTGGCCGTACTCCACGGTCAGCTCGGTGGCCCCGGTCAGGTCGCCGGTCAGGCTGATGCCGCCGAAAGCGTTGTGCAAGGCCAACGGGTTGTTTTTGGGTACCCACACCGTGTAATTCACCTCATAGAGCTTTACCCGGCTACGACACTCCTGGGGCAACGCGCCGAAGCGCGAGCGGGCCGATACGCCGCCCGTAGCCGGGTCGCGGCCCAGAATATCCACCTCAATCATGGCTTGCAGCTCCTGGGCCTTCTCCTCCGTTTCGGCCCGGGTGATGATATCGACATCGGTGCGAATTTCGGAGCGGTTCCACACGTTCACCTGCACCCGGCCGTAGCGCGTGTCAAGCGTATAAAGCTTGGTGGCCGAGGCCGGGAAAGTCCGGCTGAGCTTACGCACCTTCTCTACTGCCAGTGCAGGGCTGCCATCGTCCTGTTGCGGGCCCTGGGCCGTGCTGCCCTGGCAGGCGTCGGGTTGCCCCTGCACTCCTCCGAGCGGCAGCGGCGCGGTAGCCGGCTCGTAGAAATGCGCGTCGGGCCCGCTCCCGGTCACTACCGACTGGGCTCGGGCGGCGGTGCCCGCTACGCTCAGCAGCGCGGCCAGCGCCAGCATTCGGCCGGCCCCACCAGTTATCAGGCGAAGAGCACGCATGGCTTACGGAGTACGGCGGCTGTCGGCCACCATGTAGGGCTGGGTATGATAGGCCCGAATCTGCTCCCGGGTGCGCAGCTGCTGGCCCAGCAAATCGAGCCGGATTTGCATGTTGCGGTTCATGGCATCGAGTACCACGGCGGGTTCAGGGTTGCGGTAGAGCTCTACTTTCAGCTGTTGATAGTCCGAATCAAGCGCAGCCAACTCCTGCTCCCATTCGGACTGCGGAGCGGCCGTTTCGCGGTCGGCGACCTGCAGCTCCTGGCGGCGCTCGGCAAGCTGAACCGCGTAATAGGTTTCCAGGCGCTGCACGGCACTGGCCAAGCGCTGTTCGGGCCCTTCCGAGGCCGGGGTAGCCAGTTCGGGCACCGTGTACGGAGTCAGGGCCGGTACGGGGGCGCGGTGCAGGTTAACCGGCTGGCCGGCGCGGGTCCAGATGGTGGCTTCGGGGCGTTGCTGCCAGAACCAAGTACCCAGCAGCAGCAGCGCCGCCACAGCGGCAGCAATGCCATAAGGCCGGGCCGAACGGGCATCGGCTGCCGTATCGGAAGTTTGAGACGTGAAAGAGGTAGCAGCGGCGGGAAAAAGCGGCAGCACCCGTCCCGGGGCCTCAACGGCCTCCGGCGCGTCGGAAGCCCTGTCCAGATCCTGGGCAATGGCGTCCCACAAGTCCGGACGCGGCTCAAACGCGTCGAAATCGGCGCGATGGTGGTCCACGAAGGTTTCCAGTCCGGGGGTTGTATTATTCATGGTCAGTAGCAGATGGAAGCGGAGCCGGAGCGGGTGGTCGGGCAAGGGGTGGGCCAGGACCGAACCGGCAGAATGCCGCAAAGGGGTCGGAAAATAAAATCGGCGGGACCTTACAGGCCGTGCTGGCGGGCCAGCTCCAAAAGCTTTTTGCGGGCCCGGCTATACTGCGATTTGGAGGTAGATTCGGTGATGTTGAGAATGCCGGCAATTTCGGCGTGGTCGTAGCCTTCGAGCAGGTACAGGGTCAGCACAACGCGGTAGCCATCGGGCAGGTCCTGCACGCAGCGGCGCACCACATCGGCCCGCCAGCTGGTAATTTCCGGATCGGGGCCGTGGTCGGTGGGGTCGGCCGCCGCGCCGTCGTGCTGCTCGCCCAGCGGCACCAGCGTCAGGCGGCGGTTGCGCAGGCAGTTGATGCTTTTGTTGATGACGATGCGCTTCAGCCAGGAGCCGAACGACGAGTCGCCCTTGTAGCTGTGCAACTCCCGAAAGGCGCTCAGAAACGCTTCCTGCAACACATCCTCGGCCTCGGCAAAGTCGCCGGTGATGCGCAGCGAGGCGTTGAACATGGCCTTGGAGTAGCGCTTATAGATTTCGGCCTGAGCGCGCCGGTCGCCTAAGCGGCACCGCTCGACCAGCGGGGCATTAATGTCGGTATAAGCAAAAGCCTCCATAGGGTTTCGGCAGAATGAGCAGAAATTCGAAAAACGCGGAAAAGTAAATATCCGGTTTTCCGGGCAGAAACGGTGCGGCCGGCGGGCAAGCAGGAGAAAGACCACCGGGCCGGGGCGGGGTTGCACCAGCCAGAGCTAAGACACCTGCCAATGCCGGATTGTTCATTCGGCTGACTCAGGTTGACGCCCCGTGCGCCAAATATGTGAATGCGATTATCGCCAAAATTCTGGAAAGCTACCTTCGAGCCGTTTTCAACCGTATCATCCGCCCTATTTATGAAGTATTTGTACTACTTTACCTATCCGTGCTTCTCAGCGCCGCCCTAGTTTTCTGCCTGCCAGAAGGTTGATTTCGGCGACGATGGCGGCATCACCGAACGGGATGTCAGCGGCGATCCACTCGGCCACGTCGACGAACGGACTGGACTGCTGACACCAAGATGGAAGAAGCAGGAAATGGATTATTCAAAGCCTGACCATTCGATGTAAACGCCCCCCAACTCGGCGGCGTCCGGCCATATGAGTATTGTATCCCAATCCTGGAGCGGTGAACTCTACCGCCGGTATTCAGCCTATATAGGAGTGCCCTTCGTTCGCCTGGGAGTTGGCTTTGTAGACCGAAAATATAAGATGGTGCGAGAGTTGGTAAACGGATGCTATTCAGTGTATACCGACGGCTTCGGTTACGCGTTTCGAGTTCAATTCGCTCAAAAAAGGAGCAAACTTACCGCGATGTACTATATTTTATACACCAGCGCCTACACCTAGTCAGTAAAGGCCACGGCGACATCAAAATGCTCAGTAGACTTCGGGAGGCCAATATTCTGCCAGTAAACGCCAAACGGCCCGCCCGGTAAAACCGAGCGGGCCGTTTGCGTAGCCTGAAAGCGCGACGGTTACACGTCGAACTTGATGCCCTGGGCCAGGGGCAGCGTGGTGCTGTAGTTGATGGTGTTGGTCTGGCGGCGCATGTACACCTTCCAGGCGTCGGAGCCCGATTCGCGGCCGCCGCCGGTTTCCTTCTCGCCGCCGAACGCGCCGCCGATTTCGGCCCCGCTCGTGCCGATGTTTACGTTGGCAATGCCGCAGTCGGAGCCGGCCTGGCTGAGGAAGGTTTCGGCCTCGCGCATGTTGAGCGTGAAGATGCTCGATGACAGCCCCTGACGCACGCCGTTCTGCAGTTCAATGGCGTTGGTTACCTCGCCGCTGTACTTGATGAGGTAGAGAATGGGCGCAAAGGTTTCGTCCTGCACCGTGGCGTACTCATTCTTCGCCTCCACGATGGCGGGCGTTACGTAGGTGCCGGTTTCGTAGCCTTCGCCCTCCAGCAGCTCGCCGCCGATGAGCAGCTTGCCGCCCTCCTGCTGCACGGCGGCCAGCGCGTTTTTGAAGCCATTCACCGAATCCTGGTCAATCAGCGGGCCGACCAGCGTACCGTCCTGTAGCGGGTGGCCGATGGGCAGGTTGGGGTAGATTTTGAGCAGACGGGCCTTTACGTCGTCGTAAATCGAGTCGTGGATGATGAGGCGGCGGGTGCTGGTGCAGCGCTGCCCGCAGGTGCCCACGGCCCCGAACACGATGCCCGGCATGGCAATGCTCAGGTCGGCGTGCTCGGTGAGGATGATGGCGTTGTTGCCGCCCAGCTCCAGCAGCGACTTGCCCAGGCGGGCGCCTACGGCCTCGCCTACTTTCTTGCCCATGCGGGTGCTGCCGGTGGCCGAAACCAGCGGTACGCGCCCATCGGCCGCCATCTTAGCCCCGATTTCGGCGTCGCCGATGATGAGGTTGAAAATGCCCTCGGGCAGCTCGTTTTCTTCCAGCACACTCTTGATGATGTGCTGAATAGCCACGCCCGTGAGCGGGGTTTTCTCGGAGGGCTTCCAGATGCAGGTGTCGCCGCAAACGGCGGCCAGCATGGCGTTCCAGCTCCAGACGGCCACCGGGAAGTTGAAGGCCGAGATGATGCCCACCACGCCCAGCGGGTGGTACTGCTCGTACATACGGTGGGCGGGGCGCTCCGAGTGCATGGTCAGGCCGTGCAGCTGGCGCGAGAGGCCCACGGCGAAGTCGCAGATGTCAATCATTTCCTGCACTTCGCCCAGGCCTTCCTGCAGGATTTTGCCCATCTCGTAGCTCACCAGCTTGCCCAGGTCGTCCTTGTGGTCGCGGAGCTTGTTGCCGATCTGGCGCACGATTTCGCCGCGCTTGGGCGCCGGTACCAGCCGCCAGGTTTTAAAGGCCTCCTGGGCTTTGGTTACTACCTGCTCGTAGTCGTCGGCCGTCGCCATGGCCACGGTGCCGATTACTTTGCCATCGGCGGGCGAGTGGATGGTGCGGGTATTCTTGTTGTCGAGGCCGCCCCACTGCAGACCGGTGCTCCAGGCCGCGTTGTGGGCCTGTACGCCCAGCTCGCGCAGTACCTGCCGGATGCCGTGGTGGTCGTGGTCCTGTACGTCGGTGCCGGTAGCAACTGCTTCTTCCAATGCTTGCTTCATGGGTGGGTAATTATGGGTAGGTGGGAATACAATACTAAGCCGGCCACCGCAGGGTGGCCTCTTACAAAGTTAACAAATTAGATTGGGGGCATATTCTGCCCCCCATACCTGATCTAACCAGTTCAACTTCTCAGGCCACAAAAAAACCTGCCGCAGCTTGCGCCACAGCAGGTTTTAACTTGTTCAGAACGCTAAAGGCTGTCCTTTACTGGCCCTGCCCGATGGGGTAGTAAGCCTTGCGGCCGTCGGGGTATACGCCTTCCACCAACGCGCCATCGGTTTCCTTGGCGGCTTCGAGCAGGCGCTGCACGTCCTGGGGCTTCTCGACGCGGTTCTTATCGATGCGGGTGATGATGAAGCCGTCGGCAATGCCGGTTTCGCGGAAGTTGGATTCGCGGATACCGGTGATTTTGGCACCGCCCTCAATGCCGAGCTTGCTCTGCTCCTGGCGCGATACCGGGCTCAGGTTAGCACCCTCGTACTTCACGCTCGTGGCGGCCGTTTCCCGAATCACATCGGTAGTGCCGGTGGCGTTGCGTAAGGTAGCGCTGGCGTTTCGCTCACGGCCGTCGCGCAGGTAGGACACCTTTATTTTGTCGCCGGGGCGGAAGCGGGCCACCTGCTCCTGGAGCTGGGAAGACGTATTCACTTTCGCGCCGTTGATTTCCGTAATAACATCGCCCTCCTTAAGGCCGGCTTCGGCGGCGGCGCTGTTTTTACCGGCGCTCATCACGTACACCCCCTTTAGGTTTTCAAGCTTCTTCTCGGAGGCCAGCGTGGCATCTATCTCGCGGATCTGCACGCCCAGCAGGGCCCGCTGTACTACTTTGTACTTCAGCAGGTCGTCGATTACCTTGCTCACAATGGAGCTGGGCACGGCGAACGAATAGCCCACGAACGAACCGGTCTGCGAAGCAATGGCCGAGTTGATGCCGATCAGGTTGCCGCTGAGGTTAACCAGCGCGCCACCCGAGTTGCCGGGGTTCACCACGGCATCGGTCTGCAAAAACGACTCAATACCCATCCCGTCCTCGCGGCGCAGGATGTTGATGTTGCGACCCTTGGCCGAGATAATGCCCGCCGTTACGGTCGAGTTCAGGTTGAACGGGTTGCCCACGGCCAGTACCCACTCGCCCACTTTCACGTCGTCGGAGTTGCCGTAGCGGATGAAGGGCAGGTTGTCGGCCTTCACCTTGAGCAGGGCCAGGTCGGTGTTGGGGTCTTTACCCACCAACTCGGCCTCGAACTTGCGCTTATCGTCCATCACCACCTCGATCTTGCTGGCTTTGTCGATAACGTGGTTGTTGGTGACGATGTAGCCGTTGGCGGCGATAATCACGCCCGAGCCCGAGCCCTGCTGAGGCCCCTGCTGGCGGCCGCGGCCGTGGTTTTGCTCGAAGTCGTCGCCGAAAAACTGGCGCAGGAACGGGTCCATGCGCATGGCGGCATCGTTTTGGCTGGCCTGGGGCGAATATTCAGTCATGACGTGCACCACGGCCGGGGTAACGGTAGCGGCGGCGGCCGTAAAGTTCAGGCCCTCGGGCACGGCGTACGTACTGCTCTTCAGCTCACTGGTGTAGCGGACGTTGGGGTCGGCGGCCAGGGCCTGGGGCGAGTTATCGCGCTCCGGCTCCAGCATTTTGTACCCCCCTACGGCCACGCCTCCGCCCAGAATGGCGGAGCCCAGCAGGCCGAGCATTAGTTGTTTTGCTTGCATGGGTATTGAAAAAGTGGATGATGAAAAATGTCGGAAATGGAAAATACCACAAAAAAGGTAGTCAGGCCTTAATCCGACCTACCGGCCGGCCGCCTTACTGGTTCTACAACGTCAGATGCCCCGTGAATGGTGTCCGGTTGCATGGGTGTTCAAGGAGTAAAACAGCCCGTTGGTAGATTGTTTTGGCCGGGCGCCGCAGAATCAGGCAGTTGACACCCGCTCCAGGCAATAGAATCAAGCTAAAAAGGGCATCCAAACCGGATGCCCTTTTTTAGGCGCAATTAGCGTACCTCAATCTGGTGCTTGGTTACTTTCCTGCTGTCGAAGGGCAGCACGAGTTGCAGGATGCCATCGGTGAGTTGGGCATCGATTGCCGTTACGTCTATCGTGTCGGGCAGGCGGAAGGTGCGGGAAAACGTACCGTAGCCCGATTCGACGCGGCGGAACTGAGGGGCATTTTCGGCTGCCTCAGGCGCTTTGCGCTCCCCACTGATGGTGAGCTGGCCCTCGTGAAAGTCAATGCTCAGGTCTGATTTGGCTACGCCGGGCAGCGCGACATGGAGCGTAAAGCCCTCGGGGCCTTCGAGCACGTCGGCGGCCGGCATGAAAGGATTCAGCGGGTTTGTTCTGGGCCGGCAGCGTGTCGCGCAGCATCTCGTTGAGCACAGAGTTGAAAGAGGCGCGGGCCGGACGGTTGTTATACAGCAGCGTTGCCATAGGTAACAGAAAGTAAGGTTGACGTTGAAGGCCGGCTACTTAACCGGCGACACCCATAGATCATAAAATCTATACCAGCCAACAACCAATGCCACATTGACGCAATTTACGCAGGCGGCCACCTCAATCTTGCGCCATTTGGCTTCTTACAACCTAATGAAGGCTCTCTAAACTGTCAAAAAGACACAAAAACTTTTCGCGCCACCTAATGCTGAGTTGGCAACACTTGCCGATCATCATCCAGGGCGTGGCGGCCCAGCATAATGCGTAGGTCGAGACCAACGGTGGGGGTGAGCAGGTTGGTTTTGCCGCCCGATACGGGTTGGCCGTTTTTATCGAGCTGCACCAGCGCATTGATGTAATGCGTCTGGGAGGCCACCCAGGGCGTGAGGTCGAAGCGCGGCGAGAGGCGTACGCCCACTTCGGCCCGCAGATTACCAAAGTCAACAAAGCGTTCCTTGTTCTCATCGGCCTCGCGTTGGAAGCGCAGGTAAGTCAACACCTCATACGACAGCCGGGGCCGTAGCTTCAGGGTAGGGCCTACCGCCAACTCGCGGTCGAGGCCCAGGCGCAGGCGGGCGTGGGCGCGGTTGTTGCTGCTACTGTTGCCATAGGAGTCGTTGGTAACAATAGCGTATTCTGCCGCCAGTCGTTGCGTGAAGCCAAATTTACCCAGTGTGCCAGTATGCCGCAGTAGTGCGCCCGGAGTAAGATTACCAGGCAGCCCCAGAAAGTCACCGTACCCTCCGCCCGCATCACTACCGATACGCAGCGTAGGCCCCCAGCTCCAGTGCTCGTTCCAGAAATGCTCGTAGCCTAACCGCAGCTGGCCGCCGGCAAAAGTGCCACCGCCGCTGTTGTGCTGGCTTACGGCACTCACGCCGACCAGCACATAGTCGTTGCCGGGCAGGGCAATTTCGGCCTGCACTTCGGGCTGCAACGCCACAGCGGAAGTGTTGCGCGACTGGGCGGCGGCGGTTTCAGCCAGCATCAGGAGCAGCGCCGTGGCACAGAGCGGAAGAATACGCATAGTGGAGAGAGGATAGGCTGAAAGGCCTCCGGAACAGGTAGCGCCCCACAGGGTATGAGAGGAGAAAATGACCACCTGATACAACCCAGGACAAACGCCCTGCGCTGCATCCGGCAAAGTAGTTACGGGCGTTCTGCCAGTTCCCGCAAAGTCAGCCAGGCCATCAGGCCGGGGCCGACTTCCAGGGCGTGGGGGTCGATGTCGAAGGTGGGTGTGTGGACGCTGGAGGTGAGGCGGCCGCTGCCATCGGCGGCGGCGGTGCCCAGGCGGTAGAAGCAGGCGCTGGCGGCCTGGCTGAAGTAGGCGAAGTCCTCGGCGGCCATCCACTGGTCGAGCTCCACCACGTTCTCGCGGCCCAGGTACTCCACGGCGGCCTGCTCGGTGCGGGCCGTGAGGGCGGGCTCGTTTTCGAGGTAGGGGTAACCGCGGCGGATTTCCAGCTCGCAGCTCGCGCCCATGCTCGCGGCCAGCCCCTCGCAGAGGCGGCGCAGGTGCTCGTGGGCCTCGTTGCGCCACTCCTCGTTCAGGGTCCGGAACGTGCCTTCCAGCTTCACTTCATTCGGAATGACGTTGGTGGCGCCCTGGGCAATGACTTTCCCGAACGAGAGCACCGAGGGCAGCTTGGGGTTGGCGCGGCGGCTCACAATCTGCTGGGCCGCCACAATAAGGTGGGCCGCCACCAGCACCGGGTCTACGTTTTGCTCGGGCATCGCGCCGTGCCCACCCTTGCCGCGCACGGTCAGGTAGAGCTCGTCGGTGCTGGCCATGTAGCGGCCGGCCCGCAGGCCTATTTTGCCGGCCGGCAGCAACGGAAACACATGCTGCCCCAGCACGCTATCGGGCCGGGGGTTTTCGAGCACGCCCTCGGCAATCATCAGCGACGCCCCCCCCGGCAGCAGCTCTTCGCCGGGCTGAAACATGAGCTTTACACTACCTTCAAACTCGTCCTTAAGCGCCACCAGAATGCGGGCCGCCCCCAGCAGCGACGACGTATGCACGTCGTGGCCGCAGGCGTGCATCACGCCGGGGTTCGTGGATTTATAGGGCACTTCATTCTGCTCCGTGATGGGCAGCGCGTCCATATCGGCGCGCAATGCCACGGTGCGGGCACCGGGGTTGCGGCCCTCAATCAGGGCTACTACCCCCGTTTCGGCAATAGCCTGGGTTTGCAGCCCCAGCTTTTGCAGCTGTGCCGTCACGAAGGCCACCGTTTCGTGTTCCTGAAACGAAAGCTCGGGGTGGGCGTGCAGGTGCTCGCGCAGCGCTACAGTTTCGGCGGCAGCTTCGGCGGCCAGTTGCTTGATGCGGGAGAGCAGGTGGTCCATAGGTGTTGGAGGTTGGCTGAAAGAACGTCATTCAGAGCGCAGCGAAGAATCTCGCGTGCTGACGTTGTAATGGTTACCCAGCATCAGCACGTGAGAGTCTTCGCTACGCTCTGAATGACGTTCTTTAATTGTAAACTGGATGAACGAAGGCTAAAAGCTAATAGCTTTCAGCTAACAGCTCAATATTAATAGCCCGATTTGTTGATGTTCACCTGCATCGATTCCAGTTCGGCGCGTGGGGCCAGGGGCCGAATGCGCAGCAGGGCCTGCGCAGCTTCGAGACGAGTGAGGTAGTCGCCGATTTGCAGGCGGAAAATGGGCTGCTTGTACGTCAGATAATCGGTTTCCTCGGGGTAGCGGCTGATGATGGCCCGGCGCACGGCCATGGCCTTGTCTTTTTCCAACCCTACGTAGGCTAGAATGCGGTAGCCTTGGGCATACTTCACATTTTGGTTGGTGAAGGCCTGGTCGCGCAGACGCTGGTCGATCTGGGCGTTTACCTGGTTGGTCGGCGCTACCACCCGGTTGCGCGGCACAGCCACCGTAGCCGCTGGCTTGGGGGCCGGAAAAACCGGCCGGAACCGGCTCAGGTCTTCGGCCGGCCGCGAGGCGGCGGCGGCGGGGCGGCGGGTCGTCGTGTCAGCGGCCGGGGCCGCGGGGCCCGACGTCGCGCAGGCCCCGAGCGACAACAGGGCGGAAAGCAGCAGCACGTTACGAAGTAGCGGTAGAGTCATGAGCGGGAGCGGTTTCAGATTCGGCAGCGGGTTGGGCAGCGGTTTCCGTGCCGGCTTTGGCCAGCAAAGCTACGCCATCGGAAGCGCCAATCCGGTCGGCCCCGGCGGCCACCAGCGCCAGCGCCGCCTCGCGGGTACGGATGCCACCCGAGGCTTTGAGGCGGATGTGGGTGGGCAGCGAGGCCCGCATCAGCTCTATATCGGCTATTGAAGCTCCGCGGCTGGCAAACCCAGTGCTCGTCTTCACGAAGTTGGCCCCGGCTTCGGCGCAAAGCCGGCAGGCCGTCACGATGTCGGCATCGGTAAGCAGCGCCGTTTCAATAATCACCTTCAGCAACGCCCCGCGCAACCGGCACAGCTCGGCCAACTGCCCGATTTCTTCTTCCACTTCCTCGTAGCGGCCGGCTTTCAGGGCCCCCACGTTCAGCACCATATCCAGCTCGGTGGCGCCGTCGGTCAGGGCCAGATGGCCTTCGAAGAACTTCACCTTCGCCAGGGCATACCCCAGCGGAAACCCGATAACGGTGCAAACGGCCACCCCCGAGCCCTGCAATTCCTCGGCGGCCTGGCGCACGTAGCAGGGCGGCACGCAGACGCTGGCAAACTGGTGGGCCGCGGCCTCCAGGCAAAGCCGGGTAATCTGGGCCGGCGTAGCGTCGGGCTTAAGCAGGGTGTGGTCGATGTAGGGGGCGAGGTTCATTGGGAGGGGAAGCTTAGAAGCACAAGTGAGTAACAACGTTGGGCAGGTGGCCTTTACCGCTGGTTCAGGCGCCGGACACCGGGCCCGACAACCTCTCAAAAACCTTTCCAGCAAAAACCCCGGCTCGCTACCAGGCGGCAGCGAACCGGGGCTTACGCCAAAAAACAAGGATTTTATCAGGCGAAACACCTGCAGGAGTCAGGAAGCCGGCATAGCTTGCCAGCCCCTCCACCGGTAAGCGCCCGAGTTAGTCAATCAGTACTGCCCGGTCATTCAGCAGGTCGTCTTCTACTTGCTTGAACTTCACGTCGCGCACGATGCGGCCGTCCATGTACTGTACGCTTACTTTTTCGTTGCGGTTGGCCACTTTCTGGGACTTGGCCGGCTGCTGCTTCTCCAGGGTCTGGGTCATGGCGCCGTCCTGCTCCAGGTCTTCGGGGCCCGCACCGAGCGAAACCGACGACGTTTCCTTCTGGGCCTGCAGCTTGGGCTGGGGCGGGGCAACCGGCAGCTCGTCCTCGGTGAAGTACTCGAACTCATCCTCGCCGTTCTGGCCCGCCTGGGTGGGCACGTCGGCGCGGAACAGGAACTGAATGGTATCCTCGTTTACTTTGCTGATCATCTGCTTGAACAGCTCGAACGACTCGAATTTGTAGACCAGCAGCGGGTCTTTCTGCTCGTACACGGCGTTCTGCACTACCTGCTTGAGGTCGTCCATGGCGCGCAGGTGCTTGGTCCAGGCTTCGTCGATAACGGCCAGCACCACCACTTTCTCCATACCCCGGATTACCTCGTGGCCCTGGTTGGCCTGGGCCCGGCGCAGGTTGGCAATGGCCTGCACCTGCTTGCGGCCGTCGGTGAAGGGCACCGCGATGTTCTCGTAGGGCGCATTCTGTTGCAGCAAGTCATTGATCAGCCCCATCGAGTTGCCGGCAATGAAGTCGTTTTTGCTGTGGTAGTAGCCCAGGGCCTCATCGTAGAGCTTCTGGGTGAGCTGGCCGGCATTCATGCCGCTGAGCTGCTGGCCCGTGAGGTGGGTGTCGTAGCCGAAGATGCGGATGATGGCCAGCTTGAAGTCCTCGAAATCGTTGTTGCCTTTGTGGCCGATTACAATGTCTTCGCAGACGTCGTAAATCATGTTCCAGATATCGAGCTCCAGTCGCTCGCCGTGCAGGGCGTTGCGGCGGCGCTTGTACACCACCTCGCGCTGGGCGTTCATCACGTCGTCGTACTCGAGCAGGCGCTTACGGATGCCGAAGTTGTTTTCCTCTACTTTCTTCTGCGCCCGCTCAATCGAGCTGGTAATCATCGAGTGCTGAATCACTTCGCCCTCCTCCAGGCCCATGCGGTCCATGAGCTTGGCGATGCGGTCGGAGCCGAACAGGCGCATCAGGTTGTCTTCGAGGCTGACGAAGAACTGGCTGGAACCCGGGTCGCCCTGGCGGCCGGCACGACCCCGCAGCTGGCGGTCGACGCGGCGGCTTTCGTGGCGCTCGGTGCCGATGATGGCCAAACCGCCCGAGCTCTTAGACGTTTCGCGCAGCTTGATGTCGGTACCACGGCCGGCCATGTTGGTGGCAATGGTAACGGTGCCGGGGTAGCCCGCGCCAGCCACAATTTCGGCTTCGCGCTGGTTCTGCTTGGCGTTGAGCACTTCGTGCGGAATGCCCTTGAACTTGAGCATCCGGCTGACCAGCTCCGAAATCTCGACGCTGGTAGTACCCACCAGCACGGGGCGGCCAGCCTGCACGAGCTCCTGAATTTCATCGGCTACGGCGTTGTACTTCTCGCGCACCGTTTTGTAGACCTTGTCGTCCTCGTCCTTGCGGGCAATGCCGCGGTTGGTGGGCACCACTACCACGTCGAGCTTGTAGATTTCCCAGAACTCGCCGGCCTCGGTTTCGGCCGTACCCGTCATGCCGCCCAGCTTGTGGTACATGCGGAAGTAGTTCTGGAGCGTTACGGTAGCATAGGTCTGGGTCAGCTCCTCGACGCGCACGTTTTCCTTGGCCTCCAGGGCCTGGTGCAACCCGTCGGAGTAGCGGCGGCCTTCCATTACGCGGCCGGTCTGCTCATCCACGATCTTCACCTTGCCATCCTCGGTGAGGATGTACTGGTCGTCGCGCTCAAACAGGGTATAAGCTTTCAGGAGCTGGTTGATGGTGTGCACGCGCTCCGACTGCTGCTGGAAGTCGTCCATCACCTTTTCCTTGGCATGGAGTTTTTCCTCGCTGCTGAGCGCGGCATTCTTCTCAATTACCGCCAGCTCCGACCCGATATCGGGCATAATGAACAGGCGGGTATCCTCGCCTTCGCCGGTAATCAGGTCGAGGCCCTTTTCGGTCAGCTCAATTTGGTTGTTCTTCTCATCGATGGTGAAGAACAGGGGCATATCGGCCTGGGGCATCTGGCGCGAGTTGTCCTGGAGGTAGAAGTTCTCCACCTTCTGCAGTACGGCGCGCATGCCGGTTTCCGACAAGAACTTGATCAGCGGCTTGCTCTTGGGCAGGCCGCGGAAAGCGCGGAACAAAGCCAGGCCGCCCTCCCCTTCCTTGGGGCCATCGTTGCCTTCCTTGATGAGCTTGCGGGCTTCTACCAGATAGCTCTGCACCAGTTTTTTCTGGGCATCCACTACTTTCTGAATCCGGGGCTTGAGCTGGTAGAACTCGTGCACGTCGCCGCGCGGAATCGGGCCCGAGATGATGAGCGGCGTCCGGGCATCGTCAATCAGCACCGAGTCCACTTCGTCCACCATGGCATAGTGGTGCTTGCGCTGCACCAGCTCCTGGGGGTCGCGGGCCATGTTGTCGCGCAGGTAGTCGAAGCCGAACTCGTTGTTGGTGCCGTAGGTGATGTCGGCCAGGTAGGCCTGGCGACGGGCATCGGTATTGGGCTGGTGCTTGTCGATGCAGTCTACCGTAATGCCGTGGAATTCGAACAGGGGCGCGTTCCACTCCGAGTCGCGCTTGGCCAGGTAGTCGTTCACCGTTACGAGGTGGACGCCGCGCCGGGCCAGGGCATTGAGGAAGGAAGGCAGGGTTGATACCAGCGTCTTGCCTTCGCCCGTTGCCATTTCGGCAATCTTGCCCTGGTGCAGCACTACGCCGCCAATCAGCTGCACATCGTAGTGCACCATGTCCCAGGTGATTTCGGCTCCGGCGGCCAGCCACTTGTTTTTCCAGATGGCCTTGTCGCCCTCAATTATGACGTTGCCCTTGCGGCTGGCGTATTCGCGGTCGTAGTCGGTAGCCGTCACGACGAGCTGCTTGTTCTCGGCGTAGCGGCGGGCGGTTTCCTTGGTAATGGCAAACGACAGCGGCAGCACCTCCATCAGCACCACTTCCAACTCCTTGTTGCGCTGCTTTTCGAGGGTATCGATCTGATCGAAGATTTCCTCCTTCTGCAGGGCATCGAGGGTTTCGCCGTTCACGCGGCCGTGCAGGCCGGCGAGCTGGTCGTCGAGGGTTTTGAGGTGGGCGTCGATGCGGGCCCGGACCTCGTTGGTGCGGGCGCGTAGCTCGTCGTCGCTGACAGGTGCCAGTTTGGCATATTCGGCGTTAATCAGCGCCACGTACGGGACAATCTCCTTCAGGTCCTTGTCGGATTTCGACCCGAACAATTTGGCGACAGTCTTCCCTAGAAAATCAAGCATGTTGGTTTACCTTAATTGAAACGCCGGGGCGCAACTCAAATTTACGGTGATTTTCGGGAATACCCCGGCTCTTTTACCGCCACTACGTCGCCCCGACCCTTGAAACGACAAACCCCGCACCTCAAAGAGTGTGCGGGGTTTGTCCAGTCGGATTAGTTGTCAGGTAGTAACGCCAAGCCAACAAGGGCCTTAACCAGTAGGCCACTGGTTCACTTTGCTGGTCCGTTACTTTTTGGCCGGGTCGCGCGGAACCAGCTTTTCCATGATGGAGGTAGAGCCGATAATGGCCGGTTTTTTAGGCTTGGTGGCCAGCTCTGGGGTGGCCGTCAGCTTTTTATAAAGGGTAAGCGCCTGCGCCACTACCTGGTCCATGTTGTAGTACTTATAGGTAGCCAGGCGGCCCACAAAGTGCACGTTCGGGGTTTCGTCGGCCAACTTCTTGTACTTATTATAAAGCTCGGCGTTTTCAAGGCGTGGCACCGGGTAGTAGGGGTCGCCCTCGGCCTTGGGGTACTCGTACACAATGGCCGTTTTAGGGTGCTGCTGGCCGGTAAGGGCCTTGAACTCCGTAATGCGGGTATAGAGGTTGTCGTTGGGGTAGTTCACGACGGGGGCGGCCAGGTAATTTTCGGTGTTCAGCGTTTCGTGCTTGAACTCCAGGGAGCGGTAGGGCAGCTTACCATACTTAAAGTCGAAAAACTCGTCTACCGGACCCGTAAAAATCATTTCCTTGAACGGAATGAAGTCGATGATGTCGTGGTAGTCGGTGTTGAGCATCACCTTGATGTTGGGATGATCCAGCAGGCGCTCGAACATGCGGGTGTAGCCGTGCAGGGGCATGGCCTGGTAGGTATCGGTGAAATACCGGTCGTCGCGGTTGGTGCGCGTGGGTACCCGGCTGGTTACCGATTTGTCGAGCTCGGAGGGGTCCATCCCCCACTGCTTGCGGGTGTAGTTGCGGAAGAACTTCTCGTATAACTCCCGGCCCACCTTGCTTACCACCACGTCTTCGGACGTGCGAATAACCGGCACTGATTCGGCTACGGACTCAAAAAACTGCTCTACCTCGAAGCTATTGAGCTTCAGGCCGTAGAGCTTGTTGATGGTATCGAGGTTGATGGGCATCGGGACCAGCTGCCCGTCAACGGAAGCCAGCACCCGGTGCTCGTAGGGCCGCCAGTCGGTGAAATCGGACAGGTACTCGAATACATCCTTGGAGTTGGTGTGGAAGATGTGCGGGCCGTATTTGTGCACCAGAATTCCCTCCTCATTATAGTGGTCGTAGGCGTTGCCGGCAATGTGGTTACGCTTGTCTACGACCAGCACTTTTTTATTGGAGCGCGTGGCCAGCCGCTCGGCCAGTACACTACCGGCAAATCCGGCCCCGACGATTAGATAATCAAACATAAAACGGTGTTTGGAGAGTTAAGAGAGGGGAAACAGGGCAGGATGAAAAAAAATAGGTACGCAATGTATTCCGACTAGTGTAACTACTCAGACGGCATTTGTTTTAAGCGAATCAGCACTAATTCCAGCTTTAATTGGCTGCTGAAACGTTAGCTACTAATTCTTCTCTATTCGGTGCTACTTGCTGGCCTGCTGCATGAGCGTTACCATCTGCTGCCAGGTTTGGTCCCAGCTGATGGTAGCCAGGTAATCGTCGGTGCGCTGGCGCCAATCAGCGTCTTTAGTCTGGGTGAGGGCCGTTTCGATGGCCCGGCCAAATTCATCGGCGGTGGCGGCAATCTGCACCAGGTTCAACTCGCCGTAGGGCCGCACCACGTCGCGGATAGGCGTACTGACAACAGGGCGGCCGGCCGCTAGGTATTCGGGCGTTTTGGTGGGCGAAATAAACTTCGTGCTCTCGTTATCGGCGAAGAGCAGCGTAGCCACCTCCCAACCCCGCAGGTAGGCCGGTAGTTCCTGATAATCCTTCCCGCCCAGGTAATGAATATTGGCGCTCGTGGGCAATGTTGCCGGGTCGATTTTGACGACCGGGCCAATGATGACAAACTGCCACTCCGGATGCGCTTCGGCCAGTTGGCCCAACAGCTCAATGTCGAGCCGCTCATCGACTACACCGAAAAAGCCAATCCGCGGGTGCGCTATTCCGGCCTGGTCGGCGGGTTCGGCCATTTCGTGGCGGGCCTGACCGAAGTGGTCTTTGTCGATGCTGCTCGGGAAAGGATACGCAGCGGCATGCTGCTCGCGCTTGGCCTCGTAGAGCGTGTGGCCGCCGGTAAACACTAGGTCGGCTTTTTGGAACAACTCCTGCTCCCGCTCGCGCAGCTCAGGCGGCGCAAACTTGAAGTTGGCCAGCTCATCCATGCAGTCGTACACCGTCAGGGTTGGCGTAAAGCCGCGCGACTTGCCCAGGGCCATCGGGGTGTAGTACCAGAACAGGTAGTCGGTCAGGTGTTGCTCTTGGAAAAACTGCTGCAGCAATTGCTGCTGGGCTTCGTCGGCGGCCGGCGCGTTGTGGCGCAGGTTTTCGGGCAAATGAGCCACGACCACTTTCAGGCCGTGGGGGCGCTCCTTTATTTCGAGGTGGGGCGTTACCTGGTCGTTATCGTGGTAAAAGGCATCTTCCACGTAAAATACCGGCCCTTGCTGGGCAAAGCGCGACATCAGGTGCTGTGGACGCTGCCACACAAAATCCCAGTGCAAGTGGGCGAAGCACACCACGGCGGGCAGGCGGTAAGGGGCTGAATCGGTGGAGGAAGAAGCAGCGTGAGGCGCGCGCACGGGCGACTCCGCCGGCGGAGCAAGCGACATAAAAAGTGAGATAAGGAATGAGTAAACTCCCGGCGGCTACGCAGGGCTATTGGGCCGGGGTTCACTCGCCTATACGCCCACTCTTTTAAAAGGATATTGTCGAGCTAGCACTATTTTTTTTGGCCGGTGTCCGCTAACTATGTTAGTACATACTTCGCCAAACTTTTCCGGCCACTTCCAGTTATGCGGCTAGTGGAGCGCCACAGCAGCGGCTTGGCTCAGCAGACACTGCATTTCCACTGCATCCTGCCAGCCCGCGGCGGTCCGCAACCACTCGCGCCGCACACCCACCCGCGCAAACCCGGCCGCTGCAAATAAACCCAGGCTGGCCGCATTGTCGGCCCCAATGGTGCAGAAAAGCTGGTGCAGGCGCAGCACCTGCCGGGCGTAGGGCAGCAGCAATTCCAGCGCGGCTCGGGCGTAGCCCTGCTGCCGCTGGGCCGCCAGCACCGTGATGCCCACGCCGGCCCGCTGGTGTAGGGGCTCAAAGCCAAATAAATCCAGCGTGCCCACGGCTGCCCCGCTGGCCCGGTCCTGCAGCACCAGCCGCAGCTGCCGCACCTCAAAAAAATCGGCCGCCGCGCTGTCCAGGTACTGGCGCAGCACGTGCCGCGACACGGGCGCCAGCGTATCCGACACGCCCCACACGGCCGGGTCGTTTTCCAGCTGGTAGAGAAACTCGAGGTCGTCGGCTTCGAGGGGGCGCAGGAGGAGCAGGTCGGATTGGAGCATGCTTTTTTGATCTGTCAGCAAGTTAGCCGCTGGCTTACGCCTCTTAGGCCACAGTCAGTATAATAATGATGCTCTGTTACACTCATTTTTCCAAAAACGAAACCGGCGCATCCGGCGCGAGGCTAATGCTGACTGCTTCCCCCGCCACTACCGTAGCGGCCGGAAGCCGCACTCGAATCGGTGTGTCGGCTAGCTGAACTTCTGCCTCGTAATAGCTGCCCATGAACCGCATAGCCCGCACGGTGCCGGCCACGCCGGGGTGGCCGGCGGGGTGCAGGCGCAGGTTTTCGGGGCGCACGAGCAGGGCGGTGCCGGGCAGCTTGCGGCGCGGGGCCGCCAGCAGGGCGCGCATATCGGCGCCAGCGAGGCGGTTGTAGTCGCCGAAGAGGGCGGCCACGTACTCGCTTACCGGTTGACGGTACACCTGCTCGGGCGGGGCCTGCTGCACGAGGCGGCCGCGCTCCAGCACCAGCAGCTCATCGGCCCAGGGCAGCGTGTCGGTGGGGTCGTGGGACACCAGCAGGCAGGTGATGCTGAGCTCCTCCCCCACTTCCCGGATGATGGTCTGGAGCTGCTGCTTGTGCACCCGGTCGAGGTTGGAGAAGGGCTCGTCGAGCAGCAGCAGGCGCGGGGCCGTGAGCAGCAGGCGGGCCAGCGCCACCCGCTGCTGCTCGCCGCCCGAAAGCTGGTTGGTGCGGCGGGTCATGAGGCCGGTGATACGGCAGACCTCATATACGGCCTGCGCCTCGGCGGCCGGCTGTTTGTTGGCGTAGCGCAGCACCTGCTCCACCCGCAACGATTTGGGCAGATCGGACTTCTGCGACAGATACACGATGCCCGGATGGCCTGGCACCAGCACTTCCTGGGGCCCTGCGCACCCGCCGGTCGGCAAACCGCACCTCGCCCCCTGTAGGCTGCACCAGCCCGGCAATCACCTGCAAGAGCGTGCTCTTGCCTGCCCCCGACTCGCCGGCCAGGGCCAGCTTCCGGCCCGGCTGCTGCGCAAAACTGATTCCTTGCAGCACCGTCGCCCCGCGCTCTTCGAGGCTGATGTTGGCGACAGTCAGAAAATCGGTATCAGCGGGCATATAGATCGGAGTAGTTCGCTCTCAGAGGAACGTCATTCAGAGCGCAGCGAAGAATCTCGCGTGCTGATGTTGTTGAGCTAGCCCCGCTGCTTGGTTACTTTGGCAACGTCAGCACGCGAGATTCTTCGCTAGCGCTCTGAATGACGTTCTGTTACTAGCAATTAAATTTCCCCTTCGAACACGTAGGTGGCCGGGCCGCTGAGGAACACGTTCGTGAACGAGCCGTCGGGCTGGGCTTCGAAGGCCACGCGCAGGTCGCCGCCGGGGGTACGCAGGTGCACGGGGCTGGTGGCTCCGCGGCGGGAAGCGGCCAGGGCCACGGCCGTGACGCCGGTGCCGCAGCTCAGGGTTTCGTCTTCCACCCCCCGCTCGTAGGTGCGCACCTGCCAGGGCTGGTCGGGCGAAGTAGGCGTTTCCACGAAGTTCACGTTGGTGCCTTTCTCGCGGAACAGCTCGCCGTAGCGCAGGGCGCGGCCTTCCGTAAACACGTTCAGCTCGGCCAGGGTGCTGGCGGGCTGGAAGCGCACGAGGTGGGGCGAGCCGGTATCGAGAAACACGCCGTACTCCTCAATTTCCTGCTGGCCCAGCACATCCTGCATGCGCAGGTGCACGGTGCCATCGGCCTCCACATGGGCTTCGTGGGGGCCGTCGGCGGCCAGGAAGCGGGTTTCGTTCTCTATCACGCCGAGCTGGCGGGCGAAGGCTACGGTGCAGCGGCCGCCGTTGCCGCACATTGAACCCAGGTAGCCGTCGGCATTGAAATAAACCATCTCGAAATCGTACTGCGGGTGCTCTCGCAGCAGAATCAGGCCGTCGGCCCCGATGCCGCGGCGCCGGTCGCAGAGGTAGCGCACGCGCTGGTGGTCGGCGGCATCGAACTGGTTGGCCCGGTCGTCCACCAGCACGAAGTCGTTGCCGGTGCCCTGGTATTTATAGAAGTGCAGCGTGGTACTCATGGCAACAAAGGTACGGACTGAGGGACTGAGGGAAAAAGAACGGTCATTCTGAGCGAAGGCGCAGCCGTAGTCGAAGAATCTCTACCGCTTCGTTGGGTTACCATTGCATCGTCAGCACGCGAGATTCTTCGACTACGGCTGCGCCTCCGCTCAGAATGACGTTCTTTTTCCCTCATTCACCGACTCACTCATTCACCGCTCGTACCTTTGCCGGTGCATGTATACTTTCCTGACCACGAGCCCCTGGGCCGACTACGAGCTGCTCGACGCGGGCAATTTTGAGAAACTGGAGCGTTTCGGCCAGCATATTCTGGCCCGGCCCGAGCCCCAGGCCATCTGGGACCCGCACCTGCCGGCTTCGGAATGGCGGAGCGCCAACGCCATTTTCACCCGCGAAAAAGGCAGCCAGGAGCGCGGCCAGTGGAAAATAAAGCCCGGCACGCCCGAGCAGTGGCACATTAACTACGAGCGGCCCGATGGGCTGAAGCTGCGGTTCCGGTTGGGCATGTCGTCGTTCAAGCACGTGGGTTTGTTCCCCGAGCAGGACCCCAACTGGCAGTTCATCTACAACGAAACGCGCCGCCGCAAGGCCGCCCAGCCGCGGGTGCTCAACCTGTTTGCCTACACCGGTGCCGCCACCCTGGCCGCCCGCGCCGCCGGCGCCGACGTCACGCACCTCGACTCGGTGAAACAGGTCAACTTCTGGGCCCGCGACAATATGGAAGCCTCGGGCATCGATGGGGTCCGCTGGCTGGTGGAAGACGCCATGAAGTACGTAAAGCGCGAGGTAAAGCGCGGCAGCAAGTACCAGGGCCTCATCCTCGATCCGCCCGCCTACGGCCGCGGCCCCAACGGCGAGAAATGGCAGCTCGAAGACGAGCTCAATGAGATGCTCAAGCTCTGCCAGCAGCTCCTCGACCCCGAAGACCACTTCTTCCTCGTCAACCTTTACTCGCTGGGTTTCTCAGCCCTGATTCTCGATAACCTGGTGAGCGAAATCTTCCCTACCATGCGCGACAAGCGTGAAATTGGGGAAATTTACCTCCACGACGCCGGCGCCCGCAAGCTGCCCCTGGGCACCTTCTGCCGGTTTGCCACGTAAGGGCGCGTTATAAGCACCCACCTGCCCCGGCCGGTTTACCAGCTAGTGGCGCGCAACCCGCCGTGAAACCCAGTCGTGGTTTTGTGCTTATACTGACTCCGTAACCGTATCATCTGTCCACCTTCTGGCACCGTGCCCGGGCCGCCCCGGCGGGCGCGGGTAACGCGCCCCTATCCATGACGCATCCGACTCACCGCCGCCTCGCCCTCATCGACATGGGCACCAACACGTTTCACCTGCTGATTGTGGAGCTGCCCGAAGCGGGGCAGACCCAGCCGCGCACCCTGCTGCGCACCAAGGTGGGCGTGCGCCTGGGCGAGGGCGGCATCAGTGCGGGCCGCATTGCGGAGGCCGCCTACGAGCGGGCCCTGCACGCGGTGGCCGGCTTCCGGGAAGAAATGGAGCTGCACCAGGTAACCGATGTGCGGGCCACGGCTACCAGCGCCATGCGCGTGGCCCAAAACGGCCCCGAGCTGGCCAAAGACATTTTCGAGCAGTCCGGCATTCGGGTAGAGGTTATTGCCGGCGACCGGGAAGCCGAGTTGATTTGCGCCGGCGTCCGCCAGGCCGTGCCGCTGGGCCCGGAGCACCACCTGATCATGGACATCGGCGGGGGCTCAGTTGAGTTCATTATTGCCAATGCCGATACCATTTTCTGGAAGCGCAGCTTCGAAATTGGGGCCCAGCGCCTGCTCGACCAGTTCTTCCCCGACCCCAGCGGGGTTATTACCACCGAGGCCGTTGCCTGGGAAAAGGAGTACCTGGCGTCCAAGCTGGCCCCGCTTACGGCTGCCCTGGCCGAATTTCGTCCTGTGAGCCTGGTAGGCGCCTCGGGGAGCTTCGACAGCCTCGCCGACATGCAGCTGGGCCGCCTGCGTCCCGAGGCCGAGTTGCCCCCCTGCACCGAGCTTAACCTCGAAAGCTTCCGCCGTAGCTACGCCCAGTTGCTTACCCTCAACCACGAGGAGCGCAAGGCCCTGCCCGGCATTCTGCCCATGCGCGCCGATATGCTGGTAGTTGCCTGCATCCTGATCGATTACGTGCTGGAGCTGACCGGCATAACCCGCATCCGCACCTCGGCCTACGCCCTTAAAGAAGGCCTGCTGGCCGAAATGCTATAGGGCGAAGCGCCCCAGGGCTGAAGCCCTGGGCTACAGGGCGAACTGGTGTCTTTGCTCTTCCTCCCTACCTACCACTTACCCGTGCCACTCCGTAGCCCAGGGCTTCAGCCCTGGGGAATCGTGACCCGCCGCCCCGCTGCCCATGACCACTCTCCCCTATTCCCAGCTTTTCACCTTTGCCGAAAACGTATTCCTCGGCATGGGTTGCCCGGAAGAAGATGCCACGCTGGCCACCGAAACCCTGCTTTCGGCAGATTTGCGCGGCGTTGATTCGCACGGCGTGGCCCGGCTTATCGGCTACGTGCGTCTCTGGGAAGCCGGCCGCATCAACGCCACGCCCCGGGTGGGCGTGAGCTACGAAACGCCCAGCACGGCCGTGGTGGATGGCGACGGGGGCCTGGGGCTGGTGGTAGGGCCGCAGGGCCATGCAGGTGGCCCTGGATAAGGCCCGGCAGGTGGGCACCGGCTGGGTGTCGGTGAAGAACTCCAACCACTTCGGCATTGCCGGCTACCACGCCATGCAGGCCCTGGCCCACAACATGATTGGCGTTGCCATGACCAATGCCTCGCCCCTGGTTGCCCCGACGCACTCGCTGGAGCGGCTCCTGGGCACCAACCCCATTGCCGTGGCCGTGCCCGCCGGCGAGCAGCCCGATTTCGTGCTCGATATGGCCACCACGACGGCTGCCAACGGCAAGCTCGAAATTGCCCAGCGCAAGCAGCAGCCCATTCCCGAGGGCTGGGCCCAGGATGCAGCCGGCAATGGCTCTACGGACCCCAACGCCGTGAAAAACGGGGGGGCATTGCTTCCACTTGGCGGCACGACCGGCTCACACAAGGGCTACGGCCTGGGCGCGGTGGTCGATATTTTCTCGGCCGTGCTCAGCGGAGCCAATTACGGCCCCTGGGTGCCGCCCTTCGTGGCCTTTCTGCAACCAGCTGCCAACCCCGTGGGCCAGGGCCTGGGGCATTTCTTTGGGGCCATGCGCGTGGATGCCTTTCGCCCGGCCGACGAGTTCAAGGCCCACATGGACAACTGGATCAGCACGTTTCGGGCGGCCCAGGCAGTGGAAGGCCAGCGAGTCCTCATCCCCGGCGACCCGGAGCGCGAAATTGCCGCCGTCCGGCTGCTGGAAGGCATTCCGTTGCTCGACCCGGTGATGCAGGACCTGGAAAGCCTGGGCAGCAAGTTTGGCGTGCAACTCTAGCACCACAGCCTCGGCAACAGCAAAGCGCCCCTCCATATGGAGGGGCGCTTTGCTGTTGTCGAGGCTTTCTGAACCGGAAGATCTTAAATCATCTGGTTGCTGTTGAGCAGCGTATTCATGGCTACTTCCTCGTTCAGGTATTTGGAAGAATAGCGGGTATCGGGACCGTTGATGAACATGGTCGTCTGGCCACTGATGGACTCAATAATTGCGTCCTTCTGGTCCATGGGCAGGGCGGGGCAGCCGAGGCTGCGGCCCAGGCGGCCATTCTGGCGGATGAAATCCTCACTCACGTAGTCGGCGCCGTGCATAACCACTGAGCGCATCAGGGCATTGGTGTTGTAGCCTTCATCGAGGCCAGCCAGCTTGAGCGAGCGGCCGTGCTTGCCTACGTACTCGCCTTCCGTGACATAAAAGCCCAGGCTGCTCATGTTCGATTCATTCTCATTGGAGAAGTTGGTCGCCATGTTTTCGCCGGAATTGTGGCCGTGGGCCACCAGCGTATTGAACTTCACCTGCTTGGCCTCCAGATCGAGCACCCAGAGGCGCTTTTCGGTGGAGGGCAGGCTGAAATCAACGACGGTCAGCAATTCTTTGTCGCCGATTTTGCCCTTTTTCTCGAGGTTGAGGTAGCCGGTCATGGCCTTCTCAAACACCTCGAAGCGCAGTCCCTGGTTTTCCACCTGCAGGTCGCGGTAGAGGTCGTGCAGCTTCTGATCGAAGAGATGAGCTTTGCTAACGGCAACCGAGGGAACGTGCGTTTTTACGCTCGCAGCGGCCCTGGAAGGCGTTACCGGAGCGGCCAACGGCGTAGCCATAAACAGGGCGGCCACGAAAGGAAGTACCCGACGGACCATGCGACGCGATTTTAACTTTAGCCGCTGACGGCTAACCACACTTTTATTTTCCATCGACACAGTTGTTTTTCGGTTGCAGAAAGGAGCCACGCGCGCACGGGCCGCCCGATTGCCTTTATACGCAGCGGTTCCGATGACGGCTGAACGGATGTAAATCCGGCCCGACATCTTCTAAACATAGCCGTTACCTAATTAATTCCCTGGGCAAAGGCAACCGGCAAAGGCAATACCATTATTCGATAATACAACATCGTTATACTGCTATTAATTTCCCGAATTTGGGAGACCCAAACCTGCTCTTCCCGGCGTACCCCGCGCCGCGACTTTTTCCCAACCAATTCCCCCAATTCCCACATGTACACTGGTACACACACCTGGTGGCGCAAGCTTATGCTGGCCGCCGCTGCCCTTCTCGTGCTGGGTGGTCAACCCGCCAAAGCCCAAAAAGTAGTTCTGCAAGGCTACTGGTGGGATTACTGGAACACGAACTATCCTAATGGCTGGGCCAACTACATTGCCCTGCTGGCGCCGCGCCTCAAAGCCATGGGCATCGATGCCGTTTGGCTTCCACCCAGCATCAAGAACGGCAACCAGGGCAATGGCTACTCGCCCTTCGACAACTACGACCTCGGCGACAAGTACCAGAAGGGCTTTACCGCCACCCGCCTGGGCAACAAGGACGAGCTGCTGCGGGCCGTGGCCGTGCTCCACGCCAACGGCATCGAGGTAGTCCAGGATATCGTGCTCAACCACAACGACGGGGCGGGCTCGCAGACCGGCGCCGGCGGGCAGGACCCGGCCGCCTGGGAAGACGGCTCGACCAGCAAGTACAAGAACTTCCGGTACGTGAGCTACACCAAGCCCGCTACGGCCGAAACGGCGGCCAACTACCTGGCCCGCAACGGCCGCTTTCCTAAAAACTGGCAGAACTTCAACCCCAACCCCGGCAATAATTCCACCTCCGGCGACTGGAATGCCGTGTACTTCGGGCCCGACGTGAGCTACTACAACGGCTCGTTCGGCCAGAGCTCCAACGCCACCTTCAACCCCACCCAAACGGCCGACTACATGCGCAACAACGTGCGCGACTGGCTGGTGTGGTACAAGAAGCAGGAAGGCTTCGATGGCGTGCGCATGGATGCCGTGAAGCACTTCCCCGATTTCGCCTCCGAGGATTTTCTTTATAACCTGCAAAGCAACGCCGGCTGGGCCAGCGGCGGGGCCACCATGTACGCCGTGGGCGAATGGGTGGGCAGCAGCGGCCAGATGGACGGCTGGGTGGCCAACGTGCAGAACCGCGCCGGCACCTTCGACTTTTCGCTGCGCAATGCCCTGTACAGCATCGTGAGCGGGGGTGGCAACTACGACCTGGGCTCGCTGCCCGGCGCCCAGCAGAATACGCGGGTGGTAAACATCAACGGGACTTTCGTGCACCGCACGGTGCCCTTCGTCAACAACCACGACACGTTCCGGCCCCAGCTCTCAGCGGCCGGCGACTACACAGGCTGGAACACAGGCTCGGAGCTGGCCCCGCACATCGACCCGTTCGACCCGCGCCTTTCGGCCGCCTACGCCGCCGCCCTGGCCGTGGATGGTTCGCCCCAGATTTTCTTCGAGGACCTGTTCAACATCGGCAGCACGGGCAAGCGCTTCTCGCACCAGCCCACCAGCACTGCCGACCTGCCCACCCGCTCCGACCTCGAAAACCTACTCTGGTGCCACCAGAACCTGCATTTCAAGGATGGAGCCTACAAAGTGCGCTACCAGGCCGCCGACCACCTCGTGATTGAGCGCAGCACCAAGGCCATTATCGGCATCAACGATAACTTCTCGGCTTGGCAGAACAACACGGTTTCCTGCGACTTCGCGCCCGGCACCGTGCTCAAGGATTATTCGGGCGCTAACGGCACGGCTACCGTGACGGTGAGCGGCTCGCAGACGGTGAGCATCAATACGCCGCCCTGCAACGGTACGGCGGCCAGCGGCCGCCGCGGCTACTCGGTGTGGGCACCTACCGGCATCGGGGCCAACTACAACCGCGCTGCCATGGCCACCACCCAGGAGTGGGAGCTGGCCGATGACCTTGGCGATTCGCACGCTTCCTCGTTGAAACAGGGCGGGCAGCTGCCGGCCGCTTCCACGGCCTACCGCACGGCCGGCCGCATCTACGTGGAGTCGGGCAAGACGATTACCTACACCCTCTTCCCCACCGATGCCACGCGCAGCCTGGCCATAGAGCTGGTGAGCAGCACAGGCAGCATCCTGAGCAGCAAAACCGGCACTGGTAACCTCACCGGTAGCTACGCGCCTACGGCTACCGGCTGGATTACGCTGCGGGCCAAGAACGCCTCCACCGCCAACCCCGCCCAACGCGCCTTCGTGAAGGCTACTTACACGGCTCCGGCCGTGCTTACCAGCACTGCCCTGCGCGAAAGCACCGTTACGGCCTCCACCACGGCCTCGCCTACCGGCACCGACCTGCTGGTGTACCCCAACCCCACCAGCGCCGAGCGCATCGACGTAGTGCTCCAGACGCCCCGCGACCTGACCGCTACCCTGCGCCTGCTCGACCTCACCGGCCGCCTCGTGCACGAGCAGCGCGTGCGTCTCTACCCCGGCTCCACCGAGCAGCGCCTGAACGTGGGCCACGCCCTGCCCGCCGGCGTGTACCAGCTCAGCGTACCGGAACTCAACCTGAGCCGGAAAGTGGTGGTGCGGTAACCTGCTCCGCTCATTCTCAAGCTGAAAGAAAGCCCCGCTGGAATGGTCCAGCGGGGCTTTTTTGTGGTTTTTTCAACTTTGCTACCGATTTACAAGTCGGTCAGCTAGACCGGTGTAAAGACGCGTATTCGCGTCTCATCGTTGAACGAAGACGGGTTGACGTTGCGGCCGATGAGACGCGAATACGCGTCTCTACATTAGACGCCCCCTCACCGCCACCCCTGCGCCGCCAGTTGCCGGGCGGCACCGGCGGCGTCGAGCCACTTGGATTCGAGGCCGGGGCCGCTGAGGTAGAGGCAGCCGCCTTCGCCCACGCTGCCGATGATGGCGCGGTACTGGTCGGGAGGCAGGGCGGGGCAGCCGCGGCTATTGCCGGCCTGGCCGTGGCGTTGCAGATGCTGCCGACTCACGTAGTCGGCGGCGTGCAGGACCACATAGCGGCGCAGGGCGTTGTCGTTCTGGCCCGCGTCGAGGCCGCGCAGGCGGCGCGAGAGGCCGTGCTTGCCCTGGTAGGTATCCTGAGTGCGGTAGAAGCCCAGGGCCGTGCAGGCCGATTTGATGGTGTTGGAAAACCGCCGGGCCCGCAGCTGCCCCGAGCCGCGACCGTGGGCTACGGGGCTGTGGTGCAGCACTTCGCCCGCCCGCAAATCGAGCACCCACAACCGGGGCTCCGAGGAAGGCAAATCCATGTCGGCCACGGCCAGCACGCCGGGGCGGCTGATTTTACCGGCCTGCCGCAGGTTCAGGTAGCCCACGCAGGCCCGCTCCAGCACCTCGGGCCGCAGGGCGGCAGCCTCCGGGCCAAGCTGGCGATGCAGCTCCGCTACGGCCGCGTGCAGTTCCGTAGGCACATTTTCCAGGGATGCCATCGGCGTGAGGGCCAGCGAATCGGGCACGGTAAGCGCGGCGGCAAGGCAGAATCAGTAGTTACGGCCTGAACCAACGGGATGGAGCGCACCGGCACCTCGCCCCCGGCCGACTGGCAGCCCGGCAACCCGCCCCCCAACCCAAGGGCCAGCCCCAGCAGGAAAAAACAACGGCGAAAGGAAGTGGCAGGCAGGGTAAACGAGGGCATGGCAACGGCGGAATAGGCGCCAAAATCCGCATTCGGAGCCCGGAATCCAAATAAAATATCAGACCAGCCCCGCCGACAAGACCCCACAGGCTAGAAGAACACGCTGGCGTTGAGCTTGGCGTAGAAGGGCGTGCCGGGCGTGAAGTGCAGCTCCGACACGGGGGCCGCCTCGTTGCGCAGGCGGGTTTCGGTATCAAACTGGGCCTGGTTCCACTCCCGATTCAGCAGGTTTTCGACGGTGGCACCCACCTGGAACCGGCTTTTGGTATAGCTCACCACGGCATCGAGCAGAAAATAGCCCCGGGCCCGCACCGAGTTGTCCTCGTTGGCGGGGCGGGAGTCGATGTGGCGATAGCGCAGGCTGGCGCTCAGCCCGCCCGGCTGCCGCAGCGTGAGCCCCCCGATGCTGGTGAAGGTGGGCGCCAACGGAATCCGGTTGGCCCCGGCCGGCTCATCTACCAGCCGGCCCCGGTTGAAGTTCAGGTCGGCGTCGGCGAACAGGGTGCTGGTGAGTTGGTAGCGGGCGGCCACATCGAGGCCCACGCGGCGGGTGCGGCCGGCGCTTTCCACTACGCCCTCATCGCCCACGTACACCAGCTCATCTTGCAGGTGCAGGGCCCAGAGCGCCACGTTTACCACCAGCGCCGGCCGGGGCTTAAAGGTGCTGCCAGCCTCGTAGCCAATGGCGCGGGGCAGCACATTGGCCGCCGGGTTGGCCACCACGGCCCGGGCGTCGTTGGAGTGGAACCCGAACCCCGAGCGCACGAACAGCTGCACGGCCGGGCTCACATCATAATACAGGTTCAGCTTGGGACTCACCCGCCCCTTGCCCGCCCGGCCGGAAGCCGAGTCGGCCGCGGCCCGGTCTTCGCGAAAGCGAAACCGGAAGTAGTCGGCCCGCAGGGCGGCGTTGAGCGTGAGCCGGTCGGTAAGGGCGAGCGTGCCGTCGAGGTAGCCGTTGAAATTCTGCTCGTATACCCGCCCCGTCACGATGGTATCGGTTACGCGGCGGCGCACGGAGTGGCGTAGGGCCACGGCTACGTCGTCGAGGCGGGTGCCGAGGCCGGCGGTGGCGCGCAGCGTGCGGCTCCCGAGCTGGAAGTTCCGCTCGTAGGTGCCGGTGTAGCCGTAGAGGTTACGCCCGTCGGTCTGGCGGATCTGGTCCCCCGCCACGGGGTTTTGGAGGAAGAAGGTGAAGTTGGAGTAGAGGTTGAAATCGTAGCGGGTGTAGTACACCTGCTGGCGCAGCACGGCGTCGTGGGGCAGGTCGGTGGTAAGCACCGCGGTGGCGTTGGTGCGGCTGGTGGAGCCGCCCTCGGTAGGGTCGATGCTGCCGAAGCGCGAGATGCTGCCCTCGCGCACACCCCGCTCCGGAATCTGGCCCGAGGCGTCCCAGCGCGACGCGAACTGCGAGGCCAGCACCATCAGCGAAGTGCGGTCGGTGAGTTGGCCGGTGTATTTGGCCAGCCCATTAAAGCGTTTGAAATGCTGCTTGGCATCGAAGTACGAATTGGTGAAGTAGTACTCGCCGGCCACGTAAGCAGCGGCCGGGCGCTGGCCCGCGCCTCGCACCGGCAGCAGGTTTACCAGCGCCACCGCCCGGCGCGTATCGAACTGGCCCACCTCCAGCTTAGCCTGGCTGTGCTCGAGGCGGGTTTTAGTGGTAAACTCCCCCGCTCCGGCCGTGGCAAAATCACCGAATCGGGCCGTGTACGGCCCTTTGTAGACGCGCAACTCATCCACGGTTTCCGGAATCACGAAGTGGAAATCGGCGTAGCCCTGGCCATGGGCGTGGCTGACCATGTTCACCGGCAGCCCGTCGATGCTCACGTTGAAATCGGTCCCGTGGTCGCAGTCGAAGCCCCGCACAAAAATCTGCTCGGCCTTGCCGCCGCCCGCGTGCTGGGCAATCACCAGCCCCGGCACCAGCGGCAGCAGGTCCTGGGCCGAGTTCACGGGCCGCAGCAGCTTATCGATGTTGGAAATAATGGCCAGCGACTGGTTGGGGTCGCGGGGTTGAGACACGGTTACTTCGGCCAGCGCCAGGGAAGCAGCGGGCAGGCGTAACGCCACGGTGGCCGTCTGGCCGGCACTTAGCGTTACGGTTTGCTGCCGGGCCGCAAACCCCAGCCCGGTTGCCCGCACCACGTAAGTACCGGCCGGCAGGTTACCCAGCCGGAACTGGCCCAGCTCATTGGCCGTAGCCCCGCCAGAACGATCTACTACCTGCACGCTCACGCCACTCAACGGCCTTCCGGAGGCCGAATCGGCCACGGTACCGCGCAACGCGGCCGTGCCCTGCGCCCGTGCCGGGCCGTGCAGCAACGCGGCCAGGCCCAGGCCCGCCGCGCAAATCCCATAAAAATTCAGGTGCATATAATCCACTATGCAACGTGGCCGTCCAACCGTCAGCCGGCAGGCAAAGGCCCGTTTCGTCAAAAAATAAGTTGATCAGCTTTGCGCCCAGCGCAAAACAGTGCCGCACTTCCCACAGGAAGCATAGGTTTCAACTTATCCGCAACGGGGTGGCCGCTCGGGCACCAGCCGAGTACCAGTAGGCATCAACGGCTCGGGGGCCGCGTGATAGGCAATGTACTGCCGAAACTGCCGCGCCTGCAGGCGGGGCAGTTCGGGTAGGTAATGCACGTCAATGCTTTTAAAAGAAGCCAGCAGTTGGGCCGGCGTACTCTTTTGGGGTTGCGCCTGCACGGCCGACTGGTCGCCGTTGCAGGTATCGAAGCAGTCGAGGCGCAGGTAGTTCTCGTGCTGGCAGGCGGCGCTGTGCATGTACGGATGCGCCGCCGTAGGTCCCGTTGGTTCCGGCCGCCCCACCAAGCCCGCACCCAACCCTCCCAGGTAGGGCAGCAAGAGCAGCAGCAGGAGCAGGTGGCGGAGCATGGGAATCGGTTGTCAGTTGTCAGTTGTCAGTTGTCGGTTGTCGGTTGTCAGGAAAAGAACGTCATTCCGAGTTGCGCGAGGAATCTCGCGTGCTGACGTTGCCAAAGTAATTTCAACGTCAGCACGCGAGATTCCTCGCGCTGCTCGGAATGACGTTCTTGCTTATAGCTTCCATCGGTTGCGCTATGAAGTTCCTGCTCAGCGCTTTCATCAGTTGCGCTCAACTAAGTCGTTCAAACGTCCAGTAGGCGGCCATTAGGCCAATGACTACCGAGGCCGGCACCAGCACCCGGCGCTTATACCAGGGCTTGTCGGCGGCCCAGCGGCCGATGAGCAGCCAGGCCAGCAGAATCACCGATATCTGCCCCAGTTCCACGCCCACATTGAAGGCCACCAACGACTCCACGAACATGTTGCGCGGCAGACCCAGGCTGGTCAGGGCGCCGGCAAAGCCCAGCCCGTGCAGCAATCCGAAGCCGAACACCACCACAATCCGCCACGGATTCAGTTTGGCCACCACGATGTTCTCAATAGCCACGAACAGAATAGAGAGGGCAATGAGCGGTTCTACCAAGCTGGTCGGCGGCGACACCACCCCGTACATGGCCAGCCCCAGCGTAATGGAGTGGGCCACCGTGAAGGCCGTGGCCTGCCACAATACCGGCTTCAGGCGCGGTTCCAGCAGGTACAGACTCAGCACAAACAGCACGTGGTCGAGGCCCAGGGGCAGGATGTGGGTGTAGCCGAGCTGGAGGTAGGTAAAAAAAACGTCGGTTCGGGAAAGCTTGCTCAGGTCTGCATCGATGACGTGCGCGGCCGCCAGCCCCGGTAGCAACAGCAGCCCGGCCACGGCCAGTAATACACGAAACGGACGAGCAGAGCGCATCGGGGGCGTAGTGAGGGGTGATTTCAGGAGGCGCAAAAGCTGATTATGCTGACGGCCAAAAAATTATTTCTCTACCGGACGGCCAGCAGCTTGCGGCCTTCATCGGCGAGGTCGAGCGAGAGGTAGGGATTAATGGCCAGCGCCTCCTTGATAAGGGCCTGCCCTTCGGCGGCCTGCCCGTTACGCGAGGCAATCAGGCCGGCCCGGCACAGCAGCACGGGGCTCTTGGAATTGGTGCGGCGGGCCGCTTTCATATAGGTAGCAGCTTCCGCAAACTCGCCGCGCTTGTAATGAACCCAGGCCATGGTTTCATTCACGTCGATGTTGTCGGGTCGCCGGTCGTATTCAATTTTTGCGTGCTTGAGGGCGTTGTCCAGTTCCCCGGTTTTGAGGTAGGCATAAGCCAGCTCCCGGTCGGCGTAGTGGCCCATAGCCTCGTTATTGTCCGCTTCGTCGGCGGCCGAAGCCAGCATACTAATGGCTTCGCGAGCCATCTTCTTCGATTCAGCGGGCTGGTTGTTTTGCTGGTACAGGTCGGCCAGCTCGTCGGCGAAGGCGTAATCCTTCATCGTGCTGCGGGCTTGTTCCAGGTACTTGATGGCTTCGGGATAATTCTGACGAGCCTGCTCCACCCGGCCCAGGCCGGCAAGGGCGTAGGCGTAGTACGGGCGGGCTTGCAGGGCCATGCGGTAGGTTTTCTCGGCGTTGGCCAGGTCGCCGGTGGTTTCGTAGAGGTGACCCAGCGTTACGCGGGCCCACTCGGTTTGCTCCAGGCCAATGTAGCCGGCCTGCACGGCCAGCTGCATCGCCTCAATGGCCCCCGGCAGGTCGCCATGGATTTCGCGCAGGTAAGACACCCGCGAGTAGGAGCGCAAATCGGGGCGCACCTCGTTCATTTTATCAGCCATCTTGATGGCTTCAGGGTAGCGGCCCAGCTCTACGTTAGCATCGCAAAGCAAGCCGTACACAAAGGCGTTCTTCGAGTTCACGGATACCGCGTGCTCAGCCACGGCCAGCCCTTCCGAGAAGTGGTGCTGGGTCAAACTCAGGGAGGCTTTGCAGCACAGGGCTTCAAAGTTGTCACGGTCGTCGCGCAGGGCCTCATCGAGCAGCTGCATGGCGGCCGTATCGTAGTAGGGATGGTCGCCGGTTACGCGGGCTTCCTGCATATAGGCCTGGGCCAGCAGCACCTTGGTTTTATTATCGCCGGGCTTGGCCCGCAACTGCGCCAACAGGCCCTTAATGGCCGCTTTGGTGTTCACCCATTCGCCGCCCGCCGCCAGGTCGCCGTGCCGCTCGCGCAGCTGCGGAACCGGGTCGGGTTTCTGGGTCAGGAAAATGGCTGCACCAGCAGCTACAAACAGGACTATAAGTAACGGGTAGAGGTATTTTCTCACGAGCTTGAGTTGGTTGAAGGCGAAGTAGAGCAAGAAAGGGAACTGACCGCGAAGCCAGTTCCCTTCTTCGTCATTGGCAAGATAGCCGAACTCACCCAGGGCCCGGCTATCTACCCGTCATCAACCGGCCGACTCACCATGGGGGAATCAGCCGGTCGATTCAGGACGGGCTTACTTGGTCACGACGAGCTTCATCGACTGCAGTACAGTATTACCGGTGGCAATCGTGAGCACGTAGGTACCAGCCGCTATTTCGGAACCGGCTTTCCATACCTGGTCGTAGGTGCCTGGCTTGTGCTGGCGACCGTTCATGAGCGTGGCAACCCGACGACCCGTCAGATCACTTACGAACATGCTCAGCGGCGCTTTCGTGGCCACTTCATAATGCACGGTCGTGCTTTCAGTGAAGGGGTTCGGGTAGTTCTGCGCGGCGGCTACTACCTCGGGCTTCAGGCTGAAGCCAACGGCTCCCAGCTGCGAAGTAACCGTGGTCTGGGCCTTGGTACCGGCCCATGGCAGCTGCTCGTAAGGGAAGCCAGCGCGGAACGTGGTATCGTTCTTCTCGATGCCCGTGCGGAAAGTCAGCACGTTGGTCAGGCCGTTGGCATTCTCGTAGGGCAGGCCGATGGCAGCCAGTACGACACCACCGACAGCTTGCAGCTCGATGCGGGTCACGTCATCCTCCAAACGACGACCGTTCGGGAAGCCGTCCATGTTCGGAATGAATTCCAGGTTGGCATTCGTGTTGTAACGGGGGTCGGTCAGACCCAGTACGGCAGCCTGTAGCAGGCCTTCCGAGCTGAAATCGGCCGAGTTACGAGGCGTCGTAGGTACGGCCATGTTCAGGCGCAGCATATCCCCACCGATACCGGCGGCGGTTGTGGTGCTCTCGATCAGGGGCAGGAAGTTGTTGATGAACGGCTTGCCGGCCGACAGGGGGCTGTTCGCGGGCTTACCCGTGGCCAACTGGTAGGGGCGCACGTTCGGAACGCCGGTATGGAAGATGGGCAGAATGTCTACCGAGCGAGGCTTGGCCGTGCGCAGCAGGTATTCGCCATAACCACCATCAGCAACCCGAGCGAAGGCTGTACCAGCCGTGCCGGTTGCACCAATAAGGGTCGAAACACCGTTTTTACCGTTGGCAAAGTCGAAGGAGCCAAGCGAGCTACGCTGAATGCGTAGCGGAGCTAGGCCCGGTACTGACGTACCGAAGTAGCCGTCACCCTCGGCCATATACAGGCCCAACTCGGGGTTGGAGAGGTAATCTTCTGTGTTGGCCTTTTCGGTATAAGGGGTGTCCGAGTTCCAGACGTCCTTCGAGCCGATGGGCTGAATTACTTCGTTGAGCAGGGGCATACCGATGCGCGATACCTGCACAAAGTTGCCGGTATGGGTGCGCGTACCATCGGTGTTGATAGTGCGCAACGCCTGGCGGCTGGCCGAGGCCCACACGCCAATTACATAGTCACCATCGAGGATGTTGGCCGCCTGAGCACCGGTTTTGCCATCCTTCTGCAACTTTTTAATAGGAATTTGCAGGGCGATGGTGTGCGTATTCTTGCGGGCTACGCCGTCGCGGGCGTTGGCCGCCCGGATGCCACCCAGGTCGAAGATACCGCCCAGGTCTACGAAGAACGGATCATCTACCGCGCCACAGAACACCTTGATGTCGCCATCAACGGTCTGAATAGCATCGGTGAAGAGCTTCTCGTAGCTCGAAGCGTTCAACCCGGCAGCGCCGGTAATGGAGCGCGGGCCGATGTTGTTCGGCGGCACAATGCCATCAGTCTTGAGGGTTTCGAAAGCGGCGCCGTTGACGCTGCGCTCCATCGTGAAGCTCGCCTTCAGGTTCTGCTTGCCCAGCCGGATGTTGAAGAACGTGGTCGGGTCTTCGTTCACCCGCTTAAAGGTGAAGCGGTAGGTGATGTCGTCGGCGTTAACGCGCTTCTCATCGCCGGGCTTGGCGCCCGAGTTCTTGATGTGAATCTCGTACCGGATGTTTTCGCCGAACGTGTTATAGTTCGGGCCGCCCTGGGGCAGCTCCAACGGAATGTAGTTGGCAATGATGTTGACCATTTCCGCATTGTTGGGGTCGCGGAAGGCATAGAGGTCGGTGTTGTCGGCCAACGGGTCGTCGGCAATCAGCGGGGCTTCACGGTGGCTGGAAGCTTCCAGCGGAGCGTGTTGTCCACTCCAGGCCAGCAGGGCGGCCACGGTTGTGGCGGCCAGTGCGATGGGTAGAATCGGACGTGTAAACGTTTTCTTCATGATAAAAATAGGTTGGGAAAGGGTGAAAAAAACTGCCTTTCTACGGGCAGCACAAAGGTTACGCAAGGCTTGGTGAAGGCTTGCAAGTATTGGGTGAGCTAGCGATTGGCGTGTGGTGAGGCATCGATGAGGATGCACCTATGTTAATGGCTCAAAGAGACGGGAACAAGCGTTCCTCAATGTCTCTACGGAGTAGATCTTTTCCGTGGTTTTCGATTGCCTCAATTATGTACGATTATTTATTTTCGGATGGAAATAATTGTCTGATTTATTGCTTTACAACCCTAAAATCGGCTTTTCAGGTTTAAGTGAGACTCGAATGTTGATGAACAGCTGTCAATGAAAAATGCACTTATTATTGATACTGCTGAGCTTTGCTTTTTGGAACAACAAATCAGTAACAAGATACTATTGACTCGACATTAGAGAAAGGCTCTTTATCAGATTGCCTTAATCTTATACAATTCAGCAAAGGTTTCTTACAAAAATCAGCCTCCCTCCTCTATCAGCGCCATGGCGCATTAGCTGGGAAGCCAGCATGCCGCTGCTGCCGGGCATTTGTTGCGTAATTTTGGCTCTGGTCGGCGCCCCGCCCTGAGCGGTGGAGGGCGCCTTTTCTTCTCGTGATTTTCCTGGCGGGCCACGGCCCGTTTGCTTGTTATGGCTAAAGTTGCAATCAACCTTTCTACCGGTGCTATCCAGCAGGAAGAAATTATTGTCGGTATTGATCTGGGCACCACCAACTCACTGGTGGCCTACATTCACCCCGAAAACCGCCAGCCCCTGGCCATCAACGACCAGGGCCGGGGCACCATCGTGCCGTCGGTGGTGCACTTCCCCGGCGGCTCCGACGCCCCCATTGTGGGCACCGATGCCAAGGAGTACCTGCTCACCGACCCGCAAAACACGATTTACTCGGTAAAGCGCCTGCTGGGCAAGAGCTACCACGACCTGGGCCAGCACGCCGGCGGCCTGGGCTACAAGGTGATTGACGACAACTCGGAGGGGCTGGTGAAAATCCGGGTCGGCGAGCGGTTTTATTCGCCCATCGAGCTGTCGGCCGAAATCCTGAAGGAGCTGCGCCAGCGGGCCGAGCATGCCCTCAAAACGCCCGTCAACAAGGCCGTGATTACGGTGCCGGCCTACTTCAACGACTCCCAGCGCCAGGCCACCCGCGACGCCGGCCGGCTGGCGGGCCTGGAGGTGCTGCGCATCGTGAACGAGCCTACCGCCGCGGCCCTGGCCTACGGCATCGGCCTGAACCCGGACGAGGAAAAAACGGTGGCCGTGTACGATTTGGGCGGCGGCACCTTCGACGTGAGCATCCTGCGCCTGCACCAGGGCATCTTTGAGGTCCTGAGCACGAACGGCGACACGTATTTGGGCGGCGACGACCTCGACCGCCTGGTGGCCGAGCACTGGACCCGCCAGCACGACCTGGCAGCCCGACTCGAAGGCAACGGCCCGCTCCGGCAGGAGCTGCGGCTGCTGGCCGAATCGGCCAAGCGCTACCTGAGCCAGCACGACGATTTCGCCGGTAACCTAGCCGACGACGTAGTAGTGCGCCTGACTCGCGCCGAGTTCGAAAACCTGGCCCGCCCGCTGGTTGAGCGTACCATTGACTCGTGCCGCCGCGCTTTGGACGACGCCAGCCTCACGGCCGCCGACCTCGACGCGGTGTTGCTAGTGGGTGGCTCGACGCGGGTGCCGCTGGTATACGACGCGGTATCAGCATTCTTTGGCCAGCCCGCCAATAAGTCGCTCAACCCCGACGAAGTGGTGGCGCTGGGCGCGGCCATTCAGGCCGACATTCTGGCCGGCAACCGCCGCGACGTGCTGCTGCTCGACGTAACGCCCCTCACGCTGGGCATCGAAACGCTGGGCGGCCTCATGGACCCCATCATTCCGCGCAACTCCAAAATCCCGACCAAGGCCGGCCGCCAGTACACCACCAGCGTTGATGGGCAGGTAAACCTGAAAATATCGGTGTACCAAGGCGAGCGGGATGTGGTGAAGGAGAACCGCAAGCTGGCCGAGTTCGATTTGCGCGGTATCCCGGCCATGCCCGCCGGCTTGCCGAAAGTCGATGTAAATTTCATTCTCAACGCCGACGGCATCCTGAAAGTAGAAGCCATTGAGCTGCGCTCGGGCACCCGCCAGGAAGTGGAAATCAAGCCCCAGTACGGCCTCACCGACGACCAGGTGGAGAAGATGCTGATGGATTCGCTCACCTTCGCTCGTGAAGATGTAGCCGCCCGCATGGTCATCGAAGCCCGCACCGTGGCCGAGCAGATGCTTTACCAGGTAGAGCGGTTTGTGGCCAAAAACGGCCAGCACCTCACCCCCGACGAGTTGACTGCCACCCAGGCCGGCGTCACCCAGCTTAAAGCCTCTCTCGAAACCCAGGAAAAAGACGTGATGCTCAAAGCCGTCGATGAGCTCGAAGAGCTCACCCGCCCCTTCGCCGAGCGGGTCATGAACATCAGCATCAGCCAGGCCATGGCTGGGAAGAAGATTGAGTAAGGGTTAGTTGTCGCGTAAGCTCGTCAGTGAGGAGCGTCATTCGCGCGGAGCGAAGAATCTCGACATGTCACCGATTGAACAGCCACCATCACAACGCCAGCAAGTGCGACTCTTCGCTCCCTTTGAATGACGTTCCTCACCGACAACTAACAACCATAAGTAAATGCCATGCACCGCCTCGCCCAGTTCGCCCAGCAACCCAGCCGCCGGATTATCGGCTTGATGTCGGGCACCTCGCTCGATGGGCTCGATGTGGCGTTATGCCGCTTGCATGGGCACGGCCTGGCCACGCGGCTGGAGCTGGAGCACTTCGCTACGGTTCCCTACGATGAGGAAACGCGGCGGCGCATCCGGCAGGTGTTCGCACGCGAGCAGGTGAGCCTGGAGTACCTGACGTTGCTGAATGCCTGGTTGGGCCGTTTTCATGCCGAACTGGTACTCGGCTGCCTACGCGAGTGGCAGGTGGCACCCGCCGAGGTAGACCTGCTGGCCAGCCACGGCCAGACGATCTACCACGCCCCGGCCCACCAGCACCAGCACCCCGACTTCCCGGGCCTGAACGCCACCCTGCAACTCGGCGACGCCGACCATCTGGCAGTAGGCACCGGCATTATCACGCTCAGCGACTTCCGCCAGAAGCACATTGCAGCGGGTGGCGAAGGAGCCCCACTGGCAGCCTACGGCGACTACCTGCTGCTGGGCAGCCCCACCGAGGAGCGCCTGCTTCTCAACTTAGGGGGCATTGCCAACTTCACCTACCTGCCCCGCACCGGCCCCGATGCCACGGCCGCCTTCAGCACCGACACAGGCCCTGGCAATACCCTACTCGACGCCATAGTACGCCAGCACTTCCCCCACTTAGCCTACGACGAGGATGGCCGCTTGGCAGCAGCGGGCATGGTGCATCCGGGGTTGTTGGCCGAGTTACTGGCCCACCCGTTTTTCGGGGCCCCGCTACCCCGCACGACCGGCCCAGAGCTGTTCAGTCTGGCTTACTTGCAGAGGGCCCAAGCCCGCACCGGCACCACCCAGCTCTCTGCTGAGGACTTGCTGGCCACGCTGGTGGAGCTAAGTGCGGCCGGCGTTGCGCAGGCTGCCCGGCAGGCTTTGGGCGAGCCGCCCGCTTTAGCCGTGTATCTGAGTGGCGGCGGCGCCCACAATCCAACGCTACGCGCGGCCCTGCAGCGCCACCTGCCCGCCTGCCGTTTCGCTACTACCGCTGACCTCGGCGTGCTACCTGATGCCAAGGAGGCCATCCTCTTCGCCCTGCTCGCCAACGAGGCCGTGGCCGGCCAGCCCATCAGCATCGGCACGGGCCGGCAGCGCGTGCCCGCCGTACGCATGGGCAAAATATCATTGCCGGATTAACGGTGAATGAGGGACTGAGTAAAAAAGAACGTCATTCAGAGCGCAGCGAAGAATCTCGCGTGCATTGGTAACCCCTGATGGGAGAATTACTTTGGCACGCGAGATTCTTCGCTTCGCTCTGAATGACGTTCCTAACCACCCATTCACTGCTCAATCTTCACCAGCCGGAAGCTCTGGATCTGGCGGGCGGTGGAGTCGCGGAACGTGACGTCGAGCTGGACGTGGGGGCGCGGTTGCAGCGTGTCGGCGCGGTAGGAGAAGGTGACGAAGGGTTCGGGAACCGCGGCTCCGCGTAGGCGGTAGCCCAGCTTGTAGAGGTCGATAACGGGGCCATACTGGCGGGCCGGTTCGGCCAGGAGCTGGGCGGCCTGCCGAAACTGCTTTTCCGACTGTTGCTGCCGGGCCATAGGCGTCAGGTAGCGGTAGGCTTCCTTCCATTTATGATGGATGATGGCCAGCAGAAACCGCCGCGCCACCTGCACCTGCGAAACTCCAGTCGATGGCTTGGCGGCCGGGCTCGGCAGGGCTATCAGGAGCACGAGCAACAGGCTCAGCATCCACTTGGCCCCGCTCCTACCCCACCATCCTGGCTGCCCGCGCCGGCCAGTTTTGCTGCGGGCCGGCCTCACTCCTGCTCCTGCGGCACGAGCACGAATACGTCTTCGCCCGGCCGCTTCATGATGTACTTCTCGCGGGCAAACTTTTCCAGTAGTTCGGGGCTGCTCAGCAGTTCGGCCCGGTCTTTCTTTACCTTATCAATTTCGCGCAGGTAGTAGCCCTTATCGGTTTCCAGCTCCTGCCACTTGGCGTACATATCATACTGCCGCACCACGTCATTGGCGTCGAACAGGAACATCCAGCCCAGGAACGCTAATCCTACCAGAAAGTAGAAGCTCCGCAGAAAGCGGGGCACCCGATCAAATAACTCTGCTACCCGCATAGGAACATCACTGATTTCCGCTGATTAACTACGATTCCGCTGATTTCAACGATAACCTAACAAATATCCATTATTACGGGCAATTGCTCGGCTAACTCTCCTCATCTTTTTCACTTGCGTCATCCTCAAAAGCAAAACGGTACCACCCTTTGGGGCAGTACCGTTTGCTGGCTCAAAGCAAATCAGCGAAATCAGGTGCTAATTACCGGAAACCCGTGAACTACATTTTACGCCCGGGGAAGTAGGCTACCTCGCCCAGCTCCTCCTCAATGCGGAGCAGCTGGTTGTACTTGGCCATGCGGTCGGAGCGCGAAGCCGAGCCAGTCTTGATTTGGCCGGTGTTCAGGGCCACGGCCAGGTCGGCGATGGTGTTGTCCTCGGTTTCGCCCGAGCGGTGGCTCATGATGCTCTTGTAGCCATGGCGGCGGCCCAGGTTGATGGCGTCAATCGTTTCGGAAAGCGTACCAATCTGGTTTACCTTGATGAGGATAGCGTTGGCAATCTGCTCGTCGATGCCGCGCTGCAAACGGTTCACGTTGGTTACGAACAGGTCGTCGCCCACGAGCTGGGTGGTTTTGCCGATGCTCTCGGTCAGGGCCTTCCAGCCGCTCCAGTCGTCCTCGTCCATGCCATCCTCGATGCTGATGATGGGGTACTTCTTGGTCCAGTCGGTCCAGTAGCTTACCATTTCCGACGAGGTCAGCTTGTCGCCGGTGCTCTTTTTGAAGTGGTAGTGGCCATCCTGGTAGAACTCCGAGGCGGCGGCGTCCATGGCAATCATCACGTCGTCGCCGGGCTTGTAGCCGGCCTTCTCAATGGCCTGCAGCACAATCTTAATGGCGTCCTCGTTGCTCTTGATGTTCGGCGCGAAGCCACCTTCGTCGCCCACGTTGGTGCTGAAGCCCTGCTTTTTGAGCACTTCTTTCAGGTGGTGGAAGATTTCGGTACCCCAGCGCAGCGCCTCCGAGAAGCTCGACGCGCCCACGGGCATAATCATGAATTCCTGGAAGTCGATGCTGTTGTCGGCATGCGAGCCCCCGTTCAGGATGTTCATCATCGGTACGGGCAGCGTAGTGGCATTTACGCCACCCACGTAGCGGTACAGCGGCATGCCGGCCTCGGCGGCGGCGGCGCGGGCAATGGCCAGCGAAGCGCCCAGAATGGCGTTGGCGCCCAGGTTGGCCTTGTTGGGCGTACCATCAAGCTCCAGCATAATTTTGTCGAGCAGGCCCTGCTCGAACACCGAGAAACCAACCAACTCCTCGGCAATGGTCGTATTCACGTTCTCCACTGCCTGCAGTACGCCCTTGCCCATGTACCTGGACTTGTCGTTGTCGCGCAGTTCTACCGCCTCGTGCTTGCCGGTGCTGGCGCCGCTTGGTACGGCAGCACGGCCCACGGTGCCGCTGTCGGTGGTCACGTCCACTTCAACGGTTGGGTTGCCGCGCGAATCGAAAATCTGGCGAGCGTGGATTTCGGTGATAATGCTCATAAGAAAACAGGTTGGTGAAACTGAATGCGAAGTTGCCCAATGGCGCCTGCGCCATTGGGCTGCAAGGTAAATAGTATCACCGACCTTTTGGCTCCCATAGCTTGGGCAGCCCTAAAAGCTACCGGCAGACTTTCCCTCAGCCGTCACGTTAGCGCCGCAATTCCAGCGGCTAGCCGACGCTACTCGGTATAAACTACTCTGGCCCCACAGCTCCACGGGCAGTCGGCTGGTGCAACTCGGCTCCAAACGTTCCACGTAAGCAGCAAAAGTTTTACAGAATCAATTCATAAAAAAAGGCCCACCAGATGGCGGGCCTTTTTTATTGTGCTAGTAAGCCGGGCTTACGAAAGCAATTTACTCAGCGGTTTTCTCCTCGCGGGTCTCACCGTCTTTCAGCGTTTCGGTATCCGTATCCTCGGGAGCCGAAACTTCCGTGGTAGCAGCTTTGGCCTTCTTGGCAGGCTTAGCTTCGGCTACTACTTCAGCCGTCGAATCACCTTCACCAGCCGTTGCCTCGGTAGCCTTCTTGCCACCGCTGCGGCGCGAACGACGGGTCGTGGCCTTAGCCTCACCAGCGTTCTTGGCTTCCAGCAGCGTATCGTTGAAGTCTACCAGCTCGATGATGCACATCTCGGCGTTGTCACCCAGACGGTTCTGGCTCAGCTTGATGATGCGGGTGTAGCCACCTGGACGGCCGGCAATTTTAGCGGCAACATTATCAAACAGTTCCTTGAGCACCTCTTTCTGGCCCAGGCTCGAGAAAACGAGGCGGCGCGAGTGCGTCGTGTCGTTCTTAGCCTTCGTGAGCAGCGGCTCCACGTACTGGCGCAGGGCCTTAGCCTTAGCTACCGTAGTAGTGATGCGCTTGTGCAGGATAAGCGAATTGGCCATGTTGGAGAGCATTGCCTGGCGGTGCGAGGCAGTGCGGCCGAGATGGTTGAAAGATTTACCGTGACGCATAAAAAAGAGAAAATTGTATGCTTGCGGACAACGACCACGGCGGAAAGTGCCTTTCGGCTACCTTCTCATTAGAACCGTTGCCCCTGGGGCACACTATGAGAAATGTGAAAAAGTCTGCAAATGTACGTAATAGTCAGACATGAAAAATGTGCTAACGTGGAATAAGCCGAAGCATATTACCACAGTGAGCACATTTTCACTTAAATCGACTATTCTTCTTCGAGCTTGTACTTGCTCAGGTCCATCCCGAAGGTCAGGCCTTTTTCCTCCACGAGGTTTTCCAGCTCCGTGAGCGACTTCTTACCGAAGTTGCGGAACTTCATCATGTCGGCCATGTCGAGCTGCACCAAGTCGCCGAGGCTCTTGATGTCGGCGGCCTTAAGGCAGTTGTAGGCGCGCACGCTCAGGTCCATATCCGCCAGCGGCGTCTTCAGAACCTTACGCATGTGCAGCGTCTCCTCGTCCACCGTCTCTTCTTCCTCGGCTTTCACCGTTTCGAAGGTCATGGTGCTGTCGGAGAACAGCATGAAGTGTTGGATGAGAATATTAGCGGCGCCTTTCAGAGCCTCCTCCGGATGGATCGAACCATCGGTATGAATCTCAATCAGCAGCTTCTCATAGTCCGTCTTCTGCTCTACCCGAGTGTTCTCGATGCTGTACTTCACGTTCTTAATAGGCGTGAAGATGGCATCAATGGCAATCTGGCCGAATACCTGATCGAGGGGCTTGTTCTCCTCGGCTGGCACATAGCCCCGACCCTTCTGGATCGTGAACTCAAACTCCAACTCTGTTCCCGGATCAACGTGGCAAATCACCAGATCGGTGTTGAGCACTTCAAAACCGTTGGTGAAGTTGTTGATGTCGCCGGCCGCGAAGGTTTCCTGGCCTTTGATGCGGACCGTGATTTTGTCCTCAATGGCATCACTCACCTTGCGGAAGCGCACTTGCTTCAGGTTGAGGATAATTTCGGACATATCCTCAATCACGCCCTCAATGGTCATGAACTCGTGCAGGACACTATTGGTGCGCACCGAGGTGATGGCGTAGCCCTCAAGCGACGACAGCAGGATGCGGCGCAAAGCGTTGCCGATCGTGACGCCGTAGCCTTTCTCCAGCGGCTTGAATTCAAACGTACCGTAGAAGTCGTCGGATTTCTCCATCACTACCTTCTCCGGCATTTGAAAAGCTAAGATTGACATAAGTGGGGCGGTTTGTTAGATATGAGTAAAAGGTACCAGGTAATAAGACACTTCTTGGAGGTCCTACTGCCTAATACCCATTACCTGAATTCATTAAAAAGCAGCGAAGCAATGGCGCGGCCCGGGCGTCCGGGCCGCTACCGATTACTTCGAGTACAGTTCGACGATGAGCTGCTCCGTGATTTTCTCCGGAATCAGTTCCCGCGAAGGGGCGCTGATGAACTTGCCCACCATGTCTTTGCCTTCCCACTCCAACCACGAGAAAGCACGCGCGTTGCGGGCGCTCAGGCTCGTCGTGATGGTTTCCAGCGACTTCGACTTCTCGCGAACGGCCACAATGTCGCCGGCGCGGAGCTTGTACGAAGCGATGTTTACAATCTCACCGTTTACCGTGATGTGCTTGTGCAACACCAGCTGACGGGCGGCACGACGCGTAGGAGCAATGCCCAAACGGTATACCGTGTTGTCGAGACGCGATTCGAGCAAGGCCAACAGGTTGTCGCCGGTGATACCGGGCAACGCAGCAGCCTTGTGGAACAGGTTCTCGAACTGCTTTTCGAGGATGCCGTACATGTACTTCACTTTCTGCTTTTCCATCAGCTGGACAGCGTACTCGCTCTGCTTCTTACGACGACCACGGCCATGCTGGCCGGGAGGATATGCTTTCTTGGTGAGTGCCTTGCTCGGGCCGAAAATCGGCTCATTGAAGCGACGGGCAATCTTGGTTTTAGGACCAGTATAACGTGCCATTTCGGTGTTGTTGGGAGTTGAAGGGGTGAACTGCTGGTCCGGCCCGAAACACTTTTATAACAAAAGTACTTCGGGCCGGAACCGGCCGCGCTCAGTTAATTAAACGCGACGACGTTTGGGCGGACGGCAGCCGTTGTGGGGCAGCGGCGTCACGTCCTTGATGGTCGTTACTTCAATCCCCACGTTACCCAGCGTCCGGATAGCCGACTCACGGCCAGCACCCGGGCCCTTCACGAATACTTCGGCTTTACGCATACCCAAATCGTGGGCTACTTTGCCAGCATCGGTCATTGCCATTTGAGCGGCGTAGGGGGTGTTCTTCTTAGAACCCCGGAATCCCATCTTACCAGCAGATGCCCAGGAGATAACCTGGCCATTGTTGTTGGTGATGGAGATGATGATGTTGTTGAAGGAGGCTTTGATGTGTACCTGGCCTACGGGCTCAACAACGACAACGCGCTTCTTGGCTTTGTCTTTTCTTTTTTGTGCCATTTGGTTATCGCGAAAATGAAACGAAAGTTGTTAGGTTGAATTCTGAGAGAAGGCTACCGAGCCACAAGGGCGGTGCGCTTAGCTCAGGCTTTACAGCTATCAACTCAACCTGATTTTCGTTAATTACTTAGTGGCTTTTTTCTTACCGGCAACGGTCTTCCGCTTGCCCTTACGGGTACGCGAGTTGTTCTTGGTGCGCTGACCACGAACAGGCAGACCTTTACGGTGACGCAGACCGCGGTAGCAACCGATGTCCATGAGACGTTTGATGTTGAGCTGCACTTCGGAGCGCAGCACACCCTCGGTCTTATATTCGGCCGCAATTACGCTCCGAATTTCGCCGGCTTCCTCTTCCGTCCAATCCTTCACTTTCTTGTTCAGGTCAACGCCTGCTTTCGAAAGGATTTGCTGGGCCGAAGTGCGACCGATGCCGAAAATGTACGTCAGCGAGATTTCGCCGCGTTTGTTGTCTGGGATATCTACCCCTGCAATACGAGCCATGTGGTGAGTTTGGGTTGTTGGCGAGTTAGGGTCTTGGGGCTTAGCTTAGCTTCATGCTCAGTCAAAGGACGGTCAGAACCTAAACCAAGTTCCGGTGTCCCGAAGACCCCAATTTCCAATAATTACCCCTGACGCTGCTTATAGCGGGGGTTCTTTTTGTTGATGACGTAGAGTTTGCCTTTGCGACGGATGATTTTGCAATCGGCGCTACGCTTCTTGACGGACGTTTTTACTTTCATGATATGGAGGTCTTAGAACTTGGGAACTTAGGGTCTTAGTGGGGAGTCGGAGTCCGGATAGCGCTGGCACCTCAACGGCAACCAACATCCGGAGACCCCAAGCTCCTAAGACCCACTACTTGTAACGGTACACGATCCGTCCCTTCGACAAGTCGTAAGGAGACATTTCGAGCTTTACCTTATCTCCCGGCAGAATTTTGATGTAGTGCATCCGCATCTTACCCGAAATGTGGGCAATCAACTGGTGACCGTTTTCCAGCTCCACGCGGAACATGGCGTTGGATAGGGCTTCCAGGATGGTACCGTCCTGCTCAATGGAAGTTTGTTTGGCCATAAGGCTACTGTAAGGCTTTTTCTATGTAGTCAAAGGAGGTAAGAATTTCCGCCTTGTCTTTACGAACAACAATAGTGTGCTCAAAGTGCGCGGAAGGCTTGCGGTCTTTGGTTCGGATAGTCCAGCCATCCTTTTCCTGGATCACACTCTTCGTTCCCAAATTCACCATCGGCTCAATAGCCAACGTGAGTCCGGTTTGCAGCTTCAGCCCCGATCCACGCTTACCGTAGTTCGGAACTTCAGGCCGCTCATGCAGCTTCTGGCCGATGCCATGGCCGACCAATTCCCGAACAACCCCGTACCCCTGTTTCTCAACATGGTTCTGGATTGCGTAACTGATGTCGCCCATGCGGTTGCCCGCTACCGCTTGCTCGATACCGAGGTAAAGCGACTTTTTGGTTTCGGCCAACAGCTCAAGTACCTCTGGTGCCACCTCCCCGATTGGGTAAGTGTAAGCACTATCGGCATGATAGCCGTTAAGCAACACCCCGCAGTCAACCGAAACGATGTCGCCGCTTTGCAGGGCATAATCACTCGGAAAACCATGCACCACAACCGAATTGAGCGAGATGCAGAGGCTGTATTCGAAACCATTATACCCTTTAAACGAAGGCTGTCCGCCATGGTCCCGGATGAATTCTTCGGCTCGCTGATCCAGCGCCCGGGTAGTAACTCCTTCCCGAATCATTTTGGCCACTTCGCCGTGGGCCTGAGCCAGCACTTTCGCACTAGCTCTCATCATATCAATTTCCTCCTCAGTTTTGTAAAAGATCATCTCTATTACGAAGCGAGAGCGATATTCTGTGAACGGCCCCGGGTTTTGTTGGTCTTCATCATGCGGTCATAATCGCGCATGAGCAAGTAGCTTTTTACTTGGTTCATGGTATCAAGTACTACGCCCACCATAATAATGAGCGACGTACCACCGTAGAACTGAGCAAATGGGCGGGTAACACCAGCAACAGTAGCCAGAGCCGGAAGAATGGCAATAACGGCCAATGCAACTGCTCCAGGCAACGTGATGCGAGTCAGGACCTCATCAATAAATTCCGACGTATCGCGGCCAGGCTTAACGCCGGGAATAAACCCGCCGCTCCGCTTCAGGTCATCCGCAATCTGGTTGGGATTGACACTGATGGCCGTGTAGAAATACGTGAAGATCACGATGAGCAGACCAAATACCACGTTGTACACCCAGTGGTTTGGTTGAAACCAAGTACCGATCAGCGTTGCCGCTTCACTGTTCTTGTTCCAGGCCGAAGCGGCAATAGCTGGCACAAACATCAGCGACTGAGCAAAAATGATCGGCATAACGCCGGCCGCATTTACTTTCATCGGGATGTACTGGCGCTGGGAGCTAAGCGACGCGGCCCCACCAATCTGCTTGGCGTACTGCACTGGAATCTGGCGTACGGCCTGCGTGAGGATGATCACGGCCATTACAACCACGAACAACACGGCCATTTCAATCAGGAAAATCAACGAACCGCGCATAGTGCGGGCCGTAGCTTCCCCAATCAAAGCACCCGGCAGGCGCGATACAATGCCAATCATGATCAGCATTGAAATACCATTGCCAATACCCTTATCGGTGATCTTCTCGCCCAGCCACATGCAGAACAGCGTACCCGCCGTTACGATAATGGCCGTGGAAACGGTGAAGAACACACCGGGATTGATGATGGCTTCGGCATTAATTGTGGCGATGAAGCCTACCGACTGCAACGCCACGATCGGAATGGTGAGGATGCGGGTGTACTGGTTGATCTTTTTCCGACCGGACTCGCCTTCCTTCTGCAGCTTCTGGAAATACGGCACTGCAATGGTTAGCAGCTGCAGTACAATAGAGGCAGAAATGTAAGGCATGATGCCCAACGCGAAGATGGAAGCGTGGCTGAAAGCCCCCCCCAGCAGCGTGTCGAGAATACCCAAAACGCCGGTAGCGCCTTGCTTGAGCCGGGTAGGATCAACACCGGGTAGCACCACGTAAGAGCCAAGCCGGTAAATGGCAATGAAAAAAAGCGTATTGAAGATCCGCGAACGCAGATCTTCAATCGCAAATACATTCTTTATCTGGTCGATAAGTTTTTTCATTGCTACGTCGGTGCTTACAGCGTCACGGCTTTGCCACCCGCCTTCTCAATGGCTTCAACAGCCGACTTGGAGAAAGCATGCGCATGTACTTCCAGTGCCTTGGTGATTTCACCCCGACCCAGAACTTTAATTTTAGCAGACTTCGAAGCCAAACCAGCAGTTACAAAGAAAGCTGCGTCCAGCGTAGTAGCCGAGCCGTTTTCCGTGAGAGCCGCCAGCACGTCGAGGTTGACGGCTTTGTACTCAATGCGGTTGATGTTCTTGAAGCCAAACTTAGGCACCCGACGCTGCAAAGGCATCTGGCCACCTTCGAAGCCCGACTTCTTGGAGTAACCCGAGCGGGACTTGGCACCTTTGTGACCGCGCGTCGATGTGCCGCCGCGGCCGGAACCCGTACCACGACCGATTCGCTTGATGTTGCGAGTCGAGCCAATAGCGGGCTGGAGATTGCTGAGATTCATGTTCGGGAGATTCCTAGAGTTCGGTTACTTCCAATAAGTGCTGAACGGCTTTGATCATGCCAGCCAGCTCGGGCGTGTTTTCCACGGTCCGGGTGCTGTTCATTTTGCCGAGGCCCAAGGCCTGCACAGTGCGCTTCTGCCGCTGGGGGCGGTCGATAGTGCTTTTTACGAGTTTGATTTGGATCTGCGCCATCGTCTCTTAACCGTTAAAAACTTGAGCGAGGGTGATGCCACGAGCCTGTGCAATCTGCAACGGGTCGCGCATTTTCAGCAGGGCGTCGAAGGTAGCCTTCACTACGTTGTGGGGGTTCGACGAGCCTTTCGACTTAGCGAGTACATCTTTGATACCAGCGCTTTCGAACACGGCACGCATAGCGCCGCCTGCAATTACACCCGTACCAGCAGCAGCCGGCTGAACCAGCACAAAACCACCCGAGTACTTGCCTTCCATTACGTGGGGAACAGTGTGCTTATAGAGCGGCACCTTCACCAGGTTTTTCTTCGCGTCGTCAATGCCTTTGGCAATAGCGTCAGTTACTTCGTTGGCTTTGCCGAGGCCGTAGCCTACAGTGCCGTTGCCGTCACCTACTACCACGATGGCCGAGAAGCTGAAGCGACGACCACCTTTTACCACTTTGGCAACACGGTTGATAGCTACTACTTTCTCTTTCAAATCGGAATCGCCGGTGCGCGAGTCGTTGTTACGGTCATTTCCGCCGCGACGGTCATTGCCACCACCACGACGGTCGTTGCCGCCGCGGTCGTTGCCGCCAGCACGGGGGCCGTTGTTAAATTCTGCCATGATGATAGATTAGAAATTGAGGCCGCCTTCGCGGGCTCCTTCTGCCAATGATTTTACGCGGCCGTGGTAGAGATAACCGGAACGGTCAAATACCACTTTCGAAATTCCTTTTCCTGTAGCACGGGCGGCAAGCTCTTTGCCGACTGCGGCGGCGAGGGCGACTCCGTTGCCCCCTTCCACCGAAACGTGCTTCGAGGAAGCAGACGCCAGGGTATTGCCGGTAGTGTCGTCAATAATCTGAGCATAAATGCCCGTATTGCTGCGGAACACCGACAAACGCGGACGCTCGGACGTGCCAGCCACCTTAGTGCGGATGATGCGCTGGATCCGTTTTCTTCTAGTTGCTTTATCGAAAGCCATGGTGCGTTATTATTTCGAAGCCGTTTTACCAGCCTTACGACGAATCTGCTCACCCACGAAACGCACGCCTTTGCCTTTATAGGGCTCAACTTTGCGCAACGAGCGAATCTTTGCTGCTACCTGGCCCAGCAACTGCTTGTCGATGCTGGTGAGGGTAACGATGGGGTTTTTACCTTTTTCGGTCAGGGCTGTAGCAGTTACTTCGGCTGGCAGAGCCAGGAAGATGTTGTGCGAGTAGCCGAGCGACAATTCCAGGGTGGTACCAGCCATAGCGGCTTTGTAACCTACACCTACCAACTCCAGCTTCTCTTCGAGGCCGTTGCTGACGCCATTAACGGCGTTGTTGAGCAGCGAGCGATACAGACCATGCATGGCCTTATGACGCTTCTGCTCCGTAGGACGCGTTACCACCAACTGGCCGTCTTCCTGAGCCACGGCGATGTCGCGGTCTACGGGAACTACCAGGGTGCCTTTCGGGCCCTTTACGGTTACGTTGTTATCGTTGCTCACTTCAATCTGCACGTTGTCGGGCAGAGTGATGGGCAGTTTACCAATGCGTGACATAGTTTCTGTTTCCTTTCAGATTAGTAAACGTAGCACAGCACCTCGCCGCCCACGTTCTCGGCCTTCGCCTCTTTCTCCGTCATCACGCCCTTCGACGTGGAGAGAATGGCGATACCGAGGCCGCTGAGGACGCGGGGCATGTTGCCTACGTGCGCATACTGGCGCAAACCGGGCGAGCTCACGCGCTGCAGTTTCGTAATGGCCGGCACCTTCGTGGTGGGGTTGTACTTGAGGGCGATTTTAATCGTACCCTGCACGGCGGCGTCATCAAACCGGTAGCTCTGAATGTAGCCCTTTTTATAGAGCACCTTCGTGATTTCCTTTTTGATGTTGCTGGCCGGGATTTCCACCACCCGGTGGTTTGCCTTGATGGCATTGCGTACCCGGGTCAGGTAGTCGGCAATTGGATCTGTGTTCATTCGATTGTGAAAAGGCAGCGCCCATTTTTAGGGAGCCGCAAAGATATGAAAATTTCGCCGGCCCGGAAAGGGTCAGCGAAATTTTCGGTTAAGACTACTCGGCTCGGCTTGTGAAGGCTCGGCCAATGGTTTCTTTCGGCAACCTGCCAAATATCATTGCTTTACAGGAAAACCTGCTTCAGCAACTGTACAGTGGTTATTACCAGCTGGACTTGGTTACACCGGGGATTTTGCCGGCGAGAGCCATTTCGCGGAAGCGTACCCGGCTGATGCCGAACTTACGCATGTAGCCACGAGGACGACCGTCGATTTTGTCGCGGTTGTGCAAACGCACGGGCGAAGCATTGCGCGGCAATTTGTCCAGGCCTTCGTAGTCGCCAGCCTCTTTCAGAGCCTTGCGCTTCTCGGCGTAGCGGGCAACGGTAGCGATACGCTTCCGTTCCCGTGCTTTCATACTCTCCTTAGCCATTGTTTTCTTTCTTAGCGTTGGCGAATGGCATTCCGAAGGCCTTGAGCAGCTCGTAGCTTTGCTCGTCGTTTTCGGCTGTCGTCACAATCGTGATGTCCATGCCGGCAATCGACTTGATCTTGTCAATCGAAATTTCCGGGAAGATGATCTGCTCTTTCACACCCAGGGTATAGTTACCCCGGCCGTCGAAGCCTTTGTCGTTGATTCCTTTGAAGTCACGTACCCGGGGCAGCGCCACGGTCAGCAGACGGTCAAGGAATTCGTACATCTGCTCACCACGCAGCGTAACACGGGCGCCGATAGGCATACCCTCACGCAGCTTGAAGTTCGATACCGAACGCTTGGCAATAGTTGGAACAGCTTTCTGACCAGTGATGATCGTGAGCTCATCCACGCCGTTGTCGACCAATTTCTTGTCGGCTACGGCGGCACCGATGCCGCGGTTGATGCAGATTTTGGTGATCCGTGGTACCTGCATGATGCTCTTGAACTGGAATTTCTCCTGGAGCGCGGGTACTACTTCTTTGTTGTATTTTTCTTTCAGTCGAGCCATGATCGGGAGCGGTTAGGCGTTGGCCGAGTCCACGCGCTTCACGTTGCTCACGTGAATCGGGGCCTCGATCTTGGTGATGCCGCCCTGGGGATTCTTCGCACTGGGTTTGTTGTGCTTGGTTGCCAGGTTGAGGCCTTCCACGATAACACGCTGCGTCGAACGGTTAACCGACTTAATAGTGCCGGTTTTGCCCTTCTCGTCGCCGGCAATCACCAATACGGTGTCACCGGTTTTCACGTGCAGTTTCGTAGGCGTTGCTTTCGTTTTCGTTGCCATTGCTTAGAGAACTTCAGGAGCCAGCGAAACGATCTTCATGAACTGGCGCTCACGTAGCTCGCGGGCTACGGGGCCGAAGATGCGGGTACCGCGGGGCTCGTCGTTATTGTTGAGCAGTACGGCGGCATTGTCGTCGAAGCGAATGTAGGAACCGTCCTTACGACGTACTTCCTTCTTCGTGCGAACTACAACGGCTCTGGAAACCGTACCTTTTTTAGCGTTGCCGGATCCAATAGCCGACTTAATGGCTACTACGATCTTGTCGCCAACGCTAGCGTATTTCTTGCCCGTGCCACCGAGGACACGAATGCAAAGAACTTCTTTGGCGCCGCTGTTATCAGCGACGGTCAGACGGGATTCTTGCTGTATCATCTTACTTGGCGCGTTCTACGATTTCTACCAATCTCCACCGCTTGCTCTTGCTAAGCGGACGGGTGCTCATGATGCGCACCGTGTCGCCTTCGCCGCACTCGTTGTTCTCGTCGTGGGCCATGAACTTGGTCGACTTGGTAACGAATTTGCCGTAGATCGGGTGCTTCATCTTGCTCTCAACCATCACCGTGATGGACTTGTCCATCTTGGAGGAGGTTACGCGGCCGATGATTTCTTTGCGCAGGTTCCGCTCAGTGGTAGCGGCAGTGCCCTGCTGTTCTTCGTTGTTTGCCATCGTTAGTTAGCAGTGTTAGTAGCCTGCTCATTCTCACGACGCTTCAACTCAGTCAACAGACGGGCGACGTTTTTGCGGGCTTGCTTCAGACGGAGCGGGTTTTCCAGGGGCGAAATGGCATGCGCGAAACGCATGGTCTGGCCACTGGTTTGCTCGGTCTTCAATTGATTTTTGAGGTCCTCTAGCGAGAGGTTACGGATTTCGGCGTTCTTCATCTTACTTGTTATCTACGTAGTCACGACGAACAACAAACGACGTCCGTACCGGCAATTTCTGAGCAGCCAGACGCAGCGACTCCTGAGCTACTTCCAGCGTTACCCCGTCCGATTCGAACATGATAGTGCCAGGCTTCACGCAGGCCACCCAATACTCGGGCGAACCCTTACCCTTACCCATCCGCACTTCAGCAGGCTTCTTGGTAATTGGCTTGTCAGGGAAAATGCGGATCCAAACTTGACCTTCGCGCTTCATGGCGCGGGTCATGGCAATACGAGCAGCCTCAATCTGGCGAGCCGTAATCCACGCTTGTTCCAGCGACTTGATAGCGAACGAACCGAAGTCGATGGAGCTGCCGCGATGGGCTAAGCCATGTATGCGACCCTTTTGCATCTTGCGATACTTGGTCCTTTTCGGTTGTAACATGAGTTATACTGTCTTAAAATTCGAGAGAAAGGGAGAGGACTAGCGGCGCGGGGCGCCACCGCCACCGCGGTTCTGGCCACCCTGACCGCCTGGACCACCTGGGCCCCGGCGCTGACCGCCACGGCTGTCGCCGCCCCGATCTGCACCACCTCGGCTGTCGCCACCCCGGTCGTTCCGGTCACGGCGCGGGCCACGCTCGCTGCGTGGGCCCCGGTCGTTGCGGCTGTCGCCACCCTGACCACCAGCAGGCTGCTGGTTTGGCGAAAGGTCGGGCTTGCCGAACACTTCACCACGCATGATCCACACCTTGATGCCGATCTTGCCATATACCGTCTGGGCTTCCGAGAGAGCATAGTCGATGTCGGCGCGCAGCGTGTGCAGCGGCGTACGACCCTCTTTGTACTGCTCGGAGCGGGCAATTTCAGCCCCACCCAAACGACCACCGCACTGAATCTTGATGCCTTCGGCACCAACACGCATAGCAGCCTGAATCGACATCTTCATGGCCCGGCGGAACGAGATACGTGCCTGGAGCTGCTGGGCGATGCTCTCGCCTACCAGCTTGGCATCCAACTCGGGGCGCTTGATCTCGAAAATGTTGATCTGAACGTCTTTGCCGGTGATCTGCTTCAGCTCGTCCTTGATCTTGTCCACTTCGGCACCGCCTTTACCAATCACTACGCCCGGACGGGCCGTGTTGATGGTAATGGTTACGCGCTTCAGCGTGCGCTCAATTACGATGCGGCTGATGCCACCTTTCGGAATACGAGCGTTGATGTATTTGCGGATTTTTTCGTCCTCAACCAGCTTGTCGGCAAAGTCCTTGCCGCCGTACCAGTTCGAGTCCCATCCTTTGATGACGCCCAGACGGAAGCCAACCGGATTTACTTTCTGTCCCATAGTGCTTATGCGGTGGCTTCTGCCTTGGTTTCAGTTGATTTCTTCGAGCTACGACGCGCGGCCTTTGGCTTGGCTTCTGCCGTGGCCTCAGTGCCTTTGGTCTCAGCAGCCTGCTTGGCGGCAGCTTTGCTACCAAGTGGTTCCACTTTCGAGTCAATGATCAGCGTCACGTGGTTGCTACGCTTGCGAATACGGTGGCCACGGCCCTGGGGGGCGGGGCGCAAACGCTTCAGCATGCGGCCTTCATCCACGAAAATCTCCTTGATGTAGAGATTAGCATCCTCGATGCGCTCGTCCTCGTTCTTCTGCTGCCAGTTGGCCAGAGCCGACAGGAGCAGTTTCTCGATTTTGGGGGCACCTGAGTTGGCCTCAAATTTCAGCAGGCCGAGGGCCCGGGTCACTTTCTGACCACGGACCAGGTTGGCTACCAAGCGCATCTTGCGCGGCGAGGTAGGCACGTTCCGGAGTTTAGCTACTGCTTCCATATTAGCGCTTGCCTTTATCTTTCTTGGCGATATGGCCACGGAAGTTCCGGGTTGGAGCAAACTCACCGAGTTTGTGTCCTACCATGTTCTCCGTAACATACACCGGGATGAACTTATTGCCGTTGTGAACGGCGAAGGTGTGGCCAACGAAGTCTGGCGAAATCATCGAGCGGCGAGACCAAGTCTTCACCACCGACTTTTTGCCGGATTCCTCCATTGCCGTTACTTTCTTCTCGAGCCGGAAGTCAATGTACGGCCCTTTTTTTAGTGAACGTGCCATTGCTTACTTCTTGCCTTTACGGTTGATGATCAGCTGCTCGGAATACTTGTTCTTGTTACGGGTCTTCTGGCCTTTCGAGAAGATGCCGTTACGGCTGCGTGGGTGACCACCCGACGACTTGCCTTCACCACCACCCATTGGGTGATCTACAGGGTTCATAGCTACACCACGAACGCGCGGACGACGACCCAACCAGCGGTTACGGCCGGCCTTACCGAGGCGAACATTCATGTGGTCGCCGTTGGAAACGGTGCCTACCGTAGCCATGCAGGTAACGAGTACCATGCGCATTTCGCCGGAGGGCAGTTTCAGGGTGGCGTACTTCTCTTCGCGAGCTACCAGCTGGGCGTAGGTTCCGGCCGAGCGGGCCATTGCAGCACCATTACCGGGCATCAGCTCGATATTGTGTACAATGGTACCGAGGGGAATCTCGCGCAGGGGTAGAGCATTACCAACTTCCGGTGCAACGCCCGAACCCGATACTACCTCGTTGCCCACTACCAGACCGGCAGGAGCAATGATGTAGCGCTTTTCACCGTCGGCATATTGCAGCAAAGCAATACGCGCGGTGCGGTTCGGATCGTATTCAATCGTCTTCACTGTGGCAGGCACCGAGGCCTTGTCACGCTTGAAGTCGATGATCCGGTACTTGGCTTTATGTCCGCCGCCCATATAGCGGTTCGACATTTTGCCCGAATTGTTACGGCCACCGGAGTTTTTGAGGGGTGCCAACAGCGACTTCTCCGGCGTCGACGCAGTAATCTCGTCGAAGGCCGGGGCGATGCGGAAGCGCTGACCCGGTGATGTTGGTCTTAGTTTTTTGAGTGCCATTACTCTTGCTTAGGAAAAATTCTTGGCGGAAAGACAGGCTTAGAGGCCGCTGTAGAAGTCGATGAGGTCGCCTTCTTTCACGGTAACAACGGCCTTTTTGCCGTGCGGACGACGACCCGAAATGGATCCGCCCTTCGTGAACTTGGATTTCACCTTGCCGATGGTGCGCATCGTGCTGATGTTGGTCACCGTCACGCCGTAAAGCTGCTCAATCTCTTTCTTGATCTGCACCTTGTTGGCATCGATGTCAACGTAGAAGGAATACTTCCCTTGTTCGTTGAGCCCGGTGGCCTTCTCCGATAGGATGGGTTTCTTGAGAGTGCTCATTATTCAGCAGTGGTATAAAGTTGTTCCAATGCCGTCAGCCCATCCTCCGATAGCAGCAGCGTATCGGTGTTCAGCAGGTCGTGGGTATTGAGGGCTACAGGAGTAGCCACGCTCACGCGCTGGATGTTACGGGCCGACAGGACCACGTTCTTATCAACCGCGCCCGTTACGAGCAGGGTCTTCTTGCCATTGTTCAGCTTCAGACCCGCCATGATCGAGGCGAAGTCCTTGGTCTTAACGGCCGACATGGTAATGTTTTCCACTACCGAGATCTTGCCATCCTGGGCCAGCGTCGAGAGAGCCGACAGACGGGCCAGACGCTTGGTCTTTTTGTTGAGCTTGAAGCCGTAGTCACGGGGCTGAGGACCGAAAATCCGGCCGCCACCTACGAATACGCCCGACTTCATAGAGCCAGCACGGGCGCCGCCCGTTCCTTTCTGCTTCTTGAGCTTCTTGGTCGTACCGTGTACTTCGTTACGCTGCTTCGACTTGTGCGTGCCCTGGCGCTGGTTGGCCAGGTACTGCTTCACGTCGAGGTACATCACGTGCTCGTTCGGCTCCATGCCGAAGATAGCGTCAGACAGGGTCACCTTGCGGCCCGTGTCTTCGCCTTTGATGTTGATTACTGACAGTTCCATCTTAGTAGCTTATTTCTCCAGGAGCACGAAAGAGTTCTTGGCACCGGGAATCGAGCCGCTCACCAGAATGAGGTTTTTGTCGGCTACAATGCGCATTACCTTCAGGTTCTGCACTTTCACCCGGTCGTTGCCCATGCGGCCACCCATGCGCATTCCTTTGAATACACGCGAAGGCCACGAGCAGGCACCAATAGAACCAGGGTGACGGCCGCGGTTGTGCTGGCCGTGGGTCTGGCCACCTACACCAGCAAAGTTGTAGCGCTTTACAACGCCCTGGAAGCCTTTACCCTTGGAGGTACCTACTACGTCCACAAATTCACCTTCCGTGAACAGCGACGTGTTGATTTCAGCACCAGCCGAGTAATCAGCCATTTCAGCTGCCTCGAGACGGAACTCAACCAGCTTCTTCTTGGGAGTGGTTCCGGCTTTAGCGAAGTGACCTACCAAGGGCTTGGTCGTGTTCTTGGCTTTTTTCTCGCCGTAGCCGAGTTGAACGGCCGTGTAGCCGTCCGTTGCGATGGTCTTAACCTGCGTCACTACGCACGGACCCGCTTCGATGAGCGTGCAGGGAATGTTCTTCCCGTCCGGAGTGAAGAGGCTTGTCATACCGATTTTTTTACCGATGATGCCAGGCATTCAATTGGGGTTTTAGAAAAAGACACAACTCGAAAACGCCCGCGTGGCATTTTCGGAAATGGAGTGCAAAGCTAGGAAATTGTTCTGGCAATATCTAGGATGCCTCTGAAATATTTTCATAACTAAGCAGTTAGGGCACCCGCTAGCCCCTCGGCCGGCCTTGCGTTATATTCCTGCAGTCAGCTCGCTGGCTACTCCCCTGACTCCCCTGCCCTGCACCGAATACAAAAGAAACGCCCCACCAACTCCGAGGAGCTGATGGGGCGTTTCGAGTTAGCTAGCTAACGGAAATCCGGTCCTCAGACTTTGATTTCAACGTCAACACCGCTTGGCAACTCCAGCTTCATCAGGGCATCTACCGTCTTCGACGAAGTCGAGTAGATGTCAACGAGACGCTTGTAAGTGCAAAGCTGGAATTGCTCCCGGCTCTTCTTGTTCACGTGGGGCGAACGGAGCACGGTGAATTTTTCCTTTTTAGTGGGCAGGGGAATTGGACCGCTAACGATAGCGCCCGTAGCCTTCACCGCCGTCACAATCTTCTCCGACGATTTGTCCACCAAGTTGTGGTCGTAGGATTTGAGCTTGATGCGAATTTTCTGGTTCATGTCGATTAATGAAAAAGCGGATTAGCGAATGGCGTTGCCCTTCTGCTTGGCGATAATGGCTTCCGCGAGGTTGTTCGGCACCTGGTCGTAGTGCGAGAACGTAAGCGAAGCGGAGGCCCGACCCGACGAGATGGTGCGCAGCGTCGTTACGTAGCCGAACAGCTCCGACAGCGGAACGTCAGCCTTGATAACGTTGGCACCCGCCTTCGTGTCCATGCCCTTCATAATACCCCGACGACGGTTCAGGTCACCCGTTACCGAGCCGGTATATTCATCCGGCGAAACTACTTCTACTGCCATGATTGGCTCGAGCAGTTTCGGACCGGCTTGCTTGCCAGCTTCCCGGAAACCACCACGGGCGGCGAGTTCGAACGACAGGGCGTCCGAGTCAACGTCGTGGAAGGAACCGAAGTACAGGCGTACGCGCATACCCTCAATCGGGAAGCCCGCCAGCGGACCGTTCTTCATGGCCTCTTCGAAACCTTTCTGAATCGGCGCGATGAATTCGCGGGGGATTACACCACCCGTGATGTCATTGACGAACTCCAGTCCTGGCTTCTCCGGATCGGTCACTTTCGGACCCAGTTCAAACACGATGTCACCGAACTTACCGCGGCCACCGGTCTGCTTCTTGTAGGTCTCCCGGTGCTCGACGTTCTTGGTGAGTACCTCTTTGTAGGCAACCTGAGGAGCACCCTGGTTGATTTCCACCTTGAACTCCCGACGCATCCGGTCGATGATGATTTCAAGGTGCAACTCACCCATACCCTTGAGTACCGTCTGGCCCGTCTCGGGGTCAGTCTGCACCACCAAGGTGGGGTCTTCTTCCACAAGCTTGGCAATAGCCATACCCATCTTGTCCACGTCGGCCTGCGTTTTCGGCTCGATAGCGTAACCGATAACGGGCTCGGGGAACGACATCGACTCGAGCACGATTGGGTGCTTCTCGTCGCTCAGCGTATCGCCGGTTTTGATGTCTTTGAAACCCACGCCGGCAGCAATGTCGCCAGCCTGGATCTTGTCGATGGGGTTCTGCTTGTTGGAGTGCATCTGCATGAGACGCGAAATCCGCTCCTTCTTGTTCGTGCGGTTGTTGTGCACGTACGAGCCGGCATCCAGCACACCGCTGTAGCAGCGGAAGAAGCACAGACGGCCCACGAAGGGGTCAGTGGCAATCTTGAAGGCCAGGGCCGTGAAGGGCTCCGAGTTGTCGGGATGACGCTCGATTTCCTCCTCCGTGTCGGGGTTCTTACCGATGATGGGGGGCATATCGAGGGGCGAGGGCAGGTAGGCCATTACGCCGTCCAGCATCGTCTGCACACCTTTGTTTTTGAAGGCCGAGCCGCACATTACGGGCGAGAACTTCATGTCGATAACCGCTTTGCGGATAACGACCATCATTTCGTCGCGGGTGATGGAGTCCGGATCGTCGAAGAACTTCTCGAGCAAGGCGTCGTCATACTCGGCAACGCTCTCGATCAGTTTCTGGCGCCACTCGGCCACCGTTTCCACGAGGTCCTCGGGAACCGGGATTTCGTGGAAGGATTTGCCCTGAGTTGCGTCGTCCCACACGATGGCTTTGCCAGTCAGCAGGTCAACTACACCTTTGAAGGTGTCTTCAGCACCAATCGGAATCTGGAGCGGCACGGGGTTGGCACCCAGCTTGTCCTTGATTTCGTTTACAGCCTTGAAGAAGTCGGCACCAGCGCGGTCCATCTTGTTGACGAAGCAGATGCGAGGCACCTTGTACTTGTCAGCCTGACGCCATACAGTCTCCGACTGGGGCTCCACACCGGATACGGCACAGAACAACGCCACAGCGCCGTCGAGTACGCGCAACGAGCGCTCCACCTCTACGGTGAAGTCAACGTGGCCGGGGGTGTCAATCAGGTTGATTTTGTACTGCTTGGTGCTTTCTACCGGGTCACCGTTGGAGTCGGTGGGGTAGTTCCAGAAGGTAGTGGTAGCAGCCGAGGTAATGGTGATACCCCGCTCCTGCTCCTGCTCCATCCAGTCCATCGTGGCGGCACCTTCGTGCACTTCCCCGATTTTGTGGGTCTTTCCGGTATAGTAGAGAATGCGCTCCGACGTGGTGGTTTTACCGGCGTCGATGTGCGCCATAATCCCGATGTTCCGGAGGTATTGCAGATCTTTATTTACAGCCATTTTTTCAATAAGTGAATGAGTGAATAGGTGAATGAGTGAGGTGAATGAATAGTTCAGTTGCTGAACGGTCACTCAGTCACTCATTCGCTCATTCACACCTTAGAAACGGAAGTGCGAGAAGGCTTTGTTAGCCTCAGCCATCCGGTGGGTGTCGTCCTTCTTCTTGACGGCGGCACCTTCACCCTTAGCGGCAGCGATGATTTCGCCGGCCAGCTTGTCCTTCATGGTCTTCTCACCACGACGACGAGCGTACTGAATCAGCCACTTCGAGCCAACAGCAATACGACGATCAGGGCGAACTTCGATCGGCACCTGGAAGGTAGCACCACCTACGCGGCGGCTCTTCACTTCCACGGTCGGCATCACGTTATTGAGGGCTTTGCGCCACATCTCCACGCCGCTTTCCTTGGTACGCGCTTCTACCAGCTCGCAAGCATCGTAGAAAATGGTGTAGGCAAGGTTTTTCTTCCCGTCGTACATCATGTAGTTGACGAACCGGGTTACCAGCGTCTCCTTGTACTTAGGATCGGGCAGGAGGATGCGCTTCTTTGGTTTTGACTTTCTCATGGGGGTAGAATTGAGTTGACGTAGCGGGAAAGTGGGATAAGAACCATGTGCTATCCAGCACTTCGCACTACCTCACTCGGCTTCAATTACTTTTTCTTCTTAGCAGGAGCACCCTTGCCAGCGGCGGCTACCTGACCGGGCTTCGGACGCTTGGCACCGTACTTCGAGCGGCGCTGCGTACGACCGTTTACACCGGCCGTATCGAGGGCACCACGGATGATGTGGTAACGTACACCGGGCAAGTCTTTCACCCGACCACCACGGATCAGCACAATGCTGTGCTCCTGGAGGTTGTGGCCTTCGCCAGGGATGTAGGCGTTGACTTCTTTGCCGTTGGTGAGGCGCACGCGAGCAACCTTACGCATAGCCGAGTTCGGCTTCTTAGGCGTGGTGGTGTACACCCGGGTGCAGACGCCACGGCGCTGCGGGCACGAATCAAGGGCCGGCGACTTCGACTTGGTCGTCAGTTTCTCGCGGCCTTTTCGTACTAACTGGTTGATAGTAGGCATTTACGGAATGTTTTGTCAAGGAGGGTTCTCTCCCAAAAATTAGGCTTGCAAAGGTAGAAAAGATGTCGACCAATAGCAAACCTGTTGACATAGTTTGTTTTAGATGGCGCTGCTCCCTGTGTTTTCAACTATTACAGTGGCGCTACCGCGGTAACGAGGGCATCTGCCAGCGCCGGCCCGTGAGTTTACGCCAGGTGCGCCGCCAACCGGGCAACTGACGATAAGCCAGCTCCTGCTGATGCAGCTCGGGCAATCCAAGCTGCTGAAAGCGTGCCAGCAGATCGGGTGCCTGCTCTCTGCTATAACCGGTCACGACATTAGTAATGGCGGGCCGAGCCTCTTTGAGGTTCCAGTAGTGCCACAGATAATCCGGCACATCGGTAATGACTCCTTCAGCGGCAAAGCGCAGGCTGAACGCCAACTGCTCCATCATGTGCTTGTTGTAGGCCGCATACAGCTGCTCGGCCAGGGCCATTACTTCTTTTAACAGGTAGGCCTTATCGCTGCGGAAAGCAATGACTCCGGAATTAAACAGCTCGGTCGTCGGAGCCAGGCTGTAGTTGCGGCCAGCGACCTGGAAGTTCTGCCCGCGTAGGCGGCGGTAGATTTTTCGGCTTAGCAGATTGCCGGAAATCAGGCGGCCTTCGTTCTGGTGCATCAGGAAGCGGCCGGCTTCAATGGCCGCGAACAACGGCCCGGGGTTCCGGCGCCAGATGGTATCGGTGTCCAGAAAAAGCAGGTTGCCGGGGTAGTGGGTGGCAGCATGCTCCAGTACACCTATCTTCAGCAGGTACACTTTATTGGCCGCACCACGCCATTGCTGCCATTGATCTGCTTGCACTACCGGATACAGCACATCAGAACGGGGCCCGAGCAACTGCTGAAAAGCAGGCGCATCGTCGGTATAAATTAATATGCGTGTATCCCCGTCGGCCCCGGCAACGGCATCATAGCTTAGGATACTATAGATGGCTTCGCTGCGAATGTCGGCCAGCCCGTAGGCCAAGTAAATCAGGTAATTCATGTGGCAAAGGTAAGGCGCGGCCAGAGTGCACAGCTGCTTGTCTGCTGTCAGCAGGAAGCCAAAAGAAAGCGGCTTTCATCTGTCCGATGAAAGCCGCTTCCGTTACTTGGTATTCACAGGTCTTAGGCCTCCCCCATCGTGCCGCCAAAGCCCATTGGATAAGCGGGAGCGTCTTGTTGGGGCTTAATGGCGCCGTGAGCCTGCTCAAACCGTTCGATATTTTCAGCCAAGGCCGCCTGCAACCGCTTAGCGTGCTCGGGCGTGAGAATGATGCGCGACTTTACCTTGGCCTTGGGCAGCCCCGGCATCAGCCGGATAAAGTCAACGACAAACTCACTGCTGCTATGGGCAATCATAGCCAGGTTGGCGTACTCGCCCTCGGCAATTTCCTCCGATAGCTCAATGTTGATGGCGTTCGGGTCCTGCGGCAGGGCCGTGTCGGGGTTCTGGGGTTCGGTGGGCTGGTTCATATTGTTGGTTTTGTGCTGGCAGCTTTTAGTTGCCGACGTTTTTGTTTGGCGGTGGAAATGGTAAAGAGACAGACAATGGTAGTCATCAAAATACTGATATACCCGACTATATCTAATTCATGTGGTTCAGCTTGGCCGCTGTAAAAGTTTACAAACGCGAATACGCACATTACTGACTGATACATCAGCAGCCAAACTGCAACCATGATGATTAGTAGATATCGGGTCATCCTCCAAAGCTACAATTCATTGTAAAAAGAAAAACCCCAGCCGAATCACTTCGACTGGGGTTTCTCAATTACTCACTTTCGGAGATTACTCTGCCGAAACCTCGCGCTTGGCGCGCGATGGACGCTTGGTAGGCGCGGCAGCCTCTTCGGCTTTGGCAGCCTGGGCGGCTTCCATCTCTTCCTTCGAGCCGACGATCTGGCGGGTGTACTCGCGCAGACCGGTACCGGCCGGAATGAGGTGACCCACAATCACGTTCTCCTTGAGGCCCAGCAGTTCGTCGGCCTTGCCACGGATGGCGGCTTCCGACAGCACCTTGGTCGTCTCCTGGAAGGAAGCGGCCGAGATGAACGACTGTGTACCCAACGAAGCCTGGGTGATACCCTGGAGGGTCGGACGCGAAACCGAAGGCTGGGCGTCGCGCACTTCCACCAGCTGCAGGTCGCGGCGGCGCAGGCTGCTGTTCTCGTCGCGCAGGCGACGAGCCGTGACAATCTGGCCGGGCTTGAAGTTGCTTGAATCACCGGCGTTGGTTACCACCTTCATGTCGATGATGGTGTCGTTCTCTTCCATGAAGATAATCTTGTCGATTACCTGATGTTCGAGGAACGACGTATCACCGGCGTCGAGGATAACCACCTTCTGCATCATCTGGCGAACAACCACCTCGATGTGCTTATCGTTGATTTTCACACCCTGCAGGCGGTATACTTCCTGAATCTCGTTCACGAGGTATTCCTGCACGGCACCGGGGCCCTGAATGCTCAGGATATCGGAAGGCGTGATGGCACCATCCGACAGCGGCGAACCAGCACGGATGAAGTCGTTGTCCTGCACCAGAATGTGCTTCGACAGCGGCACCATGTACTTCTTCTTGACGCCGTCTTTCGACTCCACGAAGATTTCACGGTTACCACGCTTCACCGTACCGTAGGTTACCACACCGTCGATTTCGGCCACAACAGCCGGGTTCGACGGGTTACGGGCTTCGAAGAGCTCCGTAACGCGGGGCAGACCACCGGTAATGTCGCGGGTTTTGCCCACGGCACGCGGAATCTTGGCCAGAATCTGGCCGGCCTTGATTTTCTGGCCGTTCTCCACGTTGATGTGGGAACCCACCGGAATGCTGTAACCTTTCTGCCCCTCTTCGTCGCCCTTTTTGCCGGGGCGCACGATGATAGCGGGGTTCTGGTCCTTGGCCGACTTCGATTCGATAATTACCTTCTCGCGGTGACCCGTCTGCTCATCCGACTCCTCACGGTAGGTGACACCTTCCGTAATGGCGTCGTAAACAATGGTACCGTCGAACTCGGCCAGAATAACGGCGTTGTAGGGGTCCCAGTTGTTGAGCTCGTCGCCCTTCTCTACCTCCTGGCCTTCTTCAACCAGCAGGAACGAGCCGTAAGGCACGTGGTTCGAGATGAACACCTTGCCGGTGCCTTTTTCCACGATGCGGATTTCGCCCGAGCGACCCATCACCACTTTGCCCTTCACGCCTTCGTCGGTCAGGGTATCCACGGTGCGGATGTCTTCGAACTCCACCACACCCGCGAACTTGGCGCGGATGCTGGCTTCTACGGCAATGTTGGAGGCCGTACCACCTACGTGGAAGGTACGCAGCGTGAGCTGGGTACCGGGCTCGCCGATGGACTGTGCAGCAATTACACCTACTGCCTCACCACGCTGGACCATGCGGCCCGACGACAGGTTACGGCCGTAGCACTTGGCGCAGATACCACGCTTGCTTTCGCAGGTCAGTACCGAACGGATTTCCACCGACTCGATGCTCGTGTTATCAATACGACGGGTTACTTCCTCCGTGATTTCGTCACCAGCGGTCAGGATAATCTCGTCCGTGAGCGGGTCGATGATATCGTGAACGGCCACGCGACCCAGGATACGCTCGGCCAGTGGCTCCACGATGTCCTCGTTGTCCTTGAGGGCGAAGGTTTCGATACCGCGCAACGTGCCGCAATCGGGCTCGTTCACGATAACGTCCTGCGATACGTCTACCAGACGACGGGTCAGGTAACCGGCGTCGGCCGTTTTCAGGGCCGTGTCGGCCAGACCCTTCCGGGCACCGTGGGTCGAGATGAAGTACTCGATTACGTCCAGGCCTTCTTTGAAGTTGGACAGAATCGGGTTTTCGATAATCTCACCAATCGAACCCTGGAGCGACTTCTGCGGCTTAGCCATCAGACCCCGCATACCGCCGAGCTGACGAATCTGCTCGCGCGAACCACGGGCACCGGAGTGCATCATCATGTAAATCGAGTTGAAGCCCTGGTTCTCCTTTTCGAGGCGACCCATGAGGGTTTCAGTGATTTGGTTGTTGATACGCGTCCAGATGTCGATAACCTGGTTGTAACGCTCGTTGTCGGTAATCAGACCCATCTGGTAGTTCTGGGTTACCGCTTTCACGTCGTTCTGAGCCTGCAGCACCAGCTCATCCTTCTCCTTTGGAATCTGGATGTCGCCCAGACCCATCGACAGACCACCTTTGTAAGCCGACTGGAAGCCCAGCGTCTTGATGTCGTCGAGGAACTGCGCGGTGCGGGCCATGCCGGTGCGCTTGAAGACCATCGAAATGATCTGCTGAAGCTTTTTCTTGGTCAGCAGCTCATCTACGAAACCTACTTCGGTTGGCACGAGCTGGTTGAAGAGCACGCGGCCGGCGACAGTTTCGATGATTTTCGTCACGAGGTTATCGTCCTCGTCGCGAACTTGCGTACGCACCTTAATGTATGCGTGCTTCGAGAGCTGTCCTTCGTTGATGGCAATAACTACTTCCTCATCGGAGTAGAAGATGCGGCCTTCACCTTGGATAGATTCCTCAGGAGTCGTGCGCTTGCCCTTGGTTACGTAGTACAGGCCCAATACCATGTCCTGCGACGGTACCGCGATGGGCGCGCCGTTGGCAGGGTTGAGGATGTTGTGCGAAGCCAGCATGAGCATGGAGGCTTCCAGGATAGCGGCCGGGCCCAGGGGCACGTGCACAGCCATCTGGTCACCGTCAAAGTCAGCGTTGAAGGCCGTACAAACGAGCGGGTGCAGCTGGATAGCCTTGCCCTCGATAAGGCGCGGCTGGAACGCCTGGATACCCAGACGGTGAAGCGTTGGAGCCCGGTTGAGCAGTACTGGGTGGCCTTTCAGCACGTTCTCCAGAATGTCCCATACCACGGCGTCCTTGCGGTCCACGATTTTCTTGGCCGACTTCACCGTTTTCACGATGCCGCGCTCGATGAGCTTGCGGATAATGAACGGCTTGAACAGCTCGGCCGCCATGTTCTTGGGCAGACCGCACTCGTGCAGCTTCAGCTCGGGGCCTACCACGATAACCGAACGACCGGAGTAGTCGACACGCTTACCGAGCAGGTTCTGACGGAAGCGGCCCTGCTTGCCTTTCAGCATATCGGACAGCGACTTCAGGGCGCGGTTGCCTTCGGCGCGCACGGCATTCACCTTACGCGAGTTGTCGAAGAGCGAATCCACGGCTTCCTGCAGCATGCGCTTCTCGTTCCGCAGAATCACCTCCGGAGCCTTGATCTCGATCAGGCGCTTGAGGCGGTTGTTGCGGATGATCACGCGACGGTACAGGTCGTTCAGGTCGGAGGTAGCGAAACGGCCACCGTCCAGGGGAACAAGGGGGCGCAGTTCCGGCGGAATAACGGGCACCATGCGGATAACCATCCACTCGGGGCGGTTCTCCACGCGGGTAGCCGCATCGCGGAACGCTTCTACTACACGCAGACGCTTCAACGCCTCCGCCTTACGCTGCTGCGACGTTTCGGTAGCGGCAGAGTCGCGCAGCGAATAGCTCAGCTCATCGAGGTTGATGCGCTCGAGTAGCATTTGCAGCGCCTCGGCACCCATCCGGGCGATAAACTTGTTCGGGTCGTCGTTCGGCAGCATCTGGTTCTCCCGGGGGAGCTTATCGATGATGTCGAGGTATTCATCCTCGGTCAGGAAGTCGAGCTGCTGCACGCCTTCCTCAGCCAGTACGCCCGGCTGCACTACGGCGTAGCGCTCGTAGTAAATGATCTGGTCGAGCTTCTTGGTGGGCAGGCCCAGCAGGTAGCCGATTTTGTTAGGCAGCGATTTGAAGTACCAGATATGCGCAACGGGCACCACCAGTTCGATGTGGCCCATCCGCTCCCGGCGAACTTTCTTTTCGGTCACCTCCACGCCGCAACGGTCGCAGATGATGCCCTTATAACGGATGCGCTTGTATTTGCCGCAGTGGCACTCCCAGTCCTTTACGGGACCGAAAATCCGCTCGCAGAACAAGCCGCCCATCTCGGGCTTGTACGTCCGGTAGTTGATAGTCTCAGGCTTGATGACTTCGCCGTTCGACCGCTCCAGGATGGATTCGGGCGAGGCCAGCGAAATGGTCACTTTCGAGAAGTCCTGGACCAGTTTCTTGTTTTTTGCAAACGCCATGTAGGAAAGCTGTTAGCTGTTGGCTGTTTATCTGTCAGGGAAAATCCGCGCCGCTTAAGCGAGGCGGAAATACCATAACAGCTCGACTCTGCTAAAAGTGCTCTGCCAGTCGGATAGGTACGCCGAGCAGTAGATTTTCGTCAGGTCTGATGGGTAACCACTCCGGCTTTAGCAAACCGAAGCTTAGTGCGGCCTTTCGCGCCGGGCTTAGTTGTCGTGCTGACCATATCTCGGCACGACGCCGATGGCGGAATAAACCACTCCTGAATAGCCGAAGCGGGAGCTACTACTGGCGAACCGGCGGTAGCTCCCTTTTCGAATATTTAGTCAAGCGTAATTTCCAGGGCCAGACCACGTAGCTCATGGATGAGTACGTTGAACGACTCGGGAATATTGGGCTTGGGCAGCACGTCGCCTTTTACAATGGCTTCGTACGCCTTGGCGCGGCCTACCACGTCATCCGACTTCACCGTCAGGATTTCCTGGAGCACGTTGGAAGCACCGAAGGCCTCCAAAGCCCACACTTCCATCTCGCCGAAGCGCTGACCACCGAACTGGGCCTTACCACCCAGCGGCTGCTGGGTAATGAGCGAGTACGGTCCGATGGAACGGGCGTGCATCTTGTCATCCACCAGGTGACCCAGCTTCAGCATATAGATAACACCCACCGTTACCGGCTGGTCGAACTTCTGGCCCGTCAGGCCGTCGTGCAGATAAGCACGACCCCAGTCGGGCAGACCGGCTTCGGTCAGCTCCTTGGCTACTTCGTCCTCGGTGGCACCGTCGAAAATCGGGGTAGCGTAGGTACGGCCCATTTTCAGACCGGCCCAGCCGAGTACGGTTTCGTAGATCTGACCGATGTTCATCCGGCTTGGTACACCAAGCGGGTTGAGCACGATGTCCATTGGGGTGCCGTCGGGCAGGAAGGGCATGTCCTCATCGCGTACGATGCGGGCTACCACACCCTTGTTACCGTGGCGACCAGCCATCTTGTCACCGACCTTCAGCTTACGCTTCTTGGCGATGTACACTTTGGCCAGCTGCACGATACCAGCGGGCAATTCGTCGCCAACCTCCAGCGTAAACCGCTCGCGCTTGAAGCGGGCGGTTACCACGTTGCGGCGCTTGGCATAGTTTTTCACCAGCTCACCTACCATGGCGTTCACCCGGGCATCAGCAGTCCAGCCTTCCAGCACGAGGTCCTTGAACAGGTTGGCCTCCTCCGGCACGGCGTAGTTGCTTTCGTCGCGGTAAGGGTTCTTGTCGGGGAACAGGTTTTCGGCCACATTCTTCTTGCCGAATTTCACACCTTTGGTCAGAATCTCTTCGCCAAACTTGTGCTTGATGCCCTGCGACGTTTTGCCTTCCAGCAGCGTGGTCAACTTTTCGACCATGATGGCACGGATGCCACGCAGTTCGCGGGAATACGACTCCTTCAGCTCTTCCACTTCCTTCTTCGACTTGGCCCGGAGGTTTTTGTCTTTCTTAGGACGCGAGAACAGCTTGGTGCCGATAACAACACCCTGCAATGACGGTGGCGCTTTCAAGGAAGCGTCCTTCACATCGCCGGCCTTGTCGCCGAAAATGGCACGGAGCAGCTTTTCTTCCGGGGTCGGGTCGGTTTCGCCCTTAGGCGTAATCTTACCGATCAGAATGTCGCCTTCCTTCACCTCGGCACCCAAACGGATTACGCCGTTGTCGTCGAGGTTACGCACGGCTTCTTCGCTCACGTTCGGAATTTCCGAGGTCAGCTCTTCTTCGCCGCGCTTGGTTTCGCGCACTTCCAGCTCAAACTCCTCGATGTGAATCGAGGTGAAGATGTCGTCGCGCACTACCTTCTCCGAGATGACGATGGCATCCTCGAAGTTGTAGCCCTGCCACGGCATGAACGCCACCTGCATGTTGCGGCCCAGGGCCAGTTCACCCTTGTTGGTGCCATAGCCTTCGCACAGCACCTGGCCCCGCGTTACCCGCTCGCCCTTCTTCACGAGGGGCGTCAGGTTGATGCAGGTGTCCTGGTTGGTGCGGCGGAACTTGATGAGGTCGTAGGAAATCTTCTCAGCATCGAAGCTTACGAGGACTTCATCGGGCGTCAGGTCGTACTTCACCACGATGCGGTTGGCATCTACGTAGTCAATTACGCCGTCGCCTTCCGAAACCACCAGCGTACGCGAGTCGGTAGCTACGCGGCCTTCGAGGCCGGTGCCCACGATGGGGGCTTCGGCCTTCAGCAGCGGTACTGCCTGGCGCTGCATGTTCGAACCCATCAGGGCCCGGTTAGCATCGTCGTGCTCCAGGAACGGAATCAGCGAAGCTGCCACCGATACAATCTGGTTCGGGGCTACGTCCATGTAGCTGTACTCGTCGGGGCCAACCACCGGGAAGTCACCTTCGAAACGGCCTTTTACCAGCTCGTTGAGGAAGTTGCCTTCTGCATCAATCGGGGCGTTGGCCTGGGCGATGTGGTGGGTATCTTCTTCTTCAGCCGTCAGGTACTTCACGTTCTCCGTCATGTCCACCTGGCCGTTGATGGCCGTGCGGTACGGAGTTTCGATGAAGCCCATCGAGTTTACGCGGGCATGCACGCAGAGCGACGAAATCAGACCAATGTTTGGTCCTTCCGGCGTTTCGATGGTGCAGAGGCGGCCGTAGTGCGTGTAGTGAACGTCACGTACTTCGAAACCGGCACGCTCGCGGCTCAGACCTCCTGGCCCCAGTGCCGATACGCGACGCTTGTGCGTCACCTCGGCCAGCGGGTTGGTCTGGTCCATGAACTGCGACAGCTGGTTGGTGCCGAAGAACGAGTTAATCACGCTCGACAGCGTCCGAGCGTTGATCAGGTCAACTGGCTTGAAGTCCTCGTTGTCGCGCACGTTCATGCGCTCCTTGATGGTCCGGGCCATGCGGGCCAGGCCCACGCCGAACTGCGAGTACAGCTGCTCCCCTACCGTGCGGACACGGCGGTTGCTCAAGTGGTCAATGTCATCGACAATGGCCTTCGAGTTGATCAGACCGATCAGGTACTTCACGATGAGCACGATGTCCTCGTTGGTCAGCACGCGGGCCTCCCAGTTGGTCTCGATGCCTAGCTTCTTATTGATACGGTAGCGGCCTACGTCCCCGAGGTCGTAGCGCTTATCCGAGAAGAACAGTTTCTGGATGATGTCGCGGGCAGTTTCCTCGTCGGGTGCTTCCGTGTTCCGGAGCTGACGGTAAATCTGCTCAACAGCCTCCTTCTCCGAGTTGGAGTTGTCTTTCTGCAGCGTGTTGTAAATAATGGCGTAGTCGGCAATATTTACGTTCTCGCGGTGCAGAATCACCGACTTGGCGCCGGCGTTGAGGATGATGTCAATGTCCTCGTCCGAAATTTCGGAGTCGCGCTCCATCAGCACCTCGTTGCGGTCGATGGAAACCACTTCGCCGGTGTCCTCGTCCACGAAGTCCTCGGTCCAGGTGCGCAGCACCCGGGCAGCCAGCTTGCGGCCAACGGCCTTCTTGAGGTTCTTCTTATCAGCCTTTACTTCCTCCGACAAACCGAACAGGTCGAGAATGTCTTTGTCGGTGCCGTAGCCGATGGCACGGAGCAGGGTCGTAACCGGGAATTTCTTCTTCCGGTCGATGTAAGCGTACATCACGTTGTTCACGTCCGTAGCAAACTCGATCCACGAGCCCTTGAACGGAATGATACGAGCCGAATACAGCTTGGTACCGTTGGTGTGCTTGCTCTGGGCAAAGAATACGCCCGGCGAACGGTGCAACTGCGATACAATTACACGCTCGGCACCATTAATAACGAACGAGCCCTTTTCGGTCATGTAGGGAATATTTCCCAGGAACACTTCCTGCTCAATCGTTTCGAAATCTTCGTTGTCCGAATCGTTGCACACCAGCCGGAGCTTGGCCTTCAACGGCACGGAGTACGTCAGGCCCCGGTCAATGCACTCGTCAACCGAGTACTTGGGCGGGTCGACGTGGTAATCGAGGAAAGTCAGGACGAAGTTTTCGCGCGAGTCCGAAATCGGGAAGTTCTCGGCAAACACTTTGAAAAGGCCTTCATCGGTCCGGTTCTCAGCAGCCGTCTCCAGCTGAAAGAAGTCCATGAACGAGCGCACCTGCACGTCCAGGAAGTCCGGGTACTCAATAACCTTTTTAATCTTGGCGAAGTTGATCCGCTCGTCAGCGGCCTGCAGTTTTTGCAAACCGGTCTGTGCTTTCGGTGTAGCCAATGTATGTGGGGTTAGGAAATGGATACTTGGAGAATCCAAGCCAGGCTGAAAACAAGGTTGTCAGCTTGGGAAAATAATCGGTTTTTTCGGACACAACGAAGCGCAAAGCGCTACTGCTAGCAATTTGCGCTGGCCCGTCCGTAGCCGCGAAAAGCCGCTGAGCGGCGCGTAAACGAACTTCCGATTGGTTTGTTGCCTACAAACAGGAAAAGACCTGGCTTAGTTGCCAGGCCTCTCCTAATTTGCTGGTTGTTAGAGCAGGCAGCAGAGATTACTTAACCTCTACTTCAGCGCCGGCTTCTTCCAGTTGCTTCTTCAGGCCTTCAGCCTCGTCTTTGGCAACACCTTCCTTTACAGGCTTAGGAGCACCGTCAACGAGTTCTTTGGCTTCCTTCAGGCCGAGGCCGGTCAGGTCCTTAACCAGTTTAACTACGGCAAGCTTAGAGCCACCGGCCGACTTGAGGATCACGTCGAACGTGGTCTTCTCCTCGGGAGCGTCAGCAGCAGCGCCAGCGCCACCAGCCATCATTACTGGAGCAGCAGCAGCAGGCTCGATGCCGTACTCATCCTTCAGGATACCAGCCAGTTCGTTTACTTCTTTTACCGTCAGGCTAACGAGCTGCTCGGCGAATGCTTTCAAATCTGCCATTTCTGTAGATTGTTAAAAAAGGGGGTTGTTGAAGAAAATTTTATCAGTACTGAGAATTCTGGTTGAAAAGCTGACTGTAAGGCCTAACGTTTCAATACAAAGTACTCGGTACCTCTTTTTGAAAAAGACGAGCAGTGGTTAGCCTGCAACCTCTTCTTTCTCGGAAAGCGTTTTGAGAATGCCAGCCAGCTTGGTACCGCCGCTCGACAGAGCAGAGATAACATTCTTAGCGGGCGACTGGAGCAGACCGATGATTTCACCGATGAGTTCCGTCTTGCCTTTCAGCGTGCTGAGGGTGCTCAGTTGGTCATGACCAATGTAGATGCCAGCATCTACGTAAGCGCCTTTCAAGGACGGGCGTACTACGGCAGTTTTGCTGTAGTTCTGGGCCTTGTGGAACTCTTGGAGCAGTTTAGCCGGCGCGTTGCCCGACTCTTTCGAGAACAGGATACCCGACTGGCCTACCAGCGCTGCGTCCATCTCCGTGGTGTCAACCTCGAGGGTATCGAGCGCCTTACGGATGAACGTGTTCTTGTACACCTTGAACTCCAGGCCACGGTTGAAGCACAACCGGCGGAATTCGTTGATTTTCGCCACCGACATTCCCGAAGCATCGGCAATGTAGAACGCGTTGTGCGATTGAAACTTCTCGCTCAACTCGTCGACGAGGGCTTGTTTGTCTTCCCGGATCATATCGTCGTGTTGATTAAGGTTAGGCGGAAGTTACCGACGTATCTACCGGAACGGCAGGCGACATCGTGCTCGAGAGCGTGATGCTCTTGATGTAGGTACCCTTGGCCGACGAAGGCTTCAGGCGCAACAGCGTCTGGATAACCTCGATGGCGTTTTCAGCCAGCTTCTGGTCATCGAACGACACTTTGCCAACCGAGCAGTGAATGATACCGGTTTTGTCGACTTTGAAGTCGATTTTACCAGCTTTCACTTCCTGCACTGCTTTCGCAACGTCGGTCGTTACCGTACCCGACTTGGGGTTTGGCATCAGGCCACGGGGACCCAATACGCGGCCCAGACGGCCCACTTTGGCCATAACAGCCGGCATGGTGATGATAACGTCGATGTCAGTCCAGCCTTTCTCGATCTTGGCGATGTAATCGTCCAGACCAACGAAATCGGCACCAGCTGCAGTAGCTTCGGCTTCTTTGTCGGGCGTAACGAGGGCCAGAACGCGAACGGTTTTGCCGGTGCCATGGGGCAGCGTAGCAACGCCACGTACCATCTGGTCAGCTTTGCGGGGATCTACACCCAGACGAACGTCGATATCAACCGAGGCGTCAAATTTCGTGTAGGTGATATCCTTCACTACTTTGGCAGCCTCTACCAGATTCCGAACTTCGGTCAGGTCGTGCTTGGCCAGGGCTTCCTGGCGCTTTTTGCTAATTTTTGCCATGTCTTCTCCGTCGTTTAACTTATTCTGCGAAAGGAGAAGCGCCCGACACCGTGATGCCCATGCTGCGTGCCGTGCCAGCTACCTGCTTCATGGCCGACTCAATCGCGAAAGCGTTCAGGTCAGGCATTTTGGTTTCGGCGATGGTGCGAACCTGGTCCCATGATACCGACCCAACCTTGTTCCGGTTTGGCTCTTTCGAACCGCTCTGGAGCTTGGCCGCGTCCTTCAACAGAACGGGCACCGGTGGAGTCTTCACCACGAAGTCGAACGACTTGTCGGTGTACATGGTAATAAGAACGGGACAAACTTGGCCAGCCTTATCCTGGGTGCGCGCATTGAACTGCTTGCAGAACTCCATGATGTTAAGGCCTTTGCTACCAAGTGCAGGTCCAACCGGCGGTGCGGGGTTCGCGGCGCCTCCCTTTATCTGAAGCTTCAGATAACCTCTAATTTCCTTAGCCATTTGGTTTGTAAGGCTTCGGACGCAGCGTCGTAACACGCTAAGTCCTCAGTTTTTCAATTGCTCCGAAGTGGAAGCACCACCGGTCCGGAGCGGATAACCGATGACGTATGTTGGATGAGTTGTTGGTGATTGGTTGTCAGTTATTGGTCCGTTCAGAACTGACTAATAACTGATACCTAATTCCTGACAACTATTCCAATTCCTTCTCGACCTGCGTGTAGCTCAACTCCATGGGCTGGCTACGGCCGAATATTTTGACGATGACATTGAGGCGCTTACGATCCTCAAATACCTCAGCTACGTTACCCGACATGCCGGCGAAACCGCCATCCACGATTTTCACCAACTCGCCCACCACGAAGGGGGTTTCAAGCATTTCGGTCTGCTCTTCGGCTTCGTCCACAATCCCGAGGATGCGGTTGACTTCCGAAATATGCAGCGGCACAGGCTTCATGTTCTGGCTTGCTGCCTTACCCTCCTTATCGGAGAGGAAGCCGATAATACCCGGCGTGCTGGTAATGATGTGGTCGACCTCACCATGGGTCAGGTCGGCATGGATGATGATATAACCGGGGTACAGGTTCCGTTCGCGTACGCGCTTCTTGCCGTTGCGCATTTCGAAGACCTTCTCTACCGGAATCAGCACCTGAGGCACCAATTCCGAGAGGCCGTGGCGGCCAATCTCGGTTTCGAGGTAAGTCTTTGCCTTTTTCTCTTGTCCACTCACCGAGCGGACAACGTACCATTTCAATTCGCCCATTTTAGCCGTGTCTGTTGCCGATTAAACGAACGAATTATAAAACGCTTCCAGGCTTTCTTTGAAAGCTACATCCATCACGCCTACTACCACGGCGAAGATCAGCGAACCGAGCAGCACTAGGCCAGCGCTCTTCTGCAGTTCTTCCAGCGTCGGCCACGTCACTTTGTAGCGCATCTCGTCGGAAGTCTCCCGGATGTAGTTGCTCAGCTTGCTCATGCTAGTGGGCCCTGGTGAGGGTGATTAAAAGGACGGCTGCCGAAGCAGCCGTCGATTCTGGTGGCACGGGCGGAGAGATTCGAACTCCCATCAAAGGTTTTGGAGACCTCTATTCTACCCTTGAACTACGCCCGTGGGTGCGTCCCGGTTAGGCTCAAAGCCGGATTGGGACTGCAAATGTAGGCAACTCTTCACACAAAACAAATCCGGCCCCGAAATTTTCGGGGCCGGATTGTCTTATTTCAGCAGTTTACCTAAGAAAACTACTCGGTGATTTCAGTTACCTGACCGGCACCTACCGTACGGCCACCCTCACGGATAGCGAAACGCAGGCCTTTCTCCATAGCTACCGAGTTGATCAGCTCAACCGAGATAGTTACGTTGTCGCCGGGCATTACCATTTCTACACCCTCGCTCAGCATGATGATGCCAGTTACGTCGGTGGTGCGGAAATAGAACTGGGGACGGTAGTTGTTGAAGAACGGCGTGTGACGGCCACCTTCCTCTTTCGAGAGTACGTACACCTCAGCCTTGAACTTGGTGTGAGGCTTAACGGAACCTGGCTTGCAGATAACCATACCACGACGGATGGCTTCTTTTTCAATGCCACGGAGCAGCAGACCTACGTTGTCACCAGCTTCGCCACGGTCGAGGATCTTGCGGAACATCTCTACGCCGGTTACGGTCGACTTGAGACCTTCAGCACCCATGCCGAGGATATCAACCTGCTCACCCGAGTTAACGATACCACGCTCGATACGGCCGGTAGCTACGGTTCCACGGCCAGTGATAGAGAACACGTCCTCTACGGGCATCAGGAAGGGCAGGTCGGTCAGACGAGCAGGAATCGGAATGAAGGAGTCAACAGCAGCCATCAGCTCCTCGATCTTGGGAACCCAGTTGGCATCGCCATTCAGGCCACCCAGAGCCGAGCCCTGAATTACGGGGATGTTGTCGCCGTCGAAGTCGTAGAACGAAAGCAGCTCACGGATTTCCATTTCCACCAGCTCGAGGAGCTCGGGGTCATCGACCATGTCAACTTTGTTCATGAACACCACCAGCTGAGGAACACCTACCTGACGGGCGAGCAGGATGTGCTCACGGGTCTGGGGCATTGGGCCGTCGGTGGCAGCTACCACGAGGATAGCACCGTCCATCTGAGCAGCACCCGTTACCATGTTCTTCACGTAGTCAGCGTGACCGGGGCAGTCAACGTGAGCGTAGTGACGATTTTCGGTAGAGTACTCTACGTGCGACGTGTTGATCGTGATACCACGCTCTTTTTCTTCGGGCGCGTTGTCGATCGAAGAGAAGTCGCGCTTGGCAGCCAGACCCTTGTTAGCCAGTACCATCGTGATGGCGGCGGTGAGGGTAGTCTTGCCGTGGTCCACGTGACCAATCGTGCCGATGTTTACGTGCGGCTTGGACCGGTCAAAATTTTCTTTAGCCATTGTAAAGAGATTAAGAGGAATTTTGAGATGAAGAGGGGGAAACGCGACTAAAACTTAACTATACAGAAAGAAAGCGAAACGCAGTTCCATTAAGTCGGGACTGCACGTCGCTTTTCTTGGCTGACAGTTCCAAAACGGTGCAGTCGCGCTGCCCCGTTGGTACTCGTAATTCTGAGCCATTTATGGGATTTGAACCCATGACCTCTTCCTTACCAAGGAAGTGCTCTACCACTGAGCTAAAACGGCTGGTGTTACTGTGTGCAGTTTTTGCGTCGTTGGGCAAAGGTACGACAGGAGAACAACTTTGCCAACCTAGGTCGGCGCATTCTGTTTCTGACGGCGCTACGATGCTGCGAGCGGGAGACGAGGTTCGAACTCGCGACCTGCAGCTTGGAAGGCTGCCGCTCTACCAACTGAGCTACTCCCGCAGGGTAGTTGAGCATATTTCAGATTAAGAAGTCAGTAAGGCACGAATAATCACCTGCTGCCTTCTTAATCTGAAAATGCTCCAACTAAAATTAACGTGGGGGGAGAAGGATTCGAACCTTCGAAAGCTTACGCTAACAGAGTTACAGTCTGTCCCATTTGGCCGCTCTGGAACCCCCCCGTTAAATGATTCTGCCGCCGTTTGCGCAGAATTGGTTTTCTCCGATTCATGTGGCCGAAGCCACTTCTGTGTGAATTGGAGCTGCAAAATTAGCGGCTTTCTGATGTAAGTCAAGCCCTGTGTGAAAAAGGTTTTTAGCCGAGCCGGTTTTTTATACCGGCCATAGCCTCAATCGACGTCTTAATTGGCTGACTATCTTTTACAAGCATCGGGATGAAGCTGGCACGTACTCAGATAAAAAAAATCATTTTTTTTTATTGCACCAAGCTGTACATAGCCTTTAGGTCGTTATCCTTCTCCTTATTGCGGATATCCTGGAGGGTAGTTTTGAGCGTTGGCATGCTAGTCAGTAACTCGTGCAAACCCTTGTAGGCTCCCAGCCTGACGTAGAGCTGCGCATGGGTACGGGCTAGGTTTTCGAGATGCTGGATGCCCTTCTCCCGCTCAATGGGCGGAATACGGTTCATCAGCTTGCCGAAGTTTTCGAGCAGCACATAAAGCACTTCCGGGGGGGCATCATGGCTGCGCTGCAGAAACCATGGGTAGTCGTCGAGGGTGCCGTTGAGGCCATAATAGTTGGAGAGAGCCGTGAGCAGGGCCGGATTTCGGGTGCTTTGCAGGGCTGCTACCTGGGCGCGGGTTCCAGCGGCAGGCGCTTTCGACAATGCCTCTACGGCCGCTCCTACTACCAGATACGAGCTATCCTTTAGGGCCACGTTGTAGACCTCACTAAAATCTTCGTTCGGAAATGATGCCAGCACGTTAAGGGCCACTGCCCGCACCGTATTGTTCTTTTCGCTCAGGGCGGCCCGTTGCAGGTCTTTGCGCACGGCCGCACCCTCGGCCCCACGGTAGCGGCGCAGCCCCTCCAGCGCCGCTACCCGAGTGGCCCAGAATGGGTCGGTAAGGGCATTGCGGAAGGCTGAGCTGACCAGTAGATCGGCTGATTTGCTGCGTAGCGCCTCGATGGCCTGGACCCGCTGGAGGTAGCCCCGGGCGTGGTTGAGTTGGAACTGCAACTCTTCCGTGCTCTGGGTTTCATCAATATCAGCAAGCAGGATGCCTTCGTTGTCGAACTTCACCAGGGCCGGGCGCTGACCGGCGGGCAGACGAAACATCTGGTCGGCTTTGGTAACGACGAGCTGATGCTCGGTTGGCTGGTTGCTATTGCCGCCCCCACCCCAGACGGCGACGGTTACGGGCAGGCGGTACACAGGCTGGAAAAGCGTATCCTGCACCTGCTGCACGCGCAGCACGACTGCGTTGTTTTCGTAGCTGTGAGATATGCGCAGCTCTGGATGGCCACGCTGCATAAACCACTGGTCAAAAAACCACATCAAATCCTCGCCCGTCGTTTCCTCGAAGGCAATTCGCAGCTTGGCAATTTCCGACGAGGAGAGCTTGTTCTGGGTCAGGTAGCGGTTGAGGGAGGCAAAGAAGGCATCGTCGCCCACGTAGCTGCGGAGCATGTGCAGCACCCGGCCGCCCTTATCGTAAGAGTGGCGGTCGAACATGTCTTCGCGGCTGGCATAGCGGTAGCGGATAAGCGGCTCACGCTTGGTCTGCGCTTCCTGGAGGTAGTTGCGCAGCTTGGTTTGCTGCACCAGGGCTGCCGCATCGGGGCCGTACTTGTGCTCTGCCCAGAGCAGCTCTGAGTAGTCGGCGAACGACTCATTGAGGGGCAGGTTGGCCCATGATTCGGTGGTTACGTAGTCGCCAAACCACTGGTGAAACAGCTCATGAGCCACCACCGACTCGGAGCCGGCATACGACACATCGGCCAGCTCGCGGGGCGTGAACTGCACCAGTTGCTGCTGGAACGTGGAGGCCGTGGTGTTTTCCATTGCCCCTGATACGAAGTCGTGCACTGCAACCTGCGAGTACTTCTCCCACGGATAATCAACCCCCAGTTTCTTGGAGAAGAATTCCAGCATCTCGGGCGTGTTGCCGAATACCTGCTTGGCGGTGTACTGGTAGGCGGGGTCCACGTAATAGTCAACCGGCTTGCCGCGCCACGTATCCGATACAACGGCGAAGTTGCCCACAGCCAGCATGGCCAAATAGGGGGCGTGGGGCTGGCTGAGCTTCCAGGTATCGGTGTGGGTGCCATCGGAGTTACGGCGCGACGAAACCAGCAAGCCGTTGGACAGCGTTTTCTGGCCACTTTCCACCGTCAGGCTGATTTCCTGAGTCATCCGTTGGTTGGGCCGGTCGATGGTCGGAAACCAACAGGAGCTGCCTTCCGTCTCGCCCTGAGTCCAGACCTGGCGAGGCTTCCCCTTCTCAGTTCCTAGTGGATTGATGAAGTACAAACCCTTATCGTCGGTGATGGCCTCACTCCCACCCCGAGGCAGCTCGTTAGGCTTGGCCACGTATTGAATACGTAGCTGGTACTGCTCGGTGCGCTGGTAGGCGCGGTCGAGGGCAATGGTGAGCTTCTTTTTATCGTAGCTGTATTTCAGGTCGCGGCTCTTCTTGTTGGAGCCGCTTAGCAACTCTACACTTTTCACATCAAAGCCCTTGGCATCGAGCACCAGTTGGCTCTGGGGGTAGAAATGGGGCCGCACGGTGAGCGTAGCCGTACCCAGCAGCCACTGCCGGGCCCAGTCGAAGCGCACGTCCAGTTTGGTGTCAACCAAGTCGTGGAGGACGGTGGCCGAGGGCTGCAGGGGGTTGGTACTTGGCAGCCAGTTAGGTACCGGAGCCGCCGCGGCGGGCGCGGCATAAACGGCAGCGGCTTCGGGCACTTTCTTCTCCGGAGCCTTCCGATGAGCGGTATGGTTGGCCGCAGTGGCTCCGCGCCCTCCCTGGGCATTAGCCGAGGCCGACGACCCCAGAACCAGCGAAAGAGCAAAGAGAACCGGGTATTTCATGTGATGAGACACTAGCATAAGGGATGGTGAAGTTCCGAATTTATTTCAGAATTGACCTATCTTTAAGCCCTTTTCCGTCCTACTCCCTTCCCGCCCATGCTCCAGGTTCACGCTACCACAGCCCCCCAGCACATCTGGGAAGTTGATTATCAGCCCAACGGTCCTGTTACCCTCAACGGCGAGCCATTCGACTGGGACTTGGCCCGGCTTGGGGCCGGACGCTACCATATCCTCTACCGGGGTCACTCGTATAATGCGGAGTTGGTGGAGGCCGATTACGCTGCCAAAACCATCGTACTCACCCTCAACGGGCAGCGACTGGAGTTGCACGCCAAGGACCGCTTCGACCTGCTACTCGACAAAATGGGCCTCACCGCAGCAGCTAGCAGCAAAGTCAACGAGTTGAAAGCCCCCATGCCGGGCCTGATTGTGGACATCCGGGTGACACCGGGCCAGACCGTGCAGAAGGGTGACCCGCTGCTGGTGCTGGAGGCCATGAAAATGGAGAACATCCTCAAGGCACCGGGTGAGGGTATCGTCACGGCCATCAAGATCAACCTGCGCGACAACGTGACTAAAGGCCAGGTACTGGTGCAGTTCAGCTGATCAGACCGCCCTTAGGTCGCCTTCTTCCTTGCATTCACCGCCAAATTCTTTCGTTTTGAAGTACAACCGAATCCTGCTCAAACTTAGTGGCGAAGCCCTCATGGGCCAGCAACAGTACGGTATCGACGCCACCCGGCTCATGCAGTACGCCGAGGAAATCAAGATTACGGCGGCCACTGGTACGCAGGTAGCCGTGGTTATCGGCGGGGGCAATATCTACCGGGGCGTACAGGCCGAAGCTTTTGGTCTTGACCGGGTGCAGGGCGACTATATGGGTATGCTGGCTACGGTCATCAACTCGATGGCTTTGCAGAGTGCCCTCGAAAAGCTGGGCGTTAAAACCCGGCTGCTCTCGGGCCTCACCATTCAGCAGGTGTGCGAGCCTTACATTCGCCGCCGCGCCATGCGCCATTTGGAGAAAGGCCGGGTGGTTATTTTCGGCGCGGGCATCGGCTCGCCCTATTTCACCACCGACTCGGCCGCTTCGCTGCGGGCCATCGAGATTGAGGCCGATGTAGTACTAAAGGGTACCCGCGTTGACGGCATTTATACTGCCGACCCCGAGAAGGACCCGGCGGCCGAGCGCTTCGCCGAAATCAGCTTTGATGAGGTGATGGACAAGAAGCTGAACGTGATGGACATGACGGCCTTTACGCTGTGCAAGGAAAACAACCTGCCCATTATCGTTTTCGATATGAACAAGGAAGGCAACTTACAGCGTTTATTGCGGGGCGAGAGTGTGGGCACGCTGGTGAGCATGACCGGCAGCACCGAGAGCATCGATTCGCAGCATAGCAGCCTGAGACCGGCCGTAGGCGAAGCCAATACCCCGCCCGCCTAGCCCGGCCCACCGCATTTCATCACTTACATTTTCAACACTTAACTTTTCCGCAGTGGACGAAGAAATTAAGTTTTACCTCGACGAGGCCGAAGAATCGATGGGCAAGGCCCTCGAACACACTAGCGTGGAATTCGCACGCATCCGGGCTGGCCGCGCCTCCCCTGCCATGCTCGACTCCATTCGCGTGGATTACTACGGCACCCCTACGCCCATCGCCAACGTAGCTAATATAGCTGCTCCCGATGCCCGCACGCTCTTCATAAAGCCCTGGGAGAAGAACATGATTGGGGAGATTGCCAAGGCCATTAAGAACAGCGACCTGGGCCTCAACCCGCAGTCCGATGCCGAGGGTGTGCGTCTCAACATCCCGGCCATGACCGAGGAGCGCCGCCGCGAGCTAGTAAAGCAGGCCAAGGCCGAGTCAGAAAACGGCAAGGTCCGCATCCGGGGCATCCGCAAAGACGTGAACGACTCGTTGCGCAAGTTGCTCAAAGATGGTGCTTCGGAAGACAACGTGAAGGACGCCGAAGCCAAAGTCCAGAAGTTCACCGACAGCTACATCAGCAAAGTTGATGAGGTGCTCGGCAAGAAGGAATCTGAAATCATGACCATCTGAGGTTAGAAGTGAGTAAAAAGAAACGAGAGGGGAGACTTTCGTGCTGGTACCCAACTAAAGGGCCATCAGCACGAAAGTCTCCCCTCTCGTTTCTTTTTACTCATTTCTAAACGTAGTAGCCCTGAGCCTTTATCTGCGCCTCTACTGCCTCAGGCACAAGGTAGCGGATCGACGTACCCTCGCGCAAACAGCGGCGGATGAAGGTGGCCGAAATATCGAGCAGCGGAGCACTTACTACCTGCACGGCTGGCGGCAGCAGATCGGGCAGCGCATTGCCGGGACGCGGATACACGTAGATTTCGTGCTCGGCCAGTAAGCGGTCGGCAGCTTTCCAGCGCGGTAGGCCGGGCAGGTTGTCGCCACCCATGAGCAGCACGAACCGGCACTCGGGGTATTGCGCCTGCAACACCCCGAGCGTGTCGATGGTGTAGCTGGGTTTAGGCAGGCTGAATTCCACGTCGAGAGCCCGCAGCCGGTCGTTGCCGGCAATGGCGCGCTGCACCAAATCGAGCCGGGCCGCTTCGGGTAGTAACTCCGCTTCGGCTTTAAAGGGGCTCTGGGGCGACACGATAAGCCAGACTTCGGCCAGATCGGTGTGCGTAGCCAGGAAGTTTGCCAGAATCAGGTGGCCGGTATGAATGGGGTTGAAAGAGCCAAAAAGCAGCCCTACTTTCCGGCCGGTAAGGGCTCCGGAAGCAGGGCTGCTCATAGAATGGCTGATTCGCCGGTAATAAAGGCGCGGACGATTTTTTCCGCCTCATCTACGGCTCGGTCGAGGTCGTCGTTGGTTATCACCACGTCAAAACGGTCCTCGAAGTTGAGTTCAAAGTTCGCTTTGTAGAGGCGGGCTGAGATGCTGGCGTCGGAATCGGTGGCGCGTTTGCGTAACCGCTGTTCGAGCACTTCCAGCGAGGGAGGCTTGACGAACACGGCCAGCGCACGGTCCTTATAGAACTCCTTGATGCTCACTCCGCCCTTAACGTCAACATCGAGCACGGCATGGTGGCCGTTTTCCCAAATGCGTTCGACTTCAGACTTAAGGGTGCCATAAAAGGCTCCCTCATACACCTCCTCCCATTCCACGAAAGAGTCATGGCGGATTTTCTCCTGAAACTCCTGAACCGAGATGAAGTAGTAGTCTTTGCCGTTGGCTTCAGTGCGGCCGCGCTTGTCGCGCGTACAAGCCGAAATCGAGAAGCTCAGTTCAGGAATCCGGGCCAGTAGCCGTTGGACAATGGTAGTTTTACCGGCCCCGGAGGGGGCGGAGAAAGCGATGATTTTACCCTGCATCGGGTAAAATTAGGCCATTTCTACCTGAACTTTAGCAAGGATGGTTCGGGAAAGCGAGGCCGGGGCTGTTTTACGCCCCAAGTGCTGAGACATGAAACCGATAAAAATCTGCTGTTTATCGATGCTATCGAAGCAGGGAGAGCAATCATCGGCATGGTCGATAATGTAGTCACTGTCTTCGGCAGTAGGCTGCTCGCCCACGAGCAACTGATCGAGAATCGTGTTCACGCGCTCACAATCGGGGCCTTCAGCGGCAAAGGTGGTGGGCGAAGTTGTTTTGGTAGAGGTAGGTTCCATAACAGGGGCCTGGCATTGAAGAAAATTAGTCAGCGTCGGAATTTGAGGGGTCGTCGTCATCATGGTCGCCGTCGGGGTTTGCGGAAGCAGATCCGTAGCCCATTGATTTTGCGTACTTCTCTAACTTCTCCTTCAGAAAATTACGGGCCCGGTGTAAGCGCGAGCGCACCGTGCCAATCGGGATATCGAGTACTTTCGCCATTTCCTCGTAAGTGAACCCTTCCAGGTCGCAGAGGATGATGACGGTACGGAAATCAACAGGCAGCGAGTTCAGCGCGCGTGCTACTTCATCACCGATGAGGTCGCGTACGGCCTGTTGCCGCATATCCGAAGAGGTAGTGCCGGCATCAGAGTCGGCCTCCACTTCCTCGGAGTTGTAGTACCCTTCGATTTCGCTGTAATCAACCTTGGCAGGCTGCTTACTTTTCTTGCGAAAATCGTTGATGAACGAATTTTTCAGGATGCGAAACAGCCACGCTTTGGCGTTTGTTCCAGATTCGAAGTACTCAAAGAAGCGATATGCTTTCAGATAAGTTTCCTGTACGAGGTCATTTGCATCATCTTCGTCGAGGGTGAGGCGGAAGGCAAAATTGTACAGGGGGTCGAGCACGGGCATCAACTCGGCCTGAAAGCGCCGGTCTTTTTCCTCTTTGCTCAGTTTGGGCACCCGTTCGGGAGAGTCGCTCATGAACGCTTGAAATTGCGGCCTAATATTGAAAAAGTACCGCTGTTGGACAAATATACTGTCTTATACCGGCCGCGAGAAGGAAGGTTTCTGTTCCCCGGCTGTCCGGCGCTCGGTAGCTACGACCAAGAAGCCGTAGAGAAACACAAAAAGGTTGAAGCTGGTCTGCAATTCAAGGAGCGAATCGGCCAGCATCGCCACTGCTTGTAGCAGCAGGAACCGATAGACGTACGGATTGTGCCGTTGCGCGGGTTGCATCAGCGGCCCGAACAGCACCAGCAACCACAAGCCAAGGCCTACCACACCGCCAGCCACGAGTTGGTGCAGGTACTGGTTATGAATCATGACGCGGTTTTGGAGAAGCAGACCGTAGCTGCGCCATTCGTACTGCTTCATCATGGCGGCGTAAGCATCAGCAGGGCCAACGCCCACCCACGGATGTTGGCGGACTACTTCGCCGGCTGTTTGCCAGGCCGCCAGCCGCCGCGAGAGGGAATAGTGATTGATGTCGTGGCCGCGTTCGAACTGCTCCAGATCGTAGCGCGTGGTTTCCACCCGTTGCCGTATAGAGCTCAACGAGTGGAAAGCCAGCCAAGGCGCTGCCCCCAAGAATACCAGCAACCCCAGCCCCAACCAGAACTGGCGGCGCACCACCAGCGTCAGCAGCCCTTCCACCAGCAGCATCACGTAGAAAGCAAGTAAACCGGTACGGTAGGCCAGCACGTGCAGCGCCAGCACGCTCAGGCCGGTTGCCAGCGCCAGCGCCGCCCGCGCCCAACGGCCCAGGGAGGGGGCCCGACTGAGCCGAAAGCCAAAAAAGGCGGCCAGTGCCAGCATCAGACCAAAGTGAATGTGGAAGATGCGGGTAATCGAGGGCATATTCTGGCTCAGCCGGAACAATTCGTTGGCGGCGGAGGGGTCGAGCAGATACTGCCCCAGCGTGGCCGTGCCCACTGCCGCCACGCCTCCTACAAACAGGCAACCCACGGCAAACCGCTGCCGGGCCGTAAGCGGCACGGCCAACCCGAAAACCAGGGGCACTCCCAACCAAGGCAACTGCCGGAACAGCTCGTGTCGCCACACGGCCCACTCGTGGGTATAAAGGCTACTCAGTACCAGCAGCAAATACAGTCCTGCCGGGGCCCAGGTAGTGCGCAGGCGCAGCCAGCGGGGCACCTGTTGGCGCAGATCGGGATTGACTAGTGCGGCCACCACGCCCACTACCGGGGCCAGGGCAACCAAGGCCCGCGAAGCCAGCAAACCCACTACGCCAGCCACGCAGGCCAGCAACAGCAGGTATTGGGAAAGCTGGCCGGAGCGCCACCAAGCCAGCCAGCCAGTTTTAGTGGGAGAATCAGAAGCGTGCATCAGGACGGGCAAGGTAGCTTATAATGCCGCGGGCGACAAGGGCTGCCACTGCTGTACCCGGGCTAGTACAAGGGCCGGCTCTAAGGCCTTGATGCAGGTGCAGGCCGCGGGTTGAGCCCGACAATCCTGGCAGGCGGGCCGGTCGAACACCAGGTAGTCGGCGTGGGGGCCGAGCGGGGCCCAGCGGCCGGGGTGCATGGGCCGGATGGGCGGGTAGAGGCCCAGCGCGTGCCGGCCCAGGGCGGCTGCCAAGTGCAGCGGGCCGGTGCTGCCAGCCACGATGCCGTCGGCGGTGGCCAGCAGCGCCAGGAACTCGGGTAGCTCCAGCTGCCCGGTGAGGTCGGCGGCGAGGTAGGGCTGATGCTCGGCGAGCCAGTCGCGCAGTTCCGCCCCTTCGGCCGCCGTGCCCGAGATGAAAACCCGGTGGCCCGCCGCGTGCAGCAGCCGGGCCAGCTGGCCGAAGTGGGGCAGCCCCCACTCGCGGGCGCTACCCCGGCTGCGGGGGTGCAATACCACATTGAGCTGCTTTGGAGTGCGGGCCGCCAGCAACTCGCGCAACGCGGGGCGCAGCGGAACAGTGGGGCTCAGCTTCACCAGCGCAGCTACCTCGGGCAGGGACAACGCGGCAGTTTCGCCTAAGGGGCTGAGCAAAGCAAGGTTCAGCTGGCTTTCGTGCAGGTCGGAGTGGCGGCGGCTGAGCTTGACCAGGCGGTTGCAGGTGAGCCAGTGGAACCAGCGGTTGCGGGTGCCGATGCGCTGCCGGATGCCTGCCAGCCAGGCAATACGGGCCAAATGCTTGTCGGGGAAAACGTGCACGATGGTATCGGCCCCGAGGGCGCGCAGGGCGGCCACCTGCTGGTTGGGCGGCCGCTGCTGCAGTTCATCGAGGTTCACGAAATCGTCGATCCAGGGGCAGGCTTCGGCTACGGCGCGGGTGTAGGTGCGGCCCAGCAGCAGCACCCGGCACCCCGGAAACAGCTGTTTCAGGCGGCCGGCTACGGGCAGCGTCAGGACGACGTCGCCAATGGCATCGGTCCGGCTGATGATAAAAGTGCGGCTCATGTAGTGGAGCGGGTTTTAAGCTTGGCGAATTTGAGAAACACGCCCCAGGCCGAAATCACGGCGATGCTCAGCCCCGCAAACCCGTCGCGGAACCCACCCCGGATAAGGTAGCCGTGCACGAACTTCCACCCTGGCTTGAGCAGCAGGTGGAAGGCGGACACCCGCCGCTTATCCTTCAGCCAAAGCTCCTCAGCGGCAATGCTGGTAAAGCGGTTGAGTTGGGCGACGTGCTGCTCGACCGAGGTGTAGGAGTAATGCAGCGCGTCGCCGGCCAGGGCCTGCGGGCTTGGCTGGCCGCTGCTCAGCTCGAAACGCTCGTGCAGCAGCAGGCCTTCCCAGCGGCCAAGGCGCCGGTCGTAGAGGCGCAGCTTGCGGTCAGGATACCAACCGCCGTGCCGCACCCAGGAGCCGCAGTAGTTGGTGAGCCGGGCCAGCGTATAGCCCCCGCCCTGCCAGCTCTCTTTGGCTGCCTGAACACTTCGGCATAATTCTTCGGTCAGCACCTCGTCGGCATCGAGCTGGAGCACGTGTTCGTGGCGGGCCTGGGCGGTGGCGAAGTTCTTCTGCTCGACATAGCCTTCGAAGGCGTGCTGCACCACCCGCGCGCCCAGCGCCCGGCAGATTTCCACGGTGCGGTCGGTAGAGAAGCTGTCGACGACCAGCAGCTCGTCGGCCACCGGGCGGGCGGCTTCGAGGCAGCGGGCGATGTTGGCTTCCTCATTGAAGGTAATGATGACGACGGAGAGAGGAACGGCAGGCATAGCGGGCAAATATCGTGGTTTTGGCGCGCGCACCGTCTGGTAGGGTTACCCGGGGCGCGGGCGCGGTATTCAGGTTATCTTCCTCACTCAACCTTATGCCCCATGCGCGGTGCCATATTTGTCGGTTTGAGCCTGCTGCTGGCGGGTTGTGAAGCGGAAACGCCCGCCGCGCAGTTCGACGCGCTGCCGGTGCCGCGGCCAGTGAACCTGCGACGGGTGCTGGAGCCTGAACTCACGTTGGCCGGCCCCACCGATACGCTTCGTCTGCAGCTCACTTACGATGCCCGTACCGGCCAGAACATCCTGACCGATGCCACGGCCGATACCGTGCTGGCTGCCCGCGTATTCCGGTTTCGCGGCCTGTATTACTTTGTGCAGCCTGGCCCCGACGACGCCACGAGCTGGGTGCATGCGGTTCGTATCCGGCGCGGACAAATCCAGGGTTTCAATGCCGGTTACCAGCAAATGCAGGCCCTTAGCTCGCGGGTGCGGCGCGGCGGCTTCGCGGCGCTGGTACGTTTCGGCAACCCGGCCGCCGACAGTTTCCGCCTGCGCTTCGACCGCCGACAACTGCGCGACTTTTACCGGGCCCAGGCCGACAGCAGCCCGGTGTATCGGGTGCTTCCCGCCTGCCAATCAGTTCCCGCCTCACCGCCGCCGCTTCAGCTGGCTACCCCAACCGGCCCCTACCCCAACCCGGCCCGCAATCTGGCAACGCTGGATTTTGCGGAGCCGGTCTCCGGCACCGTTGTGCTCTACGACAACCAGGGTCGCTGCCAGCGCATCTATCCGGTTACGGGCCCGCGCCTCACCTTTTCCGTGGCCGACCTACCGGCTGGCAGTTACTGGTTGCGCATCAGCCGGACGGATACGCAGGCACCGGCTGTAACGCACCGGCTCTTGGTGGAGCGGTAGCGTGAGGTGCGGACGATTTTTTTTTGGACGGCATTCATTAACTATTCCCGCTTCCCCGCGGTCTGCCCCAATGCAGCCCCACCCAACGGCGCTACCGAACTAGGCAGTAGACCTCACGTATAGGCTGGTAATCAATCTTTTTCTTTCTTATGACTACTCCCGCTGATTCTATTGCCCTCGTAACGGGCGCTACTTCTGGTATTGGGCAGGTAACGGCCCGCGAACTGGTCCGCCAGGGCCACCACGTAATTTTGCTGGCCCGCAACGCCGAAAAAGCGGCTCGGGTACGCCAGGATTTTCAGGCAATGGCTAAACCCGGCCAACGCGTCGATGTGCTGCTCTGCGACCTCTCCGACTTGAGCCAGGTACGCCGGGCGTCGGCCGAGTTCCACCAGCGCTACGACCACCTCGACCTGCTCATCAACAACGCCGGCATTTTGTTTGGCAAGGAGCGCGCGGAGTCGGTCGATGGCTTCGAAATGACGCTGGCCACGAACCACCTCGGACCGTTTCTGCTCACCAGCCTGCTGCTACCGGCCCTGAAGAAAAGCCCGGCGGCCCGCATTGTAAACGTGGCCTCGATGGCCTACCGCTTCTCCAACCCCAACCTCGCCGACCTCAACCAAGAGCACAATTACAGCCCCATGTGGCAGTACGGCAACACCAAGCTCTACAACATCCTCTTCACCCAGGAGCTGGCCCGGCAGCTGCGCGAACGGAACATCAGCAACGTGGTGACCAACACCCTGCACCCAGGGGCCGTGGCCAGCAATTTCGCCGCCGATTCGGATGGCTGGCTCAGCTGGCTTTTCCAGTTAGGCCGGCCCTTCATGATTTCGGCCGAACAGGGGGCCCGCACAACCTTATTTCTGGCTACCAACCCGGTGGGCGGGCAGGTAAGCGGTGGCTACTTCGTTAAGGAAAAAGCCGCGCCCGTGAAGCACGAGTTTACCGCCCCCGATAAGGCCCGGCAACTCTGGGAGCAAACTGAGGAAATGGTGGGGCAGCCGTTTTTTGGGGAGTAACCACCTGCTTCTTAACTGGCTCGTTGGCTTACCACGAACCGGCAAGCGCATCAGCTCCTGTAAAAGCATTAAAAGGAAAAACCCCGCCCAGCGCAGTGCCGGGCGGGGTTTTTAGCTTTAAAAAGCCGGGAGGCTTAGTAGCGGTAGAGGTCCGACTTGAACGGGCCTTCCACGTCTACGCCAATGTACTTGGCCTGCTTGGGCTTCAGCTCCTCCAACTCGACGCCGATTTTGGCGAGGTGCAGGCGGGCTACCTTCTCATCGAGGTGCTTAGGCAGGGTGTACACCTGGTTTTCGTACTGGTCGGCGTTCTGCCACAGCTCCAGCTGCGCCAGCACCTGGTTGGTGAACGAGTTCGACATCACGAACGAAGGGTGGCCGGTGGCGCAACCCAGGTTCACCAAACGACCTTCGGCCAGGATGATGAGCTCTTTGCCCTCGATGTTGTAGAGGTCAACTTGGGGCTTGATGGTGTCCTTGGTGTGGCCGTAGTTCTTGTTGAGCCAAGCCATGTCGATTTCATCATCGAAGTGACCGATGTTGCAGACAATGGCTTTGTCCTTCAGGGCGCGGAACGACTCCTCGGTGATAATGTCGCAGTTGCCGGTAGCCGTTACCACGATGTCAGCCTCCTTGATGGCGGTTTCCATCTTCTTTACCGCATAGCCATCCATAGCGGCCTGCAGGGCGCAGATAGGGTCGATTTCGGTAACGATAACGCGGGCACCAGCACCACGCAGCGAAGCAGCGGTACCTTTCCCGACGTCGCCGTAACCGGCTACTACGGCAATTTTGCCGGCCATCATCACATCGGTTGCCCGACGGATAGCGTCTACAGCCGACTCTTTGCAGCCGTACTTGTTGTCGAACTTCGACTTGGTAACCGAGTCGTTGATGTTGAAGGCGGGCATGGGCAACGTACCAGCCTTTACCCGGTCGAGCAGGCGCAGTACGCCGGTCGTGGTTTCTTCCGACAGGCCTTTGATGCCGGCGGCCAGCTCGGGGAACTGGTTGAGCACCATGTTGGTCAGGTCGCCACCGTCGTCAAGAATCATGTTCAGGGGCTCGCGCTTCTCGCCGAAAAACAGCGTCTGCTCGATGCACCAGTTGAACTCCTCTTCCGTCATGCCTTTCCAGGCATACACCGGAATACCAGCGGCGGCAATAGCAGCCGCGGCGTGGTCCTGGGTCGAGAAGATGTTGCACGACGACCACGTAACGTCGGCGCCGAGGGCGATGAGCGTTTCGATGAGCACCGCCGTCTGGATGGTCATGTGCAGGCAGCCGGCCACGCGGGCACCTTTGAGAGGCTGGCTGGCGCCGTACTCCTCGCGCAGGGCCATCAGGCCGGGCATTTCGGCCTCAGCCAGGCGGATTTCCTTGCGGCCCCACTCAGCGAGGCTCATGTCTTTTACTTTATAGGGCACGTAGGCCGTCGTCTTGGTCTCTACCATGATATGAAGGGGTTTGAGAAGTCAACCGCAAAAATACGGAAAAGTTAGGGGGCCCATTCAGATTGTCGTAAACGAGCAGCGCCTGCCATCTTTACGGAAGGCAGGCACTGGTGTTTAGCGGCAATTAGCTGCTACCTAGTTGTTGGCGATGATGGAAGCTTTGGGCTGCTGGGCCGTAGCCGCGCCGGCGTTATTGATGCCGCGGATGAGCACGGTGTAAATCTTGCCAGCTTCCAGCGTTTTGGTGCCGGTGCCCGAGCCCGAGCCGTCGCCTACGGTTAGGACGGTGGAGCGAACAGTGCCCGTAGTAGTTACAGTAAGCGCAGGGGAAGTACCGCCGTTGATGGCCACGAACGCGGAAGCCGTGCCGAAGGTAACATCAGGCGTAATATCGGTCGGGGCACCACCGGGTAGTGCCGACGGAATGCTCAGCCGCACCGGCGAAGTAACGCCGGTACCCAGATGAACCAGCCGGATTTTGGCTTGTCCGGTAGCAGGAACCGTCAGGTCGTCGGGGAAACTGATGAGCTCGGCGCTGCCAATAGTTGCCGTTGGCGAGTAAGCAAACACCGAATAATTCTGGTTGGCAGCTATGTCCAGCTTCTTGGTCGTGATTTCCTGGGTGCCATTGTTGATCCGGAAGGCCGGGCTACCGGCGTCAACGCCCAGGTAGGCGCTGTTCTGAGCATAGTTCAACTGCCCAACCTGCTTGTCGTTTACGAAGGCTGTGACCTGCGTAGGCGAAGCCGCCGCAGCGTGCACGAGAAGCACCCGACCCTGCTGAGGCGCCGGGGTGTCGTCGTCGTTGTTGCAGGCGGAAAAGGCCAGCATAGCGGGCAAAGTGGCCAGCAGGGCAGTTGGGCGGAGGGAAGACAGACTTTTCATAGGCGTGGTTAAGGGATGAATCAGATGACACAACGAATACCGTGCTGCTTTTATTGAATGGCCCAAATATTTTTCTCGATGAATTGCACTTTTTCCACGTCAAGTGCTTTAGTAATCCGAGCTGACATCATCTAATTTTGCCACTATGCTTTATTGGTCTTCCTCTTCTACCGTTCGGACGCTACGCCGGACTGCCCTCACCGCTATTTGCCTGACTGGTTTAGGCTTAGGAGCCCGGGCGCAACAGTCGGCTCCCATTCAGTTGGCTCCCGAGGACCAGAGCCGGGGACTGAACGGCGTGCAGAAGAACTTCTACTTTGCCCAAGGCCTTGCACAAGCCGGCAGCGACTACCAGAACGCGGGTTTTTTTGGCCAGCGGCTGCGGCCTTACTTGGCCGGCAACGAGGAGGCGCTTGCTGCACTTAACCGCTACCGCCGCCAGAAGTGGCTGTTTGTGGCCGAGCGGCTGACGTTCGTGGGCGCCGTGGGGGTATACGGACAGCAGGTGCTGGCCAAAAACAACGACTACCAATATTCCAATGGCCCCCAGAAAGTGGCTATTGGGGTAGCTGCCGTAAGCCTGCTGAGCAACATTTTTATCAGCCGCAACACGAATTCGCATTTTCAGCGGGCCGTGGAAGCGCACAATGCCGGCATGCCAGCGGCGCGCACTGGTTTGTTCCAACGGTTGCAGCCCGGTACTGTGGGGCTGGCCACCAGCGCAACCGGCCGGCCATTGCTGGCGCTGAGCTGGAACCTACGCTAACGGTTTGCCCCCCCGTTGCGGGTTGGTAAGCATAGCAATCAGCGGAGCAACAGCCCCGCCAGCATCTACCCGCCTTTTTCGTTTAGTCTGTAGTCCGGCCGTTACTCTCTGGCTTGGCCATTTGCCGGATTCCTGCTTAGGTTTGGTCTGACTTTTTTTCCGCCGGCCTGGGCTCCATAGTCCGGGCCGGCCGGTTTCCCGTAGTTATCCGCATGGAATACCCGCTGCCCGCGGCGTCGCGGCAATACGTTGCCCAGCACCTGCACGACGACCCCGCCCAACTGGCCCTGCAAGCCCGCCGCCACCCCGATCTGCCCGTTCCCGAGTTGGTGCGCCAGATTCAGGCCCGCCAGAAAGCCCGCCTTAAAATCCCGACCTGGGCCGCCAACCCCGACCTGGTTTTCCCGCCTGCCCTTTCGGTTGAGCAAGCTTCGTCGGACCGCACGGCGGCTTTCAAGGCCGCGCTCGTCCAAGGGCACCGGCTGGCCGACCTCACGGGTGGTTTCGGCGTTGACGCGGCTCATTTTGCCGCCTCCGTAAGCGAGGTGCACTATGTGGAGCGCCACGCCGCGCTGGCCGATGTAGTGCGCTTCAACCTGGCTCAGCTCGGCATCGAAAACGTGGTTTGCCATACCGGCGACGCCACGCAGTTTCTGCGCGACACGCCCGATACCTTCGACTGGATTTACCTCGACCCGGCCCGGCGCGATACGGCTGCCAAAAAGACTTTCCGATTCCAGGACTGCGAGCCCGACGTGCTGCGCCTGCTACCACTACTGCTGCACAAGAGCCAGCGCGTATTGCTTAAAACTTCCCCCATGCTCGACATAGAGATGGCCATTAAAGAGCTGCGCCACGTACGGCGGCTGTGGGTGGTGGCGGTTGAGAACGAGTGCAAGGAAGTGCTCTACGAGCTTGGTCAGGAGGCGGCCATCGACCCTGAACGGTACGCCGTGAACCTGCTACGCAACGGCCAGCAGCAGGAGTTTCGGCTGAATCGGGCCCGCGAGGCCCGGGCAGTACCCCGCTACGCCGAGCCCCGGCAGTTTCTTTACGAGCCCAACGCGGCTATTCTGAAAGCGGGGGCATTTAAGAGTATCGGCACGGCCTACGAGATGTTCAAGCTCCATCAGCACAGCCACCTCTACACCTCCGACACGCTCCACGCCGACTTCCCGGGCCGCATCTTCCGGATTCTGGCCACCGAGAAATACGATACCGCAGCCCTGCGCGCCCATCTCGGCCCCGAACTCCGCGCCCACGTCACGACCCGTAACTTTCCTGATTCAGTGGCCGAGTTCCGCCACCGCACCGGCATCCGCGAAGGCGGCGACACCTACCTGTTCGCCACCACCAGTCACGAGGGCAAGCTGATGGTGCTGGTCTGCGATAAACAGATCACGGATTAGCACGGATTTAAACGGATTTCACGGATTTTGTAGGCGATTAGGGAAGCCACCTCCAGCGAGGTGGCTTTTCCATTTTGGTGGCTGATAAATTGTAAGCAGCCAACTGAGCCAGCTGTGAAATCCGTGAAATCCGAAAAAATCCGTGCTAATCCGTGATCCTAATCCGTGATCCGGAAGCGCCAGGGAAGGTTGGCGGCGGTGGAGCCGGCGTACTCCAGGCCGATGCGGGGGCCGGCCAGAATCTGGGCGGCGGGAATGATTTCGTCGTGATCTTCGAGCCAGATCAGGTCGCCCTGCAGGTCGGTGCCGGTGAGGGCAGGCGTGAGGCCAAGAGCCTGGGTGAGCATGGCCGGGCCGGCCGCGACTTTACGGACATCCTGGGCTACCGGACCGCGGCGCTGCTGCATGGTTTCGAGGCCCACCAGCGGCTCGATGGCCCGCAACAGCACGGTATCGGGCTTGTCGGCCGCGTTGGTGCAGATATTGAACATCGTGTGCTGCCGGTACACGCTGTAGAGGTAAGCCCGGCCGCCGGGCTCGCGCAGGGCGTGGCCGTGGGAGCCGCGCCGCTTCAGGTGCAACTGCATCGAATCGTCGCCGAGGTGGGAGTAAGCTTCAGCCTCAATAATTCGACCACCGGTCAGCACCCCATCTACCCGCGAGAAAACGTGCTTTCCCAGCAGTTCGCGGGCAATCTGCACAGGGTCGGAGCGGCGGTAGAATTCGGGGGGCAGCTTCATGAGGTGAGGTTAGATTGAGGTTAGAGGTTAGAGGTTAGAGGTTAGAATGGGTACGGGATAAGTAAGAAAGGAACGTCATTCAGAGCGGAGCGAAGAATCTCGCGTACCAAAGTAATTCCTGCTGCCTGATACGGTACCAACAACGTCAGCACGCGAGATTCTTCGCTCCGCTCTGAATGACGTTCCTTTCTCATCTCTTCTCCCCTCACTTCTAACCTCTAGCCTCTAACTTCTAACTTCTCTCCCCTATCTTTGCCTTTGTAAAGGTGGCCGGACCCCGATTGGGGGGCGAGGCTGAAAAGGGAATCCGGTTCAATGCCGGAGCTGTCCCCGCAACTGTACGCTTCAAGAGTCGGCGCGTCATCACCGGCCACTGTTTCAACTAGCTGCTCCTCGTGGAGGACGAGCGACGGAAATGGGAAGGCGACGCGCCCGGAGCAAGCCAGGAGACCTGCCTTTACGTTTCCCCATGTTCAGCGTCCTCGGTGGAAGGGCGGAGAATGAATGCAGTAGCGGCTTTTCGAGGCCGCAAAGTACCCTCCTGTTTTCAACCTCGGCTTGTCCGGGTCAGCTGGCAACTTGCTAGTTGGCCGTCCGGTAAAGTTTTGAACTGAATTTTTCGGCTACGAAAATTTTGGTTCTCCAGATGCGTTTTCTTCTTGGCCCGGCGGGGCCGCGGGTATGGCTGACTGCCACACTGCTGGCTGCTTTGGCGCAGCCAGTGGCTGCCCAGACAGGCACTACCCCCTCCTCCGATACAGCCCGTGTGCTGAGCCTGCCCGCCGTGCGGGTGGCCGGGCTCCGGTCTACGCGCTTCGCCGTGGGCAGCCGCCAGCTTACCCTCGACTCGCTGGCCCTCGATAAGTACCGTACCGGCACACTGGCCGACGTGCTGAGCGCCCGCACGGCGCTCTACCTCAAGAATTACGGCCCCGGCCAGCTCTCGTCTATTACGCTGCGGGGCACTTCGGCCCGGCACACAGCCGTGCTCTGGAATGGGTTCAATATCAACCTGCCCTCGCTGGGGGAGGCTGATTTCTCGTTGCTGCCCGTGAGCGGCACCACCCAGATCGAGATTCAACCGGGACCGGCTGGGGCCACTTATGGCAACGGGGCGGTGGGCGGCACGGTGCGGCTCAGCTCGGCCGCTACCGCCGATACCTGGGGCCGGGGCTGGCAGGGCGCGGCCCAGGCCGACTACGGCAGCTTCGGGCTGGGCGCGGGCCTGCTCACAGCCGGCTTCAGCAACCAGCAGTTGGCCCTGCGCACCAGCCTGAGCTACCGCCAAGCCGACAACGACTTTCCTTATTACGTGAGCGAAGGCGGCCGACGTGTGCGGCACCACCAGGAAAACGCTGCCTTCCGCCAAGTTAGCTTCAGCCAGGATGCCACAATGCGGCTAGGCGAGGCCGGCGAGCTGACGGCCGCCATCTGGCTCACCGATGCCGACCGCCAGATTCAGTCCGGCATCGGCACCAACAACACTCACGCCCAGGAGCGCGACCAAAGCCGCCGCCTGACGGCCGGCTACCGCCATGTGAGCACCCGCCACGAGTGGGCGGCCCGGGCGGCTTGGTTCGAGGACGTGCTTAACTACCGCGACGACGGGAACGGGCTAAGCGAATCGAGTGTGCGCACCACCCAGGCCCAGGCCGAGCACACTTGGCGGCTGGCTTCCAATGCCTCGGCCCGGCTCGGGGCCGAGGCCCAGCACTTCGCGGCCCGGGTAGATGGCTATGGGGCGGCCCCGCGCACCGAAAACCGCTATTCCGGCTTTTTGCTGCTGCGCTACGACCCGCGCCCCCGCCTGCAACTCTCGCTGAACCTGCGCCAGGCCGTGCTGCCGGGCCGGCAGCCGCCCCTTACTCCCACCGCCGGGGCCGAGTGGCTGGCCCTGGCCGGCGGCCCTCACGCGCTAAGCCTCAAGGCCAATGCTTCGCGCAGCTACCGCGCGCCCACCCTCAACGAGCGGTACTGGCGCCCCGGCGGCAACCCCGACCTGCTGCCCGAGGAGAGCTTCGGCTACGAAACCGGGCTGGTGCACACGCTAACGGCAACGCCTCACCTGCGTCTGCAAACCGAGCTGACGGCTCACCGGCAGCTGGTAGACAACTGGGTGCAGTGGACCCCGGGCGAACGGTACTGGTCGCCGCGCAATTTGCGGCAGGTGCGGGCCCGCGGACTGGAAGCCAGCACCGAGTTGCGCTGGACGCCGGGCAGCACTTACCAACTCACGGCCCGGGGCTCCTACGCCCTCACTCAAACCGAAAAAACCCAGGGCACCGCCGCCGACTCCGACCCCATAGGCCGGCAGCTGCCCTTCGTGCCGCTGCACTCGGCCGCTTTAAGCACCGACCAAGTCTGGCGCGGCTGGCAGCTGGGCACCACGCTCACCTACACCGGCTACCGCTACACCGATGCCTCGGCCACCGCGTTTTTGCCCGGCTACCTGCTGCTGAACGCCTCGGTGGGTCGCACGCTGGCCGTGGGACCGGGCTGGCGGCTGCTGGTGCTGGCTCAGGGCTACAACCTCACCAACCAGAATTACCAGAGCTACCAGAACCGCGCGTTGCCCGGGCGCAACGGCAGCCTGAGCCTACGCGTGCTCTGGCGCTGAGAATCAGTTGTCAGTTGCCGGTTGTCAGTTGCCGGTTGCCGGTTGAACATCCTTTCTATTCGATTACGCTTTTTCGTCCTTTTCTTTTTTCTGCTCTCTTTATGAAATCGTTTACCGCTTTTGCCCGCCTGCTGCTGGGCAGCGCCGCCACTCTCAGCCTGCTGGCCTGCGACCCCAGCAACGACCCCAATCCGCAGGACCGGCCCATCGTCACGAACTCCGTATTCGTAATTAACGAGGGCAATTTCATGCGCTCCAACGCCGATATCAGCCTGTTCAGCAAGGCCAGCAACTCGGTTACCAACAAGGCCCTGTTTGCTGCGGCCAACGGCCGGGCCCTCGGCGATGTGGCCCAGAGCATGGCCGTGCGCGACAGCCTAGGCTACATCGTGGTCAATAATAGCAATAAGCTAGAGGTCGTGTCGCTGGCCAAATTCAAATCGAAGGCCACGATTAACAACCTCAAAATGCCCCGCTACTTCGCGTCCGCCTCGTCGGATAAAGGCTACGTGACCGAAACGGTATCGTACAGTGTCCCCAACGGGCGAGTATCGGTTATAGACTTGAAAACCAGCACAGTAACCAAAACCATTGAGGTGGGCCCCCAGCCCGAGCAGCTGGCCGTAGTGGGCACGCGCCTCTATGTAACCAATAGCGGCAGCAGCAGCGTCACGGTCATCAATACGGCTACTGACGCGGTGGAAGCCACCATTGCGGTGGGCGACGGGCCCAAGAACGTGGTGGCCGACCGCAACGGTAACGTGTGGGTGCTGAGCGGCGGCAAAGTGGCGTATAAGCCCGACTACTCGGTTGATTATGCCCTGACCACCAAGGGCAGCCTCTCGAAAATTGTGCCCGGCCAGACCGCGGCCACGACTCGCGAGGTAGCCTCGAATCTGGGTGTCCCCGGCCACCTGACCATCAATGGTAGCAAGGATCAGCTCTACTACACCTACCGCGGCGCCGTCTACACGCTCGGTATTGCCGATGCTGCCCTGCCCACCACGCCCCTGATCCGGCGCGACTTCTATGGCCTGGGCATCGACCCGCAGGACGGTACCATCTACGGCGGCCGGGCCTCGTTCACGGCGGCCGACAAGGTCATCCGCTACCGCAGCACCGGCGCCCCCATCGACTCGTTCACGGTCGGCATCGGCCCCAATGGTTTCGTGTTCTACTAAGCCCCGAGCCGGTGCCCGGAGCATCAGTGGTTGCCTTTATATTATCTCCAATCACTTACCCACAGCCGATCCAACCCTGTAATTCCTGGGCCTCTATCTTACCATCCGGCCCGTATTGGTAAACCTGCAAAGGTCCGCTTCCCGAAAGAGAAGCGGACCTTTTGGGGTGGGGAATGCGCGGCGGATAGCTGCTAGTCGGCGATGCCGTCGCGGTTGCGGTCTTTGGCATCGGCGGCGTTTTCGTACTGGTCGCGGACGCTGGTACGGGCCGTATCGGGGTTGAGGCCAGCCGCAGCCGAATCGGCCCCGCCGTTGTTGGGGCGCATGTTGGCCGGGTCGAGGCTCTTGTTATTGCCACGCTCTACGTTGGTCGAGCCGTTATCGGAACCGGTGCTGCAAGCCGTCAGGGCGCCTGTCAGGAGCAGCGCGGCTGCCAGGGGGCGAAGCAAGGAAATCATTTTCATGGTGGCGAAGTAAGGGAGGGGTAGAAATTAACTGATAAGCTGTACGGCTGGTTGCGTTGGTGGTTTTTGCGTAGGCTGAATTCGGGAGGCGTACAGCAACCGCTTGCTCAACTTCCCGGGCAGGTTAGGTTTCCGGGTTGTTGCGGTGGCGGCATGTGCGTTGCGCCGTTGTGCCGCCACCGAGAGGCAGCCGCTTATATTTGTTGACCCTGGCGTATTGTCCCTTATTCCATGAATCGATCTGTTTCTTCTTCTCCTGCGTATGCGCCCTTACTGCGGCAACTGCTGCTGCTGGCCGGCAGCAGCCTGATGCTGGCCTTGCTGCTGACCGGCTACCTGTTCGGGTTCGGCGACCAGTTTTTTGGGCGACTATTCAGTGCTTTTTTCGTATTTTTCTGGCTGTTGGCCATAACCTTTCTCGGCGCGGTGCCCTTTGTAGCATGGGCAGCAGCCAATTGGTTTGGTGCGGCCTGGACCGAATCTTCGCCTGCCCGGCGCAAACCGGCGGCACCTTCTGCCGGTGTTTCCCGTAAACCACCCCGTACCGCTGCCAAGCGGCTGAACTCCACACAACCTCGCCCGTGAAAACGACTCTGCTCCACATCAAAAATATGGTCTGCCCCCGTTGCATCGATGCCGTGCGCAATCTGCTCGAACAGGCCGGTTATACTCCTACCGACGTAAAACTGGGCCAGGCCCAACTAGACCAGACCACGCCCGCCGACCCTGCCGCCGTAGCTCCCATGCTGCGCGAAGCCGGTTTCGATGTGGTGATGGGCCGGGCCGACCAGCTAACTGAGCAAATCAAGACGGCGCTGGTGGAATACCTGGAGCACCTGCGCACGGCGCGCATGCCCCTGACCACTTCGGCCTTCCTCACCGACCGGTTCGCGGCCACTTACTCGCACCTGAGCAAGGTATTCTCGCGCACTGCCAACCTCACCATCGAGAAATACCTGATCCGCCTCAAAATTGAGCGTGTGAAGGAGATGTTGAGCTACAACGAGATGACGCTGAGCGAAATAGCTGAAAAAATGCGCTATAGCTCCGGCCAGCACCTGAGCAACCAGTTCCGCCAGGTAACCGGCCGCTCCGTAAGCGAATTCCGCCGCGACCTGATGCCCAGCCGCCTCTCGCTGGATCAGTTGAGCTAGCTTTCAGCTCAAACCAAGACCACAAAAAACAGCAGCGCCGTTCAGCTACCCGAAAGGGATGGTTGAGCGGCGCTGCTGTTTCTTATAAACATCCGTATCGGCCTAAGTGTATCTGCGCCTGAACCCATCGTTGATGAAGACGGGCCGGGGATAAAGATGTAGGGCTAGCTCTCCGCAGGTTCCTCGCCTTCGTCAGCGCGGTATAGGTTCCCGGTATTCTGCTGGATGAGTGGCGCCACATCAAACGTGGTATAGTTCGTAGCGAAATTGAGCAGGTTCGTTTCGCCGTGAAACGCATTATGCTCAATCTGCACGTCTGCTCTGTACCAGCAATCCATGAAATTCACGAATCCGTGAAAAACGTTGTGCGCCAGTAGAATCTTGAAACCTGGCTGATTGTGACCACCGGACTGAAAATCCAGATAACCATCGAACGTGCAGCCGGTGATGGCTAAACCCTGCAAGAAGTACCCCTCCCGGAATCCACAGCGGACGAAGTGAGAGTTTAGAAGCCGGACCGGATGCCGGTATTGCACCATAAAGCTGCTCAATTCTTCCACCCAACAATCGTGGATTTCAACGGGAAAATTGAAGAATATGTCACCCCAAAGCAACAGGTTTCCTACAATGTGGTAGCCCCGCACCGCCTGCCCATGCTGCAATAGCTGGAGTGCATCAGCAGCAGAGATTTTTGGCAGCGGCTCGGGATGGTGTATCATGGAGACTAGATAACGTTGGCACGGCACAAGGTAAACCCAACGCTGCTGAATAGCCGCGTACCTTTGCGGGCACCTTTGCTGCCGGATGGCGGTTGTTGCTCCCGTGTCTACTTCGTCGTCGCCCCGCATCCTGCTCATCACCCCGCCGCTCACGCAGCTCAACACCCCCTACCCGGCCACGGCCTACCTGAAGGGGTTTCTGGGCGCGCGCGGCTACCACGTACAGCAGGCCGACCTGGGCCTGGAGCTGGTGCTGAAGCTGTTCTCGAAGGCCGGGCTGGCGCGGGTTTTTGCCGAGATTGAGGCCGGGACGTTCGAGCTGAGCGACAACGCCCGCCGAATGCTGCGCCTGCGCAACAGCTACCTGAGCACGATTGAGCCGGTCGTCCGGTTTCTGCAGAACAAGGACAGCACCCTCGCGCCCCGCATCTGCCACAGCCGGTTTCTGCCCGAAGCCAGCCGCTTCGATAACGTGGCCGACCTGGAAAGCGCCTTCGGCACCATGGGTCTCACCGACCAGGCCCGCCACCTGGCCACGCTCTACCTCGAAGACCTGGGCGACCTGATCAAGGAAACCGTGGGCCCGCAGTTCGGCTTTTCGCGCTACGCCGAGAAGCTGGCCATGTCGGCCACCACCTTCGACCCGCTGCACGAGGCCCTGCAGGCCCCGCCGAACCTGCTGGACCGGATGCTGGAAGAACTGCTCGACGAGCTGCTCGACCGCGCCTGCCCCGACATCGTGGGCTTCACGGTGCCCTTCCCCGGCAACCTCTACGGCGCCCTGCGCCTGGCCGCCCGCGTGAAGCAAACCCGCCCCGGCACCCGTCACCAGCATGGGCGGCGGCTACCCCAACACGGAGCTGCGCCAAATCAAGGAGCCCCGCTTCTTCGACTACATCGACTTCCTGACCCTCGACGACGGCGAGGGGCCGTGGCTGCGGTTGCTGGAGGCAATGAGTTGCCAGTTGCCAGTTGCCAGTTGTCAGGCTGTTGCCAATGGTCAAACCGCATCAGCCAGGCCAACTCGAGCGAACGAAAGCCTGACAACTGACAGCTGGACAGCTGACAACTGACAAAAACCCTCCAGCGCACTTTCCTGCGCAATGCGGCGGGCGAGGTGGAGTACGTCAACCACCCGGGGCCGGATATTCCGCACCCGGAGGTGGGCACGCCGGATTATTCGGATTTGCCGCTGAGCGAGTACCTGTCGGTGATTGAGGTGCTGAACCCCATGCACCGGCTCTGGAGCGACGGGCGCTGGAACAAGCTTACCATTGCCCACGGCTGCTACTGGAAGCGCTGCTCCTTCTGCGACGTAACCCTGGACTACATCGGCCGCTACGAAACGGCCCCGGCCACGCTGCTGGTGGACCGCATCGAGCAGATAGTAGCCCAGACCGGGCAGACCGGCTTCCACTTCGTGGACGAGGCCGCCCCGCCCCTGGCCCTGCGCGACCTGGCCGTGGAGCTGCTCCGGCGCCGCGTGAACATCACATGGTGGGGCAACATCCGCTTCGAGAAAACCTTCTCCCCCGACCTGTGCCGCCTGCTGGCCGCCTCGGGCTGCATTGCCATCAGCGGGGGCCTGGAAGTGGCCTCCGACCGTCTGCTGGCCCTCATGGAAAAGGGCGTGACCATTGCCCAGGTGGCCCGCGTAACGGACGGCTTCACCCAGGCTGGCATCATGGTGCACGCCTACCTGATGTATGGCTTCCCCACCGAAACGGCCCAGGAAACCGTGGATTCGCTGGAAATAGTGCGGCAGCTGTTCCAGGCCGGCATCGTGCAGAGCGGCTACTGGCATCGGTTCTCCATGACGGCTCACTCGCCGGTGGGCAAGAACCCGGCGAAGTACAAGGTGGCCGCCATCGGCCCCGAGCCCGGTCCCTTCGCCTGGAACGACCTCTGGCACGACGACCCCACCGGCACCGACCACGAGGCCTTCGGCCCCGGCCTGGCCAAGGCCCTCTACAACTACATGCACGGCGTGGCCCTGCCCGAGCCGCTGAGCTTCTGGTTCGATTTCCGGATACCCAAAACCACCGTACCCCGCCAGCTCATCCAGAAAGCCCTCCAGGAGCCCGTCAAGCCCGATTTCGCGAAGCAGAACCTGCGCCTGTTCTGGCTCGGTAACGCTCCCGAGCTGCTCCCCCTCGATACCCGCCCCGGCGCCCGCGCTACTCTCACATTCTACGAGCAGGCCGAGGATTTCGAGCTCAAAACTACGCCCGCCATCGGCCAGTGGCTTACGGAGCTACTCACCCGTCTCAGCACTGACTACGACACCAAGTTCCTCCTCAAAGAAGCCGCCGCCACCTTCCCTGTCGGCGGCCTCAGCTTCGAGCAGTTCCTCCAGTCGCCCGCGTGGCTGCTGCTACGGGAGAAGGGGTTGCTGGTGTTGTAAGGATTGATACTGTCATCCTGAGCGCAGCGAAGGACCTTGCACCATATCACCATTAATAGTACAAGGTCCTTCGCTGCGCTCAGGATGACAGGAGTGTACATTTCCCCTTCACCGCTCCCCTATCGTTCTTTCAGCCAGTCAACCAATCCGGTCCAATACTCGGGGGCAGGTTGGGGCCACTGCCACTGGCCGTCGGGGCCGGTGCGGGCGGGCCGTAGGAACCCGGCGGTTACCTGCGGAATCACGCGGATCTGGGTGCCGCGGCGGTAGCCCAGGGCCGGGCGTAGGCGGCGGGCACTGGCCGTGGCCTGCACGGTGGTATCGAGGCCGGCGTAGTAGGCCAGGGCCGGAATGCGGAGCTTATTCAACGCTTGATAAGGCTGCGCCTCCTCGCGGGTAGCGGCGGGCGTGGCTTCCAGCACCACGAAATTTGGATGTGGCAGCTGGCCCGCAGCTTCGGCTACCTGCCGCGCCCCGGAGCCGCGGCCCCAGTAGCCCACCCGCCCCGAATCGACGGCGGCCTGCTGGCGCAGCCCGGCCAGTGCCGCCACGGGCACTCGCAAAGCCACCGAATCGGGCTGGCGCTCGTCGGGCTCAGGAGCAGCGACGGGTACGAGCAGCGTAACAATACCGTGGCGGGCCAGGTAAGTGGCGCGGCTGGTTGCGGCGGCCGTGGCGGCCGGCGGCATCAGCAGGGCCAGGGCCGGGTGGCGGGCCAGGGTATCATCGGGTAGCAGCAGGCGCAGGCGTTGCTTGCCCACGGGCAGGGTTGTTTCGCGGTAGCCCGGCGCGGCGGCTTCGCCCCGGCGCACCCACACGAAGTTGGCCTGCACGCTGTCCCAGTTCATTACGCCCCGCAGGAAGTCGCCCTCGCGCACGGCCTGAATCGTGATGCTGCCCGCCTGGTCGGGTTGCTGTTCCAGCAGCAGCTGGGGAGCACGGTAGCGGGCCGTCACGGCGTCAAACTCCAGCCCCGGCACCTGCGGAAAACTGACCGCCGCCGTCAGTTGGCCGGGCTTGGTTTCGCGCAGTTCCAGCGCCACCCGCAGTTCGGTACCCTGGTAGCTGATGGGCCCTTCATAATGGCCGGTGGGCATCGGAACGGCCGTGGCCGCCTCGGAGCCGCCGTTGCCGGAGCAACCGCTCAACAGCAGGGCCCCGGCCAATAGCGGGGCCCAGTGGGCAAAACCAACGGACTGCAAGCGAATCAGATGCACTATAGAAACGGAGGGTGACGAGGCGACAAAGGTAACGGACTGGAACAGAACGTCGGTTTGCAGGGGAAAGAACGACCGGTAGCGCGAAACGGACTTTCGCGCCACACCAGCCGACGTGCCAGAGCATGGTGCTGATTACAGGCCCTTACGCAGAATGAGGTCAGTTTGCACGTCGGTGCCGATGGTGAAGGTGTGCTCCCCGATGGCCCGGAAGCCGAAGCGCTGGTAGAATACCCGGGCCCGCTCGTTCTGCTCCCACACGCCCAGCACCACGGCCCGGCACTTGTGCTGGCGGGCTTCCTCGATGGCCCGGCGCATAAGCGAGGCCCCTAATCCGGTACCAATCCAGTCTTCGGCCACGTAGAGGCGCTCCACTTCCAGCCGGTCTTCGGGCGTTTTGGCTGGGTCGAGGCCGAGGGGCGAATGCAGCTTGAGCTTGGCGTAGCCCACCACTTCCTGCACCATCTGGGCCAGCAGAAATACCGTGTCGGGGTCCTGTAATTCGGCCAGCTGCTGGTCGGGGCCGAACGTAGCCGCTTCGTAAGCCGCCATATCTTCGGGGCGGTTCTGGGCGGCGTAGGTTTCGTGGAACAAGCGTTGACCCAGTTCGGCGAGCTGGGCGGCGGCGGCCGGTGTGCGTTTGGCCACCGTAATGCGGAGCGGAGAAGTCATGGCAAAGGGCGGGCCCCGGAAAGCGGGCCGCCGCAAAGGTAACGCAGCCGGCCTTTCGGGGCCGGGTAAGTGGGTCTGCTAGTCGACGGTATCGTTGCCGCGCCGCTCGCGCCAGCCGTAGCGCAGCATCATTACGGCAGCTACCAGCATAATCAGGCGCAGTACCAGCGCCACGGAGCCAACGCCGCTTTGGCCTAGGCGCTGATACTCGGCGTACATAATCCAGAGCTGCAGCCCCACGCCCAGCAGCAGCAGCAGGCCGCCCGTCAGGAACAGCCAGGCTACGAGGCGGCGGGTAGCAGGAGAAATAGGCCAGGGCATAGGAATAGAGTTGAGTGAGGGATGAATACGGCGGCGGGCTGTTACAAAAAGAACCATTTTTTGGCATCCTCGCAATGCCTCCGCTCCTACCGATACGCACTGGCTTGGATTTCGATTTTAGCGGTGTATTTTTGCCTTCACCAAGCCCAAGCGAGAGTAGCTCAGTTGGTAGAGCATCAGCTTCCCAAGCTGAGGGTCGCGAGTTCGAACCTCGTTTCTCGCTCAGTACGAATCAGCCACTTGCCTTCTGGGGCAAGTGGCTTTTTTATTGCCGATACAGCAACTATTCCCTCACCCATCCAGCCGCCGCTGCAGCTCCGCCAGGAACAGGCCCACGTGGTAGCCGTCGGCCAGGCCGTGGTGGACGTTGACGGCTACCGACATAAGCTGCCGGTTGCCCTCGGGTCGTAGGCGGCCGACGGATATTTTAGGGATGCTGTCGGGGTGAGAGAAGCTGCGGGCGTGGGTGAGGCCGGTGAAGGCCACCCAGGGCATGGCCGAGAAGTGCACCACATCGGGGCGGCCCGTTTTGGGGCCCAGGCACAGGCCGGTACTCTGGCGGACAACTTCGATTTCGGCGGCCAAATCGGCTCCAAATTCGGCCAGATCAGGCGCGTAGGGCACGAAGCCGAAGCCGAACGTATGGTCGGGACGGGCCAGGGTGGGCGAGGCGTGAATCCGGTCGTAGCAGTCCACTTGGCCGTCGTCGCTGATGCGGTAGCGCAGGTTTTCCACTTCCTGCACGGCCGCCAGCGTGGCGTGCAGGTACAGCTGGAAAAACGAGACACCCAGCTCCCGGTGCCGGGCGTGGGCCCGGGTGGCGTCCACGTCGGCCACGATACCGAAGAAGGGTTCGTCGAACTGCGAGAAGAAGGCGAAATGTTCCTGCCGGTTCCAGGTAGCCGGGTCGATGCGGTGTTTCATGGGCCGCAAGTTCGGTAACTTCGGGCGTCATATTGCCCTTTCCCATGCCCCCACTCCGCCTCATTGCCTTCGACGCCGACGATACACTCTGGCCCAACCAGCCCCACTTCGATGCCGCCGAGGCCCGCCTTTATGAGCTACTGAGCCACTACGGCACCCCACAGCAGCTTAGCGACCAGTTTTTCGCCGTGCAGCGCCAGAACCTGCCGCTGTTCGGCTACGGAGCCAAGCCCTTCATGCTCTCGATGATCGAAACCGTACTCCAGCTCACCGACGGGCAGATTACGGGCCAGGAAATCCAGCTCATCCTCGACCACGGCAAGCGCCTGCTCGACTTCCCCATCGAACTGCTGCCTCACGTGCCCGAAGCCCTGGCGGCCGTGAAAGCCCAGGGCCTGCCCCTGATGCTGCTCACCAAAGGCGACCTGTTCGACCAGGAAAGCAAGCTGGCCCGCTCCGGCCTCGGCGACCTGTTCGACCACGTGGAAATTGTGAGCGAAAAGAACGAGAACACCTACCAGCGCATCCTCAACCGCCACAACGTGCAGCCCGAGGAATTCGCCATGGTGGGCAACTCACTCAAATCGGATGTGCTACCGGTAGCCCGTTTGGGCGGCCGGGCCATTTACGTGCCCTACCACACCACCTGGGTCATGGAGCGCGTGGCGGATGCCGAGCGGGCCGGGTCTACCTTCCACGAAATGGCTTCCTTGGCCGAGGTACCGGCCTGGCTTCAGGGGCTGGGGTAAGGCTAGCGGGCTTTGCGCAGCAGGTACACCACCCCATCGGTGCCGAAGCTGCTCATCTGCGTTACCTCCCAACCGTCTTCGGCGGCTAAGTTCAGGCTTTGGGTTATCCGGTCGGTGAGGGCCTTGGTGTGGTCGGACAGCATCCGCATATGGCTCTCCAGCGCCTGCTGCTGCTGTTTACTCTCTTTCTCGTTCAATTGCCGCAGCTCCGCTGGCGTTAGTTTCCTGCCATCAACGAAAGTACCCTCCGACGTAGTCATCGCAGCCGAAGTTTCGCCCTTGATTTCCTCCCCAACGCCAACCAGCTGCGTCATAGCCTGCTTCATATAAGCAGTAGGGCCAGTCAATGCAATATCCGTCTGCCCCCGCAGGGCCGGGCTGAAATGACCGACAGGCCCTGCCATCGTTTTAGCGCCGTAGTAGAATAGCTGCATGTACTGGTAGCCCGGCTTATGCTGCGCAAAAGCAGCTTGGGTACTCAGCATCAGCAAGATGAATACGAGGATACGGGTTGCTTTCTGATACATGGCAGTATAGCGGTTTCGTGAACAGTGCAACCCGGCTGATGTAGAGACGCATAGTTGCGTCTCAGCGTTGAACGACGACGTAACAACGGCGCGGACAAGGAGACGCAACTATGCGTCTCTACAACTGGGCATACCGTTCACGAAACCGCTATAGTGGATTAGGTAAGTATTGGCCGCGAACATAACCTATTTGCCGGACGACCCTGAAAAAACCCCGGTCCGTAACCGAAGCGCCTCCTACGGGCGCTCCGGCTACGGACCGGGGTTGGGGGCCACGCGGCGGTTGCGCCGCGCAATGGCCGTTAATCGCGCTTCGTTTTGAGCACCTGTTTCAGGGCGGCCAGCTCGTCGCGGAGCTTGGCGGCGGTGAGAAAGTCGAGGTCTTTGGCGGCGGCTTCCATCTTTTTCTCGGTTTGCTTAACGAGCTTTTCCAGGTCCACTTTATTCATCGTGGAGATGACCGGCTCGGCGGCAATGGCCAGCGCCACATCGGCATCGGCCCCGGCGTAAACCGTGTTGTCCTGGATGCGGTAGTCCGAGAGCGAGGTCTGGCCCATGATTTCGGCGTGGCTCTTGCGCACGGTGCGGGGCGTAATGCCGTGCTCCTGGTTGTAGGCCAGCTGGGTGGCACGGCGGCGGTTGGTTTCGTCGATGGCCCGCTGCATCGAGCCCGTCATGCGGTCGGCGTACATAATCACCTTGCCCCGGTCGTTGCGGGCGGCACGGCCCATCGTCTGAATCAGGCTGCGCTGGTCGCGCAGGAAGCCCTCCTTGTCGGCATCGAGGATGGCCACGAGGCTTACTTCGGGCAAGTCGAGGCCCTCACGGAGCAGGTTTACGCCAATCAGCACGTCGATTTCGCCCAGGCGCAGCTGGCGCAGAATTTCCACCCGGTCCAGCGTTTTCACGTCGGAGTGCACGTAGCTGCTCTTGATGCCCAGCCGCTCCATGTACTTCTGGAGCTCCTCGGCCATGCGCTTGGTGAGGGTGGTTACCAGCACCCGGTCGCCCATTTTCACGCGGTTGTCCACCTCGTCGAGCAAGTCGTCGATCTGGTTGGTGCTGGGGCGCAGGTCGATTTCGGGGTCGAGCAGGCCGGTGGGCCGGATAATCTGCTCCACCACCACGCCGTTGGCCTGGGTTAGCTCGTAGTCGGCGGGCGTGGCACTCACGAACACGGCCTGCTGGTACATGCTCTCGAACTCGTTGAAGGTCAGCGGGCGGTTATCGAAGGCCGAGGGCAGGCGGAAACCGTACTCGATGAGGGCCGTTTTGCGGCTCCGGTCGCCGCCCCACATGGCCCGGATCTGGGGCATGGTGGCGTGGCTTTCGTCCACTACCAGCAGGTAGTCGCTGGGGAAGTAGTCGAGCAGGCAGAACGGGCGGCTGCCGGGCTCGCGGCCGTCGAAGTAGCGCGAGTAGTTTTCGATGCCCGAGCAGTAGCCCAGCTCCCGGATCATCTCCAGGTCGAACTCGGTGCGCTCCATGATGCGCTTGGCCTCCGAGTCGCGCCCCTCCTTCTCGAAGTAGGCGTGCTGCTGCACGAGGTCGAACTGAATTTCCTTGATGGCCTGGTTGAGCGTGTCCTTGCCGGTTACGAACAGGTTGGCCGGATAGAGGGTCACCGATTTCTCGTCGGCCAGCTTCTTGCCGCTCTGCGGGTCGATGCGGTGGATAGCCTCGATTTCGTCGCCGAAGAAAAACAGGCGGTAGGCGTAATCGGCGTAGGCCGGGAAAATATCCACCGTGTCGCCCTTGACGCGGAACGTGCCGCGAGTGAACTCCATCTCGGTGCGCGAATACAGAATCTGGACGAACTGGTAGAGCAGGTTGTTGCGCGAGTAGCGCAGGCCGGGGGCCATGTAAATCACGTTTTTGCTGAACTCCTCGGGGTTGCCGATGCCGTAGATGCACGACACCGAGGCAATCACAATTACGTCGCGGCGGCCACTCAGCAGCGTGGACGTGCAGTGCAGGCGCAGCTTCTCGATTTCCTGGTTGATGGCCAGATCCTTCTCGATGAATACATCGGAAGAGGCAATGTAGGCCTCGGGCTGGTAGTAGTCGTAGTAGCTGATGTAGTACTCGACGGCATTGTTGGGGAAAAACTGCTTGAACTCGCCGTAGAGCTGGGCGGCCAGGGTTTTGTTGTGGCAGAGCACCAGGGCCGGCCGGCCGGTTTCGGCAATAACGTTGGCCATGGTGAAGGTTTTGCCCGTGCCGGTGGCCCCGAGCAGCACCTGGGCCGGCTCGCCGTTGTTCACGCCTTCCACAAGTTGCTTGATGGCCTTGGGCTGGTCGCCGGTGGGCTGAAATTCCGAGGTAAGCTGGTAGTTCATGCGGGCAAGTTAGGTAGCCTCTGGTAACCGGTTTAGAGGCCCGTTGGTTCGGGGGCTGTTGGATATTGTTCGGATGGCCTTTCTGTAGCAGTACGCAGCCGCTGATGCCGAGCCGCCCAGGACAACAAAAGCCCGCCCCTGGCAGCAGGAGCGGGCTTTCAAAAAAACGATAAGCGCACTATGCCTTCACCTCAGCGCGGGTCGCGCCAAATGAGGACGGGATTGGTAGCCGTAGTGGCAAAATCGGCGCAACGGCCGTCGCCTTTGTTGTTGGCTCCACCAGCGGCGGCGCAGATAACGTTGCCGCAGTTATCAAACAGGTAGCTAAAGGCGGCCGGGTCACCGCCCGTAACGAGGTACACGGTGTGGGTCTGGTAGGTGTATTGTATAACCTCGGCGGCGGGGGTTTGGCGGGGCTTCTGCTTGAGCTGCTCGATGAGCGTGAGCGAGAAATTACCGCTGCAGTTTCTCTGAGGAGACACGTCGTCGGTGGTCACCGAACAGCCGGTTACCCCTGTCAGCAGCAGCGAGCCGGCCACCAGCGAAAAAAAGAAACGATTCATGGGATAAGCAAAAGGCAAAAATGCGACTGAAGTAGCTGCCGCATGGCAAAGGCTACTGCACGCCCGGCATCGATTTGGCGCTGCCGAATTCAAGCGTTGCTTCTACGCCCAGACTGTAGGGCCGGTTCTGGTTGACGGCGCGCCGGGTGGGGTTGGCGTTGAGCGTGGTCACGAATACCTCGGCGCTGGGGCCCACCGTCAGGTTCCAGGTCGAAAGTACAGGCTGGTAGCGCACGCCTCCGCCCAGGCGACCCGAAGCAAATAGGTTGCGGTAGGGCGACTCAGCCGAGCGGATGTCGTAGGTGCGGGCTGCTTCGGGCGAACCCTCCAGCTCCGAGCGGCTGCTGAGCAGTACGCTCAGCACGGCTCCGGCCTTGGCATAGAGCGAGAGGCCTGATTTGTGCGAGCCGTAGGCCACACTTACCGGCACCGCCGCCGTGCGGTAGCGGTACGAAGTGGTTTTGGCCTGGGGGGCGGCATAGCTATTGGCGGCATAGGCGGCGGGACGGGCAAAAATGGCCGGGGCCTCGCGACCTACCTGCCGGCCGTCGAGAAAGCCGTAGGTGGTGGCTGAGGTGGCCCGGTTGTCGGCGTATTCGAGGCCGGTGGCGGCCGTCCAGTGCCGGCCCATTTCGTAGGAGGCCGTCAGGGCCACCCGCTGGCTCAGGCCCGAGCGCAGGTTACGGCGGTATTCCTTCTCGGCGTCTTCCTGGTAGTAGCTCTGCAGGGCCGTGGTTACGGCGTCGGCTTGGGTGCGGGCGTCGGTGCGCGAGAAATTGATATTGGGGTTGAACGCGCCCACGGCGTAGCTGCCCCCCACGTGGAGGCGCTTCCAGAGCTTGCCCGCCACTTTAGGTTCGTTTTCCGTGGTAGCCGTAGCAGCCACTGGCATAACCGCCGGAGCCGCTAAGGCCACAGACTTCAGCCGGTCGGGCCGACCCAGGCCCAGGCCATTGCGCAACATGCTCGACCGGGTGTTGAGGGTGCCAAAATCAGCCCCAAAAGCCGGCTGGCCCATGCCGGCCGATAAGTTATGCCCCGCAAAGAAGGCAGCCAGGTCGGAAGCGGAATAGGTCAACGAGGCCGCTTCGGTCCGGCCCGATGCCCCTACAGCGCGGCTGGCCTCCTGGTAAAGGCCCGCCAACATTGCTTCCGAAGACCAGCGGCCCGCGAGAGGCGGCCGGTGGCCGAGGTAGTGGCGTAAGCGGCGTCAGTTCCGTATCCTCCCTCGTAAGTCGCTGGCGAGCCGGTTGTTTCGCGGCCCAGCCGAATGGCGGCCGGGTCGGTCAGCGTCAGGCCCGCCGATGAGCGGGCGGTTCCGGGCTGGCCAGCGGCCCCACCGGCGGCCAGCTCGGGACCAGCGGCCGGCCCTAACCGGTTCAGATAGGCCCAGCTACCGAAGCCAAAAGCCAGCAGCAGGCAAGCTGCGGCGGCCCAGCGGTACACGGCGGCCCGTTGCCGGTACACGATGTTCTGCTGCACCATTCGCGCGTGCTGATCGGCCACCAGTTCGTGGTCGAGCTGGTCCCAGAAGTTAGCCCGCGGGGTTGCCTCCGCTTCGGCAAACTTCTGCCGGAACAGGTGCTCCAGGTCGCCGGTAGGGCGCGGGGGCTGGTGGTTGGGAGGTGTGTTAGGAGCGGAAGCCATGGGAGCGGTGAGCGTCGAGACGTTCGACTTTGTTTTTGAGGATGGCGCGGGCCCGGGAGTACTGCGACTTGCTGGTACCCTCGGAAATACCTAATAGTTCGCCGATTTCCTTGTGGCCGTAGCCTTCGATGGCGAACAAGTTGAACACCATCTGGTAGCGCGGGGCCAGGTCCTGCACCAGGCCCAGCAGTTCTTCGAAATTATAGTTGGAAAGCGTAAATTCCTCACCCGCCAGATCTTCGGGGTACTCGCCCCCGTCGCTGACGGCGATGAGCGGGGCGTTGCGGCGGTGCTGGCGCAGGGCCGCATTCACCATAATGCGCCGGATCCAGAATTCGAGCGGGCACTCGCGGCGGAAGCTGGCCAGGTTCTTAAACACGGTCAGGAAGCCCTCCTGCATCACGTCTTCGGCCTCGAAAGTGGTCTGGGCGTAGCGCAGGCACACGGCCATCATGCGGCCGGCGAATCGTTCATAAAGATACTTCTGCATGAGGCGGCTACCGGCCAGGCAACCGTCGAGCAGCTCGGCATCGGAGAGCTGCGAGGGTGGGGTAAGGGAACGCACAGGAGCGGATAACGACGACGATACGGATTCCGCGGGGCGGGCGGCGGCGCTACCGGGTAGCAGGCTACGCAACCCACCGGGCCCAAATGCGGCCGCCAGGGCGCTCATCGGGCGTTCCGGCCCTGGCCGGGTCCGGTAGAAAGGCGCTCACCCGCGGCTGGCTCCAACTGGAGCCCGGCACCGCTTAAGTAGGATTGCTGCATACGCTGCGAAATCAGGGAGAATAATGGCTAGTTCCGGCTAACTGCCGGGGTGTGGTAGTAAGAGAACAACCGGGCTGCCAGAGGTTGCATGGCCGTTGGCACTTTTCGCAATCAGCAAGGTAATTCTTTCGCCATCAATTATTTCGAGACTGATTTTCGGCATTTCAACAACCTTGACTCGCTGTTACGTGTAGATACATTAATCATTCCGCCTGCTCTCTGGCTCCGGCGGGGCACTCACTTTTCCACCTTTAACCTCATACCCTTATGAAAACCCTTGTTCTGTTCTACTCTACTTATGGCCACGTGTACAAACTGGCCGAAGCCATAGCCGAAGGTGCCCGGGAGGTAGCTGGCAACGACGTAGTGATTAAGCGCGTGCCCGAAACCCTGCCCAAGGAGCTGCTCGATAAAATCGGGGCCACCGAAGCCCAGAAGGCCTTCGACCACATTCCGGTGGCCAAGCCCGAGGAACTGGACCAGTACGATGCCATTCTCATCGGCACGCCCACCCGCTACGGCAACGTCTGCGGCCAGATTCAGGCGTTCCTCGATGGTACCGGGGCGCTGTGGTCTCAGGGCAAGCTGATCGGTAAAGTAGGTGGCGGCTTCGTGAGCACGGCCACCCAGCATGGCGGCCAGGAAACGACTCTCCGCGCCCTGCACACCGAGTTATTGCACCAGGGGATGGTGATTGTGGGCCTGCCTTACGCCTGGCAGGGCCAGATGGGCCACGAGCACGTAACCGGCGGCACTCCCTACGGCGCCAGCACCGTGGCCGGCGGCCAGGGCGAACGGCAGCCCAGCAGCAACGAGCTGGAAGGCGCCCGCTTCCAGGGCCGCCACTCGGCGGAAATTGCCAAGAAGCTGGCTTCTTAAAGAGCTGCAAGCTTCAGGCCTCAAGCTGCAAGCTTACGATCTGTACCGATTTAAAGGACCTCACACCGCAAAAAACAGCCATTTTCATGGCTGTTTTTTGCGGTGTGAGGTCCTTTCCCGTTATGATGATGAGCGCCGTAAGCTTACAGCTTGTGGCTTGTGGCTTGCAGCTTTTCTACAGCTGATTATACGCTTTGATCAACGCATTGAACGTCTCGCGGTAGGTGTCGCCGATGGGCAGGAGGCGGCCGGCTACCTGCACTTTGCCGCGCTCCACATGTTCGATATGGCTCAGGGCCACGAGGTAGGACTTGTGAATACGGGCAAACCGGTCGGGCGGCAACACCTCCTCCACCCGCCGAAACGACTGAAGCGTGAGCACTTTGCCAGTGGTGGTATAAAGCATCAGGTACTCCTTCATGCCCTCGATGTAGAGCAAATCATCGAAAGCTACCCGTTGCAGCCGGTGTTCGTTTTTCACGAACATGGCATCGGCGGTTGTGGGCTCGGCGGCGGAAGCAGTTGTCGTGGTAGCAGTGGCGGCGGGTGGCTGGAGCAGCTGGCGTACTTTCTGCACGGCCTGCACGAACCGCTCGAAGGCAATGGGTTTGAGCAGATAGTCGGCCGCGTTGAGCTCGTAGCTGCGCACGGCGTACTGGTCGTAGGCGGTGGTGAACACAATGCGCGGACCGGGCTGGGGGAGTAATTGGGCCAGCTGCACGCCGGTAAGCCGGGGCATGTGGATATCGAGAAACACCACATCCACGGGGTTATCCTGCAAAAAGGCCAGCCCCGCCAGCGCGTCATCAAACTGGCCCTTCAGTTCCAGCCCCGGCACCTGGGCGCAGTAATCCGCCAGTAAATCCAGGGCCAACGGTTCGTCGTCGAGAATTACACAGGTCATCGGTGAATGAGTGAATAGGTGAATGAGTGATGCTGGTAGCAGACTTACGGCCAGCCGGGCCCGCGCCGCCTAAGTTGCCCGGGCCGTTAAAGATGCGCGTTTCCGGTAACACCGTTGGGCGGCGCGGGCCCAGGCTAAGTCGCTTACCCATGTGTCGGCGGGCGACGCGCCGGCTAAGTCTGCACCCACTCACCCATTCACCTCAGGGCAGCAAAACCAGCGTGACGCGGTGCTGCTCGGGGGTCGTTTGCACATCGAGGGCGTAGCGGTTGGGGTAGAGCAGCTCCAGGCGGCGGCGCAGATTTACGAGCCCCACGCCGCCGGGCTGCCGGGGCAGTTCCCGCTCAGCATCGGCGGGGGTTACGTAATTGAGGACCGAGAAGCGCAGCAGACCATCAGCGGCCAGGTCCAGGGCAATGTGCACCGCTACGGGCCGAGCCGTGAGGTCGCCGTGCTTGAAGGCATTTTCGACCAGCGGCAGCAGCAGCAACGGCGCAATGGGGTGGGCGCAATCGGGGTCCGTGCCTTCGATTTCCAGCACAATGGCTTCCTGGGCCGAAGCCGCCAGCCGCAGCCGCTGCAAATCCAAAAAACTGCGCAGATGGGCCAGCTCCCGGCTCAGAGGCACGGTGTCGGTACTGCTTTCGTAGAGCAGGTAGCGCATGATTTCGGAGAGGCGCAGCACCGCCTCGGGCGCTTTATCCGACTTGCGGCTGGTGAGCGAGTAGATGTTGTTGAGCGTGTTGAACAGAAAGTGCGGGTTGATCTGGGTTTTGAGCATGGCCAACTCCGTGAGCAGCTGCTGGCGCTCCAGCTCCCGGCGGTTGCGCTGGCCCCGGACGTAGTCGCCGGTGATGCGCAGGGCCGAGGCGCTGCCCACGATGAACGTGCCCACAATGCAGGAGCCAAGCAGGCGCATCCAGAAACCGGGCGTAAGAGAGGGCACTTTGGCGGTTTCCACGATGGTGGTTTCCAGCCGGCCATTGTTACTGCCCGGAATCGGGCGCGTGACGCGGTAGGCTGAAATCTGCGTGCCCTTCCGGGAGGTCTGAACCGTTACTCCGCTCACCACGGCGGCGTAGGGCAGCACCAGCAGGGCCGCCCACAGCACATACTGCATCACCCGGGCCCGGCCCAGCGTGGCGGGTACCAGCCAGCGCCAGGTTAGGTAGAACAGCGTGGCGGCGCAGGCATCCTCTACCAGCAACCGGCCCAGCAGCGGCAGCTGCAACTGCCACTCGGGGGCGGTGGCCGGCAGACGGGGCAGCATCGAGAAATTGTTGCTGAGTTTGAGCCCATCGATCAGCAGTAGCCACAGCCACAACACCACATGCACCCACCGCGGCACCCGCGCCGCTTCCGGCGTGGCCGACCAGTTGGTGGGCCGCAGCCAGGTACGCACCCGGGACCGCCAGCCCAAGTTCGGCGCGACGGTAGCAGCGGCACCCGCCCCGGCAGACGGTAAGGAGACAGTTTCCATGTTCGAAAATACTATGCGGGCCCTGCTTCGGGTCTTTATTTTCAATCAAACCCACCGCCTGGGCCGCCAACGCCACCCTTGGCCCGATGACTTGCGGAATGGGAGCGGTACCCGAGCCCGATAGCCGTTGGGAGGGCAAAATTCCGCGTTTCGGGGCGGGGCCGACAGGTTGGTTGAATAGGGCCGCCGCACTATAGCCTGCCCCCTATGTTTGCTGCCGTTCCCCCTGCGTTTCTGCCCGATGTCCCCTACCCCACTCTTGTTCAAAACCCATGGCTTCGGTTGCAGCTTCGGTTCCCGGCCCTCTCTGCACAACGTGAATCTGCGAGTGGCTGCGGGCAGCACCTACGGATTTCTGGAGCCGAAGGGCCGAATGGGGCCGGCAAAAGCACTATTCTTCCTTCTGACCTTTAATTCTGGCTTTGCCCCGGGCTCTTATTTCCTGTTTACTATGAAACACGCTACTCCCCTGCTGCTGCTTTCCGGCCTGCTGGCCGCCCCGGCCCTGGCACAGAATACTCCGCCCGCCGGGCCGCCGGCCGCCGCGACCAAGCCCATCCTACCCGTTGCGCCCAAGGGCACCGGCCGGCTAGAAGGCGTGGTGCTTGATGCCACCACCAAAAAGCCGGTGGAGTTCGCCACCGTGGCGCTGCTGCCCCTGAGCGGCACAACGCCGCTCGATGGCACTGTTTGCGACGAGAAAGGCCGCTACGATCTAAAGGGCCTGGCCGCTGGGCAGTACCGGCTCCAGATCAGCTTTATCGGCTACGCGCCCCAGACGGTGCCCGTAACTATCACCGACGGCCTGACGAGCGTGCCCAGCGTGAGCCTGACCTCTACGGCCCAGAAGTTGGGTGAGGTGACCGTGACCGGAGAGCGGGCCGTTATCGAAACCAAGCCCGACCGCATCGTGTACAACGCCGACAAGGACATCACGAACAGCGGCGGCACGGCGGCGGATGTGCTGCGCAAAGTACCCCTGCTGAGCGTGGACCCCGACGGCGGCCTGCAGCTGCGCGGCTCGAGCAACATCCGGGTGCTCATCGACAACAAGCCTTCGGCCATTGTGGCCAGCAGTGTGGCCGATGCCCTCAAGCAGATTCCGGCCGACCAGATCAAGAGCGTGGAGGTGATTACGACGCCCTCGGCCAAGTACGACGCGGAGGGTACGGGTGGCATCATCAACATCATCCTCAAGAAAAACAACCTGCAGGGCCTCAACGGCTCGGTGGGCGCGGCGGCGGGTACGCGCAGCTCCAACGGCAACGCCTCGCTCAACTACCGCAAGGGCAAAATCGGGCTTACCAGCTCCCTGAGCGGCTTTGCCTTCTACAGCCCCAACCGCAACGACCTCACCCGGTCCCTCAAAACGCCCGCCGGCGCCGAGCAACTGGCCCTGCAGCAGCAGGGCGACGGCAACACCGTGGGCGGCGGCGGCTTCGGCCGCCTGGGGCTTGATTTCGACCCGGCCCCCTTCCATAACCTGACCCTGAACGTGCAGGGCAACCTGTTCCGCAACAGCGGCAACTACGCCCAGTACAACAACGTGCTGCTGCCGGTGCCTAACGAGTTCACCCGCGACACCGACCGCAAGTTCCGCACCCAGAGCTACGACGTGAACGGGGGCTACACCCGCACCTTCGACGGGCAGAAGGGCCGCGAGTGGAGCGTGCTGGCCCAGCACACCCGCAACCGCAACGTGCAGGACTACAGCCTCGACCAGTTCGGGGGCCGCAGCACCGACAACGCCGCCAAAAACTACCGCGAAGCCAGCAACAACCTCTCCCGCAACCTCGAAACCACTCTCCAGACCGATTACGTCCAGCCGTTTTCGGAAACCAGCTCCCTCGAAACCGGGGCCAAGGCCATCCTGCGCCGCGTGAGCAGCAACTACGACGTGGCCAACAGCCTCCCCAACGCCGCCACCCTCGACCCGCAGTTCAACCCCGACCGCTCCAACGAGTTCAGCTACGACCAGGACGTGCTGGCCGGCTACGCGAGCTACGGCTTTTCGGCCTCCAAAAAGCTGAGCTTCAAGCTGGGCACCCGGGTGGAAAACACGCGCATCGACGGGCGCTTCCAGCAGCGGCAGAGCGAGAATTCGGGCGTTGAGCAGAACTACACGAACCTGCTGCCCAACCTGAGCCTGAACTTCCAGCCCAAGAACGAGAAGAAGCCCGGCGAGTCGGTACGACTGGCCTACTCCCGCCGCATCCAGCGCCCCCAGATTTTCTACCTCAACCCCTTCGTGAACGCCGCCGATACGCTCAACATCAGCTACGGCAACCCTCAGCTGAAGCCCGAGCTGACCGACAGCTACGAGCTCAACTACACGACCTTCATCAAGGGTTCGGTGCTGAACCTGAGCACCTACGCCCGCCGCACCGGCAACTCCATCGAGTCCTACCGCTTCGTGGACGGGAACGGCGTCAACAACCAAACCTTCCGCAACGTGGGCCGCAACGCCACCTACGGGGGCAGCGTGTTCGGCTCGTTCAAGCCCACCAAGAAATGGGATGTGAGCGGCAACGTGAACGTGTACTACGTCTCGCTGAAAAGCCCTTCGCTGGACCTGAGCAACAGCGGCGTGCAATACAACCTGAACCTGAATTCGAGCTATAAATTTGAGAAGGGCCTGAGCCTGCAGTTCTTCGGCGGCCTGAACTCGCCCCGGGTACAGCTCCAGGGCAAGCAGGCGGCCTGGACGTTCTACTCGCTGGGCCTGCGCAAAAACCTGCTCAAGGACAAAGCCGACCTGACCCTGAACGCCGACAACTTCCTATCCGCTACCCGCAACCTAAGCTCCACCCTCGACACCGACCAGTTCCGCCAGGAAAGCAACAACTACCTCTACCTGCGCGGGGTGCGCCTGGCCTTCAACTACCGCTTCGGCAAAGTCTCGAACCAGCCCCCCAAGCGCCGCCGCAGCATCCGCAACGACGACACCAAGAGCGGCGGCGACGGGCAGCAAGGCCAGCAGGGCAATTAGAAGGAATTATAAAGCACTGTCATCCTGAGCGCAGCGAAGGACCTTATCACGACTGAGCCGCCATTGTGCAGTCATGACAAGATCCTTCGCTCTGCTCAGGATGACAGTGCTTTTACCCCAGCTTCCCGTGGTAGCGGAGCACTTCCAGCAGCCCTTCGCGGTAGGTTTCGCCGATGGGCAAGGGCTGTGCCGTGGACCTGTACGCGGTGGCGCTCCACGAATTCGAGGTGGCGCAGGTTGATGAGGTAGGACTTGTGAATGCGCACGAAGCGGCCGGCGGGCAGCTGCTCTTCGAGCTTGCGGAAGGATTGCAGGATCAGCAGCTTGCCGGTGGCGGTGTAGTACATGAGGTACTCCTTCTGGCCCTCCACGTAGAAAATATCATCGACCGGCACCCGGCGCAGGCGGCCGTCGTGGCGCACGAACAGGGCCTCATCGGCGGCTTCCGGGGTTTCCGGGGCCACAGGGTGCGGGGCCAGTGCGGCGGGCGGCAGCAGGGTAGCGCGGGCGCGGTGGGCGGCCTGCACGAACCGCTCGAAGGAAATGGGCTTGAGCAGGTAATCCAGGGCCGGTAGCTCGTAGCTCTGCACGGCGTAGTCGGGGTGGGCGGTGGTAAAGATGATGCGCGGACGCGGCGCGGGCAGCAATTGCGCCAGCTGCAGGCCCGTGAGCCGGGGCATCTGAATATCGAGAAACACCACATCCACGGGCGTGTCCTGCAGGAAAGCCGCCGCCGCCAGGGCTTCCTGAAACTGCCCCCGCAACTCCAGAAACGGCACCTGCTGGCAGAAATCCACCAGCACCTTCAGCGCCAGCGGCTCATCATCCACCACAATACAGCTAATCGGGCGACGGGTTTCCATGCGGTGAGGTGGTGAAAGGTGAGGTGGTGAGGTGGTGAGTTGACGTTTGGGGAGCCTGACGGTGTGGGTGGTGCAATAAGGCTAGTTGAACGTCAACTCACCATTTCACCACCTCACTATCTCACCTTCACCGACAGCCGCACGGCGTATTCCTGTGCATTGGCCGTGATGGTGAGGGTGTGGGCGCTAGGGTAGAGCAACTCCAGGCGGCGGCGCAGATTGGCCAGGCCCACGCCGCCGGGCGAGGCCGCGTCGGGGGCCACCCGGTTGCGTACCAGGAAGTGCAGCAAGCCGTCGGGGGCCAGTTCCAGGGTGAGGCGGACCACGTGGGGGCGGGCCGTGAGGTCGCCGTGCTTGAAAGCGTTTTCCACCAGCGGCAGCAGCAGCATAGGCGGCAGGCGCAGCGCGTGCTCAACCCCAGGCGGCAGCAGTAGCCGGAACTCGATGGCTTCGTCGGCCTCCTCGCCGGCGGGCAGGCGCAGCTGCTGGAGCGTGAGAAAGCTCTGCAGGTGGCTGATTTCGCGGGCCAGGGGCACGAGGTCGTCGGTGCTATCGTAGAGCTGGTAGCGCATGAGCTCGGCCAGGCGTAGCACCGCTTCCGGGGCCTGGGGCGAGGCGTGCAGCGTAAGCGAGTAGATGTTGTTGAGTGTGTTGAAGAGAAAATGCGGGTGGAGTTGGGTTTTGAGCAACGCCAGTTCGGTGCGCAGGTGCTGCTGCTCCAGCTCGCGGCGGTGGCCGAGCTCGCGCAGGTAGTCGCCGGCCAGCCGCAGAAAGAAGCTCAGCAGCAGAATCAGGCCGCCCAGCAGCAGGTAGTAGGATTGCAGCACCTGCACGTAGTAGCTCAGCGGCTGCGACTGGCCCTGCACCTTCACCTCATCGAAGCCGTAACTTACCCCAATCCGCAGAGCGCAGAATACCACGACTCCCAGCACCAGCACCGCCAGGTAAGTACCCAGCCGGCCGCGCCGGAACAGGCGGGGCATCAGCAACCAGTTTAAATAGAACAGGCCCGAGTCGAGCAGGTTGGTAACGAGGGCCAAAGCCCAGAAGTGGATCCTGCACAGGCGGCACCAGCACGCCCTGGCGGAGCAGCCAGCCCTGCAAATCGAAATACAGGAGCAGCCCGGCCCAGGCCAGGTGAACCCAGGGTACCTGCTGCAACCAGGGCGGCAGGGCCCGGATAGAGCGCGGCAGTGGCGAAGCGGAAGGAGCGGGCGAAATCAGGGAGCGGCGCGTTAGTGGCCCGGCAAAGTAGCCATTCAGGAGCAGCCCGGGCTGGTTTTTCAACCAGCCTGTTCTTCGCTTCAACCAACCATCCCCTGGCAGCTATCAGCCGGGCGGCAGTTAATTATTGATGTAGACCCGGATGAGCTTGGTTAGGATCAGGTCCATCTTACCACCCAGCGTTTCGAGCCGGTTCTCCAGCACTTCCAGCCGGCTCTCCACGCCGCCTACCTGCTCCTGAATTAACTCGCCCGCGCCCGTACCGGTAGCCAGCCGGCTCAGGTGGCTGTTGAGCTGGGTCAGTTCTCCGCGCAGGTCGGACTGGGCTGTCAATACCTGCCCCAAGGTCTGGCTATTGCTCTCCGTAGTCTGCACCAATTGCTTGAGCAGGCCAGCATGTTGTCGCAGTTGAGCAGTGTGACGGTCGAGAATAGCAGTAGTTTCCGAAAGCAGTGGCTCTAGTTGATTCAAACGTTCTTCGGGAGTCATACGCGGCGCAGGGAGAATAGGAGAATTGTAAGGCAATATCAGAATATTTCTTTATCCATCCATACATCTATCAGAAAACTTGTGCCCTATTGTCCCTTGTTCAATCCTATAGTGCCTTTTTGACTCCGTAGAGCCTATCGAAGATCATTTACAGATGAATGAATTGGCCTTTGGTCAGATGAGGGCTGCGCTTTCTGAGCTAACACCATATCGCCGTTGCACTTGCCTTACGCAGCCGCAGAATTACCGGGTCTCTGCTGCTGCTCCACTCCACTGGAGCTCGGTTATGGTTAGCCCATCAGAAATTGACGCAGCAGTTTGCCCAATGCAGGCGCAACTGGCTGCATCGGGACCCATAGTGTCTCATTCGTTGCGGCGACCCGCTCACCTCTGCCATATTTTCCACGATTCCTCTGCCTGAATGCAGAGCATTTCGAAGCCGTTTTTCACCTGCGCACCCGCCGCCGCCCCGCGCTTCATAAACTCGCTTTCGGCCGGATTATAAATGAGGTCGTGCAGGAAATGGTGGGGCGTGAGAGCAGCATAAGGCAATGGCGGGCATGCATCCACGTCGGGGAAAGTGCCCAGGGGCGTGGTATTGATGATTAGCAGATGCTCCTGCAGCAGGCGGGGTGTCAGTTCGTCGTAGGTGAGGCCGGAACCCATCGGATTGCGCGATACCACCCAGTAACCGATATCGAGGTCGCGCAGGGCCACTTCCACTGCTTTCGAAGCGCCGCCACTGCCCAGCACCAAAGCCCGCAGCCCAGCCGGACGACCCTGGCCCAGCAGGTGGCTCACCGACTCCCGAAAGCCAACATAATCGGTGTTATGGCCCACCAACCGGCCATTGGGCCGAAACTCCACCACATTCACGGCTCCCACCCGGGCCGCCGACGGGGCCAGTTCGTTGAGAAACGGCCAGATTTGCTCTTTATACGGAATCGTAACATTAAGCCCTCGCAGTTCGGGCCGGCTGGACAGCAGGCCTGGCAGCTCGGCTATGGTAGCCAGCTCAAACAGGTCGTAGTGGTAATCGGGCAGGTCGAGGTTATGGAATTTCTGGGTGAAATACGTTTGTGAAAACGAGTGTTTTAGGGAGCGGCCGAGCAGTCCGAATTCTGGCATAAGACACAAAAGGGTTCAGGCGGTAAGCAACGAAAAAACCGCCTGCTTTCCTCGCGGAGCAGGCGGCTTTGGCTTATTTATTACGCTTTGCGAGCCGGGGCTGCACAACCCGCACCAAAGAGCGGCGCTTAGGCTACCGGCCGCGACTTGCTGCCCCGGGCCTTTGCAAATTCCCACACGGCAGGCAGCACCGACAGCACAATGATGACCAGCACTACCAGCGAGAAGTTTTTCTGCACGATAGGAATAGTACCGAAGAAGTAACCGGCTCCCGTGAGCAGCACCACCCACAGCACGGCCCCGGTGAAGTTATACGACAGAAACTTGCTGTATTTCATGGTGCCCACGCCCGCTATAAAGGGCGCAAACGTGCGGATAATGGGGATGAAGCGGGCCAGGATGATGGTTTTGGCGCCGTGCTTCTCATAAAACGCCTGGGTGCGCTCCAGGTGCTCGCGCTTGAGAAACCGCGAGTTTTCGCGGAATACCCGCGGCCCCAGATAGTCGCCGATATGGTAGTTGAGGGCGTCGCCGAGCACGGCGGCCACAATCAGCAGGCCCATCATTACCCATACATTAAGCGGCGAGCCGGGCAGGGCCACCAGCGAGCCGGCCGCGAACAGCAGCGAGTCGCCGGGCAAAAAGGGCAGCACCACTACGCCGGTTTCCACGAAAATGATGAGGAACAGGATAGCGTAAGTCCAGGCACCATAGTCCATAATAATGGCGGCCAGGTGCTTGTCGAGGTGCAGAACGAAGTCGATGATGTGCTTCAGGATTTCCATAAGGGGGGTTTGAACCCGTAAAGAAAGCGAGTTAGCGGCAAACGGCTTCGGCCACTGGCTGGTTTAAGCCCCCGCCTTCCGCAGAATCAGCAGACGATTGAGCTGCTCTACCTCCATATCTTTCACTTCAAAGCCCATTTCGGCCAGGAATTCGGGTAGCTGTTGGCCGTCGGGACGCAGGTCGGCCGTCGTTAGCAGGTTGCACAGTGCCCAGCCGCTGGGCCGCATCACCCGCCGCAACTGCTCCCAGAAGTTACCCTCGCCCAACTCGGCGGGCAGCTCCAGATCCAGAAACAGGTCGACGACCACCAGCTCGAAGGTGTCCGCCGGAGCCGTTTCCAGCCATACGAAGGCATCGGCACACACGATTTCAAGCCCTGCTCCTGCCTGCACCCCAAATTCCTCGGCGGCCACCCGAATCACGGCCGGGTCGAGCTCCAGGGCCGTGATAGGGCCTGTTACCTTGCGCTCCTGGCGGAGCAGTGGCAGCACCGAGCCGCCCCCCAAACCCAGCAGCAGCACCGGGCCGGCCGGGTCGGCGGGCACGAAGCGTAGCCCGTAGCGCAGCACTTGCTGCAACAAGCCGTAGCTGTAATTGGCATAGGCCGTATTAAGCACTTTCTGACCGCGCCGAAGCACGATTTCCAACGTTCCGCTGTGGGCCGAGGGGACACGCCGGGTCAGGGGCACCAGGTAGCTTAGCAGATGGCGGGCAGTGTTCAGCATAGGGTTCACGGCAGCCAAGGTACGCGCCATCGGCCGCTTGCTACGTGGGCGCCTGGCCACTTTTAACGCAAAAGGCCCTCCTGCTTGGCAAGAGGGCCTTCCGGGTATTCTTACTTGCCGTAGCTTCTTACTGGGCAGCAACGCGCCAGATTTTGCCACCTGCGTCATCGGCTACCAGCAGCACGCCGTTGGGCAGCACCGTTACGCCCACCGGGCGGCCGTACACTTCATTTTTCTCAGCATTGGCAATGAAGCCGGTCAAAAAATCCTCTGGCTTGCCAGTAGGCTTGCCGTTCTGGAAAGGCACGAATACCACTTTATAGCCCGAAAATTCACTGCGGTTCCAGGAGCCATGCTGGCCGATAAACGCCCCGCCGCGGTAGCGTTCCGGAAACGCTTCGCTCTTGTAAAAGGCCAACCCCAGCGAGGCCGTATGGGCACCCAGCGGTACCTCGGGCACCAACGCCTTTTTCACGAGCTCGGGCTTTTCGCCCTTGCGGCGGGGGTCAACGTGTTGGCCGAAGTACGAGTAAGGCCAACCGTAAAAGCCACTATCCTGCACGCTGGTCAGATAATCGGGCACCAGCTCATCACCCAACTCGTCGCGCTCATTCACGGCCGTCCAGAGCTGGCCGGTGCCGGGGGCCCAGTCCATGCCCACGGGGTTGCGCAGACCAGCGGCATATATCCGCTCGCCGCTGCCGTCGGGGTTTATTTCGAGGATATTGGCGCGGCGCTTCTCCTCCTTCATCCCATTCTCGCCCACGTTCGAACCCGAGCCCACCGACACGTAAATCTTCCGGCCATCGGGGCTGGCCAGCAGGTTTCGGGTCCAGTGGTTGTTATAGCCCCCGGCCGGCAAGTCCAGAATCTTTTCGCCTTTCGCCCTGATGGAGGTCTGGCCGCTGGTGTAGGGGTAGCGCCACACGCCGTCGGTGTTGGCCACGTAGAAGTAGCCGCCCAGCAGCAGCATCCCGAAGGGCTGGTTGAGGCTGTCGAGGAACACGGTGCGCTTATCCGGGCGGCCGTCCTGCTTCTCATCGCGCAGCAGCGTGATGCGGTTGGCGCTGGTGGGCCGGAGCGACTTGGAGGGGTCGAGTTTGAGGGCGGCCGCTACGGCCTCCTTCGTGTCGGTAGGCACGGTGTTGGCCTCGGCCACCAGCACGTCGCCGTTGGGCAGCACGTACATATTGCGCGGACTCTCAAGCCCAGCGGCATACTGTGTTACCAGAAAGCCGGTGGGTACGGTGGGCATTTCGGCCTGGGGCCACTCCACTATTTTACTGCGCTTGGTCGCCGATTCGGTGGCGTAGGGCTCAGGCAGTTGCAGCTCTTTAACGGCAGTAGTCACGGTGTCGGCAGGTGTCACAACAGCTGCTTCTGTTTTTTCCTGTTGCGTGGGCCCACCGCAGGCAGCCAGCAGGGCCAGCGCGGCAACTGCCGAAATAGAGGCAATACGATTCATAGAGGGGTAAAAGTACTGAAGGAAGCCGGCCCAAACCACCACCGGTCCGGGCTTTCTTCTTTAACTGATTTGAAGCCGTTGGGGTTGGCCGCCCGGCTCTAAAGCCGCCGCAAGGTTCAGGCCACAAGCCTGGTGGTTGCACAAAAAAGGGCCGAACGATTACCGTTCGGCCCCTCCATTGCTTACCCACCTGCGGGCAATGCATCTGTTCAGCTTAGCCGCGGGGCATCGACGTGCCGGGCCGGCCAGGCGTCTTGGGTTCGGGACGGAACATCTCGTCTACGGCGTCCATGTCGAGGAAGTCGCTGAACGTGTCGCCGCGCAAACCCAGACGAATCGTTTCGAGGCTGATGATTTCATTGGGCGCGATGTTGCCCAGATTTACGTTGGCGCCCAGCAGCTTGATAAACCACACCTGCTGCGCCTTCTGCGGCGCTTCCCAGATGATTTTCTCGAACGGAACCTGCGTCAGAATTTCTTCTACCAGACCCGAGCGCACCTCGCCGGTACTGCGGAACAGGCCCACATTGCCGGCCTCGCGGGCCTCGCCAATCACCTTCACGGCTCCGGCTTCGAGCTCCGTTTTCATCTGTGAAATCCACTTGTAGGGCGGAATGATCTTTTCGGCATCCTTCGAGCCTACTTCACTCAGCACCTTTACCTGCCCCGACAGGGTGCGAATAAAGTCGAGCTTTTTGTCGTGGTTCAGGTCGAGCGAGCCGTCCGACACCTCGGCGTACTCCATACCGAAGGTATCGAGCAAGCGCTGGTAATCGGCGAACTGGTTTCGGATGATGAAGGCTTCAAACAGCGTACCGCCGAAGTAGACCGGAATGCCGGCTTCCTTGTACACGGCCAGCTTACGCTTCAGGTTGGGCGTTACGTACGAAGTGGCCCAGCCCAGCTTTACGATGTCGGTGTAGCCGGCCCCAACTTCCAGGAAGTCTTCTACCTCCCGCACGCTCAGGCCCTTGTCCATGACCATCGTAAAACCTTGCTCGCGGGGTTTGAGCGTACGCTCGGGAACCTGACTCAGGGAATAATTCATGCAGTAAGGGCTTTGTCTAATTGGCGACTCGGATGATTGCTGACGCGCGAATCGCACGGCGCGGGCCAAAAGTACGCCCGAATTCTGTAAGCAGTAAGGTGCGGCCGGTGGGGCTGAGCCATTGGCGGGCTGAGCCCCGCCAGCCAAAACCCTATTTCCGGTACTGCTCAATCAGCCGCGTCAGGGCCTGTTGCGACTCGAGCTCAGGAAAGTAATCGAACAGCAGGCGGTGCTTGCTGAAATCGAGTGTCAGCGCGTTTTCGAGGCATTCGTATGCCTCGCGGTAGCGGCCAGCCGCCAGCAGGTAGGCGCAGAGGCGGTAATGCAGCTCAGCCTCAACCGGACTGATTTCGAGGGCGTTGCGCATCAAATCAATGGCCCCATCGAAATTACCCTGCTCGTAGAGCAGAATACTCCAGTTCAACCAGCCGTCCTTTACCTCGGGGCCGGTTTCCGTGGCCTTCTCGTAAGCCTCGACAGCCGATGCCAGATTGCCGATCTGATATTCGGCGGCAGCCAGGGCCAGCCAGTACTCCACGCTTTCGTCGTAGAGCGCTACCGCCTTCCGGAAGAAATGAATAGCCTCAAAGTACTTCTCCTGGGCGTTCATGATGATGCCGATACCAAACCAGGCCTCGTCCATGGTGGCATCGAGGTCGATGGCCCGCTGGTAGAAGCGGCGGGCCAGATCCCACTCGGCCAGCTTTTCGTGGCACTCGCCGATGTTGCACAGCGCCTCGGGGGTGGGTACCCCTTCAGGATGACTGAGCTCGAACTCGGCAATGGCGGCGCGGTAGCGCTCCAGACTCACGTAGCAGCTGGCCAGAAACCCGTGGGCGTCGTAGTATTGGGCGTCAATCAGAATGGCATAATCGAAGGCACTGATGGCCTCATCGAACTTACCAGCCCGGTAATACGCCTGCCCCAGGTTAAACCAGGCCAGGGCCGAGTACGGGTCGTCATCGGTGAAGCGGCGAAAGAACTCCAGGTTGCTTTCCAGCCGCTCACTCACCTCCAGGCAGTAAAGCAGTTCCTGCACGGCCACGTCGTTGTCGGGGTTGAGGCGCAGGCTCTGCTTGTAGTACTTGGCGGCACTCTTGTACTTCTGCCAGCTCTGGTAGGCCAGCCCGAGGTTGAAAAAGATGTCGTCGCGCTCCTCAGTGGTTTCCAATGCCTGCAGAAAAAAGGCTACTGCCTCGGCAAACTCGCCCTTCTGGGTAGCAATGATGCCGCGGGTAACGGCCACATCAGGATTCGTGGGGTCGAGCTGGGCAACGTCCTCAATCTGGGTGCTGGCCGCCCCGTACTCGCCCTTCATGGCCAGCACCTGCGAACGGTCAATCAGCAGCTCGGTGCTGAACGGATATTGAGCAATGGCGGCCTCGCAGGCCTGCAGGGCACGGTCGTACTGGGTGTTGGTGGTATAGTGGTCGATAATGTCCTCAAAATCGGCCAGATCGAAAAAAACGGGTTCGTTGCGGTCTACCATGTCCTCAAAGCGGCGCACGGTAGCCAGTACTTCGTCCCGGTCCTCAAAATTCTCGTTCATTCTCATGCGTCAGCTAGCAACATGAATCGGCCAAAAAGGCAGCTTTCATGGGTGGACAGGGCCGCCTTCGGATGAACAACGGCCCTGCCCTGAATATACAACAACCACACCTAAGGTGATAGGGAGAGTCCGGGAGATAATGAACAGCCTTTCCTGAACCCTAACGGCGCAAGCAACCCAGCGGTTCAACTGTACAAATAGCACACGTCGCGCCGGGAGGATAGTCGGGCATTAAATCACCGATGCACTATTTCATCAACTCCTGGCAGCACCAGCGGATGGTTTCCGGCAAAGGTCGGAACTCGCGCTGCAATTCGCGCCGGATTTTATCGGCCCGGTATTCGAAAGGCCGGCGGCCGGCCCGGGCCGTATCGCGGGTGATGAGGGGCCGGGCTCCGGTAAGCAGCGACCGAGCGTGCTCGAGCCGCCAGATAGTTTCGGCGGCCCAGTTGGGTACGGCTACCGTGGGCGGGCGCTTGCCGAACGCAGTAGCCATCAGGCCTAGCACCTCGCCCAGCGGCCGGCAGCCGGCACTCAGCACGTACCGCTCCCCGCTACGGGTGGTATCGAGCACCAGACTGGCCAGCATTTCGGCCACATCGCGCACATCCACGAGGTTCATGGTGGAGGAAGTGTAGAAGCGGTGCTCGTCGTAGGCGTAGCGGAAAAGGCGGGTGCTGCTGCGGCTCCAGTCGGCGGGGCCCAGCACCACCGAGGGATTCACCATCACCGCCTTCAGGCCCTCCGACACGCCCCGCCACACCTCCAGTTCGGCCAGGTACTTCGACGTAGCGTAGGCACTATGCTCGGCTCCCAGATCCCACTGGGCCTTTTCGTCAATGAACACCGGACCCGCGCCCGGTGCTTCGGCCGCCTTACCCCCACCCAACGCCGCCACCGACGACACGAAGCCCAGCCGGATGCCGGGTCGCTCCAGGCAGGCATCTACTACGTTGGCCGTGCCCTCTACATTCACCCGCAACAGCTCTTCTTCATCCTGCGGGGCATAAGAAACCAACCCAGCACAATGAAATACATGGGTTACGCCGTCGTCCAACGCGGCCCGCAACCCCAATCCGTCGCGCACGTCGCCCGGCACCCACTCTACCCCCGCTGCCCCGGCGACTGAAGGCGCTTGGTCGCCCCGGTAAATGGCCCGCACTGGCAGCTTGCGCCGGCTCAACTCCGCCAGCAGAAAGCTACCTACCAAACCACTACCGCCGGTTACCAAAATCATATGGTGAGTTGTCAGGGGTTAGCTGCCAGTTGTTAGCGGCCAGATGACAAGCTGTTCTCATTAACTGACAACTGGCAACTAATAACTCACAGCGTATTATTGAGCAGCGGCAAAGCCAAAGCCTTGGCCAAGTAAGGGCTGATCAGCGCTTTCGTGCGGAGCGTGTCGAGGTGCTTGAGGTGATGCGTATCGGTACCGAGCAAATCTACCAGTCCCTCATCGATGAGCTTTTCGGCCACCCGCTTGGCGCCGGCTGAGTAGTAACCGGTCAGCGAATTCAGGTTCACTTGCAGCAGTACTCCCTGTTCCCGAATCTGAGCTAATTCCTCGAAGCGGCCATAGAGGTAAGTGTAGCGTTCGGGGTGCGCCAGCACTGGCCGGTAGCCCGCTGCCAGCAGATTAAAAACCGTTTCGTTTAAGTTGAAAGGCTCATTGATATAAGACGTTTCGAAGAGCACCAGCCGCTGCTCACCCCCAAATGTCAGCAACGGCTCGTTTTCCTCTAACCGCCGCCCGAAGCTTTCATCAAGGTAATATTCAGCCGCGCAGTCGAGTTCAATGCCCGTGATACCCGCTGCTACTGCGGCCTTACGAAGTGCTACCAGTGCCCCCCGGATACTTTCGGGTGTGTTGCGGTAGAAGTCGCCCATCACGTGGGGCGTCATAATCAGCTTGCGGTAGCCCAAGGCCTGCAGCTGGCGCAGCAACTCTACCGAGTGCTCTACCGTCTCGGCCCCATCATCGAGGCCCGGCAGCAGGTGCGAGTGCATGTCGGTACCCAGCGCCGCCAACACGAGCGGATCAACAGCGGGGCTTTTCGAGCCAAAGAGCTTACTGAAAAATGACATGCCGGAGGACGTGCTTATTAGGAAACCCGCTTGCGCAGTCGGCTCAAAAGTCCCCCCGCGGGCTTCTGTTCTTCGTCGTAATAACCCTGTCCGTAGCCATACCCGTAGCCATACCCGTAACCATACCCGTAGCCGCCGGTAGTTTTGGCATCGTTGAGGATAGTGGTGAGCTTGGTAAAGCCGTTGGTACGCATGAGCTTATTGATGTTCTTGAGGAACGTCTTCTTGGAGTAGTTGGCCCGAACAATATAAATCGGAACGTCGGCCTTACGCATAATCAGAATTCCGTCCGTCACCAATCCTACCGGTGGTGTATCGATCATCACCACATCATAATGCTCATGCAACTCGGCGATAAGCGCATCAAAGTTGGGGGTCAGAATTAGCTCCGATGGGTTTGGTGGCGTAGGTCCAGCCGAAATAAAATCCAGAGTCGGAATGGAAGTGTGCTGTAAGCACTCCTGCCAAGTATGCTTCTCAATCAGAATTGTGCTGATGCCCTTGGTATTCTCCGCGTCGAAGGCCAAGTTCACCTTGGGCTTGCGCATATCCAGGTCCAGAATAACTACTCGCTGGTCGGAGGCAGCGATGATGCCCGCTAGGTTAACGGCCACAAAGGTTTTACCCTCCCCACTAATGGTAGATGTAATAGAAATAAGCCGCTTCTTTTTAGAAGTAGCCATGAACTCCAAGTTGGTACGAATAGAACGGATAGCCTCCGATAGCGCCGACTTCGGGTTTCGGTCAACTACCAGCTTCGAAACCGCCATCTTTTCCTTTTCGTAGGTAGGAATCACGCCCAGCACGGATGCATGCGTGTTACGCTCCAGCTCCCGGATATTGGTTACGGTATTGTGCAGCAGATAGCGCACGGCTACTAATCCTAACCCCAGCACAATGCCCGCAGCCAGCCCGATAGCATAAACAATCAGCTTGACGGGCGAAATTGGTACGGCCGGACTCGCGGGCGACAGAATCTGAAAGTCGGCCGTAGCGCCAGCCATCGAAATACCAAACTCGATGCGTCCGATCCATCATCAGCAGGTTGTACTTTTCATACAACTCCAGCGGCCGTTGCAACCTGGCCTGCTCAGTGTACTTTGTCAGGTAGCAGTTGCAGCTTGGTGTCAAGCTCGGCACGCTTACCATTGAGCTTAGCAATCTGCTCTTGAATCAGTTGCTGATTCTTGCGCAGTAACTGCCGCACTATTTTCTTAAGGTCAGCAATGTTCTGTTCTTTGGTCTGCATGGCCAGCGTGGCTCCTGGCTGATACGATAGCAACGCCCGCTTCAGATCCAGTTGCGCATCGCTGAGCTCGGTAATCCGTTGTATTAGTTGCCCATCTTTTACTTCAGCCAACGCCGGAATACTCTGCATCACATCCCCATCAGGCCGGACGGTTAGACGATCCTGCTCCACCAACCGGGCTACATCATTCATCATGTCGGCCTGCTGCTGCAGTTTGGCCCGCTCTTCTTCTAATTCCAGCAGCAAGCTGGTTATCTGTCCTACATCGCTTTTTACATCATAAGAGCCCGTGCGCTTGACGAAGGACTGCATGGCCTCCTCAGCTTGATTAAGCTTCTGGTTATTATCGCCAAGCTGGTCGTTGATGTAGCGCATAGCCCGGGTAGCCTGCTCCTGCTTACGGGCTACCTTTTCAACTAAGTACACTGAATCGATACCGTTAACAATGGCCTGGGCCTTTGCTGGATTGTGATCTGTAAACGAGATGCTGATGGTGTTGGCGTCGAGGTTTACGATATCGACTAGCAGGTTAGCGTTGAAATATTCGCTGAGTGCTGCGTTGCTGTTAATTCGAAACGAGTACTGCTCCTCTAGTACCGACTCGCTAAAATCAGCTGTTTTACTGATTGTGAGTCGAAAACCAGCAGCTGTAAAGGGTTCATCGAAGCGATGCTCCTCTTCGCCCCCACCTAATCCTTCAGGCAAAATAAGTTGAAAGGTGGAAGATGATAGCAGCCTGACACCTATTTTCAGGTCGAAAACGGCATTTTTGATTGGCTGATACTTAACGACGAAAGGCGATGATGCATAAAGTTCAGACTCCAGCACGGTGCCCTGCACGTAGTAATTTACGTCCAGATTTAGCGAGTCTTTCAAACGCTGATAGATAATATCAGACTTGATCACCTCTATCTCACCAGATAAGCTATTTAGGCTCTTCTTCTGATCGATGGCCCCACCCAAAGCGCCCAGCCCGAGTACTCCAGCCTCTGACTTCTCGTCGATTTTGAGCGCGGACGTGGACTTATACAGCGGTGGCGTATACCGTAGGAACAGCCAAGCAGCAGTCAGACCAAGGGCAATGAGCAGTATCATCCAAGGCAGGCTTTTGCGCACCACCATGAGCAGGGTGGTTAAATCCAGCCCTCCGCCGTCATCTTCTTCTACCTCCTCGCCGCCAGCATTGCGGATAAGTTCTTCCAGTTCCGCGTCTTCTTTTGCCGCCATTCGGGTAGTTGGTCAGGGGGGAATATCTTCTTTCGGCCTTTCTTACTGAGTTTTGCCCAGTTGCGAAAGAATATAAATGGTACTTACGACGGCCGAGATGCTGCCAATGAGAGCAAACAGCGGAGTAGCGTCCTGCAAGCCTTCATAGAAAGGCCGTCGGATGGGCTCAACATAAATAATGTCGTTGGGTTCCACCTGAAGGTTAGCCCGACGCATGCCGTCAATAGTGGTCAGGTCAATGATCTGCACCTGCGGATTCTTCAAATCACCCCGAATCAGGCGGATGTTGTCAGCCCGGCCAGACCGACCCGAGCCACTTGTCCCTACAAATGCACCTTCGATGCCACCGGCCATGGCCAGTACTTCCAGTAGGTTCATGTTGTCGTTGGTGATGGTGATGACTTGACCCGAGCCACCCGAAGTAGCCCCGAGTACCACTAAGCGGTTATTAACCACGCGGGTAGTCACGTACACTTCTTTGTAGAACTGAGTGTACTTGGTTTGCAGCAGGCTATCGGCCTGTAGTAACGTCAGACCAGCCAAGCGCTGGTACTCGACCAGCGGCAAGCGCACGATACCGTCGTGCTGCACCAAAAATGTGTTATAGCTCTGCTGCTGCCCCTGTTGCTGGCCTTGTTGCTGCCGCCCGCCAGTGTTGCCGGAGCGACCCATGCTACTTCCGCCGCCGCTAATGCCGCCGCTCTGCATACCGCCGCCTGGCATACCAATCATCAACTCGCCATTGGGGTCGATAATCCGCTCGCCGTTGTTGGTGTACACCCGCACTTCGAGGTAGTCGTTGGGCTGGATGAGGTAGTTGCGCTCGGCCCGGTTTACGACGTCGCGTAATCGGGCGGTGTCCATGCGGCCGGCTCCGTCGGTGCGGAAAAGAATGTTCTGCTGATGGACGCGGGCCGTAGCGCAGGAACCTAATACAAGGGCAGCAGGAGCTACCAGCAGCCAGAAGTACAGGAAGCGGCGGAGGATCAATTTAGGCATGCAAACCGACTCAGGCCGGATTCAGGTGAAAAATCAAGGGCAAAGACGCACCAGATTATCCGGGCGGTTTTTGCCTAAAAACCATCAAAGAAACCGAATAAACCGGCCCTATCAAAATAGATTCCCTTGCCGACCCGAATCAGACGCTGGCGAGTGCGCTCGTAAAATCGTACTTTCGCGAACCCAGAGTCGGCGGCCAATGGTTCTATTTGCGCCAACCGACCTTATCACCCCACTCAATCCCACCCCACCCGTATGGAACTGGTAGCTACCGAAAATCAAACGATGATTGCCCAGATGGTGCGCGACTTTGGCGCCCAGCACATCAAGCCCCGCATGATGGAGTGGGACGAGTCGCAGGAATTTCCGAAGGAAGTATTTCATAAGCTCGGCGAGCTGGGCCTGATGGGCGTGCTCGTGCCCCAGGAGTATGGCGGGGCCGGTTTTGGCTATGTTGAGTACGTGACGGCCATTGCTGAGCTATCTAAAATTGACGGTAGCATCGGCCTGAGCATGGCGGCCCACAACTCACTCTGCACCGGTCACATTCTGCAGCACGCCTCTGAGGAGCAGAAGCACAAGTATCTGCCCAAGCTGGCTTCCGGCGAATGGATTGGAGCCTGGGGGCTCACCGAGCCCAACACCGGTTCTGATGCCGGCAACATGCGCACCGTGGCCATCGAAGACGGTGACCATTACGTGCTCAACGGCGCCAAAAACTTTATTACGCACGGTAAGTCCGGCAACGTAGCCGTGGTCATTGCCCGTACCGGCGAAGTAGGCGACTCGCGCGGTATGACGGCCTTTATTATTGAGCGTGGCACACCTGGCTTCGCGGCTGGCCGCAAGGAAGACAAGCTCGGCATGCGGGCCTCGGAAACCACCGAACTGATTTTCACTGATTGCCGGGTACCTAAGGAAAACGTGATTGGCAAAATCGGCGACGGTTTTGTGCAGGCGCTTAAGGTGCTAGACGGTGGCCGAATCAGCATTGCAGCCCTGAGCCTGGGCATTGCGCAGGGAGCTTACGAAGCGGCGTTGCAGTACTCCAAGGAGCGTCACCAGTTCAACCAGCCCATCAGCAACTTCCAGGGCATCAGCTTCAAGCTGGCCGATATGGCCACTGAAATTGAAGCCGCTTCGCTACTCACCTACCGCGCCGCCGATATGAAGGACCGTGGCCTGAATGTAAACCTGGAGTCGGCAATGGCTAAGCTTTACGCCTCCGAAGTGAGCGTGCGCGTGGCCAATGAAGGCGTCCAGATTTTTGGCGGCTACGGCTACACCAAGGACTACCCGGCCGAGAAGTATTACCGCGACGCCAAGCTCTGCACCATCGGCGAAGGCACGTCCGAAATTCAGAAATTGGTTATTGCCCGGGCCATTCTCAAATAAATCACAGATGGTGCAGATGAAAATGATAACGCAGATTCGTTCTGGCAAAGGTTTCAAGCCGAGAAAAAAAATGATTGGCGGAACGAATCTGCGTTATCACTTTTATCTGTAACATCTGTGATGTATCTTTGCGGCCCTTCGTAAGATTGATTTTCCAAGTTCACTGCTGATATGATCATCGTCCAAATCAAAGAAAACGAGTCGGTTGACCGTGCGCTCAAGCGCTTCAAGAAGAAATTCGAGCGCACCGGCGTTCTGAAGGAGCTGCGTCGTCGCACCTTCTTCCAGAAGCCGTCCATCACCCAGCGCAAGCTGAAGCAGAAAGCTATTTACAAGCTTTCCACTTACGGCCCCGACGCGGACCCCAAGTAGGCCGGAGTCTGTGGCTTAGCCACTTTCCGGACGAAAAGCCCGGCTGATTTGCTCTCAGGAGTGAATCAGCCGGGCTTTTTGCGTTGGGACAGGTCGGTTTTTTTCCCGGGTTGAATTACCTATCTTGGGTATCCGGCCCGGCCTGTAGCTTTGCGTATGGAGTTGTTTTTTGATTATCTGCGCTTTGAGCGGCGGTACAGCCCCCACACGGTCGTATCGTACCAGACTGATTTGCGGCAGTTTGGGGAGTTTCTACACACCACCTTCGAACTCGACGACCCAGCCCAGGCCGACCATACGTTGGTGCGCTCCTGGGTGGTGCACCTGATGCAGCAGCAGCGCGACGCCCGCACCGTGAACCGCAAAATCGCCTGCCTGCGCTCCTACTATAGCTATTTGCTGCGCACGGGCATTATCCAGAAGAACCCGATGCTGCGCATCACCTCGCCCAAAGTGGCCAAGAAGCTACCCGAGTTTGTGCCCGAAGAAGCCCTGAACGGCCTGCTCAATTCCTTCGAGTTTCCCGATACGCTGGCCGGAAGCCGCGACCAGCTGATTCTGGAACTGCTTTACGGTACCGGTATTCGGCTCTCGGAACTGATTGGCATCCGGCACAGCGACCTGAGCCTGCCGGGACGGACGGTACGCGTGACGGGCAAGGGTAATAAGCAGCGTGTTGTGCCACTAAACCCCAGTCTGCTCCTCGTGCTGGAGCGTTATATAGCGCGGCAAACGCAAGAATTCGGGGTGAGTAGCAACGCCGCGGGGGTGCTTCTCGTTACAGATAAAGGCGAGCCGTTGTATGAAAAGCTGGTTTACCGAACGGTAAAGCACTATTTGAGTCAGATAACCACCGCTTCGGGCCAGCAGCATCCGCACGTGCTCCGCCATTCTTTTGCCACCCACCTGCTTAGTAAAGGTGCTGATTTGAATGCCATTAAAGAACTCCTCGGACACGCCAACCTGGCCGCCACGCAGGTCTACACGCACCTGAGTATCGATAGGTTAAAGTCCGTTTTTGAGAAGGCCCACCCCAAGGCCTGATTGTTTATTTTCTTACCCTTAACACCCCCGTCGATGAAAGTACAGATCAACTCGGTACATTTTGATGCCGACCAGAAATTGCTCGATTTCATCCAGCAGCGCCTCAACAAGCTCGAAACCTTCTACGACCGCATCACAGAAGGCGAAGTAATCCTGAAACTCAACAACAAGGACGGTATCGCCAATAAAACCGTAGAAGTAAAGCTGCTCGTGCCCGGCACCACGCTGTTCTGCGAGGAAGACGCGCCAACTTTTGAAGCCGCTACCGATGCCTGCTACGAGGCCATGCGTCGCCAACTAGTTAAGCACAAGGAAAAGCTCGTTAATTATTAGATTTTGAGCTGCAAGCTCTAAGCCACAAGCTGTAAGCTTTCGGCCTAAACAGAAGCCCCGTCTGAATATTCAGACGGGGCTTTTTGTGCATCAAGCCAATAACTAAACGCTACTGTTACAGACCAAATTCGGCTTTAATCCGGTCGACGTAGTCGAGCTTTTCCCAGGTGAAGGTTTCGACCGTTTTGGTGGTGCCGTCAGGCATCGTTACCTGCTTGGTGCCAGCCTCGCGGCCCATGTGGCCGTAAGCGGCCGACTCGGCGAAGATGGGGTTCTGGAGGCCCAGGCGCTGCACGATGGCGTAGGGGCGCAGGTCGAAGAGGTGCTGCACTTTTTTGGCAACCTGGCCGTCGGTGAGCTTTTCGCCGGCACCGTCGGTGGCGCGGATGGTGCCGTAGGTGGTCACGAACACGCCCACCGGCTCGGCCACGCCAATAGCGTAAGCTACCTGAACCAGCACTTGGTCGGCCACACCGGCGGCCACCAGATTTTTGGCGATGTGGCGGGCCGCGTAGGCGGCCGAACGGTCAACCTTGCTCGAATCTTTGCCCGAGAAAGCGCCCCCGCCGTGGGCACCCTTGCCGCCGTAGGTATCGACAATAATTTTGCGACCCGTCAGGCCGGAGTCGCCGTGGGGACCACCGATGACGAATTTGCCGGTTGGGTTGATGTGGTGGGTAATGCCGTCGGTGAACAGGGCCTGGGTGTCGGCGTCGAGCTGGGCTTTCACGCGCGGGATGAGGATGGTTTTAATGTCCTCCTCGATGCGGCGTAGCATGGTGGCTTCGTCGGGGCCGAAATCGTCGTGCTGGGTGCTGACGACAATCGTTTCGATGGCCTCGGGCGTGTTGTCGTCGGCGTAGCGAATGGTGACCTGGCTTTTGGCGTCGGGGCGCAGGTAAGTCATTTCCTGGCCGGCTTTGCGGATGGCCGACAGCTCGCGCAGCAACCGGTGCGAAAGGTCGAGGGCCAGGGGCATGTAGTTGGCCGTTTCGTTGGTGGCGTAGCCGAACATCATGCCCTGGTCGCCGGCGCCCTGCTCTTCGGCAGTGGCACGCTCCACCCCCTGGTTGATATCGGGGGACTGCTCGTGCAGTTTGTTGAGCACCTCGCAGGTGTCGGCGTTGAACAGGTACTCGGGCTTATCGTAGCCGATGCGGCGGATAACGTCGCGGATGATGGGCTCGGCCGCCACATGGGCCGTGGACTTTATTTCGCCGGCCACGAGGGCGAAATCGGTGGTCACCAACGTTTCGCAGGCCACTTTGGCGGCGGGGTCCTGGCGCAGGTACTCGTCGAGAATAGCGTCGGAAATCTGGTCGGCTACTTTATCCGGATGGCCTTCCGAAACAGATTCGGAAGTGAACAGGTAGGGCATCAGCTAAGAAAAGTAAGAGTACGCGCGGGGCCGGCAGCCCCTGCCCTGCATTGGCAACTGGCCGGGCAGGGCCGCAAAGCTACAAGATTTCCGGTGGTTGGTACCAGTTAGCGGCCGCCAAGTACGGTGGGTAGTTGCGTAAGAGAAGTTCAACCGATAGACGCCGTTTTCGTTTAGACGTTTTGCACCTTTTTCTGTACTCAATTTTCTTCCTCCCCCCGCCTTATGCAAAAATGCTTCGCCCTGCTACTTGCTCTGCCGTTGCTGTCTCTGAACCCGGCCCAGGCCCAGCGCAACGCTTCGCCCTACCACACCCGCTTCGCCGTCGATGCTCCTGTGACGCTGGGGCTGGGAGCGTTAAGCGGGGTTGGGTTGCTGCTCATCTCCAAAAAAGATGGCTTGGACCAGGCCGGGCTAGCCGCCCTCGATAAGCAGGACGTGCCTAAATTCGACCGGTTTGCGGCCGGTAACTACAGCACCGGTGCTCAGACAGCCAGCGACCTGATCGTGTATCCTTCGCTCGTAATTGCACCGGGGCTGCTGGCCCTGAGCAACAATATTCGGGCAAACTACGGGCAGGTGCTGGGCCTCTACTTGCAAACCATGGCCGCCTCCAACGCTACTTTCACCCTGACGGCGGGCAACGTGTACCGCTACCGGCCCTTCCTTTACGGATCGGAAGGGGGCAGCAAGCGCACCAGCCACATTATGACCAACTCGTTTTTTGCCGGCCACACGGCTAATACGGCGGCGGCTACTTTCTTCGCGGCTAAAGTGTACCATGATTTCCACCCGGGCTCGGCGGCGCGGCCTTTCGTGTGGGGCGCGGCGGCACTGGTACCGGCCGCCACGGGTTATTTCCGCCTCAAAGCCGGCAAGCACTTTCTCTCCGACAACATTGTGGGTTACACCGTGGGCGCGGCAGTTGGTATTCTAGTGCCCCAGCTACATAAGACTGCCGTCCGAACTGGTTACTCGATAGCGCCTGTGCAGGGGCTGAATGTGAACGGTTACGCCTACAGCGGTTTGTCGCTGACGAAGCGGCTGTAAGCCTGCTGCTGCCCGGAGCAACGGGCCGGGCAACCATCAGGAAAACGGCCCATAGCTGACTACCTGCCAGATATGCCAGCTCAGCGCCAGTACCAGCAACAGCCCGGTTCCGAGACGCCCTAACGGCCGCCGGGCCAGTTCGGCGGCCACGAGCAGCAGTAACAGCGGCACGAGCATGTAGGTGAGCCGCTCTTTGTAGTATCCTAACCCGGCCAGAAAAGCCAGCAACAAGAGCAGCAGGCCAACCAATTCGGGAAGGCCGGCCGGCCCGGACTGGTTGGCCCGAAACCTACGCCAGCCCGCCACGAGCGCCACCACCACAAACGGCCCGATGGCCGGCAGCGTGGCCGCGAAGCGAGCCAAGTTGGTGCCGGTCAGGGCCAGGAACGCGGGCAGAGGCTGCTGCCACAAACCCCGGAGCCACACCAGCTGGCCGTAGGCTTCGGCCTCGTGGTTGTAGTAGGCCACGCCCCGCAGTTTCAGCAGCCCGATCCAGAGCAGGGTGGGCAGCGCGAACAGCGCTATCAGCCCGATGGCCCGCGCCAGCAGCTTCGGTACGGCAACTGTCCGCCGTTCCAGCCAGAGGCCGTAGAGTAGCACTGACAGCACCAGCACGAAGCTGCCATACACTAGCGCCAGCACGCCGCCCAGCAGGGCCAGTCCCGGCAGCGCCGCCCGCCACCGGAGACGCTCTTGAAGCTGCAAAACCAGCGCGAGCAGCATTAACGGGACGAGGAAGGTGAACATCTGCTGGTGAACGGTCCAGAAAAAGGCCTTGGTCACTTGGTTCGATACGAGGAACACCAGTAGCGCGGCCAGCACCAGCGGCTGACCGCGACCGGCCGTGAGGCGATAATACAGGTGCCGGAACAGCAGCAGCGCCGCCTAGCAGCACGGCGTAGTTCAGCAGCACATAGCCGATGTAGAAACCGAGGAGCGGCCGGTATTTGGCGGGTAGCTTTGTTCACTACCGCGGCAGGCAGCAGCCCGCTGGCTTCCAGCCCCCGCACTGCCCACGTAACCGGGTAACCTACCGCCGTGCCCAGCAGCACAAACAATGGGCGCGACTGGCGCACTGCCCGCGGTTCCAGCAGCCTAGCCGGATAGCGGGCGCTTTCCATGAATTCGAATCCATCGCAGTTGGCCGTGAGGCCGGCAAAGGAACTCAGGTGCAAGTAGGTGCCGCAGTACTCATCCTCAGTGAGTGGGGCCGGCGAGAACCAGAACGAGGCCGTGGCCACCAGTATCAGCAGGGTGTAGCGGATGAGGCGGCTGATTAACGGAGGCATTATGGATATAAGTGGTAAACCAATTGGTGGGTCAAATTACGTTTCGCTATGGTCTTGCCAAAGCACTATAACAGCATCGGGGCTCAGGACCTAAGCCCTGGGCCCCGATACAGGGGTTTGAAATGAACAACTTCACTTCATAACGAATACGGCTTTCCTACTGCCCGCCCGTGCTGCCGGTGGCCGCACCGGCCGGCTTGAGGTTCTCCTCGAACAGCTTCAGAATCCGGCGGTACTCGTCGGTCCAGGAGGAGGGCTCCACGAAGCCGTGGTTCTCGACGGGGTACACGGCAAGCTCCCAGTTCTCCTTTTTGAGCTCGATGAGGCGCTGCGTGAGGCGCACGATGTCCTGGAAGTGCACGTTGGTATCGACCATGCCGTGGCACATGAGCAGGTGGCCCTGGAGGCCGGCGGCGTAGTTGATGGGCGAGGACCGGGCGTAGGCCAGCGAGTCGTTGTAGGGCTCGTTGAGGATGTTGTCGGTGTAGCCGTGGTTGTAGTGGGCCCAGTCGGTGACGGAGCGCAGGGCGGCGCCGGCCTGGAACACGTCGGGCTGGGTGAACATGGCCATCAGGGTGATGAAGCCGCCGTAGGAGCCGCCGTAAATGCCGATGCGCTGGGGGCTGACGCCGTATTTCTCGGTCAGGAGCTTGGCGCCGTCCACCTGGTCGGTGAGGTCCTTGCCGCCCATGTAGCGGTAGATGCCCGTGCGCACGTCGCGGCCGTAGCCGGCCGAGCCGCGGTAGTCGATATCGAGCACCGTGTAGCCCTTATCGACCAGCAAATTGTGGAACATGTACTCGCGGAAGTAGCTGCTCCACCACTTGTGGGCGTTCTGGAGGTAGCCTGCGCCGTGCACAAATACCACGGCCGGCCCCTGGGCCTGCGGACTGGCCGGGCGGTAGAGGCGGGCGTACACGCCGGCCCCGTCGCGGGCCTTGTACTCGATTACCTCGGGCTGGCGCCAGGCATAGCTCTCGAACTCGGGGGTGGTGCTGTGGGTGAGGCGGCGCAGCTTGGCGCCGGGCTTGTTGTCCATCGTGTACAGCTCCCAGGGCGTGTTGCTGGTGCTGTAGCGCAGGGCCCAGGTCTTCTCGTCGGGCGAGAGGGTGGCCTCGTCGTAGCCGCCGGGCTGGGTGGTGAGCTGGGTGAGCGTGCCGCCCGCTACCGGCATGCGGTAGAGGTGCTGCTCGCCGGGGTGGGTTTTGTTGGCCAGCAGGTACCACGTTTTACCATCCTGGCTCAGCTGGGTTTTCTGCACTTCAAACGGGCCGCTGGTCAGGGCCTTTTTCTGGCCGCTGCTGATGTCGTAGGTGTAGAGGTGGGAGTAGCCGGTTTGCCTCGCTCTGGAACCAGAGGTGGCGCGAATCGGGCAGCCAGCCCACGTTGCCCTCATCGTAGCCAATGCCGGGGCCGTTGATCCAGGCATCGTCGTGCTGGCGGTCGAGGAGCTTGATTTTCTGGGTGGCCGGGTCGAGGCCGACAATCCAGCGGTCCTTGTTGTCGGTGCTGCGGATGACGAGGAAGGCGTGCTGCCCGTCGGGCGACCAGAACGGGCCAAAGGGCACCACCCGGCGCTGCTCGGCGGCCGACTTTCCGGTTTTGGCCGTTTTGGCGGCCTTCGCCGAATCGGCGGGAACGGGTGCCTGGGCCTTGAGCTGGTACTCCTTGCGGTAGGCCGGCTGCTCGTCGAGGCCCTGCAATTCCTTATAGCCGAGCACGAAGGTGGTGTCGCGGCCCACGTCGTAGAGGCCGAGTTGATAAGCGGTTTGGGCGGCGCCCACCTTCGTGCGGGTGTTAATGTCTTCGGTGAAGCCCGAGGCCGTGACAAAGTTGGGCACCAGGGCCACTTTCTCAGCCGAGGGCTCCTGCGTCAGGGTATAGGTGACGTAGCGGCCATCGGGAGCCAGGCGCAGGTTGCGCACGGTTTGGGTGCCCAGCCAGATGGCCTTGGGCCGCAGCCGGGCCAGGGCTTTCTGCTGTTGCTGCCGGGCCTTGGCGTCCTGGTCTTTGCCGCGCAGCACCTCGAACAGGGCCAGCTGCTGGGCTTTCAGAAACTTCTCGCCCTTGTCGGTGGGTTCGCCGGTGGCCGGGCGGTTGCCCTTGCGGAAGTCGGTACGCTGGGTGGTTTCGCCGGTGGCGGGGTCCCAGGTGAACAGGTTGCCGCCGCGGGCGTAGCTGATGGCCTGGTCCAGGAGGGCGAAGTGGGGGTCGGTTTCCTGCTCGGCCGTGTTGGTAACGCGCCGGATGCGCTGGGTTTTGAGGTCGAGCAGGTAGATGTCGCCGACCTTTTTCGTAGAGCTTGCGGGCGTGGCGCCGGTCGTACTCGCCCTCGGCGGCGGGCAGGCCCGGCTGCTCACGCAGGCTCACCTTGCGGGCTGCGCCGCCCCCAGGCGCGATGCGGTAGAGAGAGTCGCGGCGGGCTTTTTCGGGGTTCCAGTTGAAATAGATGGCCTTGCCATCTTCGGCCCAGGAAATGTTGGAGGGCGACGTGCCCAGCCACTGAGCCGGGTCGCGCATGATTTTCTCAACGGTGAGCGGGGCCAGTTGCTGGGCCTGAGCGGATCCAGTCAGTAGCAGCGCCGCCAGGGGCAGCAGGTAGCGGTGGGTCATAGGTGATGATGCGAGTTAAGGCAGGAAGGTAAGGGACGTGGCCGGAAAGCGGTGCGTTGCGCGGGCTCATCCCCAGCGGCGTACCCCACCCCCGGCCCACCTCGCTTGATGCGCGACATCCTCCGGGAGAGGGGTGCGTTCAACGAATCAGCATTTCTGAACTCGCGTCTGGCACCCCTCTCCCGGAGGATGTCGCGCATCAAGCGAGGTGGGCCGGGGGTGGGGTGCGTCGTTAGGGCAAGACGTTGAAATTACGCTCCTACAACCCATCCAACTCCAGCCGCAGATTGCGCCGGGCCGCCGCATCCAGCCGCGCCCGGAACTCCGGGGTGCGGTACAGTTGAGGCGTATTGAGCAGCTGCTCCAGCACCTTGCGGCGGCCGCGGCGGTAGAGGAAATCGGGGATAAGACGGTACTCCTGCCGAATTTGCCGGGCGTACTCGGCGTAATCAGTTTCAGCAGCGCCCAGAATTTGCAGGTCGGCATCGAGGAAGAAATCCAGGTCGGGGGCCGGGGCGTGGGCGGCGGTGTGGTGGGCCGTGCACTCAATGAGGTAGGCCACTCGCGCCTGCCGCTCGGGGCTGAGCGCGGTGTGAACCAGAAACTGCCAGGCCAGCTCGGCGCTGCGGGCCTCATTTTCCGACGACCGGTAATCGTACACCGCGTCGTGAAACCAGACGGCCAGCTCCACTACCTCGCGGTCCTGCACCAACGCGGCGTGCTCGGTCCACGGTATCGAGCAGCGCCCGGATGTGGGTCAGGTTGTGGTAGTGGCGGCCGGAACCGGAGTAGGCGGCTTCGAGCTGCCGGTAGGTGTCGTCGCGTAGGGCGGTATCGGGCAGCAGGGGCGTTACGAGGGCGTTCCAGCGGGTTTGCATGGGGTGGTTGTCTTTTAAAAGAACGTCATTCAGAGCGCAGCGAAGAATCTCGCGTGCTGACGTTGTAGCGCTAACTCGACATCAGCACGCGAGATTCTTCGCTGCGCTCTGAATGACGTTCTCTAATTCCCGGTGGGCACACCGTAAGGGTTCAGCTTTTTGATTTCCAGGTACCGGTCGGGGGCGGCCAAATCCTGGAAGCCGAAGCGGCGGTAGAGGCCGTGGGCGTCGAGGGTGGCCAGCAGGAAGCGGCGCAGGTCCTGGAGCTCGGGGTGGTCGAACACGGCCTGCATGAGCTGCTTGCCCAGGCCCTCGCCCTGGAATTCAGGCAGCACAAATACGTCGCAGAGCCAGGCGAAGGTGGCGTAATCGGTCACAACCCGGGCGAAGGCGGCCTGACGACCATCGGGAGCGTAGAGGCCAAAGTTGAGCGAGTTTTCGAGGGCCCGGTCCAGGGTTTCGCGGGGCATGCCCAGGGCCCAGTAGGATTGCTGGCTGAGGTAGGCGTGCATCAGCGGCACATCGAGACGGGCGGGGTCGGTGCTGACGGTGAACATAGCTGGTGTGGTGGGGAGGAAGTGAGGTGGTAAGAACGGCAGGCGGCGGCAAAATCGGACGGGGCACCATCCAAAAACCGACGGGTTTCGTTAGCTTTTGGACCGCATCTTCCTTTTAAGCCTCTGAATATGAAATACCTTAACTCCTTCCTGACCGCCACTTTGCTGCTGGCCGCCCCGGTACTCGCCCGGGCCCAAACGGCCCCACCCGCCCTCACCACGTTCCCGGTCGGCAGTACCACCGTCACGGTTTCGGCCCTGACTACCGGCCTGAGTGTGCCCTGGGAATTGGTCTGGGGGCCCGATAACTTCATCTGGATGACCGAGCGCGGCGGCCGCATCAGCCGCGTGAACCCTGCTACGGGGGCCGTGGCGCCGCTTATTACGCTGGCCGACGTGGCCCCCTCCTCCGAGGGCGGGCTGCTGGGCATGGCGCTCCACCCCGATTTCACGACTTCGCCCTACGTGTACGTGGTGTACAACTACACCGACAACGGCACCTACCTCGAAAAGCTCGTGCGCCTGACCTACGCCAACGGCACGCTGGGCGCGCCGCTGGTACTGCTGGGCAATATTCCGGCCACCAGCACCCACAGCGGCTCGCGCCTGCTCATTCTGCCCGACCGCACCCTGCTCATGACCACCGGCGACGCCCAGCAGCTGCCCCAGGCTCAGAACCCAGCTTCCATCAACGGCAAAATCCTGCGCCTCAACCTCGACGGCACCGTGCCGGCCAACAACCCCACCCCCGGCAGCCCCGTGTACACGCTGGGCCACCGCAACCCCCAGGGCCTCGCGCTGGGGCCCGGTAACCGCATCTACAGCTCGGAGCACGGGGCCAGCAGCGACGACGAGCTGAACCTCATCGAGCCCGGCCGCAACTACGGCTGGCCCACTGTGGAAGGCTACTGCGACCAATCGACGGAAACGGCTTTCTGCACCCAGAACAACGTGCGCGAGCCGCTCACGGCCTGGACGCCCACCCTGGCCGTGGCGGGCCTCACCTATTACACCTCCCCCGCCATTCCGGGCTGGCAGAACCATTTGTTGCTGGTGTCGCTCAAAGCCTCCCGCCTCACCGACCTGCCCCTGAACGCCGCTGGCGACGCCATCCCATCGCGCACCGACTATCTCACCACATTTGGGCGGTTGCGCGCCATCTGCGTTTCGCCCCAGGGCCGGGTGTATGTGGGCACCAGCAACCGCGACGGCCGCGGTAACCCCGCTGCCACCGACGACCGGATTCTGGTGCTTGAAAACCGCGATTTTGTAGTGACGGCCACAGCCGGCGCTACGGCAACGCAGCTTCGCCTCTGGCCCAACCCCGCCCGCCGCACCGTTACGCTGGAGCTACCCACCCCGGCTACTGCTGGAGCAAAAGTGTTGGTCCGCGACGCCTTGGGCCGCACCGTGCGTAGCACCCGTTTCCCGGCTGGCCAAACCCGGCTTACACTTTCGGTTGAGGGGTTGAAGCCGGGTTTATACTCGGTGCAGACCGGCAGTAGCACCCAGCGGTTGGTGGTTGGGAGTGAGTGACTCGGTGAATGAGTGAGTGCATGAGGTTCTGGCTACTGGTTCACTCATTCACCGAGTCTCACTCATTCACTCATCCCCAGCGCGTGCCGCTCGTTCTTGGCTACGTTGGCCAGGGTCCAGGTGATTTCGCGGGTGAAAGGATGCTGGCGCACGGGGCAGTCGGCGACGTGGCAGTGGGAGCAGGCATCGAACGTGCAGGGGTCGGCGTGGACGAACATTTCGACGGGCACCTCGAACTCCTGAGCTACCACTTCTTCGATGCCGTGGACCTGTTCGTGGGTTTGCTCCAGACTCAGGTAGTAGGGCATCGTCACGTGGCAGTCGATGTGCAGGCTGGACCCGTAGCGCTGCACGCGCAGGTTGTGTACGTCGATCCAGCCTGGCTGGCGGTGCTCCTGGAGCTCAGCCACCACCTGCTGCACGGTGGTTACATCGGCCTCGTCCATGAGGCCCGAGACGGAGCGGCGCACCATGCGGTAGCCATTTACCACGATGAACAAGCCCAGTAGCAGGGCTGCCAGCGCGTCATAAAGCACGTTATCAGTAATGATAACCAAGCCCAGCGCCGCGCACGAGACGAAGGTGCTCACGGCGTCGAGGTAGAGGTGCTGGCCGTCGCCGACCAGCGCTGGAGAGTGGTGCTGGCGGCCGGCCCGTACCAGCAGGAAGCCGACGACCAGGTTGACGAGGGCCGTGGCGGCCAGCAGCGCAATGCCCCAGTCGGGCCGGTCTATGGCGTGGGGGTGCAGCAGGGCCTGGAGGGCCGAGTAGAAGATGTAGCCGCCGGCTATCAGAATCAGTCCGCCCTCGAAACCGACCGATAGATACTCGATTTTGCCGTGACCGTAGGGGTGGTTTTCGTCCTTGGGGAGGCTGGCCAAGTAGATGCTGTAGAGCGCAAAGCCGCTGGCCACCACATTAATGATGGATTCCAGGGCATCGGTAAGTACGGCCTGGGAGCGAGTGAGGACCCAGGCATAGAATTTCACCACAATAAGCACCACGCTCACGACCAGCGAGAGAATGGCGTAACGGGTTTTGAGCGGTAAGGGCATACTAGATGGCTGGAAACGGCAGGGTGGCGAAGGTACAAGCTAGCAGCTAGAGCTAAAAAGCAACTCCCACGAACCACGGTCGCCCAATACACAACCTGCGGGAGCAAAATTCCTACTTTTCCGACAGGGCGCAACTTTTTCAAACTATCGGAGTAGATAGACGGTTTGAAATTAAAATTTAGACAGCCCTAAAAATTCCTGTACTTTTATAGAAAGTACTGTTCCCGAACACCCTCCGGCTCCTATGCCCTCAACGCTACCCGCCTCCCCCGATACGCCCTTTACCCCCGCTGCCACCCCGGACGCCGGCTGGCGGCATGCCCGCCGGGCCAATTCGCTGCCCGAAGTGCACGCTTCCATTACGGTGCCGCCCGAGGGCGCCTCGTTCTGGCGCAAGCTCTGGGCCTTCACCGGGCCAGGCCTGATGGTGGCCGTGGGGTACATGGACCCCGGCAACTGGGCCACCGACATCGAGGGGGGTGCCCGCTACGGCTACATGCTGCTGTCGGTGATCCTGATTTCCAACTTCTTCGCCATGCTGCTCCAGCATTTGGCCGTGAAACTGGGCATCGTGACCGGGCGCGACCTGGCCCAGGCCTGCCGCGACCATTACTCCCGGCCCGTGTCGTTCGTGCTCTGGGTGCTGTGCGAAATTGCCATTGCCGCCTGCGACCTGGCCGAAGTCATCGGCTCGGCCATTGCCATCAACCTGCTCTTCGGCATCCCGCTGGTCTGGGGCGTGGTGCTCACCATTCTCGATGTGCTGGTGGTGCTGTTCTTCCAGAGCAAGGGCTTTCGCATCATCGAAAGCATTGTGGCGGGCCTGATTTTCGTGATTTTCGGGTGCTTCGTCTACGAAATCGTGGCCTCCCACCCCGACTACTTCGCCCTGGCCGAGGGCCTGATTCCGAAGCCGCAAATCGTCACCGACCCGCATGCGCTCTACCTGGCCATCGGGATACTGGGGGCCACCGTGATGCCCCACAACCTGTACCTGCATTCCAGCATCGTCCAGACCCGGGCCATTCGAGCAGGACCGAGCCGGGCAAGCGCATGGCCATCAAGTTCGCTACCATCGACAGTACGGTGGCTTTGTTTCTGGCCTTCTTCGTGAATGGGGCCATCCTGGTGGTATCGGCCGCGGCTTTCCACAACAACAACCTACGCGATGTGGCCGACATCTACGACGCCCACAAGCTGCTGACCCCGGTGCTGGGCGCGGGCGCGGCCTCGGCAATATTCGCCGTGGCCCTGCTGGCCTCAGGCCAGAACTCGACCCTGACCGGCACGCTGGCCGGGCAAATCGTGATGGAAGGCTTCCTCGACATCAAGCTCAAGCCCTGGATGCGCCGCCTCATTACCCGCGCCATTGCCGTGGTACCGGCCCTCATCGTAACCATTCTCTACGGCGAGAAGGGCACAAGCGAGTTACTGGTCCTGAGCCAGGTGGTGCTGTCGTTGCAACTCAGTTTCGCCGTGATTCCGCTGGTGCTGTTCACCGGCAGCAAGCTCAAAATGGGTGTATTCGTAAACAAGCCCTGGCTACAAACTATTTGCTGGGCCGTATCGGCTATCATTTTGGGGCTGAATGGCTACCTGCTATTCCAGTTCTTTACGGGAGCATAGGTAGCCTGGGCGGCCCCGGCGGCCCGGGCATCCCAGGGTTGAAACCCTGGGCTAGTTAGCGGGAATTGGTGCCGCCTGAGCGCTGCATAGCCCAGGGTTTCAACCCTGGGACGTTCGGAAGAACCGCGCCATCATTCCAAGAAGCCACAGTATCCCTGTGGCTCTTCTTTCGACTTCATATTTAGGTAAACCTAAAAAATAAATTCAACGCTGCTAAAATGAAAACATTTCTTACACTTCTTCTTGCCTGTTTGCCAGTGTTCCCTATGCTGGCCCAAACCGGTGCTTTGCGAGGGCAGATCCTCGACCAGAAAGGCCAGCCTGTGCCTTTTGCCAGCGTAGCCGCACCGGCTTTGCAGCAGGGCGCCGCCGCCGATGCAAACGGCCGCTTTACGTTGCCCGGCTTACCGGCCGGCGCGCAGCAGCTGCAATTCAGCGCCGTCGGGTACGCTGCCACTACCCAAACCGTCATCCTGCCAATGGCCCAGCTGCTAATCGTGCGGGTAAAATCGACCGACAGTACGCTGGGCGAGGTGGTGGTGACGGGCGTGAGCCGGAGCACCGAAATTCGCCGCTCGCCGGTGCCCATCGCGGCCATGACGGGCCGGGAAATCCGCCTGAACGCCAACGGCAATGCCATCGACGCGGCCGTACGCGGGGTGCCGGGTTTGGCGGCGGTTACCACCGGCCCCAACGTAAGCAAGCCTTTCATTCGGGGGCTGGGCTACAACCGGGTGCTGACGATGTTCAACGGGTTGCGCCAGGAGGGCCAGCAGTGGGGCGATGAGCACGGCATCGAGGTCGACAGCTACGGCCTCGACCGGGTGGAAGTGGTGAAGGGCCCCGCCAGCCTGCTCTACGGCTCCGATGCCGTGGCCGGCGTGGTGAACCTGCTGCCCGCTTTGCCCACCGGCCCCGATGGCGAGCTGCACGGCGAAGCCCTGGCCGAATACCAGTCGGTGAACGGGCTGGTGGGCAAATCGGTGGCCTTTGAATATCAGAATCAGGGTTTCCAGACCAGCCTGCGCGGCAGCCACCGCTGGGCCCGCGACTACCAGAATTCGGTGGATGGTCGGGTGTACAACACCGGTTTCCGGGAGCTGAACCTGACGGGCATGGTGGGCCTGCGCCGCGACTGGGGCGCGGTGCACCTCTGGCTGACGGCCTACGACAACCGCCAGGAAATTCCGGATGGCAGCCGCGATTCGCTGAGCCGGGCCTTCACGCGGCAGGTGTTCGAGGGCGACCAGGACGACTTCGCCACCCGCCCCGTCGTGAGCCGGCGGGAGCTGAAGAGCTACCAAATAACCGATTTGCACCAGCGCATTGAGCACTACCGGGCTTTCGCCACGAGCGAGCTACGGGCCGGCCCCGGCGAGCTGCGCCTGCTGCTGGGCCTTCAGCAGAACCACCGCCAGGAGTTCAACCACCCCACCGACCCCGGCCAGCCCGGCCTCGATTTGCGCCTGACGACCCTTAACTACCAGGCCCGCTACCTGTTCCAGGATTTCGATGGCTACGAGCTGACGGTGGGCATCAACGGCATGGGCCAGGACAACCAGCACGTCAACGCCACCGACTTCCCGATTCCGCCCTACCGCCTGTTCGATATCGGCGGCTTCGGGGTGCTGAAAAAGGCCTTCGGGGCGCTGGAGCTGACCGGCGGGCTGCGCTACGACACCCGCGTGGTGGACTGGAACGACTTTTCCGTGGGCACTGACCCGGCCACCGGCTTCGGCCGCTACGCTGATGCCACCACGCCCGGAGCCGACCGGCAGTTTTCCGATTTCCATAAGGTGTACCGGGGCGTGTCGGCCAGCGTGGGCGGCTCCTATGCGGTGGGGCCGCAACCTGGTGCTGCGGGCCAACGTGGCCCGGGGCTACCGCGCCCCCAACATCCCCGAAATCGGCTCCAATGGCCTCGACCCGGGCGCCCACATCATCTATTTGGGCAACCCGGCCTTCCAGCCCGAATTCAACTGGCAGGAAGACGTGGGCGTGCTCTGGAAGTCGACGGGCTTCGAGGCCAGCGCCGAGGCGTTCTACAACCACGTCGAAAACTTCATCTACCAGGCCAGGCAGTCGGACGCCAACGGCCAGCCCCTGCGCGACGCGCTGGGCAACTCCACCTACCAGTTTCAGCAGGCGGCGGCCAACCTCTACGGGGGCGAGGTGGCCCTGAACGTGCAGCCCACCGCCCTGCCCGGCCTGAGCTGGCGCACCGGCGCGGCCCTGGTTATCGGCCTGAATGAGAACACAACGCTACGAGCCCGCGAAGGCAACGCCGCCCGCTACCTGCCCCTGATTCCGGCGCCCACGGCCCAAACCGAGCTGCGCTTCACGCTGCCCGACCAGCCTGGCCGCCGCCTCGCGGGCACCTACCTGCGCCTCACGCTGGCTGGCACGGCCCGCCAGAACCGCTTTTACGCCGTAGACGCCGCCGAAACCGCCACGCCCGGCTACGTGCTGACAGGTCTGGGCGCGGGCACCACCCTGCGCACCGCCGCCGGCCGCGACGCCGTGCAACTGGTGCTCCAGGCCGACAACCTGTTTGATGTGGCCTACCAGGCCCACCTCAACCGCCTTAAGTATTTCGAGTACTACCGCGCTTCCCCCACCGGCCGCCTCGGCATCTACAGCCCCGGCCGCAACCTGAGCGTGAAGCTGGTCGTGCCGTTTTGATGGGCCGGTTGTCAGTTATAGTTATCAGTTATCAGTAAAAGGAACGTCATGCTGAGCGCAGCGGAGCGGAGTCGAAGGATCTCTAATGCTTCGTTGTAGTGCTAACCAGCCGATAGGATTACCATGGCGGTAGAGATGCTTCGACTCCGCTCCGCTGCGCTCAGCATGACGTTCTTCTTTCCCTCCTTACGCAGTCTTCTTTCTACCCCTCACAAAAGCACTTACTGCTTCAGCGAATCCACTTCCGCACCATTTGGCATGGCGAACAGGCTGGCGGCGGGTTGGGCGCGGGTCAGGTGCACGTTGCTGAACTCGGCCTGGTAGCGCAGGTCGCCGATTTTATCGTTCTCGAACTTGTGGCCTTCCATTTTGCGGGGCAGCACGAGGCCGTCGGCCTGCTGCCAGTCGGTGTAGAGCAGGCTATTGAAGGTGGCCTGCTTGCCGGGCTCGAAGAACGTGACGGTATAGAGCAGTAGCTCCAGGCGGTGGGTCTGGGGGTTGAAGTGGGCGATGTACTCGTCCTTGGACGAGTCGCCGCGGCCGGTTTCGTAGCTTACTTTCAGGGCCTGATACTCCTTGCCGGCTACCGTGCGGGTGCCCAGGTCCTCGTACACGATGCCCTCATCGGCCAGCACAAACGGGATGGAGAAGAAGTAGAAAAACAGGTTGTGGTAGAATCGGGGCGACATTTCACCGAACGCGGCCTTGTTGGGGCTTACCCATACCTGCTGCTCTGCGTCGCGGCCAATCTGGTAGCCGGGGGCCTCAATGCGTACCTGGCGGGTGCGCAGGTCGATAAGGTGTTTTTCGTCGCGGGGCGTACCCAAGGTCGATTTCATCCGGTACTCCATCGTGCCGAACTGCTGCCAGGTGGCCAGCCCGCCGTGGGCTTCCAGGGCCTGCCGGAGCACTGCGGGCAGCTCGCGCGGAGCGGCTACCGCCGTTTCGGCCGGGGCATCCGTAGTGGCTTGCTCGGGGTTCGAGGAGCAGGAGGCCACAAGCAGAGCGAGGCTGAGGTAGAGGACGTTTTTCATGGGAGGCAAAATGGTAAGAAGCTATAAGCCCTGGTCGTGGCCGATTGTTTGGGGGGGCGGGATTTCCGCGCCGGGCTACTGGCCGCCTTCCAGCTGACGGCGCATATCCTGTCCGAACGTCCAGAGTTCGGCCACGGGCACTGCGCCGCGCTTGGCTTTGGCCACGTTCTTTCCTTCTTTAGTGAACAGAAACGGGTAACAGATCAGGCCCTGATTGCCGTTCAGCGCCTTAATTTCCTGCTCCCAGCCCTTCCAGCGGAGGTTATGATAATATTTCTGTAAGTCGCCCGAAAAGCAAAAGAGCAGAAACTCCGTGTAGCTCTTGGCGGTGGCCTGCCAGTTCAGGCTTTCGGGGGCGAAGTAGAAAACCTGGCCCAGCGTTTCGGGGCCAAACGCGCCGCCGTTGAGGGCGTAGAAGCCACCCAGCACGTCGTCGGCCACCAGCAGAAAGCCCCCGGCCCGGCCCTCGTTCCAGCCCATCAGGGTGCGGTTGAGGGCGGGGCTGCCCGAGCCCAGAATCCGCAGCCAGCCGCCATCGACCAGGATGCCGCCGGTTTCGTATACCACCGCGCCCAGCGGGGAGCGGGTCGTGACCTGTGCCGCCAGCAGGGCGCTATCGGCGCGGGCAGGCGTGCGGGGCAGCACCTGCACCGGATTTTTCGCCTCCCGAATCCACTGGCTGACCAGCGCCCAGCCGGGTTCTTGCTCATTGATCAGCTGGCTCAGAGGGCGCGGGCTGGCAGCTTGGGCAACGGCCGTTACGGGGAGCCAAAGGGCTGCCGTGGAGAAAAGCCCCAGGCAGCAGGCACGAATAAAATGGGTCACGATGATACGGGAATTAGCGGGCAGCCAAATTAGCCAACCTGGCCACGGCGTCCTAATCGGCCCCGCAACCAACCGCCCGGCGCATTCCGCGTACTACCGCTGCTATGCGTTTCCCCCTCCCTGCTTTTCTGGCGGCCTTGCTGCTGCCCCTGCTGTCGCACCTCGCCACGGCCCAAACCACCGATTCGCTTACGGCCGTTAAAAGCCGCTACTCCCTGCTGCGGCCAGTGCCCCGGAACCTGATGCGCCCCCTTTCCGCCGACCGCCCCGGCGTTACGGAAAGCCCGTTTACGGTTGATGCCGGCCACCTGCAGTTTGAAACCGACCTGGCCCGCCACATCAGCAGCAAACCGGGAGCCGAAATGCGCCAGCGCACCATCCGGGCCAACGCCTTCGTGCTGAAAATGGGCCTCAGCAACCGCACCGACGTGCAGCTTTTCCTCGACGCCTACGAGTGGAACCGCACCTTCGCTACCGCTACCGAGCCCGCCACCCGCAATCAGGGTTTCGGCGACGTAACGTTACGGGTCAAGCACAACTTATCAGGCAACGACTCCACCGAAAGCGCCTTGGCCCTGGCCTTCATCGGGTTTGTGCGCCTGCCCACCGGCGGCCAGCAGGGCGCGGGCGGCGCCGAATACGGCCTGCTGCTGCCCGCCACCTACGCCCTCAACGACAGCTGGAACCTGAGCGCACAGCTCCCCATAAGCCTCCATTTCGACCGCGACGAAGCCGCAACATTACCTCGAAACAGCCCCCTCCATCAACCTCGACCATTCCTTTCGCCCCTGGCTCACGGGTTTCGTGGAGGCCGTGGCCCAGCACGATTTCCGCACCCACCGCTGGGAGGAAGCCGTGAACGTAGGGCCCATTTTCTTCGTGGGCAAAAACATCCAGCTCGATTTCGGCCGCCACTTCGCCCTCACCCGCGAGGCCGACCGGGAGTATTTCGTGGGCTTTGTGATTCGGCGGTAGGTTTTTTAGTTGTTGGTTGTCAGTTGTCAGTTGTCAGTTGTCAGTTGAAAGAACGTCATCCTGAGCAGAGCGAAGGATCTTCTCACGTTGAAACGAGTCGTTGATACGCTTGCCGTCCATGACTGATAGGATCCTTCGCTCTGCTCAGGATGACGTTCTTTCAACTGACAACTAGCAACTGACAACCAACAACTAACCTTACACCAGCCCCTTCAGCCGCTCAAACTGGTTGCCGTTCAGAATGGCGCGGTCGTCGGCTTGGAGCCAGTCGTGCAATACGGTGGCGTAGACGCTGCGGAAGTCGAGCTGATACTGTAGGTCGCCGGCGTCGAGGTTTTGCAGGTTGGGCGCGTCGTTGAGGATGCCCTGGCGCCTGAGGCCGCCGCCGAGCAGCAGCACGTTGTTGGCCGTGCCGTGGTCGGTGCCGTTGCTGGCGTTCTGCTCTACGCGGCGGCCAAATTCGGAAAATACCAGCACCAGCGTATCGTCGAAATTGCCGGCCTTTTGCAGGTCCTCCGAGAAGGAGCGCAGGCCCTCCGACAGGTCGCCGAGCAGCTTGCCCTGCTGCTCCTGCTGGCGCACGTGGGTGTCGAAGCCGGTGAGCGAAACGTAGAACACCCGCGAATCGACCCCGGAATTGATGAGTTCGGCGGTGGTTTTGAGGTTGCGGCCGAACTCGGTGTTGGGGTAGGCAACGCTCGATTTGTACACCTTCCCCTTCTGATACAGATACTCGGCTGAGGAAGTAGTTTCGGCCAGCGTCTTGTACAGATAATCTACTTCCGACACCGTACCGGCGGGCTTTTCGCGGCCTACGTTGGCAATAAACCGGTTCTGAGTCAGCTGGTGAAATTTCTCCGGATTCTTGAGCGCAAGTCCCTTGCGCAGCGCGCCCTTCATGGCCAGGCTAAGCGTGTCATCGACCTCCAACCCGTTGTAGGGCAACGCGCAGGGGGCGCAGTTCGAGTCGAGGTAGCGGCCGAGCCAGCCGGTGCTCAGATACTCCTCGGAACCCGAGCCACTCTGCCAGATATCCATGGAGCGGAAGTGGCTGCGGTCGGGGTTGGGGTAGCCCACGGAGTTGAGCACGGCCACGTGGCCCTGGTCGTAGAGGCTTTTGAGGCCGGTCATGGCCGGGTTGAAGCCGAGGCCCTTGTCAAGCGTCAGAATCCCGCTCTGGGGCCGGATTCCGAGCGTGGGCCGGGCTTTGTAGTACAGGTCGTTTTCATAGGGAATAATGGTGTTAAGGCCGTCGTTGCCGCCCCCGAGCTGCACCACCACGAGGCGGCGGCCGTTGGCGTCGCGTAGGCTTTTGAGGTCCTGAGCATCGAGGCGGTGCAGGAATTTAGGCACGAACAGCAACGTGCTGGCCAGCACCGAACCTTTCAGAAATTCGCGGCGGGAGGTCATGGGTTGGGGATTTTCGGGGTGTAGGGGCGCGTTGCACGCGCCCGCTGGCCAGAGTCAGTCGGGTAGATATTGGCAGGCGAATCCATAGATAGGCCTTACGGTGCGGTTCCGGCGGAATACATCAGCGCCACGGTGCGGTTCCGGCGGGCGCGTGCAACGCGCCCCTACATCAGCTGGTACTCCGGCAAACTCAACAAAGCCGTGACCATGTCGCGGAGCTCACCCCGCACCAGCGCCAGGTTTTCGGGCCGGATGGGCGCCTGGAGCAGGAATTCGCTGAGTTGCTGAGGCTGCTGAGCGGCGGGCGTGCCGGCCAGCAGCTTTTGGAGCGGGGCCAGCTGCACGGTGGTTTTCACCGGCTGCTCGAAAGTGCGGTCGGCGCGCGACAGGTTGGGGGCCACGTCGTTTTCGTCCTGCTTGAGGGCCACGTTGAACTCGGCGTTGCGCAGCAGCACCGAGGGCAGCTGCAGGCGGTAGAGCAGCGACGACGAATCGATCCAGCTGCGGCCGCCGGGCCAGCCGGCCACGTTGGGCGGCTCGAACAGCGTTTGGCCCAGCGCTTTTTGAAACACGATGAGCGGCCGTTCGTTGGCCAGTTGCAGCCCCAACGTGCGCTTGAGCCCCGCCAGCAGCTCCACCGGCGACTTGATGCGGGTACCCACGTTGGCCGCCTCGTAAAACCAGTCGGCCGAAAACAGCCGCTCCAGCAAATCTGCAATGTCGTAGCCGCTCCTGAAAAACGCCTGGGCCAGCGGCTTGATGCGGGCCGGGTCGGGCGTGTCGTTCACAAAGAATCGGTAGAGCTTGGTGGTGATGAACTCGGCGCAGGCGGGCTGCTCCAGGATAACGGCCAGGGCCTGCTCGCCGGTGAAATTGCCGGTGCGGCCCAGCAGGGTCTTGGGACCGTCGTCGTGCTGCCGCTCCCGGAATGCAAACTGGCCCTGGGCATTGTAGCCCCAGCCCGTAAAGGCGCGGGCGGCCTCCTTCACGTCGGTTTCCGAGTAGTGGCCCCGGCCCAGCGTGAAGAGCTCCATCACTTCGCGGGCGAAGTTTTCGTTGGGATGCTGCCTGCGGTTTTGCTGGTTGTTGAGGAACTGGAGCATGGCCGGTTCCTGGCTCACGGCCAGCAGCAAATCGGGGAATTTGCCCAAAGCCAGCCGCCGGATGGTGTTGTTGAGCTGCAGGGCGGCATCGGGCCGGCGCACCCGGCAGGCAAAGTGGCCGTGCCAGAAGAACGTGAGCTTCTCGCGCAGCTGGGCCGGCGAAGTGGCCATGCGCGTCAGCCAGCCGGTATTCATGGCGTAAAACGCACTTCGGATGTCCTGATTCTGCTTTTTGCGCTGCTCAGCCGTCATCTTGCCGGGAGCCATTGAAGCAGGCCTGGCGGTGCGGTCGGGCGTGGTGACCATCGCCGCCTGGGGCCGCCCCTCGGCCGCCATCATTTCGGGCGAAGGTGTGGGCAGCGGCGCCGCGTAGCGCATGGCCGGTCCGTCGAGGGGCTCGTAAGGTTGCGAGTCGCGGAGCAGTTGGCGCAGGGCCTGCCGGGGGCTGAGACCGGCAGCTACCTGCCCGGGCGTCGGCCCGAATCCGGCCCGCCAGTACAGGTGCTGGAGCTGTTGTTGCGTCGTCGTCATGGCCGGTTGGACGCGCCGGGCCTTTCATAGTTTAAATCACAGATGGTGCAGATGAAGGGATACCACAGATGCAGACGACTCCGTTGGGGCGGCACGGCCGGTAATGGTGCCCCCCATGGCGACTCGTGCTGGCACATTGTTCAACGAACCCGTCCACAAAATCCGTGTAATCCGTTAAAATCCGTGCTAATCCGTGATCCGGGCCCCGACCACTACCGTCTTCCGGTACTCGCGCTTCTCGCCGCTGTTGGGCTGGAAGAGCTCGATAAGCAGCACGTAGTAGCCCACGGCGGCTTTCTGGCCCCGGTCAGTAAGGCCGTCCCACTGGAGGAAGCCGGTGGTGGCCAGCGTTTCGTTGCGTACCAGCCGGCGGGCCAAGCGGCCCTGAGCATCATAAATGGTAACGCTGGCGGCGTAGCCGGGCGCATCGAGCGTGTAGTTAAGGGTAGTAAAATCCTGCTGGCCGTCCTCATCGGGGGTGAAGACTTCAGGTTCGAGGCGGAAGATTTTGTCGCCGCCGGGGTCGGGCTGGTACTGGGAGTTAGGGCGGCCGGGCGTGGCGTACCCCACGGCGCTGGCGGCCGAATGGAAGTTATCGGCCGTGCTGGGCCCCTCGGGCCGGATGCGTTCCAACGACACCCCGTTCAGGTCGCCGAGCAGCTTCAGGTGCATGGTTTTGTTGTAGGCGAAGCGGTCCAGCAGCAGGCCCGTAGCCGAGGCCACCACCACCACGCCCACATCGTCGGGGTAGGAAGGCAAGCTCGGCAGGGCCAGGAAACTGGCCGGCTCCGAGCTGTTGGGGTAGTAGCTCTGCAGGTTGGCGGGGTTGGTCGTGAGCACCAGCAGTTGCCCGGGAGCCAGCACATAAGGCCCGGCGCTGATGGCCTTTTGGTCCACCGAGCCGTCGGGCTTCTCGCTGCCGAGCTGCCAACCCTGCACGTTCAGGTATTTGGCCGAGCGGTTGAGCAGCTCCACGAAATCAACGCCCCCGGTGCGCGGGTTGAACAGGATTTCATTAACGACCACGTCGCCGGCCGCCGCCGGGGCAGGCAGGGCAAAGGGCACCGAAGTAACCGGGCCGCTGGCGTTGCCGGCGCAGTCGGTAGCCCGCTGCACGCTCAGGGTCAGGGGCTGGTTGGGTTGCAATGGGGCATTGAGTTGCAAATCCACGGTCCGGAACTCGGGGCCGGCGGGCTGCACCCGGGCCACGCCCATGGCCGGCGCGAAAGTGTAGAGGGCCGGGTTAGCTATGGCCGCGCTGTCGAGCTTCTCATTGAAAAACAGCCGTACCAAGGTGGGCGAGAGGGCCACTACCCGCAGCAGGGCCGGCGCGGTGCGGTCGGGGTTGGCGGTGCGCACGGAGTTGGCCCGGCCGGGCGTGCCGCCGCTGGGGTCCTGGCTGGCCGTCCAGTTTTCGATGCCGCCGCAGAAGTTGGCCGGGTCCACCATTTCCAGGCTCCAGCCGCCTTCCTGCTTGCGGTTATCCTTGTACCAGCTATCCGAATACGTCACCTCGAACAACGTCCGCCCGTCGCGGCCGAGCAGGGCCAACTGGTCGCTGGCATTGCTGAGGCTGGGAAAATTAGTCAGGGCGTAGACCTTGCCGAAGCCCGCGAACAGCCCGCCCCGGGTACTGCCGCAGACCACCGCGTACTCGCCGGGCTGGAGGCGGGCGGTATCGGGGAAGACGGCGGCGCTGCCAGTGCTGCCGGGTTTCAGCAGCCGTACTCCCCCCAAATCCAGCACCCGCGTGGCCGAAGGGTTGTAAATCTCCAGGTACTCCGAGGCCGGCAAACCCACTACCGGCGTTTCGTCGGCCATAATTTCGGTGATGAGCAGCTGCCCGAACCGGGGCGGCACCGGCAGACTAAAACTCACCGTGGCGGCCGTGCCGGTGCTGTTGCCCAAGCAGTCGGTGCGGCTTTGCACGGCGGCGGTGTAAGTTTGTCCGGCCACCAGCGGGCCAGTCAGAGTCAACTCCACGGCCCGGAAATCAAACGGCACCGGCTGCACCTGCTGAATGCTGACGCCGGGCGTCAGGCTATAGAAGATGGGGTTGGCCATCCGGGCGCTGTCGAGCTTTTCATTGAACTGCAGCCGGATAACGGTAGGGCCTACCACCAGTACGCTTTGCAGCATCGGCGGCGTGGTGTCGGGGTTGCTGGCGGCCACCGAGTTGCGGCGGCCGGGGGTGCCGCCGCTCGGGTCCTGGCTGGCCCGCCAGTTCTCGGCCCCGGCGCAGGCGTTGGCGGGGTCGAGCATTTCCAGGCTCCAGCCGCCGTTTTGCTTCACCGGGTCGCGGTACCAGCTTTCCAGGTAGTGCACCGAATACACCAGCCGGCCGGTGCGGGCCCGCAGCAGCAACTCGTCGCCGCCGTTGTTGAGGCTGGGAAAATTCGTGAGGGCAAACACCTTCCCAAAAGCCGCGAACTGCGCTCCGCGGGTACTGCCGCACACCACGGCGTACTCGCCGGGCAGCAGCGTGGCCCCGGCCGGAAACACCGCCGCGTTGGCCGTACTGCCCGCCTTGCTCAGCTTCACGCCGGCCAAATCGAGCACCCGCGTGGCCGAGGGGTTGTGGATTTCCAGGTATTCGGAAGCGGGAAGGCCTACCACCGGCGTTTCGCGGGCCATGATTTCGGTAATGAGCAGCTGGTAATAGCTGGGCTCCGTGAGTACGCCCGTGAAGCTGAACGTGGTCGTGAGCGGCCCGGCGGCCACGTTGCCGTAGAGGTCGGCCACGTTACGCGCCTCCAGCGTGCCGGAGCCGGGTGGTAAATCGGCGTCCAACGTCAGGTGGACCAGGGCCAGGTTGGCGGCGTCGCGCTGGGCGGCCGTAACGGCCGGACCGCCGGGCAGCCGGTAGCTGCCGGCACTCTGGGCGGCGGCCACGGCCTCGTTGAAGGTTACGTCCAGGGTCCGGCCACCCACCACGGCCGCCTGCACCCGGGCAGGCGGGGTGGCATCGGTTACCCGGAAATCATCGAAGTAAAATGCTTTATTGTTGGTCGAAGAGTACGTCAGCAGCACCCCGAAAAACGCGCTGGCCTGGTAGGTAGCGTCGGTGGCGGTGCCCTCACTCGTGAAGCTCTGGCCGCCGGTCAGGTCGCGCTCCAGCGTCCAGACATCCTGCACCGAGCGCGTGACGCGCACCCGCACGAGGTTGTTGGTGGTGGAGTTGAGCGTACCATCCGCGCCGTTGACGACGTAAACGGGGCTGCCGGTGGCGTCCTTGCGGAACAGGGCCACCTCGTCGGGGGTGCCACCGAGGCGCACGAAGTAGCCCCGGGTGCCACTGGTTTTCAGATCGGCGCGGTCGGCCAGCAGCCATACGTCGGCGTAGTTGCCGCTGCTGGTGGCTAGTTTGAGGTTGGCCCAGAACGTCCAGGTGGTGCCGGTGCTGGCCTGGCAGGGCGTAACTAGCTGCAGCTGGGCACCCGTCACGGCAGGGCCGTTGCTTTGCAGCTGCTGGGCCGAATTCACTTGGAAAGATGCCGCGTCGCCGGTCCAGGCGGGGTTTTGGGTAAAGTCGCCGTCGGCGAAACTGTCGGTGATTTGGGCCTGGGCAGAATAGCTCAGCAGTAGCAGGCAGCAGAGTAGCAGTTGCTTCATAATGGATATACTAGTGGTCGTGGCAGTTCACGGGAAAGGATTCTCAAAGGCCGAAAGCAGAACTTTGCTTTACCTCTGCGCGTCTTCCCGCGAACCGCTGCGATAGAATAGATAGAAGTGCGCAGGAAATATAACCGCTTTACCTTTACTGCTCAACCAAAAACGCATATGAAAGTAGCCGTAGTAGGAGCCACCGGACTGGTAGGCACCCAAATGCTTAAAGTACTGGCCGAACGCAACTTTCCGGTCACCGAGCTCCTCCCCGTCGCCTCCGCTAAATCGGTGGGCCAGGAAATCGAATTCCGGGGCCAGAAGTACAAAGTGGTGAGCATGGATGATGCCGTGGCGGCCCGTCCGGCAGTGGCCATTTTCTCGGCCGGCGGCTCCATCTCGTTGCAGGAAGCACCCCGCTTCGCCGCGGTCGGCACCGTGGTCATCGACAACTCCTCGGCCTGGCGCATGGACCCCACCAAGAAGCTGGTGGTGCCCGAAATCAACGCCGCCACCCTCACAGCCGACGATAAAATCATTGCCAACCCCAACTGCTCTACCATTCAGCTGGTCGTAGCCCTCAATGAGCTGCACAAAAAATACCAGGCCACCCGCATTGTGGTAAGCACCTACCAGAGCGTAACGGGCACCGGCAAGCAGGCCGTCGATCAGCTTCTCGAAGAGCGGGCCGGCCAGAAGCCCACCAACCCCGCCTACCCCCACCGCATCGACCTGAACGTGCTGCCCCACATCGACGTGTTTCAGGACAACGGCTACACCAAGGAGGAGATGAAAATGGTGAACGAGACGAAGAAAATCTTCGGCGACGACACCATCCGCCTCACCGCCACCACCGTGCGCGTACCCGTGATGGGTGGCCACTCGGAAGCCGTGAACGTGGAATTCGCCCAGGAATTCGATTTGGCCGACGTGCGCGAGCTGTTACGCCAGACTGAGGGCGTGGAACTGGTGGATGACGTGCAGAACAATGTGTACCCCATGCCCCAGGACGCCCACGGCCGCGACGCCGTGCTGGTGGGCCGCCTGCGCCGCGACGAAACCCAACCCCGCACCCTCAATATGTGGGTGGTGGCCGACAACCTGCGCAAAGGCGCCGCCACCAACGCCGTGCAAATTGCCGAGGCCATGCTGAAAATGGGGCTGCTGACGGCTTAAATTGCGCTAAATACAACTGTCATCCTGAGCAACGCGAAGGAGCTTATACTGTCATAATTGCGGCCGGAGTATGGCTGGCGCTGACATTATAAGCTCCTTCGCGTTGCTCAGGATGACAGTTTTTTGGGTACACTCTACTACTCCCATACCCCCGCCACGAAATCCAGCACCGCCCGGCGCGTCAGCTCCGGCTCTTCAAAAAAGCCTAAGTGGCCTACCTCACGGAGGAGCAGGGCGTGGCTTTGGGCGGGCAGGGCCAGCTGGGGCAGCAGCGTTTCCAGGGGCACGGCCAAGTCGTCGTGGCCACCGATGAAAGCACGGGAAACTTGGCGTTGCGCAACACCTGGGTGCGGTCGGGGCGGGCTTTCATGGCGGCGAGGCCACCCAGGATGGTGGCTTCGGGGGTGGCTTTGCCGATGGCCTCCAGCAGTTCCAGTTTCGAGGCCAGCCGGTCGCGATTGGCGGGCGCAAATAGCGGCCGGATGAATGAGTTCATGAACTTATCGACGCTATGGCGGCGGATGAACTCGGCATTCCTGTCACGGTTAGCCTTTTTTTCGTCTGTGTCGGGCAGGGCGGTGCTGTGGAAAAGCACGAGGCCGGCCACCCGGTCGGGGTGGGCTTCGGCCAGGGCCAGGGCCACGTAGCCACCCATGCTGTGGGCCACCAGCAGCACCTTTTCCGCGCCGGCCGCATCGAGCTGGGCCAGCACAGCGCGGGCCTGGGCTTCCATGGAGTAGTCCGTTACCGGCTCCGGACTAGGGCCGTGGCCGGGCAGTGCGGGCATCAGCAGGCGGTAGCGGCCCGGGAAGTCGCGGGTGAAATCAGTCCAGATTTCGGGGCTTTCGGCGAAGCCGTGGAGAAAAACGAGGGTGGGCTGAGTGGCGGAAGTGGGCATGAGCAGGCAGTAGCTGAAGCAGAATTATCAAGCGCTTGTACCAGCACATTCGCGTTTTGGTTTTATTGGCCTGCCGCCGCGTCCGCAGAAGTCACCCACCGGTGTGGCGGAAGCAGGGCCGACCGGCAAGTACACGAAAAAGCCCCGCCGAAGAAATTCAGCGGGGCTTTTTATCAACTGCAATAGTGCTAGAGCAGCACCTTTGCCGCTGCTGGCTTTGCTTCCTTGCTGCTGAGCTCGCGCAGAGCCTGGGCAATGCCGGCGGCATCGAAGCCGCACTCTTTGTAAAGCTCATCCTGGGAGCCGTGCTCCACCACCCGGTCGGGGATGCCGAGGCGTCGGACGGGAACGGAGTAGCCGTGGTCAGCCATAAACTCGATCACGGCCGAGCCGAAACCACCCTGCACGCAGCCGTCCTCTACCGTCACGATGGCGCGGTAGCGGCTGAAGATGTTGTGGAGCATTTCCTCATCCAGGGGCTTGCAGAAGCGCAGGTCGTAGTGGCCAGGGTTGAGGCCCTCGGTGCGGAGCTGCTCGGTGGCCTTGGCGGCGTAGTTGCCGATGTGGCCGATGCTGAGCACCGCCACGCCTTCGCCCTCGCGCACCACCCGGCCCGTGCCGATGGCAATTTTCTTCAGGGGCTTGCGCCACTCGGGCATCACGCCCTCGCCCCGGGGGTAGCGGATGCTGAACGGTCCGGCGTTTTCGGGCAGCGTGGCCGTGTACATCAGGTTGCGCAGCTCCTCCTCGTTCATGGGCGCCGACACCACCATGTTCGGGATGCAGCGCATGTAGGCCAGGTCGTAGCAGCCGTGGTGGGTGGGGCCGTCGGCGCCGGCGAAACCGGCCCGGTCGAGGCAGAACACTACGTGCAGGTTCTGCAGGGCCACATCGTGCACTACCTGGTCGTAGGCCCGCTGCATGAAGGAGGAGTAGATGTTGCAGAACGGCACCAGCCCCTGGGTGGCCAGGCCGGCCGAGAAGGTAACGGCGTGCTGCTCGGCAATGCCCACGTCGAAGGCGCGGTCGGGCATGGCCTTCATCATGATGTTGAGCGAGGAGCCCGACGGCATGGCCGGCGTCACGCCCATGATTTTGTCGTTGGCCTCGGCCAGCTCCACCAGCGTGTGCCCGAATACGTCCTGGTACTTGGGTGGCTGGGGCTTGTCGGGGGTCTTCTTATAGATTTCGCCCGTGATTTTGTCGAACAGCCCCGGCGCGTGCCAGAGGGTCTGGTCCTTTTCGGCCAGGGCGTAGCCCTTGCCCTTCACCGTCACGCAGTGCAGGAGCTTGGGACCGGGAATGTTCTTGAGGTCGGCCAGGATGGTGGCCAGGTGCTGCACGTCGTGCCCATCCACGGGGCCGAAGTAGCGGAAGTTGAGGGCCTCGAACAGGTTGCCCTGCTTGAGCAGCGTAGCCTTCATGGCCTGCTCCACGCGGCGGGCAATCTGCTGGGGGTTGGGGCCGAACTTGCTGAGCTTGCCGAGCACGTTCCAGAGCTCGTCGCGCACCTTGTTGTAGGTGCGGGAGGTGGTGATGTCGGTGAGGTATTCCTTGAGCGCGCCCACGTTGGGGTCGATGCTCATGCAGTTGTCGTTGAGGATAACCAGCAGGTTGGATTTCTCCACCCCGGCGTGGTTGAGGGCCTCGAAGGCCATGCCGGCCGTCATGGCCCCATCGCCAATCACGGCAATGTGCTGGCGGTCGAACTCACCCTTGTAATCGGAAGCCACGGCCATACCCAGCGCCGCCCCGATGCTGGTGGAGCTGTGGCCCACCCCAAAGGCGTCGTACTCACTTTCGCTGCGCTTAGGAAAGCCCGACATGCCGTGGTAGCGGCGGTTAGACGGGAACCGGTCGCGGCGGCCGGTGAGGATTTTGTGCCCGTAGGCCTGGTGGCCGACGTCCCACACGAGCTGGTCGTAAGGCGTGTTGAAGACGTAATGCAGCGCCACCGACAACTCCACTACCCCAAGTGAGGCACCGAAGTGGCCCCCGTAAATCGAAACCGAGTCAATAATAAACTGGCGCAATTCCTGGCTCACCTGCACCAATTGATCGGGGCTGAGCTTCTTCAGGTCGTCGGGGGAATTAATTTCCGCCAGCAGGGGACCGGGTTCGACAATCATGCGCGCAGGGGTAGGAAACGAGGGTATAAGTAGCGTGGCAACAGCCGCCTATGCCCGAAAGTTATTGTTCGGAACGTATTCAGCCAGGGTCAGTAGGCAAAGTTACGGGTTTTCTGTTCCGGTGGATGAATGGGGGAAGGAGAGAATGGGGAACGGGGGAGGTTCTGTCATTCAGCACTCCGTACCTTTACCCTATGCCCGAGTTCAGCCACGCCCAAGCCGAAGATCAACAGCTCCTTGATAAGCTCCGACCCTCGCGGATTGTACTGCCGGTGCTTATCGGGTTGGGTGTGGTGGGCTTTATGTTCTGGCGCAGCTACAAGCCCGGCGACCTGGCCCCGCTAACCAATGCCAAGCCCTGGTGGCTGCTCGTAACGGTGCTGGTGCTGCTGGCCCGCGACGCCGGGTACGTTTACCGCATCCGCTACCTCACGCAGAAAATGCTGAGCTGGCGGGCGGCCCTCGATGTGATTATGCTCTGGGAGTTCTCCTCCTGCGTGCTGCCCTCGGCGGTGGGCGGCACGGCCGTGGCCCCGGTGCTGCTGCACAAGGAGGGCATCCCGCTGGGCCGGTCGGTGGCCTACATCATGGCCACGGCCATGCTCGACAATATGTACTACGTGCTCATGGTGCCGCTCGTCGTGCTTATCGGGGGCGAAACCCTGTATCCCCACGAGGCCCTGCACGGCGGCCTGATTACGGCCCTGCGCATCGGCTTTATCGTGAGCTACGTGTTCGTCACGGCCTACGCACTGCTGATGGTGTACGCCATCTTCCTCAACCCCAAAGCCGTGCAGCGGCTGCTGGTACGGCTGTTTTCGGTGCGGGTGCTGCGCCGGTTCCGGAACCGCGCCTACCAGCTGGGGCGCGATTTGGTGCGGGCCTCGGCCGAGCTGCGCGGCAATGGCCGGGCCTACTGGCTGCGCGCCATTCTAAGCACGTTCTTCGTCTGGACGGCCCGCTACCTGGTTATCGGCTGCCTGATTGGCGCCTTCATTGACGTGGGCTGGACCGAGTTCTGGCTGATTTTCGGCCGCAACCTCACCTATAAAGTTATCCTGCTGATTGCCATTACGCCCGGCGGCGCGGGCGTGGCCGAGGGGGCTTTCCCTACGTTCTTCGGCAAGTTCATCGGCACGGCCACCATGACCAACTTCATGGTGCTGCTCTACCGCATCGTCACTTACTACCTCTACCTGGTGCTCGGGGCCGTGTTCCTGCCCCGCTGGATCACCCGCATCTACGGCAAGCACAAAGCCCAGGAAGTGATGCACTCCTGATAAACGATAGCGGCTGACTAGACGTAGCAACCATACAAAAAGCCCTTTCTGCCGGTAGCAGAAAGGGCTTTTTGTATGGTTGCGCAGGTTTGCTATAGAAGCAACCCGGGCTATTCGTTCTCCAGGCGCAGCTCCGAACCGTCGGAACCTTTAAGCGTCAGCTTGTCGTCGGTCAGGGTTACCACCGTAAACGTATTCGACTGCGAGGCGCCGTCGGGCGTCATCATGATGGTCTTGGCACCCTGGTCGAAGGTGTACTTACCGTTCATGGTCTGGGCGCCCGACATCATGTTGTACTGGCCGTTGGCGTAGAAGGTAACGCGCTGGTCTTCCATGGCGTCAGTCTGATCCACTTTGTCACCGGCCGCGTTCATTTCTTTGTCGGTTTTCCAGGTTTTGCTGTCTTTACCGTAGAGCTGGCTTACGCTTTCAACGGTGCCTTCCTTGCCGCCGCAGGCAGCAGTGAAGAGCAGTACGAGCATGAACAGGCTGGCCAGCAGGCGCGAGGAGGTGGAAGTCAGGGTTTTCATTGGAGAGAGGGAAAGGATAGGTGAAAGGATGTGCAAATGAAAGGCGGCATTGGGGCCGCCGGTATTGCGCATCTTACGGTAAGGCCGCCCCAGAGGTTCGTTCCGGCTACAGTGGAGCTTACCAAGCGCCCGCACGTTTCCCGACCGGGCACAACCTATTGCTTACCACGGCGTAAGAGTGCCTGATCCCCCGCTGTCTGACAGCGCCTCTACTCCTTTCCTCACCTCCACGCTAACGAACTATTCCCATGGGACTTTTTGATTTCCTCTCCGACAAAGGCGATAAAAAACCAGTTGCCCCCACCACGGCTCCCGCCGACGGCAGCACCGACTTTTTCGGCAACGCCAATAATGCCGCCGACACCACAGCCGGCGAAACCTACACCGTAGTAAGCGGCGACTCGCTTTCGAAAATTGCCAAGAACCACTACGGCGACGCCAGCAAATGGCACCAGATTTACGACGCTAACAAGGCCGTAGTTGGCTCCAACCCCGACCACATCGAAGTGGGCCAAGTCCTGACGCTACCGAAGCTCTAGAACTTTCCACTTCCCGGAAATATTCAAAAAAGCCACCCCGAAACGGGTGGCTTTTTCTATGCCTCATACGAATAGACGAGACTCGATTATTCGGTACCACCCCTCCGAGACAAGCGGATTAATACCCCAACGCCTTTGCCTCCCAAGGTAGCTACCGAAGCTATGCCGAACTATAGAATTAATGCCTAACTTTTTATCTTTCAACGGACTACTTCATTATTTCCCTACCCGGCCAGTCATCCATCTTTTTTTAAAAATAGTTGCCTAGACTATTGCAGATACCAAATTCTCTCGCATACCTTTGCAACACCAACCCGGTACTGGTCCGCTCGCGGCGGAACAGTTTTCATAGGATTTATACAGAAGTGGCGAGAGAACAGGCTCCCTGACCCACTGGCAACCTTCGACCGCGCGAAAGGTGCCAATTCCTGCCCGACCAGCTTGTACGAACCGTACGGCGGCGGGGCATATAACTCACTGTGCCATGGAAAACTCCTTCGCTTTCGTCGTACCCTCCCCCACCGCTTCGGCCGCCTTCGGGCCCGCCGTTTTGCCGTGGGGTTTTCGCGTTGCCCCGGCTGCCTTAGTGGTAGCTTCAGCGGCCCACCGAATGCGAATGCGCGGCTGTTGCGGCCAGCCCTGTTGCTGTTGCTAGCCTAAAGCCCGGCTCCGCAGCCCTCTCTTCCCCCGTTCTGTTTTTCCGGCCCCGACCGGCGGTGCCTTTCGGTAGCCGGCAGCCTCCCCGCAGCCCGTTTTGCCCTTCGGCACCGGCAGTTCTGGCGCGGCCCTTACCTGGCCTGAGCCAGCAGGTAATCAGCGGACTGCACTTCCTTCTTCGAGATTTCACGTCATCTAACCCAGCCTTGCCATGTCCACGCCCAACTTCCACTTCGAGACGCTTCAACTCCATGCCGGCCAGCAGCCCGACCCCGTTACGGGCTCCCGCGCCGTGCCCATTTACCAGACCACCAGCTACGTATTCAAGAATGCCGAGCACGGGGCCAACCTGTTTGCGCTGAAGGAATTCGGCAACATCTACACCCGCCTGATGAACCCCACCACCGACGTGTTCGAGCAGCGCGTGGCGGCCCTGGAAGGCGGCGTGGCGGCGCTGGCCGTGTCGTCGGGCCAGGCGGCGCAGTTTATTGCCCTCAACAACATCCTGCAGGCCGGCGACAATTTCGTGAGCACGACCCACCTCTACGGCGGCACCTACAACCAGTTCAAAGTGGCTTTCAAGCGCTTGGGCATTGAGGTACGCTTCGCCAACGGCGACGAGCCGGCCAGCTTCGAGGCCCTAATCGACGAAAACACCAAGGCCATCTACCTCGAGACCATCGGCAACCCCAGCTTCAGCATTCCCGATTTTGAGGCCATTGCCGCCATTGCCAATCGGCACGATTTGCCGCTTATCGTTGATAACACCTTTGGGGCGGGCGGCTACCTGTTCCGGCCCCTGGAGCACGGCGCGCACATCGTGGTAGAGTCGGCCACCAAGTGGATTGGGGGGCACGGCACAAGCGTAGGCGGCGTGATTGTCGATGGCGGCACCTACGACTTTGGCAACGGCAAGTTCCCGCAGTTCTCGGAGCCCTCCGAGGGCTACCAGGGCCTGGTCTTCAGCGACGTATTCGGCAAGAACGGGCCGTTTGGCAACATTGCCTTCATCATCCGGGCCCGGGTGGAAGGGCTGCGCGACTTCGGGCCTTCCCAGAGCCCTTTCAATTCCTTCCTGCTGCTACAGGGGCTCGAAACGCTGAGCCTGCGCGTGGAGCGCACCGTGGAAAACGCCCTGCGCGTGGCCACCTGGCTGGAGCAGCATCCGCAGGTGGAAGCCGTGAACTACCCTGGCCTGCCCAGCAGCCCCTACCACCAGCTGGCCCGCAAATACCTGAAGCGCGGCTACGGCGGCGTGCTCACCTTCGCCCTCAAAGGCAGCAAAGACACGGCCACCCAGTTCATCGATAACCTCAAGCTGGTAAGCCACCTGGCCAACGTGGGCGACGCCAAAACGCTCATCATTCAGCCCGCGGCCACCACCCACCAGCAGTTGTCGGAAGATGCGCAGCGCGCGGCGGGCGTTACCCCCACGCTCCTGCGCCTGTCGGTGGGCATTGAGCACTTCGAGGATATTCAGGCCGACTTGCAGCAGGCCTTCGACGCGGTACGCAACGCCGCTGCGCCCGACCACATTCAGGACGCCCCGCTGCCCGAACCGCTGACAGAGCACGAGCAGCCGCTGGAGGTATAGGTTTCTTATGTAGCTGTTAGCCATTAGCTGTTAGCTGACAGCTTTTTCTGAAGATAGGGCTTACGCAAAATGATGCTTCAAGCCTGTAGCGCGAAGCTCCAGCTTCGCGCATTGTTGGACGTAACCCGCTAATATTCCGCAACGATGCACGAAGCTGGAGCTTCGCGCTACAACCTCCTGGCGTAAATCCTGGAAGAACAAAGCTGACTGCTATCAGCTAAAAGCTCAAAACAATGTTTCAACTCCCGCACCCGCTACTGCTCGAAAGCGGTGGCCAGCTTGACCACCCGCAAGTTGCCTACCAGACCTGGGGGCGCCTAAATGCCGCCCGCGACAACGTTGTGTGGGTCTGCCATGCCCTGACGGCTAACGCCGACGCGGCCGACTGGTGGCCGGGGCTGGTGGGCGCGGGCTGCCACTTCGATCCGGCCGACTGGTTTATCGTGTGCGCCAACGTGCTGGGCTCCTGCTACGGCACCACCGGCCCGCTCACCCCAGATCCTGAAACCGGCCGCCCGGCCTTCCGCGATTTTCCGCTCATCACCATCCGCGACATGGTGGCGGCGCACGAAGCCCTGCGCGAACACCTGGGCCTGCCCCGCATTCATACCCTGATCGGGGGCTCTTTGGGCGGGCAGCAGGCCGTGGAATGGGCCGTGCAGCGCCCCGATGTGTTCGAACATCTGGTGCTGCTGGCCACCAATGCCCGGCACTCGGCCTGGGGTATTGCCTTCAACGAAACCCAGCGCCTGGCCATTTTCGCCGATGCTACCTACGCGGCCGATACCCCGGCGGGCGGGGCGGCTGGGTTGCGGGCCGCCCGGGCCGTGGCCCTGCTCAGCTACCGCAGCGCCGAAGCCTACGGCCGCACCCAAACCGAGCCCGACGAGGATAAGCTGGACGATTTTCCGGCCAGTTCCTACCAGCGCTACCAGGGCAACAAGCTCGCGGCCCGCTTCGATGCCTATAGCTACGTGGCCCTCAGCCGGGCCATGGACAGCCACCACGTGGGCCGGGGCCGGGGCGGCGTGGCCGCCGCGCTGGGCCGCATTCGGGCCCGCACGCTGGTGCTGGGCATTACCTCCGACGTGCTGTTTCCGCCGGCGGAGCAGCAGCTGCTGGCCCGCCACATTCCGGGAGCCCTGTACGCCGAAATGGATTCGCCCTTCGGCCACGACGGCTTCCTGCTGGAAGCCGCCCAGATCACCCATTTTCTCGAACGATTCTTCGCCCAGACTTATGCCTACGAATCAGCCTGATCAGTTCACCTCATCCTCCCTCTCCTCCGCCCTGCCCGCCCGGCCGTGGCGGGTGGGCCTTATTGGGTTCGGTTGCGTGGGCCAGGGCCTGTACGATATTCTGCGCCAGCGCCCCGAAGCGGGGTTTACCATCAGCCGCATTGCGGTAAAGAATCCCAGCAAAGCGCGCACGTTGCCCGCCGAGCGGTTCGAGTTCGACGCCGACCTGCTGCTGACCGATGATTCGCTGGATGTGCTGGTGGAGGTAATCGACGACGCCGATACTGCCTTCCGGCTGGTGAGCGAGGCCCTGCGCCGGGGCCGGCGCGTGGTAACGGCCAACAAGGCCATGCTGGCCCGCCACCTGCCCGCGCTGGTGCAGCTGCAACGCGAAACGGGCGGCACCTTATTATACGAGGCGGCCGTGTGCGGCAGCATTCCGGTTATTCGTACACTGGAAGCGTATTTCGCGGCCGAACCGCTGCACCGCCTTACGGGCATCCTCAACGGCTCCTCCAACTACGTGCTTACCCGCATGGGCGAGGAAGGCTCCGACTACGCCCCGGCCCTGGCCGAAGCGCAGCAGCTGGGCTTCGCCGAAACCGACCCCAGCCTCGACATGGCGGCCTTCGACCCGCGCTCCAAGGCAGTGTTGCTGGCCGCCCACGCCTATGGCGCTTTCCTCGACCCCGAGCAGGTGCTGAACCTGGGTATTGAAGGCATCAGCGCCGTCGATATTGCCTTTGCTGCCAGCCAGGGCCAGAAAATAAAGGTGGTAGCCGGCCTTCAGCGCCTGCCCGACGGCCGCGTAACCGTGCTGGTAACCCCGCAGCTGGTCGGCCCCGAGTCGCCCCTGTACACCGTTGACCACGAATTCAACGGCGTCGTGATTGAGGCCGACTTTGCCGGGGAGCAGTTCCTGCGCGGGCGCGGGGCCGGCGGGCATCCCACTGGCTCGGCCGTGCTGGCCGACCTGGCCGCCCTGCGCCAGGGCTTCGCCTACCAATACTACAAAGCCACCGAGGCCCCCGAATATGCCGCCGACCTGGAAGTGGAAATTTACCTGCGCACCGACGAGCCCCGCCTTATCGACCTGCTCGATTTCAGCGAAATTTCCCAGGAGGCCGACGAGGATGGGTACGTAGTAGGCTTCGTTGCCCTGCAACACCTCATCCGCCACCGCGACACGCTGCGCAAGTATGGCGCCTTCATCGTCCGCACCGGCCAGCTACGGCCCATCGGGGAAGCCGTGGAAACCGTGGCCGCATCGGCCCAGGCTTAGGCAGGCAATTAACCAAACGGACGTCATTCCTCGGCAAGCGCGGAATGACGTCCGTTTTTCTATTCATCACTGGCTATTCACAAATCTTGGCTGCCAACCGCTGTCGTCGTTTCGTCGCTGCCGCGCAGTAATAGCTTACTTCCGCTTTATTTCGGCGGGGCGGCCCCCGCTGGCGGCAAAACGGTTGGCAGCGCCGGGCGGCTGTAATTCGGCGGAAAACCACCAGAATCAGGCCTTAAAACTTCAGGTTGACTTTCGGGCAAACGTAGCTCTACGCGCCGTAGTGGCAACCCGGCCGTAGCCTGGGCCGCGCGGCGGGGGCTGAGAGCAGCGGCCAGCAGTGGGCCGGGGGCACCGGTACCGAGCAGCGGACGCAAAAAGTCGCGTATGGGCACGAACACCGAATCGAGGTACGTGGGCTCGAAGGAGTAGGGCACGTGGCCGGCCCCGCGCAAGGGGCGCAACACGTTGGGCACGCCCACAGTCGTGGCCCGGCGGCGCAGCACCGCGCTACCCGCCACCACCTGGGCCGGTAGCGGGCCGCCAATGAGCCCCCGGTTGTAAGGTACAATCCCGTCGCGGGTGCCGTGGATGCTGAGCAGCGGCACATCGCCGGGGCCGAGCCAGGCGGCCTGGGCCAGCGCGCCGCACAGGTTGATAACGCCCCGCGGGCGGCTGCTGTAGCCGGTGTGGCCGCCGCTGCCTTCGAGGCCGCCCAGCGAAGCCAGGTTCAGGTAGGCGGGCACTTCGGCAGCTTTATCGAGGTAGGCCGTTTGCAGCGCCATAAAGGCTCCGGCCGAAGAGCCTCCCACGAAAATATAGCGCCCATCGACCCTGAAGCGGCGGGCCGTAGCGGCATCGTGGCGGAAGAAGCGCACGGCGGCGCGCATGTCCTGGGTGGCCCGGATAGCGGCCCGGCCAATCCCCACGCTGTCGAAAGGAAAGAACAGCAGCCGGTAGTCGATGCTGGCGGCCGTGTAGCCCAGCCGGGCCAGCCGGGTGCAGAGTTCGGTCATCACAGCATCGTCGCGGGTGCCGGTCACGAAGGCGCCCTCGTGGGCCAGCAGCACCAGCGGCCGGCGGCGCACGGTGTCGCCGGCCGGCTCGTAAAAATCGAGGTAGAGCGGCTGGGTCTGGCCCAGCAGGCCGCTAACCTGGGCGAATTCGACGTTGCGGCGCACCTGCACTTTACCGAACAGCGGGCGGTGGTAGCGGCCCCGGGTGGTGTCGGGCGGGGTGGGTTGGGCCCGCAGGGCCGGAGTGGCGAGGCCAGTTATCAGTAGGAGCAGGAGAAGTAAACGCACAGTGTAATAACGCGAAGGAACTGGAAAGGGCTGCTGTTGGAGTTGCCAGTTTATAATTGCTGAAAAGAACGTCATTCAGAGCATGTGGCGCATCAAGCCAGGGACGAAGAATCTCGCGTGCCAAAGTAAGTCCTGCCGTCAGGATTACTTTGGCACGCGAGATTCTTCGTCCCTGGCTTGATGCGCCACATGCTCTGAATGACGTTCTTTTCCAAAACCACCAAGTACTTTTACCCTATGCCTACCATTGCGCCACCGCTCCTCCGCCCCCACGACCGGGTGGCCATCGTCTGCCCCGCCCGCCAGGCCACGCACGCCGAGCTGGCGGCGGCCGTTGCCACGCTCGAAAGCTGGGGCCTGCGCGTAACGCTGGGCACGAGCACCAACGTGGCCCACCACCAGTTCGGGGGCGCCGACGAAGTGCGCCGCCACGACCTCCAGCACCAGCTCGACGACCCCGACATCCGGGCCATTTTCTGCGCCCGGGGCGGCTACGGCACCACCCGCATCATCGACGGGCTCGACTTCGCCCGCTTCGCTGAAAGCCCGAAATGGGTGGCCGGCTTCTCCGATATCACGACCCTCAACTGCCACCTGCTGGGGCGCGGCTTCCAGAGCATCCACGGTGTAATGCCGCTGCTGTTTCGGCCAGGAAGGCGGCCAGGAATCGTTGGAAAGCCTGCGGCGGGCGTTGTTTGGCGAGGCGCTGACCTATAAGGTGCCGGCTCATCCGCTCAACCGCCCGGGCACGGCCACGGGCGAGCTGGTGGGCGGCAACCTGAGCATCCTGCAAACCCTCACCGGCACCGCCTCCGACGTACCCACGGCCGGCCGCATCCTGTTTCTGGAAGACATCGACGAGTATCTGTACGCCATCGACCGGATGCTGGTGCACCTCGACCGCACCGGCAAGCTGGCCGGGCTGGCCGGGCTGGTGGTGGGCCACTTCACCAACCCCCAGGACAACACCGTGCCCTTCGGCCTCACGCCCGGCGAAATCATCAACCACTACGCCGCCAAGTATCATTTCCCGGTAGCGCACGGCTTTCCCGTCGGCCACGAGCCGCAAAATATGGCCCTGGTAGTGGGCCAGCCCATGCGCCTGACGGTAGATGAAACGGGCGCGCGACTGGCGGCGGTGTAGCGCGAAACGCCAACCGCCCCGGCAACTTGCGTTGCCGGGGCGGTTTTTAGCTAAAAAGCAGCCAAACCTACTCCCCGTACACCACCGTCAGCAGCGTTTGGCCCACGGCCTTGAGGGTGCGCCGGTCGATGACGCTCATATTGTCCTGGGTGGTGTGGTGGTAGGGCTGGAACTCGCCGCTGGGCAGAAAGTCGATGACGTCGATGGTGCGCACGCCGGCCTGGTTGGTGTACTGGTGGTCGTCGTCGATGCCGGGGCTGTCGGCGAAAATGAAGTAGTCGGAGTAGCCCAGCTGGGAGGCCGTATTCCAGACCTGCTCCAGCTTATCGGGCGCTTTTTCGCGCGAAAGTCCTTCGCGGCTGAACCGGGCACCTTTGGCTCCGACCATATCGAGCAGGATGCCAAAGTTGGGCTTGTAGTTGGCCGGCACTACGTTTTTGGCCCAATACTGTGAGCCCAGGCACCAGCTGTCCTGGCTGCCGAGCAGGTTCTTCTTCTCGCTCTGGGTACTGCCGTCGTAGCCATAATCTTCGGAGTCGAAAAGAATGAAGTCGACGCCCACGCCGGGGGCCAGGCTGTCGGGCTGGGCGCTCAGGACGCGGGCCATTTCCAGGGCCACGGCCACGCCGCTGGCGCCGTCGGAAGCGCCGTCGAGCGGGGCGTTCTTCTGCTCCTTGTCCTTATCGGCGAAGGGGCGGGTGTCCCAGTGGGCGAAAATGGCTATCCGGCGCGGGGCCTGGGGCAGATACTGGGCAATAATGTTGCGCGACTTGAGCATATTCCCGTCGAAGGCCATGGCTTCGAAAGGCTGCTCTTTCACCGTGAGGCCGTACTTTTTGAACTGCCCGATAATCCAGTCGCCGGTTTGCACGTGGGCCTTGGTGTTAGGCACCCGGGGCCCGAACGCGACCTGCTTCGCCGTGAAAGCATAGGCCGAGTCGGCATTGAAATTCGGCGTTTTGGGCAGGGCAGCTTCGTCGGCGGCTACGGTTTCGGTGGTATCCTGTTTGGCGGGGCAACCGGTGAGTAGCAGCAGGCCGGCCAGGGCAGCCGGGGCAATTCGGGAGAGTATGTTCATAGAGCGAATGTTGGCTTGTAGGGAGCTATAAGCGGCAAGCTACAAGCTTTTGTTCCGTTGTCCTTTTCCTGCGGCTTGCAGCTTGCGGCTTATAGCTTGTAGCTTAAGCCTCACTCTCTACTCCTCGCTGTAGGCCCAGTCGACGCCGGCCTTGGTGTCTTTCACCACGATGCCCTGCTGCTTGAGCGCGGCCCGGATTTCATCGACCTTGCCGTAGTCCTTGGCCGTTTTGGCTTCCTGGTAGAAGTGCAGCGTGAGGCCCAGTAGGTCCTCGGCGCTGGCCCGGGGCTCGTCGCGCAGGCCCAGCACGTCCTGCACCAGGGTGCGGTAGGTGGCGGTGGCTTCGGCGAGGGCCGCGGGGCTGAGGTTGGCCAGGGTTTCGGGCTTGGCGGCGTAGCCGTTGAACTTGCGCAACAAGTTGAACAGGCTGGCCAGGGTGCGGGCCGTGTTCAGGTCGTCGTTGAGGCCCACGAAGCAGTCCTGGGCCAGCTTGCCCAGCTCGGCATCGGCGGCGCTGGTGTCGGCGGCTACGTCGGTTCCCTCGGGCAGGCGCAGCTTGTCGAGCAGGCGCAGGCCGTTCATGAGCTTGCGGTAGCCCTTGCCGGCCGCCTGCAGGCCCTCATCGGTAATATCGACGGGGCTGCGGTAGTGGGCCTGGAGCAGGAAGAAGCGCACCGTCATGGGCGAGTAGGCCTGGGCCAGGGTGGCGTTGGTGCCCGCAAACAGCTCCGAGATGGTGATGAAGTTGCCAACCGACTTGCTCATCTTGGCCCCGTTCACAGTAATCATGTTGTTGTGCATCCACACCCGGGCCTCGCTGGTAGGGTGGTCGCAGGCCTGGCTCTGGGCAATTTCGCACTCGTGGTGCGGGAACATCAGGTCGAGGCCGCCACCGTGAATATCGAACTCGGCCCCGAGGTACTTGCGGCTCATGGCCGAGCACTCCAGGTGCCAGCCGGGGAACCCGTCGCTCCAGGGCGAGGGCCAGCGCATGAGGTGGCGCTCATCGGCCTTTTTCCAGAGGGCGAAATCGAGGGGGCTGCGCTTCTCGTCCTGGCCGGCGAGGTTGTCGCGGGAGCCGGCCAGCAGCTCTTCCACCACCCGGTTCGAGAGCTTGCCGTACTCGCGGCCGGCGGCGTTGTAGGCGGGCACATCGAAGTACACCGAGCCGTTGGCCTCGTAGGCAAAGCCGTTGCCGATGATCTGCTCAATCATCTCAATCTGCTCGATGATGTGGCCGCTGGCCCGGGGCGTGATGTCGGGCGGCAGGCAGCCCAGGGCCGCCATGTGGCTCCTGGTAGAGGTTGGTGTAGCCCTCGGCCACTTCCATGGGCTCGACCTGCCGGGCCCGGGCAATCTTGCCGATTTTGTCCTCGCCCTCGTCGGCGTCGCCTTCCAGGTGGCCCACATCGGTGATGTTGCGCACGTAGCGCACGGTGTAGCCGAGGTAGCGCAGGTAGCGCGTCAGCACATCGAATACGACCGGGCCGCGGGCATTGCCTACGTGCGCTTCATTGTACACCGTGGGCCCGCACAGGTACACGCCCACGAAGGGCGCGTGCAGGGGTTCGAAGACGGCTTTCTGGCGGGTAAGCGTATTATAAAGCGAAAGAGGCTGCTGCATGGGTGCAAAAGTAACCGCTGTTTGGCAGAGTGCGCCACCGCGTCGGCTTTCGGCTCGGCCTGCGGTAAGACTGCATTACGGCAGGATCAGGCCGTCGAACTTAAAAACCTGCTTATAAGCTCCGAAATAGTGGAAACAAAGTCCAAACCCTGGCTCAAACGGCACAAAAACCTGACGCGGTAGTTTATAAAGTTCCATTGCCGGTACATGCTCAGCGGGAGACAGTATAAAAGACTGACTGATCTTGTGAGAGTAAACTGATCTGATATGCGCGAGGGCAGCCGCGGAGTTCTTGCAAATGGTAGCCCTTGGACTACCGCTACCCAACTAAGAAACTTATCAGCTTTTTTCTACCCTGATATAACCATCAAGCCCCTCTACCAGCATCCGGGCCACTTATTCCACCACAACCCGCTGAACAGCCTGCCAAACCGGGGTCTGGGCCCTGGCTTGGTACACCCCTGCGGGCAAATCGAGTAATGACAGTACCAGCTGCTGGCTGGCGTTGCTGGCTGCTACTGCCCGGGTACTCACTATCCGCCCCAGCAGGTCATGGATTGTAAGATTCGTTGGATGTTCGCTGCGCGGGACAACGACCGTTACCTGTGCGTGGGCCGGATTAGGAAATACCGTAAGGGTTGGACTCGCTAGCGGCGTGGTGGCCCGGGTGACGGTTAACGGTTGATTGTAGAAAACATCAATGCCATGCGGTGCCCTCGGGTTACTTACGCCATGAGCCGTGTACACGTCCAGCAACCCATCCCCGTTTAAATCGGCGGCATCGGCTATGATAAAAGCTTCAAACCCAAGCAAGATTGCCGAAGCCGTGAACTCCCCATTGCCCCGGTTAAGTAGCACCTGCGTGATGCCGCGGTCATTGGTTACCAGCAGATCCAGGTCCGCGTCGCCATCCATGTCGCCGGAGCTGACCTGCCAATTACGGCTCAGTACATAAATGCTACGGACGGCTTCTAACCCTCCCGTACCCGTGCCGGGCACCAGACTCACGTTAGGCGTGTCGTGGCTGGAGCACACCACGTCGACATGCCCGTCGCCCGTAAAATCGCCCACGGTCAACGTACCGGAATACGGATTTACCTCGATGGTCTGTCCGGCGGAAAACCTTCCGGTACCGTCGTTCTGGTAAACGCCCAGCAGCGCATCCGACACCAGCAGTAAGTCAATATCACCGTCCTCGTCCATGTCCGCGGCACCAATGTCGCGGGCCGGCAACGCCAGCACCTGCATGGAGCTGATCGTAAGTGGTCCATTCTTGGACCCCAGCAGCATGCGTAATTCTACTCCCGTTCCCACGGGTGTGGACAAGGCGACATCCATCAATCCATCGGCGTTAAAATCACCCGTCGCCAGTTGCGTACGCGTCAAACCATCCAGTAGGGCGGTGCGGGGCAAAAAAGTACCCTGGCCCGTTCCCAGGCTCAGGCTAACCTCCGCATTTCCCCGGCCCGAGCTGGCCACAACGTCCAGGTTGCCATCCCCATTAAAATCGCCTAGCCGCAACTCATCGGCATAGCTGATAATGTCAACCCGTGTCGTTTGGGCCGTGAACTGGCCGTGCCCGTCATTGAGGCACACCCGGCCGGCCACCTCCTCGCCGAGGAGCAGGTCAATATCGCCATCGTTATCCAGGTCGCCGGCTACGGCCACGGTTGGTTGGGTATTCAGGGGCGAGCCTACCATAACCGGGCTACCAAAAGTTGCCTGCCCACGGCCGGCCGCCATCCGAAATTCTATTACCTGCGCCGGACTGCTGACACTGGCCGGAACCGTGACGCTGACCCGCTCGCCCGGGGCGAAGGGCTGCGCGGACTGAAAGGCAATCTGGCGCGTACCGGCCCCACTGAATGCCCCCGTCAGTTGGCCCCGGCGCTGGTCGCCGTTTACCCGAATAGCCGCCGGATTAGCCACGGGCCCGGAAAAGGTCAGCTGAACAGGCCCGTTTCGGTTGCCCACTAAGGTTTGCCGGGCCGGATTCGTGCTTTGCAATACTGGCCCCTGGCCTTGGCAAAGCAGCGGGAGCGTACTGAGTACGCCGATAAGTAGATGTTTAGACATATAAACTTTTAAGAAGGTATTGAACTGCACGGCAATATCTTAATTAACTACTTTAAGTACTATTAGTTGCGTCCAGATTATGCTTCCTTATTACAGCATAGATGGTTTTGTGCAGATTGAAGCATCCTATTGTCCAATCTATTGCCTGCTCACCCCCGCCGATGTGGTGGTGCTTCCAGGCTTAGGCTATAGCGGGGGCTGCTTGGTTGGCAACATGACTGCTGAATGCGTCCGGCGTAGTGCCGATTACTTCAGCCGGCGCCCCTTTCGGCTTCAACTGATAGGTGGCCGTGGTCGGGAAGTGGTCGGAGTAGGGAATCTCGTAGTTCACCCAGAAGTCATTAACCTGCCAGCGGGGGCCGGCGAACTGGTTGTCGATGCGCAGGAAGGGGATGCGGCCGTTGTAGGTGCTGCCGATGCCGTTGCCTACGCGTCGTCCAGGCGTTCTGGAAGTGGTCGGCCAGCTGGTCGTAGCTGTAGCTGTAGGGCACGTCGTTGAGGTCGGCGCAGAGCAGGATGGGGTACGGGCAGCGGGCGAAGCGGTTGACCAGCGTATCGACCTGCCAGTGCCGCAGCATGGCCCCGCGCTTGAAGCGGCGCAGCAGCCCTAGGCCCTTGCGCCGCAGCCCGGTTTTGCTCGAATAGCTGTCCACGATGTCCTTTTCTTCCATGCTCATGCTCTGCAAGTGGAAGCTGTAGACCCGAATCGTGTCGTGGGTGGGCAGGCGCAGATCGGCCCACATGCCGTGGTTCTGGGTGAGCTTGCCGAAGCCGATGGTGCCCCGGTTCACGATGGGGAAACGCGAGAAAATGGCCATCCCGAATTCGGCCCCCATGCTGTTGGTAAGCGTCTTCGACAGAAATGCCTCCCGTCCGGCCTGCTTCCCGATTTTGTCCATCGTCCGGAACACGTTGCCGTCGTGGGTTTTGATGCCGGCGGGCTCGTTGTAGAACTCCTGGAGGCAAAGCACGTCGGCCGGGTTTTCGGCCAGCCAGCGCACCATTTCCTTCGACGACTGCAGCCCCTCGTTGCGCAGCTGCGGGTACACGTTGAAGATGCGCACATTGGCCGATAGCACCTTCACGACGGGTCCGGCGGCGGCCGTTTCGGTGGCCGTGCTCAGGCGCAACGGGTGCAGGGCCAGCCCCCGCTGGAAGTGGGGCCAGGTGAGTACGGCCAGCCCCAGCGGCAGCAGCGCCACCGGCCAGCGCCGCAGCAGCCAGTAGCCGGCGGCCAGCAGGTTCAGCAGCAGCGCCACGGGCAGGGTGAGGGCCCCAAAAATGGCCGGCCAGAAGGTGTAGGCGGGCACCTGGGCGCAGGCAATGGCTACCAGCACCCACCCCATCACCAACAAAGTGCACTTAAAAGCAAACGAACGACGCACGGGCAACCTTTTTCCGCCAGAACTACTCAGCAGGGGCAAAGGTAGGCGTTCCGGACCGGCTCAACCGCCCGGCCGCCTATCCGGCCGCTGGCCCGGGTTTTGCGCGGCCGGTTACGTACCTTTCCTACCCTTATTAATTGTATCGTATGGCCCGTTTCTTTACTTGTTGTTGCCTGTTATTGATTTGTTTACGCCTGGAAGCCGCGCCCCGGCCGGCCGCCGCCCCCAGCCCCGGGCAAACGCTCGAATTTGTGGAAAATAAGGGCCAATGGCCGAAAGCCGTGCGCTACCAGGCCGAGCTGCCCGGGGGCCGCCTCTACCTTACCCCCACCGGCTTCACCTACTCCTTTCTCGAACCGGCGGCTCTCGCGCGCCTCAACCACCGCCACGCCGCCCCCACCCCCGACCAGCCCCGCCAGCCCGAACCCGCGGCCCCGGTACGCGGCCACGCCTACACCGTTTCGTTTGAGGGCGGCAACGCCCGGGCCCCGCTGAGGCCCACCCAGCCCACGGCCGGCACCCGCAACTATTTCGTGGGCAGCAACGCCCGCGACTGGGCCGCCGGAGTAACCGGCTACCGGCAGGTGCGCTACGAGGGCGTGTACCCGGGCATCGATGTGCAGCTCTACGAAAATGCCGGCCAGCACCTCGAATACGACTTCCGGGTGGCCCCCGGTGCCAAACCCACCGACATCCGCCTGCGCTACGCCGGCCCCGACGCAGTGCGCCTGACGGCCGAGGGTCAGCTCCTGATTGAAACCAGCGTGGGCACCGTGGTCGAGCAGGCGCCCCAGGCCTGGCAGACGCTGGCCGACGGCCGGCGCCGCCCGGTAAGCTGCCGCTTCGAGCTCCAGGGCCAAACGGTGCGCTTTCGGCTCGGCGCCTACGACTCCAGGCTGCCGCTGCTAATCGACCCAACGGTGCTGTTTTCCTCGTTTACCGGCTCATTGGCCGATAACTGGGGCTTCACGGCCACCTACGATGCCCAGGGCAATATGTACTCGGGCGGGGTGGCCTTCGACGTCGGTTACCCTACCTCACCCGGTGCGTTCCAGACCAGCTTTGCCGGGGCGGGCGACGTAGCCATCATCAAGTATAAAGTAACCAGTAAGGGGCCGGCGGCCCGCCTCTACGCTACCTACCTCGGGGGCGGTGGTACCGATGCCCCGCATAGCCTGGTGGTGAATGGCCTGGGCGAGCTGGTGATTCTGGGCACGACCGGCTCGGCTAACTTTCCGCTGACGAGTACGGCTTACCAGAAGAGTTTTCGGGGCGGACCGGCCGTAAACCCGGTTGGCGGCGGCCTCAACGACCAGATGAGCTACGCCCAGGGCGCCGACCTGTTCGTGGCCACGCTCAGCCCCGACGGCAACCGGCTGGTGGCCTCCACGCTGCTGGGCGGCACAGGCAACGACGGCCTCAACCTAAGCCTGACCAATAATTACGGCGACCAGTTCCGGGCCGACGTGCTCACCGACGGCGACAACAACGTGTACCTCGCCTCCACTACGGCCAGCACCAATTTCCCGACCGCCCAGGCCCTGCAACCGGCTTTGCGCGGCACCTCCGATGCGGTGGTCAGCAAGCTGCCGCGGTTGCTCGACCGCCTGAGCTGGAGCACGTACCTGGGCGGCACGGGGGCCGATGCGGCTTTCTCGCTCCAGCTCACCCCCGACCAGCACCTGTACGTGGCGGGGGCCAGCACCGGTACCGGCCTGCCCACCACGGCCGGCAGCCTGCACCCGCAACCGGCGGGCGGGCGCGAGGGGTTCGTGGTGTGCTTTACGCCGGCGGGCACCGCCCTGCGCTCGGGCACCTACCTGGGCACCTCGGCCGACGAGCTGGCCTTTTTCGTGCAGCTCGACAACAGCGGCGACGTGTATGTGCTGGGCCAGACCAATTCAAAGGCCTACCCTTTCACGCCCGGCCGCTACGGCACGCCCGGGGCCCAGCAGTTCATTCATAAGCTCAACGCCGCCCTCTCGGCCACCGACTACAGCATCACCTTCGGCTCGGCCCAGTCGCAGCACGAGTTGTCGCCCACGGCTTTTCTGGTCGATGACTGCGAGCGGGTGTACGTCTGCGGCTGGGGCGGCTCGACCAACGTTGGCTACAGCACCGGCAACACCCGCAACCTGCCCGTAACGCCCGATGCCGCCCAGAAGGCCACCGACGGCAGCGACTTTTACCTGGCCCAGTTCGCGGCCGGCCTCACGGGGCTGGAGTACGCCACGTTCTATGGCGAGCTGGGTGGCCGGGGCGAACACGTAGATGGGGGTACGTCGCGTTTCAGCAAGAAGGGCGTAGTTTATCAGGCCGTATGCGGAGGGTGCGGGGGTACCCAGGGCTTTCCCGTGCCGGCAGGCGCCAACTACTATAACACCCGCAACGGCGACAGCAACTGCAACAACGCGGCCTTCGCCATCAACTTCGACATTATTACGGCCGACCCCGGCCCCACCCGCTACGCCTGCGCCACCGATGGCCCCATGTTGCTGGGCGGCTTGCCGGCGGGCGGCACCTGGAGCGGGCCCGGCGTGACGCGCCGGGCCGATGGACGCTACGAGTTTCAGCCCAGCCCGGCGCTGGTCGGCCGCAACCGGCTGCTCTACTCCGTAAAGGCCACCGGCATCTGCGTCAGCACGCGCCCGCTGGCCGTCATCGTGCCGCCCATCCTTAATGTCAGCATTGCGCCGGTGCCCCCCCTGTGCGCCAGCGGCAACCCGGTCACGCTCCAGGCTGCCCCGGCGGGCGGCACCTGGAGCGGGCCCCGGGGGCTGAGCGGCAACATCTTCGACCCGCGCCAGTCGGGGCCGGGCACGTTCACGCTTACTTACTCACTCTCCGACTCGCTGGGCTGCGGCACGGCCAGCCGCACGGTGGTAGTCAATGCGCTGCCTACGCCCCAGGCCGGCCCCGACCTCACGTTCTGCGCCTACGAAACCCAGCCCGTGCAGCTCACCGGGGCCTCACCGGCCGGGGGCACCTGGAGCGGCCCCGGCGTAACGCCCGGCGGCCTGTTTACGCCCCCCGACACCAAATTACAGGGCGGCATTTTCACGCTCAGCTACACCGTGACGGAAAACGGCTGCCCGGCCACGGCCACCCGCCGGGTACTGCTCGCGCCCTCGCCCAGCACAAACTTTCCGCTGCGGGTACCCGTGTGCGAGAACTTCCCCGAGTACACCGGCCTGGCCCCACTCACGCTCACGCTGAAGCCGGTGCTGACGGGTGGCACCTACGAGTGGGACTTCGGCGACGGCAGCCCCGTTTCGCGCGAGGAAAACCCGCAGCACGTATTCGAGCAGGCCGGCAAGTACAACGTCCGCCTGACAGCCCGCTACGCCAACTGCACCGTGGAAACCAGCTTTGCCCCGGTTGTCGTGCACCGCACCTTCGTGCCCAACATCATCACGCCCAACCACGATGGGAAGAACGACGAGTTCATCCCGTATTTCAGCTGCGAGCCCGCCACGCTCCGCCTGTTCAACCGCTGGGGCAGCGCGGTGTACGAAACGGCCCATTACAACAACGACTGGCGAGCCGACGGCCTGGCCGATGGCCTGTACTTCTACCATCTGCAGGATGCTGCCGGGCGCATTGCCAAAGGTTGGCTCACGGTGCAGCGCTAGCCCCTGCCCGGGGGCAGCAGGCCCTTGCTTACCGTTGTTTCTTGTTGTATCTTTGTACCCACAAGACCAAGTAAGACCAGAGGGGACGTATAGTCCCCTCTTTCTTTTTACCCGCCTTACTGGCGCCCTTGCTTATGACCCTCGACCGTAATCTTCTTTCGGAAATGCTTCAGGACAGCCTGCCCATTGATGGCGACCTGTTCGTGGTGGATCTGGCCGTCTCGGACTCCGTGCGGCCCAAAGTCACGGTCACGCTCGATGGCGAGCAGGGCCTGGGCATTGATGAGTGCGCGCAGATCAGCCGCCGGCTGGCCCGCCGCATCGAGGAGCACTACGGCGACGAGCTGAGCTACACGCTGGAAGTAACGTCGCCCGGAGCCGACCAGCCCCTGCGCGATGCCCGCCAGTACGCCCGCCACGTGGGCCGCACCCTAAGCCTCAAGCTCCAGGACGGCACCGAGAAAACCGGCGTGCTCGAATCGCTCAACCCCGAGGGCGTGCAGCTGGCCGAAATCGTTAAAGAGAAGCACAAGCAGAAAACCCTGCCCGCCGAGGCCATATCCTTCGCGGATATTGCCGAGGCCCGGGTGGTTATTTCGTTTAAGTAGTCTTTCGGAGCTGTTAGCTAATAGCTGTTAGCTGATAGCCGTTCCTGAGTTATTCACCTTTTGGTAGTGGCTGGCAGCTCTTCCCGCATGGAAAGCTAACAGCCAACAGCTGACAGCTAAAAGCTTTAAAATATGAACAGCAACGTCCTGATTGAATCGTTTGCCGAATTCGCCCGCTCGAAGAACATCGACCGGCCCACCATGATGAGCATCCTGGAGGAAGTGTTTCGCACGATGATTCGCAAAAAGTACGACGACGACTCCAACTTCGACGTTATTCTGAACGTGGACCAGGGTGACCTGGAAATCTGGCGCAACCGCGAAATCGTGGACGACAACTCGGAGGACATCTGGGATTTCGACAAGATTCCGCTGGCGGAAGCCCAGCAAAATTGAGCCCGACTTCGAGGTAGGCGAAGAGGTAGCCGAGGAAGTGAAGCTCGAAGACTTCGGCCGTCGCGCCGTGCTCATGGCCCGCCAGACGCTGATTCAGCGCGTGAAGGACCTGGAGCGCGACATGCTTTACCAGAACTACAAAGACCAGGTAGGGGAAATCGTGGCCGGCGAGGTGTACCAGGTATGGGGCCGCGAAGCCCTCATCCTGGACAAGGACGACAACGAGCTGAGTCTGCCCAAAACCGAGCAGATTCCGAAGGACCGCTACCGCAAGGGCGACACCATGCGCGCCGTTGTGCACCGCGTCGAAGTGCTGAATGGCACGCCCAAAATCGTGCTTTCGCGCGCCGCCCCAGCCTTTCTGGAGCGCCTGATGGAGCAGGAGGTACCCGAAATTTTCGATGGCCTGATCACCATTAAAAACATCGTGCGCGAGCCCGGCGAGCGGGCCAAAGTGGCCGTGGAGAGCTACGACGAGCGCATCGACCCCGTTGGGGCCTGCGTGGGCATGAAAGGCTCGCGGATTCACGCCGTGGTGCGCGAGCTCGAAAACGAAAACATCGACATCATCAATTACACCGACAACCTGGAGCTGTACATCGCCCGGGCCCTGTCGCCGGCCAAGCTGACGTCGATGAAAATCAACGAGCAGACCGGCCGCGTATCGGTATTCCTGAAGCCCGACCAGGTAAGCCTGGCCATCGGCCGGGGCGGCGCCAACATCAAGCTGGCCTCGCGGTTGGTAGGCATGGAAATCGACGTGTTCCGCGATGCCGGCGACTTCGAAGAGGACATTGCCCTCGACGAGTTCCGCGACGAGATTGAAGGCTGGGTACTCGATGAGCTGAAGAAAATCGGCCTCGATACCGGCCGCGCCGTATTGGCCGTCAACCTCGACGACATCGTGCGCCGCACGGAGTTGGAAGAAGAAACCGTAGAGGAACTGTTCCGCGTTATCCGCCAGGAGTTCGAGGACGAGGCTGAAGCAGCTCCGGCTGCCGCGCCGCGCTTCGCCGAGGCTGACGACGAGCAAGCCACCAACACAACCGAAGCTTCGGTAGCCGAAGCAACAGCCCCGGAAACGGCGGAAGTTGCGCCAGAGACGGCGGCCGAAACGCCGGTAGCCCACGCTACGGCGGAAGCTCCAGCGGAAGCAGAAGCGGACACGCCCGCTGCCGCCCCGGCCGAACCAACGGCAGAGGGCGCGGCGGAAGAAGCATCTGAGCCGCTTAAAAACGAGGAAGCACCAAATTCCGGCGCCGCGCAATGAGTGCCCGGCGGCCGGTACGGCAAGGGCGTTGAAATCAGGTCGGACGACTTGATTTCAACGTCGCCCGGCAAGATTTAATGTAGTACCTTTGCAACTGAATAAGAGTATCGTTCGCGAGCACAGAATGGCGGAAGCATCAACTAAACGGCTCAATCAGGCGGCCAAAGACCTGAATGTCGGCACTTCCACAATTGTGGATTATCTGACTGACAAAGGGCATTCCATCGAGAATAAACCCACGACCAAGCTAACGGCTGAGCAGGTAAGCCTGCTCAACAAGGCGTTTGCGTCGTCGGTGCAGGACAAGAAGGAAGCCGAGAAAGTCAGCCAGGCCAAGCGGCAGAGCGAGCTGGAAGCCGCTGCGGCTCAATCGCGCGCGGCCGTTGAGGCCCGCCCGACTCCGGCTCCCGAGCCTGCTCCGGCAGCAGCCCCTGCTGCTTCGGCCCCGGCCACGGCGCCCGCCGCCGAAGCTCCCAAGCCGGCGGCTGCACCTGCTCCCGCGGCTCCGGCTCCGGCAGCAGAGGCGCCCAAGCCAGCAGCTCCGGCCCAACCAGAACCTCCTCGGGCACCCGGCCTGAAGGTGCTGGGCAAAATCGAGCTCGACTCGAAGGGTCGTCCGGTGCGGCCGAAGCCCGCTGCCGCTGAAGCCCCGAAGGCGCCTGAGCCGAAGGCCGAAGCCCCGAAGGCAGCCGAGCCCAAAGCCGAAGCGCCCAAAGCTGCTACGCCGAAGCCCGAAGCCCCGAAGGCAGCTGAGCCCAAAGCCGAAGCACCTAAAGCGCCCGAGCCCAAAGCCCCTGAAGCGAAGGCTCCGGCGGCTGAAGCCCCTAAAGCAGCTGAAACCAAACCCGCTGATGCCAAGCCGGCCCCGGCCGCTGCTTCGCCGGCCGCTCCGGCCGCTGAGGCGGAAGCTGCCCCGGCGGAGGATAGCACCATTGTAGCCAAAGCCGACCAGCTTAAGGGCCTGACGGTACTAGGCAAAATTGAACTGCCCGCCGATTCGTCGCGCCGGGGCCGGGGGGCTCGCCCCGTGGCGTCGTCCGATGTACGCAAAAGCGGCATCGACAAGAAGAAGCGTCAGCGCATCCCGATGAGTGGCCCCGGCCAGCCGGGCGGCGGTGGCAACCGTCCGACCGGTACGGGCCAGGGTGCCCGTCCGACTGGGACGGGCCCGGCGGCCAACCGTGCCGGCGGCCGTGGTGGCAACACCAACACCCGTCAGCCAGCCGTGCCGCTCACGCCCGAGCAGAACGACAAGCAGATTCAGGAGCAGATCAAGGCGACGCTGGCCAAGCTCAGCGGTGGCAAAGGCAACCAGCAAAACCGCGCCAAGTACCGCCGCGACAAGCGCAGCAACGCCGCCGACGACCGCGAGGCCATGCGCGCTCAGAACGAGCTGGACTCCAAGACCCTGAAAGTAACCGAGTTCATTTCGGCCAACGACCTGGCTTCGCTCATGGACGTGTCGGTGAACGAGGTGATCAAGGTGTGCCTGAACATGGGCATGTTCGTTTCGATCAACCAGCGCCTCGACGCCGAAGCTATTACCGTGATTGCCGATGAGTTCGGCTACGATATTGAGTTCCTGTCGGCCGAGGAAGAGGACACCGTAGTGGAAATTGAGGACGATGAGGCTGACTTGCAGCCCCGCGCCCCCATCGTGACCATCATGGGCCACGTCGACCACGGTAAAACGTCGTTGCTTGACTACATCCGGAGCGCCACGGTGGCCAAAGGAGAAGCCGGTGGCATCACCCAGCACATTGGTGCCTACGACGTGATGACCAAATCGGACAAGCGCGTGACTTTCCTTGATACGCCGGGTCACGAGGCCTTTACGGCTATGCGTGCCCGCGGTGCCAAGGTTACCGACATTGCCATTATTGTGGTAGCCGCCGACGACTCGGTGATGCCCCAGACCCGGGAAGCCATCAACCACGCGCAGGCGGCTGGCGTACCCATCGTTATTGCCCTCAACAAGATTGACAAGCCCGGCGCCAACCCCGATAAGGTGCGCGAAGAGCTGTCGGCCATGAACGTGCTGGTAGAAGAATGGGGCGGCAAGTATCAGAGCCAGGAAGTATCGGCCAAAACCGGTGCCGGCATTGATGATCTGCTGGAGAAAGTGCTGCTCGAAGCCGAGATTCTGGAGCTCAAAGCCAACCCCGACCGCAAGGCCGTGGGTACGGTTATCGAAGCCTCGCTCGACAAGGGCCGCGGCTACGTAACCACCATTCTGGTGCAAACCGGTACCATGGAAGTAGGCGACATCGTGCTGGCTGGTCCGCACTTTGGCCGCGTGAAAGCCATGACCGACCACCGGGGCAAGAAAATGAAGAAAGCCGGCCCGGCTACCCCGGTGCAGGTGCTTGGCCTGACGGGTGCCCCCCAGGCCGGCGACAAGATTCAGGTGATGGACTCGGAGCGCGAAGCCCGCGAACTGGCTACCCAGCGCCAGCAGCTGGCCCGCGAGCAGAGCATGCGCACCAAAAAGCACATCACCCTCGACGAGATTGGTCGCCGTCTGGCTATCGGCTCGTTCAAGGAACTGAACGTGATTGTGAAAGGCGACGTGGACGGCTCGGTGGAAGCCCTGGCCGACTCGCTGCTCAAGCTCAGCACCCCGGAAATTGCCATCAACATCCTCAACAAAGGGGTGGGTGCTATTTCGGAGTCCGACGTGTTGCTGGCCTCGGCCTCCGACGCCATCATCATCGGTTTCCAGGTGCGCCCTTCGGTGAGTGCCCGCAAGCTGGCCGAGCAGGAGCAGATCGATATCCGCCTCTACTCCATCATTTACAACGCCATCAACGAGGTGAAGGATGCCATGGAAGGCATGCTGGCCCCAACGGTGAAGGAAGTGGTAGTGGCCAACGCCGAAATCCGCCAGGTGTTCAACATCACCAAGGTGGGAGCCATTGGTGGCTGCATGGTCACCGACGGTACATTCACCCGCAAAACCAAGGTGCGCCTCGTGCGCGACGGTATTGTGGTGTACTCGGGTGGCATCAAGGACCTTAAGCGTTACAAAGACGATGTGTCGGAAGTGCGCCAGGGCTACGAGTGCGGTATCTCGCTCAAGGACTTCGACGACCTCAAAGAGGGCGACAACATCGAAGGATTCGAGGAGCAGGAAATCAAGCGGACGCTGTAAGCAGCCGACGCTGGTTTATAATACAGGAGCGGGTTTCAACCTTTCGGGGTTGGAACCCGCTTTTTTTATGGGCTATTCGTGCAAGGCAGTTAATAGAGACAGGCAAAAAAAGAACGTCACCCCGCGCGGAGTGACGTTCTTTTTTAAGCCTGTTGCAGCTACTGGCGGCTAGAAGAAGAGGAAGCCTTTCTTACGGCCGCTTTTGTTTTTGAGCGGCTTACCCTTGGGGTCGGCGAAGCCGGCGGGGCGGGTCTGGCCGCGTTTCTGGCGGGCCGTACCGATGCGAGTGTCTTTGTATTTGCGCACCGTGAAGCCCCCGGAACCCTTATCGTACTGCCGGGCCGGGCCGGCGGCGCGGCCGAAGCTGTTGTTTGCCGTGCTGCCACCCGAACGGGCTTCCAGCAGTTCGAGCTGCTGGTCGCGCTTGGCCTCATCGGCATTCATGCTCATGCGCCGCTGCACATTAGTAATGTCGGTGGCCGAGGCCTTCCCCCGCTTACGAGCCTGCTTCTCGGCGGCGCGCTGGGCCAGCGCCGCGTCGCGGGGCTGGCCGTCGAGCACGGCAGTCTGGGCGTGGGCGGCCGTGCAGGCGGCGGTGAGCAACAAAACAGAAAGCAATTTCTTCATAGCGTTAAATAGATCGGGATTCCAGGCAGCCCGGCGAGGGCACAAAAATCCAACTGGCCAACAGCTAAGTTAGTTCACCGACGGCTGAAACTTGTATGTCAGGCCAATACCAAGCGTTTCGCTACCCTAAACCCGGCAGCCCTACCTCAGATGAGCAACCGGAGAAGCCACGCACAAGCGTTTTCACCTTCCGCTGGCTCCACCAATAGTGTCTGGCCTGTAATACAAGGGCACAACCGGCAGGCACGGGATAAGCGGTAGAAAAAGGCGGCGCGGACTCAAAATGGGAGGACCAGCTTCTTCGCCTCTGGCAAGAGTAGAAACCGCCCCCCCCAAAAGCAAGTAGCGCTTAGCTACGCGGAGCCCGGAGCGCGTCGCGGATTTCGGCCAGCAGCATCTGGTCTTTGGTTGGCAATGGGTCGGTAACCGGCATCACTTCCTGGGGCTTTTTGTAGCGGTTGGCAATCTTGACGAGCCAGAAAATGGCAAAGGCCATCAGCAGAAACGTGATGATGGAGTTCAGAAACAAGCCATAGTTGATGGTTGCCGCTTTGGCTTGTTTGGCCAACTCCAGGGAGGCATACGTTTTACCGTCCAGCGACAAGTACCACTCCTTGAAATCAATTCCGCCGGTGAGCAGCGTCAGGATGGGCATCAGAATATCATTGGTGAGCGACGTGACAATACCATTGAACGCGCCACCAATGATAACGCCAACGGCCAGGTCGAGCACGTTGCCTTTAGAGATGAATTCTTTGAATTCGGAGACAAAACCCATAAGCGGGAAACGATTGATGATGAGGGAGAAAGAACAGAACGATCAAATATATACATTTTCAAATCTGATCGTGCCTTGAAAATCAGGGGAAACAAAATTGTTCAGGCGCGTTCGGTTTAGGGCGGCATTTTCGCTCGGCCAGGCCTGGCACGCCGCCAATTGGGTTGAATACCCGCTCAGCCAGCGGCTACCGCGGCAGCAATTCGTTCTATCTTTGCCAACGTTCCCATCTACCTCTCGCCATGACTCCTTTCTCGACTTTATTATATGAACTGGACGCCGAAACCGGCATTCTGCTCATTACCCTCAACCGCCCCGATAAGCTCAACGCCCTCAACGCCGCCACCATCGAAGACATCCGAACCGCCGTACAGCGGGCCCAGGACGACCCCGAGGTGCGCGGCATCATTCTGACGGGTAGCGGCGAGAAGGCTTTCGTGGCCGGAGCCGACATTGCCGAGCTCACGAAGCTCGATGAGATTTCGGCCCGCCGGGCGTCGGAGCGCGGCCAGGAGGCGTTTTGCATGATCGAGGAAAGCTCCAAGCCCGTTATTGCGGCCGTGAATGGCTTTGCGCTGGGCGGGGGCTGCGAGCTGGCTATGGCCTGCCACATCCGCGTAGCGGCCGAAAACGCCCGCTTCGGTCAGCCCGAAGTGAACCTGGGGCTGATTCCGGGCTATGGCGGCACCCAGCGCCTGGCCCAGCTCGTGGGCAAGGGCAAGGCCATCGAGCTGCTGCTCACGGCCGACATGGTGAAGGCCGATGAGGCGTTACGTCTGGGCCTGGTCAACCATGTGGTGCCCCAGGCCGAGCTGCTCGGCTTCTGCCGCCAGCTGCTGACGCGCATCCTCACCAAAGCCCCCCTGGCCGTGGGCTTGGTGCCTCGATTGCGTGAACGCCTACTACGACCAGGAGCGCCACGGCTACCAGACCGAAGCCAACGGATTTGCCCGCTGCTTCGGCTCCGAAGATTTCCGCGAGGGCACGGCGGCATTTCTGGAAAAGCGTCCGGCAGCCTTTACAGGCAATTAGTAATTGGTAATTGAGAATTCTCAAGAGCTGAGTAGGCGCTGTTGAATGCTCCTATCTCCTGAACTTGTGGCAGAAATTCTTAATTACCAATTATCAATTACTAATTAAAAAAATGGGTATTGCGAAAAAGCTGGCTTCGCAGACGGCTATTTACGGGGTGAGCAGCATCGTGGGCCGGGTGGTCAACTTTATGCTCGTGCCCGTGTACACCGCCCGGTTTGCGGCGGCCGAGTACGGTATCGTGACGGGGCTGTATGCCTACGTGTCGTTTCTGAACGTGGTGTTCACCTTCGGGATGGAAACCACCTATTTCCGCTTTGCCAACCGCCCCGGCACCGACCGCCGGGAGCTCTACGACCGGGTACTGACACTGCTGCTACTGAGCAGCGTGGTGCTGACGGGGCTGCTGATGCTGCTGGCCCGCCCCCTGATGGAGCTGCTGGGTATTCCGCCGGGCCACGAGCGCTACGCCTTCTGGATTGCCTGCATTCTGGGCCTCGACGCGCTGGCGGCCATGCCGTTTGCCCGGCTGCGGCTGGAAAACAAGGCCCGCAAATTTGCCGGCATCCGGCTGGCCAATATCGTGCTCAACGTGGGCCTGAACCTGTTTTTCATTGTGCTTCTGCCCCGCTGTGCTGGCCGGCAAGTACCTGGCTGGCCTCGCCGCCGCTGGTGGCAGGCATATACGACCCCACCCTGGGCGTGGGCTACGTATTTCTGGCGAACCTGGTGGCCAGCGCCTTCACGCTGCTGCTGCTGGGCCGCGAGCTGCTGGACTTCCGCTTCCGGCTGAACTTGGAGCCGCTGCGGCCGCTGCTCAAGTACGCCTACCCGCTGATGCTGATGGGCCTGGCGGGCATGGTGAACGAAACGCTGGACCGGATTCTGCTGCCCACGCTGGCTGCCCGAGGGCTTTTACCCGGGCCAGAGCAGCCTGGCGGCGGTGGGCATCTATGGGGCCTGCTACAAGCTCAGCATTTTGATGTAGCTGGTGATTCAGGCGTTCCGCTACGCGGCCGAGCCGTTCTTCTTCGCCCAGAGCACCGACAAGAACTCGCCCGCCACGTTTGCCCTGGTGCTGAAGTGGTTCACGCTGTGCTGCGCGGTGATTTTCGTGGGCGTCAGCCTGAACGTGGAAGACTGTGGCCCGGCTGTTTCTGCGGCGGCCCGAGTACCTGCAGGGGCTGGCCGTGGTGCCGGTGCTGCTGCTGGCCAACCTGTTTCTGGGCGTGTACTACAACCTGTCGGTGTGGTTCAAGCTGACGGACAAAACCTATTACGGCACCTACATCTGGGCGTTGGCGGGGCGGTGCTCACCATTGCCCTCAACTTTCTGCTGATTCCGGTGCTGGGCTACATGGGCTCGGCCATTGGCCACGCTGGCCTGCTACTTTATGATGGCCGTGCTGTGCTGGCGGCTGGGCGAGCGGCACTTCCCGGTGCCCTACCCCGTGCTCCGGCTGCTGGCTGTGGCTGGTGCTGGCCGTGGCCGTGGTGGCCGTGGGCTGGTGCGTGCCGGTGGCGTCTGGCTGGAGCCGCCACGGCTTCCATGCGCTGCTCACGCTGGGGTTTGTGCGGGATGGTAGCGGCCATAGAACGGCCGACGGTTACGGAGCTATTTGAGTTTTTGAACTGCAAGCCTCAGGCCCCAAGTTGCCAGCACGTTCAAAAAGCTTGCAGCTTGGGGCTTGGGGCTTGCAGCTCAAAACTTACCTTTGCCCTATGCAGATTCCCGTTATCAACCACTCGCGCCACCCGCTACCCGAATACCAGACCGCCCACGCCGCCGGCCTCGACGTGCGGGCCAACCTCGCCGAGGCCCCGTTACGCTGGGGCCTTTGGAACGCGCCCTCATTCCCACGGGTCTGTGCCTGGAAATTCCGGTTGGCTACGAAATGCAGGTGCGGCCCCGGAGCGGGTTGGCCTACAAGCACGGTATTGGCCTTGTGAACAGCCCTGGCACCATCGATGCCGATTACCGGGGCGAGCTAAAAGTGCTGCTCGTGAATCTGTCGATCAGGAGTTCGTGGTACAGGATGGGGAGCGGATTGCCCAGCTCGTGGTGGCCCGCCACGAAGTGGTAGCCTGGCAGCCCGCCGAAACCCTGACCGACACCGGCCGTGGCGCTGGCGGCTACGGCACTACCGGTACTGTTTGATTTTTTTAATTAAAAATTAAGAGTGAAAAATTAAAATTTGACTTTAAAGCTGGTTACGTGTTCGTATAAAAACGTAGTCAGTGCATCGTCAATTTCTGTTTTCCATTTACAATTTTTAATTTTTCACTCTTAATTTAATTCCTCTACCAATGAAGATTATCGTCCCGATGGCCGGCATGGGCAAGCGCATGCGCCCCCACACCCTCACTGTTCCCAAGCCCCTGATTCCGATTGCCGGCAAGCCCATTGTGCAGCGCCTGGTCGAGGACATTGCCAAAGTGTGCGGCGAGCCGGTGGAGGAAGTGGCCTTCATCATTGGGCGCAGCTTCGGCGAGCGAGGTGGAGAAAGAGCCTGGTGAAAATTGCCGAGTCGGTAGGCGCCAAGGGCACCATTGTGTACCAGGACGAGCCGCTGGGCACGGCCCACGCCATTCTGTGCGCCCAAGAGGCGCTGAACCGGCCCGTGGTGGTGGCCTTTGCCGACACCCTGTTCAAGGCCGATTTCACGCTCGATTCTTCCGCGTGCCCGGCACCATCTGGGTGCAGCACGTGGACGACCCCAAGCCCTTCGGCGTGGTGAAGCTCGACGAGCAAGGGCCAGATTACCGACTTCGTGGAGAAGCCCCAGGAGTTCGTGTCGGACCTGGCCATCATCGGCATCTACTACTTCCAGGACGGCGAGTACCTGCGCCAGGAGCTGCAGTACCTGCTCGACAACGACATCAAGGACAAAGGCGAGTACCAGCTCACCAATGCCCTGGAAAACATGAAGAACAAGGGCACCGCAGTTCGTGCCCGGCCGCGTAACCGAGTGGCTCGACTGCGGCAACAAGGACGCCACCGTGTTCACCAACCAGCGCTACCTGGAGTACCTGAAGGAGCGGGGCGAGTAGTTGTAGGCCAAGTCGGCCAAAATCACCAACTCGGTCATTATCGAGCCGGTGTACATTGGCGAAGATGTGGTGATTACCAATTCGGTGGTTGGCCCGCACGTTTCGGTGGGCGACGGGCACCAACATGCGCGGCTCCGCGTTGCCAATAGTCCATCGTGCAGCAGTCGGCTACCGTAGAGCACGCCAACGTGGCCGACTCGATGATTGGCACCCACGCCACCATCAGCGGCACGCCCCACGATTTGAGCCTAGGCGATTACAACACGCTGCGCGTGTGACACTGATTTTTGGCTGTTAGCTAGTAGCTGCTGGCTGTTAGCTTCCGCTTTGTTAGTTTGCTTTTTGCCTATTGCCAGCCGCCTAATTTGCGCTGTCGGAACCATGAAGTATTCCAACAGCGTAAATTAGGCGGATGCTTTTCGCTAGAACGCACCTAACAGATGAGCCGAACGGAAGCTAACTGCTGGCAGCCAACCGCTAACAGCCAAATACTTACTGCATGCCCCGATTTAGTGCGTTTTTGCTCGTAATACTGAGCCTTTGGCTGGCTGGGCCGGCGCATGCCCAACGCAAAAAGGAAAAGGCGACGGCACCGTCGGTCGAAAAGCCCCGCAAGCTCAGCCGCAAGGAGCGCAAGGAGCTGGCCCGCCGGTCGGCCCTGGAAGCCGCCGGTAGCGCCCGCCCCGACCTGACACCCAAGGAGCGCGAGCTAAGCGAGTCGTACTTTATGGATGGGGTGCGCTTTCTGCTGCTCGAAGACTATACCAAGGCCCTGGAGCGGCTGCTGAAAGCCTACGCCCTAAACCCGACCAATGCGGCCGTCAACTACAAGATTGCCGAAACCAACCTGCTGAGCGGCAACTTTCAGCGACGCCACCAACTACGGCGGGCCGCCGTGAAATTCGACCCTAAAAACGCCTATTACTACCTGCTGCTGGCCCAGATCTACTCTACGCAGAAGCAGTACCCGGAGGCGACGGAGGTGTACAATACCCTCATCAGCCAGGTTCCGAACTCGAGATACTACCTCTTCAATCTGGCCGATTTGTACCTGGCCCAAGGCAAGTTCGCCGAGGCGCTGGCTACCTTCGACCAGGCCGAGAAGAAGTTTGGGACAGGTGGACGAAATATCGTTCAAGAAGCAGCAGATCTACCTAAGCAGAACAAGCTGGACAAGGCCTTGCAGGAGGGCGAAAGCCTCATCAAGGCCAACCCCGACGAGGCCCGCTACGTGCTGGCCCAGGCCGAGATCTACGCCACCAACAGCCGCTTCGACCGACGCCATTCGGGTGGCCCAGCAGGCCTTGCGCCAGGACCCCGACAACCCCCAGGGCCCACATGATTCTGGCCGACGTATACCGGCTGCAAAACAACCGGCCCGAGTCGGAGCGGCAGATCAAGCAGGCCTTCGAGAGCCCCAGCCTGGACATCGACGATAAGGTGCGCATCCTGGTCGACTACATCAAGCAGCTGCCCAACCCAGCCCTCAACGAAACGGCCCGCGAGCTGGCCGCCATCACGACCCGGGTGCATCCGCGCGAGGCCAAGGCCTTTTCCGTTGCCGGCGACATTGAAACCGTAACCGGCAACCGGGCCGCCGCCCGCGACCAACTACCTTAAGGCTATCCGGCTCGACAACACCCAGCTACCAGATCTGGCAGCAAGTGGTGCTCATTGATGCCGAGCTGACCCAGACCGATTCGTTGCTCGCCCACACGGCGCAGGCGCTGGAGCTGTTCCCGAACCAGGCCTCGCTCTGGTTTTATAACGGCGTGGGCTACCAGTTGCAGAAGCAGCCGGCCAAAGGCAGCCAAGTCGCTCGAATACGGCCGCAAGCTGGCCACCGACAACCCCGAGCTGCTGGCCCAGTTTGATGCCCAGCTCGGCGACGCCTACCACGAGCTGAAGGATTACGCCTAAGTCGGACGCCGCCTACGAAGCCGCGCTGACCTTCGACGCCAACAATGCCCAGGCCCTCAATAACTACAGCTACTTTCTGTCGCTGCGGGGCGAGAAGCTGGACCGGGCGAAGGAAATGGCGGGCAAGCTGGTGAAGGCAGTATCCGGACAATGCGACTTACCTCGATACCTACGCCTGGGTGCTTTACAGGCTCAAGGACTACGCCGGAGCCCGCCAGGCGCTGGAATAGGCGTTGCGGCATACGTCCGATGCGACCGTGGTCGAGCACTACGGCGATACGCTTTTTCAGCTCGGCGAGAAGGATAAGGCCGTGGCCGAATGGCAGCGGGCCAACAAGAAAGGGGGCGCTTCGCCGCTCATCAACCGCAAAATAAAAGATCAGAAACTGTATGAGTAACCGCCCCGCGCTGCTGCTGCTGAGTGCCCTGACCCTGCTGCTGGGCAGCTGCAACCGCAAGCTGCTCCCGGCCCGTACCAAGTCCGCGACAACCAATCCCGTGCCCGAGGCCGTGCGGGCTGCCAACCTCGATTTCCGGTTCATGACGGCCAAAGGCAAGGCCCAGTTCGGCGACCAGAGTGGGAACATCAACCTGCGCATCCGCAAAGACAGCGTTATCTGGCTTTCGGCCTCGCTCATTGGCATTGAAGGCGGGCGCGTGCTCATTACCCGCGACTCGGTACAGGTGCTTGATAAGCTCCACCGCGAATACTACGCCGGCGACTACGCCTACCTGAGCCAGCGCCTGAACGTGCCGGTGAACTTCGACATGATTCAGGCCCTGCTGCTGGGCAACTACCTGGCTCCGATTGGGGCCAATACGCAGCCGACCATTGGCACTGAGGGAACCGTGCAGCGCATCCGCTACGAGCAGGCCGGGCTGCTGATTATGCAGCTCATCGACCTGGCGCAGGGCCGCCCCCGCCAGCTGATGGTACAGGATGCGGGCAACAGCAACCAGTTTACCGTTGACTACTCCGATTTCCGGGCCCTCGAGCGCAATGCCCAGCCTTTCGCCTTCGAAACGCAGGTACAGGTGCAGCAGGGCACGGCGTCGCCCACCAACGTAACGCTCACTTACCGCGCCGTCGATGTGGATAAGGAGCAACTACAATTTCCGTTCTCGGTTCCGAAAGGCTATGTGCGTAAGAAGTAGCACGCCGAGCTGGCTGCGCCACCTATTGCTTATCCTGCTGCTGGCGGGGGCCGTGAGCCCCGGCTTGGCGCAGCGTAAACGCTCGGCCCCAAAAAGCAAAACTCAGCTGGAGCGCGAGCGGCGGGCCACGCTCAAGCGCATCAAGGAAACGAGCCGCATTCTGGCCCAGACCCAGGAGAAAAAGCAGGCCTCGGTGGGCCAGCTCAATGCCATTCAGGAGAAACTGGTGGTGCAGCAGGGCGTCATCAAGAACATCAGCTCGGAGCTGCGCTACATTGAAACCGACGTGCAGCAGACTGAGGGCCAGGTGCAGCAAACCCGCCAGAGCCTGACCCGCCTCAAGGCCGAATACGGCCGTCTGATTTATACGGCTTCCAAAACAGCCAACGGCTTCAACCGGCTCATGTTCCTGTTCGCGGCCGAGTCGTTCAACCAGTTCCTGCTGCGCCTGCGCTACATCCGCCAGTACACGGAAGTACGCCAGGCTCAGGCCGCCCAGATTACGCGCACCGAGCAACACCTGAACAACCAACTGGCCGGCTTGCAGGAGAAGCGCCAGGAGAAAGGCTCGTTGCTCAACACCCAGCTTTCGGAGAAAAAGACCCTGACCACGCTCAAAGTGCAGCAGGACCAGGTAATCACCAAGCTTACCCAGCAGGAAGAGAGCCTGCGCAAGGAGCTGGCCGCCCGCCAGCAGGCCGTGAGCCGCCTCGACAACCTGATTGCCGTTGCGGGTGCGGGAGGAAATTGCCCGCGCCGCCCGCGAAGCCGCCCGCCGGGCTGCCGCCGCCAAAGCCCGCGCTGCTGCCACGGCCGCTGCCGCCGCTGGCCGCAGCCCCAGCACCACCTCGCGCACGCCCGCCTCCGAAGCAGCCGAAGACGCCGCCGCGGCCAAGGCCGAAGCGCGTGGACCGCGTAACGATGACGCCCGAATCGGCGAAGCTGGCGGCTTCCTTCAATGGGAACCGCGGTAGCCTGCCCTGGCCAGTGGGCCGGGGCTTCATCAGCCAGCGCTTCGGCCGCCACCCCCACCCGGTGCTCAAAAACGTGGTGGTCGAGAACCGGGGCGTCGATATCCAGACCAACTCCGGCGAGCCGGTACGGGCCGTATTCAGTGGCAAGGTGCTCACCGTAGCCAGCATGCCGGGCATGGGCACCATCATTATGGTGCAGCACGGCGACTACTTTACGGTGTATGCCAAACTGCGCAGCGCCAGCGTAAGCGAAGGCCAGACGGTATCGGCCAAGCAGTCACTCGGTACCGTATCGACCAACTCTGAGGGCACGTCGGAAGTGCAGTTCCAGGTCTGGCACAATAGCGCCAACCTCAACCCCGAAAACTGGCTTGGGCGCAAGTAGATGAGTTGCCAGTTGCCAGTCGGCCTGATGCCCCAGGGCTAAAGCCCTGGGCTACGTAGCGGGTCAGTTGGAGCGCTGACTAGCCCAGGGCTTTAGCCCTGGGGCATCAGGCCGACTGCCCCCTGGCAACTGGCATCAGGCCGACTGACAACTGACTACGCCGGGCATAAAAAAACGCCGTACAGAATACGACGTCTTTCCGAGCTATGAAAACAAACTTAGCTATCAGAATTCCTCCCCTGCTGCTTCCGCTGGCTTAGGCCGGCAGTTGTGGCAGGGTTCGTCCCCGATAACCAATTTAAAGATACGGGACCATAGGGGCGGATCGGGCCAAATTCGCTGAACAGCACTATTCGCTCGGTGAAGTCAGGAGGCCACCCGACGCGGTGGGCTGCCGCTGAGTCAGATCAGGTTAAGCCGGCTCAGCAGTCCCGATTTGAACGAGTTGCCAATTGGCACGGGCAACAAGCTAGAGGCTCCTTCCGCGCTCCGGCCTGCCTCCACAATCACCGCGTCGCTTTCGATGGCGATGATGCGGTCGAGGCGCACGATGTACTTGCGGTGCACCCGGGCAAACTCGCGGGTGGGTAGCTTGGCCTCCAGCTCCTTCATGGTGCTGTAGACGGTGTACCGTTCCCGGCCGGCGTAGATGTTGACGTAGTCACCCAGGGCCTCTACATAGCGAATATCCCCGGTTTTAACCCGTACCAGCTTATTTTCCTGCTTGATAAAAATTTCGTTCTGCCCCCCGTTCAGGTACAGCGATTCGGCAGTGTCGTTGGCCATGCGTAGCAGTCCCTCCAGTTTTAGTTGTTCTTCGGCCAGTGCTTGGCGGGCTCGGCGCAGCTCCAAATGGGCTACTACCTCGCGGGCCAGAATTTGCAGGGCGTCGCGCTGCGACTCCGTGAGGCGGCGCGGCACTATATCGAGGGCACAGATGGTACCCAGCGCCTGCCCATCGGGCGTGATGAGCGGGCAACCGGCATAAAACCGGAGGCCGGGCTCGCCCACCACCATTTCGCTTTCCTGAAACCGAGCGTCGAGGGTAGCATCCTCCACTTCGTACAGCGCATCCTGCTCAATAGTATGGTGGCAGAAGGTTAGTTCGCGTGGAAAGCTTAGCGGCCCGGCCAGCCCAACGCGGGCTTTCGACCACTGCCGCTTGTCGTCGAGCAGCGAAACCAAAGCGATGGGTGTACCGCAGATAAGCGAAGCCAGGCGTACCAGATCATCAAACGACGATTCCGGTGGGGTGTCCATAATCTGGTAGCGTATGCAACGCCTCCAGCCGCCGCGCTTCCTTCAAGCGCGTGGCGGGCTTTTTTTCGCGGACTGAAGTGGCTTGATTTGAAAGCATGGAAAGAGAAAAACCGGAGTAAAAGCCTGATCCGGGAAGGAGTATAATTCTTCAAATTAGGCTAAAAATTCTGATAGTATCTCGGCTAAAACGTCGAATAGGCGGTTTTGCCAGCTAAACGAATTTCTTTTCCGGGTGGGCCTAGCGGCCTTGGGTGAAGGCTCCGTGAACTTCATTCGAAGTGGCTTGCGCGGGGTAAGCAGGCCCGGTGAACATTGCTCCAGACGGAACTGTTTTTCAAATTATGGGGTACCTTTACCAATCCCTCGACGTACTGGCTGCGTATAATAAGCTTTGACCTTCAAACCTGGCCTTACGGCTTGCCCTCTATGAACTTCGTCACCCTCCTGCTCTGATTGGTAACTTCGGTAGGCACCGAAATGCTGCTCATCGTATTTGTCATTATTCTATTGTTTGGTGCCAAGCGTATTCCGGAGTTGTTCCGGGGCATGGGCCAGGGTATCCGCGAATTCAAGGACGCCTCCAAGCGAAGACCAGCCCGAATACCGCGACCAGCCGGCCCCCCTACCAGCAGCAACCGCCCGTACCGCAGCAGGTCCCCAGCAGCTGCCCTACCCCCAGCAGGCTACCCAGCAGGCACCCGTACGCAGCGGCTACCAGCAGCCGCCGCCAGCCTACGACTCCAACTCGCTGGCTAAGCCTTTCGTTTCATGCAAACTCCCTTTCTTCTCTTCTTAGGTGACATCGGTGGCTGGCGAGCTCATGCTCATCATGGTGGTCATCCTGATTTTCTTCGGCGCCAACAAGATTCCCGAGCTGGCTCGGGGCTTGGGCAAAGGTATCCGCGAGTTCAAGGATGCCTCCCGCGAAATCCGCAGCGAGGTAGAAGGCTACGGCCAACCGGCCCAGCAGCCTTACCAGCAGCAGTTCAGTCGCCCCAGCAGCCCTACCAGCCCGCCCCGGCAGTAGCTTCCGAAACGCCTGCCCCGGCAGCCGAAGCCCCCATGGCAACGGTAGCGCCCCCCATGGATGGGGGCATCACGCCCCCCGCAGAGCCGGTTAACGAGCGGCCCCGCCTCGATCAGCTGGGCTAATCTACTCCCCCGTAACGCAGCAGCCAGTAGTCGAAAACTACTGGCTGCTTTCGTTTTTACCGGTGAGGTTGCTATTTTCGCGGCTTCGCCTTTCATCTAGGCCTCGCTTCTAATCTGTTTCGTCTTGAGACGTTTCAATTCCCTTACGGAAGTTCGCAGCGAGCTGGCGGCCGGCACCACCTCCTGCCGCCAGCTCGTTGAGTATTACCTGGACAACATCGAGCGCCAGAAGGACCACCTCAACGCCTTCCTGGAAGTGTGGCCCGACGAGGCCCGCGCCCAGGCCGAGGCCGTGGATGCCAAGCTGGCGGCCGGCACGGCCGGGCAGCTGGCCGGCATGGTTATCGGCCTGAAAGACGTGCTGGCCTACGAGGGCCACGCGCTGCAGAGCAGCAGCCAGATTCTCGACGGCTTCAAGTCGCTGTTTACCGGCACGGCCGTGCAGCGCCTGCTCGATGAGGATGCCATCCTCATTGGCCGCCAGAACTGCGACGAGTTTGCCATGGGCGGCCTCCAACGAAACATCGTACTTCGGGCCGGCCCGCAACGAGCTGGATACCGACCGGGTGCCGGGCGGCTCGTCGGGTGGTTCGGCCGTGGCCGTGCAGGCCGATCTGTGCCTGGCTTCTATTGGCTCCGATACGGGCGGCTCGGTGCGGCAGCCGGCGGCGTTCTGCGGCATCGTGGGCTTCAAGCCCACCTACTCGCGCATTTCGCGCTACGGCCTGGTGGCCTATGCCTCGTCGTTCGACCAGATTGGCGCCCATCACCCGCTCGGTGGAGGATGCCGCGCTGCTACTCGAGGTAATGGCCGGCCCCGACAGTATGGACAGCACCGCCAGCCAGCGCGAAGTGCCCGCCTACAGCCAGCAGCTGACGCCCGCGCCCCACTACCGCATCGGCTACATTGCCGGACTGCCATGGACCGGCCGGGCCTGAACCCCGAAATCAAGGCGGCCACTGAAAACGTAGCTGGAGCAGCTGCGCGGCCAGGGCCACGTGGTAGAGGCGCGTGGAGTTTCCGTACCTCGACTTCATGATTCCGACGCTACTACATTCTCACCACTGCCGAAGCCAGCTCCAACCTGAGCCGCTTCGATGGCGTGAAGTACGGCTACCGCGCCCCGGACGTCACGGACCTGGAGTCGCTCTACAAGAAGACCCGCGCCCAGGGTTTCGGGCCGGAAGTGCAGCGCCGGATCCTGCTGGGCACCTTCGTGCTGAGCGCCAGCTACTACGACGCCTACTACACCAAGGCCCAGCGGGTGCGCCGGCTCATCAAGGAGAAAACCGACGAGCTGCTGCGCGCAGTACGACTTTCTGGTGCTGCCCACCACGCCTACCACGGCCTTCAGCATTGGCGAAGGAAGCAAGGACCCGGTGGCCATGTACCTGGCCGATATTTTCACGGTGCAGGCCTCGTTGGCAGGCGTGCCGGCCATTTCGGTGCCGAACGGGCACGACTCGCAGGGCCTGCCCATTGGCCTGCAGGTGATGGGTGGGGCCTTCCGCGAGCAGCACTTACTGGCCTTCGCCGACTCGCTGACCCAAACGCTGGCTGCGGAAGCAGTGTAGAGAAACGGTAGCAGCAGAACCGAATACAAAGCTTTTACCCCAGGTTATTTAAAGTACAACTTTAAGTTAAAAAGCTGGCTTTATTCGGGTTCTGTGTTATTTTTGGCAAAACGCTGAGTTGAAACTCAGCGTTTTGCGTTCCGGCCCGGCCGGTTATGGTCCTTTTGCCCGAGTTCGAATGAAGAAGTTGCTGCGTGCTGCCATCCCTATTTTGCTGGCTACTGCCCTGGCCCAGCCGGCTGAGGCGCAGCAGCGGCCCCAGCCAGCCCCGGCCGCCCTGCCCGCCGACTCTGCCCTGGTAGACCTGACGTTGCGGCCCGACTCGCTGGTAGCCGTGCCCCCGACCCCGCTGGATTCGGCGCGGCTGGTGTGGCTGCGCACCCCGCCCGAGCTCCGCGACCTGGTCGGCGACCGGGTGAACTGCCTTGAAACCGATGTGCCCCACGATTTCAACGGCACGGTAATGGCCTTTGTGAAGTTGTTCACGGAGCGGCAACCGCGGCTACACCCAGCGGGTGCTGGAGCGCGAGAACCTTTACTTCCCGCTCTTCGAGAAGTACCTGGCCAAGTACAACCTGCCCCTCGACCTGAAGTACCTGGCCGTGGTGGAGTCGGCGCTGATTCCGACGGCCAAGTCGCGGGTGGGGGCCACCGGGCCTCTGGCAGTTTATGGGCCCCACAGCCAGCGACCTGCGCCTGCGCCGCGACGACTGGGTGGACGAGCGCATGGACCCCGAGAAAGCCACTGAAGCCGCCTGCAAGCACCTGCGCTACCTCTACGGTGTGTTTCACGACTGGGAGCTGGTGCTGGCGGCCTACAACTGGGGCGCGGGCAACATGCAGCGCGTGATGCGGCGCACCGGCAAGAGCACCTTCTGGGAAGTGTACCCGAGTATGCCGGCCGAAACGCGCAACTACGTGCCCACCTTCACGGCCATCATGTACACCATGAAGTACGCCAAGGAGCACCAGCTGCACGCCCCTACGCTGCAACTACCAGTACGCCCAGGCCATGGATACGCTCCAGCCTGCGGCGGCCGGCCCTTCGACCTGACGCCGGCTGAGCCCAGGCCTGCGGCTATACCGATTCGCTGGCGTTGCTGCGCCTGAACCCGGAGCTGCGCAAGCCTTACCTGCCCGCTGGCTACCGCAACTACACGCTGCTCCTGCCCGCCGCGGCCCGCGCTGGCCTGGTGGCCACGGCCAGCCGCGATGCCCTGTTTGACTACTGCCGCCCCCTGGCCGACCTGCCCCGCCCCCTGGCCCCGCGCCTCGTGGCCCTGCATGGCACCATGCCGCTACCCAGCCGCCGCCTGGCAGCAGCCTCGCCGGCAGCAACCGCCACTACTGCCCCGGTTACCCCGCGCTACGAGCGCCTGCGCCACACTGTAAAGCGCGGCGAAACCGTGAACTCGGTCGCGGCCCGCTACGAGGTGAGCCCGGCACAGGTGCGCCGCTGGAACAAGCTGGGCACCAGCGCTTCGTTGGCCGGCCGGCAGCAGCTGGTTGTATTCCGGCCATTGCCGGCCGGGGTACCGGCATTGATGGCCGCTGCCAAAAAAGGCGCTCCGGCTTCGGAGTCCGATTCGGCGGCTGAGATGCCGGCCCGCACCCCGGCCCGGCCAGCCGCCGAGGTGCGGCGAACAGTGGCCGCCATTACGGCAGCAGCCGATGACGATACGGTACCGGGTCGTTACGTAGTGAAGCCAGGTGACTTTCTGGAGAAAATTGCCACGGCCAACGGCCTGACCGTGGCCCAGCTCAAGGCCTGGAACCAGCTCAGCAGCTACGTGCTGCAGCCCGGCCAGGAGCTGACGCTGAAGCCCACAACCGAAGCAGCCGTCAATGAAGCAGTAGCCGACCTCATCGACGCCACCCGCGAAGTAGCCGCTGCAGCCCAGGCACCGGCCCGCCGTGGAACGCGCCCGGCCGCAGCGCCGGTTGCGCCGGCATTGCCGCCCGCGCCCCACCTGCACCTGGTGCAGCCCGGCGACACCCTCTACAACATTTCGCGCCGTTACCAGGGCCTGACGGTGGAACGCCTGAAGGAGCTTAACCACCTACAGTCGGATGCTGTACAGCCGGGGCAGAAGCTGGTAGTAGGCAGCTAGGAAAGCAGCACCTCATAATGCCCTCTCCACCTGGTTTATCTCTGGGGGGGGTAGCCTTAGCCCCCGCATCTTCTGCTTACACGTTGTAAAAAATCCTTCCTGACCAGTCTGCTTACAACGTGTAAGCAGACTGGTCAGGAAGGATTTTTTATTTATTTACCACCTAAATAACAGCGCATTACAGCCACCTCCTCAGCCTGCGAGAATTAGGGGATAGAAAAATAGTTTGGTGGACAGGAACTATTTCTCTGAAACTGGCACAACATTAGACTTATCAGTTTTATCCTTCCACACTATTACCCCGCTATTATGCTCAAGACTCTAACTGTACCTGCTCTATTAGCATTCTCCCTGCTGATTTCTGCCTGCCAGAAAGACAATGATCCTCAGCCTCAATCCAACCTGCCAGAAGCAGAGGTGAAGCTGCAGCGAGCCACGACGTACCTCTCTACTAGTCGTTACGACAATGAGCAGGGCTATTCTCAGAAGACGCTGCAAAACACCGCGGTTCTCGATTCCGACAAGCTGCAGCTGGATTTCGATGCAACGGAGGGTAAGGATGCCATTAGCTTTACCGTGCCGCGGGCCAGCCTGAGCGCTGCTTTTACCGGCACTTATGAGTTACGGTCGTCGGCCAGCCCTGCGGCGCCGACAATCAGCGTCTATACGTTCTACAGATCACGGGCTACTGGTTTTATCAACAGTGCTACCTACCGCGACATCCGGGGCCAGCTCACGATTACCGCCTACGATGCCCAACGAAAACTCCTGACCGGCACTTACAAGGGCCGACTGGAGAACATAGTTGATCCGGCCGATAGCAGCACCTCAAGCGGCGATGCGCTGCGTTGCAACGTGGAGATTACGGGGTCCTTTACGAACCTGAAGGTGCAGTAGATCTGGTATTGCCTACCCAAACAGTTCTCGAAAGAGGGTTTAATCCTTACCGTTACCTAAATGTCCAGACTTATTCCCGCACTGTTGCTGGCGGCCCTGAGTTTCTCCAGCGTTTCATGCAAGAAAAACAGAGATGACGACCCTACCCCGGCCGCGCTCCCAGCACCGGTTTATGAGATGTACAGCCTCGTGAGCTACCCCGCCAGCAACGAAACCACGGGCACCCGATACGCTGCCCCTGAACTGAAGGGCGAGGCGAGGCAGGAAAATGGCCGTATAACCCTGAATTTCAATTCGGGCATCAATGCTAAATCGTTGGTACAGTTTGTTATGCCCGACGGCTTCGCGCCAAGTAAACTGGGCAGCTTTGTGCATCAGTCGCTGCCGGCTCCGGCGGCCAACGCGGTACAGGCCACCTACACGCTGACTTACAATTCTGCGCCCGCTACCCTGCGGATCATGACGCACCGGGCCTACCAGCATCTTACAGAGGGCAGTGTAGTAATTACCGCCTACGACGAGGTCCACCGCCTGATTAGTGGCACTTACGAACTTAGTTTCAAAGATGTGCCGGACCCTTACGCAGAGAAATACCCTAACGAAAGAAAATCTGTGATTATGGTGGGCGGAAAGTTTAGCAACCTACCTATCGTCCCCTGATCGGACCTAGCTCTTTCACCTGGCGGCTCTGATTGGCCCTCGCCTGATTATTCGGCCCCGAACTATCTTGGTTCGGGGCTTTTCGCTGGCCTGCCCCGAGTGCGTACCTTTGAAGCCGGCTCATTTTGCCGCATATTGCTTCCTTGATCTTTTTTGGAAGTCCATCATTCGCCTCTTCTCATGCTGAAAATAAACAAGCAGGACGCTCTAGACTACCATTCCCGCTCTCCCGCCGGCAAAATTGAGGTAGTACCCACCAAGCCCGTCAGCACCCAGCTCGATCTGGCCCTGGCTTACTCGCCGGGCGTGGCCGAGCCCTGCAAGGAAATTGCCGCCGACAAGGATGCCGTGTACAAGTACACGGCCAAGGGCAACCTGGTGGGCGTTATCAGCAACGGTACGGCGGTGCTGGGCCTGGGCAACATCGGGCCCGATGCCTCGAAGCCGGTGATGGAAGGCAAGGGCGTGCTGTTCAAGAAATTCGCGGGCATCGACTGCTTCGATATTGAAATCGACGCCACCGACCCCGACGAGTTTATCCGCATCGTGAAGTCGCTGGAGCCTACGTTCGGCGGCATCAACCTGGAGGATATCAAGGCCCCCGAGTGCTTCCGGATTGAGACGGCGTTGCGCGAGCAGATGAACATTCCGCTGATGCACGACGACCAGCACGGCACGGCCATCATCTCGTCGGCGGCGCTGCTGAACGCGCTGGAAGTGGTGGGCAAGAAGATTGAGGAGATTCAGTTGGTGGTAAGCGGCGCGGGGGCGGCGGCCATTTCCTGCCTGCGCCTGTACCTGGCCCTGGGCCTGAAGCGGGAGAACGTGGTGGTGTTCGACAAGGATGGCCTCATTACGCCCCAGCGCACCGACCTGGCCGATATGCAGATGTACTTCGCCACCGAGCGGCCCATCAGCACGCTGGCCGAGGCCCTCGACGGGGCCGACGTGTTCCTGGGCCTTTCGGCGGCCAACGTGCTGGCGCCCGAGCTGCTGCTGAAAATGGCCGCCGACCCCATCGTGTTTGCGCTGGCCAACCCCGACCCGGAGATTCCCTACGAGCTGGCCATGGCCACCCGGCCCGATATCATTATGGCCACCGGCCGCTCCGACCACCCCAACCAGGTGAACAACGTGCTGGGCTTCCCCTACATCTTCCGGGGGGCGCTGGACGTGCGGGCCACCGAAATCAACGAGGCCATGAAGCTGGCTGCCGTGCAGGCCCTTGCGGACCTGGCCAAGGAGGCCGTGCCCGAGATGGTGAACCGGGCCTACGGCGACAACACGCTGTCCTTCGGCCGCACCTACCTCATTCCCAAGCCCCTCGACCCGCGCCTGATTACCACCGTAAGCCCGGCCGTGGCGAAGGCGGCCATGGAAAGCGGCGTGGCCCGGGTGCACATCACCGACTGGCTGGCCTACGAGGACGATCTCCGGGCCCGCCTGGGCGTGAACCAGAAGCTGATGAACCGCATTACCTCGGCGGCCCGCAGCAACCCCAAGCGGGTGGTGTTTGCCGAGGCCGACAACTACAAAATTCTCAAAGCCGCCCAGATTCTGCGCGAGGAGGGCATTGCCTTCCCCATTCTGCTGGGCAACCGCAAGAAAATTGAGCGCATTGCCGCCGAAACCACCCTCGACCTGGAGGGCTGCGAAATCATCGATATTGTTCGGGAGGAGGCCAAGCGCGAGCAGTACGCCGAGCTGCTCTACCAGAAGCGGCAGCGCCGGGGCATTACGCTCTACGAAGGCCGCCGGCTGCTGCGCGAGCGCAACTACTTCGGCTCGATGATGGTGGAAACCGGCGAGGCGGATGCCTTTATTACGGGTCTGAGCAAGGACTACGGCAAGTCCATCATCCCGTCGCTGCAGGTAATTGGGGTGGCCGAGGGAGCCAAGCGGGTGGCGTCGATGTACATCATTCAGCACAAGAAAGGCCCCTACTTCTTCGCCGATACCACCGTCAACATCGACCCCACGGCCGAGGAAATGGTGGATATCATCGGCCTGACGGCCCGGGCCGTGCGGTTTTTCGACACCGAGCCCCGCATGGCCGTCATCAGCTACTCCAACTTTGGCTCCAACCCCGGCGAGCTGCCCGACAAGGCCCGCCGCGCCACCGACCTGGCCAAGCAGCGCTACCCCGACCTGCTGCTCGACGGCGAGATGCAGGCCAACATGGCCCTGAACCCCGAGCTGCTGCAGGAGCAGTACCCCTTCTCGCCCCTGGCGGCCAAAGGCGGGGCCAACACGCTGATTTTCCCCAACGTTATCAGCGGCAACATTGCCTACAAGGTGCTCCAGGAAATCGGGGGGGCCGAGGCCATCGGGCCGGTGCTGATGGGCATGCGCAAGCCGGTGCACATTCTGCAGCTCGGCGCCTCGGTGCGCGAAATCGTGAACATGGCCGCCATTGCCGTGGTCGATGCCCAGCAGCCCGGCGGTAAAGGGCTGTAGAGCTTACAGCTTAGAGCTTAGGAAGGCACGTCATTCAGAGCGAAGCGAAGAATCTCGCGTGCCAAAGTAATCCTGTCGTTGGGAATTACTTTGGCACGCGAGATTCTTCGCTTCGCTCTGAATGACGTGCCTTTTTTTGGCATTTCGCCCATTGCAACGCTTAAAGAGAAGTTAAACGCCTGTTCCTTCATAAGTTCGTCATGCAGGTCGGGAAGGAGTGCGTAACTTGGCACCAAACCGGCTACGGTCGCGTTGCGCCGGTTCTACCCTCCTTCTCTACTCTCCCACCCACCCCGCATGATTGCTTACCTCGACGGCAAGCTCGCCTACAAAGACCCCACCCAGGCCATTCTGGACATAAACGGCGTGGGCTACGAAGTCCGGATTTCGCTGGCTACCTACTCCAAACTGCCGGCCGAGGAGCAAAAAATCAAATCTACACCTACCAGCACATCAAGGAAGACGGGCAGACGCTCTACGGCTTTCTGGACCCCAACGAGAAGGCGCTGTTCATGCTGCTGATTTCGGTGTCGGGCATTGGGCCGGGCACGGGCATCGTGATGGTGAGCAGCATGAGCGTGGGCGAAATCCGGCGAGGCCATCGTGAGCGAAAATGTGCGGGCCATCCAGAGCATCAAGGGCGTAGGCCCCAAAACGGCCCAGCGCGTGATTCTGGAGCTGAAAGACAAGCTGCGCAAAGACGAGCTGCTGGCCAAAGCCGGCATCGATACCGTGCCGCTGGCCCGGCAGCACAATACGCAGCCGCTCCGAAGCGTTAGCGGCCTTGGTGATGCTGGGCTTTGCCCGGGCCGCCGCCGAAAAGTAGCTCGACCAGATTCAGCACAAGCACGGCAACGACCTGACGCGTGGAGGAATTGATTAAATTTGCTCTTAAGTCTAACTAGATTTCAGTTGTTGGTTGTCAGTGATTAGTTGTTAGCAATAAGGGCGTTTACCGGGCTGAAATTGCGCCACGTAAACCAAGCCCAGCCGCTAATAGCTCTTATCGAAACAGCTTAAGCAGTGCCAACAACCGACAACTAGCCGCTGACAACTAACAACTCCTCCTCTCGACCGATATTGACGTTTGACTACCGGTAAGAAGTTCTCTGCTACCGCCCTTGTAGTCCTGGCATCGTTGGTGGCCTGGTGGGCGCAGGCCATGCCGCTGGCCAGTGGGGCCGCGCCCTTTGCCATGCGCCAGCTCTGGACCGGCTGGTTGTCGGCGGGTTTGCCAACGGCCCGCGGCCTGGGTTTGGCGCTGGCCGCCGATACGCCCCGCACCGACACCACGCGCTACCAGCCCAGCCCCGCCCCCGGGTGGCGCCCACCGACCGGCGCGGCTCGCGCTTCTCAACCCAGCGCCGCTGCCTCGCCGCTGGTGCTGCCGCTGCCCGACAACGTGAAGCTGGACGTGCAGGCCGACGACAGCCTCAAGAACTTCGACATCCGCGAGGGCAGTTGGTAGCGACATCGATTTCCGCGACCCCAGCCGCATGACGTTCCAGGAGTACTCGCGCTGGCAGCAGCGCAAGGCCATGCGCGACTATTTCCGGGAGAAGGCCGGCGGTGGCGGCGTGGCCGGCGACCCCGACCAGCCCGACAACCGCCGCCTGATTCCCAAGATTTACCTCGGCCCGATGGCCGACCGCATTTTCGGGGGCAGCTACGTGGATATCCGGCCCGCAGGGCGCGGTGACGCTGCAAGCATGGGCTACCGGGGCAACCGCAACGACAACCCCGCCCTGACCCTGCGCCAGCAGAGCGTGGGCGACTTCCAGTTCGACCAGAACATGAACCTCAACCTGACCGGGCAGATTGGGCACCAAGCTCAAGCTGATGTTCAACTACGACACCAAGGCGGCCTTCGACTTCGAAAACCAGATGAAGTTCGACTACGCGGGCTAGGAGACCGACATTATCCGGAAGGTGGAGCTGGGCAACGTGAGCTTGCCGCTCACCAACTCGCTGGTCAGGGCGGGCCAGAACCTGTTCGGCGTGAAAGCCCAGCTGCAGTTTGGGCGGCTGGGCGTGACGGCCGTGGCCGCCACCGTGCGCGGCACCGGCCGACGAGGTGCGCATCCAGAACGGGGCCCAGAGCCGGCAGTACGAAATCAAGGCCAGCCAGTACGAAAAGGACCGGCACTTCTTCCTGTCGCAGATTTTCCGCGACCGCTACGACCGGCCGCTGCGCAACCTGCCCACCATCCAGAGCGGGGTGAACATCACGCCACCTGGAAGTGTACGTGACCAACGACAACCGCACCACCGACAACCTGCGCAACGTGGTGACGCTGATGGACCTGGCCGAGCCCCGCACGGTGTACCGGCAGAAGTTCCTGCAGCCGGCACCGCCAGCTGCTGGCCGACAACCCCGCCAATACGGAGCTGGAGACCATTACAAGGCTTGCCGAGCTTCCGCGACGAGCTGCGCATCGATAACCTGCTGCGCGACAACCTGGGGCTGGTGAAAAACGTGGATTTTGAGCACGTGCGGGCCCGCAAGCTCGACCCCCGCGAGTACACCTACAACGCCCAGCTGGGCTACCTCTCGCTCAATACGCCAGCTGCTGCCCGACCAGGTGCTGGGCGTGTCGCTACCAGTACATCTACAACGGCAAGACCTACAAGGTGGGCGAAATCCAGAACGACTACGCGCAGCGTAGGCAACGACCAGGTCATCTTCCTGAAGATGCTGCAAGGCCACCAACCCCGGCGTGGGCCTGGTCGACTTCAACGACCCGAGCGTTAACCTGCCCCGGTTCAACCCCAACCCGGCCACGGCCAACCGCAACTGCTCACGGGCAACACGCCGACCTGGGATTTGATGATGAAAAACATCTATCCCCTGAATGCCTCGCAGCTCAACCGCGACAACTTCCAGCTCCAGATTAGTTTACAAGGACGACGTGACGGGCGTCGACTTGATTTCGCTGAAGGAAGGCGACCAGATCACGAACAGGCCGCTGATTGAGGTGCTCAACCTCGACAACGTGAACCCCAACAACGACCGCAACCCGGACGGCAACTTCGACTTCTTCCCCGGCATCACGATTGACCCGGAGCTGGGCAAGATTATTTTCCCGAACGTGGAGCCGTTCGGCAGCTACCTGCGCGGCCAAGTTCGACAGCACGGCCGAGCCGGGCCTGATCGACAAGTACGTGTACCAGGAGCTGTACAACCAGACCCAGAGCGACGCCCAGCAGCGCCAGGAAAAGGACAAGTTCTATTCTGCGCGGGCCGCTTCCAGGCCGTGGCGACCGACGAAATCAACCTGCCCGGCATCGGCATTGCCGCAGGGCTCGGTGCGGGTGCGCTCGGGCTCGCACGCTGCTGCACGGAGGGCGTCGACTACCAGGTGTTCTACGACCAGGCCAAGGTGAAAATCCTGAACCCGGCCTACCTCAACTCGGCCAACGAGCTGCGGGTGGAGTTCGAGAAAAACGCCCTGGTGCAGGTGCAGCCCCGCAAGCTGCTGGGCGCCCGCCTCGACTACCGGCTGAACAAGGACGTGAACTTCGGCGGCCACGGCGCTGCACCTGCTCGAAAACCAGGCCCCCGGCATCAACCGCGTGAACATCGGCGACGAGCCGGGCAACAACACCATCTACGGCCTCGACGTGCAGCATGCGCCGCAAGACAGCCGGGCTGCTGACCAAGTACCTCGACAAGCTGCCCTTCATCTCGACCAAGGAGATCTCGACCATGTCGTTCAGCGGCGAGTTCGCCAAGCTGCTGCCGGGCCAGCTCGCAGCTGGGCGACGGGGCGAAAACGGCGTGTCGTACCTCGACGACTTCGAGAATGCCCGCACGCCCTACACGCTGGGCGGGCTGAAGCCGCGGTCCGGCCTGGCGCCTGGCGTTCGACCCCGCTGCCCGCTGCGCGGCAACAACACGGGCCTGGCCGCCGCCTACAACCGCGCCAAGCTGGCCTGGTACACCGTCGACCAGACCTACTACACCAACGGCCAGAGCAAGCCCGACAACATTGGCGCAGCCGACCTGAAAAACCACTACATCCGCGGCATCAAGCGCAACGAGGTGTTCCCGAACCGCGACCTGGGCGCGACCGGCAACGGCTTCGAGTACACCTTCGACCTGGCCTACTTCCCCGACGAGCGCGGGCCAGTACAACTACACCCCCAACTTCGACCGGCGGCCGGCCCACCTTCTTTGCCGACCCTTCGGCCGCGGCCAACTCGACCCGGCAGGCAGCCATTGCCGCGCGACATCACCTTCGATACCGACTTCGACAACTCCAACATCGAGTACCTGGAATTCTGGCTGATGGACCCCTTCCTGCCCGGCGACAACGGCAAGATGATCGACAACGACGGCCACAACCAGAACAACGAACACCGGCGGCGACCTGTACATGAACCTGGGCAACGGTGACCGAGGACGTGCTGGAGGACAACAGCCGCTACGAGTTCGAGAACGGCATTCCGGCCGACGCCAACGACCTGGAGCAGGACACCGCCCCCACCGTGTGGGGCCGCGTGACGACGCTGCCGTTCCTGACCGATGCCTTTAGTGCCGCGCCCGGGGCCCGCGCCCGCCAGGACGTAGGCCTCGACGGCCTGGACGACGCAGGGCGAGCAGACCCAGCGGCAGCGCGACACGGCTACGCCAGCGTGCCCGACCCCTCGGCCGACAACTTCCGCCACCACCTCGACCCGAGCTACGACCAGGCCGACACCAAGATGCTGGGCCGCTACAAGAACTACAACGGCATGAGGGCAACTCGCCCGAGAACAGCCAGCTCAGCTCCACGGCCTACCCCGACAAGGAAGACCTGAACCGCGACAACGTGGTGCAGGAAGTGGAGCGCTACTACGAGTACCGGATGCGCCTGCGCCCCGGCTCGCTGGAAGTCGGCCAGAACTACATCATCGATAAGGTCACCAACACCAACGACGACACCAACAAGGAGCCCGTGACGTGGTACCAGTTCCGGATTCCGATTCGCCAGTACGACAAGGCCGTGGGCACGCCCGGCGGCCAGGAGTTCGGCTTCAAGTACATTCGCTTCCTGCGCATGTACATGACGGGCTGGCAGCAGCCGGTGGTGCTGCGCCTGGTGCAGCCGCAGTTTGTGGCCAACCAGTGGCGCCGCTACCTCTACCAATCTGGCCGAGCCCGGCGGCATTCGTCAGCACCCGACACCGACGCCGACGCGTTCAGCATCTCGACGGTGAGCATTGAGGAAAACGGCCGCACGGCCGCCGTGGGCAACCCGGCCATTCCGTACGTGCTGCCGCCCGGCATCCGCGCGACAAGGAGTACGGCTCGAGCACCACCAACCGCCTGCAAAACGAGCAGAGCCTGCGCCTGTGCGTGGACGAACCTGCGCGACGGCTTCGCCAAGGCCGCCTACAAGAACATGACGCATCAACATGCTGCGCTACAAGCGCCTGAAGCATGTTCCTGCACGGCGAAAGCCACGACCGCAACCTCCAGGACGGCGACGTGCGCGGCTTCATGCGCATCGGCACCGACTACACCCAGAACTACTACGAGTACTCGTTGCCGCTGCAGGTAACGCGCCAGCCCACTGCCGCCAACCAGAACTACACCGTGGATGAGGTGTGGCCGGTAGCCAACCGGGTCGACGTGGCGTTCCAGAAGTTCATCGATGCCAAGGCCGAGCGCAACGCGCAGGCCACCTCGGGCATCGATTACAACACGCCGTTCATCGTGGATGCTGCGCCAACGGCGCCACCATCACGGTGGTGGGCAACCCCGACTTGTCGGCGGTGCAGGGCGTGATGATTGGCATTCTGAACCCCACGCAACGACGGCGACGCCAGCAAGTCGCTGTACGCTGTGGGCCGATGAGTTGCGGGTGTTCGAGTTCGAGCAGCAGGCCGGCTAGGCCGCCACCGCCCGCCTCAACGTGAAGCTGGCCGACGTGGCCAACATCACGGCCACGGGCAGCTACACCAGCGTGGGCTTCGGCGGCCTGCAGGACAAGGCCCAGCAGCGCTCCATCGACAACGTCAGCCGCGGCGACGTGAACGCCACGGTGGCGGCGAGCAAGTTCTTCCCCGAGGCGCCGGCACTGCGCGTGCCGGTGCTGCTGCAGGTCGGCCTCGAAAGCCGGGCGCCGCAGTACGACCCCCTCGACCCCGACACCAAGCTGGAGCAAAGCCTGGAGAAGTTCGACAACGCCGACGAGCGCGGCCAGGCCGAGTACCGCAAGCAAGGTGATCGACCAGACCACCAGCCGCAGCATCTCGGTGCTGAACGTGCGCAAGGAGCGCACTCAATACCGAGACAGCAAAGTCCAAGCCCCTGGGACATCGAGAACGTGGCCCTGAGCTACTCCATCACCGAGCGCACTGCACACCGACATCCGCACCGACCGCGACTACACCCGCACCTACACCGGGCCCTGGCCTACGTGTACCAGACCACGCCGCAAAAACTACACGCCCCTGGGCAAGGTGAAGGCCCTGGACAACCCTTACCTGAAGATTTTCCAGGAAATCAACTTCACGCCCCTGCCCTCGCGCTTCTCGTTCCGCGCCGACATCGACCGGCGCTACAACGAGCGGTTTTTGCAGCGGATGCTGGAGCCCGGCCAGGTGCCCGTGCGCGGGCGACATTCCGGGCGTGTTCCAGAAGTCGTTTTTCATCAGCCGCATCTACGACCTGAAGTGGGACCTGACCAAGGCCTGATCTTCGACTACACCGCCACCAACCGCGGCGTGGTGGACGAAGGCCGCGGGCCGCACCATCGGCGACTCGCCGGAGGCCAGCGCAACCGCCAGCAGCTGCAGCGACAACCTGCTGCAGCGGCGGCCGCACCATCAACTTCAACCAGACTGTGGCCGCTCACCTACCGCCTGCCGCTCGACAAGTTCCCGCTCACCGACTGGCTCGCGCCGATGCCCGCTACGCGGCCACGTACAGCTGGCAGGCCGCCTCCACGGCCCTGCGCAAGCCGCTCAATCCCGGCACCCCCACCGATACGGCCACCGTGCCGCTGAACCTGGGCAACACCATTCAGAACAACCGGGAAATAAGCGCCAACGGCAAAATTGACCTGGTGAAGCTCTACAACAAGGTGCGTTCCTCAACATCATCAACAACGCGCCCGCCGCCCCAGCCCAAGGCCCAAGTCGACCCGAAAGCGCCCCTGCCCGCCGCCCGGCGAAGTAGCCGCCGCCGACTCGGCCAAGGGCCCCGAGCTGCGGCTTCGTGAAAGCGGTGCTGCGCTCGCTGATGACGGCCCGCTCGCTCAACTTCACCTACACCCGCTCCAACGGCACGCTGCTGCCCGGCTACCTGCCCGGAACCCGCTTCCTGGGCTTCGACAACGGCTTCACTGCCCCCGGCGTAGCCCTTCATCCTGGGCCAGCAGTACCGCGACTATGGCGAGCTGGACAACCTGTTTCAGAAGGCCTACAACAACGACTGGTACACCAACGACAGCGAGTACCTGAACACGCCCCTGAGCTCCTTGCTCACCGAGGCCCTGACGCTGCGCACCACCCTGGAGCCCTTCCGCGACTTCAACATTCAGCTCGATGCCCGCAAAAACGCGGTCAGCAGCCGGGAGGTGTTCTACCGCCGGGAAGTCGACGACAACTTTATCCCGGTGCCGAACTCCATCCCGACGGCCAGCAGCCAGCTGGGCTCGGGCACGTTCAGCATCTCGTTTATCTCCATCCAGACCCTGTTCGGCGACTTGAGCGACCAGGGCGAAACGTCGAAGGCCTTCAACCGCTTCCTCGACAACCGGGGCCCGGTGCAGAGCAAGCTGCAGGCGGCCACGGCCGGCAATGCCAACCCCGGCAGCTTCGGCTACAACTCCCAGGACGTGCTGCTGCCAGCTTTCCTCGATGCCTACCAGGGCAAGTCGTCGGATGGCTACTCGGCCAAGACCTTCGAGCCAAGCATCAAAATCCCGATTCCGAACTGGAACATCACTACAACGGCCTCTCGGAACTGCCTCTCGTGCAGCGCTACTTCCGCTCGTTCCGCCTCAACCACGTGTACAGCTCGGTGTACACCATCGCGGGCTACAACACGTCGGCCACCTACGGTCAGCGGCCCGGGCTCAACGACCTGATTCCAAACCAGGCGGGGCAGTTCGTGCCCTACTACATCGTGGGTCAAACCTCGATTGCCGAGCGGCTGGCTCCCCTCATTGGGGTCGACTTCCAGACCACCGGCCGCCTTACGGGCCGCCTGGAGTACCGCATCGACCGCACCATCGGCCTTAACCCGGTAGTGGCCCAGGTAACCGAGCTGCGCCGCAACGATATGGTGATTGGGGTGGGCTTCGCCACCAACAAGTTCAAGCTGCCCTTCCGCATCGGGGGCGAGCAGCGGGTGCTGCGCAACGAGCTCAATGCCCGCCTCGACCTAAGTATCAGCGACAACTACGCCGTGCAGCGCGCCATCGTAGACGTAATAAATCCTGATGAGGTAACGCCTGCCAACCCCACGCCCAGCCTGGGCCGGGCCTCGAGCCGGGTGGTGAGTGGCACCCGCCAGATGCAGCTGCGCCCTACCGTCGATTACGTGCTCAACCAGCGCCTGAACCTGCAGTTCTTCTTCACCCAGAACATCACCACGCCCCGGGTTCAGAACGCGTTCAGAAACACGTCCACCGAAGCCGGCATCCAGCTTCGCTACAGCCTGTCGCAGTAGCAGTGAGATGGTGAATTGGTGAAATGGGGAGTTTGACGTTTCAGGGTCCTGACTGCGCCGCTTGCGTAAACGGAACCGCTGAACATCAAACTCCTCATTTCACCACCTCCCCATCTCACTATTTCACCTTTAACCTGTACTTTTGAAGCGGTGCGCCCGGCGTACCGCTCCTTTACTCCCATCCTTAGTATCGCCCCATGAATCTGCCCGCCACCCTCAAGTACACCAAAGAGCACGAATGGATCCGCGTTGAAGGCGACGTGGCCTTCATCGGCGTAACCGACCACGCCCAGAAAGAGCTTGGCGACATCGTTTACGTTGATATTGACACGCTCGACAAGGAGGTTGCCCGCACGAGGTATTCGGCACGGTAGAGGCCGTAAAAACGGTTTCCGACCTGTTCAGCCCCATCAGCGGCACCGTACTCGAAATCAACGACAAGCTCGACGGCAGCCCCGGAGCTGGTTAACTCCGACCCCTACGGCGACGGCTGGATGATCAAGATGTCGGTGGGCAACCCCGCCGAGTTGGAGAGTCTGCTCTCGGCCGAAACCTACGGCGAGCTGGTGGGCGCTTAGGCCCATCCCCTCCCTTAGGTTGTGTTAGTTTCCGCGCCACCCACGCCAACCCGGCGGGCCTTCGGGGCCCTGCCGCTGGCGTGGGTGGCGTTTATTTTGGTGAGTACGCTCACGCCCTCGGCCGATATGCCGCCGCTGCCCCAGTGGCAGCTGCTGTCCTTCGACACGGCCGCCCACGCCTTTGTATTTGGGGTGCTGGCCGTGCTGGGCACGTTTTCGGTCGGCCGGCAGCAACGCTGGCCCTGGCTACGGCGCCATGCCTTTGGGGTGGTGTTCTGGTTTTCGGTGGCGCTGGGGGCGCTTGTTGAAGTCCTGCAAATGAGCATGGCCCTGGGTCGCCACGGCGAATGGTCGGATTTGCTTTCCGACGCGCTGGGCGTAGCTGTCGGTAGCGCCCTGATGTGGGCCACCCGGCACCGCTGGCAATGAGCGGCCGCCGGCTAGGAGTTCGCGGCCTGGCCGTTGGGTTGCTGGGGACAGCCCTGGGATTAACTCAGGCCACCCCAACCGTCGCCCAGAGTCTGCCCCGCGTCCGCCAGACCATTAAAAAGCTCACCAGCCCTGCCTTCCACGGCCGCGGCTACGTGAACCAGGGCGAGCAGCAGGCCGCCACTTACCTCGTGCAGCGGTTTCGCGCGCTGGGTTTGCAGCCCCTGGCCCCGGGATTCCGGCAGCCCTTCACGCTCCCCATCAATACCTTCCCCGGCCGGGCCGAGCTGCGGGCCGATAACCAGCCCCTGCGCCCCGGCCTCGATTTCATTGCCGAGCCCGACTCGGGCCCCGGCCAGCTCTGCGGCCCGGTGTACCAGCCCGATTCGCTGATTTTCTCGCAGCCCACCGCCCAGGCCACCCTACTGGCTACTCCGCTCGCGGGCGTAGTGCTCGTGCTCACCCAGTCCCAGGTCCGCCGCCTGCCCACTTTGCCGGCCGATGTTCAGGCCCACCTGGCCTCGGCGGCCGGCCGCCTCACGCTTGTACCCGGCAAGCTCACGGCCAGCCTGGCCGGCGAGCAGGCCACCCAGCCCCGGCTGGAAGTACGGGCCGCCGCCTGGCCCGCCACCGCCCGCACGGTACGCCTGCGCCTCGATGCCACGCTGGTGCCGGCCTACCGCACCCAGAACGTGGTGGGCTATCTTCCCGGCACTGTTCACCCCGACTCGCTGCTGGTCATATCGGCCCACTACGACCACCTTGGCCAGCTCGGGCGCGCCACTTACTTCCCGGGGGCCAACGACAATGCCAGCGGTGTAGCCATGCTACTGGAGCTGGCCACCCACTACGCCCGCCCCGAAAACCGGCCGGCCTATTCGGTGGCCTTTCTGGCTTTTGGGGCCGAAGAAGCTGGTCTGGTAGGCTCACGCTACTTTGTGGAGCACCCGCTGGTTCCGCTAACCAATATCCGGCTGCTGGCCAACCTCGACCTGTTGGGCACCGGCGACGAAGGCCTGATGGTCGTGAATGGGCGGGTGTTCGACAAGCAGTTCGCGCAGCTTCAGCAACTCAACGCAGCCCACCGATACGTGTCGTCCCTGGCGGCCCGGGGCCGGGCGGCCAACTCCGACCACTTCTACTTCTCCGAGCGCGGTGTACCAGCCCTGTTCTTCTACACCCGCGGGGGCATCAGCGCCTACCACGACGTACTTGACCGACCCGAAACCCTACCGCTCACCGCCTTTAGCGCCGTATTTCACCTGCTGCGCGACTTCCTAAACCAACTGGGCGCGGCACCTTTGAGGGAGAAGTAGGAGGTGAGAGGTGAGTAGGTGGTACGAAAGCGCGGACCTACACACTCACAGTACGGTGGCTATTTTTTAGCCCCGGAGGGGCACTATGTTTATCGAAATGGAACCTCACGGCATGTTGGAGCCCCGTAGGGGCGGCATAAATCGTTGAACGACCGTATGGCACCCCTACGGGGCTCTGTTTCTACACCGTTTCCAATGCTATAAATATGGCGCCCCTCCGGGGCAAAAAACAACTACTGCGCTGTGACAATATGGCGCCGCTGCTTGCGTGCTGTGGGTGTCGGTCCCGGCGGCTGGCTTTGGCCGGAACGTTAAAAGGCCCTCGTCCCGGAACGGGCAGCCAGCTGACTGCTTGTTCCGGGACGAGGGCTTTGTGGCAGAAATACCGCTTGGGCTTAGCCGTTGGCTTTGAACGAACCCATGATCTGCTTGGAGATGTTCTCCCACTCGGGCTTCTGACGGTCGGCGCAGGTGAAAGTGCACATGAGCAGCTTGCCTTCCACATCGGTGAAGAAGATGAAGTTGTACACTTCGTGGCCCAACTCAGGCTTCATCAGCTCGAGGTAACCCACCTTGCGGCCGTTCACTTCCTTTACGCCGTGGCTGAACCAGGTGGCGCCTTTGAACTGCTTGGAGTAAATCTTGTAGAAGTTGTCGTGGTACATGTCCACCATGTCCTGGTCCGCCGTGTTGTCGGTGTAGGAGAAGGAAAGGCTGGCTTCCTTGCTGTTGGTGTAGATGACGCTTGGGCGGCTCTGCGACTTAGCATAGTTGAAGTCCATTTGCTGCTCGCTCATCACCTCGAACCCTTTCGGGATGAGGATTTCTACTCGCTCACTCAGGACACGCTTCTTAACCAATTCAACTTCTGCAAACGGACGGGCAGCCATGAGCAGCACCATCAGGCAGAGAACAGGGGCGATAAGTAAGACTTTTTTCATAGTAGTAGGCTGAAAAAAGATGGAAATCAAAATTTGAAGGTTACCCCGCCGAGGAATAACCCTCTATTGCTTGGATAACACAATTTACGCAAAAAAAGGGAAAAGACAAATCACCTGCAACTATATAAGCTGAAAGAGTTGTCAGCAACTACCTCTAGAAGAGCTATAAAAGCCCTCTGGATAGCCTAGACAAAGATTAAGACTTCACTTATTCTTTTTGGACAAAAATTACCAACCCTGAAAAATCCCAATTATATATCAGAAATTCGCTATACTATTTAGTATCCGCAAAGTTCAATTACATTATATAGGAAGTCGGGGAAGACGCTTTAGTACTTAGAGAATGTTGTTGATCTGTTCCTTGATTTTTTCCAACTCTTCCTTCATGCTCACCACTAGGTGCTGGATGACGGAGTCGTTGGCTTTGGAACCGATGGTGTTAATTTCCCGACCGATTTCCTGCGAAATAAACGCTAATTTTTTACCTACGGATTCGGGTAGGCCGGCCGTTTCGGTGAAGTAGTGCAAATGGCTGATCAACCGTACTTTTTCCTCGGCGATGTCAAGCTTCTCGATGTAGTGCAGCACCTCCTGCTCGAAGCGAATGCTGTTGAAATGCTCGTTGGCCGAGATGTCGGCCAGGTGGGTTTGCAGGCGCTGGCGCACCTGCTCGATCCGGGTGGGGTCGTGGCGCTCCACGTCGGCCAGCAGGATGCGGATGCGGTCGATGTAACCCAGGATTTCGGTGGTCAGGGTCTGGCCTTCGGTGCGGCGGAATTCGTGGACGCGGTCGAGGGCCTCCTGTAGTAGCGGCAGCAGCTCTTCCCAGGGCGTTTCCTCCTCCTGCTCGGTGGCAATGGGGGCGTCGGGGGCGGGCAGGCGCAGAGACCCGGGCAGGGCCTGGGCCACGGCCGTTACCTGCTCGAGCGAGAGGCCGGTGCGCAAACTCAGGGCCTGCAGCTGCTGGCAGGCCGCCGTCAGGGCCGCCTCGTTCACGATGGAGCCAGCCGCGCCCGTAGCGCGGGAGCGGACGAAATCGAGGCTGAGGTTGACTTTGCCCCGCACCAAGCTTTTAGTTATCAGGTTGCGGATTTCCAGCTCCCGATCCTGCAGAAAGCGGGGCAGGCGCAAGGTCAGATCGAGGCTCTTGGAATTGAGCGACTTAATCTCGACGGTAACGGCGTAGCGGTCGGTTTCGCGGGTCGCGATTCCGTAGCCGGTCATGGACTGGAGCATGGGCTGTGGGGCAAAATGGCCGCAAAAGTAGCGGTTTGTGGCAGGAGCAGAAGCGGTTAGGGAAGCAGTAACACAAGCATAACCTGGACGCAATATTAGCATAACAGGGCCGGGGTACTTTTGTGAAACTCTTACCACCACAATTATGCGGCGTTCGTTTTTACTGTTTTTCTTTTTGATAATCAGTCAGTTGGCCTGGGCCCAGCAAGGTACGCTGCAGGGAAAAATAACCGATAAAAAAACCGGCGAAGGCGCTATCGGGGCCACCGTCATCCTGACCGGCACCACCCAGGCTGCCCCGGTAGACATCGACGGCACGTACTCGCTACCAGCTACGCCGGGCACTTACACGGTCAGCGTGCAGTCGATTGGCTATAAGCCGCTGACGCTGCCCGGCATCGTGATTCGCGAAGGCCAGCCGACTGTGCTCAACGGCTCGCTCGAAGAAAGCAGCCAGTCGCTGGGCGAAGTGGTGGTAACGGGCCAGAAGCAGACCGGCACCGAGGTGGCCATGCTCCAGGACCTCAAGAAGTCGGAGGTTGTGGTGAGCGGCATGAGCAGCGAGCAAATCGTGAAGAGCCTCGACCGCGACGCCGCCGAGGTGATGAAGCGCATTCCGGGCGTCACGATCCAGAATAACAGCTTCGTTGTGATTCGGGGGCTGGCCGAGCGCTATAATACGGTGCTGCTGAATGAGGCCCTCACGCCTTCGGCCGAAGTGGATACCCGCTCGTTTTCGTTCGATATTCTCCCCTCTTCGGTGATTGACCGGGTGTTGATCTTCAAGTCGGGGGCCCCGGAGTTGCCGGGCGAGTTTGGCGGCGGCATTGTAGAGGTGTTCACCAAGAACTCGGTGCTCGAAAACTCGACCAGCCTGAGCTTGAGCGGCGGCTACCGGGGCGGCACCACGTTGCAGAACAACTACCAGAGCACCAACCACAGCGCCACCGACTGGCTGGGCTTCGACAGCGGCGACCGGGCCCTGCCCAACGCCCTGCCCGGTTTCGGGGGCGGCGCCGACCTCAACAACCTGCCCGACGGCCAGCTCCGGCAGGTGGGCAGCCAGTTGCGCAACGAGTGGAAGCCGGGCCTGGGCATGGCCCGCCCCGACACCCGCCTCTCGCTGGGCCTGACCCGCAAGTTTGCGCTGGGCAAATTCGACCTGAGCAACGTCACGTCGGTTTCCTACTCCAACACGCTTCAGCAGTACGACATCCGGCGCAGCCGCTACCAAGCCTTCGACACGCTGAACCAGTCGGCGCCGTTGCTGACCGACTACAACGACCAGCGGGCGCTGAGCGCCGTGCGGTTGGGCGTGATCCATAACTGGCAGGCCCGCCTCAACGACTATAACCGCCTGGAGTTCCGCAATTTCCTCAACCAGTACGGCACCGACGAGGTGGTGCACCGTACCGGCCCAAGCTACGAGCAGGGCGGCCCCGGCCAGGGCCAGGACTTCGACAACTACTCGCTGCACTACCAGAGCCGCACCATTTACTCGGGCCAGCTCCAGGGCACCCACGAAACAGGCCCGGCACTCGGGGCCGGCCGCCGCAACACCTTCACCTGGGCCGGGGGCTACAACTACGTGTTCCGCGACGAGCCCGACTACCGCCGTTTCCGCACCCAACGCTCGCAGGAAGCCGATCCGGCCACCACGCCGTTCCAGGTGATTGTGCCCGTCACGGGCTCCCAGCTCGACGCCTCGCACTACTTCTCGAACCTGACCGAGAACACCTACATGGGCCGCGGCCAATGGGAGCGCCGCCTGGCGGGCCGCGACACCACCAAGGCCAACGAGTACAAGCTGCGCGCCGGCTTCTACACCGAGTACAAGGAGCGCGACTACGCCAGCCGCTACTTCTCGTTCGTGCGTACCGCCGATACCCGCCGCGACCTGCGCCGGCTGCCCATCGAAACCATCTTCAGCCCCGAAAACATCAATAATACGGATGGCTTCCGGCTCGATGAGGGCACCCAGGCCAACGACCGGTACTCGGCCAACAACCTGCTCGCGGCCGGCTACCTGAGCGCCGTGCTGCCCATTTCCGACAAGTTCAGCGTGTCGGGTGGGCTGCGCATGGAGTACAACCGCCGCCGGCTGGTGAGCGGCGACACGGCCACCGCGCCCTACGAGGAGAAGCGCACGTTCGCGCTGCCCTCGTTCAACGCCACCTACAACTTCAACCTGCGCTCGTTGCTGCGCCTGGCCAGCAGCGTGTCGGTGAACCGGCCCGAGTTCCGGGAGCTGGCCCAGTACCAGTACTACGATTTCGCCAACAGCTACTTCCTCGAGGGCAACCCGAACCTGAAAACGGCCAAAATCTACAACGCCGACCTGCGCTACGAGTTCTACCCCAGCCGCTCGGAAATGCTGTCGGTAGGCGTGTTCTACAAGTACTTCCAGAACGCCATCGAGCAGACCACGACCTCGACCGGGGGCCTGAACCTGTACCTGAGCTACCAGAATGCCCAGAGCGCCTACGATATGGGCGTGGAAGTGGAAGCCCGAAAGTCGCTGGCCGAGCTGACCGGCAGCCGCATCGTCGACCGCCTCTCGCTGGTAGCCAACGCTTCGCTGATTCGCAGCCGGGTACAGCTCGAAGACAACGAGCGCAACCGCGACTTCGCCATCTCCGACCGCCCCTTGCAGGGCCAGTCGCCCTACGTGGCCAACCTGGGCCTGTTTTACCAGGATGCCGACCACGGCTGGCAGGCCTCGGCCCAGTACAACGTGATTGGGCCGCGCATCATGTTTGTGGGCGACCGGGGCACCAACTTCTCGGTAATCGAGCTGCCCCGCAACGTGATTGACCTTTCGGTAACCAAGAGCGTGGGCGAGCACCTGCAGATCAAGGCTGGGGTGCAGGATGCCCTCAACCAGCTGGTGCGCCAGTATTACGACTTCAACGGCAACAACAAAATCGACTCCTTCGAAACCGGCGCCTTCGCCCGCTACAAGCGCGGCCAGTACTCGACGCTGGGCCTGACCTGGCAGTTTTAGGGGATAAAGGATTAGGGAAGGAACGTGATGCTCCGGCTGCGCGGACACCAGATGGAGCATCACGTTCCTTTCCCCATCCCACCCCACTAAACATTAAGGAAACACAATCCTAACAGAAGCACAACACCAAAACGTAGCACCGCGGCCAGCCGTGCCGGACCTTTGAATTGTCATCTGATTCATCCACCCTCCTAGCTTTTCCGACTATGAAAAAGATTCTACTCCCTGTTATGCTGGCCTGCGCTACCCTGGTTGCTCCGGCCGCCCTGACGACCGCTCAGGCCCAGACGGTGTGCCCCGCTGCCCCGACGCCCGTTATTGTGGTCGACCGAAATTACCGGCAACGTCACCTGGACGGCCAACAACATCTACCAGCTCAACGGCAACGTGTTCGTGCGCTCGGGCGCGGTGCTCAACATTGAGCCCGGCACCATCATCAAGGGCAACGATCCGGCCAACCCCACCGGCGCCAAAGGCTCGCTGATTGTGCAGCAGGGCGGCAAAATCAACGCCAACGGCACGGCCGCCAAGCCAATTGTCTTTACCTCGGGCAACGCCGCCGGCCAGCGCCGGCGCGGCGACTGGGGCGGGGTGATTCTGCTGGGCCGGGCGCCCATCAACAACGCCGGCGGCACGGCCAACGTGGAGGGCATTACGCAGGGCAGCGGCACTTACGGCGGCACCGACGCGGCTGATAACTCGGGCGTGTTGCGCTACGTGCGCATCGAGTTTCCCGGCATCGACTTCGGTAACGGCAACGAAATCAACGGCCTGACGCTGGCCGGGGTGGGTTCGGGCACTGTGCTCGACTACATCCAGGTATCGTACGCCAACGACGACTCCTACGAGTGGTTTGGGGGCACGGTGAACGCCAAGCATCTGGTGGCCTTCCGGGGCCTCGATGATGAGTTCGATACCGACAGCGGCTTCTCGGGCAAGGTGCAATACGCCGTGTCGCTGCGCGACCCCAACGTGGCCGACATTTCGGGCTCGAACGGCTTTGAGTCGGACAACGATGCAACGGGCTCCAGCAACTCGCCGCAGACCTCGGCCGTGTTCTCAAACGTGAGTCTGTTCCTGCCCGGCCCGGTGGGCGACCTCGACACCAACTACAAGCGCGGCATGCACATCCGCCGCAACTCGGCGCTGTCGGTGTTCAATACCGTGATTACCGGCTACCCTACGGGCATTCTGCTTGATGGGGCCGCCAGCGAAGCCAACGCCACGGCCGGCAGCCTGGTGCTCAAGAACAACGTGTTTGCCGGCATGGGCAGCAACTTCGCCAGCGTTTCGGGCAGCACCTTCGATCTGGCCGGCTACTTCAACGCCGCCGCCCGGGGCAACACCCTCAGCACCGTAGCCGACCTGAAGCTGGCCGTCGACAACTTCAACCTGACCAAGCCCAACTTCCTGCCCCAGAGCACTTCTCCCCTGCTCACGGGCGCGGCTTATACCGATGCCAAGCTGGCCGACGCCTTCTTCGAGAAGACGCCTACCTACCGCGGCGCCTTCGGCACCACCGACTGGACGGCCGGCTGGGCCAACTTCGACCCCCAGATTACCTGCTACAACCGCGCCGGCCTCACGCTGGCCACCAAGTCGGCTTCCGACCAGCTCCAGCAGCTGGCCGTGGTGCCTAACCCCAGCGTTGGCCAGGCCGAGCTACGCTTTAGCCTCAAGCGCAGCGGCAACGCCACCGTCCGCGTCCTCGACCTGACCGGCCGCCAGGTAGCCACGCTGCTCACCAACGACAAGCTCAACGTCGGCAGCCAGGCCGTGAACCTACCTGCCAACCTGAAGGCCGGCGTGTACATCGCCACCGTGACCACCAACGAAACCAGCCAATCGGTACGCTTTGTAGTAGCCCGCTAGGCTTTTTGGCTGATTACCGGATACCAGGTGCTCGATTGTAATTCCAGCTGATTTTTTCCGGTCGTTTATTCTATGCTTATCCGAGCCGACGTCCTCCAGGGCGTCGGCTCCGTTATTTTCCGGTAGCTTCTGAGTGGGCGGCGCTCCGGGGGCCGCGTCGTACGTACTTTTGCCACACTCCCCTATTTCGCTTCCCGCTTCGTTCATGCGCGTTCTGCACCTGCCCAAATGGTACCCCCACCGCTACGACGACCAGGACGGCGACTTCGTGGCCCGGCACGTGGCGGCCATTGCCGGGGCCGCCACGCCGGAGCAGCCTTTACAAAGCGTGGTAGTTTTCGCGGTCGTGGCCCGGGGGCCGTTAGGGAAACTGATTGAGGAGGACATTGACCTTACCGGCCCAGTACCCACCTGGCGCTACTACTACCGCCACCGCCTCACGGGCTTCGCCCCGCTCGATAAGCTGTTGAAGCTCGGCCTGTACTTCTGGTGCCAACGCCGGGGCTACCGGCGCGTCTGCCAGCACTGGGGGCAGCCCCCCCAGCTGGCCCACGTGCATGTGCTGCTGCGCACCGGCCTGTGGGCACGCTGGCTAAAGCATCGGTACCGAATTCCGTACCTGGTAACCGAGCACCAGACCGCCCTGCTGCCCGTGAATGCGCACCGGCTCAGCTGGTGGCGGGGCTGGCTAACCGGGCGACTGGTCAGCCAGGCGGCGGCCTTTACCCCCGTTTCCGACGACCTGCGCCGGGCCGTAGCTCGCCTTGGAGGGCGAGCACCGCGCACCGTTGTTATCCCGAATGTGGTGGACACCGACCTGTTCCGGCTGCCTGCCGCGCCCGGGCAGCGGCAGGGGCTGCTGAACGTGGCCGCCTTCAACGAGCAGGCCAAAAACCTGAGCGGCACGCTGCGTACCGTGGCCCGCCTGCGCACCGACCACCCCGGGCTGGGCCTGCACCTGCGCGTGGCGGGCTACGGACCCGCCGAGGCGGCCATGCACGCGCTGGCTACCGAGCTGGGCCTGCTGGCCGATGGTACCGTAACGTTTCTGGGTAAGCTGACCTCGGAACAGGTGGCCGAGGAAATGCGCCGGGCCCAGGCGTTCGTGCTGTTTTCCAACTACGAAAACCTGCCCTGCGTGCTGATTGAGGCCCAGGCCAGCGGCTTGCCCGCCGTGGCTACCCGCGTCAACGGCGTACCCGAGCTGCTGCCCCCCGACGGATCGGCGGGCCTGCTTGTAGAGGCTGCCGACGAGGAGGCGCTCTACCAGGCCCTGCTGGAAGTGCTGCGGGCTCCGGCCGGCCGCTTCGAGGAGCAGGCCATGCGCGCAACGGCCGTGGCCCGGTTCAGCTACCCGGCCGTGGGGGCGGCGTTCCGGCAGGTGTACCGGCAGGTACTGGGGGAGTAGTTTATTCGTTTCTTGCCGCCCATGCTGCGTCGCGTCGTTCATAATTTTGCCAGCCGCCTGGCTACGGCCCTGCTTAGCTTCGGGGTGGTGTGGCTGACGGCCCGCTACCTCGGGGCCACCGGGCGTGGGGCCATCAGCCTGTTCGTAACCGACTGCGCGGCCATTCTGCTCTTTATCGGGCTGCTGGGCGGCTCTTCGCTGATTTACCTGGCCCCGCGCCGCAACCTCTGGCACCTGCTGCTGCCCGCTTATGGCTGGGCAGCCGTGGTATGCGCGTTGGGAACAGCCACGGTGGGCCTGCTGCGCCAGCCAGAGCCGCTGTACCTGCTGCACCTGGGGGCTCTCAGCCTGTTGCAGGCGCTCTTCTCTATCAACACCGCTCTGCTGCTGGGTAGGCGGCGCGAAGGCACCTATAACCTGCTCATGCTGGTCCAGGTGGCGTTGCTGGCCGGGGGGCTGCTGGCCGCTTTCTGGGCGGGTGGGCAGTGGGTGGCCGTGGAAACCTACTACTACGCCGCCTACCTGGCCTTCGGACTGCCGCTGCTCCTGAGCCTGGGGCCGCTGCTGCGCCTGCCCGACCCCCGCCGCCGCCTGGGCCGGCGGTTACGGGCCACCGTTCGCGAGCTGGCCCGCCACAGCCGGGGGGCGCATTTTTCCAATATCTTGGCTTTCGCCAACTACCGCCTCGGCTACTACTTCGTGGCCTATTTTGCCGATGCCCGGGCCGTGGGTGTACTCTCGGTAGGCGTGGCCCTGATGGAGGCCATCTGGCTGATTCCGCGCAGTGCCGCCCTGATCCAGTACGTCGACTTGGTAAACGCGCCTGCTACAACCGGAGGCCTGCCCGAATCGGCGCTGCGCGTGGGCCGGCTGGCACTACTGGGCACCGCAACGGCGGTTCTGGTGCTGGTGGCAGTGCCGCCCACGCTGCTCACGGCCTTGTTCGGGCGCGAATTCGGCCCCGCCCAAACCGTCATGCAACTGCTGGCCCCAGGTGCTATCATAATGGCCGTACAGATGCTGATCAGCAGTTACTTCTCGGGCCGGGCGCAGTACCGCCGCAACAATGCCGCTTCGCTGGTGGGGCTGGTAGCTACGGTAGGCGGGGGCCTGCTGCTGATTCCGCAGCTGGGCATCCGAGGGGCGGCGCTGGCCTCCACGCTTTCCTATGCGGCCTCCACGGCTTTTCTGCTCTGGCACTTTCGCCGCACCACGGGCCTGGGCCCAACGGCTTTCCTGGTCCGCCCTGCCGACCTGGTCTACCTCTGGCAATTGGTCCGCCCGGCTCGACAGTAGGAACAATACCGCTCCGGGCTGCTCCTGCTGTCTCAAAGACAGCGTCAGCCAGCGGGCTTGAAACCTCTCATGCAAGCTAAAAACAGCGCATCAGGGGCAGGTTTGCCATGAACATGAGATCCATGAATATCAGGCTTACCGCCTTCTTTGCCGCCCGCTAACTAATCGGGACTTTACGCAGGATAGCCTCAATCATGTCCTGGGTGCGGATACCGTCGGCTTCGGCTTCGTAGTTGAGCAGGATGCGGTGGTTGAGCACGTCGGCGGCCACATCCTTGATGTCTTCGGGCAGCACGTAATCGCGCTCATCGAGGAACGCCACGGCTTTGGCAGCCCGGTGCAGGGCAATACTGGCCCGCGGGCTCACCCCGAATTGCAGGTACTGCTGGAACTCGGCCAGATCGTACTCGGCGGGCTTGCGGGTGGCAAACACCAACTCGATAATATACTTCTCCAGCGTTTCCGAAATCTGCACCTGATTGATCTGGTGGCGGATACCGAAAATATCGTCGCGGGTGAGCACGGGGCGCACGTCGTCGATGTAACTCAGGTTGGCCATCCGGCGCATAACCTCCAGCTCATCGGTTTTCTTGAGGTAATCGACGTGCACTTTCAGCATGAAACGGTCGACCTGAGCCTCGGGAAGCGGGTAAGTGCCTTCCTGCTCCACCGGGTTCTGGGTGGCCAGCACCAGAAAGGGCAAGTCGAGCGGGTACGTGATTTCGCCGATGGTTACCTGCTTTTCCTGCATGGCTTCGAGCAGGGCGCTCTGCACTTTGGCCGGGGAGCGGTTTACCTCGTCGGCCAGCACCAGGTTGGCGAAAATCGGCCCCTTCTTCACCTCAAACTCCGAGCGGCTCTGGTTGTAGATCATGGTGCCCACCAAATCCGAAGGCAGCAGGTCGGGCGTGAACTGCACCCGCTGAAAGTGCAGATGCAACACCTTGGCCAGCGTGCTTATAGTCAGGGTTTTGGCCAGACCTGGCACCCCTTCCAGCAGCACGTGCCCGCCGGTAAACAGGCCAATCAGCAGCCGGTTAACCATGTAGTGCTGGCCCACCACCACCTTGCCCACCTCGGCAAATGCCTGCTTGATTTTCTGCTGGTAATCATCGGGAGAAAGCATAGGAGCGGACATAGGCACGGGGAGGAAGAACACTAAAGGTAAAAGATTGGTCCCGTTCCCAGCCTTCGGTACCGGGTCGGCCGCGGCTGCACGGGCTGCTGAGCCACAAAAAAGCCTTCCTGGGCTACCCCAGGAAGGCTTTGTGCACTGTACCAGAGACGGGACTTGAACCCGTACTTCCTTTCGGAAACGGCATTTTAAGTGCCGCGTGTATACCAATTTCACCACTCTGGCGGATGATGCTACTTCCCTATTGCTTTATTCTTACCTCGATAGGTAGCGGTCAAAGCGTGGCAATTTGGACAAAGTAAACGCAAATTCTCGATTCTATTATCATGATGGATTCCGTTTATATGATCCAGTTCCAGCGGCATAGGCTGTTCACACCACTGATCAAGCTGACAGGATGAACACCTTCTTTCCAGCAGCCCAGCACGTAAGAGTTTATTTTTGAGCTTGTATGACTGATAAACGGAACCCTCAATCAGCAGGTCCTGCAAGTCAACCGGTGCCCGGAGTTGCCGAAACCGTGCCCCCTGGTTCCAGGCAGCCCCAGTGAAATGGCTAGCGTCCAGCTTCAGGCGGGCGATGCGGGCGTGCACGGTTTTATAGTTGCCGCCGGCCGGCACCAGCCCGATACGGTTCAGCACCTGCCGTACCGACAGGCTTTCGGCCACGGCCTGGCGAAACTCGTCGTCGGTGCAATGGCATTTGCGGAGGTTGGCCATGCCGGCAAGAAACGAAAAAACCTGCCGGTTGGGGCAGGTTTTTTACTTGGAGCGGGAGACGAGGTTCGAACTCGCGACCTCGACCTTGGCAAGGTCGCGCTCTACCAGCTGAGCTACTCTCGCTTGAGTTTCTAACGCCCTAGAGCGTTTTGGTGTGACAAAGGTAGTACAGGAATCGATGAAGTCAAGACCACCTCCTAAAAAAATCACCTCAAAAACCTTGTCAGCGGGCTTGTAGCCTGATTTTCAGGCAGAAAAATTTCACCTCCAAAGTCCGCCTACCTGCCTGCACGCAGCCCCTGCGCCGACTGCGCGGCCGCGGCCCACCCGATCCGACGGGCTTTGCCGCGGCCGGGGCCGCTACTTCGCGTTGCCCGCCGCCAGCTTCAGCTCGTTGAGCTTGAGCAGGGCTTCGATGGGCGTGAGCGTGTTGACGTCGAGCTTTTCCAGCAGCTCCCGCAGGCGCTCCAGGGCCGGGTCGGCGGGCTCGAACATGCTGAGCTGCAGGCTGGGGCGCGGGGCCGAGTGCACGGCCGCTGCCGGCTGGGCTTTCGGGCCGGGCCGGGCCGATTCAGGCGCCAGCGCCGGGCGGCCGTTGAAGGGCACCACGTTGCCCCCGGCCACGCCAGCAGTTTCCGCATCGCCGAGGCCCGCCAGCAAATCATCGAACTCGGTGGGCGAGTCGGCTTCGATGCCCGTAGATGCCCGCTCCTGCTCCAGGTGGTGCATGATTTCGTTGGCCCGCAGCACGACGGCCGTGGGCATGCCGGCCATGCGGGCCACATGGATGCCGAAGGAGTGCTCGGAGCCGCCTTCGCGCAGCTTGCGCAGAAACAGGATGCGGCCGTCGGCCTCCTTCACGGCCACGTGGTAGTTGCGCACCCGGGGGCAGTCGTCGGCCAGTTGGTTGAGTTCGTGGTAGTGGGTGGCAAACAGCGTTTTGGCCCGCGCCCGGGGCGAGTTGTGCAGGTGCTCCACAATGGCCCAGGCAATGCTGATGCCGTCGTAGGTGCTCGTGCCGCGCCCGATTTCGTCCATCAGCACCAGACTTCTATCCGATAAATTGTTCAGAATAGAGGCCGTTTCGGTCATCTCCACCATGAAGGTGCTTTCGCCCTTGCTCAGGTTGTCGGAGGCGCCTACGCGGGTGAAGATTTTATCGATGACGCCGATATGGGCCGCGTCGGCGGGCACGAAGGAGCCGATCTGGGCCAGCAGCACAATCAGGGCCGTTTGGCGCAGCAACGCCGATTTACCGGCCATGTTAGGTCCGGTTATCACCACAATCTGCTGGTCATCCTGGTCGAGGCGCAGGTCGTTGGGGATGTACTGCTCGCCGGGCGGCAGCTGGCGCTCAATCACGGGGTGGCGGCCGGCCGTGATGTCGAGGGTCGTGGAGTCATCGACGACGGGCTTCACGTAGCGGTGCTGGCGGGCCGTGGCGGCGAAAGAGGCCAGGCAGTCGGCCACGCCAATGGCACGGGCGTTCTGCTGCACCTGGGGCACGTACTCGGCGGCCGTGAGCACGAGCTCCGTGTAAATGCGCTGCTCAATAACGAACAGGCGCTCCTCGGCAGTCAGAATCTTCTCCTCGTATACTTTCAGCTCCTCGGTAATGTAGCGCTCGGCATTTACCAAGCGTCTGCTTGCGGATCCAGGTGGGCGGCACCTTGTCCTTGTGGGCGTTCGTGACTTCGAGGTAGTAGCCAAACACCTTATTGTAAGCCACCTTAAGCGAGGAAATGCCGGTTTCCTGAATGGCCTTCTGCTGGAGCTGGAACAGGAAGTCTTTGCCCGAGCCGGCCATGCGGCGCAGCTCGTCGAGCTCGGCATCAATGTTATCGAGCAGCACCCCACCCTGGTTGGTGAGGATGGGCGCGTCTTCGCGGATTTTAGCCTGAATTTCCTCGCGCAGCGTGGCGCAGGGGTTGAGCTGGTCGGCCAGCTTCTGCAGGGCCTTTACGCCCGAGGCGGCCAGCTCGTCGCGGATGGGGCCGATGGCTTCCAGGGCCCGGGCCAGCTGCAGCAGCTCGCGGGGGTTGATGCGGCGCACCGCTACCTTGGAAATCAGCCGCTCCAGGTCGTTTATCTGGCGCAGGTGTTGCTGCAGGTTTTCGAGCAGCTCGGGGGTTTGCAGCAGGGCCTCCACCGTATCGAGGCGGCGCTGAATCTGGGCGGGCTCTTTGAGGGGCAGTACCACCCACTTGCGCAGCAGCCGCGCCCCCATGGGCGTAATGGTCTGGTCGAGGATGTCAATCAGCGGTACGCCGCCGGGGTGCTGGGCCTGCACCAGCTCCAGGTTGCGCACCGTGAACCGGTCGAGCCAGACGTACTTATCCTCCTCCAGACGCCCGATGCTGCCGATATGGCCTACATCGGTGTGCTTGGTTTCGGCCAGGTAGTGGAGTACGCAGCCGGCGGCCGTGATGCCCTCGTGCAGCCCATCAATGCCAAACCCTTTGAGCGAGGTGGTATTGAAGTGGCGGGTGAGCAACTCGTGGCCGTAGTCGTGGCCAAACACCCAGTCTTCGAGGGCGAAATGGCAATAGTCGGGGCCGAAGTTTTCCTCGAACTCGCGGCGGCTTTTCTTGCAGAACAGCACCTCGGCCGGCTGGAAGTTCTGGAGCAGCTTGCCCAGGTATTCGATGGTGCCCTGAGCCACCAGAAACTCACCCGTACTGATGTCGAGAAAGCTGATGCCGGCCTCGTGCTTGCCGAAATGCACGGCGCAGAGGTAGTTGTTGCTACGGCGCTCCAGTACGTTGTCGTGCAGGCTCACGCCGGGCGTCACGAGCTCGGTTACGCCACGCTTAACCAAGCCCTTAGCTTGTTTGGGGTCTTCGAGCTGGTCGCAGATGGCCACCCGCTGCCCGGCCCGCACCAGCTTGGGCAAATACGTATCGAGCGAATGGTGGGGGAAGCCGGCCAGCGGGGTTTCCGAGGCCGTACCGGCCCCGCGCTTGGTGAGCGTGATGTCGAGAATGCGCGAGGCTGTGACGGCATCCTCCCCGAAGGTTTCATAGAAGTCGCCCACCCGAAACAGCAGCACGGCGCCGGGGTAGGTTTGCTTGAGCTGCTGGTACTGCTTCATCAGCGGCGTATCGGCTACGGCGGGTGGCCCCAGCGTGCCGTGCGTGCGGACGGGCTTCTTTTCTTTGATGACTTTCACTTGATAAACAGTAATTCGGAAGGATAAAAACGCTGCCTGTCATCCTGAACAAAGCGAAGGACCTTATCACGTTGGAGTGGGTCTTTGTAGCGTAATAAGGTCCTTCGCTTTGCTCAGGATGACAGGTAAAGCGTGAGGCGCCACGTTGCAACACCCCGCGCCCCGGCGGCCGTTCCTACCTTTGCCGGATGCGCAAACTCTCCATGGATGAACTGAACCGGCTGACGGTGGCCGACTTCAAAAATACGCGAAAATTCCCCCTCACCCTTGTGCTCGACAACGTGCGCAGCCTCCACAACGTGGGGGCGGCCTTCCGCACGGCCGATGCGTTTGCGGTGGAGAAAATCTGGCTCTGTGGTATCACCGGCCGGCCGCCCCACCGCGACATCACCAAAACGGCCCTGGGCTCCACCGAGTCGGTGGCCTGGGAATACGCCCCCACCACCCTCGAAGCCCTGCACCAGTTGAAAGCAGCCGGCTATCAGCTGCTGGCCGTGGAGCAAACCACCGGCAGCATTTCCCTCTCCGATTTCGTGGTCGAACCCAACCAGCCCTACGCCCTGATAATGGGCAACGAGGTGTTCGGGGTGGAAGATGAGGTGCTGGCTTTATGCGACGCGGCCGTAGAAATTGCGCAGTTCGGCACCAAACACAGCCTCAACGTGAGCGTGGCGGCTGGTGTAGTGCTCTGGGAGTTCATCAGCAAGATGACGAGAGCACCTTTGTAAATAAGAGAACAGTTTTTTGAAAATAAGCCCAGTATATACGAGTGTTTCCTGATTTTTAGTTGGAGAAAATCAGGAAAACCTGCGTAGATTTGAAACTACATTTCCCTGATTGCCAGTTATACCGGCAGCCTGCTTTTGCCCACTCATTCCCACAGCTTGATGAAGTCAACCTTTACTCCTTCGGTCCGGACGCTGGCCGCCGCTGCACTGCTGGCCCTGCCGGGTTTAGCGGCTGCCCAGCAGACCACTGATAACCCCGCGCTGAACGCCCTGCGCAGCCGCTCGGCCAGTCTCGGCCTGGTAGCCGCCGATGCTGCCGACGCCGCCATCACGAGCCAGTATACCGACGAGCATAACGGCATCACCCACGTGTATCTGCGCCAGCGGGTGCAGGGCATTGAGGTGTACGGGGCCGTGGCCGATGTACACCTGACGGCCGCCGGCAAGGTGGCCGGGCTGCACAGCAGTTTCCGCCCCCAGGTGCAGGCCCAGGCCCGCCCGGCTGCCCCCGGCCTCTCGGCCGAGCAGGCCGTGGCCGCGGCCGCCCGCGCCCTGAATATGCCCGCCCCCGGCAACCTGAGCGTACTCAAGGCCGGCTCGGGTGCCGAAGGCATGGAGTTCAACGACGGTGGCATTTCGCTCGACAAGATTCCGGTGAAGCTTATGTACCTGCCCATGGCCGACGGTTCGCTGCGCCTGGTTTGGGACGTGACGCTGGCCCCGAAAAGCGGCGACCATTACTGGAATGCTCGTGTTGATGCCTCTACCGGTGCCCTGCTCGACAAGAGCGACTATACCGTGTCGGATAGCTTCAGCATGCTGAACCTGACGCGCCCCCTGAGCGCCGCTTCGGTAGCACCCGCCCCAACCCCGGCCAAGCCCGTAACGGCCAGCCAGACGACCGCCGTCAACAGCTACAACGTGTGGCCTATCACCATCGAGAGCCCCAGCCACGGTGCCCGTCAGCTCGTTACCAATCCTGCCGATAAGACGTTCTCGCCCTTCGGCTGGCACGACACCGACGGCGTAGCCGGCGCCGAGTACACCATCACCCGGGGCAACAACGTGCACGCCTACGACGACCGCAACAACAGCAATACCTATGTTGCCGGTACCAACGTGAGCCCCGATGGCGGCGCTGATTTGGTGTTCGACTTCCCTTTCAACGCCGATAAGACGGCGCCCGCCCTCACCAACCTGAACGCGGCCGTTACCAACCTCTTCTACTGGAACAACCTGATGCACGACGTGATGGCCTACAAGGGCTTCAACGAAGGCAGCGGTAACTTCCAGGTTAAAAACTATGCCGGCAAGGGCCTGGGTGGTGATGATGTGCGGGCCGAAGCCCAAGACCAATCGACGATAGCCACCCCATCGCTCAACAACGCCAACTTCTCGACACCCGCCGACGGTACCCGCCCCCGGATGCAGATGTATCTGTGGGATGAGTCGGTAGCCAATGCCGTGATTACGGAGCCGGCTACGCTGGCTGGTCCGATCAAGGCTTCCGAAGGTTCCTTTACTAAGCCAATTGCGAAGGTTGGCCCGATCAGCGGTACGCTGGTACTGGCTTCTGACGGCACAACTACGCCAACGCTGGGTTGTGGGGCTTATGCCAACGCCGCCGCCGTCAAGGGCAACATCGCCGTAGTAGATCGGGGCAGTTGCACCTTCCTCATCAAGGTGCAGCAGGCCCAGGCCGCCGGCGCTAAAATGCTGATCATCATCAACAACAATCCCGATCAGTCGCCCTTCGGCTTCGTAGGCGACACGACCGGCATCCGTATTCCGGGCGTCATGATTGGTACCGTGGACGGCAACCGCATCAAGCAGGCGCTAGCCGCCGGCACGACCGTGAAGATGTCCTTCTCAGGTGTTGTCGACCGTTTCTACCGCGACGGTGACTTCGACAACGGCATCATTGCCCACGAGTATGGCCACGGCATCTCGACCCGTCTGACCGGCGGCCCCGCCGTTTCCTGCCTTAACAGCCAGGAGCAGATGGGAGAAGGCTGGAGCGACTTCTTCGCTCTCTGGATGACCACCAAGCCCGGCGATGTGGGTACCACTGGCCGCGGCATCGGTACGTATGCCTCGTTCCAGGAAACCGACGGTATCGGCATCCGCCCTACCCGCTACAGCACCGATCTGAAGATCAACCCCTCCACCTACGCGCTGCTGGGCACCGGCAACTACGCCGCGGCCTCCGACGGCACCGTATCCCCACACGCAATCGGCTACGTGTGGTGCACGGCACTCTGGGACATGAACTGGGCCCTGATTGAGAAGTACGGCTACAACGCCGACCTGAAGGGCAGCACCGGCGGCAACAACATTGCCCTCCAGCTTGTGCTCGACGGTTGCAAGCTGCAGCCTTGCTCGCCCGGTTTCATCGACGGCCGCAACGCCATCCTGAAGGCCGACTCGCTCAACAATAAGGGCGCCAACTCGGCCATCATCTGGAAGGCATTTGCCCGCCGTGGCATGGGCCTGAGCGCCAGCCAGGGCAGCAGCAACAGCCTCGTTGACCAGAAGGTGGCCTTCGACATCCCGGCCGTTCTGAGCAGCAGCAAGCAGCTCAGCGAGCAACTGCTCGACGTGTACCCCAACCCGGCCCGCGACCAGGTAACCATCCGTACCCAGGTGGGCAGCTCGGCCCCGGTACAGGTGGAGTTGGTGTCGCTGCTGGGCCAGCGCGTACGCACCCAGACCGTTACGGCCGCTCGTCTGCAGCAGGAAGGTGTAACGGTAAACACAGCTGGCATCGCCCAGGGCGTGTACGTGGTACGCCTGACTACGTCGGAAGGCACCATCGCCAAGAAGCTCGTCATCCAGCACTAAGCTTTCGGGCACCCAATCGCCCCTACAAAAACCGCCCGGCAGGCTGCCGGGCGGTTTTTTGTTTTTACCTTTTCTGCCGATGACTGATTTTTCCCGTCCTGATGCGGCGCTAATGGCTTTGCGGCCAGCCGTAGCGGCTGCCCCCGCCAGTACCCCCGAGCCGACGCCCGGCGACTTCCTGCACGCTACGTTGCGCCCGGTGCTCAAGCTCCAGAACCCGCTGCTGCTGGCCGTAGTGGCCGACTTTGTGCGCGACCACCACGTGCCCCTGGCCTCAGCCGACGCGGCCGACCAGATCCGGCTGCTGGGCGAGCTGCTGGGCCGCAACACCAAGCTGCGCTACACCGTGGTGGGCCTGATTGTGGGGAGCTTCACGACCGACGAGCTGGCCTTTTACCGCCGGCACCGTTCCGAGCTCAACCGCCGCCTGCTGGAGCTGGCCACCCGCCGCGTGCAGGACCAGGCCGCCACCGTGGCGGAGCTGAGCCGCCAGCGGTGAGCACCCACTACGCCACACTGGGCCTGCCCGCCACCGCCTCGCCCGATGCCATCCGGCAGGCCTATCGGCGGCTGGTGCTGCTCACCCACCCCGACCGTACCCCCGACCCGGCCGCCCACCAGCGCTTCCTGGCCGTGAACGATGCCTACGACGTGCTGAGCAACCCCGCCCGCCGCGCTGCCTACGACGCCGCCTTGCGGCGGGCGGCCGCCCCGGCACCGGCACCCATCCGAACTGCTCCGCCACGGCCCGACCCGCGCCGCCGGCCAGCCGGCTACCGGCCAGCGCCCCCACCGATGCACGTTCGCTACGCGGCGGAATTTAACCGGCTCCTGCCGTGGTTACGGGCAGTAGCGGCGTTTAGCGTGGTGTTCGTCGGGCTACTGTTCGCCGATTACGCCACCACGGTTCGCCTGCCCAACGAAACCGTGCAGCGGTTCGATTACGTGGCGCGCCGGAGCCGGGGAGGAGGAAATATGTCTTACCTCGTTTTCTACACCGAACAAGCCCGTTTCCGCACCTCCAACTCGGTGGACCTGGTGCCCGGTGACCGGGTAAAAATCCAGCAGACCCGCTTATTTGGTAAGCCCAAAACCGTCAGGGTGCTTTCGGGTGAACTGCGTGGGCGGCGCCTGGCCGTAGACCGATTCGGTATGCTGGGGGTGTTCGGCGCCGCCGTGTTGCTCTCCGCCCCGGGCGTACTACTACGGCGGTTGCGGGCCGATGACGCGTTCAGCTTTGGATTTGTTAACTGCGTGGCGTTAGGGCTATTGCTGGCATTTTACGTTTTTTACTAAGCCCTCGCCGCACAACGACGACTGGGACCATCAAAAAGGCCCGCAACAGCTGTTGCGGGCCTTTTTGATGGTAGCACCGGACTTCACGAATCGGCCTTAATCGTACTGCGAATCGCGCAGGTGAACGGGCTCGGTTTTCTTGCGCAGACGCATGTTGAGCATTTCCACGATCAGCGAGAAGAACATGGCGAAGTACACATAGCCCTTCTCGATTTCCTGGTGGAAGGCTTCCATCACCAGCATCACGCCAATCATAATCAGGAAGGAGAGGGCCAGCATTTTGATGGTGGGGTTGCGGTTGACGAAATCGGCCACTACGCCCGAGAAGACAATCATCACGACCATCGACAGAATCACGGCCAGAATCATAATCAGCACGTTGTCCACGAGGCCCACGGCCGTCAGAATCGAGTCGAAGCTGAAGACGATGTCGATGAGAATGATTTGGAAGATGATGTTGCCCATCGACGCCTGCCCTTTACCGGCCGCCATTTCCTCCTCCTCCTCGCCCTGGAGCTTGGTATGGATTTCGGTGGTGCTCTTCCCAATCAAAAACAGGCCCCCGGCCAGCAGAATCAGGTCGCGGCCCGAAACGCCGAAAGGCCCGGCTACCCAGGGCAGATCGAGCGTGAACAGGGCTGCTTTCAACCCCACGATCCAGCTGATGCTCAGTAGCAGCCCGATGCGGCACAGCAGCGCCAGCAGCAGCCCAATGGTGCGCCCGCGCTGTTGCAAAGCCCGCGGCAACCGATTGACGATAATCGAGATAAAGATGATATTGTCGATGCCCAGCACGATTTCCATGAACGTGAGCGTGAGCAGACTCACCCAGGTATGCGCCTGGGAAAAAACCGAAAAGTCGAAGTGCATGAATTGAATGTGGGAAATGTGGCGGAATGTGAGTTGAATGTGCGAAATGAAGGAGTGCGCCGGAGTGATACGCTTCGGTTAGCGTCCGAACACATTATCCACATTCCGTCACGTTTCCCACATTAAACTCCTACTTCATGTTCACGAATTGCAGGGGCTGGCCGATATCGGCACTGCGCAGCACGGCAATAGCGGCCTGCAGCTCGTCGATTTTCTTGGCCGATACGCGCACCTGGTCGTCCTGCATCTGGGCTTCCACTTTCACTTTGGCATCTTTGATGGCCTTGATGATTTTGCGGCCCGCATCCTTATCGATACCGGCGCGCACCTTCACCTCTTTCTTCATCATTGTGCCGCTGGCGTGGGCCTCGGCCGTAAAGTCGAGGGCCGTCCCGTCGATGCCCTGCTTCACGAGGCGGGTGAGCACGATGTCTTCGAGGGCCCGCACGCGCATGTCGTTTTCCGAGGTGAGGGTGATGACGTTGGTTTTTTTGTCGAGCTCGATGCCGCCCTTGGTGTCGCGCAGGTCGTAGCGGGTCTGGAGTTCTTTTTTAGCCGTATTCACCGCGTTTTCGAGCGTCTGCGGGTCTACTTTGCTCACGATATCAAAAGAAGGCATAGGAAGGGGAGGTAAAAGGAGAAATGAAAACACTGTCTTAACGCAGAACAGCCCCTCAAAGATAGGGCTGCGCCGAAATGCCGCCGCGTAAGTCGGTCGTAAGTGGCCAATAGTTCGTTCTTTGGGCTTTCCGTCAGTTGCTTTTGCCCATGCCTGTCCCTGGCTCCACCATCATCAGCCCCCAAACGCCCGCCGAGTGGGCCGCCTATTACCGCCTGCGCTACGAGGTGCTGCGCCAGCCCTGGCAGCAGCCCCCGGGCTCGGAGCAGGCCCCCGACGACGACGCGCCCACCACGACCCACGCCCTGCTGCTTTCGCCCACCGAGCCGGGGCAGGCCATTGGCGTGGGCCGCCTGCACCCCACGGGGCCCCAACAGGGGCAGCTGCGGTTCATGGCCGTACACCCGGCCTGGCAAGGGCAGGGCGTGGGCCAGCAACTACTCAAATACCTCGAAGCCGCCGCCCGCCGCCAGGGCCTGCACGAAATCGTGTTGCATGCCCGCGCCGGGGCCGTGCCGTTCTACCAGCGCCTGGGCTACGTGGTGCTGGCCGAGTCGCACACTCTTTTCGGCTGCCTCCCGCATTTTCTGATGCGCCGGGCTATTTGAGTAGCTGAAAGCTGGAATACGGCCAGCAGCGGCGGGTTGTAGCGGAAAGTGCCTACCTTTTCCCATCTGCCCACGCCATCTGCCTGCCGCTTCGTCTATGGATTTGCCCGCCGACATTACGTCGCTTATCACTATCTACAACCAAATCAACGTGTACGGCCGCACCAACGGCATGGAGCTACACGTCGAGGAGCCCGGCAACATTCGCTACACCATGACCGTCGGCCCGGAGCACCTCTCATCGCCGGGCACCTGCCACGGGGGGGTACTGGCCGGCCTCATGGACGCCGCCCTGGGCGCAGCCGCCCTCTCGCTGGCCTTCACGGCGGGCGAACTGGTGTCAACGGTCGAATTCAAGATAAACTACCTCCACCCCGTGCATCTGCACGACGCGCTGGTGGCCAGGGGCACGGTGGAGCACACCGGCAAAACCCTGCTCGTAAGCAGCGCCACCATCAGCTGCCCCGGCCGCAACGACCTGGTAGTGGCCCGGGGTCTGGGCACTTTCAACCGCTACCCCGCCACCAAGCGCGACTTCCACGACCTGCTGTTCCCTCCTTCCTGAGCCACAAGCTGTAAGCTTGCCGCAGGTTAGTCGGTACAAACAAAGGACCTTATCGCACCAAAACGAGTCGTTGTTACACGGTCGTTCAGATAGGATAAGGTCCTTACTTTCTTGGGTTAACCAACAATCAAGCTTGCGCTACAGCTAACAGCTAACAGCTAACAGCTAACAAAGAAAACTACATCCGCTCGGGCGAATGAGCCGACTCGTGCTCATCGTGGTCTTCGTGCTCGTGCTCGTCGCCGTAGTCGTCCTCGTCGCCTTCCTCCATTTCGGGAGCGTCGACTTTGCGTACGTTGCGGGCGCAGTCCTCGTCGCGGTGGTTGCGGCCGACGGTGAATTCCACCCAGTCGCCCTCCTGCAGGTCGTTGAAGTCACCCTCGGCCATGTCAGCGTAGCTGAAAAACAGGTTGTTGGGCGGCATTACGACGAAACCGAAGCCGTTTTTGAGGTTCTTGATGGTGCTGATGCCGATGGTACCAACCGGGCCGGCGGCCGTAGGGCCGGTCGGGCGCACGGGCTTGGTGCTGGGGTAAGCAGCCGGCTCAGGCGTGTTCACGAACAGGGAATCGACCAGCTCGTCGCCGTCGGTGAGGCCCTGGTCGATGATTTCGTGCATCTGGATCGGGTAGGTTACCTGATCGAGCAGCTGCTGCGAGGCGCGGGTTACGCGGTTTTCGCCCTTGAAATCGGTGTATTTGAAGTCCCAGTTGAGCAGCATCACGCGGGTGCCCACGGTGTTGAGCTTCTTGATCAGGGGCGCATAATCGGAGTCGCCGGCGATGAGCACGATAACATCGAGGCTCTTGTGCATGGCCAACTCCAGGGCGTCGAGCGAGAGCCAGACGTCGATGCCTTTCTCCTGCAAACGGCCATCGCGCGTTTTCAGGGGCATGTAATGGGTCGAGATACCCATGTTCATCAAGATATCGTCGAGCAGCCGGTCGTGGAACAGGCGGTCCTTGTCGCGGGCTTCGGTAGCCGAAAGACGGCCGCGGAAGAAGCGCGAATCGATGATCTGGCTCAGGCGTACGTCAACGTCTTCCTCCTCCGCTACTTGATGGCGAATAAACTCGTGCAGACCTTCGAGGCTGATACGAGCCTTACGGTCATGTTGGAAGTAGTAGTAATCGCTGATTTTCAGGAAATAATTGCCGTCGTAGAAAACGCCGATCCTGATCAGGGGGCTATTCATCTGGTTCATAAGTAGATTGGGTTAAGCGCAAAAGGGAGGTGTGTGTGAGTACAAGCGGGTGAGAACAGGTAACGGGGGCTATTCCCGGTAATAGCCAGGGCAAAGATACAAGCTGACATGTTTTCGGAATGCTTTTGCCGGGAGCCGCCAAGAAGTTACAAACAGAACAGTAAATTCGGTTGACGACCAATGGGGGAAGTACCCCAGCTGAGATTTAGTCCAATTTGGCAAAGGTCGGCAGCAGCAGCGGCAAGGCCAGGAGTGTAATACCTCGGATATAATAGGTTAATAGATGCGTCCTGTAATAGGGTTAGAGTAAAATGACGTAAATAAAAATCCATAGCTGCTTGTTAGGCGAAATTAAAGTGAATCAGCTACCCTACCGAATTAATACCAAAACGGTAAGTGACCCAGCAAACCACGGGCGAAGGGAGAAGCAGCCGGTAGCAGCCTCTAACTCAGGCCTAAGTGACGCTGTCTGATGAATAATAGTATTACCAACTGAAAGATAGCAGGAAGTGATACGTACAAGTATAAATTTCGGCCGATGAACGGTTTTAGCGGATTAACCTACCCCTGATTTAGACTAAAAAATCTGTGACCCATTTTTGGAATCAGATTTGAGAGACCAATTATCGGACTCTACTCAGTGTTGAGCTTGGCTAATGACAACGCTCCAGCTTAAATGCAACACGAACTATAACCAGCACCTGAACACGCTAAAACTGCAGCCGGCTAACTACCAGCGCCAGGACCAGCAATCCGTAGCCGGTACAGATGAGCACTTCGAGAAGGTTGCCACTGCGCGAGCCCGTGCGGATGAGTGGAATTTTAAAACTGACATCAGCCAGCGGCATCAGCCACTTCACGCCGGCTTTGGTAAGCGAGTCGGCCAGCAGATGCGACACGTAGCCGCCCCCCGCAAACAGGGCTACCCCATGCCAGCCCAAACTCTGGTTGGCCAGGTGGCCGATGTAGGTCCAGGCGGCGGCGGCCCAGAGCGTGTGGGTGTAGGTGCGGTGGCTGCTGAATGGGGCCAGGCACACGAAGCTGCCCAGCATGCTCAGCCAAATAAAGCCAGTGTAGAGGCCCGCCATCACCGTGCACAGGCCCGTAAACAGCAGGGCCAGCCGACGGGTGGTTTCACCCTGCATGGCGCCCCCAATCAGGCCAAAGGCCAGGGCCACCGTGAAGGCCAGCCGGCGGTCGGGGCCCGGCAGCAGCTGCCAGTAGGCGTAAGCGGCCATTCCGGCCGCCACTGCCACAAAGGCCCAGCGCACGTACTGCTGGGTGAAGCCCAGTCGCCGGCTAAGCCGGGAGCTGGGATGATCGAGGTCGGGGGCCAGGGCCGAGAAGCCCGCCAGGGCAATACCAGCCGGCGAAAACGGCACGCCCGGCACAAGGCCGGCCACGGCCACGCCGGTAATCAGGCCGATGGCCAGGTGAGAAGAACCGCGCAATTTTGAATGGTGGGTTGTGGGTTGTCAGTTGTGGGTTGTTGGTTGTTGGTTGTTAGTTGTCGGTTGTTAGTGGAACGTCATTCAGAGCGCAGCGAAGAATCTCGCGTGCTGATGTTGAATTATGCAAACAACGACCGCACGCGAGATTCTTCGCTGCGCTCTGAATGACGTTCTTCACCAACAACCGACAACTGACAACTACCAACTGACAACCAACAACTCACCAGCCTCCGCCGCTGCCTTTGAGGCCGCCGCGCAGGCCCTGCACTTCGTTTTCGAGGTGGGCCAGGCCCTGGCGGAAGGCAATTTCGGCCGCGGCCCGCTCCTGCTCGGGCAGGGGGCCATCCTGGCGCACGTGTTCGCAGAGCTGGCGCAGCTGCTGCACAATGTCATCCCACTCGTCGCCGCCGGGGGCGGGCTGCTTGTCTGCCATAGCCTTGCGTCCGGGTTCGGACTCTGTGCTGCGTGAAGTCGGAAGATACGGCGCGCACCGGGAAAAGTGTCGGAAACTTTCGGGGGCCGGCGCGGGTATTGACTAGCGCGCCGCCCGCGCCATGTGCTGTGCTTGCCCGACCGGATTTCTCTCCGGCCGGGCTTCTACCTTTGCCTTCTCTCCTAGCCTCTTCGCGTTTTGCAGGTTTCCGACTTCCTCAAGCTCTACTTCCTCGACCCCACCGTCCTGACCGTGGGGGCCCGCCTGAACCCGGCCACCCGGCACTCGCTGCGGCCCGCCGCTACGCCCGAAGCGCCGGTTCGCCTGCAATTACGCGGTCTGGTGGGCTCCCAGGACGCGGTACTGGCCGCGGCGCTTCACCACGAACACCCCGAACGGCCCCACCTCTTTATCCTGCACGACCGCGACGAGGCCGCTTACTTCCTGGCCGACCTGCAGCACCTGCTGCCCGACGAGGAGCCGTTGCTGTTCCCAAGCTCCTACAAACGCCCTTATAGCTTCGACGAGACCGAAAACGCCAACGTGCTCATGCGGGCCGAGGTGCTGAACCGGCTGAATACGCAGAGGACACGAGCCCACCCGCAGCCCGCTGCCCCCAAGGCCGGGGAGCCTGCCGCTAAGAGTCCAGGAGAGCCTCACGCTCCCCGCTCACCGAAGGAGAGGGGGGAAGGGTGAGGCCGGAGATGGGCCCGCTCATCGTCACCTACCCCGAGGCGCTGTTCGAGAAGGTGATCAACCGCAAAAGCCTCGTGGCCAACACCTTTCTGATCAAGGTGGGCGATAAGCTCGACGTAAACTTCATCAGCGACATGCTGGCTGCAGTACGACTTCGAGCGGAGCGACTTCGTGTACGAGGCCGGGCAGTTTGCCGTGCGCGGCGGCATCGTAGACATCTTCAGCTATGCCAACGAGCTGCCCTACCGCATCGAGCTGTTCGGCGATGAGGTGGAAACCATCCGCACCTTCGACCCCGAAAGCCAGCTTTCGGTGGATAAGAAGGCCCAGGTGAGCATCATCCCGAACGTGCAGACCAAGCTGCTCCAGGAAACCCGGGAAGCGTTCCTCGACTTCATTCCCGACGATACGGCCATCTGGGCCAAGGACCTGCGCCAGACCCTGGACGTGGTAACCGAGTCGTTTGAGCGGGCCGAGGCGGGCTTCCAGGAGCTGCTGGCCGTGGCCGGGGGCACGCAGGTCGTGAGCAGGCCCGAGGACCTGTTCGAGTCGGTTAAGTCGTTTAAGAAGCTGCTCGAGGGGTTTCCCATCGTGGAGTTCGGCAAGCGGTTCTACTTTCAAAACCGGCGAGGCGTTTGCCTTCACGGCCAAGCCCCAGCCCAGCTTCAACAAGGACTTCGCGCGGCTGGTGAAGAACCTGCACGACAACCAGCTCAAGGGCTACACCAACATTATTGCCGCCGAGCAGGTGCGCCAGGCCGACCGGCTGCGCACCATTTTCGATGAGCTCGACAACAACGTGCAGTTCCAGCACCTGCTGCTGGGCTTGCGCGAGGGCTACATCGATGAAACCCTGAAGCTGGTCGTGTACACCGACCACCAGCTGTTCGAGCGGTTTTACCGGGCCCAGGAAACCCGCAAGTTCTCGCAAGAAAAAGGCCCTGACGCTCAAGGAGCTGCGCACGCTGGTGCCCGGCGACTACGTGGTGCACCAGGACTACGGCATTGCCCGCTTCGCCGGCCTCACCCAGGTCGAAATCAACGACCGGATGCAGGAGGCCATCCGGCTGATTTACCGCGACGACGACGTGCTGACCGTCAGCATTCACGCCCTGCACAAGATTGCCAAGTACTCGGGGGCCGAGGGCTCGCCGCCGAGCATGAGCAAGCTGGGCTCGCCGGAGTGGGAGAACAAGAAGAAGTCGGTGAAGAAGAAGGTCAAGGACATTGCCGCCGAGCTCATCCGGCTGTACGCCAAGCGCAAAACCGCGCCCGGCCACGCCTTCGCCCACGACTCGTTCATGCAGGCCGAGCTGGAATCGAGCTTTATCTACGAGGACACCCCCGACCAGGCCAAGGCCACCGAGGACGTGAAGCGCGACATGGAGGTGCCCCACCCCATGGACCGCCTCGTGTGCGGCGACGTGGGCTTCGGCAAGACCGAAGTAGCCATCCGGGCCGCCTTCAAGGCCGTGGCCGACGGCAAGCAGGTGGCCATGCTGGTGCCCACCACCATCCTGGCCATGCAGCACTACAAAACGTTCCGGGAGCGGCTCGGCAACCTGCCCGTGACGGTGGAGTACGTCAACCGCTTCAAAACCAGCAAGCAGATCAAGGAGACGCTGGGCCGGGTGGCGGAGGGCAAAACCGACATCCTCATCGGCACCCACCGCCTCACCAACAAGGACGTCAAGTTCAAGGACCTGGGCCTGCTCGTGATTGACGAGGAGCAGAAGTTCGGGGTGAAAACCAAGGACAAGCTCAAGGAAATCAAGGTCAACGTGGATACGCTCACGCTCTCGGCCACGCCCATTCCGCGCACCCTGCACTTCTCGCTCATGGGCGCCCGCGACCTGAGCGTGATTGCCACGCCCCCGCCCAACCGCCAGCCCGTGCAAACCGAGCTGCACGTGTTCGACGAAACCCTGATCCGCGACGCCGTTTCGCGCGAATTGAAGCGGGGCGGGCAGGTGTTTTTCGTGCACAACCGCATCAAGGACATCGAGGAGCAGGCCAGCATGATTCTGCGCCTCGTGCCCGATGCCCGCATCACCTACGTGCACGGCCAGCTCGACGGCGACCTGCTGGAAAAGCGCATGATGAAGTTCGTGGACGGCGACTACGACGTGCTGGTGAGCACCACCCTCATCGAGAGCGGCCTCGACATTGCCAACGCCAACACCATCATCATCAACCGGGCCCACATGCACGGCCTGAGCGATTTGCACCAGATGCGGGGCCGCGTGGGCCGCTCCAACAAAAAGGCCTACTGCTACCTGCTCACGCCCCCGGTGGCCGGCCTGCCGAGCGATGCCCGCAAGCGCCTGAGCACCCTGGAGGAGTTCTCCGACCTGGGCGCGGGCTTCAACGTGGCCATGCGCGACCTCGACATCCGGGGCGCGGGCAACCTGCTGGGCGGCGAGCAGTCGGGCTTCATCAACGACCTGGGCTTCGAAACCTACCACCAGATTCTCGACGAGGCGGTGCAGGAGCTCAAGGAAACCGAGTTCCGCGACCTGTTCCTCGGCGACCCCACCCAGCGCCTCCAGCAGGCCGCCGGCACCAGCCGGCCCCAAGGAGTGCAACATCGAAACCGACCTCCAGGTGCTCATCCCCGACCGCTACGTGAGCAGCGTGTCGGAGCGCCTGCAACTCTACAGCAAGCTCGACAGGGCCAAAAACGCCGAGGACCTGCGCAAGCTGCTCGCCGGCATCGTGGACCGCTTCGGGCCCCTGCCCCCCGAGGTGGAGCAGCTCGCCGACATCGTGCGCCTGCGCTGGCAGGCCTGCCGGGTGGGCTTCGAGCGCCTCACCTACAAGAAGAACGTGCTCAAGGGCTACATGCCGGCCAACAACAACGAGGCTTACTTCCAGGGCGACCACCTTCGGCAACATCCTCGCCTACGTGCAGACCCACCCGAACTCGGCCAGCATGAAGGAGCGCAAAGAACAGCTCATCATCTCCTTCGAGGACGTGAAAAGCGTGCAAGCCGCCAAGCGCGTGCTGAGCGAGTTGGGGAGTGAGGAAACGGTGGGGGTGTAAACCCCCGACACCAGATAAAAAGCCGCGCCTCCAATCAGGAGGCGCGGCTTTTTGCATTACAACTGCGCCAGCCCCTGCCGGAAATACTGGAAGCTGGCTGACGTGTTGCGGTCGGGGTCCAGGTGTGAGGCAATGGTTTCGGCCCACTCCACTTTGGCTTTGCCAGCCAGGTAGTACTTGCCTTCCCGCAACACGCGCCACAGCGTTTCCCAGGTGTCGGCAATGGTGTCGGGGTCATTGCTCAGGCCGCCGAAATGTTGCGGGCGCACCCGCGGGTATGCCGCCTGAATAGCGGCCCGGTCGCCTAGGAACCAAGCTTCTAATTCTTGTACGGCCAAACGGGTTAATATGCGGAAGGGCTGGCCAGGACCAGCCGTGGTCTTGGTGAGCAGGCCCCCATCGGCTACTATCTTTTCCAGTTCGGCCTTGCGGCGCCGGCAATCGGTGTCGGCGTCCATCAGGATAACTACCCGCAACTCGGGCTGGTGGGGCAGCTGGCGGGCGTAGGTTTTCAGCCGGCCAGGCAGCCGCTGGAACAGGTCGGTTTTGCCGCGGTGCGGGAAGCAGGCCCACGTGGTATCAGCCGGCAACAACTTGGGCAACAATATATCCAGCGCTGCTTTCGCTGATTCTTCTTCCAGGAGAAACTCGATGTGCATACTACCGGGCCGCAGGGGTGCGAGGAGTTAGCGGGTCGCCGAGGCGGAAGAAGTTGCTGGTCCAGAGGTAGCCCAGCGGCGAACCGTCTTCCACCAGCTCTTTTACCTGCGGAATATCGGCCGTGCGGGTGGCCTGGGTGTACCCATCCGGGCCCCGGTCCAGAATCCAGACCTGCTCCGGCTCCAGCGCATCGAGCAGAAAGGGCGAGTGAGTAGCCACCAGCAGCTGCCGCGTTTCGGTGGCCTTTATCAGCTCCTCGGCCAAACGGGGCAACAGGCGTGGGTGCAACTCGTTTTCTGGTTCCTCGATGCCCAGAAGCCCGGTGGCGTTGGGCTCGTAGAGCAGCGTGAGCAGCGCCGCCAGCCGCATGGTGCCATCCGACATATACTGGGCCGGCAGCGGCTTTTCAAACGGCGCATCCTTGAAGCGGAGTAGCAGCCGCTCATCGGAGGTTATTTCCGGCACCACATCGGCCAGCTGCGGCACCCAGCGCCGAAGCTGCGCCGTGATGCGCTCCAACGCCTCGGGGTGCCGCTCGTGCAGGTAGTAGAGCACGTTGGGCAGGTTGTCGCCGTTGGCCGAAAGCTTCTCCCGCGGCCCGGCATCGGAGTAGCCTTTGAGGTGGTCGTCGGTGAGGTGGATGTAGCGGTAGGAGGTTAGAGTTAATTCGACTGTAGAGCGTGTCTATGCGACTCTAGTTTTCGACTGAATACAAAAGCAATAACTCAACATTAGACTTCAGCTCGTCATCTGTCATAAATACGCCTGTTCAGGGTATTTTCCATCTGGTTCAATCATGATATTCTGACTTGTAAAACTTCAGATGCTAATTCTAGATCATTTTCCTGTTGTAAAGCATGATGCACTTCAGCATTTAAATAGTTCTGTGCATCTGACACGTCTCTTCATTACCAACATTTCAATCATACTGCTTCCCTCTCTTCATCCAACTTAATAGATAAGTCATAATCTGATTCAAATTGATATTTGAACTCCACCTCAAACTCAATCGGCCCGTCCTGTCCCCGCGTCCTCATCCCGGCGAAACGGTTGCGCTTTTCCCAGGCTTGTTGCAGGTTGCCGCTCACGGCTTCGGCCAGAAACGCCAGCGCGTCGAGGACTGTGGATTTGCCGCTGCCGTTGGGGCCGATGAGCACCGTGAGCGGCGTCAGGTCGCGCAACTCCACGTCGCGCAGGGCACGGTAGTTTTTGATGCGCAGGTAGGTGAGGCGGGGGAAACCGGCGGCTATGGGAAGGTCGGACATAAGGCGAAAGGGTAATGACTACAAAGTACGCGGGTTTGGCGGATTGAAGACAATATTCCGCCCTGCGGGGTAGTATTGCTGGAACTCGCGCCCCTCACCAAAACGCCCCGCCCCCGATTGTATATCGGAAGCGGGGCGTTTTAGCAAAGAGGCCAATGGGAAGGCCTTACTACAGCTTCTCCACCGGGAATTCGTCCAGGATTTCCTTGGCCACGCGGCTGAACTCGGCGCCGATGCGGGCGGGGTTGTTCACGGCGTCGGCCACGGAGCCGCGCCACACGAGGTTGTTGGTTTTGGCATCCACGAAATCCAGAATCATGGTCCCTTCCTGGTAGGTTTCGGTGCGCGAAGACCGGCCGTAGTAGGGCGTGGTGTACCAGTAACCGTAGTTGATGGGCAGAAACCGCCCCCGGTAGCTCATGGCATACGGAAAGGCGTAGCCGGCTACTGGCGGATTGACCACCGTGCGCTCAGCCTCGTCGATGTAGAGGTGATAGGTCAGGTAGAAATCGGGCTTGGTACTGCCCGTGGCCTGGCGGATGCCGCGCTTGGCCAGCTCGCCGCTGATGGCCTGCTGAATCTGCTGGTCGTTGAGCGTGCTCTGGTAAATGGGGTTAGCCGAGTCGGCCGATTTCACGTCGGTTTTGGCCCAGTCGTAGGTGCGGTACTGGCTGAAGTCGGTGCCGGGCTTTTTCTGCACCGTTACGCCCGGCGTGCAGCCGGTGGTCAGCAGGGCCATAAAGGCAAAAAGGAAGAGGTGGAGGGTCGTTTTCATACTGACTGGAAAAGATAGTAGCAGGTGGTTTAGATGTAATTGCTCCCTCTCAGACAGCCACCCTACAGCTTTTGTTCTACGCAAGCTAAATTATATACTATTATATCCGCAGTACGGGGAGGTATCTGGCCTGCTATGCTCCGCCTCTTAACCGAAGCCGTTTACCGCTCATAACGTAGCTCCCTTCCAAGTTGATGAAGCCGCTTAACGGCGCGGTGCCGCCCCCTGCGCTTCCCGGTAACAGCGGCGGCGGGCTAAGCTGGCACGATATCCGCGGCAGCAAATTGCAGGTAAATTACCGGTCTTCTTTTACCCTATTGCCATGAAATCATTTCCTTATCCGCTGCTGGCAGGCTTGCTGCTGCTGGCGGCCTGCTCGCCCAAACAGTACGCCGGCCGCACCCTCGATGCCCCCGCGCTGGCCACCCACCGCACGGTGGCCGTGCTGCCCTTCGAGGTTACCCAGGACCGCCTGCGGCTGCGCGACATTCGTTACGGGGGCACCGACACGAGTGCGGCGGCCCTGCAGCGCGGGCAGCAGCAGCGGCGGGCCGAGCAAGAGCGCGAAATAAAGGCCACGGCCTACCAGCTCCAGGAGTTGCTGCTGGCTCAGTTGGCCGTGCAGCAGCCGGCGGCCGGCTACTCGGTGCAGTTTCAGCCGGTAGCCGAAACCAACCGCCGCCTCCAGCAGGCCGGCATCAGCTACGCCACCCTGCCCGAACAGTCGATGGCTGAGTTGCAGCGGGTGCTCGGCGTTGATGCCCTGCTCTCGGGCCACACCGACCTGTACCAACCCCTGCCGGCCGGTATGAGCCTGGCGGCCAAGGTGCTGCTCAACCAGCCCGTCATCGGCCCGTCGTCTATTCCGCCCAGCCAGGCCACCACCAACCTCACCCTCCACGACTGCCGCAGCGGCCAGCTGGTCTGGCGCTTCGATTACACCGGCACCGGCCAGTCGTCCCTCCGTCCCGACCGCCTGACCGAGCGCCTCGTGAAAGCCGCGGAACCCACATTTCCCTATCGCCGGAAGTGAGAAGCCGGAAAAGGTACGCGGTCCGCGTGACCACGACAGCGTAACCGGATTAAACCCGGAATAAACAAAAATAGCCGCCCCGGTTGGGGGCGGCTATCTTACGAGGCAGATGCGCTATCGAACGCCACTTAGCAGTTGCTGCCGTCGAGGCCGCAGGCGGCGCCGTCGGCCGAGCCCGCCACTTCCTCGAAGCGGGGCTTGGCTTCCGACCAGGCTTTTTCCAGTACTTCCTGGAACAGCGCGGCGGGCTGGGCCCCCGATACAGCGTACTTGTCGTCGAAGACGAAATACGGTACACCCCGCACCCCAATCTGCTGGGCTTCGTACTCGTCCTGGCGTACTTCCTGCTCGAATTCGCGGGAATCCAGCAGGGCCGTTACGTCGGCGGCGGGCAGGTCGAGGTCGGCCCCGAGGCGGGTGAGCACGGCGTGGTCGTTGATGTCGAGGCCCTCTTCGAGGTAGGCCTTGAACAGGCGCTCCTTGGCGGCGTCCTGGCGGCCGTGCCGGGCGGCCAGGTGCACAAGCCGGTGGGCGTCGAGCGAGTTGGCGGGCACCAGCTTATCGAAGTCGAAGGCCAGGCCCTCTTCGGCGGCCATCTGGGCCATGTTGGCGCTCATCTGATGGGCCCACTCTACGGTGTTGCCGTATTTGCGGGCCAGGCGCACGTACTGGTTTTCGCCGGGCGTGGGGTCGGCCTGGGGGTCGAGCTCGAAGCTGCGCCAGTGCACCTGCACTTGGTCGGCGTGCCCGAAAGAAGCCAGCGCGCTTTCGAGGCGGCGCTTACCGATGTAGCAAAAGGGGCACAGAATGTCGGACCAGATTTCTATTTTCATGGGATGGGGTAGTTGCAATTTGAACGTTTATAAACCCTGCCGCCCCCGAAAAGTTTGTTCGCCGAGCCCTGACAGCCAGCCGGGACCGGGGCCTACTTAGCCAGCAGGGCAATAGAAACCACCTTGCCCGCCCCCCCGCTGACCGTGAATTTGCACTCGTCGAAGGCAGGTGGGGCAAAGCGCGGGCGCACGTTGTTGGAGAAGGCGAAGGGCTCGGTCGGGATGCCGAGCACGTTCTTGTCCACCTTGTCGTTGTTGTTCATGTCCTGGGTGATGGCCACGGCCCACTCGCCGGGCGGCAGCTGCACCGGCAGGCTCACCTGGCGCTGGCCGCCGGGCTTCACCACCCGCATAAACGTGTAGCCGCCCTTGATGAGAAAGGTTTCGCGCACGTTATAGAAGTAGAGCTTCACGGCCGAGGTGGTCGATGCCAGGTCCGACACGACAACCGTAACCGAGGGGCCGTTGTCGGCCGCGGGCAGGGGCAGCGGGGCCAGCAAGGTCAGCAGCGTGCCGCAGGTAGTCAGGCAGAAAGACGGGGGGAGTAGGCGCATGGGCAATAAGATAGCGGAGGAACGAACCAGTGCGCCGCTAACATCCGGGGCAGCAAAAACATTCGGCCCCCGCTGGTTTATCCCGCGCGTTCAGCCTCCGGGTTCAGGCTACCTGCTCCAGCCATTCGGTAGCCGCATCGGCCTCCTCGAAAGTCAGAATCAGGGGCCACGCGGCGGCAGCCACGCGCAACTCGGCAAAGGCGCGGGCCCGCGGGTCGGATGCCAGTACCCAGGCCAGGTAGTGCAGGCCGGCCTTGAAGAGCAACGGCATCGTGGCGATGGCCACCGGCTCGTCGAACGCCTCTTCTTCAATGCCTGTCACGAGGGAGTTATCATTGAGCAGCCTGGTGTAGCCATGCTCCTGGATAAGCCGTAAGACCTGTTCGCTGCCTTCCTTTATCTGGTGTGCCAGAAGGGTACCACACCACGTGGCACACAGCCAGCGTTGCTGCTGATTGCCACACAGCTGTAAATAAGGCAACTCAACTAACGTAACGCACCTGTTAACCTTGCGCGTCAGGCCTGGAGAAACTAATTCGGCCATTGGAAAGAATAAAATAAACGCTGTTTTCCCGGGCACCATATAGGTCAGTAAAATAGTACTGGCACGAACTGGCAGTCGGATAACTCCCTGATTAATGGGGAAATATACAGAATACCTAAGGCTTTATTCTTAATTCGAGAAGATTTATTAGCATTCAAAAGTCTAGTGTCCAGCTTCGGCCAACGGGATAGCCGGGCCCGGACCTAAAAACAACTATGCTGCGCGTTACGGTTGCACCTGCACTACCAGGGTTGTTTCGGCGGTGGCGGGCTGGCCGGCCAGCGATACGCCCTCCACGGCCGCCCGGAACGTGCCGCCCTGGTCGGCGGTATAGAACGTAACCCGGGCCCGGCCTGAGGCGGGCACCGTCAGGCGGGGCTGCCAATAGAGGGTGGTAGCGCGCGGATCGGGCTTATGGGGCTGGCGACTGGTTTCGTAGCGCGGCGCATAGAACTCGCGGGCCCGGTAGTAGGCCGGCATCCGGCGCACGGCCACCCCGGCGGCCGGCACGGTGGAATAGTCGTTGCCGCGCTTGGTGAAGACGGCGATAACGCCATTGCCCCCCCGGCTACCATAGATAGCGGCCGCCGCTCCTTTCAGAATCTCGATTCGCTCGACATCGGTAGGCGGAATGGACAGCAGGGCATCCCCATCGTTGAGCAGGAGGCCATCGAGTATGTAGAGCGGCGCGGACGAGCCCGTAATGGAGGAAATTCCGCGGATAACGACCGAGTACGTCCCTGCCTGACTCGTGACGCTAACGCCCGGAATCCGCCCCTGCATCAGTTGAAAGATGTTCTGATAGGACGCGATATTTGGGAAATCGCGCGTGCGCAGCACATTGCTGACGCTGCTGCCGTGCAACGATGGCACCCCTAAATCGGGCTTGCGGCCTTCGATGGTGACGTTGCGCAGCACAATGCCGCTGGTCGAATCGGGCCGGTACTGCCGTTCGAGCACCTGCTGGCGGCGGCTGCGCTGCCCATAAGCTACCACGGCCGACGACCCGACTACCACCGGTGAGAGCGGGGCCAGCGGCCGCCAGGTGGTTGCAGCCGGGACGGGCCAGAGGTCGTTGAGCCGCAGCAGGACGTTGCTGCTGCCCTTGGGGGTGCGCGCCTGCAGCAGCACCAGGGTGGTATCGGTTCCGGGAAAGCCAGTGAACAGAAACCGGCCCTGTTCGTCGCTTTCACTTTGTATTACATCCTTATCCTTCCCGATCAGCATTGTCAGCTGCCCGTGCGGCACCAGTTTGCCCCCGCCCCGCACCAGCTGCCCGCCCAGGGTAGGCGTCCGCTCCAACGGAAACAGGTAGGTGTCCGTGGCCGAGCCAGGAGCCAGCACCTGCGCCCAGGTAAAGCGGCTCCAGCCCTGAGTGAGCAGCAGATCGTTGAGCGCCTGCCGAGCCGGCGGCGTATTGCGGGCCAGGTAAGTGGCCGGATTCTCGACGTAGCCGGGCAGCTCGGACGTGAGCAGCAGGTGGGCCCGCACGTTGGTGGCATCGCCGGCCGCAGTGGGTAGGCCGGCCACATTCACGACGGCCAGCGACAGCTCGGCCGGCGCGGGGCGGCCGTCGGCCGTAGCCACTTCAACGGTCATAGTTACCTGCTCGCGCGCGCCGTAAGTAGCTTTATCGGGGTGCAGGCGCACTTGCAGCGGCTGAGTTTCGGGAGCAAACACCAGCCGCTCGGCCCGGGCAATCTGTTGCCCGTCGAAGAGCGTAAGGTGCAGCACGCCGGCCGATGCTTTGGCCTTGGGAATAGCGGTCGTAAATGTCTCGCCTGGCGTAATCTGCCCCGCGCCCACATACACGGGCTCCCCCCGCACATGGGCCAGCAGTTGCAGGGGCTCGGGAGAAGGGCTGGCTCCCTGGTAGCGCACAAACACCCGGAACTCGTCGCCTATTTCGCGCACGTTCAGCAGCCAGCCCGTGGCCTGGGCCGCCGGCAGCTCATAGGTGGCCGTCGTGCCGTCGGGCAGGCCTACGGTAGCCCGGTACTGCTGGCCGGCCTGGGGCGTGAAGTTGAAGGAGCTCATGCCCAGCGCGGGCGTGGTAAAGCGGGCCACTTCCTGCTTTTTTGAGTCGGTGATGACGCCCGTTAAGGCCAGGCCCCGGCCGTTGGCGGCGGCGGCCTTCACGCCCACCACCGTGGGCAGTCCGGCTACGTAGTCGCCGCCTTCCGGGAAGAACTGCACATCGGGCTGCAGAGATTTTTCCAGCGTCCGGGCAGTTTGCCGCGCCAGCTGGGCCTTCCGGGCGGCCGGTAGCTCGGGTCCGCCGCTGGCCGGTACGGCCGCCTGCCACACCGGAACGCGGCGGGTAAAAAACAGGCCCTCATCGCCGTTGCGCATCCAGCTGGTGTAGGCCCGCAACGTATACACGCCTGTCGCCAGCGTATCGGGCAGGATAATGTCGCCGGCGGCCATCCCCTGTTCGAGGGCTAGGGTACGCTGAAAAATTATCTTCCGCTCGGGCGTCACTACATCCACGTACAGCACCCGGCTGAGCGAATCGGGTTGGTGCACCCGCGCATCCACCACGTAGGCCTTGAACCAGAGCGTTTCGCCGGCCGCGTAGGCGGCTTGGTCGAGGTGCAGATAGGTGACTTCGGGCTGGGTCCGGTAGAAAGCCAGCAGGCGCTCAACCAGCGCGACCGGGTCGGGTGGGCCCACAAAACGGAAGGCCGTGGTGCCCATCAACAACAGTGCAGCAGCACTGAGTTGCCCTTTCCAGCGAGTAATCATACGATTATGAAATAAAGTTGAATAATAAGGAACTTTCTTTGACAGTAAATTAACAATAATTACACGCCACACCCCCGGATCATGCAACCCTCGGGGCGCTTTATTTCTCCCCTTGGTAAATCTCCTCCCGTCCGGCTCATCAAGCCCCCTTCCCTATCCCGCGTGTTGCTATCCCGAAGCTCCTCTATTTTCCTGCTGATGGCCAGCCTACTGCTCGGCAGCTGTTCCAAGGGCAGCGAGCCGGCGCCGGCCCCCGTGTATCTTCTCGACCGGCAATGGCAGCTGGCGGAGCTCAACGGCCAACCCGTTCCAACCACCGCCGAGTCGCGAACCAGCCTCACGCTCAGCTCGACGAATAATACCAGCACCGGCCGGGCATTTTGCAACCAGTACGGCGGCAGCTTCACGCTTCGGTCGGGCACCAATGCGCTTACCTTCTCGGATCAGTTCAGTACTAAGGCAACCTGCCCGGCTCAATCCCTGGAAACCAGCTACCTAATCCTGTTACCCCAGGTACGTCGCTACCTCATTAGCAACCGCCGCCTTCAGCTCTACGATACCGAGCACGCACAACCGGTACTCGTGTTTGAGGTGGAGGAATAAAGGCTTGAGGTCTGGACAAAAGCACGCAAGATTCCTCGCTCCGCTCGGAATGACGTGCTTTTCCTCAACCCCCCAATCAAAAGCCAATGTTGAGGACCAGGGGCTGCAACTCCCAGTATTTGTTGTAGGAATTATAAACGGTGCGCAGGCCCACTTCGAGGGGCGTGCGCAGGCGTAGCGGGTTGAACACGGCCGACACATCGAAGCCAGTGGAGTAGTAGGAACGGCGCAGCGGGCCCGACTCGCCCCGGACGCCATCAAAGAACACGTTGGCCTTGAGGCGCTGCACGTAGAGCACCCGGCCCAGCTCCCAGTGCACGTCGGCCAGGGGCAGGCGGTACTCGGCGCTAAACGAAGTCAGGCGGTCGAAGCTGAGGTAGGGCAGGTTGCGGGGATAGAAGATGGCCGCCCCAAACCGATACTCCTGCTGCTGCTGGTACTGGTAGCCGGCCCGCAGCCGCAACGCATGGTGCAACCCAATGCCGGGCAGAAACAGACTTCCCTGGGCCGCCAGCTGCCGGGCCTGCAAACCCGTGCCGAAGGGCGTACCGCGAGCCGTGAGCAGCACGCTCTGTCCCCAGCGCGGGGCCACGTCGCGGTAGCTCTGGCGCAGGGTGCGGGCGAAAGCTGACGGTGCCCAACAGCGCATGCAGGGGCTGCGGCCCCACCTCGTTGATGAAGCGGGCCGGCAGGTTGTAACCGCGGGTTTGTTCGAGCTGGTAAAACGCGCCCACCGTGAGCGAGGTAAGCATGCGCGAGGTGGTGAGCACCAGCGGCAGGCGGCTGCCCACGCTCAGGCGGGTGTATTGCCACTGGTCTTCCAGCACGTCGCCGGAGCGCAGCACCTGGCTGGCGCGGCGGCCACCGTGCTCCACGCCCAGATCCAGCACCGGACCCAGGCCCTGGTAGCTGACATCGGCGAATACCCGGCCGGTGCGCTCGGCACTGTTGTAGCCCACGCCCGCCACGGCCTGGGTGGTACTAAGCACGTCCTGGGCCCGGATGCCCAGGTCGAGGCCGCTGCCCGAGGGGCTTTGCACCAGGCCCCAGCCATAAAGGTTGGGCGCGTGGGGCAGGCGGCGGTAGCGGCGCACGGCCAGGGCCGGACCGGGTACCGAGTCGCGGGGCAGTACCGGGCCCACGGTGGCGGCACCCGGCTCGCGGGCCGTAAGCTCATCGGCGTATAAGCTGGTAGCGCGGGCGGCGGGCGGGGCGGGCAGCCAGGCAGCCGGAGTCAGCGGCATTTCAACCACCCGGCTGCCCTGGGCCCGGATTTCGTGGAAGGCCAGCCGCTGGCCGTCGGGGCTGGTGGCGGCGTGGTAGCTGCCCACCGGCCGGCTCGATACCTGCCGCACCTGGCCGGTACTTACCTGCACGGCATACACTTCGTCCTGCCCGGCGCGGGGCGAGTTGAACAGCACGTAGTCCTGCCAGGGCTGGGGGTTCGAAATATTGTCGTTGGTGGCCGGCAGCACGGTTTGGGTGGTGCCGGTAGCTACCTCGAGCAGCTCCAGGCGCTTGCCCGCCGCTTCCAGCCGCACCACGGCCACCGTGCGCCCATCGGCCCCGAAGCGCGGGTGCAGGTAGGGCTCGTTGGCGGGGTTGGCGAAGGTTTGCCGCACGACGCCGGTGGTGGGGTCGAGCAGGTGCAGGCGGTGCCGGTAGGCCGAGTCGGTGCTGACGGCCAGCAGCTGCCGGCCGTCGGGCGAGAGCACGGCGGTAGTGTAGCGGGTACGGCGGGCCGGGCGGGTCAGGCGGCCGGTAGCCAGGTCGAGCAGCCGCAGCTCGGAGTACACCTGCTGCTGCCAGCGCGGGTGATAGCGAAACTCAAGCCACACGGCCTTCCCCCCACCCACCGACAACTGCTCGGCGCCGTGGTAGAGGCCCAGCACCAGCCGGGTGCGCTCGGGCCGGCCCCGGCGCAGCTCTACCAGCCGGGGCGTGTGGCCCAGGCCGCTTTTGAGGGCCAGCACCGTGCTGTCGTTCAGGTACTGCGGGTACTGGTACTCGGTGAATACGTTGCCGGTGGCCGCTACCCGGAACTCGGCGGCCGGCGTGAGTTCGCGCCCGGCCCGGGCAACGCGCCAGAGGCTGTCGAGCTCCTGCACGGTCTGCTGGTACAAATCGTCGGTGCGCAGGCCGGTGAGGCCGCGCAGCTTATCGGAAAACGAGAGCGGGATAGACCGGAAACCGGTAGTAGCGGTTGAGCACCGTGCCCCAGATGCCGGGGTCGGGGGCCGTGCGCTTAAGCCGGGAGGTAAGAAAGTAGCCCAGCACGTAGTGGTTGGGCACGTAGTCGCGGTAGGAGCCGCCCACGGCTTTGGCGTAGGAGTAGCCCCGGCCGGCCAGCAGGTTGGCCCGCAAGTAGGCGTCGAAGTTCGGAATCCGGCCCCGGCCACTGCGGGTAAGGGCCGTTTCGGTTCCGACGGCATCACCCTCAAAAAACCAGTCGGGCACCCCGAGCGTGGTCAGCCCCAACCCGCCGAAACCGCCCAGCAGGTACCCCAGCTGCCCCAGGCCCTGGTGGGCCTTATCGAACTGCACCACGTGCCGATACTCGTGCACCGTGAGCTGGTCGAGCCAGTCGAGGGTGCCGGTCAGGTAGGGGTCTTGGGGGAAGGTGGTGTAGAATTCGGAATGGCGGGGCAGCAGCGTCACGAAGCCGTTGCCAATGGTGGTGCGGGTCTGGAGCACCACCGTGACGGGCCGGGCCGCCAGCCCGAGCGAGGTGCCGGCCGGCTCGTGCACCTGCTCGAGGCGGTGGGCCGTGCGCCGGGCCCGGTCGTCGAACCCCTCGGGGTACACCACCCGAAAATGCGGGGTCCGCACCTCGTACCAGCGCACCGCGGCAGATACCTGCTGCTCGATGGGCAACAGGGTTTGGGCCATAGCCGGCCCGGAAAGCAGCCCGGCCAGCGCGGCAGCCAAATAATGCGGACGAAGGGAGCGGGTCACGGGAAACAGGGTTAGCGAGTCCCGAAGAAACCACCCGCCCGGCCCGAAAGCAAACCGGGCATACTTTCCACCGCGCCCCACTGCTGCTGCTGCTACTGAACGACCTGTAGCGCGAACCGAAGGACAGCGCAGCTAAGCTCCGGCTTCGCGTATCGTTGAACATGCTTGTTCGGGAGTCAGAGCACCGATGCGCGAAGCCGGAGCTTCGCGCTACAAGCCAACGACAGGGCCACGTCCGGGCGGGGCGGGGTTGCGTAGGTAAGCGCCGGCGGCCCGGCCGCTAAACTTTCTGCCTTCTTTTTATGTCTGTACCTACATGACTCACTTCCTGAAAAATAGCCTGGCCGCCATGTTCATTCTGCTGCTGGCCGCCTGCACCGAACGGCCCGCTGAGGCCCAAAAGACTACCAGCTCGCCCGGCACCCGCTCTACGGCGGGCCCCGCGCCCACCAACCTGCAGGGCCTGGCCACGGCCGACTTTGCCGGGGGGTGTTTCTGGTGCACCGAAGAGGTGTTCGAGGAACTTAAGGGCGTGAAGGCCGTGGTATCGGGCTACAGCGGGGGCCGCGAGGCCAACCCTACCTACGAGCAGGTGGGCCGGGGCGAAACCGGCCATGCCGAGGCCATCGAAGTGTACTACGACCCCAAGCAGATCAGCTACGCTACGCTGGTCGACGTATTTTTCCGGGCCGCCCACGACCCCACGACCCTCAACCGCCAGGGTCCCGATGCCGGGGCGCAGTACCGCTCCGTGGCCTTCTACCGCACCGCGGCCGAGAAGAAAATTATTGAGGATGCCATTGCCCGCGTGAATGCCAGCAAGCAGTACGGCAGCCCCATCGTGACGCAGGTAGTGCCGTTCCAGAAGTTCTGGCCCGCCGAAGACTACCACCAGGGCTACTACCGCCTCCACCCCGAGTCGGGCTACGTGCAAAACGTATCGATGCCCAAGGTGGAGAAGTTCCGCCATAAGTTTCCCGAGCTGCTCAAAAGCCCGCTTTAACCAAGCCAGGCAGGCGCCCGTTGGCCCGACCACGCTTATTAGCCCGTTACGCTGCCCGCAGCGTAACGGGCTTTTTTGCGGTTACCAAGCATTTATTTTTCCAGCCCGGAACCTTTTTGGCAGAATATGGCACCGGGTTTGCAAATCATTTTACAGCTCTTCTGGCCAGAAGCTTATTCGTTGTTGCCCCCGCTGCCTACCCGTAGGCCAGGCTCGGGGCGCCGTTCATTCTTTAGCTTCTGTGTCTTATGAAAAAGCTCCTACCCTTCCTGTTGCTGCTGTGCCTGGCCGCCTGTACCCCGCGGGTTTACCTTGCCCCCAATTTCAGCCAGACAGTGCAGCCCCGCCACAAAATGGTGGCTATTCTGCCCTTCAATGTGCACATCAAGCCCGCCCCGCAACTGCCGGGCCTCAACTCCCGCCCCACCCAGCAAAGCCTGGCCGAGCAGGAATACCAAACCGGTTTAGCCGTTCAGAACAACGTGTTCAGCTGGTTGCTGCAGCGGGCTGCCAAGAACGATTACACGGTCGAGTTTCAGGACGTGGCCCGCACCAACACGCTGCTTCAGCAGGCCGGGCTGAGTTACGAAGACGTGCAGGATCGGCCACGCGAGGAAATTGCCCGCCTACTGGGCGTCGATGCCGTCGTGACGGGCCAGTTGCTGCTCAACAAGCCCCTGCCGCTGGGGGTGGCCATGGCCATCAACGTCTTCACGCCCTACTATGCGCCTTCGGATGAGGTGCTGGCCTCGCTCAGCCTCAACGACGAGCAGAGCGGGCGGCTGCTCTGGAAGTACGACTGCAACCTACAGGGCGGCGGCGGCACGGTGCTTACCACGCCCCAGGAACTGACTAATGCCCTGATGCGGAACGCCGCCAAGCGGTTTCCGTACCGGCGCTAGCGCAGAGCCGCTTCGCGCTTTGGGCGGCGGGCTGTATCTTGAGGGCCGAACCTGCCCGCTATGCCCCGCACTCCCGCCCTGCCCTCGAAGCTGCCCGATGTGGGCACCAGTATTTTTTCGGTGATGACCCAGCTTGCCCAGGAGCACGGGGCCATCAACCTGGCCCAGGGGTTTCCCGACTACGACCCACCCCGGGAGCTGCTCGAAGCGCTGGCCCGCCACGTGCTCACGCCCGGCCACCAGCAGTACGCGCCCATGCCCGGTTTGCCGCGGCTGCGCGAGGCCATCAGCCACAAAACGGCCCGCCTCTACGGCTACGCCCCCAACCCCGATACCGAAATAACCGTCACGAGTGGGGCCACCGAGGCGCTGTACGCCGTGATGGCGGCCGTGGTGCGCCCCGGCGACGAGGTGCTGCTGCTGGAGCCGGCCTACGACCTGTACGCCCCGGCCGTGCGCCTGCAGGGCGGCGTGCCGGTGTACGTGCCGCTAACTCCGCCCGGGTTCCGGCCCGACTGGGACCGGGTGGCGGCCGCCCTTTCGCCCCGCACCCGGCTCGTGCTCATCAACTCGCCCCACAACCCCACCGGGGCCGTGCTCACGCCCGCCGACCTCGATGCGCTGGCCGGCCTGCTGCGCGACACCGACACGCTGCTGCTCAGCGACGAGGTGTACGAGCACATGGTGTTCGATGGGGCCGCCCACGCCAGCGTGAGCGCCCACCCCGAACTGCGGGAGCGGGCGTTCGTGCTGTCGTCGTTCGGTAAAACCTACCACGCCACCGGCTGGAAGGTGGGCTACTGCCTGGCCCCGCCAACGCTTACGGCCGAGCTGCGCCGGGTGCACCAGTTCATCACCTTCAGTGTGAGCACGCCCACCCAGCACGCGCTGGCCGACGTGCTGCCCGATGCCACGCTCTACGACGGGCTGCCCATTTTCTACCAGCAGAAGCGCGACTTGCTGCGGGAGTTGCTCGCGCCCACCGGGTTCGAGCTGCTGCCCTCGCAAGGGGGGTATTTTCAGGTGGCCGGCTTTAGCGCCCTGGCCCCCGGCCTCGACGATGTGACGTTTGCCCGCCGCCTGACCGAGCAGGCGGGTGTAGCCGTGGTGCCGCTTTCGGCCTTCTACCACAACGGCCACGACGATCAGCTGGTGCGCTTCTGCTTCGCCAAGCAGCCCACGACCCTGCAGGCGGCGGCCGAGCGGTTGCGGCAGGCGGAAGCAAGCGGCGGAACTGCTGAGCCCGGGACGACAAAGAGAAATCAACTACTTCGTTAGCGCCATTTTTCAGTAATTTATTCGCATTATAATAGAATATAACACCTCACGTAGCCGCTATGCCCTCATCCGACCTGACCGTTTCTCTAATCCAAACGTCGTTGCGCTGGCACGATCCGGTAGCCAATCGGCTGGCAATGGAGCATCATATTGATGCTATTTCCATTGACACCGACCTGATTGCGTTGCCCGAGATGTTCACGACCGGTTTCAGCATGGAGCCCGCCGGCCGGGCCGAGCCGACCGAAGGCCCCACCCTGGACTGGATGCGCCGGATTGCCGGCGCCCGCAACGCTGTGGTTACGGGGAGCCTGATGGTGCACGAGGCCGACCAGTACTTCAACCGCCTGCTGTGGGTGCGTCCCGACGGCTCGTGGAGCCACTACGACAAGCGCCACCGCTTCACGATGGCCAACGAGCACAAGGTGTATGCAGCCGGCACCACCCGCCTGGTGGAGGAGTGGCGGGGCTGGCGCATCTGCCCGCTGGTGTGCTACGATCTGCGCTTTCCGGTCTGGAGCCGCAACGACCCGGCCCAGCCCTACGACCTGCTGCTCTATACCGCCAACTGGCCCGCCGTCCGCCGCACCGCCTGGATGACGCTGCTGCGGGCCCGGGCCATCGAGAACGTGGCCTACACCATGGGCGTGAACTGCGTGGGCCTCGATGGCAACGGCGTTACCTACGCCGGCGACTCGGCCCTGATTGATATGCGCGGCGAGTATCTGGTGGAGGTAGGCAACCAGGAAACCAGCATCACCCGCAACCTGCAATACGACGAGCTACTCGCCTTCCGCGAACGGTTTCCTGCCCTCAATGACGCGGATGCTTTTGAGTTGAGAAGTTAGAGGTGAGAAGTGAGAAGTGAGAAAGAACGTCATTCTGAGCGAAGGCGGAGGCGGAGTCGAAGAATCTCGCGTGCCAGGGTAGTCCTGTTATCAGGGACTACTATTGGCACGCGAGATTCTTCGACTCCGCCTGCGCCTTCGCTCAGAATGACGTTCCTTTTCTCACCTCTCACCTCTCACCTCTAACTTCTCCCCTACTGCACCTGCAGACGGCGCACGGTGGTTGCGCCGTTCAGGCTCCGGGCGCGGACCAAATAGAGGCCGGCTGGCAGATCGGCGACGGAGAGTTGGTGGGTGCGGGCTGCGTCCGGGGTTTCGGCGCGTACGAGGCGGCCCGTCAGGTCGAGCAGGGCCAGGCGCACGGGCTGGGCGGCTTCGACGCTGAGTTGGGCGGTGGCCGGGTTTGGGTACACCCGCAACGCCAGCACCGCCGCAGCGGGCTGGGTGGCCGTTACAGTGCTGCGCCGGCTCGCGAAACTACTGATACCCCCGGTTTCCTGCCCCAGAAACAGCTCCGGCACGCCGTCGCCATTTACATCGGCGGCGGCGGGCACGAGGCGCATATAGAACGAGCTGCCCCAGCGGGCCGGCTCGAACTGTTGGCTGAGGGTGCTGAAAAACAGATCGGTGCGGCCCTGGAAGGCGGTTGGCTGGCGGCGCAGGTCGGCGAAGAAGCGGACGTTGCCGCCGGCATCGGCCGTGAGCAGGTCGGGGCGGCCGTCGCCATCGAAGTCGGCCACGGCCGGGCTCAGGTAGCTGGGCATTTCGTCGGTGCTGGTACGGAGCTGGCCGAAATCGTTGTTCTGGAGCACGAACCGCTGGGCCAGGTTACCGGTGCCGGTATTGCGGTAGTAGCGCAAGGGCCCGCCCGGGAATGCTGCCGAGCTACCCGTTACCCCCAGCAGCAGATCGGGGTGCCCGTCGCCATCGATATCGGCGAAGCAGGGCATGGCGTAGCGCTGGGTGGGCAGGTTGGCCAGCGTACCGGCTGCGCTCAAATTGAAAGCTGCCGGCTGGCCCGCAGCAGCCGTATTGAGCACGTACGTAAGCGTGCCCACGCTGCTGGTCAGGCCGAACGCGGCGTACACCAGATCCGGCCGGCCATCCTCGTTCAAATCGACCAGCACCGGCCGCACCGAGGCCAGCCGGCGGCCGCTCAGCCCCAGGTAATCGTCGGTTTCAAGCTTGAAAATGGGTTTAAGGCGGGTGCCCACGTTGCGGTAGTAGTGCAGCACGGCCCGGTAGGGCCCGCCCGTTGTTGCGCGGCTCACAGCGCCCACCAGCATATCCACCAGCCCGTCGGCGTCGAGGTCGGCGAAGGTGGGGGCGGCCTGCTCGCTTAAATCGAGCATACCGCTTTGCAGAAAGTCGGGTTGCTCGCGCACCAGGCCGGGCCCCACGTTGCGGTAAAGCAGCACCGACTGGCGGGTGTCCACGGTATCATCGTTGTCGCGGTTATCGAATAAGTTGGGCGCTATCACCAGGTCGGGCCGTCCGTCGAAGGTTACATCGACGGGGTAGGCGGCGGGCTGGTTGGGCACCCGCGCGGGTTGGCTGTTGAAGGGGGCCGGCGCGTTGAGGCCGGCCGCCGTGAAGCGGGCCAGCGCGCGGGTGCCGTCGTTGCGCAGCACCGTCAGGTCGGGGCAGTTGCTACGGCCCGAGAGCAGGTCGAGGTCGCCGTCGCCATCCACATCAAAAGCGCCCAGGTTGTAGCCCACCGTGTGCGTGGGCCGGGCGGGCGCGGGGCGGCATTGGTCGTCGCCGAACAGGAAGCTGGCGCAGCCATCACCACAGATGCGTACGCCGCCCCAGGCCCGCGAGGCCAGCTCGAAGCGGAGCGCGCCGCAATTGTTGGCGGGGCTGATGTTGCGGTAGTAATAGATGCTGGGCGTGGTAGTGCCGAACTCCGGGCTCAGCACGTCGGGCCGGCCGTCGCCGTCCACGTCCTCAATAGCGGGCATGTTATAGCCCCCCACCGCGATGTTGATGTTACCCCCCAGCGGGCCGGGGTCGAAGTAGGTGAGCAGGCTGGTAACGAGCCGAAAGGCCGGCCGGCCCTGGGCGTCGGGCTCGTGGCGGAAGACGCGAATGTTGCTGCCCGAGGCATCGGCCGTGAACAGGTCGGGGCGGCCGTCGCAATCGTAGTCGCGCAACACCATCCAGCTGTTGAGGTCGGTGGGGAACAGGGCGGCGTAGTCGGGAGCAAACTGCCAGGCCCGGCCGGTGGTGGTGGCCACGCTCAGAAAGGGCAGCACCCGGTTGGTGATGCGGTCGAACACCACCAGATCGGGCTGCTGGTCGGCGTTGAGGTCGAGGTTGGAAAACTGGGGCGAGTTGAGGCCCCCGGCCCAGGCGTTGCGCAGCGTGTCGGTTCCCTGCACTACTTTTGCCGCGGGCCGAAACTCAAAGCCGAAACTGGCATTGTTCTGGGAGGCAGCCGGCCGGCTGGTGCCCAGGGTCAGGGCCAGCAGCAGGCCAAACAGTCTCCATGGGCAGCTTCCTGATAAGGCATTCTTCATAACCGGCTTCTTTCGTTTAGCCTTCAATTTACGTACAAACCGCATGGCAGACTTCGCGACGCTATACGCCCGTTTTCAACAGGCTACGGCCGTCAGCACCGACTCGCGCCAGCCCCAGGACGGCACGCTGTTCTTTGCTTTGAACGGCCCCAACTTCCGGGGCCGCGACTTCGCCCCGGCGGCGTTGACCGCCGGCGCCCGCTACGCCGTGGTAGACGACCAGGAGCTGGCCGCCAGCAACCCCGCCCGCTACACCTACGCGCCCGACCCGCTGGTAGCGTTGCAGGAACTGGCCCGTTACCACCGTCGCCAGCTGATTATGCCGGTGCTGGCCATTACGGGCTCGAATGGTAAAACCACCACCAAAGAGCTGGTACACGCCGTACTGAGCCGGCGGTTCCGGGTGCAGTACACCCGGGGTAACCTCAATAACCACATCGGTGTTCCCCTCACGCTGCTCAGCATCCGGCCCGGCAAGCACGAGCTGGCCATTATTGAGATGGGGGCCAACCACCAGGGGGAAATTGAGCTGCTCTGCCACCTGGCCGAACCCACCCACGGCCTGATTACCAACATCGGCAAGGCCCACCTCGAAGGCTTCGGCGGCGTGGAAGGCATTGTGAAGGGCAAGGGGGAGCTGTTCCGGTTTCTGGCGAAGGTGGGCGGCACGGCCTTCGTGAACACGCTCGACGCCCGCCTGCCCGAACTGGCCGCCCCGATAGCCGACCGCGTCAGCTACCCCGGCCCCACCGACACCTACCCGGCCGAGCTGCTGGCGGCCGACCCACAGGTAACACTGCGCTTATTCAACGGCGCCACCGTGAAGGCCCAGATCACGGGGGGTTACAACTTCCCCAACCTGGCCGCCGCCGCCGCCGTGGGAGCTTATTTCCAGGTACCGGCCGCCGACATTGGAGCGGCGCTGGCTGCCTACGTGCCCGAAAACAACCGCTCGCAACTCGTGCGGACTGCTGCCCCCAACGAGGTGCTGCTCGATGCCTACAACGCCAACCCGAGCAGCATGGCAGCCGCCCTACATAGCTTCGCCACCCGCCCCGGTAACCCCGCCGATAAAGTGGTCATTCTGGGCGACATGTTCGAGCTGGGAGTTGAGAGCGAAGACGAGCACCGCACCCTGGGCCAGCTGGTGCAGGGCCTGCCCTTCGGCACAGTCGTCCTCATCGGCCCCGACATGGCCGCCGCTGCCGCCTTCGACACGTCGATGCTCCATTTCGCCAACAAGCCCGAAGCGGCCGCCTGGCTGCGCGCAAACCCACCCCGCCACCGCCAGATTCTGGTTAAAGGCTCCCGCGGCATGGGCCTGGAGACGTTGGTGGAGCTCCTCTAGATCACGGATTAGCGCGGATTTTAGCGGATTGCACGGATTTTATAGACGATTAAAAAAGCCACCTCAGTTGAGGTGGCTTTCCTATTTTTCAGCTTACCGAAAGGACCGTCTACAAAATCCGTGCAATCCGCTAAAATCCGCGCTAATCCGTGATCAGAAGGGGCTTGTGAACTCGCTCAGCGTAGGCAGCACCTGGTCTTTGGCCGAGATGGTGGGATTTTCTACGCCCCAGTCGATGGCCAGGGCGGGGTCGTTCCAGAGCAAGCCGCCTTCCGATTGGGGGGCGTAGTAGTTGGTGCACTTGTAGAGGAAGAGCGTGTTGTCTTCGAGGGCCGTGAAGCCGTGGGCGAAGCCGACGGGCACATACAGCATGTTGAAGCGCTCGGCATCGAGCACCACCGACACGTGCTGGCCGTAGGTGGGCGAATCGCGGCGGATGTCCACGATAACGTCGAGGGCACGGCCGGCGGCTACGCGCACGAGCTTGGCCTGGGCATGGGGCGGCTGCTGAAAGTGCAGGCCCCGCACCACGCCCCGGTCGGAGCGCGACTGGTTGTCCTGCACCCAGTTGCCCACGATGCCGGCTTCTTCCATTTTCTGGGCGCTGAACGACTCGAAAAAGGCACCTCGGGCGTCGCCGAATACCCGGGGCAAGATTTCGACTACGCCGGGAACATCGAAGTATTTAAATTCCATATAACAGCAATTGGGAACAGCTATTGGGGCTCGACTATCTAAAGAATGCCGCAAGTTAGGCAGATTTAGCCGCGTCCGGAACGGCTCGTTGCTACTTCGGCTACCACGGCCAGGTACTTATTGAGCACGATTTGCTCGTCGAACTTGGTTTCGGCCAGCTGCCGGCCAGCGCGGCCCATCTGGTCCAGGTCGGCATCCGGCAGGCGCAGCACCCGCAGCATTTTGGCGGCCAGGTCGGGGGCGTCGCGGACCTGGCAGAGCAGGCCGTTGTGGCCATCTACCACGGTTTCGCGGCAGCCGGGCACGTCGGTCGTCACGATGGGCTTGCCCATGGCGGCCGCTTCGAGCAGGGTTTTGGGCGTGCCCTCGCGGTAGGAAGGCAGCACCACGCAGTCGGCCTCGCGGATGAGGGCGGCCACGTCGTCGGAGGTGCCCAGGTACTCGATGTGGCCCGCCTGCAGCCACTGCTCGAACAGGGCCCGCTTCACGCCCACGCCCCCGCTTTCATCGACCCCGCCCAGCAGCTGCACCCGGGTACCGGGCACGGCCTCGCGCACGATGCCGGGCGGCCTCAAAGTACTCTTCCACGCCTTTCTCATAGAGCACCCGGGCAATCATGAGGAACACGAACGGGGTGTTGCGGTGGAACTCGGCGGCGGGCCGGAAACGGTTGGTGTCGACGCCGGAGCCGGGCAGCAGGTCGGTTTTGGCCGCCGCTACCAGCCGGTGCTCCAGAAACAGCTGCCGGTCGTCGCCGTTCTGGAAAAACACGCGCTTCGGAAACTGGAACGCAAACCGGTACAGCCCCAGGGCCACGGTGCTCACGAGGTTTTTCACGATAAACACCGTGCCCAGGCCCGACACGTTGTTGACGCTCGGGATGCCGGCCAGCCGGGCCGCAATGGTGCCGTAGATGTTGGGCTTGATGGTGTACTGCAGCACCACATCGGGCCGCTCGCGGCGGTAGATCTGGTAGAAGCGACGGGTGAGGGCGGCATCTTTGAGGGGGTTGGTTCCCTTGTTTTCCATCAGAATGGGTACAAACCGGCAGCCCAGCTCGGTTTCCAGCCGCTCGGAGTAGGCATCGGGGGGCGCGATGGCCAGCACCTCGTGGCCGGCCTCCTGCAAGGCCCGCACGAGGCTGCGGCGAAAATTCCAGATATTCCAGGCAGTGTTGATAACGATGGCGACGCGCATTCGGGAGCGGGGTACGGTAAGTTGGCTGCAAAGGTAGGCGACCGGGGCGCAGGGGCGCGGAAAAATACCCGGAGCTTTCGGACGAATCACCGGCTCCTTTCCGCCGCGCGAACTGTTATCAGTCCTGAACGCGCCCGATGGCTCGCCCAATGCCAACCTGCTTACTTTTGCGCATGCCCCGAATACTCCTCACTCCTACTTGTACCCTCCTGGGTCTGGTCAGTCTGCTGTTGCTAAGCGCCTGCGGCCCGGCCACCGACGCGCCCGCAACTGCTGCTGTGTCGGCACCGGTGCCACCTGCCGGGGCCGTTGCGGCGGCGACCGGAACTGATGAAGCGACGCTGGCCGCCGGGCAGGCCCTGTTTGCCCAGAACTGCGCTATCTGCCACGGGGCCAACGGCAAGCTCGGCGTCAACGGCGCCCACGACCTCACCAAAAGCAACCTCAACGCCACCGGCCGCACGTATATGGTCGTCAACGGTCTGGGCAAGATGCCCGCTTTCAAGGGCCAGCTCACCGACGAGCAGATTCAGCAGGTGGTCGCGTATTCCCTCACGTTGAAGTGAGTGTTCAGTTGCCAGTGTCCAGTTGTCAGTTGTCAGTTGCTAGTTGTCAGTAGAACGAGATTCTTCGTCCCTGCCTTGATGCGCACATGCTCTGAATGACGTTCGACTGACAACTGACAACTGGCAACCGACAACTAACACACCGCCCTATCCGCCGCTTTGGCCGTATGCTTTAAGGGGCGTCCTGATTTAGTGGTGGCTCCTCACTCTTGTAACTTCTCTTTCTGATGGCAAAATCTACTCCCAAGGGCAACAACAGCGGCAAAGGCCAGAACAGCACCCGCCACCCCGGCGCCGTTGATGGCGTGAAAGGCCGCGCCGGCCGCATTCTGACCAAAGCGGCCAAGAACGGCACCTACGATACCAGCACCGACGACGAAACGGCCGTGTTGGTGGCCGTACCCGACAAGCGCCAAGCCGACGCCCGCACCCAGGAATACCTCGACGAGCTGGAGTTTCTGGCCGAAACGGCCGGCGCCAGCGTAACCAAGCGCTTCATCCAGCGCCTCGACAAGCCCGATATCCGCACCTTCGTGGGCGAGGGCAAGCTGGCCGAAATCAAGGCCTACGTGGAGCATACCGGGGCCAGCATGGTTATTTTCGATGACGACCTTTCGCCCTCCCAGCTGCGCAACCTGGAGGCCGAGCTCAAGGTCAAAATCGTCGACCGGAGCCTGCTGATTATCGACATCTTCGCCCGACGGGCCAAAACGGCCACCGCCCAGACCCAGGTCGAGCTGGCCCAGTACCAATACCTGCTGCCCCGCCTGACGGGCCTCTGGAGCCACCTCGACAAGCAGCGCGGCGGCGGCGTGTCGCAGCGCGGACCGGGTGAAACGGAAATCGAAACCGACCGCCGGGTGGTCAACGACCGGATTGCCCTGCTCAAGGAGCGCCTCAAAGACCTCGACCGCCAGAGCCAGACCCAGCGCAAATCGCGGGGCGGCACGGTGCGCGTGGCGCTGGTGGGCTACACCAACGTGGGCAAAAGCACGATCATGAACCTGCTGAGCCGGGCCGACGTGTTTGCCGAAAACAAGCTCTTCGCCACCGTCGACTCCACGGTGCGCAAGGTGGTGCTCGACACCACGCCCTTCCTGCTCTCCGACACGGTAGGGTTCATCCGCAAGCTGCCCACCCGCCTCATCGAGAGCTTCAAAAGCACGCTCGACGAAATCCGGGAGGCCGATTTGCTGATACATGTGGTGGATATTTCCCACCCCTCCTTCGAGGAGCACATGGCCGTGGTGGAAGACACGCTCAAGGACATTGGGGCGGCCGACAAGCCGGTGCTGGTGGTCTTTAACAAGATTGACCAGTACGACACCGGCGAAGCGGCCTACCATGACGGGTTCGAGGGCATGAACGCCGACGAAAATGCCCCCGCCCCGCGCCCCACGCTGGAGCAGTGGCAGGCCACCTACATGGCCAAACTGCACAACCAGGTGGTGTTCATCTCGGCCCAGGACCGTACCAACCTCGACGAGTTGCGGGCCCGGCTGATGAAGCTGGTGGCGGCCATTCATAATGAGCGCTACCCCTCCGTGCAGCCCATTAACTACGACGAGCAGGAAGGCTGGCAGGAGTAAGCCCGCCCATTTTTTGGAAAATCAGGCCGCCGTCGGGCGGGTCGAAACTGCCATCAAGAGCATTTTCGGCCCGTCCGACGGCGGCCTTGCTATGAACGTAGTGAGCTGACTTGCTTTTTCAAGTTAAAGCGCTATTTCATTGCTTAATCAGTGATGTAAAAATAAAAAAATTGCCAATTCCTTAATTTATCCGACATTGATGAATCAAAAATGAATTCTTCTCTTTTTCGTCCTCTTCAACATCTTTTTATGAAAAGAACTTTCTACTCGCTTGCCTTGGGCCTGACTGGCCTGACAATGATGATTTCGGCTTCGGCTTCGGCTCAGAATGGTAACGTAAGCCGCCTGACGGGAAAATTCACGCAGCCCGCCCAGGGCCGCCAGTGCGCCGCCATGGAAGTGCTTGACCGCCAACTGGCCGCCGACCCGCAGATGGCCCAGCGCATGGCCGAAATTGAGGCCCGCACCAGCCGCTTCGTGGCCAACCCGGTGGCCCAGCGGGCCGCCCTCGCCGGCCCGGTTACCATTCCGGTGGTCGTGCACGTGATTTACAACACGGCAGCCGAGAATGTCTCCGACGCCCAGGTGCAGGCCCAGATCGACGTACTCAATAAGGATTTCGCCAAAACCAACGCCGATGCCTCGCTGATTCCGGCCGCATTTGCCAATTCAGCCGCTGCTACCAACGTGCGCTTTGCCCTGGCCAAGCGCGACCCCAGCGGCGCGGCGACCAACGGCATCATCCACAAATCGACGCGGGTGAAATCGTGGAGCACCAACGACGCCGTAAAGCAGTCGAAGCGCGGCGGCGACGACGCCTGGGATACTTCCAAGTACCTCAACATCTGGGTTTGCGACCTGGGTAACGGCCTGCTGGGCTATGCTCAGTTCCCCGGCGGTTCGGCCAGCACCGATGGCGTCGTGGTACTGTATTCCTCGCTGCCCGGCGGCTCTGCGGCTCCCTACGATAAGGGCCGCACCGCCACCCACGAAGTAGGCCACTGGCTGAACCTGCGCCACATCTGGGGCGATGCCAGCTGCGGCAACGACCTGGTGAGCGACACGCCCACCCAGCAGACCAGCAACTACGGCTGCCCCTCGTTTCCGAAGGTTACCTGCTCGAACGGTCCCGACGGCGACATGTTCATGAACTACATGGACTACACCGATGATGCCTGCATGTACATGTTCTCGAATGGCCAGTCGTCGCGCATGGACGCGCTGTTTGCCAGCGGCGGTGCCCGCGCCTCGCTGCTGACCTCGAACGGGGCCACCGCGCCGCTGGTAGCCACTACGGCCGTCGAAACCCTGACCGTGTTCCCGAACCCGACCAGCGGCCAGCTCTCCATCCGCACCGGCCTCAACACGCCTGCTACCGGCTGGCAGGTGAAGGTGTATGACCTGCGCGGCCTCGAAATGCCCCAGGCCCGCCCTGCTGCCGCCGGCACTCTCGACGTATCGGGCCTGCCTACCGGCCTCTACCATTTGGTCCTGACCAACGGCAAAGCCATTCAGCACCAGAGCTTCCGGAAAGAGTAACTCTCCCGGTTGCTTTACCTAAAGCGCCCGCTCCGGCTTTACCGGGGCGGGCATTTTGTTTGCAGTGATTTGCAATATAATTAGGGCATTATCATTAAATTCATTATACAAGCACCGATATGTTCAACTATTATTAATAATTTTCTGCTTTCACGCCCTTTTCTTCACAACCACACACACCTACCGCTTACCCTCACCTCCTTTCCAACCAACCTACACACATGAAAAAAACCTTTTACTCGTTCATGCTGGGGGCACTTGCCTTCGGTATAACCCACCAGGCCCAGGCCCAGAATCCAGATCAGCGTGGCTGCTCAACAATGGAAGTGCTCGAACGCCAGCTGGCCGCCGACCCCACCCTGGCCCTGCGCCTGAGCGCCATTGAGGCCCAGACCCGCGACTTCGTAGACAACCCGGTGGCCCAGCGCACGGCCGCTACCGTATCGATTCCGGTAGTGGTACACGTACTCTATAACACAGCCGCCCAGAATATTTCCGACGCCCAGATTGCCTCCCAGATTGCAGTCCTCAACGAAGACTTCAACAAGCTCAACGCTGATGCCAGCAAAACGCCCAGTGCCTTCGCCGGCCGGGTTGCCAATGTGGGCATCGAGTTTGTGCTGGCCAAGCGCGACCCTAACGGCATCGCCACTACCGGCATCGAGCGCAAATCGACATCCATCACCTCCTGGGGCAGCGACGATAAAATCAAGAGCACAACTACGGGCGGCCTCAACGCCTGGCCCGCCGGCCAGTACCTCAACCTGTGGGTAGGCAACCTTGGCGGTGGCCTGCTGGGCTACGCCCAGTTCCCGGGCGGCGCGGCCAGCACCGACGGCGTGGTCATTACCACCACCGGCTTCGGCCGGGGCGGCTCGGCTGCCGCTCCCTTCGATCTGGGCCGTACCGCCACCCACGAAGTAGGCCACTGGCTGAACCTGCGCCACATCTGGGGCGATGCCAACTGCGGCAACGACCTGGTGAGCGATACGCCCACCCAGCAGACCAGCAACGGCGGCTGCCCCTCGTTTCCGAAGGTTACCTGCTCGAACGGCCCCGACGGCGACATGTTCATGAACTACATGGACTACACCAACGACGCCTGCATGTACATGTTCTCCAGCGGCCAGTCGTCGCGCATGAATGCGCTGTTTGCCAGCGGCGGTGCCCGCGCCTCGCTGCTGACCTCGAACGGCGATGTGGCCCCCGGTGGGACGACCCCGCCCCCCGCCGTTTCGTACTGCGCCAGCAAAGGTACCAACGTGACCTATGAGTGGATTGACTACGTAAAGCTCGGCTCCATCACGCGCACCTCGGGCAAAGACGCCGGCTACTACAACGGCACGGCCACCAGCACCTCGTTGCCCGCCGGCTCGTCGCAGACCATTAACTTCTCGGCTGGTTTTGCCTCGACGGCCTACACCGAGTACTGGAAAATCTACATCGACTACAATCAGGACGGTGATTTCGCCGATGCCGGCGAAACGGTGGTATCGGGTTCCTCTTCCACCACCGGCACCCTGAGTGGCACCTTTACGGTGCCGGCTTCGGCCAAGAGCGGCGCTACCCGCATGCGCGTGGTGATGAGCGACGCTTCGGCTACTACCAGCTGCGGCAGCTACAGCTACGGCGAAACCGAGGATTACACGGTTAATATCACGGGCGGCGCCCGCCTCGATCTGTCGGCGGCCCAGCTGGGCTACCGCATCTACCCCAACCCGGCCACCGACGTGCTCAACATCGAAATTCCATCGACTATCGATGCCAGTGCCGTTTCGGTCAGCGTGTACGACCTGCGCGGAGCCGAAATCAAGATCGGCCCGCTTCGAGGGCTCGATGCTGCAGGTGGGCCAGCTGGCCCAGGGCATTTATATGCTCCGCATCAGCGACGGGCAGCACGTTTCGCACCACCGCTTCGTGAAGCAATAGCCCGCTTCGCGAAAGCAGAAAAGCCAACGCCCCCTCTCCGCTGCGGAGAGGGGGCGTTGTACTTTAGCCGGCCCGCGCCGGCCAGACACGGTTCAGCTCCTGACGGCGGCAGCGGGCAAAACCTTTTTGGCTGGCCTTAGTAAAGAGGCCTGCCCACCTAGCTCGCTACTGCCCATGAAAACGTTGTACTTAATGCGCCACGCCAAGTCGAGCTGGAGCTTCGACACGCTCAACGACCAGGAACGCCCGCTCAACGACCGGGGCCGCGACGATGCCCCCCTAATGGGCCAGGCCCTGGCCGAGCGCGAAGTGGAGCTGGATCTGATTGTGTCGTCGCCGGCGGTGCGGGCCCTGAGCACGGCCGCGCTGGTGGCCAAAACGCTCAACCATTCGCCCGAACAGCTCCGGGTTATCGACGCCATTTACGAGGCCGACGTACACGACCTGCTGGCCGTTGTGCACGGCCTGCCCGATGCGGCGGGCGATGTGCTGCTCGTGGGCCATAACAACACGCTCACCGATTTCGCCAACCTGCTCTCGCCCAGCGAAATCCCATCGATGCCCACGGCCTCGATTGTCTGCCTCAAGTTCAAGACCGACCACTGGGCCGAGGTTGCGCGGGACAATGCCGAGTACTACTTCTTCGATAAACCCAAGAACTACTGATCTTTGAGCTGCTATTTTGAGCTGATAGCCGTTAGCTGCTAGCTGTTAGCCAGCAGCTCAAAGTAGCAGCCTCCTTTTCACGTAAGCATTCTGGCCCAACCAGCTAGCAGCTCTCAGCTAACAGCTTATTCAACCAGACTCCATAAACATGTCCGACACCAAACAGGCGCAGCCCCAGCTGCTGGACCGCGAACTAAGCTGGCTCACCTTCAACCGTCGGGTGTTGCAAGAGGCCCAGAACCCGGCCGTGCCGTTGTTGGAGCGACTTAAGTTTCTGGCTATTTTCAGCAGCAACCTCGACGAGTACTTCAAGGTGCGCGTGGCCACGCTTGCGGCGGTTGGTGAAGCTCAAGAAGAAAACCCGGGCCAAGCTCGGCCAGGAGCCCGCCGACCAGCTCCGCGACCTGCTCGAAGAAGTGGGCCGCCAGCAGCAGGAGTTCGGCGACACGTTCCGCAACCACATTCTGCCCGAACTGGGCCGCGAGCGGATCCACCTGATTGCCGAGCACGACCTGACCGACGGGCAGCGGATATGGGTGCAGGCGTACTTCCGCGACAACGTGCGCGACCTGCTGACGCCCATTATCCTCGACGATAACCTGCACCACCTGTTTCTGCGCGACCAGAGCGTGTACCTGACCTTCTACCTCACCGAGCCCGCCAACGCCGCCAAGCACGACGCCGAGCGGGTGGTGGTGATGGAGCTGCCCACCAAGCGCCACGGGGGCCGCTTCGTGCGCCTGCCCGACATCGGCGACGAGCACTACGTGATGTTCCTCGACGACGTGATTCGCTGCTGCGCCCCGGAGCTGTTCGACAAGTACGGCAAGGTGCAGGTGCACGCCGTGAAACTCTCGCGCGACGCCGAGCTCGACATTGAGGAGGAAGTATCGGACAACCTGCTGGCCAAGATCAAGAACAGCCTGCAGAAGCGCGAAACCGGCTTCCCGGCCCGCCTGCTCTTCGACCCGAACATGCCCGCCGAGGTGCTGCGGGCCATTCGGCACAAAACCGGCATCGGCAAGGAAGAGCTGGTGGAGGGCAGCCGCTACCACAACTTCCGCGACTTCTTCGGCTTCCCCGATTTCGGGCTCGACCACCTGCAGTACGTGCCCATGCCGCCGCTGCCCCACCCTACGCTGCCGCGCACCGGCTCGCTGCTGGCCGCCGTGGCCAAGCGCGACCACCTGCTCAACCCGCCCTACCAGTCGTTCGACTACGTGACGCGCCTCATCAACGAGGCCGCCAAGGATGCCCAGGTCAGCGACATCAGCGTCACGCTTTACCGCGTGGGCAGCAAGAGCGCCGTGGCCAAGGCCCTGCTCAAGGCGGCCAAGAACGGCAAGCAGGTGACGGTGGTAGTTGAGCTCAAGGCCCGCTTCGACGAGGAAAGCAACATGTTCTGGGCCGAGAAGCTGCAGAAGGCCGGAGCCAACGTTATTTATGGCATTCCGGAGCTGAAGGTGCACAGCAAGCTCCTGCTCATCACCCGGGCCGAGGACGGCCACAACAAGCTCTACGCCTACCTGAGTACCGGCAACTTCAACGAGCAGACCAGCCAGGTGTACGCCGACCACGGCCTGTTTACGGCCAACCCCGAACTGACCAGCGAGGTGGCCCAGGTGTTCCGCTACTTCCACGACCGGCTCGACAAAACCGGCTCCTTTGAGCATTTGCTCGTGGCACCTTTCGAGCTGCGCGAAAAACTCGAAGCCCTCGTCGACCACGAGATAAAGCTGGCCCGCCAGGGCAAAGGAGGCCTACATCATCCTCAAGCTAAATGCCTTGCAGGATGAGCGCATGATTCTTAAGCTCTATGAGGCCAGCGAAGCCGGGGTACGGGTTGAGCTGCTGATTCGCGGTATTTCCTGCCTCGTGCCCGATTTACCCGGCCAGAGCACCAACATCCAGCAGCGCGGCATCGTCGACCGTTTCCTGGAGCATGCCCGTTTGTACGTGTTCGGCAACGGGGGGCAGGAGAAGGTGTATGCCGCCTCGGCCGACTGGATGAACCGCAACCTCGACCGCCGGGTGGAAGTGGCTTTCCCGATTCTGCAGGACGATTTACGGGCTCAGGTACGCCACATGCTCGATTTGCAGCGCCAGGACAGCGTGAAGTCGCGCGACTGGCAGAACAACTTTGTGGGCCCGACCCTCGAGGCGGCGGAAGCCACCGGCGAAACCCGCGCCCAGTTCGATACCTATGCCTACCTCAAACAGCTCGCCAGCAAAAAGCGCTGACCAGCAGCAGTAGCAGCTTGAAAAACGGGCATTCCTTCGCGCGAAGGGGTGCCCGTTTTTCACTTTTTGGTGCCAGCTCTGGCGGCTATGTGGCCATTGCTGCCTGCATTTCGTGCAGCCACTGCTCGGCCTCGGCAACCGTATCAAACACCTGAATATCGAGGCCCTCTACCGGGTGGGCCTGGGCAAGGGCTGCGGTTTCGGTCATCAGGCTCGCGGGCTGGGGCACGTGGGCCACGTAGCGCAGGCCCAGCCGGACCGCCGCAGGAATCCAGACCCGGCTCAGCCACTCCATCGAGTCGAACCAGGGGCCGCTGATACCGCTGTTGTCGTTGAGCAGGAAGGCGCAGTGGCGCACCTGCTCGAGTTGCAGAAACCGTTCGGCTCCGTTGTAGGCCTCGATGGGGTCGATGTAGCCCAGCCAAACGGCCCGCAGCCAGCCGGTAGGCTCCTCAAAATAGAGTGTGCAGCTGCTGCCATCGGTTAGGTCGGTATGCTTGGCGAGTTGCATAAGAAAGAACAGGAGTGAAGAAGACGTAAGCCTACAACGGACACTGGCGGGGTGGAGGTTACCACAGATCAGCTTGGAATAATTCACTTTTTTTAAGCTTAGGGCTTACGCACTTAGCCGTTTTGCAGCCCCGGAGGGGTGGCATACGTCGCCCGCACTGTTGCAACGACGTATGCCGCCCCTCCGGGGCCCTAACCGTTGTTTCACGTTTGGTTCTAGCAACATGGCGCCCCGCTGGGGTTACAAATTACGGTAAGTGCGTAAGTCCTAGAGCTATTACAGACTTAGCCTTTTCCTTTTTTTGTGCATCCTGGCCCATTCTCTCCAGCTATTTGTCAGGATTGCACCAGCCGTTGCCACACATGCTGCCCGCAGACTGCAAACATAAAGGCCACCACGGCGTTTTCTGCTCATGCCCCCTTCCACTTCGCCTGACAACGCATCCTACACGGTCAGCTACCGCTCCGATCTGGAGGTGCTGGTCATGCGCTGGCTGCGCCCTAATACGCTACCCGAGACCCAGGTTTCCTACCAACACCTGCTGGCCCTGGCGCAGGAGCACGACTGCGCCAACTGGCTGCTCGATGGGCGTCGTGATGGTCCGTTGGTGCTGGAAACCGCCCGGTGGCTCGGCCAGCAATTTCTGCCCGCAGCGGCGCAGCAATTGGCACCCCAGCCTTTGCGCCTGGCTGTCTTCAGCTCGCCTGCCCGCTTAGAGCAGCGCCTCGCCGACACGGAGGTAGCTGCCGTTGTGGCCGAGGCCATAGCAGCCACGCAACCGTATCAGACGTCGCTTTTTCTGGATGAGGGCAAGGCCCTGGCCTGGCTCGCCGAACCTCAGTAATGCGCTGACCATGGTGCGTGAAGCCAAAAGCCAGCGCCCCTTCTCAGGTGAGAAGGGGCGCTGGCTTTTAACGCTAACTTATCTCGGCACCAGCCCTCTGCCTAGCGGCCGCCGGACGTCTTGTTCAGGAACTTGCGCGGGGGAACCAGGAAGATTTCGATGCTCGCATAGGGTACTGTGCCGAGGTTATTGGTCACGAGGCGGTTGCGCGAACCGCTGAAGAGCTGCGGGAGCGTCCGCTGGTTGCTGGCCGCGTCTACGGCATTAAAATTCACGTTATAGCGGTAGCCGCCTTCGAGCCCGAACCACAGGAAGTCATAGATTTCGCGCTCCAGGCGGAGGCGGAGCTTGAGTTCCGTTTCGCGGATGATGAGCGTTTGCAGCCCGTTGGCCAGCGGCTCGCGCAGCTTGATGTTGTAGTTCATGCCATCGACGGTGTAGCCGCCGAAGAGCAGGGTTTTGGGGTTCACGTTGCGGCGCACCGATACGCGGGCCGGAAACAACGACTCAACTCCCCAGCGCTGGTTGAAGGTGCGGTTGTAGAGAATAACCGGGTAAATACTCTGCCGCCCGAATGTATAGCCGATCTGGGCACCGACTCCCCAGGCGAAGTATGCGCTACGCTTCCAGCCATAAATAAACTCGCCCGACATTTTCAGGTAATCACTCACGTTGAGCTCCGAGGAGGTGTAGTCGCCGTTCAGCTCGCCCTTCACCCGGGCCAGGTACCAGTGCACCTCATCAACGGGCCGGATAACGGCCAGCTGGGCACCCAGGGTTTTGAGGCCTTTATCTTCGAGGTTGCGGTAGAAAGAGGAGTTGTTGGCATCCTGGAACTGAAACTCTTCGCGGTCGTAGTTGAAACCCAGAATAACTTTGAGGTGGGGGTTATTCCAGACCGGAATGTAGCCCTTGATGAAGGCCCGGCGGTTTTTGGTAACTGTGGTGTTGGCTTTTGTCGTCGGCTCTTTGTCGCGGATTTCGGAGTCGACGCTAAAATCGGCCAACCCCTCCAGGTGCGCAATAACGCCCTTGCTGGGCCCCTGCCCTACCACCGAAGGCACGGCAAACTCCTGGGCCTGGCCTACCTGGTTGGCCTGGGCCGTATCGGAAGCCATGGGCGCGGGGGGCGGATATACGGGGGGCGTTTTGGGGCGAACCTGGGCCTCAGCGGTGCCGAGAGTGGCCGTAAGCAAACAGGCCGTGGCCAGCGAGCTAACCAGAAAGCGGCGACGAAGCGGAAAAAGCGACATACGAGGGGATGGCAAAAAGCGGGAGGAGTGGTTGTTAAGGGCCTTAACGGGGATAGGGCACAAAAGGATAACGATAGGCTCCTACTTCGCCTCCAAACCACCGCCGAAACCGCGCTGCAGGCCAAAGCTGAACAGGCATAAAAAAGCGTTTGGCAGCCCGGAAATTACTCCGGGCTGCCAAACGCTTTTGCTGTACTGGACTTCTGTGCTGGTTGGTTAGAACAGGAAATCGAAGCCCACAAATACGAGGTTTTCTTCGCCCACCGAGTAAGTGGCATTGATGACGGCCTGCTTGAGCACATCAATCCAAATGCCCCCGCCGTAGGCTGTATGCAGGGCCTTGAAGCCCGTTTTCTGGTCGTAAGCCGAGTACACCCGGGCGGCGTCGGCCAGGCCCAGGATACCGAACTTGCCCGGCAGCAGGTAGGCGTTGAACTCGAAGAGCTGCAGGCGCACCTCGCCGTTGGCAAACACCGACGAGCGGCCGGCGTAGCGGGTGCGGCGGTAGCCGCGCAGGTTGGTGGTGCCGCCCAGCGTGTTGGCCTGGTAGAAGCGGTAGTCGCCCAGGTTGCGGGTGGCTCCGATGCGGCCGGCCCAGGTGAGCTGGAACGGGAAGTTGGGCGAGAGGTAGAACCGGGCCTCGGTGGCGAGGCGGCCGTAGCTGAGCTTCTCGCCGTTGAGCTGGCGGTTGTACTCGGCCGAATTGTAGATGCGCAGGCCAATGCGCGGGTTTTTGGGCGAGCTGGCCACGTCCAGGTTCAGGTACATCTTGGCCACCGGCGTAGCGGTTGAGGCCAAAATCAGAGGAGCGGATACCCCGGGCAGCTTCGTTTAGACCGTTGTAATTACCGTTCTGGTCCAGGCCAAGTTCAATCTGGCTGCCAATCTGGTCGCGGTCTACCCGGAACTGGTCGTACTGCGGACCAAAGCCGAACTTGAGGAAGCTGAAAATATCCTTTTCCAGCATCGGGTTGAAGTAGAAGCGCGAGAACCGGATGCGGTAGGTGTCGTTGATGTCGCGGGCCCGGGCCTGGTCGTCGCCGGCCAGAATGTTGCGCGTGTCGTTGCCTTCCCCGAAGTAGTTATACAGCAGCTGGGGGCCGTAGAGCTGGGAGGTGATGCGCAGGTCGAGGTCGCCGAACACATCCACGAAGTGGCCCAGGTAGCGCACGTTGTAGGCGCTCTGCGAAGGCGAGTAGTTGGCGGCCAGGCTCTGCTCGGTGGCGTAGGGCTCCTTGCGGAAACCATAGGTGCGGTATACCGCGCCCCCGCCCAGAAACAGCCGGTCATCGACGTTGTAGCCGAAGTAGAGCGTCGGGCCGAAGTAGTTGAGCGTATAGTCTTTGCGGTTGGTGCGGGTGTGCACGTCGTAGCGGCTCACATCGAGGCCGGGCTGCAGGCGCAGGCGGGTATCGGGGCCGGCCACGATGGCGTTACCCGAATCGGCATCGAAAACGTGCAGGCGGTGGCGCAGGCCGGCTACGTTCGACTCATCCACGATGGAATCGTGGTCGACGCCCCCGATCAGGCGAATCAGCGGACCGTTTTTTACCTTACCCCTGAGCACGTACTGGTCCTCGCCGGCCAGGCCGTAGAGGCGCAGCTCCTTGGTGACGTTGTTGTCGAAGGTGCGGTCGAAGAGCATCTTGGTCAGCTCGCCCTCCTTGTTGATCTTCTGGACCGTGACGTGGGTTTTGTCGTCGGGCAGGCGCTCCACGACAAACCGCTCGCGCTTCTTCGAGCCCTTTATTTCCGTCACTTTGCTCAGCAAACCCGAGTAATCGGCGGCTACCTCGGGCAGCAGGTCGCGGCGGCTCTTGAGCTTGGCCACAATTTCGGCCCCGTGCAGGGCATAAATGTCGGCCGGGAAGCGGTTTTTAATGGCGTCCTCAATTACCTGATCGGTGAGGGCGGCCTTCATCTCCCGGGCTTCCTTCACCCACTCTTCTTTGCTTACCGAGGCCAGGTACACCCGGTCGTTGCTCAGGGCCGTCAGGTTGAGGCCCTTCCAGTCGGCGTAATCGTAACCGAAGTTTTGAAAGTTGCGGATGGCCCACTTGCGCGAGGCCAGGTAGGGCAGCAGGCCATCACCCTTGAAAAAGGCAATGTCGCGGTCTTCGGGCACGGCCGTGAAAATCCGGTCGCCATCCTTCTGTTTGCGTTCGGCCCAGCGCCACTGGTCTTCGTGCCGGTCCCAGTCGCCAATCCACATATCGAACAGGCGCGAGCGGGCGAAGTCCACCTCGTTCACGCGGTTGTCGTTGTCGTCGGTGATGCGCTCAAACACCTTGTCGGTGCCCACCAGGTTGGTGGCGTAGCCGAGGCTTTCCACGTTGGCCTGGTCGTCCTTGGCATCCTCTTCGAGCGTGCCGGTCACGTTGCCAAAGCGGGGCAGGTACTGGCCCAGCAAGGGGTCGGCGGGCACGTAGCGCAGCTCGGGGTTGGTGTGCAGAATGCCGGCAGCCGAGGCCAGCGGGGGCAGCACAATGGCGGCGTAGGGGTGCTGGGCCGAAATCTGGTCCTGCAGAATATCGGCGGCGGCGCCGGTACGCAGGGCGGCGGGCAGCACGGCCGCCGGGTCCTTATCAATCCCCCGCACGGTGTAGAGGCGGCCTTCCTCGTTGCGCAGCTTCAGCGAAGCCGTTTGCTTGCCCCCCCCGATTTTGTAGGGCGTCAGGCCACCTTTCTCGGTGGCCAGGTCGAGCACCGGGAATTTCACCGGCGTGGCCCACTCCTGGCGGTAGTGCTCCCCAAACAGGAACTTGTGGAAGCGGCTGCGGTCGGCGTAGGCCGGGTTAACAGCCGTCGTGACAGTAGAGTCGCCGAAGTTGGGGCGGATGACTTTCTGCTGATCGGCGAGCTTCTCTACCTCGGCCGTCTGCTGGGCGTACATGGGCGTGCGGAACACGAGGCGGCCGGTTTCGCCGGTGCCCTCGGGTACGAAGTACGACACCCACACCTCGCCGTTGTCGTAGTAGTTCACCCGGGCAAAGCCTTTTTCCTTGTCCGAAAACAGGGCTTCGCCGGCTCCACCGGGCTTTACGTGCTGGGTTTTGCAGCCCGAGCCGCTCACGATGTGGTTGAGGGTGCCCTCCTTGAAATACTGCAGGTTGTGCTCGTGGCCGGCCGCATACACCACGTTGGGGTACTTCTCGAAAATATCGAGCAGCCCCTTTTTGTAGGCCTGGTAAAGCGGGTGCGGAATGTCCTGGCTTACGCCGCCGTACTTGCGGGCGAAGGGGTAGATGGAGCCTACCACGGGCAGGGGCAGGAAGGCGTACTTATAAACGATGGAGAGCGGGAAGATGTGGTCGGCCAGCGTGAAGTAGCCGCCGTGGATACCGTCGGAAAACAGCGGGTGGTGGGCCACCACAATGATGTTCTTGCCCGCGTTGCGCTGAATAATGTCTTCGAGGCGGGTAAAGAAGTCGGTTTCGTTGCTGATGCCGCAGTTGCTGTTGCCGCCCGAGGGGCGCTGGTCGGCGGGCTGCAAAAACCACTGCGAGTTGATGGCAATCATCACCACGTCGTCCTGCAGGCGGATTTCAACCGGGCCGGGGCAGGCGTCGCGGGGCAGGAAGAAGTCGCCGGTGTAGGGGAAGGCGGCCGAGTCGGAGCGCAGGTAATCCTCCACGAACTGCTGCTCGCGGTTAACCTGCTCGACGGCCCCGGGCAGGCCCTGTTTCCAGTCGTGGTTGCCCGGAATCATGTACTTCTCGCCCTGGTAGTCGCGCAGGATTTTCAGCTGGCCAATCATGCGGCGCTCCGATTCCTCGCGGTCGAAGGCGCCCACCCGGGGCAGGCCGTACTCGTAAATGTTGTCGCCCAGGTACACGGTGCTGCTGCGGGGGCCGGCGGCCAGAATCTGCTTGCGCATGTAGTTGAGCGACGGTTCGCCGCCCTCCGCCTCAGGGGCGGGCTTGCCCACGTCGCCAATCAGGAACACCGAGTACCGAACGCGCGAGCTGTCGGGCGGCGTTTTCGACTCCCAGTCGACGCCCGCGCCCCGGTAGTTGGGGCGGGTGGGGTGGGCCGTTTGGGTCACCTCTTTCTGCTGGGCCTGCACCGGGCCGGCCAGGCCGGCCAGGGCCAGTAGCAGGCTGCAGGCTACTAGATATTTACTCATACAAGAATGGTAGGCGAAAACGGCTTCCCGGCCGGCAGCCGGGATAAGAACTGGACTGAAAGAAGAATTGGCAAAGGTATTGAACCAGGCGCACAGCCGAAGCTGCGCCGGGCGTCGGGCCGACGTAGTTCAGGCTGCCCTACGCAATTCCAAACGCTACGGTTGGCCCCGGCCCGGCCAACCCCCCGCCCGCGAATCGCGTTGTAGGCGATACAGCGCACAGGGCCGGCTGCCCGGGTTTCTCTACAAAAGGCGGCTAGCAGCTCCACGAAGCCTTTCTTCGCGGCTATTAGGCCTTACTTTGCAACTCAATTGCCGGCCGTTTGGTTGCCGAACTGCTGAAGCCAGCGGCTGGTTTCGGCGTATTATACCATTCTGCTCCTTCTCCGCCAGCCTTTTTTGCCCCGATGGAAACCACTCTCGCTACGCCCAAACCGGCCAAGTCCGAAATCATCAGCCAGGCCAAAACCTACGTGCTGGCGTTGCTGGAAGACCAGCTGCCCGGTAAGCTGGTGTACCACTCGCCCAAGCATACCACTATGGTAGTAAAGGAGGCCCGGGCCCTGGGCGAAGCCGCCGGCCTGTCTGCCCCCGACCAGGAGGCGCTGGTGCTGGCCGCCTGGTTTCACGACACGGGCTACATTGATACCTACGACGGACACGAGTTCCGGAGCGCCGAGCTGGCCGGCGAGTGGCTGGCCGCCCAGCAATATCCGCCCGAGCGCATCGAGCTGGTGCAGACGCTCATTAAGGCCACCCACCGCGACACCAAGCGCACCACCGACCTCGAAAAGCTGCTCGTGGATGCGGATATGAGCGGGATGGGGCGCGAGGATTTCTTCGCCAACGGCGAGCTGCTGCGGGCCGAATGGGAAGCGGCGCTGGGCACCACCTACACCAACACCGAGTGGGCCGAGAGCCAGCTCGACTTCCTGACCAGCGCCAAGTTCTATACGCCCGCCGCCAAGGACCGCTACAAAACCCAGTTCAAGGACAACATCAAGGCCCAGCGCAAGGCCCTCAAGAAAACGGAGAAAAAGCGCAAGAAGAAGGTAGAGGAAGAGGAAGGTACGTTTGCCGAGCCCAAGCGGGGCATCGAAACGATGTTCCGGACCATGTACAGCAACCACATGAAGCTCTCGGACATGGCCGACAAGAAGGCGAGCATGATGATTTCGCTCAACGCCGTGCTCATGTCGCTCATCATTACCTACTTCGGCGCCAAGCTGGGCAGCAAAACGGCGGCCCTCGCTGATATGGGCGTCGTCCGCAACCCTATTATTGCCGTGCCGATGGGTATTCTGCTGGCCACAGCCCTGGGCTCGGTTATCACGGCCATCCTCTGCGCCCAGCCCGATGTAACGAGCTTCAAGTGGCTCAAGCGCAGCCCCCAGATTGCCACCAACCGCCGGGTGAACCTGCTGTTTTTCGGCAACTTCAGCAAGCTCAGCCTCGACGATTTCCAGAGCGGCATGACCGAAATCATGAGCCAGCGCGACGCGCTTTACACCAACATGGTCACCGACATCTACTACCTCGGCGACGTGCTGACCCGCAAGTACCGCCTGCTGCGCCTGAGCTACACCATCTTCATGGTAGGCCTGATTCTGACAGCGCTGTCGTTCGGTATCGTGCTGTTGTATAAGATGTAGGAGGTTAGAGGTTAGAGGTTAGAAGGAACGTCATGCTGAGCGAAGGCGCAGCCGCAGTCGAAGCATCTCTACCGCCATGGTAATGCTGTCGGTTGGTTAGCACCACAACGAAGCGGTAGAGATGCTTCGACTGCGGCTGCGCCTTCGCTCTGAATGACGTTCCTTTTACCCTCTCATCCACTCACCTCCCTCACTTCCCCTCCCCCTACCGCTGCTCTACCAGCTTGCCTAGCTGGTGCAGGGAGCGGCCCAGGAAGCGGGCGAGGCGGTGGAGCTGGCCAAAGCAGATGAGGCGCGAGTCGCTGGCGATGTGGCCGTAGCGCAACTCCAGCGTGAGCAGGCAGGCCCCGTCGGTTACCGGCTCGATGTGGTAGAAAAGCAGGGCGTTGGGAAAGAGCCGGTAGTGCGAAATCTTCTCCACGTAGGTGTAGCGGCCGGCCTCGTCTTCGAGCACCTGCACCGTCTGGAAGTCAATCTGGCCGTTGCCGATATCGACCTTGTAGCTGGTGCCCAGGCGGCCGGCTTTGGTCACGTCGTAATGCACGGCGGTGGCGCCTTCCATCCAGCGGGGGCGCAGGCGGAAATTGCTCACCAGCCGCAGCGCGTACTCGGCCGATACGGGCAGGGCCCGGCGCACCTTCAGGGTTTTGCTGCGGCCGGGGGCCCCGGCGGCATCGGTGCCGGGGGTGCTGAGCAGCAGGCGCAGGGGCGAGAGGTAGGCGAAGTGGTAGGGCGTGTCGCCGAGGTATTCGTAGTGGGTGGAGCCGGGCAGCAGGCGCGTCCAGGAGAAGGCGGCAGCCAGGGCGGCCGGCGCCTGGGTGCGGGTGTAGCCCTCCGAGAGCAGCACGTACTCGGAGCCGGCCACGTTGTTTTTGAGCAGGCGGTGGGCCACAATCACGTCGCGGCCCATAAGCTTGGTGTGCTCGCGGATGCGGGCCACGCTCACGCGGCCGTAGTGCACCACAATTTTGAGCGTGAGCACCAGCGCGCGCAGGGCGGCGGCCAGCTCCGAATCGTGGTCCTGCTCGACCAGGCGCAGGTAGTTCTGGAAATCGAGGTAGATGCGGCGGCACTGCTGCACCAGTTCGTGGGCGGTGGGGGGAGGGCCGAGCCGGTAAAAGAGCACGGCGTCGCCCTGAATCTCGTTTACTTCCAGCTCCAGGGTGTTGGCCTCGATGAGGATTTCGAGCAGGTCGGCGACCAGAAACGGGGCCTGGGGGCTGCCCGACTGCTCGATGAAGCGGGTGAAGCCGCTGATGTCGGGAATAAGCAGCAGCGCCGGCTGCTGCCCGTCGAAGGCCGAAGTCGAAACCCGCCCTACTGCCCGGCGCCGCGCCCGCAAATCTTCCAATACCCCCATATAAGCAGTAAAAGGAGCACATACGCAAAGCCCCGGGGCGAAGATACGCGGCGGCCGGCCAAGGTAGCGGCCGGGTTTGGGCAGCCCACGCTTTCGGCGTAACTTCGCCGCGAGGCCAATGCCCCGGCTGCGTAGTTTAATGGATAAAACGAGCGTTTCCTAAACGCTTGATATGGGTTCGATTCCCGTCGCGGCTACGAAAAAACCGCGTTTCCGTACGGAGACGCGGTTTTCCTTTTTGCGGGGGACGGTTTGGGGACCACGCGGGGTCACAGAGGCAGCGGGCTTACCAGTTAGGGTTGTGGATAAGGCAATCGGTACGACTTTCTAAGATGCCGCAGGGGTCGCCGTGACCAATAAAGGCTAATATAAGATATGGTTTGCCCGGTATACCAACCCTCATGGGTACTTGGATAGAATAAGCGGTCTTGTCGCTTCTCAAAATTGTATTGTAAAGTTCTACGAGTATCTGATACCCATTGGCACCATATACACGGTAATAGTCGGGTGGCCGCATAGAGGTCCTTTCTTGCTTCTCAGTCTCCGTGCCTTTGGTCAGCCGCAACATCAGGCCGTCGTCGGGGGCAGTGAAAAGCACTTCTGAATCGCTCAGCTGCTGCGGGGCTCCAAACAAATCGGTATAAGACTGCACTATTTCCTCCCAGTACTGTGCCGGGATGGTGGTTTCAATGGCGTTGGACTCGTCGGTCATGGTGATTGGGCTACGTGAACAATAAGACAATATATATAAATATTATAATTAATATCATAACAATTACTACTATTATCCATCCTCGGAAAGCGCCCTTACCAGCTGATGGCACGCCAACTATCACCAATACAGCAGGTATTCAGCCCCGGAGGGGGCGACATGCTTCGGCCAACAGCCCCACCTCAGGGTCAGCGCCCCAGCGGGGCGGCATCAGTTGTTCAACAGCTAATGCCGCCCCGCTGGGGCGCTCGTATCATCAACTATTCAGGGCTATAAACAGGGCACCCCTCCGGGGCTGCAAACTACCCGGTGCGGGAGGCCTAGAACTACCAGGCCCCGCCCTGCCGGCGGGGCGGCACCACCCGGCTACGGGAGGATGCCACCGCACTGGCGGGGCGGGGCCTTGGGAGCGGGGTGCTGCACCGGGGCTGGCGCAGCGGCCGGCTTACTTGCGGGCCGGGGCGCTGAGGCTGTTGGGCATAAGCACCCGGTCGATGGGATGGACGATGCCGTTTTCGGCCACGATATCATCATTGACCACTACGGTGATGTTGCCTTTGGCATCTCTGAGCATAACGGTATAGCCCTGGCGTAGCACGGTAAGGGTTTCTCCCTGCACCGTGGTCAGGGTCTGGCCGTTTTTGAGATTAGCCGCCAGGTAGCTGCCGGGCACTACGTGGTAGGCAATGAGCATGGCTAGCTGGCTTTTGTTGGCGGGCTTAAGCAGCTCATCGAGCTTGCCGGCGGGCAGGATATCGAAGGCGGCGTTGGTGGGCGCGAAAATGGTGTATTTGGTGCTGCCCTGGGCCTGCTCGGCGAGGCCAGCCGCCGCCACGGCCTTCATGAGGGTAGTGTGGTTTTCGGAGAGCTTCGACATCTGAAGCAGGTTGCCGTTGGCCACGGCCGTGAGCGGGGCTCCGGTTTGGGCGGTGGCAGTGGTGGCGGGGGCCAGGCCCAGCGTGAGCAGGCCACCGCAAAGCAGCGAAAAGAAGGTTTTAGTGAGCATAAGTGCAGGTTTTTATAGGTAAACTATTACTGTACACTATATTACGCGGGCTGGCACAGATGGGTTTCCGGGCCAGCAAGCCGGGCCGGCACCTCACCCCCTAGCCCCCTCTCCTCCGGAGAGGGGGAACTAGTTGCTAGTTTTCTAGCGGACTAAGGTTAGAACCTATGTCTAGTTCCCCTCCTTGGAAAGGAGGGGCTAGGGGTGGTTGATCTCGTAGAACGATGTGCCAGAACCTGACTCCGGAACCATCGTTCTACCAGCATCAACCACCCCTAACCCCTCCTTTCTAAGGAGGGGAACTAGTTTCTAGAACTTAGCCCCCTCTCCGGAGGAGAGGGGGCTAGGGGGTGAGGTGCTTACCCCGCGTACGCCCCCTCCTCCGTTACGCGCAGCAAACTCAGGGCGACGAGCGTATCGAGCAGGGGCTGGAGCTTGGGGGCGGGGGTGCGGCGGAAGCGGGCCGCGACCTGGGCCGTGGCCAGGGGCTGGCCGGCGCGCAGCTTCTCCACCACGTTGTAGAGGTCGGTGAGGGTGGGGTGCAGGGCCGGGGCGTGGCCAGTTTCCGGGACCCAGGTTTGCTAGCCCTGCAGGGAGGCGTAATCTGCGCAATTGCCGTTTAAATTCGCTATATTAGAGTATACCATTGCTGGTATAGAGTTGAGGATACAGGCATTCGCTTGATTGGCTGGGATTGGGTCTGAGGAAAGTTACACTTGCTGTCCGGAGCAGGAAAACAGGGCCCCAGTGTGGCTCAGTGCCCAGGCAAAGCCGGGCAGGTGCCGCTACCCGGCGGGACTCTTTCTCAGCCGGATGTACTTTCAGTTTTCCGCCATGAAAACGGTGTTTGTGCTCATATTGTGGTGGCTGAGCCCGGTACTCAACACGCCCGCCACTGCCCAGCCCGACGCCCGCCTCGACAGCCTTGAGCGCCTGCTGGCCCACACTCCCCCCGATACCACCCGGGCGCTGCTGCTGGTGCAGCTGGCCTACGAGCATACCCAGAGCAACCCGCTGGCTACCATTGCCTACAGTAAGCAGGCGCTGCAGCTGGCTCAGCAGCTCAATTTCCGGAAAGGCGTGTGTTGGGCCCTCATCCGGATGAACTCGGGGTTCCGGGAAGCGGGCAACTACCCGGCCGCGCTGCAGGTGGGCCTGCAGGGGTTGCACCACGCCGAGGACCTAGGCGACCCCGAGCTGATTGGCAGGGCCTACAACGCGCTGGGCTACCTCTACTGGGAGCAGCAGAACAGCCGCCCAGCCCTGGCGTATCTGTTTAAAGGCAAGGCCGTGGCCGAAACCATCAGCAACCAGAAGCTGCTGACGCGCGCGCTGGGCAACATTGGCAACGTATACTACCAGCTCAACCGCCTCGACTCAGCCCTGCTGTACCTAAAGCAGGGCTACGCCCTTGATCTGATCAACAAAGACCTGATCAGTGAGGTAGGCGACGCGGCCATGATGGGCAACGTGTATGCCAAGCTCGGCAACCCCCAGCTGGCCCAGTACTACTACCGGCGCAGCATCCGGCGGGCGCGGCCCCAGCGCGTTACGTTTGCCTTGTGCCGGGCATATCTGGGGCAGGCGCGGCTGTTTGAGCAGGCCGGCAGCCAGTTTGCCGACTCGGCTATTTACAGCGGAAGACAAGCCCTGCTGGCTGGTCAGCAGGGGCACTACCCCAAAGGGGTGCTCGAAGCCAGCCAGTTTCTGGCCGCGGCCTGGGCGGCCCGCCAGGATAGCGCCCAGGCTTTCCGCTACCTCATGCTGGCCAATTCCACCCGCGACAACATGTTCAGCCTTAGCAAGATGGCGCAGGTGCAGGCGCTCGATGTCAGTGAGCGGCTGCGGCAGCAGGAGCAGGCCGACCAGGAGGAGAAGGCCGCCGCCGACCGCCGGCAGCTGTGGCTGATTGCGGCGCTGGCCGGGGCCTTGCCGGCCCTCTGGCTGCTGTGGCGCAACAACCGCCTGAAACAGTACACCAACCGGCAGCTCAACCGCCGCAACGCCCAGATTGGCGCCCAGCGCGACCGGCTGCGCGAAGCCCTGGCCGAACTGAAAGCCACCCAGAACCAGCTGATGCAGCGCGAAAAAATGGCTTTCCTCGGTGAGCTGACCGCCGGTATTGCCCACGAGCTGCAGAACCCGCTCAACTTCGTGAAAAACTTTGCCGATGTAAGCACCGAGCTGGTGGAGGAAATGGCGGGCCAGGAGGGCGACCTGTCCCGTACCAACGGCGTGGATCAGGAATTTCTGGCCGGGCTGAAGGTGAACCTCCAGAAAATCAGTTTGCACGGGCAGCGCGCGTCGTCCATTATCCGGGATATGCTGGAGCACTCGCGCTCCGGCCCTGGCCAGCGCGAGCCCACCGACCTGAACGCCCTGGCCGATGAAGCCCTGACCCTGGCCTACCAGGACTTCTGCGTCAGCAACCCCACGTTTAAGGTCGCCCTCACCCGCGACTTCGATGCGCAGCTGCGCCTGGTGCCGGTTATCCGCTCCGATATGGTCCGGGTGCTGCTGAACCTGTGCGCCAATGCGTTTTATGCCGTGCGCCAGCGCCAGCAACAACTGCCCACTGGCACCAGGTATGAGCCTGCCGTAACCATAAGCACCCGCCGCACCAACGGCCAGGACGTGGAAATCAGGGTGCTCGACAACGGAATCGGCATGCCCGAGAAAATCCGCTCCAAGGTGTTTCAGCCCTTTTTCACCACCAAGCCGCCCGGCGAAGGCACTGGCCTGGGCCTGTCGCTGTGCTTTGATATGGTGGTGCAAAGCCACGGCGGCACGCTAGGGGTGAAATCAAAAGAAGGCGAGTTCACGGAGTTCACCATTCGCCTGCCGTACCGCTGAGGCGCTTTCCCTCTGGCCGGCACCCGTCTGCCAGGTGCTGCGGACTGCTCAACCCTAGGTATGCAGTGGAACCAGCCCTGCTGAGCTGGTTGAACCGAAGGTCGCCGAAGGCAAGCCTCTCTACCGCTGGCTAACGCTACCGGCCCAGCAACGATTCAACGAAGCGGTAGAGAGGCTTCGGTCCCTGGCTTGATGCGCGACCTGCTCAGCCTGACGTGCTTATTACCAGGGCAACCTACTGGCCCAACCTCAGCCGGGCGAGCGGCTTGCCTCCGGCGACCTTTGGTTCGGCTGCGCTCGACGACATGACGGATACGGTGGCAATTCAGCCAAGCGGGATTCCTCGGCCGCGCTCGACGACATGAGGGCCCAGGTAAACAACGAATGGCCGACCACCCCCAGCCCCTTGCCGCTTGATGCGCGGAATCAGCTGGGGAGGGGCGTTTTCGTTCTGGGGCGGGCTAGGCCGCGTAGGCTCCTTCCTCCGTTTGGCGCAGCAGGCTTAACGCGGTGAGCGTATCGAGTAGGGGCTGCACTTTGGTGGCGGGGGTGCGCTTGAAGCGGGCCGCGACCTGGGTTGCGGTGAGGGGCTGGCCGGCCTGCTGCACGGCGTCGCGGAGGGCCTGCATTTGCAGGGCCAGCTCGGCGGGCCAGGGCTGGGCGGCGGCGGCGGCAGCGGGGGCGGCCGCTTTGGCGGCGCGGCCGGGCAGGGCCAGGGCCTGCTGCTGGAGCTCGGGGGCCTGGTAGGCGGGGCGCAGGTACCTGACGAGGCCGTTCTTTTCCTCGGCGGCGCGGGCGTGGTTGAGGGCCACCAGGCGCTGGAGCAGCTCGGCTTCGGGCAGGGCGGCGGGCCAGCCGTAGGCGGCGGCTACGGCGGCATCGAGCTGCTGGTGGAGGCTGAGCACCACCGAGGCCAGGCCCTGCTGGTTGATGGTCTGCTCCTTGGCCGTGGCCAGGGGCTGGCCGGCGCGCAGCTTCTCCACCACGTTGTAGAGGTCGGTGAGGGTGAGGGTGGGGTGCAGGGCCTGCTGGCGCTTGCGGTGGGCGTCGAGCTGTTCGGCCAGCTCCCGGATGCGCGCCTGCTGCTCCGCCGTGGCCTCGGGGAAGGGGAACGGGTCGAAACAGCGGGATTTGTTATAGACGGGGTCATTGCCAACTCCCAAGCTGCCACCTGCTGCCAATGCCCAAACTAATATGAATTCGGCTTGAAAAAACTCCTAGATGATAAGCATCATCAGAGCAATAGCAATCAGCTTATTATCTGGCAAGCATATCTGCATCAAGAAACTGAAAGAACCGGTGCTTCGCAGTTTCAACGGTTGCAATGTATCGTGGTAGACCCTTCAAGAGCTGGGCGTAAGTTCGAGTCGTGGCTTCTCCAAAAAGCCACCAATTCTCTCGCTAGATAGCTCTGTTGTTCTTGGTCTCGTTCTGGCTTTGACGTTTCAAGTACGTGCTGATAAACGCTGGATACTGCTCAAACACTTCATCTGACGTCAATCCAAACAAATCAATGACCAATACCCCTCGTGGCTTTGTCAGTCAAGTCTTTGCCATTTCGATAAGGCCGAATATGCTTTTCTAAGCCGGTCAATGCTCCCAAGCCCAAGCTCTTCGGCTTCGTTCAGGAGTCACAATAAAGCCAGCGCCATGAAGCTTCACACCCGGCATTAGCAAGTCCAGTCATTTGCTTTCAAAGGCTTAGCGCTGTCCAAATCTGCTCCAATCGTCAAGTCGGAAAGAATACGGCCTTCTTGCTCATCAAAAGTTACTTCAGCCGCATCATCACCTTCTGCAACGCTTCGTTTTCAGCAGTCAGTAACTGACCGGCTGCAGCGTGGCCGGTAGTGCGTTCGGCTACGGTCATGGCAATGCGCACGGCGGCTCCTTCGGCGGCATCCACCCAGGGGTGGTCGGGAATGGCGAAGGTGAGGATGAGCGGGGCTGTGTCGCCTTCCAGGAAGGGCTGCATCACCCGGCGGTTGAAGGTTTGCTTGAGGCTGTTGGTGGTGATGAAGCCGAAGCGCTCGGCGCTGCCGCGCTGCACGGCGGCGGCGGCGTTGTACCACCAGTACATCACGAGGTCGGCCGAGTCGGGCACCTTGCCTTTGTAGGCTTTGCGCAGGGCTTCGGTGTAGCCGTCGCCCAGGGCGTCGCGCATCCGGGCCGGCCCCACAAACGGCGGGTTGCCCACGATGAAATCGGCTTCGGGCCACTCGGCGGGCCGGGGGTTGGGGTAGTCGAGCACGGGCGTGCGGGCGGTTTCGTCGGGCACGGGCTGGCCGGTGGCGGGGTGCAGGCGGGTGGTGCCGTCCCAGCGCGTCACGGGCTGGCCGTGGGCATCGAGGCGGGGCTGGGGCGGGTCGTGCTGGAGGGCGGCATCCTGCTGGCGGATGTTCTGGTACTCATCGAGCAGGGGCTCGCGCAGCTCGGTGAGGCCGTAGGTGCGCAGGTGCCATTGCAGGTAGCCGATGCGCAGCACCACGTCGGCAATGGCGGCGGCGCGCGGGTTCAGCTCCAGGCCCAGCAGCTGGCGGGGGCTCACGGTGGTGCCGCCGCCCAGGTCCAGCAGGCCCGTCTGGCCGTAGCTGTTGATGGCGGCCAGCACCTCGCCCTCCAGGCGCTTGAGGTGTTCGAGCGTGACGTAGAGGAAGTTGCCCGAGCCGCAGGCCGGGTCCAGGATGCGCAGGCTGGTGAGGCGCTGCAGGAAGCGCACCAGCTCCTGCGCGGGCCTCGCTGGGGCTGGTTTTCGTCGAGGCGGCGGGCGGCGGCGGCCTGGGCGGCGCTCCACTCGCGGCGCAGGGGCTCCAGCACGGTGGGCAGCACCAGCCGCTCGACGTAGCGGCGGGGCGTGTAGTGGGCGCCCAGGCTGTGGCGCTCCCGGGGGTCGAGGGCGCGTTCGAGCAGGGTGCCGAAAATGGCGGGCTCCACCTCCGTCCAGTCGGCCCGGCGCCGATTGCAGCAGCAGCTCGGCCTGGGCCGCGCTCAGGGGCAGGGCCGAGGCATCGTGAAAGAGCTTGCCGTTGAAGCGGCGCAGGCGGGCCTTGAGGTCGGCGCGAGAAGCCGCCCGTGTCCATCACGCGCCAGAGGGCCGTGAGGGCGTCGGGCAGAAACTCCAGCAGCTCGGGGGTGCCGTACTGCTGCAGCATGCCGGTAAAGGAGGTTTTCGGAATCAGGCCGGTATCCTCCGAAAACATCGTGAACAGGCAGCGCATCAGGAACTGGGCCACCACGTCGGGGGCGTGGCCGGCCTGCTCCAGCTGCTCCGAAAGCTCGGCCAGCCGCCCGGCCAGCTCCCGCGTCACGCGGGCGGCGCGGCGGCTGGCGTCCAGCTCGCGGGGGGCCAGCCAAATCTGGCGCAGCATGGCCCGGGTGCCTTCGTCGGCCAGGGCTTCGAGCTGGATGCGGTAGCGGGTCTGGTCGGGGAAGGGCACAAACGAGTCGCCGACGCCGGCGAAGTTGCTGTACACGTCGAGGCAGTAGCCCACGTCGGCCACCAGCACGAACAGGGGCCGGGGCTCGCTCGGGGGCAGGGCGCGCACGTAGCCGAGGGCCTGCTGGCGGGCGGCCTGCATCATTTCGGCCCACTTGGGCGAGTTGCGCACGGCGTGGCCCCGGCGGCGCTTGGCTGGGGTCGAGGCCCAGCTCGGCGCGCTCCTGGCGCAGCTGCTGGTCGGGGGTATCGGTGCCCTGCTTGGTTTCGAGCACGAAGCAGCCGCGCTTATAGAGGTCGATGCGGCCGGTGCTTTTCTTGGCCGCCGTCGCCGGGGAACTGCACGGCGCGCTCGAGCACGTAGTGGTCCTGGGCGGGGTCGTCGGTGGTGGGGTCGGGCCGGGGCACCTCGAGCAGGTCGCAGAGGTCTTGCAGGAACAGGCCGTAGTTGGCGCGCTCGGCGCCGCCGGAGTTCTGCCAGCGGGCTTCAAATTCGGGGTAGGTCACGGTAGCATAAGGATAATGGGGGGCGGAAGATAGGCAGGGGCGGCGGGTTTGGCCTGGCGTTGCGCCTCACCCCGCTACGTTCTCACGTTGCGCCTCACCCCCCGGCCCCCTCTCCGGGGGGAGAGGGGGAGCCTGATGGTTTGACGCTGGTGCTAGATGTCTAGAAGTTAGCTCCCCTCCTCAGATGAGGAGGGGTTGGGGGTGGTTGATGGGCGTTGAACATCTTCTAAACATTAGCGCTAGTTATCGTTCTGTCGGCGTCAACCACCCCCAACCCCTCCTCATCTGAGGAGGGGAGCTAGCTTTCTAGCGCCAGCGCCAAATCGGCTGGCTCCCCCTCTCCCCCCGGAGAGGGGGCCGGGGGGTGAGGCGCCCGCGGAGGGCGTTGCGGAGAGGGTGCCGGGGGGAGTGAGGCGCCCACGGAGGACGTCAACGACCCAGGTTGCCATCTGGTCGGGAAGCCCGTTCTTTGCAAGTGCTTTGCGCCCGCAACCCCCTTGGGGTTATTGCGTAGGAAGCGCACCCCGGCCCAAGCCGGGAACTGGCTTGTTCACTGACTTATATGCGAAAGATTTATTGCCTGCTGGCTCTGCTGAGCCTGTTGTTGCACCCGGCGGCCCAGGCCCAGAAAGTTGGCCTGGTGCTCAGCGGCGGCGGGGCCAAGGGCCTGGCCCACGTGGGCGTGCTGCGGGTGCTGGAAAAAAACCAGATTCCCATCGACTACATCGTGGGCACCAGCATGGGCGCCATTGTGGGGGCCATGTACGCGGCCGGCTACTCGCCCGATGAGATTGAGAACATCGTGCTCAAGCCCGAGTTCCAGACCTGGGTTTCGGGCAACCCGCTGGAGGGCAAGGTGTACAACTACTACGACTCCGACCCCACCCCCGCCGCCCTGCACCTGCGCCTGGCCGTCGATTCGACGTTTAAGGCCCGCGTGACGCCGAGCCTGGTGAACGACGTGACCCTGAACTACGTGCTGGCCACCATGCTGGCCCCGGCCGGGGCCGTGGCCGACTACAACTTCGACAACCTGCTGGTGCCCTACCGGGCCGTGGCCTCGGAGGTGTTTACCCGCGAGAAGGTGATTCAGCGCAGCGGCTCGCTCTCCGATGCCGTGCGCAACTCCATGGCCTTTCCGCTGGCTTTCCGCCCCATCCGCCAGCCCGACGGCCGCTACCTCTTCGACGGGGCCGTGGTCGATAACTTCCCCACCGGCGTGATGCGCCAGGAGTTCCGGCCCGACGTTATCATTGGGGTGAACGTGGGCGACGTGGCCTTCGACAAGTACCCCAAGGAGCGCGACGACGCCCTGCTCACGAGCACACTGCTGTTTCTGGGCTCGAACGTGGCCGATACGACCTCGGTGGGCAAGAACGGCATCTTCATTCAGCCTAACCTGGGCGACATTACGGCCGCCGACTTCGGCAAGGCCAAGCAGCTGGTGGAGCTGGGCACCCAGGCCACCATCGAGAAGCTGGAGCTGCTGCGCCAGCGCATTCCGCGCCGCCAGGACACGCTGGCCCTGCAGGCCCGCCGCCTGGCCTTTCAGCAGCGCGCGCCCCGGCCCGAGTTTGCCCAGATAACCGTGCAGGGCCTGCCGCTCCAGCAGCAGGAGTTTGTGCGCCGGTTTTTCCAGCGCTCCGGCCCCACCTACACCCCCGGCGACGTGGAGGAGGGCTACTACCGGCTCGTGAACAACGACTTTTTCAACAACGTCTACCCCCGCATCAAGTACGATAAAAAGCAGCAGGGCTACGTGTTGGGGGTTGATGCGCGCCAGAACTCCAACCTCACCACCGACCTGGGCGTGATGCTCTCGACCCGCTCGATGACCAACATTTACCTGGGCGTGGGCTACCGCTACCTCAACCGCTTCCTGTACACGGTGAAGGCCGATGCCACCATCGGGCGCTTTTACAACGGGGCACGGGGCTCGTTCCGCATTAGTGTGCCGGGCAACGTGCCGCTGTATTTCGAGCCGGTGGTTACGTTCAACAACTTCAACTACCAGGACACCGGCGGCCTGCTCGGCTCCTCGGCCCAGAACACGCAGGTGCAGCAGCGCGACGTGAAGGCCTACCTGCAGGTGGGCATCAGCCCCAACTACCGCAGCCGCTATATTCTGAGCGGGGGCCTGTTCACGAACCGCGACCGGTTTGCCAATACCAACGACATCAACAGCAGCGCCACCCTCGACCAGAGCCGCCTGCAGGGCCTCACGGCGTCGGCCAATTTCGAGCGCAACTCCCTCAACCGCCGCCAGTACGCCGTGGCCGGCCGCCGGGTCGAGTTTGGCCTGCGGGGCGTAACGGCCCGCGAGAAGTACGACCCCGGCACCACGGCCGGCGACCTGCCCGGCCGCACCAAAACCCACAACTGGGTAAAGCTGGGCCTCTACAACGAGCAGTACTTCACCTTCAATAAGAGCGACTCGGTAGGCACGCGGGTACACGCCTGGGGCTACCTGATGGAAGCTGAGCTGAGCACCCAGGGCCCCTTTGCCACCTACCGCTCCTCGCTCACGTCGTCGTCGGTGTTCCTGCCCCTACCCGACTCGCGCACCCTGTTCCTCGACCGGTACCGGGGCACGGCCTTTGCCGCAGCGGGCCTGCGCTACGTGAAGGCCATCACGGGCGCGCTGGAATGGCGCACCGAGCTCTACGCCCACACCCTGTTCCGGGGCTGGGACCGGCAGGAGTACAACCCGCTGCTGCCCAAGCGCGGCCAAACCATCAGCCGCCCCTACCTCACGGCCATGACCGGCTTCATGTACCAGACCCCCGTGGGCCCGGCCGCCCTCCAGTTCATCCACTACGACGACTCCAACCACCGTTTCGGCGTCTTCGCCCACATCGGCTACGTCCTCTTCCGCGACCGGTCGTTGGATTAGCGGGACTGGGGAACTGAGGAACTGAGGGGTGAGGGGCTGAGTGAAAAGGAACGTCATTCTGAGCGCAGGCGCAGCCGGAGTCGAAGAATCTCTACCGTGATAGTAATCCTGCTACAAGGGCCTACTACTGCAGTAGAGATTCTTCGACTCCGGCTGCGCCTGCGCTCAGAATGACGTTCCTTTTATACCCACTTCTGCCGCTCCGTTCACTCATCCACTCATTCACCGAATCACTCCACCGGGTGCTGCGGGGGCTCCTCGCTGGTTTTGACAGCGGTTTTGTTGCCGGAATTCGGGTCGGGGCCGGCGATGCTGGAGCCCGACAGGGGTGAGTTACGGAACAGCAGCTGGAAGAGCACGGCCGCCAGCCAGCCGGCCAGCGTAGGGGCCACAAAGTACACCCACAGGGCCGCGTAATCGTGGGCGGCCACGGCCGAACCCAGGCTGCGGGCCGGGTTGAGGCTCATGCCCGAATACGGGGTTTCGACAACCACATATAAGGCCAGCAGGGCCCCCAGCAGCCAGCCGGCCTTGTTCTGGAGCTGCCTGGTGTGCAGGGCCATAAAAAGCACCGCCGCCATAATAAACGTAATCAGAAACTCGGCTCCGAAGGCCACGGCCACGCCGTCGGGGCCGGGCTTGGTGAGGGCGTAGTCTACTGCGGGATGGGCGAAATAGCGCCCCAGCAACAGCAGTAGCGCCTGCCCCGCCAGCAGCGCCCCCGCCATCTGGGCCAGTATGTACCAGCAGGCATCGGCCGGCCTGATTTTGCCCAGCTGCCAGAACCCCACCGTGACGGCCGGATTCACGTGTGCCCCCGAGCGCTTGCCCCAGGGGCTGTACACGATAACCACCACCGTCAGGCCCACCACCAGCCCGATAACGCCCCGCCCCAGCACGGCGTGGCCCGCCAGCTGCTCAGCCAGCCACGAGCCCGGGTAATGCACGGCCGTCGCCGTCAGCCCCGACATAAACAGGAACAGGAAAATCCCCGCCGCTTCCGTCAGGTAGTTCGACCAGTGCCGCTTAACCGACACAAGGAGGTGAGCAAGAAAACCAGGTTGACGCACGACGTTTAAGGGCAGAAGCGAAGGGTATATATGTAGGTGTAAGCCTTACACACTAAAGCTAGTGTTAGCGTTAGTACTAGCTCCCCTCCTTGGAAAGGAGGGGTTGGGGGTGGTTGACCGACGTTGAACGACGTTGAACAACAAGTAGCACTAGCTATGAATGAATGACTGTTCTACTGGCATCAACCACCCCCAACCCCTCCTTTCCAAGGAGGGGAGCTGGCTTTCTAGTACTAGCCCTAATTCACACCAAGCGTTTCAGTGCGTGGGCCCTGGTACCATAACAGCAGATGGCCCAAAACAGCCGGACCGCCGGCTTATTCGGCGGCGCATTTTTCGCGGGCGAACCGGGCCAGCAGGGCGGCTACCGCTTCGGGGGCCTCGTAGGGCAGCAGGTGCCCGGCCCCGCCAATAATTTCGAGGGGCGTACCGGCCGGCAGCAGCGGCAGCGTTTCCAGCCCATGCACCGAGGGCGACAGCACGGCATCCTGGTCGCCGGCCACAATGGCGCACGGCACCGTTATGCGGCCCATCCGGGCGCTGATATCCTCGCGGCTGCCGGCCAGCAGCCAGGCCTCCCAGGCGGCCCGGGTGCTGCGCAGGTTGTCGGCTATTATCTGCCGGCGTGTGGCGGCGGGCAGCGCTTGAGCAGTAATGGTGCGCTGGGTTTGCTCGGCCGCCGCCGCCTGGCCCCAGGCCTGCAGGCTGGCCTGGCGGTCGGCCTCGGTCATGGGTTCGGGCGTGGGGGGCGAAGGGCTGAGCAGCACCAGTCCCGCCAGCCCGGCCGGTTGCCGGGCTGCCAGGGCCAGCGCAATTTTGCCGCCCATGCTGTGGCCCACCAGCACGTAGCGGGTCAGCTGTTCGGCTTCCATGACAGCAGCTACCGCGTCGGCGTAAGCATCTACCGAGAAGCCGCCGGCCGGGGCCGGGGCCGCCCCAAAGCCCCCCAGGTCGGGCGCCAGCAGGCGGTAATCGGGGCGGAGCAATTGGGCTATCTGGTCGAATTCGTGGCCGGCCCCGGCCCAGTAGTGCAGGGCCAGGAACGTAAGGGAGGTATCGGGCATGGTTTGTTCTACGGCCCAGCCGCCAACACGACGGACGCCCCCACAATTTTAGTTGGCTTCCCTCCGCCCGTTCCGCCCGACCCAAAAAAACCAGGGGCAACTCCCTTACGGAGTTGCCCCTGGCAGTTGGCTGGCCCGAATCGGAAGTCGGCAGTCAGTAATAGTTGCTGCTTAGTTCTTGCTCACCCGCAGCACCTGGGTTTCGCCCGAAGGCAACACCAGGCGCACCAGGTATATGCCGGTTTTCAGCTGGGTCGCGTTGGGCAGCTCTACATCGGTAGTACCGCTGTTAATATCGAACATGTGCTGGGCTACCACCCGGCCGGTCATGTCGCTCACCGAGAGCTGGGCTTTACCGGCCACGGCCGAAGTAGCCGTCAGGTACAGCGCGTCGCCGAAGGGGTTCGGGAAGGCTTTCAGGTCGGCTTTGGCCAGACTGCCGCCCCCGAAGGTCAGTACTTTCGGGCTGTAGTAGTGGTCCTGGCCGCCCAGGTCAATCTGGCGCAGGCGGTAGTAGCGTACGCCCGTTTTGTTGGCTTCCTTATCCTCGTAGCTGTAGCTCAGGAAATTTTTGCTGTTGGGGTTGGCGCTGGAAATGAAGGCCAACGTGCGGTACGTACGCCCGTCGGTCGACACCTGCACCTCGTAGCCTTTGTTGTCGGATTCGGCCACGGTTTCCCAGGTAATAACCGCGTTGTTGCCCACGCGTTTCGCGTTGAAAGCCGTCAGCGTTACGGGCAACGGTGCCGTAAACTCGCTCAGCGTGAACGTGGCGAAGGTGGTCACGTTGTTTTTCACCAGCACGTTAGCCGTTGTGCTGAGCGCATCGCGGCCCAACTGGCCGAATGTATCCCCGTTCGACGTCGACACGAACAAGGCAAACTTGCCTTCGTCGAGCGTCTGGTTGCCCGGGATAAGGTTGGTCGTTTCGTTGTCGAGATAATGGAACGAGAGCGTAGCATTCAGGCCGCCCGTATTGGTTTGGGCATCGGCCGGGCGCACACCAAAGATGCGGCGAACCGTGGGCCGACTGTTGGAGCCGTTGTTGACAGAAGCATAGTTTTCGGCCGTGTTGCGGGTCACGGACACCACACCGGGTTCGTTGCCCTGGAAGGTGAGTGTAACACCGATATTGCCGAAATCCTGCGCTACCCCCACCCGGGCGACCTCCGCAATTTTCACGTAGCCGCGCAGGAAAGAAGTCTCCGATTCGTCTACCAGACGCCCCGACGGAATCCCGACGTTGTTGACGTTGGTGGAAGGGAACAACTCCACGAACGAGACGTTGATGGCGCCGATGTTGGTTTCCAGGATGCCGTTGATGAAGCGCAGCGTACCGCCGGGCTGGATGGCGAAATTGGTTACCAGTGTCTTGATGCCTCCCCCGTCAATTTCCACATTCACAAACCCGGAGGCCGAGCCGCTAATCGACTGATCGGTTCCTTTGAAGGAAATAACGGTTTTCTCGCGCTGGATAAAGCTGTCCTGCTGGTTGTTGAAGTTGCCGAATACATTCAGGCGGCCTACTACCAGACGGGTAATGGAGCGCTGCGACGGGCTCGTTCCATTCATGGTCAGCGTCCGGGTTTCGGCCGGGCCGGAGTTCGTATTATCGTAGCCGGGTACCTGGGTGGTGACCGTTGATGTGCTGCCGTCCGAGTTCTGCACGGTGGTGGTGCGGGTGCTGGCTGGCTTAACAGTATTACTGTAGATGTTGGGGTACTGCACGGTTGAGCCCGGCCCGAAGTTGGGAATCGTGGCATCCTTGCCGGAATTGGGAATCCCGTTGCTCCAGTTAGCACTATCAAACCAGTTGTCATCCTGGCCACCAGTCCAAGTGGTGGAAGTAGGTGGTTCGGTCGGACGGGTGCCAGTTACGGTAAAGCGTGGCCCGGTAGGTGAAGCCATCAGGGTCGTTTTTGAGAAAGTTGCGGTTAACACTAGGCGCTGAGCATTGAGACCGTTAGCCCGTGAAAGACACCTCAATAAAGTAATCGCCCGGTGCCAGACGTACCAGCACCACTACCACCAGTAAGCAAGTCCGCATTTGCCAGTTGTTGAAAAAAGGTTTTGTTACCCCATTGGTGGAATTAGTGGGGGCAGCAGTAATCTGCTTGATACCCGCTGGTAGGGCTACCATCGGCAATTGCTTACCTCATAGAAGAGGATAGCGATGCGTAATGTCATCGGGTACTGCTTGCGTGGTAAATAAGCGTTCCACCATTGAGTAGAAGCGTGGTGTTGAAGTTGGATACGTCGAACGTACCCAAGTTCGCTGCCTTCAAAGCAGGGGTAGGGGTACCGTTCTTACCGCCATACGTCTGATTACCGGTGCACCCCGGATCCCGATAATGATGAGTGTGAGCCGGTGATACTGCTGTTCTTCTGGGCGTGGGCCGTGAAGCTTGTGCCGAAGGCTACAAACAGCGCCAGCAGGGGCAAGATCTGCCGCCATGCCTGACCCCGGAGAGTACAAGCTGAAGTAAATAATGATGTTTTCATTCTTGAGAAGAGAAGATTTTTCCGAAAAAGGGATGGAAAACCGCGCGCTTGGCCGAGTTTGATCGACTATACGGAGCCGGGAAAATATGGCCGGATTTTTTGTATAAAAATTTAATAAATATGCAATATACCGTTAAAACGGGCTGGAAACGGCCTTAACAATATTATATATTAAACAAATAATATAACTTATATAAGCATAAAAGAAGTGCAATTGTCTTCATGCAAGTCAGGTTATCGCACATTATCTTAAAATGGGACAACTTCCTATTCATCCTGCCTCTCCTGCCCTCCCTGAGCTCGCAGGCCAACCGAACAAGCAAGTCGGCACTGCTATTTGCCAGAGCAATACACCAACCGCGCCCTGGACATGAGGCCCGGGAGTGGGCACGGCCCGCGCTCAAACCAAGCCAACTCAGCTTGGCAACGCCGCCTGAGCAGCAGCATCAGATTATTCCACGACGTTAGGATAATCGGCAGGCTATAACGCGCTGCGCTGCGCATTACTATTTCACGGAGACACCAATTACTTAACGGGCCTGTAGCGCGAAGCTCCCGCCTCGTGCATCGTTGCGGACTGTTAACGAGTCACGTTCAACGATGCACGAAGCGGGAGCTTCGCGCTACAGGCTGGCCGCCCGACGCTGGTGGGCGTGGGCAATTTTCTCTACCGCGCTGCCAGAAACTTATCGGCCGTACGCAGGCTCAGGGCCATAATAGTGAGGGCGGGGTTGACGCTCAGGGCACTCGGGAACACCGAGTTGTCGCAGATATAGAGGTTGGGTACATCGAAGGCCTTGCCGTCGGGGTCCACCACGGCCTCATCGGCCCGGCGGCCCATGCGGGCCGTGCCGATAACGTGGGCGTAGCGCTCGAAGGCCCAGATATCGGTGGCCCCGGCTTCGGCCCAGATCTGGCGCATCAGCTTCTCGGCGTGGCGGTTCATGCGCTGCTCGTTTTCCTGGGCCGTGAAGTGCAGGCGGGGCTTGGGCAGGCCGCGGGCGTCCTTCTCGTCGCTGAGCTCCATGAAGTTGCTCGCGTGGGGCAGGCAGTCGCCCAGGATGTTGATGCCGGCAATGTGGTTGTAGCTGCGCATGTAGTCGCGCAGGGGCTGGCCCCAGAGCTTGCGTTGGCGCACCATTTGGGTGGCAAAGGTTACGGGCATCACGCCGATACTTTGCAGCAGGTAGCCGCCCGCGAAGTCGGCATCTTTGGGCCGGTGGGTATCCTCGGAAATCAGGCCGCCGGGAATGCCTTTGTAGGGCCGGATATCCTCGGGGAACGTGCCCCAGACCTGCATGCCGGGGTGGGCCATGAAGTGCTTGCCCACCTGCCCGCTGCTGAGGGCCAGCTCGTTGAGCATCAGCAGACGGGGCGTTTCCACGGCCCCGGCGCACAGAAACAGGTTGCGGCAGCGCTGGCGCACGGTGCGGCCGTGCTGCTCGTACACCACGCCCGTAATGCGGCCCGAAGCGTCGCGCTCAATCTCCGTCACGTACGCATCGGCCCTGATTTCGGCCCCGAAGCTTTCGGCCAGGGGCAGAAACGTCACGTCCATGCTGGCCTTGGCCCCGCGGTTGCAGCCGGCCTGGCAGAAGCCCCGGTTGGTGCAGGCCTCGCGCCAGCCAATGCCTTCCTGGTAGTAGCGCGCCGACAGGGCCGCATTGGCCGCCGGCGACGTCCGGATGCCCAGCTTGCCGCAGGCCCGCTCCATAAGCTGGGCCGCCCCATTCAGGGGCAGCGGGGCCAGCGGGTAGCCCTTGCGCCGGCCCGGGTCCCAGGGGTAGGGCGTGGGGCCCGATATGCCCAGGAAGTGCTCTATTTCCTCGTAGTACGGGGCCAGCTCATCAATCTGGAAGGGCCAGTCAACGCCCTGGCCGAAGTCGGTGTGCAGGGTGAGGTCGCCGCGGTGGGCGCGGGGGGTGTAGGCGGTGTAGTGCAGCGTGGAGCCGCCCACGCCGGTACCGGAGTTGTTCTTGCCAAACGCCACCGGATTCTGGCCGGCCGACAGGCGCTCATCGTTCCAGAAGAGGAAGTTCTGGGCTTTTTCGTCGGTGGCATAATCGTGCTTGGGGTCGCGGCGGGGGCCGGCCTCCAGGGCTACTACCTTCAGGCCGGCCTGGGCAAGGCGGGCCAGCAGGGGCGCGCCGCCCGCGCCGGTACCTATCACCACGCAGTCCACCTCGTCGGTGGGGTCGGGCAGGGGGGCGGGCTGCTCCAGGGGGTTACGGCTGGGGTCGGCCTGGAGGTCGTTTTCTTCAAGAATCTCCCGCAGCAGCGGGTCCTGTATTTCGGGTTGCAGCGGCGTCAGGGTGCCTTCTTCCAGCGTTTCTTCGTCGGGCATGAGCGGTGAATGAGTGAAGTCGGTGAATGAGTGAGATGAGTTGGGCTGGTGACTCAGAACAAGGGAATGGATAAATGGAGTAAATAGCTTCCACATTCACTCATTCACCGAGTCGCTCATTCACTCATTCGGTTCAGGTTCGCGGGGTTCGAGTTCGTTGAGGCCGATGTTGGTCCAGCCGGGCACGTCGGCCATGCCCACGTATCCGATTTCCTCCTGAGCCAGGGGGTGGGCGTAGTAGCTCTCGGCCAGCTCGGCCAGCATTTCCTCGAAGAACTTATCCTGGGGTACTTCCTGCCAGTTTTCGCCGGGTGCCTGGGCGGCCGCCAGCTGCCCAATCACCACGTCTTGCTGCTCGGCGCTCAGGGCCACGAAGGGCTGCTGGAAAGCAACCTGGGCAGCCTGGTTGATGCCGCCCAACCCGAGGCGGTAGGCTTCGCGGTCGGGCGGCATGGCGTCGTAGCGCCAGCCATCGGCGCGGCCTTCGAGCAGGCGCTTGTCCACATTGGGGGCCAGCTCGATGGGCGTTTCACGGTCGGGCTGAGGAAACACGCGGGCGGCCACGGCCCGCAGCAGCTGGTAGGTGTCGGCGTCGAAGAACTGGGGCGCATAGTCGGTCTGGGGGGCCAGCCGGGCTTCCAGCGCCGCCCGGGTAGCGGGCGTCACCAGGTCAGTTTTCAGCAGCGCCCTGACGGTTCCTTCGGGATAATGAGGCATGCGGTGAGGTGGTGAAATAGTGAGGTAGGGAGTTTAACGTTCGGCTGCCCCTAACGGCGCGACAGGCGCAGCCGGGCCGCGAAGCCAATCAGCCAGATAATAACAGCGGCGTGGGAGGTAAACAGGCAGGAGGTGCGGTTGGGTTTTGAGCAAGTGAAAATGAGTTATCCGGAACCCGCCAGCGCCACAAGCACCGCCAGGTCCAGCCGAACAGCAGCCCACCACTTCACCACCTCACCTTACCCGTCGCTGCTCATTTTGCCGCCCGTGACGTGGATGAGCGAGCCGGTCATGAACGAGCCGTCCTGGGAGGCCAGCAGCACGTAGGCCGGGGCCAGCTCCTCGGGCTGGCCGGGGCGGGCCAGGGCTACTTCGTGGCCGAACTTCTCAATTTCGTCCTTGGGCATAGTGCCGGGAATGTTGGGCGTCCAGACCGGGCCGGGCACCACGCAATTCACGCGGATATTCCGCTCGCCCAGGCTCTGGGCCAGGCTCTTGGTGAAACCGTGAATGGCGGCCTTGGTGCTGGCGTAGTCAATGAGAATCGGGATGCCGGTAAGGCCCACGATGCTGCCGGTGTTGATGATGCAGTCATGCTCTTTCAGGTGGGGTACGGCGGCCTGGGCCATCCAGATGTAGCCCAGAATGTTGGTGTCGAACGTGCGGCGGATCTGCTCCTCCGGAATGTCCTCGAACTTCTGCTGAGCCATCTGGAAAGCCGCGTTGTTGACCAGGATATTCAGGCCACCGAGCTCGGAGCGGGTGCGGGCCACGGCCTGGCGGCACTGCTCGGGTTCCCGCACATCATGCTTGAGCAAAATGCACCGGCGGTTCTGGGCTTCCACGAGGCGCTTGGTTTCCTCAGCGTCCACGGTATTTTCGTTGTAGAGCACGGCTACGTGGGCCCCTTCCATGGCAAAAGCCACGGCCACGGCCCGCCCGATGCCCGAATCGGCCCCGGTGATAAGGGCCACTTTATCCTGGAGCTTGCCGGCGGGGCGGTAGGTGCTGAAGCTCATGGCCGGCTGCAGGTCCATGTCGGCCTGTTTGGCCGGGTAGGGCAGCGTCTGGGCGTGCTGCTTCATATCTTTGGCGGTGGGGCGCTTCACGGGCTCGGGGGCTTTATCAGCGGCCTGGGCGGCTTTTTTAGCGGCGGGGGTGGCTGCCGTTTTTCCGGCAGGCGTAGGAGCTTCGGAGGGAGTCTGGGCGGGCGCAGGGTTCTTTTTGGTAGCCATAAGGGTAGTGCGAAAAGAAGTAAGGTGGTCCTGAATCCTACGCGAAACCAGTTCGTACGTTCGGTAAAACCTAAATTGTGGTGCTTTCCCGCGGCCACTCTTTCCTACCGCACTACCGCTTCCACCCGGCGGTTACGGGGCCGCTGCTGCGGGTCGCGGTTGTCGGCCACCGGGCGGGTGCCGCCGTAGCCCACGGCCGTCAGGCGCACCGAGTCGATGCCCTGCTGCAGCAGGTAGCGGCGTACCACCCGGGCCCGCTGCTGGGAGAGGCGCAGGTTGAGGGTGAGCCTCGCCCACGTTATCGGTGTGGCCGGCCACTTCCAGGCGCAGAGCGGGCTGGCGGCGCAGGGTCTGGGCCAGCTCGTCGAGGGTGGGCCGGCTGGAAGGCAGCAACTCCGCCGTGCTCTGGGCAAAATACAGGTTGGGCAGTTCCACGGCCGCGCCTTTGGCTAGGTATGCCCAGCTCCGGCCAGCGCTGGCCGGTCGTTCTTAGGCAACGTGGGTTTAGGCAGCAGCGGGCGGCCACAACGGGTCGGCGAAGACGGGCTTAGACCGCGGGCTGGCAAAGCCGACTTACGGGTCGGCTCCGACGAGCCGAGGAAGGTACCCGATGACCAGAGCCGCCTTGAGGGGCGTGGACTTGATACGGGCCCGCCGGGCGGCGAGAAACGCGGCCGAGTCGGCGGCGTTGGCCCGGTCCGGCCGCACGGGCCGCGCCGACCAGAGGTAGCGCATGGGAATAGTCTGGATGGTAGACTGGCCGCCGAAAAAGTCCGTCAACGAGGCATCGGGCCGCTGCCAGGCCAGCCGCAGCCGCGATTCGAGCGTGTTCTGGTAGTACTCGATGCGCAGGGCGTATAGCTTGCCGGCCGTCAGGCGTACGCGCGCCTGGCCGTCGGTGAAGTACTGGTTCTTCCACGACTCGAATACCAGCCGGTTGCCCACCCACACTCGTACGCCGTCGTCTACGGTCAGGTGCAACACGTACCAGCCCGTCACGGGCGCTTCCAGAAAGCCCGTCCACCGGACCGAAAAATGCTCGGCCGGCACTCCGGGCGCGGGTGGGAGCTGGTGCCACTCAAAATCCAGCTGGTCGTCGACGCGCGTGGCCACGGTTCGCTCGAAATACGGCCCGCTGAAATATGTACCCGTCAGCCCATGCGGGGGCAGGCGTTGGGCTCGGGCGGCCAGTGGGGCCAACAGTAGCAGCAGCCCGGCAGCTACGGCACGACAGAACAATAATGGAGGCGGCATGTATGTAGTAACTGGATGCAGCAGATAAAGCCTACTCAAAAGATAGAAAACGCTTCCTCCTTTTCGGCAAAAAATCAACTACCGGCTGTCCGGTTTCTACCAACGCCCGGCAACAGGCCACCGCTACCGCCGGAGCCCGGCATTGAATTCCCAGGATTCCGGTTGTATCTTCGTCCTGTTACTTATCCAGAAAGACCGAGGGATTGGGCCCGATGACGTCTTAGCAACCTGAAATAAAACAAGGTGCTAACTCCCGTTCCGGGCCGTTTTGCGGGCTGGAAGAAGATAAGTCACGGAACCGGCTTTATGCGCCCGGCTCTTTCTGGATAGGCTTTTTTGCCGCCTGTTTTCCCGAAGAGCCGCCATGCCGACCGTTCCTACTGCCCCCACCCCTACTTCCCCCCTCCACGATATCCTGCGCCAGCGCGTGCTGATTCTGGACGGGGCCATGGGTACCATGATTCAGCGCCACCCGCTGACCGAAGCCGACTTTCGGGGTACCCGCTTCGCCGACCACCCCAAGCCCCTACGCGGCAACAACGACCTGCTCAGCCTCACCCGCCCCGACATTATCCGGGGCATCCACGCCGAGTACTTCGCCGCCGGGGCCGACATGGTGGAAACCAACACGTTCTCTGGCACCACCATCGCCCAGGCCGACTACGGGCTGGAGCACGTCGTGTACGAGCTCAACTACGAGTCGGCGCGGCTGGCCCGGGAGGCGGCCGACGAGTACACGGCCCTCACGCCCGACAAGCCCCGCTTCGTGGCCGGGGCCGTGGGGCCCACCAACCGCACCGCCAGCCTCTCGCCCGACGTGAACCGCCCCGGCTTTCGGGCCGTGACCTTCGATGAGCTGGCCACCGCCTACCTGGAGCAGGTGCGCGGCCTCGTGGAAGGCGGCTCCGACGCGCTGCTCATCGAAACCATCTTCGACACGCTCAACGCCAAAGCGGCCCTGTACGCGGTCCAGCGCTACTTCGACGAGGGTGGCCGGGTGGTGCCGGTCATGATTTCGGGCACCATCACCGACGCCTCGGGCCGTACCCTGAGCGGGCAGACGGTGGAGGCGTTCTGGAACTCCATCCGCCACCTGCCTTTGCTGAGCGTGGGCCTGAACTGCGCCCTCGGCGCCGACCAGCTCCAGGTGTACGTGAAGGAGCTGAGCCGCATTGCCGACGTGCACATCTCCGCCTACCCCAACGCCGGCCTGCCCAACGCTTTCGGCGGCTACGACGAATCGGCCCAGGAATTCGCCGATGTGGTGGAGAATTACCTCAAAGAGGGCCTCGTGACCGTAGTGGGCGGCTGCTGCGGCACCACGCCCCAGCACATTGCCGCGCTGAGCAAGCTGGCGGACCGGTACAAGCCGCGGACGTTAGCCTCACCCCCCGGCCCCCTCTCCTTCAGAGAGGGGGAGCCAGCAGATTCCGTTTTAGCAGGACCCGTCAGGCTCCCCCTCTCTGAAGGAGAGGGGGCCGGGGGGTGAGGCCATCACCCGCCTCGCCGGCCTCGAACCCTTCAACATCACCCCCGACAGCCTGTTCGTGAACGTGGGCGAGCGGTGCAACGTGACGGGGAGCCGCGCCTTCGCCCGCCTCATCCGCTCCGGCGACTACGAGGCGGCCCTGCAGGTAGCCCGCGACCAGGTGGATGGCGGCGCCCAGGTCATCGACGTGAACATGGACGAAGGCATGCTCGACTCGGAGCTGGCCATGACGACGTTCCTGAACCTGATTGCCTCGGAGCCCGATATTTCGCGGGTGCCGGTCATGATTGACTCCTCGAAGTGGACCGTGCTGGAAGCCGGCCTCAAGTGCGTGCAGGGCAAGAGCATCGTCAACTCTATTTCCCTAAAGGAAGGCGAAGACGTGTTCCGGCAGCGGGCCCGCACCGTGCGCCAGTACGGGGCCGCCGTGGTGGTCATGGCCTTCGACGAGGACGGCCAGGCCGACTCCTACCAGCGCCGCATCGACATCTGCCAGCGCAGCTACGATATTCTGGTGAACGAGCTGGGCTTCCCGGCCGAGGACATCATCTTCGACCCCAACATCCTGACGGTGGGCACCGGCCTCGATGAGCACCGCAACTACGCCGTCGACTTTATTGAGGCCGTGCGCTGGATCAAGCAGAACCTACCCGGAGCCCTCACCAGCGGGGGCGTCAGCAACATCAGCTTCTCGTACCGCGGCAACGACGTGGTGCGCGAGGCCATGCACTCGGCCTTCCTCTACCACGCCATCCGCGCCGGCCTGGATATGGGCATCGTGAACCCCAGCCAGCTGGCCGTGTACGACGAGGTGCCGCCGGACCTGCTGGAGCTGGTGGAAGACGTGCTGCTCAACCGCCGCCCCGACGCCACCGAGCGCCTCGTGGACTTCGCCGACAACATCAAGGACAAATCGACCAACAGCCAACAGGTAGCCGCCAACAGCCAGGAATGGCGCAGTCTGCCGGTGAAGGAGCGCCTGCAGCACGCGCTGGTAAAGGGAATCACGGAGTTTATTGACGAAGACACCGAGGAAGTGCGGCAGCTGGTGGGCCGGCCCGCTGGAGGTGATTGAGGGCCCGCTGATGGCCGGCATGAACGTGGTCGGCGACCTGTTCGGGGCCGGCAAGATGTTCCTGCCCCAGGTGGTGAAATCGGCCCGGGTGATGAAGAAGGCCGTGGCCTACCTCGAGCCCTATCTGCTGGCCGACAAGCAAAGCGGCGACCGGCAGACGGCCGGTAAAATCCTGCTCGCCACCGTGAAGGGCGACGTGCACGACATCGGCAAGAACATCGTGGGCGTGGTGCTGGCCTGCAACAACTTCGACATCGTGGACCTGGGCGTGATGGTGCCCCTGGAACGGATTCTCGACGAAGCCCAGAAGCAGGGCGCCGACGTGATTGGCCTGAGCGGGCTGATTACGCCTCGCTGGATGAGATGGTGTACGTGGCCCAGGAAATGGAAAAGCGCGGCCTGAAAACCCCACTGCTCATCGGCGGCGCCACCACCTCCCGCCTCCACGCGGCCGTGAAAATCGCGCCCCAGTATTCCGGTCCCATTGTGCACGTGAACGACGCTTCGCGCTCGGTGGGCGTGGCCGCCAGTCTGCTCGGCTCGGGCCAGGAGGTGTACGCCCACGCCATCCGCGACGAGTACCGCCAGCTGCGCGAGGACTACGCCGGCCGCCAGCGCGACAAGAACTACCTGCCCATTGAGGCCGCCCGCGCCAACGGCTTCCAGGCCGACTGGGCCGCCACGCCCATCGTGACGCCCACCTTCCTGGGCACCAAAACCCTCGACAACTACGACCTGGCCGAGCTGGCCGAGTACATCGACTGGACGCCCTTCTTCCAGACCTGGGAGCTAAAAGGCCGCTACCCGCGCCTGCTCACCGACGAAAACGTGGGCGAGGCCGCCACCCAGCTCTTTGCCGATGCCCAGAAAATGCTGCGCCGCATCATCGACGAAAAGTGGCTCACGGCCCGCGCCGTGGTGGGCTTCTGGCCCGCCAACACCGTCGGCCACGACACCATACAGGTGTTCCAGGACGAGACGCGCCAGCAGGTGCAGACGGAGTTCTTCACCCTGCGCCAGCAGAGCGAAAAGGCCGCCGGCGTGCCCAACCTGGCCTTCTCCGACTTCCTGGCCCCCAAGGAAACCGGCCGCGCCGACTACCTCGGCGGCTTCGCCGTGACGGCCGGTATCGGCATCGAGGAGCACCTGGAGCGGTTTGCGCAGGAGCACGACGACTACTCCAGCATCATGCTCAAAGCCCTGGCCGACCGCCTGGCCGAGGCGTTTGCCGAGCGCCTGCACCAGCGGGTGCGCGAGGAGTTCTGGGGCTACGACCCGGCCGAAAACCTCTCCAACGACGACCTGATTCAGGAGAAATACAAAGGCGTGCGCCCGGCGCCCGGCTACCCCGGCTGCCCCGACCACACCGAGAAAATCACCTTGTTCCAGCTGCTCGACGCCGAAAACGCCACCGGCATCCGCCTCACCGAAAACCTGGCCATGTACCCGGCCTCCTCGGTCAGCGGCCTCTACTACGCCCACCCCGACAGCCGCTACTTCGGCCTCGGCCGCATCGGCCAGGACCAGGTGCAGGATATGGCCGAGCGAAAGCACATGCCCCTGCCGGAGCTGGAACGCTGGCTGATGCCGAATCTAAACTACTTATAGTGAGCTGTTAGCTGAGAGCTTATAGCTATTAGCTTTTGACCGGCAACCATTTCTTTTTTGAACATAGGCTAACAGCTATAAGCTTTCAGCTAACAGCTTAGAAACCAATGAAAGTAACCGAACACCTGTCCCGCGCCGAAGGCAAAACGCTGTTTTCCTTCGAGGTACTGCCGCCCAAAAAGGGCGAGAATATCCAGAACCTTTTTTCCAATATTGAGCCGCTGCTGGAGTTCAAGCCGCCGTTTATCGACGTGACCTACCACCGCGAGGAGTACGTGTACCGCCAGCATCCGAACGGCCTGCTGGAGAAGAAAACCGTGCGCCGCCGGCCCGGTACGGTGGGCATCTGCGCGGCCATCAAAAACCGTTTCGACGTGGACACCGTGCCCCATCTGATCTGCGGGGGCTTCACGAAGGAGGAAACCGAAAACGCCCTCATCGACCTGCACTTTCTGGGCATCGATAATGTGCTGGCCCTACGCGGCGACCCCATCAAGAGCGAGGGCCGCTTCGTGCCCGAGCCCGACGGCCACAGCTACGCCTGCGACCTGATCGGGCAGGTAGCCGACCTCAACAAGGGCGCTTACCTCGATGAAGCCCAGGACGATATTTCGGCCACCGACTTCTGCATTGGCACGGCCGGCTACCCCGAAAAGCACTTCGAGGCCCCCAATTACGGGGCCGATTTGCGCTACCTCAAGCACAAGGTCGACCGCGGGGCCGAGTACATCGTGACCCAGATGTTTTTCGATAACGAGCAGTTTTTCGCCTTTGAGCGGCGCTGCCGCGAGGCCGGCATCACGGTGCCCATCATCCCGGGCCTCAAGCCGCTGACCACCAAAAGCCAGCTCACGATGCTGCCCCGCTCCTTCTACCTCAACCTGCCCGAGGAGCTGGCCGACGCCGTGCACCTGGCCCCCGACAACGCGGCGGCCCGCCAGATCGGCCTCGAATGGTGCATCAACCAGAGCCGCGAGCTGATGGCCCACGGCGTACCCTGCCTCCATTATTACAGCATGGGCAAATCGGAAAGCATCCGCCAAGTGGCGGCAGCGCTGTTTTAAGGTGATGAGGTGGTAAGTTTGATGCTGAGCAGAGCAGGTATAAAGAACGTCATTCAGAGCGCAGCGAAGAATCTCGCGTGCTGACGTTTTGATAGTAATTCAACATCAGCACGCGAGATTCTTCGCTGCGCTCTGAATGACGTTCTTTATACTTGATGCCGTTCTTTATGCCTGCTTTCGGCACAAGCTCGGCAAATTGTCCGAACATCAAACTCCCTATCTCACCATCTCACCCCATGCTCGACGACCTGTTTGCCCGCCTGCGCGAAGCCACGGCCCCGGCCGAAATAGCGACCCTGCAGGATGGCATCTGGCAAATCTGGCTCTCAGCGGGCCACCCGCTACTCGATAAGCGCCTCGAAAGCGGCATGCGCGCCCTCTCGGCCGACGATTATACCCTGGCCATCGAGGAGTTCAGCTTCCTGGTTGAAACCGCCCCCGATTACGCCGAGGGCTGGAATAAGCGGGCCACCGCCTATTATCTGCGCGGCGAGTACAAAGCCGCCCTGCGCGATGTGCGCGAAACTCTGCGCCGCGAACCGCGCCATTTCGGAGCCCTTTCGGGTTGGGCTGGCATGCTGCGCGCCCTTGGCGACGCCCCCGGCACGCTCCGGGCCCTGTTGCGCCTGGAAGCCCTGTGCCCTGCCTGGCCCGGGCTGCAGGACCAGTTGCGAACCTTGCGGGAAGAACTTGAATAGCACCGCCTGTTAGGGACAAAGCCTCGAAAACTCTCCCCAGTCACCCTGGGGGATTTCTCATATTTTTGTAAATTTCCCGGAATTCCCTCCAGGCGCGGGAGCTACAACTGGCTGTTTATGCTGCCTTTACCCAACTAGCGGCAGATATACGGCTATGCAGCCAATATAACCGCGAGTTTTAGTATTGCACTAAAGCAATTTTTGTTGTCACTGCATCGCGCCTGCTGTTTCTGCCCCACCAAGCACTTCGTTCTTCTGCCCCCACCTCCCACCCTTATGAAACACCTTTTACTTCTTTGTTTGCTTTGCTGTAGCCTGGTTGCCCCGGCCCAGAAGCTGCGCAAAACCGATACCGCCAGCGGCATGCTGGACAAGGGCACCAAAGTGGGCATCTGGGAATATTACGCCTACACCCGCGACGGGTCGCAGGTTGTCACTCAGAAGTACGACCACTCGGCCCGAAAACTGCTTTTCTTCCGCCCCTTCGATGATATTACCTACCCCGTGCGCACGCCCCCCGGCGCCTGGGCCCGGGCCCGGGTAACCCACCCGATTTTTTTCATTGGCGGCGACTCGGAGCTGGCAGTTTACATGAGCAAGCTCAACTACCCCACCGCCGCCCAGAGCAAAAACGTGCAGGGCAGGGTACTGGTCACGATTACGGTTGACACGCTCGGGCACGCCTCCGATCAGCAGGTGCTGCTCGGCATTGGCTCGGGCTGCGATGAGGAAGCCCTGCGCGTAGCCCGTAATTTGCCCGACGAGTGGATTCCGGCCCACATCGGAAGCCGTGCCGTAGAGTCGAAAATCGATTTACCCTTTACCTTCCGCCTCCAGGGCCGGTAGGCTTGCCGGGGGTTAGTGTGGTCAATCTGCTTTACCTTGGCACCATGAAAACGCCCACCCTATTTGCCCTTCTAATTGCCGCCACCTTTCTGTCGGCCTGCGACTCGACCCCGCGCGAGCGGCAGCAGGTGGTAGAGCAGGAAGCCCGGAATCTCGATACGCTGGCCGACCAGGCTGCCGCCAAGCTGCGCGTGGCCGGCCGGCGGGCCGCCCGCTTCGACTCCGCCTCCCGGGCCCGTAACCGCCAGCCCCTCGACCCCGCCGCTGAGCTCGCCCTCACCCGCGACCTGCTGGGCCCTTACGCCGACCTCGACCGCCTGACGCCGGCCACCATCGAGCCGGCCTTTGTGCAGTTTATGCAGCAGGTGCGGGCCCGTCGCAAGGCCTGGACCCAGCGCGACTGGGACTACGCCACGGCCCTCAGCCGCCGCCTCAACGCCCGGTTCCGCGCCCTTCGCCTCGATATTAAGGGTCGCGACGAGCTGCACATCCGGGCCCTGCAAACCGAGTTCACGGCCCTCGAAACCAGCCGCGACGTGAAAGACCTGGGCCAGGCCGTCGGGCAGAAGTAAGGTTATCGCACCCTGATTTAGCCCTTTGCCCCGCTGCCTGCGGGGCTTTTGGCGTTAGGTAGCCACTACCAATTGGTGGCCTGCCAGGGTCAAAAGAAGAAGCATCCGGGGTATAAAAAGCGGCCACCTATAGCATTTTAGCAAAAAATAGTTGCGCTTGTTTCACCCAATTGCCTTTCTACGCGGCTACCTTATTGAGGTCTAACTCGCTCGAATTGGCTAAGCAGCCCAACTCAGCGAGTCCGATACCGTTCTTTTCTCCTCCCCCAAAACCACCATTTCTCATGGCAGAAGCATCTTTACTGGACCGCAGCCGCACCGTGGCCGGGCCGGGCTACAACCGCTGGCTGATTCCGCCCGCGGCCCTGGCTATTCACCTGGCCATCGGTCAGGCGTACGCGTTCAGCGTGTTCAAGAAACCTCTTGGCGCCCTCATCAGCGGCAACCCCGACGCGCCCGCCCCGGCCGACTGGACGCCAGCACAGCTGGGCATTATCTTTTCCATTGCCATTGTGCTGCTGGGCCTGTCGGCGGCTATTTTCGGTAAGTGGCTGGAGCGCGTAGGCCCGCGCAAAGCCATGATGGCCTCGGCGCTGTGCTTTAGCGGCGGCTTTTTCATTGCCGCCCTGGGCGTGCATCTGCACAGCCTCTGGATTGTGTATTTCGGTTACGGCGTGGTAGGCGGCATTGGCCTGGGCATCGGCTACATCTCCCCCGTTAGTACGCTCATCAAGTGGTTCCCCGACCGCCGGGGCGTGGCCACGGGTATGGCCATTATGGGTTTCGGCGGCGGCGCCATGATTGCCTCGCCCCTGTCGGTAGCCCTCATGGAGCATTTTAAAACCACTGGTACCGGTACGTTAGGCGTAGCGGCCACCTTCCTGACGCTGGGCGTCATTTACCTGATTTTCATGCAGTTCGGCGTCTGGACCATCCGGGTACCGGCCGAGGACTGGGCCCCGGCCGGCTACGTGCCCAACCCCCAGCACAGCGCCCTGATTACCAGCGACAACGTATCGGCCGACAATGCCCTGAAAACGCCGCAGTTCTGGCTGCTGTGGGTAGTGCTGCTCACCAACGTGACGGCCGGTATCGGCGTACTCGAAACGGCTTCTCCGCTGATTCAGGACACGTTCTCGGACAAGTATATGGGCGCGGGCAAGGGCGTAACGGCGGCGGCAGCAGCCGGTTTCGTGGGCCTGCTGAGTTTGTTCAACCTGCTGGGCCGCTTCTTCTGGTCGTCGGCTTCTGATAAGCTGGGTCGCAAAACTACCTACGCCATTTATTTCGGGCTCGGCATTCTGCTCTACGCCCTCATCCCAACGCTGGGCGCCAACCTGCAGCTAGCCCTGTACGTGGTGGTGGCCTGCGTGATTATCAGCATGTACGGCGGGGGGTTTGCTACCATTCCGGCCTACCTCTCCGACTTGTTCGGCAAGTACCAGGTGGGTGCCATTCACGGCCGCCTGCTCACGGCCTGGAGTACGGCCGGCGTATTGGGGCCGCTTATCGTTAACTTCCTGCACGAGAGCCGCAAGGCCGAAGGCTTCACTGGTGCAGCCGCCTACCAGACGGTGTTCTACACCATGGCCGGCCTGCTGGTGGTAGGCCTGCTGGCCAACTTTGCGGTGAAAGCCGTAGACAAGCGTTACAGCGAAAAAGGCCCGGTTGTCGCCGAGGCCGGCGGCCACTAAGTTAAACTAGTTGTCAGTTTTTAGTTGTCGGTTGTCAGTCAGTGGTACTTTTTGCTGTCATTGACTGACAACCGACAACTAAAAACTGACAACTAGCCACTGGCAACTAACAACTTCCTATTCAACTTCTTTGTCATGAATCAACCTGCTGTTTCCTCTTCTACGGCTCCCGAGTCCAGCTCTTCCGGCCTGCTGTTTCTGGCCTGGGCCTTTGTGGGCGTTCCGCTACTCTGGGGCGTGTCGCAGACTTTCATTAAAGCGCTGACCCTTTTTCAGTAAGCTTCCCTTTTTGCAATATTGCGTACCTTCCAAAGCACCCAACCGGGTGCTTTGGTTGTTTAGTAGCTCTCCGATTTTGCTTTCTACCCCATGCCGGCTGATGTTCCGCCCCAGGCTTCGGCCATCGTTCTGCTCGACTCGTTTACCGATTCCATTGCGGCCCACCTGGCCCGCAACCAGGTGGAAGCGGCCGGCCTGCCCTGCTTTCTGAGCAACGAAAACCGGCCCTACGGCCAGGTGATGGGCAGCGTGGGCCTCTACGTGCGGGCCCAGGACGTGGAAGCGGCCCGGGAAGCCCTGCACCCCCAGCACACCCGCATGCACGCCGTAGCCGAAGAAACGGACGAGCTACCCGAAGCCGCCACCGCCCGCTGCCCCCGCTGCCACCACCACGACGTGGTGTGCCGCCACCAGCCCGCCCCCACCGACAACCTGTTCGTGAAGCTCCGCTTCTGGCTCACCGCCCCCGACAAGCCCCAGTGCCACTGCTTCCACTGCGGCCACGATTTTGAGGGGGAGTAACGCACTTGGTATGTTCAACGGCTGTTATTTCCCGGCTATGCCTCACATTATTGCGACTATGAAGCGTACCCTATCCATGGCTCTGTATCCTTACTTGTCAATCCAAGCCTGGCAGGCACAAAGCAAAGCCGATGATTTTGCCTTAGGTACGGAACTGGACGATGGATATCCTGCCGCTGCTATCCAACATTTCAATGTCTTTTTGAAGCAACAGCCCCGACAGGAACGGGCTTTGGTACTTCGCAGCAAAGCCAAATATCAACAGCGGGACTACGAAGGAGCGCGCAAGGATTCGCAGTTGGTCTTGGACATTAATCCGACGCAGTTCACAGCAGACGACTACAATGCGCTGTGGAATTTGGGCATAATACACAACAACCTGCGCCAGTTTGGGAAAGCACGCGTCGTATCTCAACAGAATAAAGCAGGCCGATTCGACTGATGTGAGGGCTTATGAGAATATTGGCTATGGCTACCTACAAGAACTTAATTATCCGGCTGCGTTAACTGAGTTCGAGCAGGCCGTTCGGGTTTCGCCTTCTGCCAAAACAAGCTTTTATGGGATGGGCAAGGCACATTTGATGCAGGGGCATTACCAGCAGGCAGTCCAAGCCTACGACCAAGCCATCAACCTAGACCCAAACTATGTTACGGCCTATGAAAACAGGGCGGCTGCCAAGTACCAGCTTCAGGATTTGGCGGGCTGTTGCGCCGACCTGCAACGGTGCCTGGATTTGGGGATGAATCAGGTTGCAGATTTTCAGAAGCAGGTGTGTAAGTGATTTTTTCACGAGTCCTCACGCCCGAAACCGCCACGCCGGCAGCACCGTGCCCGCCGGGAAGTGCTCCGGCTCGGGGGGCAGCTCCAGGAAGCCGCTGGAGGTGAGCAGGCTGGCCATGTCGCCGGAGCCGCCGGCCCGCTCGGGTGTGGCCAGCAGGCGGCCATCGGGGCCGGGCTCCAGGCTGACGAGCAGGAAATGGGTCATCGGGGGCTTGAAATCGACGGATTGGGTGAGCACGGCGGGCACGGTGGCGGCAGCGGCCGTTATGCCGGCCGGCTGCTGTACGGCTTGCAGCCAGGGCCGGGCGTAGCGGTAGAAATTCACGAACGACGACACCGGGTTGCCGGGCAGCGCAAACACCGCCGCCCCGCCCGGCTGCTGCCCGAACCAGAACGGCTTGCCCGGCCGCTGCTTCACCTCGTGGAACAGCTGCTCTACGCCCAGCTCGCGCAGCACGCCCGGCAGAAAATCGGCCTTGCCCATCGATACGCCCCCGCTCAGCACCACGGCATCGAAGCCGCTGAGCAGGGCGGGCAGGCCCTGGCGCAGGGCCACGGGGTCGTCGTCGAAGTGGAAGGCCTCGGTGAGGGCCCCGGCAGTTTCGGCGGCAGCCTGCAGCATCAGCCCGTTGGAACGGCGGATCTGGTGGGCGGCAGGCATGTCGGCAATGGGCACCAGCTCGTCGCCGGTACTGACCACGGCCACCCGGGGGCGGCGCGTAACGGCTACCGTGGCGGCCCCGATGGTGGCGGCCACGGCCATTTCGGCCGGCCCCAGCACCGTGCCGGCCGGCACCAGCAGGTCGCCCTGGCGGCGGTCGGAAGCCTGGGCGTGCACGTTGTGGTGGGCACGGGGGGCGGGTACCTGCACGGTGGCCCAACGCTGGCCGGCCTCGTCGGTGCGAAAGGCCAGGTCTTCGTAGCGAATCACCGTATCGACCCCGGCCGGCAGCATGGCCCCGGTCATGATTTCCACGGCCGCGGTGGGGTCAGCGGTAGTTACCGGAGGTTGCCCGGCAAACTGGGTGGCCTCGATGCGGAACTCTGTCTGGCCCGCCGCCAGGGCCTCGTAGCGAAGGGCCATGCCATCCATGGCCACCCGGTTGAAGGGCGGAAAATCCCGGTCGGCGCGCAGGTCTTCGCGCAGCACCCGGCCGGCGGCCAGCGTCAGCGAGAGGTACTCCACGCCCAGCGGGCGGATGGTGGCGGCAACGAGGCGGGTGGCTTCAGCAACGGAAAGCATAGGCGGGCGTGAGGTTTTTGGGGTGCGGGGGGGGAAACGACGTAACTGGGGAATCGTAGAACCATCTGTCATCCTGAGCGGCGCGAAGAACCTTACACGAGTGTGTAAAATGCAGACCTGACAAGTTCCTTCGCGCCGCTCAGGATGACAGCGGTGACCCTATCAACCGCCAAGTACCGAACTTGGCGGTTATTCCCCTGACCGCAACACCCGGGCGCAAAGATGCGTCTCTCTTATCTTATGGCTGACTCCGCAAAACTCACCCACCTCAACGACGCCGGCCAGCCGGCCATGGTCGATGTAGGGGGCAAACAACCTACCCGCCGCGTGGCGCGGGCCCGCAGCCGCGTGGTGCTTGGCTCCGACATCATGGCCCTGGTAAAGGAAGGCGACCTGCCGACCCGCAAAGGCCCCGTGTTCCAGACGGCTATTCTGGCCGGCATCATGGGGGCCAAACGCACCTCCGAGCTGATTCCACTCTGCCACCCGTTGGGCCTGGACAACTGCCAGGTGACTATTGAGGTGGATGGCCCCGACGCCGTGCTGATTGAGTGCACGGCCACCGTAACGGGCAAAACCGGCGTGGAGATGGAGGCCCTGACCGGCGCTTCGGTGGCCGCCCTCACCATCTACGACATGTGCAAGGCCCTCTCGCACGACATTCTCATTCAGGAAACCCGCCTCATCAGTAAAACCGGCGGCAAACAGGACTTCCATCATGCCGAGTAACGCCGATAAGCCCCGCACCAAACACGCCCAGCTCACCCGCCCAGCTCTGGGCGAGTTCGGGCGGCACGAGCTGGCCATTCTGGGCGCGCCCTGTGGCCGCATCAAGGAGCTGGTGGCCCGGCTGCTGCCGCTGCTGGCCCCTACCCTGGGCGTGGCCTACGTGGATGCCGACCACGCCGCCGGCCGACGCCGTGCGCAACGGCACCGCCCCCGAAACCGGCATGCTGGCGGCCGGGGCCAGCGCCGAGCTCACCGACAACATCAGCTTCGCCCGCCTCGACGTGAAGCGGCCCCTGGACCGGTTCAGTCAGCCCGAACTGGTGCAGCACCAGAACCTGGTGCTGGTGAACGGCAACCACTTCCGCGCCGCCCGGCAACTGGTTGTTCTTGATCCGGCCAAACCGGTGGAAAAGAAGCTCGACCGCCTGACCGACGTGCGCGCCCTGCTGCTGCCCGAAGGCGTAACCGAAGTACCTGCCTACCTGCGCGCCCACCTCGGCGAGGCCAAGGTGCCCGTGCTGTCCCTGGCCGATACGGCTGCCATTGCGGATCTGATTCTCGGTGAGTGGCGGGCTGCTGCACCACCGCTGCGGGGCCTCGTGCTGGCTGGCGGCCGCAGCCAGCGCATGGGCCACGACAAGGGCAAGCTGGCCTACCACGGCCAGCAGGAGCAGCGCGCCTACGCGGCCGAGCTGCTGGCCCCTTTCTGCCAGGACGTGCACGTTTCCTGCCGCCCCGACCAAATCACGGAGCTCGAGTACGCCGGCCTGCGCCCCCTGCCCGATTCCTTCACCGACCTGGGCCCGCTCAGCGGCATCCTCTCGGCCCTGCGCCTCGACCCGAACGCCGCCTGGCTGGTAGTGGCCTGCGACCTGCCCCTGCTCTCGGCCGCCACCCTGGCCCACCTGGTGCAGCACCGCCAGCCGGCCCGCATGGCCACGGCCTTCCAGAGTCCCGAAAACGAGTGGCCCGAGCCGCTCATCACCATCTGGGAGCCGGCCAGTTACCCGCAGTTGCTGCGCTTCCTGAGCCTGGGCTACAGCTGCCCCCGCAAAACCCTCATCAACTCCGACGTCGCCGTACTGCCCGCCCCCGCCCCGGCGGAGCTACGCAACGTGAACACGCCGGAAGAGGCCGCGCAGGTGCAACAGGAATTGGAATTAAGAATTAGGAATTAAGAATGGCCGTTGAACGACACCTCAAGCGAGTCGTTCAACGGCCATTCTTAATTCCTTAATTCTTAATTGCTCAGGGGTGCGCGGCTACCCAGACGTCGCCGTCCTCATAGAACTCCTTCTTCCAGATGGTCACGACCTGCTTGAGGGTGTCGATGATGTACTGGCAGGCGGCGAAGCTTTCGGCGCGGTGGGGCGTGGAGACGGCCACCACCACGGCCACGTCGCCGATGTAGAGGGTGCCTTTGCGGTGGATGACGCTGATGCGCTCCACCATGGGCCACTGCTCGGCGGCCTGCTCGGCTACTTTACGCAGCTGGTGCAGGGCCATACTGTCGTAGGCTTCGTATTCGAGGCGCACCACGGCGCGGCCAGTGCTACGGTTGCGCACCGTCCCGATGAACGTGTTGATGGCGCCGGCCCCATCGGCCTCCACGCTGCGCAGGGCGGCGGATACGTCGATGGGCTGGTCGGTGAGGTCGATGTGGATCAAGGAGGTGAGGGTAATGGGGTGATTGGTTCTGTCTGCACAGTGTAGAGACGCGTATTCGCGTCTCGGCGTTGATCGATTGGCACCGGGGCAAACCGCGCCAGTGGAGCAACATCAGCAACGACGAGACGCGAATACGCGTCTCTACATCATCGTGCTACCCGCCGCTGACGGGCGGAATCAGGGCTATTTCGTCGCGCTCGTGCAGGCGGGTATCATCGGCGGCGTACTCGTTGTTGACGGCTACGGCGAGGCTGGTGAGCTGGGCCAGGGCCGGGTACTGCGCGTGCAGGGCCAGCAGCAGGCCCTGAGCCGACTGCCCCTCCGGCGCGGCGACTTCCAGGGTTGGCTGCCCCACGATTTCGCGGGCAATGCCGAACAAAGCTATTTTCAGGTTCATGGGCGTGTCAGGATAATTGCGCAACATTACGTAGAGCAAACCCAAACAACCGCGCGAGTGTTACGTTTTCTCTACTTCTGGCTAACTACTCTGGCCCTGGTTTCTGATTTGCTTACATGACTCCATCTGTCTTTACCTCGCCCACTACCCCCACATCTGTGCTCTCCCCAACAGGCACGGCCGGTGCGGCGCGGACGGTCCTCTACGACAACCACGGCCGCCCGCTCGAATACGTGCGCCTGGCCGTTACAGACCGGTGCAACCTGCGCTGCTTCTACTGCATGCCCGAAGAAGGCATCAAGTACCTGCCCAAGCAGGAGCTGCTGACCTACGAGGAGATGGAGCGGCTGGTGAGTTTGCTGGCCGGTCTGGGCGTGCGCAAAGTGCGCCTCACCGGCGGCGAGCCTTTCGTGCGGCGCGACCTGGTGCCGTTCATGGACCGCCTGACCCAGATTCCGGGCATTGAGGAGCTGACCCTGACCACCAACGGCGTACTGACGGCCCCGCACGTAGCCGACATGGCCCGCATGGGCGTGAAGGCCGTGAACCTGAGCCTCGACACGCTGGACCGGGCCCGCTTCGCCAGCATCACGCGCCGCGACGAGCTGCCCCGGGTGATGGACACGTTCTACGCTTTGCTGGCGGCCGGCATCCGGGTCAAAATCAACGCCGTGGTCATGGATGGCCAGAACACCCAGGACCTGCTGCCCCTGGCCGAGCTGACCCGTGAGCTGCCCGTCGATGTGCGCTTCATTGAGGAGATGCCCTTCAACGGGGGCAGCCATGAGGCCACGCCCGCCACGCTGCCCTGGAACCACCACCGCATCCGCGAGCACCTGGAGCTCAACCTGGGGACCCTTACGCCCGTGCCCACCCGCCCCGGCGACACGGCCTCGCACTATACGGTGGCCGGCCACCAGGGCCGCCTAGGCATTATTGCGGCCTATTCGCGCACCTTCTGCGGCACCTGCAACCGCCTGCGCCTTACGGCCGAGGGCGGCCTCAAAACCTGCCTCTACGACCAGGGCGTGCTCGACCTGCGGGCCCTGCTCCGCGGCGGCGCTTCCGACGCCGAAGTAGTAGCCGCCCTCAGCGCGGCCTTCCGCAACCGCGCCGCCAACGGCTTCGAGGCCGAAAGCCAGCGGCCGTTGCACCAGCTCAATTTCGAGTCAATGAGCACGATTGGGGGATAAAAGGAACTCCTGATTCAAGGTCCTGACACCGGCTATTACCCAAGGGGCTTACCAAACGTGCGGGCGAATGCACCCTGACCTTTCTGGCCGTATGCTTGAGCATGGCGTTATAAATTGCACCCCCGCTGATGCACTTTTCGTCTGCCACACCACTGGCAGCCCGCCTCCCGCACCATGAACGTACTTTTGAGCTGCCTGTTGTTTTTCAACCTGCTGTGCTTTCTGCTTTTCGCGCTGGATAAACGGAAAGCCCAACGCAGCCAGCGGCGCATTGCCGAAAAAACGCTGCACCTCGCTACGCTGCCAGGCGCGGCGCCCGGCGCATGGGCGGCAATTTTCCTGCTGCGCCATAAAAACCGTAAAGCTGCCTTCTGGGGCGTTACCCTGGCGCTGACGCTGTTGCAGGCAGCGACCCTCTATTTCATGTGGCCCTACTTTCAGATGCCGTTTTAGCTGAGCCAAGCGTTTGCATGCGGGAAATCAGGTCATACACACGGCAAGCAATGGGAACGGTGGCTGCATGACCACAACGATTGAACACTTTTAATCAGGAGGGCCCTGACTAGAAGGCGACACATCGTTTGTATTCATTGGACTGCTATGAAGGTATTATTTTGGATACTGGGTGTGGGGGCGGCGCTTTACGTGGCCGTGTGCATGCTGCTGTATTTTCAGCAGGAACGCCTGCTGTTCTTCCCAACCAAACTTGCCCCCGACTACCGGTTCCGGTTTGCCCAACGCTTCGAGGAGCGGTGGCTGCCTACCGCCGACGGCACCCGTCTGCACGGCCTGCTGTTCCCGGCCGATTCGGCCCGCGGCCTCGTGTTTTACCTGCACGGCAACGGCGGCGCGCTGGATAGCTGGGGCGAAGTGGCCGCCACCTACACCCGATTAGGATACAGCGTGTTTCTGCTCGATTACCGGGGCTACGGCAAAAGCGGGAGCCGCATCAGCAGCCAGACCCAGCTGCTCTCCGACGTGGACACCGCCTACCAGCAGCTTACCGCCGAGTTTCCGGAGCGCCAAACGGTGCTGTTGGGCTACTCCCTGGGCACGGGCGTGGCAGCCTGGTTGGCGGCCCGCCACTACCCGCGCCTCCTCATTCTGCAGGCACCCTACGCCAGCATGCGCGCCACGGCCCGTCAGCACTACCCCTGGGTACCCGGCTTCGTGGTGCGCTACCCAATGGCCACCGACGAGGTGCTGCCCCACGTTACGGCGCCCATCGTCATCTTCCACGGCGACCAGGATGAGGTCATTAGCCCCCGGTCAACTGCCCAATTGAAACAGGCCCTCAAGCCCGGCGACGAATTCATAAGCCTGCCCGGAGCCGGCCACAACGGCATGACCGATAACCCCGACTACCAGCGCGCCCTCCGCCGGATTCTGGGTGGGCGGTAGACTCCGGAGCATCCAAACCCTTATTCAGACGGCTTGCGACTGGCTCTTCTCAGGTGAATGGTTGCGGCTGTGTGGCGGCCGTTCTGACAGGCGGGTCCCCAGGGCGGCGTATCCTGAACGGCCGCCGCACAGCAACTAGCCGGGCAGCGCTACCTTCGGGCCATGACAACGCATTTATCCTTCCGGCGGCGAGGCGGCGGGCTGGTCCGCGCCCTGTTCGTGGGCAGTCTGCTGGTTGCCCGGCTAGCCCCGGTTCAGGCCCAAAGCATCAAGATGACGGACCCCCAGTGGGGTTCGTGGCTGATTGCTACCGCCGTACTGCCCGGCGGCCCCAGGGGCTGGGGCGGCTACGCCGAAGTACAGACCCGTGCCAATGGCGTAATGCGCCAGTTTTTCTACACCGAGCTCAAGGCCGGCGTTAGCTACGGCGTGGCCAAGAACTTCAACCTCATGATAGCCGGTGGACGTTATTCTACGGCCGATTACCGCGACCTGCAAGCCGGCTCACTCAATGTGGAGCGCCGGCTGTGGCAGCAGTTGATCCTCACGCAGTTTACCGCCCGCCTCAAGCTCGAACACCGCTACCGCATCGAGCAGCGCTGGTTCCGGTTCCGCGACGATGTGGTGCCGACCGGCGCATTTGCCTACCGTAACCGGATGCGCTACCGGTTCAATGCCTTCCTGCCCCTAAACCACCAGACGTTCACCGATAAAACCGTCTTCCTATCGGCTTACGACGAGGTGTTTTTCAACCCACGCGGTCCTTTTTTTGAGCGCAACCGCCTGTACGCCGGGGCGGGTTACCAGTTCGACCAGCACTGGACGGTGCAGGCCGGCTGGGTAAACCAGGCCAACTACACCGCCGCCCGCAACGGCCCGACCGGCTTCGTACCGCAAACCAACATCGCCAAAAACAACCTCGTGCTATCGGTACTCTATCGCATCAACCGGACCGATGAGTCGAACCGCCAGTACGTGCCCTCCCAGCAGGACTGATTTTTTTTAAGCTGTCAGCCATTAGCTGTTAGCTGACAGCCTTTGTTCTGGTGGCCACTTGAGCAACTGTATTTACCGCGCTGCTGGCCCGGCGCTACCAGCTTGCAGCGGCGGTGACTACGATTTGCCCAGCCCCACCCAGCCGCGCTGCATGGCGTAGTACAGCGCCGTGCCCACCGTGAGGCCCACGAGGTAGCCATAGGGCAGGCCGGCGCAGAGAATGCCGGTGAGCAGCGCCAGCAGCAGGTGGGCCTTGGCGTCGCTGATGTCGCGCAGCAGAGCGGCCAGACTCAGGGCCTCGAAGAAGAGCAGTACGCCGAGGATGGGCAGCGGGAAAATCTGGACGATTTGCTGGAAGCCCTGGCTGAAAAACAGGCCCAGCACCAGAAACAGCCCGCCGTAAATCACCACTGAGCCGCCAGTACGCCCCCCAAACGTGTAGTGGCCCACCATGCCGCCCGAGCCGTGGCAGACCGGGAAGCCACCCAGAAACGGGTTCACCAGGTTCATGAGGGCGTAGGTGAAGCTGATTTTGCGCACCGTCAGGGGCCGCTCGGGGAAGTAATCCTGCACCACCTGCCGGGTAGCCAGCACCGAGTTGCCGAGCGACAGCGGAATCTGGGGCAGCGCCAGCAGCACCGCGCCCGTCAGGATATCGGGCCACTGCGGAATGCGAACCGTGGGCAGGTGCAGGCCGATGGCGCGCTGGGCGGTGGCGAAATCAAGTTTGAAAAGCAGGCCGTAGCTCACGCCCAGGGCCAGCACCACCAGCGCGGCGGGCCAGCGCCGGTTGCCCAGCAGCACTACCGTTACCAGAAACGCGGCTGCGGCCAGGGTGTAGCCGGGCAGGCCGTCGGCGGGCACGTACTGCTTGAGGGCCAGCGTGGAAAGCTGCAACGCCAGCCCGAACTGGATGCCCCGGATGACGGGCTTGGGCACCAGCCGGGCCAGCCCGTCAATCAGCCCCGTAACCGAGAGCAGCAGCATGCCCACGCCCACCGCCAGCCCGCCCCCGAAGATGACGCGGCCGGGGATCTTCTGGGCGATAACCAGGGCTGCGAAGGCCTTGAGCGGCTGCACTGGCATGGGCATGCCGTACCAGAGCCCCGAAAACAGCTGCATCAGCCCGAACATAATCAGCACCCCGGCACTATCGAGGCCCGAGGCGGCGATAACGCCGATGAGCAGCGGCAGATCGGTGCCCAAGTCGCCGAAGGCCCCGGCCAGTTCGTTGCGGTCAAAGCGCAGGCGCGGGCGGGCGGCAGGCGAAGCGGTAAGGGGCATGCTTTACTGGTTTGAGAGGAGGGGTCGATAGGCTTGGGGAATCTGGCAGAACGAAGGTACGGCCGGGCGCAGTAGCGGATGGCTCGGCACAAGCCCAAAGGCCCTAGCGCGGGTGGACCGGTGTAGCATTTTCCTCCCAGGCCACGATGCCACCCGTCAGATTCAGCAGGTTTACCAGTCCGAACTCGGTTTGCAGGCGCTCCACGGCCTGGGCGCTGCGGCGGCCCGAGTGACAGTACACCACCATCGGGTGCCGGCGGGGCAGGCTGGCCACGCCTTTGGCCAGCTCGCCCAGGGGCAGCAGCACGGCCCCCGGCAGGTGGCCGGTGGCGTACTCGTGGGCCTCGCGCACATCGAGCAAGAAAGGCGGCTGCGCCGAGTTGAGCAGCGCCACCAGCTCGGCCGCGGTAACGGAAGCTACATCGGTCCCGCAGGCCTCGGCGTAGTCGGCCACCGGAGCCGTGCCCAGGTGGATGGCCGCCTGCTCGGGGCGGCGGGCGAATTTCAGGGTGCGGGTCTGGAAGGTGAGGGCATCGAAGAGCCAAAGCCGGCCCGAGAGCACCTCCCCGATGCCCAGCAGCACCTTCAGCGTTTCGGTGGCCTGGGCCGTGCCCACGAGGCCGGGCAGCACCCCCAGCACCCCAGTAGCATCGCAGTTCGGGAGCCTCGGCCGCGCCGGGCGGTTGCGGAAACAGGCAGCGATAGGTAGGCCCGCCCGCATAATTGAACACCGACACCTGCCCCTCGAATTTATAAATGGCCCCCGACACCAGCGGCTTGCCCAGCAGCACGCAGGCGTCGTTGAGCAGGTAGCGGGTCGGGAAGTTATCGGAGCCGTCCACTACCACATCGTAGCCTTCCACCAACTCGCGTACGTTGCCCGGCACGGCACGGCAGCGGTGTACCCGCACCTGCACCAGCGGGTTGAGGCGCTGCACGGCCCGGGCAGCCGCTTCAGCCTTGGGCTGGCCCAGGTCGGCAGGCCCGAACAGAATCTGGCGGTGCAGGTTGCTGCGCTCCACCACGTCGGCATCGACAATGCCGAGCGTGCCCACGCCGGCGGCGGCCAGGTATTGCAGCACCGGGCAGCCCAGCCCGCCCGCGCCCACCACCAGCACCCGGGCCGCTTTCAGCCGCTCCTGCCCGGCCTCCCCAATTTCGGGAAGTTGCAGGTGGCGGCGGTAGGTGTGGCGTTCTTCGGGGCTAAGCATCGCTCGTTGATAATGAATTATGGCCGATGAATGATGAATTTGCTGTCGGCACTTAAAACCTGTGTCGTCTGACAAAGTTAAAGAGAAGCCGAACACCGGGCTTTCGCCTGAAAACGTGCTGGCTAACCCCACCCGATTGAGCCACCTGAACACCCCTTCTAATTCATACCCTAAAAGATGAAAGTCTTCCTGCCGCCAACCAGCTACGAATACGCCACCGTGCAGCAGGTGCGCGGCGAGCAGGTGCGCGAAGTGTCCGACGTGCTGGCCGCCGAGGAGCCCCTCGAAATCCGGGTGGGCTACGGGCCGGCCGGGCAGCGCGAGCACCGCACTATTTCCATTACCATGCGCACGCCGGGCCACGATTTCGAGCTGGTGGCCGGTTTTCTGCTCACCGAGGGCCTCATCCGGTCGCGGGCCGACCTGCAGGGCGTGCTGTACTGCCCCGACGTAGAGAAGGAGGAGGAGCGCGAAAACGTGGTGCGGGCCGAGCTCAGCCCCACCGCCAGCCTCGACCTGCCCCGGCTGGAGCGCCACTTTTACACCAGCAGCAGTTGCGGAGTTTGTGGCAAAACCAGCATTGAGGCCGTGCACGCCGCCGGTTGCCCCCGCCTCCCGCTGGGGGAGGTGCAGGTACCGGCCAGCGTCATTCATCAGCTGCCCGAGCGCCAGCGCGAGGCGCAGGAGTTGTTCGAGCAAACCGGCGGCCTGCACGCGGCGGCCCTGTTTTCGCCCACCGGCGAGCTGCGCCTGCTGCGCGAAGACGTGGGCCGCCACAACGCCCTCGACAAAGCCATCGGCGCGGCCCTGCTCGCCGACCAACTCCCCCTCCACGACACGGTGCTACTCGTCAGCGGCCGGGCCTCGTTCGAGCTGGTGCAGAAGGCGGCTGTGGCCGGCATCCCGGTGATGGCGGCCGTGGGCGCCCCCAGCTCGTTGGCCGTATCGGCCGCCCGCGACTTCGGCCTCACGCTCTGCGGCTTCGTGCGTCAGCAGCGGTTCAACATATACACGCATCCAGAACGGATTATTTGAGTCCTTATTGATAGGTCTCCCCCTTTCGCCGAAACACCCACCGCGTACGCCTCATTCATCTCCCCCCTCACATTGCGCCTCACTGCCTGCCTCCCCACGCCGCCCGAGGCGCGGAATGGAAAAGGAAAGAGAGGAGACTGGAAATAGATTGTAACTTAGCTACGGATGCTTTAGCGTTGGAAAACTAAAGGTTAGTCCCCAGCTCCTTTTCCATTCCGCGCCTCGGGCGGTGTAAGAAATTACGGAGAGAGGCGCAACGTGAGGACGTACCAGGGAGCGAAACTGCACCCAAGGCGAACCGCCAGAACATCTGAACTAAACCCATGAAGCTCCGCCTCGAAGACAACACGCTCCGCCTGCGCCTCGACCCGCCCGAGGTAACTGCCTTCCAGGCTACTGGCCGGCTCGAAACGGTAGTGCCTTTGGGGCCAACGGCCACCGAGGCCCTCGTTTATTCGCTCGAACGCGACGCAGCCACGCCCACCTTAACGGTGCAAACAACGGCGGGCCGCATTCGGGTGCTGGTGCCCGCCGCCACCGCCGACGCCTGGACGGGCTCCGAGGAAATCAGTTTGCGCGGGCAACTCGAAGTTGCTGAAAACCAATTGCTGCATATCTTGGTAGAGAAGGACCTGGGCTGCAAACACTGAACTCGCCCCTACGGTCCAGCTACCTGTTTTTCCCACCGCTTTTTTCGCTCGTTTACTCATGGAAGATTCTCCCGCCGCAGACCCCGGCAAAGCCGGCAAAGCTCACGAACAGAAGGCCGAAAACGCCCCCAAAAGCGGCGAACGGCCCGATCAGGGCGAGGCGCCCGCGCCTGACCACTACAACCCCACCAATCAGCACCACGTGTCCGACCCCGTTAAAGCACCCGACGTCGCCAACGCCAAGTACAAGCACGACATTCTGGCCCAGCCTCCCGAGGAGCTGACCGGTCTGCGCCTGGAACCGCGCCAGACGGTGGCCGCCGGTGTGACGGCCGTGCTCAAGAGCATGGAGTTCAGCTGGAGTGAGGGCGGCGTGAACCGGGGCACCCGGGGCCTGCTCAACATGAACCAAAAGGACGGCTTCGACTGCTCGAGCTGCGCCTGGCCCGACCCCGACAACCACCGCTCGGTGGCCGAGTTCTGCGAGAACGGGGCCAAAGCCACCGCCTCCGACGCCGACGATAAGGCCTGCGGACCCGAGTTCTTTGCCCGCCACAGCCTGGCCCAGCTCTCGCGCATGACCGACCGCGACCAGAACAACGCCGGCCGCCTCACCCACCCCATGGTGGTGCGCCCCGGCAGCAACCACTACCAGCCCATCGAGTGGGCCGAGGCCTTCCAATTGATTGCCGATGAGCTGAACGCCCTGGACTCGCCCGACGAAGCCACGTTCTACACCTCGGGCAAGGTACCCAACGAGCCGGCCTTTTTGTTTCAGCTCTTCGTGCGCCAGTTCGGCACCAACAACCTGCCCGACTGCTCCAACATGTGCCACGAAAGCAGCGGCGCGGCCCTGAGCTCTACCCTCGGGCTGGGCAAGGGCTCGGTCACGCTCAACGACATCCACGAGGCCGAGGTCATCATGATTATCGGCCAGAACCCGGGCACCAACCACCCGCGGATGCTGAGCGCCCTGCAGGAGGCCAAGCGGAACGGGGCCAAAATCATCAGCGTCAATCCGCTGATTGAAGCTGGCCTCAACCACTTCAAAAACCCCCAGGACTTCATGAACCCATTCAGGGCGCTGGGCGCTTTGATGGGTAACGGCACCGTAATTACCGACGTGTACCTGCAGGTGCGGGTAGATGGCGACATGGCCCTGCTGCGCGGCCTGATGAAGCACCTGCTGGCCGCCGAGGAACTCAACCCCGGCCAGGTATTCGACCACGGCTTCATCAACCAGTACACCGAAGGCTACGAGGCCGTGGTGGAAAACGTGCGCAACACGAGCTGGGAAGACATTGAGGAGCTGAGCGGCATCTCGCGGGCCGACCTGCTGGAAGCGGCCAACCTGCTGGCCACCAAAAAGAAGATTATTGCCTGCTGGGCCATGGGCCTCACGCAGCAGCGCCAGGGCGTACAAACGATTCAGGAGCTGGTGAACCTGCTGCTGCTGAAAGGCGCCATCGGCAAGCCCGGTGCCGGTACCTGCCCGGTACGCGGCCACTCCAACGTGCAGGGCGACCGGACGATGGGCATCTGGGAACAGGCCCCCAAGTCCTTCCTCGACGCGCTGGGCAAGGAGTTCAACTTTGTGGCTCCTACCGAGCACGGCTACGACACCGTCGACAGCATTAAGGCCATGCACCAGGGCAAGGTGAAAGTGTACTTCGGCCTGGGCGGTAACCTGCTGGCCGCGGGCCCCGACACCGAGTACATTGCCGAGGCCATGCGCAAGCAGAACCTGACCGTGTTCGTGGGCACCAAGCTCAACCGCGGCCACCTGGTTACCGGTAAAACGGCCCTGCTCCTGCCCTGCTTTACCCACGCCGACGTAGACATGCAGCGTGGCGGCCACCAGATGACCTCCTGCGAAAACTCGATGGGCGTGGTCAGCCAGAACAAAGGGGTACTCGTGCCCCTGCCCGGCCAGATGCTGAGCGAAGTGGCCATTTTGAGCGGCATTGCCATTGCTACGCTGGGCGAGAAAACCAACATCGCCGACTGGGTGGCCATGACGGAGAACTACGACGTCATCCGCGACCACATCAGCCGCGTGATTCCGGGCTTCGAAGGCTTCAACGAGAAGCTGCGGCGTCCCGGGGGGTTCTACCTGCCCAACGGCCCCCGCGACCGGAATTTCACGACCGCCGACGGCAAGGCCCACTTCACTAAAACGGAGCTGGAGCGCTACGAAGTCGGAGCCGATGAGTTGATCCTGATGACCGTCCGCAGCCACGACCAGTTCAACACCACCATTTACGACTACAACGACCGTTACCGCGGCATCCACAACGAGCGGCGCGTGCTGTTCATGAACGCGCTGGACATGGCCGACCGGGGCCTCAAAGCCAAGGACCTCATCGACATCACGAGCCACTTCAAAGGCCAGGAGCGCACGGTGGAGAAGTTCGTGGCCGTACCCTACGACATTCCGCGGGGCAACGTGTCGGCCTACTTCCCCGAGGCCAACCCGCTCATCCCCATCGGCAGCGTGGCTAAAAAGAGCAACACGCCCACCTCGAAGTATATCCGCGTAACGGTGGTGCCCACTCGCAAAACCACGGGAGCCCCGGTAGAGCTCCGGATGGGGGCAGAGGCGTAGTCTTGAGCTGTTAGCTGTTAGCTGTTAGCTGTTAGCTGTTAGCTGTTAGCTGTTAGCTAAAAAACGAGAAGGCCCCGCACCTGGTTAGGTGCGGGGCCTTCTTTTGTATGGAATACCGATTTTACCTGAACGGAAGCTAACAGCTAATAGCTCTCAGCTAACAGCCTAAAATAGCCAACAGCTTAGAACGGATAGCCAATACCAATATTGAGGCGGTAGGCGCTGAGTCCGGTGGGGCTCTTGTTGAACTGCAACTGCTGCCCTGGGGGCACGGGCAGATCGGGGTTGGGGTATACCGTAAGCTTTTCGTTGGCATAGGGGTAGCGGATGGGAACGGCGGCGTCGAAGCGGATGACGAAGAACTGCACGTCGATGCGGATGCCGGCGCCGGCGCCCACGGCCAGCTGCTTCAGGAAGGTGTTGAACTGGAACTGCCCGTTCTGGCCGTCGGGTCGACCTTCGCTGTTGTAGGTCGCGCGGCTGGCATCCCCATTCACCAGCCAGATGTTGCCCGCATCCATGAACACGGCCCCTTTCACGTAGGGAAACAGGTCCTGGCGGTATTCGAGGTTGCCTTCGAGGCGGATGTCGCCCACCTGGTCGTAGAAGCCGTTGTTGGAGTTCTGGCTCGGGCACGGGCGGTAGGTGCCCGGCCCGATGCCCCGGGCGGCGAAGGCCCGCACGCTGTTGGGGCCGCCAATGCCGTACTGCTTGAGGTAGGGCAGCACCCGCGAGTTGCCGTAGGGCAGGCCGACGCCGACCAGCAGGCGGCCCGCGATGCGGTTGCCGGTGGTAGGGTTGGGGCTGGTGCGGTAGTAGTTGCGCAGCTCCAGGATCGACCTTGGGGTACTGGCTGAACTCCTGCCCCAGCTATGGTGTACGCCGCCTGGTCATCTTCGGACGTCTTTGGGAGCTGCCGCTCAGGCTCTTGAGCAAGTAGGCCAGGTTGCCCGACAGCTCCAGGCCGCCGCTGAAGTAAATCTGCTGGCGGCGCTGCTCCAGCACCTGCTGGTTGTAGGTGTAGCGGTAGGAGCTGCCCAGAATAAACTGCTGGCGGAAGCTCTGTTTCAGGAACGGCCGCTCGTCGAGCAGGTTCTGGAATACGTCCGTGGGTGTTGCTCAGGCGCACGTACTGCATGTCGATGGGCCGCATTTCCTGCTCGTTGGTGAGCTTGGTTTTCCAGGTGTAGCCGTAGTTCGACGTTGAAGAAGTTCTGCTGGAAGAAGTTGGTGCGCGTTCACGTACTTGTACGCCCGCCTCGAAGAAGGTGCGGGGCTGGAAGTCGGAGTTGGGCAGGCTGCGAGAGTTGAAGGGCGGGCGTGATCAGGCGCGGCACCAGCAGCTGGGCATTGAGGCCGTACTCGTAGGTGGTGACGCCCGACGGGCGCCGATGCCGCTGCCGGTCTGGGTTTCGACGGAGGCCATGGCGTTGATGAGCAGCTGCTCGGCCCCGCGCAGGGCCGAGCGGTTGCGGAACTGCACCATCAGGCCCGGCCCGGTGAAGCCGTTGGTTTTGCGTTCAGCTGCACTTCGGCCCGCAGGCTTTTCTTCTTGAGCTGGGTCATGCGCACGATGCGAGTGTCGAGGCAGAGCCGTAGCTGCGGGCCGAATCGGGCACTGGTTCGCGGGCGGGGCCGGAACGGATGTCCACGAACCGGAACGTGCCCAGGCTCATCAGGCGGCTCAGGGTCTGGTCGGGGCGGCGGCGGCGGTACAGGCTGTCGGGGTACAGGAACGTGGCGTTGGTAATGGCCTTGGCCTTGAACATCTCCTCGTCGGGAAAGTAGTGGTAGCCCCGGTAGCGGATCGGGGTTGCGCATGGTGGTGTCGTGAGCATGTAGTTGGTGTTCAGCGTCACGCGGTCGAGCACGTAGGGCTGGGCGGCCTTGGGCGGAGTGCTGCCTTTCACCCGCAGGTCCACGTTCGCCTGGTTGTCGAGGGTGCTGTCGACCTGAAACAGCAGGTAGTCGGGCGCGAAGTAGTAGTAGCCCTTGTTCTTGAGCGCCGCGTCAATGCGCAGCCGCTCGTTGGTGAAGGTTTGCAGGTTGTAGGCGTCGCCCACTTTCAGCAGGCTGCCGGCCTGGGTGGCCCGAATGGCCGCGGTCGAGCAGCGTGTCGCGCTGCGGGGAAGTAGATTTCCTTGATCGGTAGGGCTGGTTCACGCCGGGCCGTGATAGTCGACGGAGGCCGTGCGCTCTTCCAGCTTGATATTGCTGCGCACTGTCGGGCTTGAAGAAGCCGTTGTTGTTGCAGGCGGTTGACCATCAGGTCGCTACCCGGCGCCGTGTCTACCTCGCTGAACAGGACACGGCTTCTCGCCAAACTTATCGGCCAACCAGTGGCCCAGGCCCTTTTTCTTGCCCACGCCCATGTGCCAGAAGTACAGCTTGGGCCGCAGTCCCCAGAATAGAGGCGTTGGGCGGGGGCGAAATCACGTTCGTCAGCTGGGTCTGCACGGCCGCCTCGTTCGGAATCGGCGTGCCAGTAACCGACTTTAGCGTAACCGTGCTGCCGGTATAGAGCCGGGCATTATCGGGAATGAACTTGAGGCCGCAGCACCCGACCATCCGGCCAGCAGCAGCCCTGCCACCAACCAGCGGCCGGTGCGGTGAAGGCGAGAGAAGAAAGGTATCGGTTGGGGTTCTGGCACGGATTATTCGTTTTTTGTTTTTGGAATGTCATGCTGAGCGAAGGCGCAGCCGCAGTCGAAGCATGACGTTCTTTTCTATCAATCAGCTATTTGCTGCTGCTAGTAGGCCGTTGCGCCACCCGCGCCGAGTCGCGGCGGGACGGCACGGTGGTGGTCGTTTTCACCGAATCATCAGCCGCCTTTTGCTGCTCCTTCTGGCGCTTGCGGATGGCCTTGTTCTCTTCCTTCACGTCCTTGTCAATCCCTTTGAACAGGTCGGCGAAGTTCTTGTAGTCGCGCTGGTAAATCAGTGAGGCCCCGTTGCGCACGTACTGCCCGTCGATGTCGCCGTAGGCGTTGTTGCGGAAGGCGCGCAGGCGCAGGCGGCCGTTGGCCAGAATGTCGTACTCGATGCTCACGTCGCCGGCGAAATTGCTCACGCTCTGCTGGCCGCCGCTGGCCTGATTGCCGCCGGCCAGCGGCACGTCGGTGCCCAGGCGCACGGTCAGGCGGTCATTAAAGAGCTGGCGGCGCACGGCCACGTTCAGGTCGGTGCGGGTTTTCTCGGTGCCCGACGAGTAGTCGGCCTGGTTGTTCACGCCCAGCTCCACGCCCAGGCCGGAGAGGTACTAGCCGGTCAGGTTCTGGAGCTGGTCGGTGAGCACCTGGCTGGCCGAGCCCCGCAGCTGGTCGGCCACGATGCTGCCGCCGCTGCTTTCAAACGGGTTTTGCGGCCAGGAAGCGGCTAAGCACCAGCAGCGAGAACACCTGCTTGTTGAGCTCAGCGGTCTGGCTGGGCTGGCGCAACTGGGCCAGGCGGTTCTCAATCTGGGTACGCAGGGCGGCGCGCGTATCCTCGGGCAGCCTGATATCGAAGCTGATGTCGGGCTTGAGCAGCTCCCCGGTCCACGTTCAGATACACGTTGAAAGGCAGCGGTTGCGGGCCGTTGACTTGAGCGTTTCGTCGCTCACGCCCTGGCCCGAGAGCAGCTCGGCCGGCGCGGCCTTGGCCACGTAAATCGCCGATACATCGGCGATGCCATTGTAGGGGTCGCCCGACCAGGTGATGGTGCTGCCCTCAGCAATCAGGAAGTCGCGCTCCGCCAGGTCGTAGAGCGACATGTGGTAACTGCCGCTTTTCACGGCCAGCCGGCCGCTGAGCGTGATGTTGCCCACCGGGTCGATGGCCGTGTTGAGCGTGCCGTTGGCCCGCACCTTCAGGTTGTCGCCCGAGGCCTCATCAATGATAATGGTAAAGGGCGTATCGTCGGTCACCGTGATGGTGGCCGCAATGTCGTAGCCGGCCGCTGTTTTGGCCGAGTCCTGCCTGGCCAGCTGCCGCTGCAGCAGTGTATCAATCGGGGCACTCTTGTCAACAAACTCCACGATGCCATCCGAGCTGACCTTGTCGGCCTCGTCGTTGGGCACGGCCGCGTAGAAGTCGGAGCCGTCCACGACGGTAGCCGTAGTGCGCACCCGCATCAGGTTCAGGTCGCCGGTGATGCGCGAATCCGAATCCACGATGAGCTTGCCCCAGAACAGCGGATTATCGCGGCGGGTACTCTGCACGGCAATGAAGTTATCGGTCGTGGCCCGCAGCTGGAAACCGTAGTCAATAAAGTCCTGGGTGAGCACGTGGCCGTTCACAACGGCCTTGTTGCCCAGCGAGTCCAGAATCAGGAAGTCGTCGAACAGAATGCCTTTCTCATCGAACACCAGATCTTCCTGGGGCAGCGTGAAGGGCGCGCCCAGCTGGGTCAGGGTGAAGCCGGCGTTGTTGGTCGTGAGCTTACCGCGCACCTCGGGGGCCGAAGCGGTGCCCGTGATGCCAAGCTGCCCGCTCAGGTAGCCGCTGGTTTCGCGAATTTCGCCCAGCGCGAAAGGCTCGACGATGCCCAGCCCAAAGCGCGTCACGTTGGCCTGCATATCGAGGGCGCCGCTGGCCAAATAGTCGCCCGTCAGGCGCACGTCATGGTCCTGGGGGCCGCCGGTCAGGCGCAGGTCGAGGTTGTAGCGGTCGGAGGCGGGGTTGTTGGCCTGCAGTTTAAGGTCGCCGATGACGGTCTTGTTATATGCCAGTCCCATGAGGCCGGCGTTGGCCGTGAAAGCCATGCGCGGCTGGCCCAGCGCCTTAATGATGGCCTGGCCGTTAAGCGTGCCGCCCACCAGCGAATCCTGGAGGCCGCCGGCCGTAGCCAGCTGGTTGAGGTTGAGGTTGCTGAACTGGGCCTGCAGCGGATAATCGGCCCCGGCCAGGGTCTGCAGGGCAATCAGCTGGTCGCCCTGGCTCAGGCGCACATTTTCGGCCCGGATGGCCCCGGTGTTGGTATCGTAGCGCAACGAATTGGCTGGCTGCACGGCCCATTGCTGGTTATTGAGCACCAGCTTAGGGTCGAAGCTGAACGAGTAGGCCGCGCCCTCGTTGAGTACGTCGAGCGTTCCGGCCAAATCGAGGTTGGTGGTGCTGTCGTTTTCGGCAATGCGCAGGTGGGTGCCCACTTTGTTGTTGGCAATGCTGCCCGTGAGGCTGGGGTTAGGCAGGTTCAGGGTCGTGTCCTGCCGAATGTGGTTGAGCTTGAGGGCGTAGTCCAGCGCCTGCGGGTCCGACGACACCTTCAGCCGCAGCGAATCGAGTTGGTAGCCCAGGTATTTGATGCGGGCAATGCTGGTGCTCAGGCGCAGATCGGCTTCCCGGCTGTCGAAGCTGCCGGTGAGCTGGAATGGCGTGATTTGCTGCAAGTCGGGCACGAAGGCCCGGATAATCTTGGTTTCCTTCACGTTGGCCTCGAACGTGAACTGCTGGTTGGCATTGTTGGGCCGATAGCGGATGCCGGGTAAATCGAAGTAGCGGTCGATGTGCTGCTGCAAAGCCGTGGCAATATCGCCGAGGCGGGTATTGCCGCGCAGCGTGAGGTCGGCCACCGAGCTGGCAAAGTCCACTTCGGTGCGGCCGGTGCGCTGCAGAATCCGCCCGTTCACCGAGTCGAGCACGAACGGCTGGCCGTCGCTGACGATGGCAATGCGGCTGCCCGAGAACGTGCCGTTGAGCGTATTCAGGTCCGAGCCGCTCAGGCTGGCCTTCAGGTCACCCTGAATGCTCAGGTTGCCGCCGGTGTAAAAGCCCAGGGCCGTGAGGTTGACGCCGCGCAGGTTCAGGCGGTCGACGGTGTAGGTGGGGTTCGAGGCGTTGCGCAGGTCGATAGTGGCCAGCAGGTCGAGGTTGAGGTTGGGGTCGTCCTTGCTGCTGGCGTCCACCACGTAGCGGTTGCGGTCGATATCCACCTTGGCCGTGATGCCACGGTAGGTGTAGCCGTTGTAGGTGGCCTGCTGCACCTTGGCGTTCAGCTGCCCGCGCAGCTGGTTGGGGTCGAGGCCCCCGCGCCCGGTAAGCGTGCCGCTGGCCGTGATGGTCCCGATGGTGGGGTCGCCGATGAGCTTGCCCACATTGAGCTGCTGGGTGCTGAAAACGGCCCGCACCGGTTCCTGGCCCACGGGGCCTGCGCCCACGTTCACCTTGGCGGCCAGGTTGCCGTAACTCGTCGTCGCCTTCAGATCGGTATCGAACACCAGCGCCGTGGGGCGGCCCTTAAAGGTGCCGCGCACCGTCATGAGGGGCGGCAGCGAATAGCCGGCCGGAATCGTGCCCTTCGGCGCGAGGCTCCGGATATCGGCGGCTGTGGTCACGAACTTCTGAATGTCGAGGTTGGCGTACAGGCGACGGTCGGTTTCGGGCAGGCCCTGAATCCGGCCGCTGGCCAGCAGCTGGGTGTTGCGCAGGCCCACCACTTCCAAACCCTTGATGCGCAAGTCGCCCACCCGGCCATCAACTTTGCCACTAATAAGCACCGACTGGTTGGGGCCGGTGGTAAAGGGCGGGGTATCGGCCAGGTCGGGCGCGAGGTAGAGGATGTCGCGGAAGCCGAGGCGGGTATCGCGCAGGTCGGCCTCGAGCTTGCAGGTTGGCCAAATCGTTGGCAATGGCATCGAGGCTCTCATACTGCATGGCCAGCGTGCGCCGGATGCGGGTGTGAGGCGTCACAAGGTCGAGGTTGTCGAGGCGGGTTTCGGTCGAGTCGAACACCACATCGGCCTGGGCCCGGGTCACGGCAAAGCCGCTCTGCTCCTGCCCCGAAAGCTGCGTAATGCGGCCGGTGGTGCTGTTTTCGGAGTAGCGCAGGTTCTCGGTATTGAGCGTGAGGTTCGTGAACTTGAGGTGGTTGTAGTCCATGCCCCGCACCCGGGTTTTCTGGCGCGGCTCGTTGAAGTTGTCGAAGGCCACCTCCACCCCGCTGATGTCGGACTCCTTCAGGCTCACGCTCCAGCTCGATTCCTGGCCGGTGGCGTTTTTCACCGAGGCGTCGAGGTCGCGCACCACTTTGGCCGGGTTCACGACCCGCTGCTCGGTGGGTACGTCTTCGTTCTGGGCGTAGGCGAAAGTGGTGTTGCGCAGCATCAGCTTGTTGAGCGCTACGCGGCTGTTGATCAGGTCAATGTCGTCGGCCGTTACTTCGGCTTCGCCGATGCGGGTGTTGATGAACTGGGCCGAGGGGTTGTTGCGGTAGGTCAGGCCCACGTTGTCGAGACGGACGCGGTTGATACCAAAGGTGAGGGCCAGGGCCGATGTATCGGCGGGGCTGGGCGGGGGCACCTTGGTCTGGGTGATGCGGATGCTGGCGTTCTTGAGGGCCGCCTGGTCTACCTTGTAGATAGCGGCATCCACGTCTACCTCGTCCATGTTCACGGCCAGGTCGCCCACTTTGGCCCGCACGTTCATGCCGTCCACCGCGTCGTTGTAGGTAAGCAGGATATTGGTCAGCTTGGCGTCGCCGATTTCGTAGGTGAAGCCCGCGCCGGTGGTATCGGCCGGCGCCGCTGCTACCGTGCTGGTATCGCCGGTGGCGAAGGCATTGAGGATAAAGTCGTAGTTGGAGATGCTGTCGGGCTCGGTGCGGCTGATGGCAATCCGGCCGTTATCGAGCTCGAGGTGGCTGACCTTGATTTGAGAATCGAGCAGGGCGAAAATGTCGATGTTGACGCCCAAATGGCCCACCGATAAGAGTGTATCGCCTTTCTGGTCTTCCAGGTACACATCATCGAAGTTGATGGTATTGCGGAAGTCGGACCGGAATTTACCAATCCGCACTTCCGTTTCAAGCTTATCGCGCAGGTACTTCTGGGCCTGGTTGGCCACAAAATCCTGGCCCGAAGGCGTCTGAACATATAAAAACAGCCCGCCCGCAACCAGCAGTACAAACACAATCAGCCCTAATAGGGCGTACAAAATACGACGCAGATAAACAGGCAATGGAAGAGGGAGTATAAATGAGGCTCAGTCTGGCAAACGGAAAAAGCGCCGGTCGGGTTGGGGCAGTGGCGCTTAACCGGCAATCAGCCCGACTTCCCCGGCTGACTGGCCCGATTCAACGACTAACGCTGTTTTGAATTCCGGCAATCACCTATTTTCGATTGGCTAAGCGCACGGCTAAAGCTACTGTTGTTTGCCTGCTCCGGATGGCCGTAACTACCCCGCAGACCCTATTACATACCATTCCTACCGTTCAGCTCCATGTTCGATACCCTCCGCTCCGCTTCCTGCCCCACTGCCCCTGCCTGCCCACGGACTCACTGGTTGCGGAAGCTGCGGGTGGCCGTCCTGCTGGCCCTGCTGTTTTCTGGGGCCGGGGCAGCCCTGGCGCAGGCACCGCTGCCCGTCCGCCCGGCCGCGCCAAAACCGGTGGCGTCTGCCATGACTTTTTCCGGGGCCGTGTTCGGGCCCGATCAATTGCCCCTGCCCGGCGCCAGTGTGATGGTACAAGGGCGGGCCCAGTCGCTGGCCGTTACCAACTCCGATGGCTTTTTTGTGCTGTCGCTGCCGGCAGGCGAGCCGGTGGTGCTGCTCGTGGAGTACCCAGGCATGGCAACTCAGCAGGTGCTGCTGCGCACCCCCGAAGCCGAGAAAAATCTGGTCGTAACCCTGGCAGCGGCCAGTCGGCCTGCTGGGCCGGCGAACCGCGAAACCCGGGCCCGCCGCCCCCGGCCTTAGCGGCCGGTACAGTAGGCGGACAGCCCCGGCGTCAACCCGGCATTGCCCGGCTATCAACCCGGCATTGGCAGGGCTAAAACAGCCGGTTTTCTGCGGGTTAAGGCCTCATTATGGCGGGCCTAAAGTGGGCTTTTACGGGCATTAAGCGCTATCTTTCGGGCCTGTTTTTATTCGAATAGCCCCCGATGATTCTTCGCTTTACGCTCCCCTTCCGCACGGCCTGGGGCCAGCGGCTGGTAGTCTGCGGCTCCCTGCCCGGCCTGGGTCAATGGGACCCCACTCAGGCCCTGAGTTTACACTACAACGCCGACTCCGGACTCTGGAGTCAGGAAATCAGCCTGCCCGCCGGGGAGTTAGCAACCGTGGCCTACAAGTACCTGCTGCTCGATGAGCGCGACGGAGGCCGCTACTGGGAGTGGGGCCCCAACCGGCACGTGCCGGCCGCCGCCGGCTCCTTCACCCAACTCGTGCTGACCGATTTCTGGCGCGCCCCGGCCCTGCCCGAAAACGAGCTCTACACCGCCGCCTTCACCGAGGCCCTGCTGCGCCGCCCGGCCCCGATGGCCGCGCCAGCGCCGGCCGTGGCCGGCCCGGCCGTCCGCTTCCAGCTGTCGGCCCCGCGGGTCGAGCCGCTGCACCAGCTCTGCGTGCTGGGTTCCGATGCCGCCCTCGGGGCCTGGGACGCCACCAAGGCCGTGGTGTTGTCGGATGCCGACTACCCAACCTGGGCTGCCGAAGTAACCCTGGCCACGCCCGAAACCGACACGCGCTACAAGTACGGTATCTGGGACCCTGCGGCCCGGCAGCTGGTCGAGCTTGAAACCGGCGACGACCGGGTAATCCCGGCCGACAGCCAGGCGCGCACCCTGCGGGTACTGGCCGACGAGGACTTCCGCTACGCCGCGGCGCCCTGGCGCGGGGCCGGCGTGGCGCTGCCCGTGTTTGCCCTGCGCAGCCACCAGGGCCTGGGCGTGGGCGAGTTCCCCGACCTGAAGCTGCTCGACCGACTGGGCCGTGCAAACCGGCCTGCAAGCTGGTGCAGATGCTGCCCATCAACGACACCATGGCCACCCACACCTGGGTCGATCGCTACCCCTACGCCGCCATTTCGGTGTTTGCCCTGCACCCGCAGTACACTCACCTCGAAGGCATTGCCGCGCTCAAGGACAAGAAGGCCGCCCAGGAGCTGGCCCGCCTGCGCGAGGAGCTGAACGCCAAGGACTTCGTGGACTACGAGCCGGTGATGACCGCCAAGTGGAAGTTTCATCAGCCTGCTGTACCAGCAGGAGAAAAGCAGCCTTCCTGGCCGACCCCGAGTTCCAGCGAGTTCCTGCGCCGAGCAGGCAGACTGGCTGGTGCCCTACGCGGCCTTCTCGGCCCTGCGCGACCGGTTCGGCACGGCCGATTTCAGCCAGTGGCCCGCCGAGTTCCGCACCCCGCCAGAACCTGGACGAGCTGACCGCCGAAACCGCCGCCGACTACGACGAGTTCGGCCTGTTCTTCTTCACCCAGTTCCACCTCGACAAGCAGCTGCGCGCCGCCGTGGCCTACGCCCGCGAGCAGCGGCGTGGTGCTGAAGGGCGACCTGCCCATCGGCATCTACCGCCACTCGGTGGATGCCTGGACCCAGCCCGAGCTCTACCACATGGACCAGCAGGCCGGCGCCCCGCCCGACGACTTCTCGACCACCGGCCAGAACTGGCGCTTCCCCACCTACAACTGGGAGCGCATGGCCGAAGACGGCTACCAGTGGTGGAAGCAGCGCATGGGCCACCTGGCCCGCTACTTCGACGCCCTGCGCATCGACCACATCCTGGGCTTCTTCCGCATCTGGGAAATGCCCGTCGACTCGGTGGAGGGCCTGCTGGGGCACTTCTCGCCCGCCCTGCCCCTGCACCGCCACGAGATTGAGCAGCCGCCTGGGCTGGTTCGACTACGCGCGCCTGTGCGAGCCCTACATCCGCTGGCACATGCTGCAGGACATCTTCCACGGCGAGGCCCAGGCCGTGTTCGACGAGTACATGGACGATGCCGGCTACGGCCGCATTCACCTCAAGGAGAACGTGCGCACCAGCGCAAGATGGAGGCGTACATCGACGCAGAAAATCAGCCGCCGAGCCCGAGCCACGCCGAGCACTTCGCCTGGCTGCGCACGGGCCTGTTCCGGCTGGTGAACGAGGTGCTGTTCGTGCCCGCCGGCAGACGACTTCTACCACCCGCGCATCACCCTGAACAAGAGCTACTCGTTCCGCGAGCTGGACGACGACGAGGACCGCCGCCGCCTCTACGACGACATTTACGTCGACTTCTTCTTCCGCCGCCACGAGGAGTTCTGGCGCGCAGCAGGGCCTCATCAAGCTGCCGCCCGTGCGCTACGCCACCGACATGCTCATCTGCGGCGAAGACCTGGGCATGGTGCCCGCCTCGGTGCCCGGCGTGATGAAGGAGCTCGGCATTCTGGGCCTCAACATCCAGCGCATGCCCGCCAACCCCGAAACCGAGTTCGGCCACCCCGACGACGCGCCCTACCTGAGCGTGGTCACGCACCAGCTAGCCACGACATGAGCACCCTGCGCGGCTGGTGGGAGGAAGACCGGGTGCGCACCCAGCGCTTCTTCGAAACCATCCTGGGCCACTGGCGCGAGGTGGCCCCGTTCTACTGCGAGCCCTGGGTGGCGCGCGAAATCCTGGTGCAGCACCTGCACTCGCCGGCCATGTGGGCCATCTTCCCGCTCCAGGACCTGCTGGCCATCGGACAGCCACCTGCGCCGCGCCAACCCGCACGACGAGCAAATCAACGTGCCCAGCAACCCCACGCACTTCTGGAAGTACCGCTTGCACATTCCGTTGGAGGAGCTGGTTGAGCAGACCGACTTCAATGCTGAAGTGCGGGAACTGGTAAACCAGAGTAGTCGGGAGCAGACGTATTAAGCGCTTCAAAATCCAATATTTTCTTTAAAAAAATCCTCACCTGACGGTGAGGATTTTTTTTTGGACAGACGTCCCAATCCGGTTCGCATCTTGGTTCGTACCTGAAGACCTTGATTTGCTGACTGCTGAATAGGATAAAACTACAAGGCTACAAATTTCAAGTCTCATTTTGAGACGTGCAGAAAATGGTTTTCACCGAGTAGAAATAAGCATTGGGCGAAAATAATCGCCTCCCTTTCGCGGGCAGACTACTTTTGAACTCATCAGTAGTGGTGTAGCTATATCGCACTACACTCCTTTCCCTGCTTTCCGACAACAATTAAACTTTTCCAACATTTCATGAGAACATTCTTACGATTTTTACTCCTACTGCTGGCCTGGACCGGCTTGGGGCGCACTGTAGCCTGGGCGCAACAGGCTGAGACTAGCGATACACGAGTTAGAAGTAGTATCCCAACAGGTACTTTTCAGCTCATTAGTACTAATGCCGAACGAACGGCAACTACTCGCATCGTCCAAGCCAAGCCTCCGACAAGCAATCGTCCTCAGGCTGTTACGGCAAACAACGTCACTGCTACTGTATCCCCAGGAACGTCGGTACAAATAGCCAATTTTTCCACTACACTAACCGTTCCAAGCCTAAGTGTAGCGAGCTATACCATTGTGACCCGCCCGGCATCCGGTCGGTTATTTGCATTCAATGCCAGCAATAACACTTCGCTAGAGATAACGGCTAACAACACCAATTACTCTGCGGCTACCTATCCAAACTTAGCATATATCGCCCCTGCCACTACTGGCAGTTTCCCCTTCACTTACAGCGCTACAGATAACCTTGGCGCTACCTCCAACCAGGCAACGTATACCATTCTGGTTGCACCAACAGCCTTAAAGAATACGGCGCTAATTCTGCCGGCTTCTTACGGTATTACGGCGCTTTCGCAGGCACTGAGTTCTACGCCTGCTTCCCAGTCCTTTATTATCAAATCATTGCCAGATGCGGCTAGTGGGGTACTGTACACCACCCGCAATGCGACGGGCGGGACTGTAGCGCCTACTCGCGTTACGGTCAATCAGTCTCTGACTGCTATTCAGGCAGCCAACTTATCCTTCGACCCTGAAGCCGCTTTCTTCGGCACGGCCCGTTTTACCTTCTCAGCAATCAGCAACGGAGTAGAATCTGCCGTGGTTGGCTATGGCATTCCGGTAAGTAAAACCACCTGCGGAGTTGGCAACGCGCTGGACTTCGCAACGCGGCCCACCAACCCAGCGGAAAACTGGGCCGTGAATGGCAAAACAGCAACTGTTGAAGGCCTAACCATCACGACCAGCAACTATACCACCCCTGTCACGGCCGGCACTAACACCAGCTTGCTGGTACGCGATGGTGCTACGACCAACGCACCGGGCACAAGCCTGGTTTGGGAAGCCGACTATGGTGATAATACAGCGACAACTCAAACCATCACGTTTGACTTCAACCGCGCTGTGAAGAACTTCTCTTTCACTGTATCGGATATTGACCAGATCCTGAGCAACACGGCTAATAACGGCTGGACAGATGAACTGCAGGTAGATGGCTATAGCACAGCTACTGGCGGAACCGCTTACACTCTTACTGCAGCCGATGTTTCGTTGGGCTCAAATGGAACTAATACCCTTGCAGCAGGCAATAAGATTCAGGGACAAGGCAATACCAACAACGACGGGGTGAACGGCAACGTGGTAATTACGTTCCCAACTGCGTTGCGTCGGCTCACCTTAACCTACCGCAACATCCAGAACAACGCGGGTGGTAACCCAGGTGGCCAGTTCATTGGCATTCACTCCTTCTCGTGGTGCGCCCAAGCGGACCTGATTACCACCATTGCCCCCCAGACAACGCCCGTACTTGCCGGCACAACCGGGCAGTTCAACGTTGGCTTCAGCAACGCAGCCAGCCTTGACGTAGCTACCAATGTAACCCGGACGGTACAGTTGCCAGCGGGCTTGACCAACGTAGTGGTGGTGGACAACGGCACGACTCTAGCGTCCGGTGCGTACAACGCACCACGGGTTTGGTAACGTATCCTGCTCTGGCCTCGCTGGCCAGCGGGGCATCCGTAACTCCACTATCAGCTTCACGGCTCCCGCTACCGGGCCGGTAGCGGCTACCTCTACCATCGGCTCCGACACGGACGAAAATGGCGTAACCGCTAATAATACGGCCACGGCCAGCATCGTCGTAACGCCTATCGAGTTCGGTGGCCGGGTTTACGAAGATGTGAACTATGGTGGTGGTGCGGGTCGAAACTATAATGCGTCCAATACCAGCTTCTCCGGCAGCATTCTGCGGCCTAATGCAACAGTAGAACTCTACGCCGTAACATCGGTGGATGCTGACGGGCGGGCCACCGATGGCACCTTTGTAGGCTCTACCACTACCGATGTCAATGGCGCCTACAGCTTCAATGTGCCCGCTGCCGGCAACTATGCGGTGCGGGTTGTGAGCAATACCGTAACATCGGTGCGGCCGCTGGTAGCCGGAGCTTCGGCAACCGGCTTGGTACCAGTGCAAACATTTGTATTCAACAAAGTGGCGGGCAGCAACCCCGCCGGTGATGCTCGCCGGGTAGGTGGAGAGGCGCCGGAGAAGCAGGATGCCGCCACCAACCCCGGCATAGCAAATTTTGCCAACCGCCTCACGCTGGCCCAGCTCACAACGGCCACCACCGTGGCTCAGTCGGTAGCAACGCTTAATGGAATTACTGCCGCCAGCTTTAACACCAACGTAGACTTCGGATTCAACTTCGATGTAGTTACTAACACCAACGATGCCGGACAGGGGTCATTGCGCCAGTTCATACTCAACAGCAATGCCCTGGCCAATACCAGCCTGGAGCAGCTGGGTCTGACAGCGGGTACGGAAACCAGCATCTTCATGATTCCGGATGGTGCCGCCCAGCGGCCTGGTCTGCGTGCAGGCCTGACTTCGGGCCTGACCAGCGGCGTGGCGGTTATCACTCCTGCTTCGGCTCTGCCGTCCATCACTGATCCGTTCACGGCTATCGATGGCACGGCACAGACCAGCAATGTTCGCAACACAAACACCGCAACGCTAGGTACGGGCGGAACCGTTGGCACCAACGGCACTGCTTTGGGCCAGCTGAACGGCCCGGAAGTACAGATCACGGGGCCTGGTTCGGCCAGTACCATCAACGGTCTGACTATAGATGCCAACAACACGACCATTAAGGGAATTGCCATTTATGGCTTCGGTAATACGGTCAGCAACACGACTTCGGGCAATATTGTAGTGACGGCCAACGCCACTGCGGGAACCCTGATTACAGGCAACGTTATCGGCACCACCGCCACCAGCTTCACCGATCCGGGGGCTACGGCCCGAGGCTCAGCTCACGGCATTTACCTGGCCAATAACAATACGGCTACGGTGTACAGCGGCATTATTTCCAACAACCTAGTAGGCTACAACTTCACGGGGGGCATTGAACTGATTGCGAATGGCAACGGCAATGGCACCACGACGGGCTATTTTGTAGAGGGAAATGAGTTACGCGGCAACGCCATTGGCAACTCCTCGTCGGATGGTATCCGCCTGGGGGTGAATGAGGTGTGGTACGCAACAACTTGTTTGCTGAAAACCAGGGCCCGGGCATCGACTTGGCCGGTAGCGCAGGCAATGCGTTCATCAGCAACAACACGATCAGCAACAATGGTCTGAACGGGGGTGGCCAGACGCCAGGCGTCCGCATGCAGGGCTCCGCCAATACGATCAGCCAGAACATCATCAGCAACAACTACGGAGCCGGTATCTTGGCGCAGGCCAGTACCATCAACTCTACGTTCACGCAGAACTCCATCTTCGGCAACGGCACGGTGCGGACGACTGCCGGCGGCGCGGCCAGTGGCCAGATCGGCATCGACCTGCTCGGTGGGACCGACAACGCTAACCAGGGCACCGGCACCTTTGTAACGCTTAATGATAATGGCGACGGTGACGCCGGTGCCAACGGCCTGACCAACATGCCGGTAATTCAGACTTCTACGGTGCGTAACGGGGTTCTTTACTTGACGGGCTTTTCCCGCCCCGGGGCTACGCTTGAGTTCTTCATTGCCGCGCCTAATCCTACTACGCCCAATGCAGTAGGCGCTAACTTCGGTCAGGGCCAGACTTACCTGTTCACCCGCATCGAGGGTGCTGCTGATGACCTGCTGGCTACCAGCGGTTCGTACAGCGGCAACATCAACGGTTTCAACCAGGGTGCCGAAACCAACCAGAACCTCTTCTCCTTCGCTGTACCGCTTTCCTCGCTATCGGCAGCTCAACAGGCAACGTTGAACACGGGCACCGCTTTCCTAACGGCTACGGCCACGCAGGTGATGGCGGTGAGCGGCAACCAGGGCACATCGGAATTCTCGGGCAATGCGCCGGTTTTCCTCGCTCCGGTAGCCAATAACGACTTCGCTGCTACTACGCCCGGCACGCCCTTCACCTTCACGGGGGCCACGGCCGTTACGGCCAACGATACGCCGACTGGCACGCTTGACGCGACGACCGTAACACTCGGTACGGCTGTTCCTACCTCACAGGGGGTGTTTACGAAAGCAGCCAATGGCGACGTGACGTTCACGCCAGCCGCCGGTTTCGTGGGTGTAGCTACCATTGCGTACACGGTAAGCAATACGTCGGGTACCGTATCGAATACGGCCTTTATTTCAGTAACAGTACGCAACCCGGCTATTGACTTGGCTACAACCATCACGGCTCCGGCCAACAACGCGACGGTGAATGCCGGCGCGGCACAGACCTTCACGTTGCGGGCGACCAACAACAGCACGACGGCCGTAGCAGGTGTGATGGAAACGTTGCAACTGCCCGCCGGCCTGACCAACAATGGAGCCACTGTAATCATTACGGGCGGCCAGAATGCGGCTTCGGCCACGTACAACAACACGACTGGCCTGATGAGCATTCCGGTGGGTACGCTGGCAGCTTCGAGCTTCCAGACTTACAACGTAGCCATATCAGCCATGCCAGTTAGCGGCCCGGTAACGGCCACGGCCAACATTACCGGTACCGGTCCTGAAACCAACCTGACCAATAACACAGCCGCAGTAACGGTTATCATTGCTCCTCGCTACGACGTAGCCACCACTATTACGGGCACCACCACGAACGTGCTGCGCGGCAATGAGGTAACCTATACCGTTACCACGGCCAACCTGACGACAGTCGGCTCAGTGTCGCCGGCTCCAAATGTGGTGCAGACCGTGCAGCTGCCGGCCAATCTGGCCGGGGTGTACGCCTCCAACGGCGGCACTTATGACAAAACCAGCGGCGTAGTTACCTTCCCCATCATTGATCTGCTACCCGTAGGCCAGACGGTGGTGAACACCATCAGCTTTCCAGTGCCTGCTGCCACGACCAGCTACACCAACCCGACGGCAACTGTAAAGGCGAATACCGACAACACCGGTGACATTGCGACAGCCAACAACGCGGCTACGCTGAACGGCGCGGGTGCAGGTACCACCACCACCGTGGCCCCGACCACCGCCCAGGCCAACGTGTATACAACCATCATCTCCTCGGCCGCCAACGTGGCTCCCGGCGGCGCCATTACTTTCACTGTTACAACAGGCAACGCAGGTCCGGCCGCCGCTACTTCGGTGGTGCAAACCCTCCAATTGCCCGTGGGCCTAAGTGGCGTTACGGTAACCAACGGTACGTATAACAGCACTACCGGACTGGTTACGTTCAACACCATCAGCACCCTGAGTTGGAACTCGACCAACCCCTCGTCCTTCACGGTTACCCTCAACGCACCCACTCAGGGCTTCGTGCTGGCTACCGCTTCGGTGAGCAGTGCTACTTCGGACCCGGTGCCCGCCGACAATCTGGCGCAAACCAAAGTAGAGGTGAACCCTATAGCTGACGTGGCCACGACGCTGGCCGGCCCGGCTACTGCCTCGCCCGGCCAAGTGGTTACCTACTCGGAACAACCAGCAGCCTCGGCGAAACGCCCGCCGCGGGCGTGGTACAACAGGTGAGTCTGCCCGCCGGCCTGACGAGTGTAACGGTTACCAATGGCGGCACCTATAACGCCAGCACTGGCATCGTTACCTTCAGCTTTGCTACTCCGTTGGCGAAAGGCTTCAGCCAGACCAACGCCATTAGCTACGCAGTACCCAGCGGTGCTGCTACATTTGCCGCAGCCGCTACCGTGAGCACGACCACCGCCGAAACGGTTCGTACCAACAACACTGCTGCTGTAACTACTACTGTGGTGCCCAGCGCCGATGTGACAGTGACCGTGAGTGGTCCAACCTCGGCCTTCGTGGGAGGACCGGCTACCTACGTGGTAACTACTACCAACAACGGCCTCTCGACGGCCGCTTCGGTGGCGCCCACGCTGCAACTGGCGGCCGGCCTGACCAACAACGGCGCTACCGTAACCGTAACCGGAGGCGGCAGCTACGACAACGCGTCCGGCTTGGTAACCTTCACGGGAGCGACTATCCTGCCCAATGGCGCTAGCCTCTCTAATACAGTGCGCGTTACCGTACCCGATGTGAGCCAGTTGAACGCCGTGGCCCGCGTAAGCACCGCCACGCTCGAAACAAACCTTGACAACAACTACGCGTCGACTTCCACTATCGTAACGGCCGCTACTGCTACTACTACCGACCTGCGGGTGGCGTCGCTGACTAGCTCCGCTGCCACAGTAAACTCCGGGGCTAACGTAACGCTGACGGCCATTTTCGCCAACAACGGCGGAGCTACGGCTACCGCCGTGGCCCCCGGCCTGGCCCTGCCAGCCGGCCTGACCAACGCAACGGTGAGCAACGGCGGCAGCTATAATGTTACCACTGGTCTGGTAACCTGGCCTGTTGTGAGCTCGGTTACCAGCGGCACCAACGTGGCAGGTACCTATACGGTATCGTTCGCGGCTCCGGCCAGCGGCACGGTAACGGGTACGGCTACCATCAGCAGCGCCGACCTGACCGACCCAACGCCGGCCAACAACACGCTGGCAACCACCGTCAGCATCATGGCTCAGGCCGACCCGGCCACCAGCATCAGTGGTCCGGCAGTAGCCCAGCCCGGCGCTTCGGTTACCTACGCCGTATCTACGACCAATAATGGGCCGGCCCTGGCTTCTTCGACCCAGCGCGTGACATTGCCCGCCGGTGAACAATATCAGCTTCCCTACTGGCAGCACCATCAGCGGAAACATAGTTACGTTCCCAGCCATCGTCGATCCAGCCTACCGGCATTACCGGCCAGCTAACCAACTACGTGTCGTTCACAGCTCCGACTGCGACCTACACCGTAACTGCCAATCTGACCCCTGGCAGCGCCGTCGGCGATAATCCAGCAATAACTCAGTTGCGGTTACCACCATCATGAACCGGGCTCCGGTAGTCTATAACGTAGTAAACTCGTTGCAGACGCCAGAAGGTAATACGGCGGGCCAGCTGGCTATTTCGCCCCTGGTTGCGACTGATGCCGACGGTAACAATACAATTGACTACTTCACGATTGATCCAGCTTCACTGCCGGCTACTTCGCAAGGGGTATTGTACTACTTCGACGGCGTAAACTACGTGGCTTTCCCGGCCGCAGCTATCGTAAAGCTGACACCGACGCAGGCTACCAGCCTGAAATTTGACCCGGCAGCTGGCTTCCTAGGCAACGTGTTCTTCACTTACACTGCCACCGATAACGTGACTGGTGGAGCGTTGACCTCAAATCGGGCTATTTACACCATTCCGGTGGGCCAGGATAACAACTCGGTATATGCTACCACCCCAGCCAAAGGCGGAACTACCCCCGGCTACCAGAACAATGACGTGTTGGCCTACGTGGTGGACATCAATGCTGCCCGCTACGTAACAGCCCTGCAGATATACCAACAGCCTAGTATATGACCCCACGACTGGTAAGCTAGCCAACGGGGCAAACAATGGCGTGAGCAGCGCCAGCATCTCGAGCTCTGATGCCGCCACACTAGCTGCCGTGGGTATCAGCATGAACGCAGGCACCGGCCAGTTCACGGTAACCGACCGCACCAAAATGCGCCAGGGAACCTACACCATCAGGTAACGACGACCGATGCCAATGGCGGTACCAACACCCAGCCCGTAACCATCACCATCGGCAGCCGGCCGCTGCCCGTCACGCTAGTATCCTTCAGCGCCCAAGCGGCTGGCAACGATGCGAAGCTGACGTGGAAGACGGCCGTGGAGCTCAACAACGACCGCTTCGTGGTAGAGCGCAGCTTCGACGGCACTAGCTTCGTGGCGGTAGGTGAGGTGAAAGGCCAGGGCACCACGTCGGCCGCCACCAGCTACCAGCTCACCGACGCGCAAGTAGCGGCTAAGACCGCCAACGGCCTGGCTTACTACCGCCTGCGCCAGATCGACACGGATGGCACGGCCAGCGTAAGCGAGGTGGTGACGGTTCGCTTCCCGCTGAGCGCCCGCGCTCAGGTAAGTGTGTACCCTAACCCTGCTACCAGCATCCAGGATGCCCAGCTCGATTTGAGCGGTGCTTCTACCGGCACCTACCAAGTAACGCTGGTAGACATGACGGGCCGGGTGCTGCGCACGTTCTCGCAGCAGGGTGGTGCTACCCAGGCACTGAACGTAACCGGCCTGCCCGCCGGCACCTATCTGGTGCAGGTGCAGGGCAATGGCCAGACCTTCACCAAGCGCTTCGTGAAGCAGTAGCCTTCCCCGGTTATTGAACCAAACAAAAAGCCCCCTGCCAATCGGCGGGGGGCTTTTTGCGTTTATGCTGCTTAGCCAGTCCATGCCTGGTGCTGTTGCCTGAACACTGCTGGCGCGGGCGGGTAAATGAGACGCCAGGGTTCCGGAGCATGCCCGCCAACCCCGCAACCGGGTTCGCCCCCCCCCCGGCCCCGCACCCTCCCTGCGCGTGGTCAGCACCGGCTCGCACGCTATGAGCACGCTGCGCGGCTGCTGGCAGCAAGACTGCCAGCAAACCCAGAGCTTTTCGAAACTATCCTGGACCACAGCCACGAAGCCGCCCCCGAATGCGGCGAGCCTTGGGTGGCGTGCGAAATCGTGGTGCAGCACCTCTTCTCGCCTGCCATGTGGGCTGTTTTCTCACTCCAGTATTTGCTGGCTCTCAGCGCCGGGCTGCGCCGCCCCGAGGCACTGGCAAAGCATATCAATGGACCCTCTGACTCCCCCCATCTCTGGAAATAATAATTCCATGTTTCGATGGGAGACACAACCCAGCTTCAACGAAGAAGCTCGCTCCTCGGCCAGCTAAAGCAAACAACAACAAAAAACTTCTATTCCAGAAACAGAATCATTCTCATAATGACCCTGCAATTATGGTAAAATTCCTTTTTTGGGACAGGCATGATAACTCTGTTATCATGGTGATAAATGCCCAATTACTCCATTTTATTGAGTTGCAAACAATACCATTGTCCCTATTTGCAAATCCTATATTCCCATTCATAGAATTTAGAATGATACATAACACACTAATATCTAGTACTTAATAAAAAAATAAATGTTCTTATTTTTAACAAAAGATTATCTTTGACCATAACTGTAATGGTTTAAATCAACAAGTAAAAGACTGAATTGAGCCCCAAGTAATAATTTAATTTTTCCAACATTTTATGACAACAATTTTACGCTCTTTGCTCTTTGCTTTACTGCCTTTGAGCGCTTGGGCTCAGGGTCCGTTTCGCGACTCTCCTACCGACGTCTCGGCGGTGCGCAGACCGGAGATGCACAGAAAGGAAGCAATGTTTCAGCAGCAGCTGACAACGGCGGCCGCTAAGGCCGCTGCCGCCTGCACCAATACCACTACGCTCAACTTCGCAGGCAATGGAAGTGGCGACTGGAAGAATCGTGCGCCAGTAAAGGCTGGTGCGGCCTCGACCAACACGACTATCGAAACGGCTGGCTCGTACGTTGAGCCAGCAGGTGGTACCCAGACTACACTGGCGACAGGTACTTATAACGCGAGAACAGCCCTGATCTGGTCAGCGGACTATGCTTCCTCGCAGAATATTACCACTCAGATTACGTATTCCTTTAATCGGCCTGTTAACAACCTCACACTGACAATCAATGACATTGATGTAGGCGCAAACGCGTGGATTGACAAGATAACCTACAATGCCGTTCAGTCCGATGGATCTAACCTTAATCTTTCCAACGCGGAGGATGCTACAGTGACCCGTAACCCAACGTTCGTATCGCAAAGCGGAAACTCTTTAACTGGCTTACGAAGTGTAGCGGCAAACTCCTCAGATGGCACAGCTACGGTTATATTCAATAAACCTATTACCTCTCTGACACTCACTTATCAAAATACCATTACCAACGTCGCTGATCCTATAGGTCAATTTGTTGCTATTGATAATATCACGTGGTGCACCCAGGCCAACGTGGCTACTACACTGAGCGGCCCGGCCCGCGCCAATGTAGGTTCGCAGGTAACATACACTGCTTCTACCATTGCTTCCGGCGACTATGCTGCTACTGGCGTAAGGCCCGTGGTACAACTCATTCCTGGCCTCACCGGAGTGAGTGGTGGCACCTACAATACCACTACTGGCCTGCTCACATTAGCCACCATCCCAACGTTGGCAGTAGGGGCTGTCAGCAACACGGTCATCACCTTTACCATGCCGAACTCAACCGTAACGGGGAAGGCCAGTAGCACCATTGATACCGATGACTCCGACCCCAAGGATAACAACGGTTCGCTGGCTGCTGCCAATGTAACGACCACTACCAACCAAGCTCCAACAGCCCAGGCAAAATCGGCGTCAGTTTCCAATAACAACAACGTTTTTACTCCAATACCGGCTATGACCGGTACCGACCCGAATAACGATCCACTCACTTACACTATTGTGGGTTCGAGTATCGTAGGAGTTAACTTCGGAGTTGTTTATTATACCCGTAATGGTTCGCGCGTTGCCATTGCCAGGCAACAGCAACATAACCATAACGGCTGCCGAGGCTGCTACGCTGGAATTCAAAAGCGGCAGTAATAACGCAGCATCCCGAACCTTCCAATATTTCGTATCGGATCCTTTCGATGGCGTTAGCTCGCCTGTAAATTACGTTCTGACGGTGACGACCACCAGCCGTATATTCATCGCCAAATGTCTTCTACACGACATGTAAGGCCTTACTTACGCGAAACAATCGCTTTGCGACTGATCCAGACGGCACCAATAACGGAGCAGCATTACTTACGGGAGATTGCCTACTGACATGGTCTTCGATGGTACAGACTGCCGGACGGGCAATTTCAGTGGAAAGGCCTCCTTGCTATTGCTGCCGGCACATATAATTTTACAGTAAAGACTTCATCGGCGCAGATGCCAACAGCACAACAACGGCTATTCCTGTCACCATTACGATTGTTGTCCCAGACAGCGCAGCAACCTACTCTACAGGCAACCGTTTCAACCGCGACAGGCTGACCAGCGGCATGACCCTGGCGACGGCAACCGACCCCGACGCCCCAATTAAGTCGGCGACCTTGAATTCAGGCACCCTGGACCCGAGCTTAGCTATCGACAATGTTAGTGGCCTCATCACGGTTGGCTCCAGCATTCCGTTTCCAGGCACCTACAGCTACAGCGTCAGCACCACCGACTCGGCCGACGGAACTCGACCCCTGCGGTAACCATCACCGTTTTCGACGACACCGAAGCCATCTACGCCGTGGCCGCGGCCCCGGCCACGTCTAACAACAACGACGTGCTGGCCACCGTCTCGACGCCGACGGCGCCCTTAACTCGGCCTCAACGCTCAGCGGCGCGTCTTCGCTGCCCGCCGGCGTGAGCATGAACCCGACTACCGGCCAGTTCATCGTCACCGACCGCTCCCTGCTGCGCCAGGGCACCTACCCCGTGCAGTGCGTACCACCGACGCAACCGGCGGCATCACCACGCAGACGGTCAACCTCGTCATCAAGTCGCGCCCCCTGCCCGTGACGCTGGTGTCGTTCGTGGCCAAAGCCGCCGGCACCGATGCCCAGCTGAGCTGGACCACGGCCCAGGAGCTCAACAACGACCACTTCGCC
>CAVQDF010000006.1:0-343541 GCA_963711295.1 uncultured Cytophagales bacterium
AACCCGGGGAACTGAAACATCTAAGTACCCGGAGGAAAAGAAAATAACAATGATTCCCCAAGTAGTGGCGAGCGAACGGGGAGGAGCCCAAACCGGGTTGGTTACGGCCAGTCCGGGGTTGTAGGACCTCAAGATCTGATTACGTTACTTTAGCCGAACGACATGGGAAGGTCGATCATAGAGGGTGAGAATCCCGTAGGCGAGCTGAGTAATGTACGGTAGAGGATTCCTGAGTAGGGGGGGACCGGAGAAATCCCCTCTGAATCCAGCGGCACCATCCGCTAAGGCTACATACTCCTGAGAGACCGATAGTGAACTAGTACCGTGAGGGAAAGGTGAAAAGAACCGGGAATACCGGAGTGAAAAGAACCTGAAACCGTGTGCTTACAAGCAGTTAGAGGGCTTTAGTGGCCTGATAGCGTGCCTTTTGCATAATGAGCCTACGAGTTACTCCTCTCTGGCAAGGTTAAAAGTCTGAAGACTTGGAGCCGCAGCGAAAGCGAGTCTGAATAGGGCGCAGAGTCAGAGGGGGTAGACGCGAAACTTTGTGATCTACCCTTGAGCAGGTTGAAGGTTGGGTAACACCAACTGGAGGACCGAACCAGTTTCCGTTGAAAAGGATTTGGATGACTTGAGGGTAGGGGTGAAAGGCCAATCAAACTGAGAAATAGCTCGTACTCCCCGAAATGTATTTAGGTACAGCGTCGGCGTAGAGTTACATGGAGGTAGAGCTACCGATAGGACTAGGGGGTGTCATAGCCTACCGAATCCTGACGAACTCCGAATGCCATGTAATATAGCCGGCAGTGAGGCTTGGGGTGCTAAGGTCCCAGGCCGAGAGGGAAAGAACCCAGACCATCCGCTAAGGTCCCTAAATCCGGACTAAGTTGAACAAAGGAGGTCCACTTGCTTTGACAGCCAGGAGGTTGGCTTGGAAGCAGCCATTCCTTTAAAGAGTGCGTAACAGCTCACTGGTCGAGCGAGAGGGCATCGATAATACACGGGCATCAAGTCCGGTACCGAAGCGATGGATTTAGTCTTAAGTGATTAAGTGGTAGGGGAGCATTCTAGTCAGCGGTGAAGGTGTCTCGTCAGGGATGCTGGAGCGGCTAGAAAAGCAAATGTAGGCATGAGTAACGATAAAGGGGGTGCGAAACCCCCTCGCCGATAGACTAAGGTTTCCTGCTCAACGCTAATCGGAGCAGGGTTAGTCGGGACCTAAGGCTACGCCGAGAGGCTACGTCGATGGACAGCTGGTTGATATTCCAGCACTTAGTAAGTAGAGTGATGCAGTGACGCAGAAGTGAAAGTACCGCGAGCGGACGGAAGTGCTCGTTAAAGGGTGTAGGTATAGGTGGGGTAGTCAAGTACGCCCCGTTTGCTGAAACCTGATAGTACCTAGCGGCTTCGGCCAATGGGATAGTGTACCTAATCAGACTGCCAAGAAAACCTGCTAAGCGTTTACTGCTTGCTAACCCGTACCGCAAACCGACACAGGTAGTCAAGGAGAGTATCCTGAGGCGCTCGAGTGAATCACGGCCAAGGAACTCGGCAAAATGGTCCTGTAACTTCGGGAGAAGGGACGCTTCCTCGTAGCAATATGAGAAGCCGCAGTGAAAAGGCCCAGGCGACTGTTTAACAAAAACACATGGCTTTGCGAACGCGAAAGCGGAAGTATAAGGCCTGACACCTGCCCGGTGCCGGAAGGTTAAGAGGGGAACTTAGCGCAAGCGAAGGTTTGAATCGAAGCCCCGGTAAACGGCGGCCGTAACTATAACGGTCCTAAGGTAGCGAAATTCCTTGTCGGGTAAGTTCCGACCTGCACGAATGGTGTAACGATCTGGGCGCTGTCTCAGCCGTGAGCTCGGTGAAATTGTAGTCTCGGTGAAGATGCCGAGTACCCGCCACGGGACGGAAAGACCCCGTGCACCTTTACTATAGGTTGACATTGACGCTGGACAACACATGTGTAGCATAGGTGGGAGACGTTGAGCCAGCGCCGCTAGGTGTTGGGGAGTCGCCGTTGAAATACCACCCTTGTGTTGTTTGGCGCCTAATCTGGAAAACGGAGACAGTGTCTGCTGGGTAGTTTGACTGGGGTGGTCGCCTCCAAAAGAGTATCGGAGGCTTTCAAAGGTCCGCTCAATCCGCTTGGTAACCGGATGTAGAGCGCAATAGCAGAAGCGGGCTTGACTGTGAGGCCTACAAGCCGAGCAGGGTCGAAAGACGGATATAGTGATCCGGTGGTTCCGTATGGAAGGGCCATCGCTCAAAGGATAAAAGGTACGCCGGGGATAACAGGCTGATCTCCCCCAAGAGCTCATATCGACGGGGAGGTTTGGCACCTCGATGTCGGCTCGTCACGTCCTGGGGCTGGAGAAGGTCCCAAGGGTTCGGCTGTTCGCCGATTAAAGTGGCACGCGAGCTGGGTTCAGAACGTCGTGAGACAGTTCGGTCCCTATCTGTGGTGGGCGTAGGATATTTGACAGGACCTGACTTTAGTACGAGAGGACCGAGTTGGACCAGCCGCTCGTCTACCGGTTGTGACGCCAGTTGCAGTGCCGGGTAGCGACGCTGGGATGAGATAAGCGCTGAAAGCATCTAAGTGCGAAACTCACCTGAAGATGAGATATCCGATTGAAGAGCCGTTCGAGACGAGGACGTTGATAGGCCCTAGGTGTAGAGTCCGAAATGGCACAGCCGAGGGGTACTAAGGGCTCGATAGCTTCTGGTATAGAAGAAGCTCCCAGTGGGAGCGTGCTCACCGCTTACTTTTTCTTTAGCTCTGCCTCTATGTCGAATTTCACAGCTGGTTTGTGCGAACACGCAGACTAGTCTGAACAGATAATGGTGGCTTTAGCCCGGGTGTTCACCTCTTCCCATTCCGAACAGAGTCGTTAAGCCCCGGAGCGCCTATGGTACTGCCTTCATCGGTGGGAGAGTCGGTCGCCGCCAACCTTATCTACAAGTCGCCCCGCGGCGTCCCGAGCCCTCACCGGCCCAGGATGCGCGGGGCTTCTTGCGTTTATAACCACCCCAGTAACGGCTGGGGCTGCTGGGGCCTCATGCATTTGAAGGGCTTAGCCTGGTGGTAGTAGGGCTAGGCGGTGGTGCAGGGCCCGCGTCAGGCTGATAGGGCTGATAGGGCGCTGTGCTGCTGTGGGCTGGGAGGATAGGTGGAGTTGACCCGATAGATGCCTAGTGCCTCTGGTGATACGCTTTGGGGCATATAGCAGCGTGCTTCAGGCCGAGACATTTAGCAGCTAATACGATACTGCCATCTAAAGCAAAGGGCCCTGACCATAACCGGTCGGGGCCCTTTGCTTTAGATGGCAGTATTGAGTCGACCACTCATCATTATGAGGATAGTCTGTTAGTGTCGATATTGACTCAATCAGCCTACCCGTATTATCAGCTGATACGAATAGTAAGCTACTTTTCTGGACCAGCTACAACTTCAATCATGTTATCTGGTGAGAGGTACTGTTGAGCCAGCTGCTGCAGGATGGTTGAGTCAACGGCTTGTATTTGGGCTACAAAGTCAGTGTAATAGTCGGCTGGCAGATTGTAGAAAATAAGGTTCTTGTATTTATCGCCTTGTTCGAAGACGGTGCTGAGTTCGTTGGCAAATTTGCCGCTCATATAGTTCTTAACCGTTTGCAGCTCGGTGAGTGGAATGGGCTCTTCCTGAAGGCGCCGTAGCTCACGTTGTATTTCAGTGAGGGCTGCGGGAGCATTGGCTGCATTGACGTCGGAGCCAATGACAAAGCTGGTCGCGTGCTCACGGGGGCTTACACTGGCGTAAATACCGTAGGTGAAGCCTTTGTCCTCGCGGATGTTCTTCATGAGTCGGGAGCCAAAATAACCACCTAACACCTTCACCAATACTTGCAGTTCGTGGGTCTGGGGGTGGTTTAGGCCGGGCCAGAGTCGCCCCATGCGTAGGGATGCCTGCAAACTGCCGTCTACGGTTACGTAATTGTGAGAGGCCAAGCTAGCTGGTACCGCATCATTGGCTGGGGTGGTGGTGCCGCCGCTGGGTACTGCGCCCAGCAATTGCGTTAGTTGGGCAGTATGCTCGCTGGCAACATCACCGCAGAGAAAGATTTCCGCTTCGCCGAAGTGATAGTGCTGCTGGAAAAAACGGCGCACCTGCTCCGACGAAATATCCTGGAAGATGCTTTCGTCGAAGGTTACGCCATAGGGGTAAGCAGGACCAAAGAGGTTGCGCGAAAAGCTTTCGGAGGCGAGGTAACTGGTTTTCTGCCGCTCGACCCGTACATTTTGAATGGTGCGGGTCTTGACCAGTGCCAATTCGGTCTCGGGGAAGGCTGGTTCGGTCAGCACATCATGCACCAGCGGCAGCAAGGCGGGCAAGTGGCGGCTTAGGCAGTAGAGCGTAAGCGTGGTGCGGTCGAAGCCCTGCTCACATTCCAGCGAAGCGCCATAGAAGGCTACTTCGTCAGCAATCTGGCGGGCGGTGCGGGTGCGGGTGCCTTCGAGCAGCATGCGGGCCGCGAGCAGCGATACGCCGGCCGAGGGGTCGTACCACTTGCCGGCTTTGAAGACTACTTGCAGGCGTACAACCGGCTGGGCTGCGTTGTGCAGCACGTGCAGGCGGGCACCATTAGGGAGCGAAAATACGTCAGCCGCTGGCAGCGTTATGCGGGCCAGCGGCTGAACGGGAGGAGCGACGGTACGGTCGAGCATCAAGTATTACTATGGTGAATGTGATAAATGAGCGGAAGGTGAAAGTTTATTGGTCTGTTATGCGGTACCTCAGCGGGTGGAGACGCAGGACCGACACATTTTCACATTTCGCCCATTTACCACATTAAAAATTTAATTGGCTGGGCCATCGGACGAGCCGAAGGCCTCGCTGAGTTCATTGAAGTTAAAGTGCAACGATACCCGTAATGTTTGGGAAAGTGGGTTGGCTTTGGAGTTAGGCACTAGGTACGTGCCATCGACCCCGAACACCTGGTAGCGGATGCCCGCCCCGAAGCTCAGGTACTGCCGGTCGCCCTTCATGGGGTTTTCGTAGAAATAACCGGCTCGCACCATCAGCAGGTCGTTGTACATATACTCGAGGCCGGCCGAGAGGTTGATTTCTTTCATCTCCTCACTGAATCCTCCTGGCGCGTCGCTGAACGAGCTGGTGATACCTTTCACGATGCCGTAACCCCGGCGCTTGGTGTTCTCGGCGGCTACCGCCGGATCGTTGACGGCTGCTCCTTCTTCGTAATAAGGGCTGGGTACTAGTAGCTTGTTGGCGTCGAAGGTAAACGTGAGCTTGTTGTAGGGGTCGAGTTCCTTGGTAATGGCCGTACCGAGCTTGAGGTTGGTGGGCAGGAAATCGGCGTTGTTGGGGTCGGTGTAGGTGATTTTGTTGCCGATGTTCGACACGGCCGCTCCGAAGGCCAGGTTGTAGTCGCCGGCCCCGATGCTCACATCGGTATTGTAGTAGGTGCCAAGGTCGACGGCTACGGCGTTGCCGGGCTTCGAGTCGGTGATGGTGCTGCCGGTGAGATTGGAGCGAATATAGCGCACATTCAGACCCACGCCGAAATTGTCGCTCAATTTCTGGCCGTAGCCTACCGTAAAGGCATATTCCTTGGGGTTGAACTCACCATTAGAGGCGCCAGTGGGCGTGCGGTACTCAATTCTTCCCAAATCGAAATACATCAGGTTAGCCGAAAGCGTCGCCCGGTCGTTGAGCTTGGTCGTGCCGCTCACGTAAGCCAGGCCCATGTCATTGGTGATGCTGGCCAGCCAAGGTGTGTACGAGAGCGAAGCGCTGTGCTGGTAGCGCACGAAGCCTAATTTGCCGGGATTGTAAAAACCGGCGTTGGCGTCGGGGCTGATGGCTACACCCGCTTCGCCCAGGGCCGCAGAGCGCGAATCGGGGCTGATGGTGAGAATGGGTACGGCAGTCGTGATGGCGCTGACCCGCTGGGCATGGGCGCTAACCGCGGTAAGACCCAACAAACCCGGCAGCAACATGGTACGCAGCGATATTTTCGGCAGTGTCATAAAAGAGAAGGGGGGAATGAAGGCTTGAAAGTAGGCGAAAAGCCCGGACTTTGGCTTAGTTAAGTAAAACCAGCTTCTCGTACTTCGAGGCCGTGGAGGTATTAGAACTGTCGCCCGATTGGGCCCGCACTACCACGCGGTACACGTACACGCCCCGGGCGAGCTGGTCCTGGTACTCGTCGCGGCCATCCCAGCTGATGGCGGACACGTGCGAACCGCTGCCCAGGGCCGAGCCCTGCAGGGTACGGACCAATCGGCCGGCTACGGTGAAAATCTGCACCTGAATCTCCAGATCCTGGCCGTTGCGGTTGTGGTCGAAGTGGAAAGTGGTGGTGTGCGAAAACGGGTTTGGGTAATTGAGCACGTGCTGAAGCGCCAGCTTCTCGGTGGGTGCGGCAATGAACTCAATGCGCTGCTCGGCCGAGTTGTTCCAGGTATCCCAGGCCTTAAGGCGCAGCTCGTGGGGGCCGGGAGTCAGGTCCTTGAACTTATACTCGACCCGGCCCACCTGGAAGCTGTCGGTTTTGGCGGTGTAGAACGAGTTGAGGACCGTGACTTTGCTGGCGTCGCCGTCGAGGGTAGCGGTGAGGTCGTGGCCGATGCCGGTGCCGGCCGTGTTGATGCCGCTGGCGTCGCGCAGAGTGGCCAGCAGGTTCGTGGTCAGGCCAGTCAGGCCCCCGAATACGAATTGTTCGCTATCCATGTACAGCCGAATGCGGGGCGGGATGGTGTCGCGGGAGGCCAAGGGGGCGGCATCGCCCACGGGTACCAGGCGCTGGCCCTGAGCATCGGTACGGTGCGTCAGGTCGGCGGCGTAGAGGCTAATTTTGCCCAGGCCCACGCTGTAGTTGATATCCTTGGGCACCACGAACTGCAGGCTGAACTTGCCAGCCCGCACGCTGGCTGGGCCGTCGTAGAGCACGTTTTCGCGCAGCTGAATTGGCACCTGACTATCCGAGGGCTCGTTGCCGAGCGTGGTTACCGTCGATTTCTTCTCGAACACCTGCACGTTGGCCGTGCCCGTGAAGTCGGCGCTGAGCTGGCCGCTCCGGCGAATCTCGCCCTTGAGCGTAATCTGCTGTAAGGCCTTGAGTGTGTCGGCCAAAATAGCCGTAGCGGCTTTGCCGTTGATTTGAGTGACCACGGCCTCCTGCTCCGGGTAAGCCAGCCGCATGCTGGGGTCGCCGAGCAGGGCATAGTTGCGGTTGTTGTCGCCGAATACAGCGAAGTTTTTGGCCGTCTGGCAGATATCGCCGATGCGCGGCATGGTGCCATCGGGACGGCGCTTGAACAGGTCGTTGAAAAACTCGACGGCCAGCGCCTGGTTGCGGTCGGCATACACGACGCGGGTAGTCGTAAGCAGCCCGATTGCCCCCCCGCTGATATCGGTCAGCGACTGCTCACCGGCGGAGGTAAGCTCGGGGTTGTCGTAGGTGCTGAAGTCGCAGGTCCCAGTGAACAGGAAGGTGGGTCGGGTAGCGTTCTTCAGATTCAGGACCGAGGCATTGGTCACGATCTGCTCGTCGGCCCAGCCCTTGGGACCCCCGTGGCCGATGTAGTTGATAAGCAGCGAACCCTGCTCAAAAGCTTCGTCGATGGCTTTCTGGGCCGCCGGGGAGCGTTGGCCCGCCGCCACAATAGTCTGCGGAAACAGGTCGAGGTAGAGCTTATACACGTTGTAGCCCCGGGTGGCGGCCAGCGTATCGAGCGGGTTGTTGAGCTGCTCGCTGTAGTAGGAGAACAGGTTGCCGTCGCCGTCGTCGGACACGAACGAGAGGCGGTTGCGCCACTTGCCGTAGGCCGCTGGGCTGTCGTAGTCGATAAACTTCTGCGTTACCAGCTCGGCTTGGGCCACGGTGCGCACCGGCACGCGGCCAATAGCAATATCGAGCAACTCGTAGCCGGTGTTGGGTAGCCAGGCCCCTTCCGAGTCGTCGAGCAGGCCATAGTAGTCGTCGGACGAATACGTGAGGCCCTGGCCGTTGGGGCGGTTGCCCTGCACCAGGTCGAAGCCTTCCGGCGACTCATATACCGGCACGAAGTTCTGGTTGATTTTATTGGCGTTGCTGGGCAGGCGGTTGGCCCACCAGTCGGGCAGCTTGTCGAGGGCGTTGGTCGGGTCGGCCTTGTAGTCGTAGGAGGCATCGCCGAACAGCAGCAGGTACTGGCGGCGGCCGCCGGTGTTGCGGTCATACACCATCTTCATCAGGTCGCGGATGGCCGTTACGTCCTGACCGCCGGAGCTGAATTCGTTGTAGATCTGCAGCACGTTGACCACCTGCACGCTCAGCCCATCGTGGGTGGTGCGGTGGGCGGCCAGCTTGTTGGCGGCGGCCAGAAAGCTGGGGTGAGCTACAATGACCAAGTCAAGCTTGCCGTCGAGGTTGAGGGCGTGCAGGTTCTGGTTGCCGACCCGGCCAAATCCGCGGGGGGCCGGGAAGTCGGCACCGCTGAAGGCTACGAACTCCCGTAGCGTATCGGTGCGGGCCAGAAATACGCCGTTGCTGGCTGCTACGGCCGCCGGGCGGCGCGGGTTGGTTACGTCCCAGATGGTAGCTTCGGTGGCGTTGGCCAACTCAAACTGGCTGATAGCGCCGGGTAGAATGTTGTCGAGGGCGCGAAACTGGAGCAAATTTCCACTCAGGCGCAACTGGCGACGGGCATTCACTTCCAGGTAGTCGAGGTAGCCTTTAGCTCCGGGGTCGGACCCGCCATTGTAGCTGAGGCTGATTTTGAGCTCCGTGGGCGTGGTGGCTGGCACCGGGTACTGCAACACGCTCAAATTGGTGTTGGCTACTTCGGGGTAACAGCCGAAACCGCCGGTGCAACTAAAGCCCGGCACTATCTGCGAGGCCAGGCTCTGCCCGTTCACGGCGCTCTGAAAGGTAGTAGCCGAAGCCGAAGACGCGACCAGGGATGACGTAATCTGAGCAATTGAACCCGAAACCAAATCGGTAACGGGGAGCGTGAACGTGCGTGTCTGCTGACTACTACTCGAAAAATCCTCGCCTACCCACACCCGACCCGATTTGGCGATGTTGAACAGATCGTGCTCGTAGAACTGGCGGTCGGTGAAGGTGCTGATGCGGGCGCCGGGCGTACCCGTTACGGTGGGCGCGGCACCCACGCGGCGGCCGGCGGCCGGGCCTACGGTCAGGAAGTAGTAGGCCGTATCGGTGTAGGGGTTGAGCTGGTGGCGGAAGCGCGTGGTGTTGCCCTCGCGGCTCCAGGTGTGGGGGCCGGGGGCGTAGAAAAGGAAATACTCGCTGTCTTCGAGCGTCGTGTTGGCGTCGCCCACGAATTGCAGGTTGTTCTCTACCAGGTCATCGGGGCGGTAGGCGCTGTTGGGCTGGGGCAGCGTGCCCATGGCGTTGCCGAACAGGCGCAGACGGTTGGGGTCGAGGCCGGCGGGCAGGCCCAGGGCCGTTAGGGTGGCTTTATTGAGCTTGTAGATGCCGCTGGCCGGTACGCCAATCTTGAACCACTCGCCCTGGCTCAGCACCGAAGTACGGGCATAAGTACGGGTAGCCTGGGGGCGGTTGGTGGCAGTAGTATAGGTGTACGCGAAGGATACAAGGCGCTCGGCCTGACCGGTCTGGGGGTTGCGGCGCAGGGGCTGCAAAGCCAGTGTGGTTATGGGTTGGCGGGCAGCGAGGCCGGCCGTCAGGCGCAGGGGCGGGGTAGAGGGGAGGGTGCCCAGGTCGAGCTGGCGGGCGTCGGCGGCGGGTACGGGCTCGTACCGGGTTTCGTTGAGGCGCCCCTCGGCCACGTGGCCCGGCAAACTCAGCAGCAGGGTGCCCACCTGCTGGCCGGCTTCGAAGGCCGCGCCCCGAAACGAAGGCACCAGCCGCTTCTGGCCTTTGATGGCCACGGGCTCAGTACCCGCCCAGCTCAGGCGATGGCGCACCGTCTGTTCGCCCGATTGAGCCCGGGCAGCGAAGCCGCCGAAGCTCAGCCATAGCACCGCCAACAACCAGAACGTAGAATAGCGCATACGCAAAAACTCAAAAAAGCCGATGAGGGAGAGAAACTACGAGCAGCAACAGCTTGGTGAGCAACACGGTTCAGCCCCGGAGGGTAAACTCGTCGGGGCGGATTTTATTGCGGCTAACCGGGCAAAATCCGCCCCGATTCCCACCTAAGTAAACGCAACTACCTGCCGGAGCGGATTGCCTCAACCCCCTAGCTACGCCGCCGCCGACTTAGGTTCGGCCGGGCTCAGTACCGAAAGTAGCACGTAGAGCAGGATAATAGGCGGTACGGCCACCGGCCCCAACAACAGGAGCAGGATAATACTCAAGAGTAAAAATACGATCCGCAGCTTATTATCCTGCCAGCGAAGGCTCTTGAACTTGAGAGCGAACAACGGCAACTCGGCCACCAACAGCCCCGACAGCACAACCGTAAGCCCCAGTAAGACCCAGGGGTTGAGGATAAACGAACTGAGGGAGAGCCGGTCGTCGGCCAGAATCAGGGGCAGCGAGGCCACCACCAAGGTGCAGGCGGGGGTAGGCAGGCCGATAAACGAGTCGGATTGGCGGGTGTCGTTGTTGAACTTGGCCAGCCGCAGGGCCGAAAATACCGTCAGGATAAAACCGGCATAGGGTAGCCAGTCGGGCAGGTCGGCGCCGGCCCGGCCCAGCAGCGCAAACAGCATCGCCCCTGGTACCACCCCAAACGATACCACGTCGGCCAGCGAGTCAAGGTCCTTACCAATCGGCGACGATACGTGCAGGGCCCGGGCCACCAACCCATCGAAGAAGTCGAACACTGCCGACAAGGCTACGAAGTAGGCCGCCAGCACCAGGTTGTCGGCAAATACGGCGCACAGCGCCAGGCAACCCGAAAACAGGTTCAGGCAAGTAATGGCGTTGGGAAGATGTTTTTTCAAAATAAGGGCTTGGAGAGCGTAGGGCCTGAATTTCACTGAGTCAGTGCTTAGAGACTCAGGTAGCGTTCAGGTTGCTGTTTTGGCATTGAACGTCACCCAAGATTCTCAGCTGCTGAGTTGCGCTATTGTAAAAATGGGTTGGTACGGCGCTCCTGGCCAACGGTAGTGGCCGGGCCGTGGCCGGCGTACACCGTCGTGTCGTCGGGCAGGGTCAGGAGCTGGCTTTTGATGCTGCTGATGAGCGTGTCATGGTCGCCGCCGGGCAGGTCGGTGCGGCCGATGCTACCCTGAAACAGTACGTCGCCCCCGATGACGGTGGCGGTGGGGGCGTGGTAGAACACGACGTGGCCGGGGGCGTGGCCGGGGGCGAAACGCACTTCCAGCTCCGTATTGCCAAATGTTACGGGAGTGCCGGCCGCGAGCTGGCCGGTGGGCTCGGCCGGGCGGTACTGCGGGAATCCGTAGTTGGAGGCGTACGTCGGCACGGCCCGCAGCGTGGGCAGGTCGGCCTCGTGGAGCAGAAACGGCACTTTGTAAGTGTCGAGCACGAACTGGTTGCCCAGCACATGGTCGATGTGGGCGTGGGTATTAACCAGCAGAACTACTCTCAGGCCTTTATCCTCGATAAACTGGCGCAGTGCCTGCTGTTCGGCCGGCTCATAGCAACCAGGGTCCACTATTACACACTCGCCAGTGGCATCGTGGAGCAGGTAGGTATTCTCGGAAAACGGGTTGAATGTAAAGCCAGAAACGGTCATGGGCAGGGAAGGCAAAACAGCGTAATTTGAACAGGCAAGGTAAGATGATTTGGGGTCTTGGGCAGGGAGGGCTTACAGGTAAGCGCGCGTGCTGCGGTATGTTAAAAAGACCGTAGCTGGCTGGCGGGCACAGGCAATGCCTGTTTGCGGAGGCCGGGGCGGAACGTGCTATCGAATGCTACGCCCGCCATACCCACCCATATTCTTAACGGGGCAGCTACTGGTGATGCCCGAGAGAATAATAATTTAAGCATAGAGTTTTTAGTACAATGCACGTGATAAGCTGTAATTATTGCAACATTTTTAAATAAATGAGTGAAAATAGCTCATTGAATCAATCCAAAGCTTCGTCTATTAACGTAGCTCAAAAAGTGAGCTTCATCGGAAGTTCATAAAGTTGTTTGTTCCCACCTTTTTAAAATAAGGTTGATGAGAAAAGCATTACTTAATGCAACCCGAACGGCGCTAGTCACGGGGTTGTTAGTCGGGAATTTGGCCGCTCACGGCCAAAGCAGCAGTGTCTCCGCCAGGGAGCAGGTCCCGCAATCGGTGCTCGACCACCTGAAAAAGAGCCAAAAGTCGCTGCAACTGTCCAACGATGATCTTGCGGATGTAATACTGAGCAGCCAGAGCGAAAGCAAGAAAAACGGCCTCAAGCATTACTACGTCCAGCAGCGGTATCAGGGCATTGAAATCTTCGGCGCCATCACCAACGTCCATGTCGGCAAAGACGGCCAGCTCATCAGCCTGGGCAACCGCTTCCAGCAGGAGTTGGCTAAAAAGGCCCCGAACATGCGGCAGACCCAGCTGGACGCACCAGCGGCCATCGCCGCCGCCGCCAGGTCGCTTAAACTTACGCTTAAGGCTCCCCTCGCAGCCGTAGAATCAAGCCGTGGAGCCAACCGTGCCGCTACGTTTACAACGGGCGGCATTTCTTTGCGCCCTATTCCGGCTAAGCTCGTGTATCTGCCCACCAGTGGCGGTGAGCTGATCCTGGCCTGGGAAGTGTCCATCTATGAGCTGGATGCGCGCAACTGGTGGAATGTGCGGGTAGATGCCAGCACGGGCGCAGTACTCGACAAGGACAACCTGGTAGTCGAGTGCAACTTCGACAACGATGGTCCTGGTGGCCATGCCTTGTACCATGGCCCCGCCACAGTACCGTTCTCGTTCTCCTCGGTAGCTGCCAACCCGACCACCAACGCCTTCAACGTATACGCTATTCCTACCGAAACGCCCTCGCACGGTGCGCGTACTTTCGTAAGTACCTCGGTGGCCGATGGCAAGGCGTCGCCGATGGGATGGAACAGCATTCTGCCCGGCACCACGTTCTCCATCACGCGGGGCAACAATGTGTATGCCTACGAAGACCCGGACAACCTCAACGTGCCCGTGCCCGGCTCCAGCCCCGATGCCGGCCCCTCGATGCTCTTCAACTTCCCGGTTGATTTCACGAAGCAGCCGGTAACGTACAAGGATGCTGCTACGACCAATCTGTTTTACATGAATAACATCATGCACGACATTTGGTACCAGTACGGCTTCGATGAAGTGAGCGGCAACTTCCAGATGACGAACCCCAACCTGCTACAGGGACTGGGCGGCGACCAGGTAATGGCCGAATCGCAGGACAGCCGCAACGTGATTGCCACGCGCAACAACGCCAACTTTGCCACCCCCACCGATGGCCAGGCTCCCCGCATGCAGATGTATCTGTGGAGCGGCCTGCCCGACCCCAACCTGTTTCGGGTAACGGCCCCGGGCAGCATTGCCGGCACCTACACGGCCCGCGAAGCCTCCTTCAGCAAGCCCCTCACCAACACGGCTTTCCTGGGCAAGCTCGTGCTGGCGCAGTCTACTCCTCCGGCTTCGCCCGGCATCAGCGAGGAAGGCTGCGGCGCTTATACGAACGCGCCTGCCATCAGCGGCAACATTGCCGTGGTGTACCGCGGCAACTGCTCCTTCGCCGACAAAGTGCAGAACGCGCAGTCGGCCGGTGCTTCGGCGGTGGTGGTCATCAACAACGCCCCCGGCGACCCCATTGCCATGGGTGGCACCCCAACGAACCCCACCCCGGCCATCACCATTCCGGCCGTCATGATCAGCATGGAAGCCGGCCAGCTCATTCGCCAGCAGCTCGATGCCGCTACCCAGGTTGATGTGGTGCTGAAAAACAGCGGTGGCCTGCCCGAAGTGGACGGCGACTTTGACAACGGCGTTATCGCCCACGAGTATGGCCACGGTATTTCCACCCGCCTCACGGGCGGCCCCGGCAACTCAAGCTGCCTCAACAACGCCGAACAGGGCGGCGAAGGCTGGAGCGACTGGTTCGGCCTGATGCTGACCATGAAAGCCGGCGACACCAGCGTAAAGCCCCGCGGCATTGGTACCTACGTGCAGAACCAGCCCACGTCGGGCCGGGGCATCCGCCCTTCTCCCTACAGCACCGATTTCGCGGTCAACAACTACACCTACGCTGCCACCAACAACCCGGTGCTTACGCAGCCGCACGGGGTGGGCTTCGTGTGGGCTACCATGCTCTGGGACATGACCTGGTCGTTTGTTGACAAATATGGTTTCGATGCCGACCTCTATAACGGCAAAGGCGGCAATAACATGGCTATGCAGCTGGTTATCGACGGCCTGAAGATGCAGGTGTGCAAGCCTGGTTTTGTAGACGCCCGCGACGCCATTCTGGCCGCCGACCGTGCCAACTACGGCGGAGCCAACCAGCAGATGATCTGGAAAGCCTTTGCCCGGCGCGGCCTGGGCTTCAGCGCCCAGCAGGGCCTCAATACCAGCCGCACCGACCAGGTGGAAGCATTCGATATGCCGCCCATCTACGCCTGCGCTGCCCCCACCATTACGGTAACGCCCACTTCGAGCGTGCAAACCAATGGCCCGGCTACGACCATCTACCTCGGCTACGGTGCCCAGAGCGTGCAACTGCAGGCCAACAGCACCAGCACCGGCCTGGTGCGTTATACCTGGAGCCCCGCTGCCGGCCTCAATAACGCCGCCATTGCCAACCCCGTATTCACGCCTTCGGCCCCTGGTGCCTATAAGCTGACGGTTACGTCGGTGAACAGCAACAACTGCAGCGCTTCGGAATCGGTTACGATTAATGTGGTAGATGTGCGTTGCGGCCCGGCCAACGACAAAGTGCTGGTATGCCATAACGGCAATGACACGAAATGTGTCAAATCCAGCGACGTACAGAACCACCTAAAGCACGGCGACATGCTGGGCACCTGCGATGCCATTCCGGCCGGCGACTCCTTTGCAAATCAGAACGCTGAGGCTGACAGCAAGCTGACCAGTGCCCCCAATCCGGCGGTGTCGTCTACGGTTATTTCCTTCTCGCTGCGCAAGGCTGGTACTTTCCGCCTGGAAGTGCTGAACATGCAGGGTGCCGTGGTAGCAGTGCTGGGCGAAGGCTCCGGCGAAGCCGGCCAGCGCTTCAGCTATCCGTTCGCTAAAGGCAACCTGAGCGGCCAGCTCTACATGGTGCACCTCGTCACGGGCCAGGGCAATCAGTTCACCCGCGTCCAGTTCATAGATTAGGTATACTCCTGAGAGCTTACCCAAAACCGGGGTCGTGCATTGCACGGCTCCGGTTTTTGCTTTTCAGGTTATGGCTTATGGCCCATGCTAAAGCCCCATGGCGTGGTGCGTCGTCCAGAGTCCCCGGCAAGTCAAGACCCCAACAAACCTTACCTTGCCAGCCATGACGCAGGTTGATTATTTGATAATAGGCTATGGCATTGCCGGGGCCACGCTGGCGGCCGAGTTGCGCGGGCGTGGGCGCACCGTACTAGTGCTCGATGCACCCCGGCCCGATTCGGCCTCGCGGGTGGCGGCGGGCCTGATGAACCCGGTGGCCGGCAAGCGTTTTGCGCTGGCCTGGCGGGCCGACGAGCTGCTGACGGCCGCCGCTACGTTTTACCGGGCCCAGGAACAGCGGCTGAGCCGGCCGTTTTTTCAGGAGCTGCCCATCGTTAAACTCTTCTCTTCGGTGGCCGAGCAGAACACACTGCTGGCCCGCAGCGCCGACCGTCCCGCCTGGCTCGATTTTGTGGAAAATCCCACCGGCGAATTACCCGAGCTGCCGGGCGTGCAGCCCGAATTTGGGGGGCTGCTGATCCGGCGCGGGGGCTTTGTGCTGGTCGAAGAATTGCTCACGGCCCTCACGGCCGAGGGGCTGGCGGCAGGCTGGCTGCAACACGAAACTTTTGACTGGGGCGCGCTTGTTGCCCAGTCGGCCGGCGGCTTCGGCTACGCGGGCCGGATAGAGGCCCGGCACGTCATCAGTTGCGAAGGCGCGGCCACCTGCCAGAATCCGTTTTTCCAGTGGCTGCCCCTTACTCCCAACCAGGGCGAGGTGCTGACGGTGGAATGCCCTGGCCTGCCAGCCGGCACAGTGCTCAACAAGGGCGCCTATGTGGTGCCGCTCGGGGCCAACCGGCTGCGGGTGGGCGCTACGTACCGCTGGCCACCCTTCGCGCCGGGTACCACGCCCGAGGCCCGCGAAGAGCTTAGCCAGCGCCTGCGCGACATTACCGGGCAGCCCTTCCGGGTAATCGGGCAGCGGGCCGGGGTACGGCCGGCCGTCCGCGACCGGAAGCCGCTGCTGGGCACCCACCCGGAAGCGCCGGGGCTGCACGTATTCAATGGCCTAGGCTCGAAGGGGGTGATGATGGCTCCCCGGCTGGCCCAGGTGATGGCCGACTGGCTGGAAAATGACGTAGAGCCCTGGCCCGAAGTCAATATCCGGCGGTATCTTCCGTTATATTCCTCCGCGCCGGCCGCCGCCGCGCCCGGCTCCGCTTCTTAGTTTCTAGCTCCTGGTTTTTCGATATGAAGCACTTATCCTTCCCTTTGGGGCCGCTGGCCAAGCCGGCCGGCCCAGCCCTGTTGCTGCTCGGGCTGCTGGCCGCGGGCAATCCGGCCCGGGCGCAGTCGGCCCAGGAGCCCTTTGGGCGGGTCCGTATTCAGTATAAAGACTTCGACTGGTTGCAGTTCAGCACCCAGAACTTTACGATTTACTACTACGCCGGGGGCGAGGCCAATGCCCGCCATGCGGCCGAGTACGCCGAAAAAGAGTTGCAGCGCATTACGGGGCTGATTGGGTACTACCCGTACTCCAAAACCACGATTATGCTCTTCAACTCCATCGGCGACCTGCGCCAGAGCAACGTGGGCCTCTCGCCCGAGAAGTACACCACCGGCGGCGAAACCGCACTAACCCGCTCCACGAAAGTGCAGATTGCCTTCCAGGGCGAGCAAACCCGGTTCAAGCAGGAGCTCAGCAGCCGCATTACCGAGGTGCTGCTGAATGATATGATGTACGGTGGCTCGCTCAAGGAAGTGATTCAGAGCAGCTACCTGCTGCAACTGCCCGACTGGTTTATCAGTGGGGCCTCGGCCTATGCGGCGCAGGGCTGGAGCGTGGAAATGGACGACTATATGCGCACCATGACCCACGAGAACGAGGGTAACCGCGCGGCCCCGTTCTTCCTGCGCAACCCCGAACTGGCCGGCCAGAGCGTGTGGAACTACATTGCCGAGCGCTACGGCTACACCAGCATCCAGAACATTCTCAACCTCACCCGCATCACCCGCGACGTAGAGGTCGGCATCAGCTCCTCGCTGAATGTGCCCTACAAAGTGTTTCTGAAAGACTGGCTGGCTTACTACCGCCAACTCAACGCCCGCCCGCTCACGGCCTTCCAGGAGCTGGACGACAAGAACAGCCTGGGCCGGCTTAACCGCCGGGGCACTATTTACAGCCAGCCCGTGCTGAGCCCCAACGGCCAGCGCCTGGCGTACGTGCAGAACGACCAGGGCCGCTACCGGGTGCTGGTCGTGAACAAGAACGGCAAGGGCCGCGACGTGATTCATCGGGGCGGCTACAAAACGCCCGACCAGCAGGTGGAAACCCGCCTGCCGGTGCTGGCCTGGCGTGGCAACGACCAGGTGGCGGTGGCCGAAGAGCAGCGTGGCCAGTTGGTATTGGAGCTGCGCCCGGCCAATGGCGGCCTGGGTGGCCTGACTGCCCGCCTGAGAAGCCTGGTGCCCACCTTCGGGAAGCGTACCTCTGTTTTTTCGCCCTTCTCGCAGGTAACCGGTCTGAGTTATTCGGCCGACGGCAAGGCGCTCGTGTTTAGCGGGGTACGCAATGGCCAGAACGATTTGTATCTGCTGCGGGCCGGCAACCGCACGCCCGAGCGGCTCACCAACGACGTATTCGACGATGTGGAGCCCACCTTCCTGCCCGGGGGGCAGGGCCTGGTGTTCAGCTCCAACCGCTGGCTCGATTCGGCGGGTACGGCCAAAGGCAGCTTCGGGGCCGTCGTCAACAACTACGACCTCTACCTCTACCACCTCGATGGCCGCGCCCAGCCGGTGGAGGTGCTGGTAAATACCATCTCCAATGAGGGCCGGCCCCGGGCCATCTCCGACGACCAGGTACTGTTTGTGGGCGAGGAAAGCGGCGTGCGCAGCCTCTACCGCTACTCGCTGGCCTCGCGTAGCTACCAGCCCGTAACGAGTTTTATTGCCGGCATTCAGGATTTCGACTACAGCGCCACCACCAATACGCTGGGGCTTATAGCGGCGGCCGATGGGCGTAGCAATGTGTATCTGTACCCCAACTACGCGTTACCCACAGGCCTGACGCTGGCCAAAACGGCCCGCCAGGAAATTCTCGAAGACCGCTCCCGGCCCGCCAAAGCGGCTGTGCCGGCCGCTAACCGGCCTGGTCCGACGGTAGCCAACGCCGCCCAGCGCCCGGCCGCCGCGCCCGCCTCTACAACCACCGAACCGGAGCCAACTTCCGCGCCTGCTACCCCAGCCACGCCAACCGATGGCCGCGTAAACACCAATAATTATGAGTTCGACGAGGATATCCCGGCTTCCCGGGCGCCTTCGTCGGGAGGGCAGCCGGCCCCACGGCGGCGGGCTGCCACGGTGGTCGCGTTGCCCCAGGCGCCCCCGGCCGAAGCAGCTACGCTGGCCGGGCCTTTCCGCTACGGCACCCAGTTCAGCATCGATAATGTGGTTTCGACACTTCAGGCGGACAACCTGCTGGGCATCGGTTTCTCGGCCCAGGTGAATATGTCGGACCTGATGGAGGACCACCGGATTCAGGCCGGCATTTTTGCCCTCACCGACCTGCGTACCAGCAATATTTTCGCCGAGTACACCAACCTCAAGCACCGCTACGACTGGAGCGTCCGCTACCAGAAGCAGGCCTATTTCCCCGAAATAGGGGACGGTACCCGGGTGCGCTACGGCCGCCACGAAATTGCGCCCACCATCGCCTACCCGCTCACCCACAACCTGAGCGTGCGCCTGGGCCCGCGCTTCGTGAACGTGAGCCGCCGCCAGTACAGCGACCTGGCCAATGCCAACGACGTGAACACCAGTTACCTTGGGGGCGAGGGCGAGCTGGTATTTGATAACTCGGTGGTAACGGGCATCAATATGCTGCAAGGCACCCGCATGAAGGCTGGTGTAACCAAGCTCGAGGACCTGGATGGCCGCAATACCGGCTTCACTAAAATTTTTATCGACCTGCGCCACTACCAGAAGCTGCACCGCCAGCTTATCTGGGCCAACCGGGCCAGCTTCGGGCAGTACATCGGGGGTGGCTCAGCCCAACCCTTCTTCCGCCTCGGCGGCATGGATAACTGGCTGAACTCGGATTACAACGATGCCCGCTATATCGCCGGCAACGGAGCTCCCGTGGGCAACGCCACCCAGCTCGACCCCACCCAGATGTTCTACCAGCAGTTCGTCACCAACCTGCGGGGCTTCGATTACAGCAAGCGGGTAGGCCAGAAGTACGTGCTGTTCAATAGCGAGCTGCGCCTGCCCATTGTGCAGTATTTCTCGCGGCGGCCCATTGAATCGGGCTTCTTCCGCAACCTTCAGCTCACGGCCTTCGGCGACGTCGGCACCACGTACTCGGGAGCCAACCCATTTAGCGTGAACAACTCTAATAACACGCGCGTAGTGTCGCAGGGCTCCTTCACAACCACTGTCATCAACTTCACCAACCCGCTGCTCTACGGCTACGGCACCGGCATTCGCACCACCATGCTCGGCTTCTACGTAAAGGGCGACGTGGCCTGGGGCCGGGAACAGTACAACACCAAGGGCCCGAAAATCTACGCCACGCTGGGCTACGACTTCTAGCGCCCGGCGCGGTACGCGCTGCCAGCCTGCTAATCGGCCGGTTTTCCTGCGAGGAAAGCCGGCCGATTATCGTTTAAACCGGGTTGCGGACTACGGGCCGGCGTATTCCGGGTTGGCAGGCGGGTATTCCGGGGGTTGGGTTGTATCTTTGCGGTCCTTTTACCAGCCGGGTTGCCGTGACGCTACTAAGCGAAATTTGGGTATTGATGCAGAAGGACTTCCGGCTGGAGTGGCGCCAGCGGGCGGCTCTCAACGGCATGTTGCTTTACGTAAGCAGCACCGTGTTCGTCTGCTACCTAAGCTTCTCGTCGCGAGGGGGGCAACTGCCCGTTCCGGCCTGGAACGCCCTGTTCTGGATTGTGCTGCTGTTTTCGGCTGTGAATGCCGTGGCCAAGGGCTTTCTGCAGGAAAGCCGGGGCCGCATGCTTTACTACTACACCGTGGTGCGGCCCCAGGCCGTTATTCTGGCCAAAATGGCCTACAATGCCGTGCTGCTGCTGGGCCTGGCGCTGGTGGCATTTGCGCTCTACGCGGTAGTGCTGGGCAACCCGGTTCAGAACGTGCCGCTGTTTGTGGGCAACGTGCTGCTCGGGGCCGTGGGCTTTGCCAGTACGCTTACGCTCGTGTCGGGCATTGCGGCCAAGGCTACCAACAGCAGCACCCTGATGGCCGTGCTCGGCTTCCCGCTGATGGTGCCCATGCTGCTGCTGCTCATCAAAGTTTCGAAGAATGCCCTCGATGGCCTCGAATTCGAAGCCAGCCGCAGCTCCCTGCTTACGCTGGTGGCCCTGAACATGATTGTGGGGGCCGTGTCGTACCTGCTGTTCCCATTTCTATGGAGAAGCTAAGTATAAAAGAAGCTTTTGAGCTGTCAGAAGTGAGATGGATAGCCGACGGTACAACGCCCTGTTTCGGTGTTACTTAGATGCACGAAATGCTTACAGTAAATGCTAACCAGCAACAACGAGTCTAACTAGCTAATCTGACTTCATGAAAAGAAATTGGTGGAAAGCCCTGAGTGTGGTGCTGCTGCTGTACGTGGCGGTGGCGGGCCTGCTGCTGCCGGTGCCGCGGCTGGCCATTCTCAACGAAACCATTCGCAACCTGTACTTCCACGTGCCGATGTGGTTTGGCATGACCTTCATTCTGGCCGCCTCGGTGTACTACTCGGTGCGCTACCTGCGCACGCCTACGCCCGAGCTTGATATCAGAGCCCACGAGGCTGCCCGCACCGGCATCCTGATGGGCTTTGTGGGCCTGGCTACGGGCAGCATCTGGGCCCGCTTTACCTGGGGCCAGTGGTGGACCAACGACCCCAAGCTCAATGGGGCGGCCATTGCCATGCTCATTTACGGGGCCTATCTGGTGTTGCGCTCCTCGTTCACCGACGACCAGCAGCGGGCCCGGATTTCGGCCATCTATAACGTGTTTGCCTTTGCCGTGGCCATGCCGCTGTTCTACATCCTGCCCCGCCTCACCGATTCGCTTCATCCCGGTGCGGGCGGCAACCCGGCCTTCGCTAAGTACGACCTCGACAGCAACATGCGCCTCGTGTTTTACCCGGCCGTTATTGGCTGGACGCTGCTGGCCTTTTGGCTGGCCCAGCTCGCCAGCCGCGTTTCCCTGCTCAAACTGAAATTGTATGAAAAGCAAATTGCTTAATGGGTCATTCGGGGCGCTAAGGGCCCGTAGCCGTGAGTTTGTTGGTCGGGCAGCCCTGTTGCTGCTGGCCCTGCTGCTACCGGTGCTGCAAGCCGCCGCCCAAACGGCCGCCGGGCAGCCCGAAATGGCCGATACCCTGCGCCAGAGTGGTAAGATTTACGTGGTCGTGGCCGTGATTGTGGTGGTACTGGCCGGACTGCTGTTCTTTTTGGTTTCACTGGACCGCAAACTCACCCGTCTGGAAAAAGAGATAGGAGAGTAGCCGATTATGATGCTGAGCAGCTGCTTTGGGCTGCTCAGCATCATAATCGTTTTTATCACGCATTCACCGCTTTTTGCGGACCTTTGTAACCTGTTTCGCTGTTCTGACCCCGACTGTTGACTCCGACCGGAGCCGCCTATTGCTTGCATTGACATGAAAAAAACGCACATTTTCATCATGGCTATTATTGCCGTGGCCATTGCCATCATCACCAGCACTGCCGGCGACGCCAGCGTGTACGTGTCGTTCAAGGAAGCCCGGGAGCGGGCCGCCGATGGCAACCTGACCAAGGTGCACGTGGTAGGCCGCCTGCCCCGCGACGGTGGCCAGAACATCATGGGTCTGGAGTACAACCCCACCCTCGACCCCAACTACTTCGCTTTCACGCTGGTTGACACCAACCGTATTGCCCAGCGCGTGGTCTACTTCAATCCCCAGCCCCAGGATTTCGACAAGTCGGAGCAGGTGGTGATTACCGGGGCCATGCGCAACGACGTTTTCGTGGCCGACAAAATCCTGCTTAAGTGCCCCTCGAAGTACGTGGAGAAGGACATCAAGGGCGCCACCGCTGCGCGCTAATCATTTCGCCTTGTCGGGCCGGCTACCTGCTGCCGACACCTATCATCTGGAGTCAGGTTGGTTGTTGATCCGGCTGCCTGCTCCTTCGCTTACTCAACGCAGTAATCCATGCTGAATACTTTCATCGGCAATGCCGGGCACATAAGCGTCATTCTGGCATTTGTGGCGGCCACGGTGGCGGCGTACTCCTACTACATGGCTGCCCGCGGCCGGGCCCTCGGCGACACCGATGCCGGCTGGATGCGGCTGGGCCGGGGCGCCTTTCTCGTGCATGCCGTCGCCGTAATTTCCGTGATTGTGTGCCTGTTCGGCATCATCCACGGCCACCGCTACGAGTACTACTACGCCTGGAGCCACAGCAGCAACCACCTGCCGGTGTACTACATGATTTCCTGTTTCTGGGAAGGGCAGGAGGGTAGCTTTTTGCTCTGGATTTTCTGGCACGTGTGCCTGGGCCTCATTCTGATGCGCTCGGCCAAGCGCTGGGAAGCCCCGGTAATGACCGTTTTTGCCGGCGTGCAGCTTTTCCTCACGTCCATGATTCTGGGTGTGGTACTGGGCGACCTCAAAATCGGTTCCTCGCCCTTTATCCTGCTGCGCGACTTCATGCCCGACCTGCCGGTCTGGAAAACCAACCCCAACTTTATCCCCGCCGACGGTACCGGCCTGAACGCCCTGCTCCAGAACTACTGGATGGTGATTCACCCACCCACGCTGTTTCTGGGCTTCGCCCTCACGCTGGTGCCCTTTGCCTACGCCATTGCCGGCCTCTGGAAGGGCGAGTACACCAAATGGGTGCGCCCGGCCATGCGCTGGACCCTCTGGGGCGGCATGATTCTGGGCGTGGGCATCGTGATGGGGGCCTACTGGGCCTACGAAACGCTCAACTTCGGTGGCTACTGGAACTGGGACCCCGTGGAAAACGCGGTGTACATTCCGTGGCTGGTGCTGGTGGCCTCCCTGCACGGGCTGGTGCTCTGGCAGCGTAGCCGCATTGCCCTGCGCACCTCGTTCGCGCTGGTAATTGCCACCTTCCTGCTGATTCTCTACGCTACGTTCCTCACCCGCTCGGGGGTGCTGGGCAACGCCTCGGTTCACTCGTTCACCGATCTGGGCCTCTCGGGCCAGCTGATTATCTATCTGGCGGTTTTTGCCGTGCTGAGCATTGCGCTGCTGGTTTCGCGCTGGAAGAAGATTCCGGTTTCCGAGAAGGAGCTGACCACTTACAACGCCGAACTCTGGGTGTTCGTAGGGGCTACGGTGCTGTGCCTGGGTGCGTTCCAGGTGCTGTTCACAACCAGCATTCCGGTTTATAACGCCTTCCTGGGCTTCGTTGGCATCAAGTCGAATCTGGCGCTGCCCGCCGACCAGATTGCCCACTACACCAAATTCCAGCTCTGGATGGGGGTAGGGGTGGCCTTCTGCTCGGGTTTGGCTCAGGTAATGTGGTGGCAGAAAAACGACAAGGCCAGCCTGACCAACACCCTTACGGTGCCGGCCCTGCTGTCCCTGCTCGGGGCGGCCCTCGTGATTCTGCTCGTGCAGTACTACGGCCATAAAATGGACCTGACCTACATCGTGCTCCTGACCACGGCCCTGTTTGCCGTGCTGGCCAACCTGAGCATGGTGCTTACGCTGATCCGGCGTAAGGTGAGCCTGTCGGGTGGGGGCGTGGCCCACATTGGTATTGCCCTGATGCTGCTGGGCGTGCTGGCCTCGGCCGGCTACTCCAACATCATCAGCCAGAATACTTCCGGCCTGCTCTACTCCCGCGAGTTCGACCAGACCACCAACCAGGACAACGTGCTGCTCTGGCGTAACGACTCCGCCCCGATGGGCAAGTACGATGTGCGCTACACCGGCCAGTACTTCGATGTGCCCGGCGTGCCCGGCTACGTCGACAAGCAACTGCTCTACCGCACCGCCGATGAGTACAAGGCCCTGGCCCGCGCCGATATCAAACGTGGCTCCGAGGTGTACTATAAGGCCGGCGACACGCTCGAAATTCTGCCCGAAAACACCTATTACCGCGTCGAGTACAAAGACCGCGAGACCAAGGAGAAATTCGTGCTTTACCCCCGTGCCCAGGTAAACGAGCAGATGGGTGGCCTGCTGGCCTCGCCCGACATCAAGAAGTTTGCCGACCACGACATTTACTCCCATATCAGCGCCGTACCGCCGATTGACAAGGAGAAGGACTGGAGCGAGGTGAAAGAACACGTGCTGAGCGTGGGCGACACCATCTTCCTCAACGACTACTTCGCCGTGTTCCGCGGCGTGGAGCCCGCCCACCAGACCGCCGGCCTGGGCCTGACCAAGGGCGACCTGGCCATTCAGGGCGACTTCCTGGTATACGGCGAGAAAAAGCAGTACCACGTGCATCCGATGTTCGTGGTCCGCAACAAGCTCATCGGCCGCGTGCCCGACGAAATTGAGGACCTGGGCCTGCGCTTGTCGTTCCTCAACGTCGATCCGCAGCAAGCCAAGTTCACCTTCGGCGTGAGCACGACCCAGAAGGACTACATCATTCTGAAAGCCGTGGAGAAGCCCTTCATCAACCTGCTCTGGAGCGGTACGCTGCTCATGGCCGTCGGCTTTGGCATGGCCCTCTACAAGCGCCGCCGCGAAACCGAGGCCCCGGCTGTACCCGCCCCCGAAGCCGGTGCCCGGCCCCGGCCGGTAGTTACCCGGCCCAAACCGCGGCAGGTAGCCTAAGCGCACCTTAAGGCAACTGCCTCGTATCAAAGCGCCTCCGGTGAAAACCGGGGGCGCTTTGGCGTTAATTAAGGGGGCTGCTCAGCTATTACACTCCGCCTGTACCCCGTTATGCACCGCCCGGCTGTTAGCCGGGAGCAGGCAGCTGGGAAAGGCAATATGAAGATATGGCGTTAACAGATACGCAAAAGCCTTTGCGCGTTTAAGCACAATGTGGTGAGGCAAGGGCCCAAGCTCTTTCCTCTACCACGGTTTCGGTTAATTGGGACAGGGCGTAAGCAATCCGGGAGGGGGGCATCCGGACTTTCGCAACTCACAGCTTCAGCCCATAAAAAAAGGGGGCAGCCGATTGGCTGCCCCCTTTTCGGGAAGATAAAATAAGGTGGGCCTAATTACTTCTGCACCGACACGTTGCGCACCATGTAGTCGTTGCCGTTGCGCACCTTCACCACGTACATGCCGTTAGCGAGACCGGAAAGGTCGAGTTGGCTGGTCATGTTGTCGCGCACGGTGGCGGTGTGCACGCGCTGGCCGAGCATGTTAGTTACTTCTACCTGCAGGCCGTTTTTGGCGTTAGCCCCGCGTACCTCAAGCGTGAGCTTGCCGGCGGTGGGGTTAGGGTAGAGGTTGATGGCCTGCTGCAGAGCAGACGACGTACCGGTAACCACCGAGGAGGTGATGCTGATGTCATCGACGGCCAGCACCAACTTATCCCGGTCGCTGTAGGCGTGGAAACCGATGTAGTAGTTGCCCGTCGTGGTCGGCGTGATGGCCATAACGGCTGGCGCCGAGCCGGTGCCCGTGGTCACGTACCCGGCCGCATCGATAATGTTGGCGTTGTTCCAGATAGTCGTGGTCTGGCCGGCGGGGGTGTTATTGCTGCCAAACTTTACCTCCAGCTTCTCTGCGTAAGCAGCGTTGAAGGTGCGGTACTTGAAGGTGAGCTGGTATTTGTAGCCAGTCTGCAGGGCCAGGGCCGGGGTGAAGAACCAGTCGTCGGCAGGAGCCGCGCTGTTGAACTCGTAAATCAGGGCATTAGGGCCCGAGCTGGCTACCGAAGTTGCTACCCCGTTGTTGGAAAACGAGGAAGCCACGCGCCACGTCTTGCTGTCGGTATTCACGTTGAGCACCTTAATGCCGCAGGGCGCGAGATTAGCGGAGGCCGCGATGCCGTCGAAATTCTCAGCGTAGGGGAAAGCGGTGATAGTGGGCGGCTGACAGGCCGTACGGAAGGATACCGGACCCGTCAGCAGGCTCTGATCGGTTGCGCCGCAGTTGGCCCGTACGTACACATCGTATTCGATGAAGTTGGTCAGACCCGTCAGCGTGAAGGGCGAAGCCGTGGCCGTAACCGTGGTACCGCCCGTGGCCGGGTTGAAGCCTTTCGGTCCGTAGATGATCGAGTAACCAGTGCCGTTATCCGTGCCGGTGAACGTTACCACTGCCGTAGTCGTCGTGATGGTGTTGACCGCCAAAGCGCTAGGCGCAACGCAGGTCGGCACGGGAGCCAAAACGGCGTCAAGAGCCAAACGATAAGGTGCACCCGTGTAAGTGCTCAAAGATGCCCAAGCGGCGCCTGGAAACTGCACATAAAAGGTATTGGCCCGTAGGGGCAACTCGCTTTGATAACCCAGCGCGATACCTCCTGAAACCTGCCTCACCGCCACGTAAAAATCCCCTGGCACAACTATGCGAGGCACGGTCACTGTTACCGTGCCAGCCGTGGCCGGACGATTTTGCGTGGGTGAAGTGTAAAGAATCGTACCCGGTGTGCCATTGGCCCCATCCGAATTCAGTACCAATACCTCGAAGGTAGAGGCAGTGCCAGTTGGGAATGCGGCCTTTACCTGAGAAATGGAAACCGGTTGACTGTTCTTGTATTTTACGGCCAGTGATGAACCGGGGAGAGGAGCACTACCATCCGTCAGACTGATGCCACCTGGTACCAAGGCCTGTGGAGCATTGATATATGCTACCTGATCAGGCGTAATTTCTTGGGTATAAGGGAGTGAGTTGTTCGAATTGTCGCCGTCATCCGGGACGGTGACCGTGAGCGTGTTCGTGCCTAGAGTCAGCGGCGTAGGATAAGCATCAAACGTCACCGTCTGGCTGGCACCAGGGGCCAGAGTGGCTACCGTTTTGGTGTTGGTGAAGGTATTGGCACCGGCTACCGTAAGGGTTACAGGCAGGTTAGTGAGGGGTGAGCTGCCGCTGTTGGTTACCCGCGCCGAAACTACGTGCGGCAACGAGTTGGGTACTGCCAGCTTGCCCATCGTATAGATGGTGTTTACCGCGGCATCAGTAGCTGCCAGCGTGCGGAAGCGATACGTCCGGCCTGGGTCTGGCAGAAAGGTATTACGAACGAAATGGGGAGCGTAGCTGGTGCCTGACACCGTTTGGAAAATAGTAGTAGTCCAGGCAGTGGAGCTGCTGGACTTAAAGGCCAGGGTCAGATCATCCGGAGCTTCACTGCTCCCTTTCAGACCGATGTATAAATCACGGCCAATGGGCGCGTTCCCGGAGCTGGTCCAGGTACCGTATACGAATTCAATGTTATTGGAGCCCTCATACAGCTTAAGCTGGAACTCCATTGTCTTGAACTGCGAGGCTATAGTGGTGGTGCCAACAGTAGCGGGCTTATCAGTCAGGTTCTTGAACTGAATGGTGCATACTCGGCTACCCGCTGGACCCGTGGTCGAAACCCGGTATTCAGTAGGAGAAGCCGTCTGGTCAGCAGCGCTTACCAGGTCGAGACCCGAGACGGGTGAGATGAGGTTTAGATCCGTCGCGTTAAAAAGCGGGTAGATGTCGGCCGGATTGGTGAGGGCGACGTTCCCCAGCTTGATAAAGCCGTTCGTATTCAGCACGAACTGCGTGAAGCTTGCGCCGTTGAAGGAGAACGTGAACCCGATATCCTGCGCACCGGAGTTGGCGTCATCCAGATTGGCGGTGGCAATGGCAGTACCAGCAGTTCCTAAATCAGTGTAGGTACCGGCAACGTTTTGTGCCCGCCCAGCAGGGTAGGGTAGGGCAGCAATGCTGTTAGCTGTACCCGGTTTCATATGCTGAACCAGTTCAGCCCGTTTGACAGCTATCGGATGGCCTACTTCCTGCGCGAGTGCCACGCCGCCGGTGGCCAGCCCCAGCAGACCGACCAGCGCCAGCTTATGCCAGGGAGTGATGGCGCGGGTTTTAGAGTAGTTTTGAGTCATGCAAAAGGAAAAGAAAAGTGGGAAAGGAGATGAGAAGAAAACAGAACCTGCAAAAGGATTTCAGCTGGCTGACAATTTTGGCAAAAATGGGCCAAAATTCAGTCAGCAGTTCAATATTAGCCATATAAGTTCATAATTTCCGCATTCAATCTCAAAAAGGGCTGCTAAGTTTATCTCTTCTCCTGTGCAGAATATTGAATCACTGGCGCACCCGCGTATCGTGCTGCTGGGAGCCGGGCGGGTAGCTGCCCATCTCGGACCCGCGCTGGCAGCGGCCGGCTATCCGCCAGTGGCTATCTGGAGTCGTACGGCAGCCTCGGCAGCAGCCCTGAAAGCCCGGCTACCGGCCGGCACTGCCATTGCCCCCGACCTGCACCAGCTGCCTCCGGCCGAGGTGTATCTGCTGGCGCTGCCCGACGCCGTGGTGCCCGAAGTGCTGGCCGCCGCCCGGTTTGCGGCCGGCGCCCTGGTGGCCCACACGGCCGGCGCCCTGCCACTGTCGGTATTCACCCCTTATAAGGAGCAGATTCGGGGCGGCGTTTTCTACCCGCTCCAGACCTTTGGGCCAGGCCGCGTTATCAACTGGGCCGCGGTGCCGCTGTGCCTGGAAGCGGCCGACGCGGCTGGTCTGGCTACCCTGCACGCGCTGGCCGCCGCCCTCAGCCCCGATGTGCGCGAGGTCAGCTCGGCGCAACGCCTGCAGCTGCACGTGGCGGCGGTGTGGGCCAGCAACTTTCCCAACCACCTGCTGGGTATCGGGCGCGAACTGCTCGAACAGGCCGGCCTGCCCTGGGAACTGCTCCACCCGCTCATCCGCGAAACCGTGGATAAGGCCCTGAATCAGTCGCCCTTCGGGGCCCAGACCGGCCCGGCCGTGCGCCATGATGCAGCCACGCTGTCCCAACACGAAGCCGCTTTAACCGACCACCCCCGCTGGCAGATGCTGTACCGGGAGCTCACGGCCAGTATTCAGGCTACTGCCCGCGACCAGTCGGCCGCGGCCACTGCTCTCTTGGCTGGGGCAGCAAACAATCAGCCCGGCCCGTAGCTTTGATTCGGGAAGGGGCGTCCGTACCTTTGCCCCTTCATTTTTGCCTCGCTTACCCTAGCATTTCGCCGTGAAAGCCGTAAATATTACCTTCAAATTTCAGGACGGCCAGCCCGACCAGACGCACGTGGCCGCTGAGGGCGAATCGGTGCTGGATGTGGCCCTCAACAACGATATTCAGCTCCAGCACAACTGCGGGGGCGTATGCGGGTGCAGCACCTGCCACGTGTACATCGAACAGGGCGAAGCCGACTTGCCCGAAATTTCGGATGCCGAGGAAGACTTCATCGACCGGGCCGAAAATCCGCGCATCAGCTCCCGTCTGGGCTGCCAGTGCGTCGTGCAGGGCAACGCCGATTTAGTCGTGCGCATCCCAACGCAGCACTTCCTGGGCCACTAGTTTTCTTTATGTGGATAATGTAAGAAATGTGGGTAATGTGCTGCGCCGTTAGCCTCCTCCCCCTTTTCACATTTGCCACATTTCTCACATTCAGCACATTTTCCACTATGAACCATTTCGAGCCCCCGATTCAGTGGAGCGACCACGAGGACATTGCCATTGCGCTCTACGAGAAGTTCGGCGCCGAATTCACCGAGGCTAAAATCTACCGCATCCGCTTCACCGAGCTGCTCGATTGGGTGATGAGCCTACCCAACTTCGAGGGTACCCGCGAGCAGGCCAACGAAGGCCACCTCGAGCAGGTGCAGGCCAAGTGGGTGTACGAATGGCGCGATAACCAATAAGCAGTAACCCGGTTTCTGCTCTAATAACCGCCCTATCTTACTTGCCCAAACGGCTTTTATGACTGCCCTACCCGCCGCCGACCTGTCGGCCATTAAAGTGTTTATTCTGGACGTAGACGGGGTGCTGACTGACGGTACGCTGCTGGCCTTCAACTCGGGCGAGCAGGCCCGCGCCTTTCACATCCGCGACGGCTACGCCGTGCGCCATGCCCTGCGCCAGGGCTACCGGGTGGCCGTTATCTCGGGTCGCGAAGAAGAAGGCGTGCGCAAGCGCCTGGAGTCGCTCGATGTGCGCGACGTGTATCTGGGAGTTGATGACAAGATGAAAATCTTCAACAACTACCTCAACACCTACCACCTCTCGCCCGAGCAGATTGCCTACATGGGCGACGATATGCCCGACCTGGAGGTGATGCGCCGTTGCGCCGTGGCCGCTTGCCCCGCCGATGCCGCCACCGATGTGCGGGCCATCAGCAACTACGTGGCTCAGCTGCCCGGGGGCCACGGGGCCGTGCGCGAGTTGATTGAGGCCGTTATGAAAACCCAGAAAACCTGGTAGCGGAATGGTAACGGCTCGGTAAGTCGTTAGCCATCAGGTGAAGTGGCCGTTTGGAAGAGGAGTGAAATCGGGGAAGGGCTTTTGAGGAATCCCTTTATATTTACCCGATCATCCACTATCTCACCTCTCTCTTTTCCATGAAAACAGGAACCGTAAAATTCTATAACGAGTCGAAAGGCTACGGCTTTATTACAGAAGATGATACGAAGGAAGATTTCTTCGTGCACGTAACCGGCCTGAACGGGGGCCAGGTGCAGCAGAACGACCGGGTGGAGTTCGATACCCAGGAAGGCCGCAAGGGTGTTAACGCCGTCAACATCAAGCGGTTGTAAGTAGCATCGGCCGCCGGCTGGCGGCTTTACCAGAAAGCCTCTTCCTATGCCGGGAGAGGCTTTTTTGTGGGTGTCCGCCGGGGGCGGTGCATCTTTGCAGGCAACTTCCGTCAGCCCAACCGTAGCCCATGCTTTTTCGCTCCTCCTCGTCTGCCGTTCCTACCCCCAGGGGCGAAGCTGGTTCGGAGCCGACGGGCGGTGGCCGGCACCTGGCCCGCCTCGTCCGGCTGCCCAACCTGCTGATAATGGCCCTGTGTCTGCTGCTGGTGCGGGCCTGCCTACTGCTGCCCGCGGCGCCCTGGCGGCAGGTGCTGGCCCCCGGTTTCGGGTTGCTGGTGCTGGCGGCCCTCTGCATCGGAGCAGCCGGCTACATCATCAACGACTACTACGACGTCAAGATTGACGCTATTAACCGGCCGGGGCGGCTGGTGGTGGGTCGGGCCGTGAACCGCCGCCATGCGATGCTGGCCCACCTGCTGCTCTCGGGCCTGGGCGTGGGCCTGAGCGGCCTGCTTTCGCCCTTGCTCGGGCTCGTGAACCTGGGCTCGGCGCTGCTGCTGTGGGGGTATTCGGTGCGGTTTAAGCGGGTGGCGCTGGTGGGCAACGTGAGCATTGCCACGCTTACGGCGGCGTTGGTGCTGCTGCCCGAACTGCAGGCCGGCACCGGCCGCTCGGCGGTGTGGGGCTATGCGCTGGCGGCCTTTCTGCTCACCATCGTGCGCGAAATCGTGAAGGATGTGGAGGATATGCGCGGCGATGCCCAGCACGACTGCCGCACGCTGCCGCTGGTGTGGGGCGTGCGGCGTACCAAGTGGGTAACGGCCTTTTTTCTGGCCTGCCTGGTGCTGCTGGTGGCTGGGGCAGTGTTCAACTGCCTGGCCATAAGCCAGCGCTACGGGCTGGGGAGCTGGCTGCTGGTGCTGGTGCTGGTGCCCTTGCTGGCGCTGGCCGCCGGGCTGCGCCGGGCCGACCAGCGCCAGCACTTTGCCCAACTCAGTACCTGGTGCAAGGCCATTATGCTAAGCGGGGTACTCTCGATGCTTTGGCTGGCCTGAAACCCGCGGCAACCGCTGCTGTTATAGTTGCGTTAGCAAGGGCTAAACCCGGCATCTGCACGGTAGCTTCTTCTGCCGCTGCCGCGCCTGCTGGGATAGTTTTGTTCATTCACTTTGACCTTGGCCATCTAGTATGCGCTTTATTTACCCGTTGCTGGCGCTAAGCGTGCTGGCCGCTCCGGCTGCCCTGGCGCAGTCGGCCGCTCCCGAAGCTGCTGCGCCGCTGCTGGCCTCGGCCGAGCTGCCTGCCCAATCTGCCACCGACGAGCCAGCCACCGGAGCCCCCCTGGGCCTGAACCGGGCTCTGGCTTCTACCACCACGGCCAAAGCCAAACTCACCCCCGACGACCCCGATAAGCCCAGCTTTATTCCGGTGCCCATTGCCTTCTATCAGCAGGAAACCGGCTTTGCCGGCGGCATAGCCATCCTGCCGGTCTGGCGCTTTGGCTCCGATACCACGGTGCGCAAGTCGAATGCCCGCCTGATTGCCTGGATTTCGCAGAAGAAGCAGACGACCATCCAGCTTACCCATACCATCTTTACCAAAGACGAGAAGTTTTTCTTCTCGGGAGAGTTGAGTTATTACGACTTGGCATTCCAGTATTTCGGCCGGGGCAATGACACCGACAAGGACAATTATTCAAATATTCAGTACCCGCTCTGGGTGTTCGATGAGAAGGCCTTGGTGAAAATAAAGCCCAACCTGTTCGTTGGGTTGCGCTACCGCCTTACCGATCTGGGCACTGTCAAGCTCAAGGATGGCGACGACGACAGTACTCCTGGCTCTTATGAGTCCATTCCTGCCGAGCAGCGGGCCGGTTACACTACCTCCGGCGTTGGTCCGGCCATCCTCTACGACGGCCGCGACAACGTACTGGCTACTTACCGGGGCAATTTCGTAGACGCCCACGTGCTGTTCGCCGGCAAGGGCCTGGGTAGCGACTACAACTTCACCCGCTACATGGTGGATGCCCGCCACTTCAACCCGCTCTTTGGCTCCAACAATACCATTCTGGCCTTGCAGTTTCTGGGCCAGTACCACACCGGCAACGTGCCGTTCCGTGAGTGGGGCGGCATGGGAGCCACGTTGGGCGGCTCGCTCTACAACAATGCCTACCTGATGCGCGGCATCTACGAGGCCCGCTACCGCGACCGTCAGTTTACCACGGCCCAGGCCGAAATCCGCCAGAAACTGTTCTGGCGCATTGATGGCGTCGTGTTCGGGGCCGTGGGGGAAGTAGCCCCCAACCTTGATGATTACACTTTCGATGGCCTCAAGTATGCTGGGGGCGGGGGTATCCGTTTCCGCTTCAACCGCCGCGACCGGCTCAACATCCGCCTCGACTACGGCGTGGGCTCAGGCGGCAACTCGGGTATCATTTTCGCCGTGGGCGAAGCGTTTTAATAGCTAACCACCTAGCAAAAGGCCCCGTCGTCCGTTCAGGACAACGGGGCCTTTTTGTGTTGATGAAGCTGTTTACAAAGTCGGCTTTTTTACGAGTCTGTCATCCTGAGCATTCCGCGCATCAAGCGGCGACGAAGGACCTTATCATGGCGGCACAATGGCGGCTCAGACGTGATGAGGTCCTTCGTCGCCGCTTGATGCGCGGAATGCTCAGGATGACAAACTTTTCGACTTTCTAAACAGCTTCGATATAGCCACTTCCGCGTTTGATAATCAAAAGCGTATTTTAAGCTCATCAGTAAGGTTATTCTTGGTTTTAAGGCCAACTGGTGGGGCTGGCTGCCGTAGAAAGCAGCGCATGGAATACGCTTCGCCGCACCGCTTTCATTCGGCCCATCCCAACAACGCCGCCCTGCCTGCTTCGCCCTGGAGCCACCTGGCCCCGCCCGTGGCCGGTTTGCGGGCTACAGTCATTATTCCGGCCAAGGATGAGGCCGAGTCCCTGCCCACCACCCTGGCGGCACTGGCAGCCCAGAGTGATGCGGCCGGCCACCCGCTGCCCGCCGAAACCTTTGAGGTGCTGGTGCTGGCCAACAACTGCACCGACGACACGGCGGCTACCGTCAGGGCCTATGCAGCGGCGTATCCGGCCCTGGCTTTGCACGTAGCCGAAGTGACGCTGCCGCCCGCCGAGGCCCATGTGGGCCGGGCCCGCCGCCTGCTGATGGACGAAGCCGCCCACCGTTTGGAACTGGCCGGCCATCCTGGGGCCCTCATCATCAGCACCGACGCCGATACCCGCGTGGCTCCCGACTGGCTGGCCGCCACCTTCGCCGAACTGGCCACCGGCGCCGACGCTGTAGCCGGCCGTATTCTGATGGAAGAAACCGACCGGGCCTGCCCGGTGCGCCGCTGCCAGCTTCAGGATGCTGCCTACCACCTGCTCCGGGTGCAGCTCGAAACCCAGCTCGACCCCCAGCCCCACGACCCCTGGCCCCGCCACCACCAGCACTTTGGGGCCAGCCTGGCCGTTACGGTGGCTGCTTACCGGCAGGTAGGCGGGTTGCCGGTCGTGCCCTTTCTGGAAGACGAAGCACTGTACCAGGCCCTGCTGCGCCACGATTTGCGGGTGCGGCACAGCCCGGCCGTGCGCGTGTTCACTTCGGGCCGGCAGCAGGGGCGGGTGGCCGTGGGCCTCTCGTGGCAGCTGCGCGAGTGGGCACTGCTGGGCCGGCAGCAACCGCTGGTGCCCGACCCGGCCGCGCTGGTAGCCGAACTACGGCTGCGCAACCAGTTGCGCCAGCAGTGGCAGGCCGCCCGCGCCGACCAGGCCCCAGGCGTGGTTTTGGGCAGCGGAGCCGCTTCGCTGGATGGTCTGGTGCCAGCCGTGGCCGATGCCCTTACCTGCTACGCTACTTTCGGGGAGTTTTGGGATTGGGCCCGGCCGCTGGTGCTACCCGCCACGCCGCCTGTATTGGTGCCGCTAAGCCTGGCCATTGCCGCGTTGCGAACCGAGTTGGCGCAACTGCAACGGCCTCTGAAGCCCCTTACTGCCGTCAGGGTGGGCTAGCGCCGCTCCAGCACGTCGAGCCGGTATTTTTCGTAGCGCTGGCCGTGCAGGTGGCGCAGGGGGCCGTCGGGCTGGGCTTTCTCCAGAAAGAACTCGTGTACGGCGTCGCCGGTGAGGGGGTAGTCGTGTACCGGGGGTGTCCAGTGGACCAGTACGAGCTGGCCGCCGGATGGCAGGGCAGCCACGAGCTGGTCGGCAGCCCGTGCTAAATCGGCGGGGCTCCAGTAGTAGCCCACCTCCGACACCAGAATCAGATCGAACTGCCCCTCGGGAAACTGCTCGGGTACCCGCAGCTGGCGAATATCTACCTGTGGTAGGTTAGCACAGCGCTGGCGGGCCTGTGCGAGGGCAGCTTCGGCCACATCAACGGCCAGCAGATAGCCGCAACGCGGGGCCAGTTGGGCCGTGAGGATGCCCAGGGAGCACCCGATTTCAAAGGCCCGCTCGTAGTGGGGGCGGGGCAGGGCCGCCAGCGTGGCCGCGTACTTCTGCCGCTCATAAGGGCTGGTTTCGAAGTTCCAGGGGTCCTGGTTAGCCTCGTACACCTTATCGAAATAAGTAGGCGGTAGGGTATGGGGTTGGTTGGGGTTGGGCTCCATTGGTAAAGTGCGTTAACCGGTTGTTTGTCAGGGCAGAGAGTATTTCGTCGCTTCCAGGTACGCTTCCAGCGGCCGCTCGAAGTGGGCCAGCATGGAAGGCGCGAGTGTAAAGCCGGCGGGGTCATCGTCGATGCAGGAGCCCGGCAGCTGGGAGGCGTGGGCGGCAATGGCGCGCTGCTTCACGTCGAGCACGGAGCTGACATCGAGCTGCCAGCCGGTTACCTCGCCGGGGCGGGGCAGGTCGGCGGGAATAGCGCGCTCCCAGGCCCAGACCACGTATTCGAGCAGGCGGGGTGGGCGGGGTAGTTGGGCCAAAGCGGCTCGCACGAGTTGGCTGGTGGCCCGGTGGTCGGGGTGGGGGTCGCGCCGCCAGGGGCAGAGGATGGTGGCCGGTTGTTGTTCACGCAACAGCGCTATCAGTTGCTGCACTGCTGCCGCGCCTGCGGCGGTATCGGGGCCGGGTACGCGGCTGTCGGGCAGGTTCAGCGCCAGCAGGTTGTGCGGGTCGAGGCCCAGCTCGGCCAGCGCCAGCCGTAGCTCCGTTTCGCGCAGGGCCTGCCGGGCCGGGGCCGGGAATTTGGCCGAAGACGGGTGCGACATAGTCCCATCACTCACCAGCACGCACCAGACCGGCACTCCGGCCTGGGCCAGCAGGGCCAGCAGCCCGCCGCAGCCCAGGCTTTCGTCGTCGGGGTGGGGCGCTACTACTATCGTGGGGCCCAGCGTGGCCGCGTAGCTGGCCGGGTGCAGGGGCAGGGCATGGAAATCGAAGGTAACGGGCTCAGTCATGCCAGAGGCGGTAGGCGGGGCGGGGATGGTCGAGGGCGTAGCGGCCGGCGTCGGCCAGGGCGGCGTCGGGGGCAGGCTGGCGCAGGTAGTGGGTCAGGTCGCGGTGGAGGCGTTCGAAGGGCTCGGGGCGCAACAGGCCGCGGGCCCCCACGCACCGCTCGGCCAGGGGCAGCACCCGCAGGCAGATATCCTCGATGGCCGACCGTACCAGGTTGGCGTGAGCCACCAGCGTTTCGGCATCGGGGCCGGGGCGGGCGGCCAGCTCGGCGGCGGCTTGCAGCCAATGCTGGCCGCTGGCCACCAGAATGCTCAGTTGGCCCAGGCGCTGGCGCTGGTAGGGGTCGTCGGTGCGGTTGAGGGCCCGCAGAAACCGGCGGGTTTCGTCGAATATGGCCTCGGCCCCGCCCAGCTGCACGGCCGCGAACCGGATGGCCCCGCCGCTGAACCAGGGCTGATGGTAGTAGTCGCCGGGTTCGCCAAATAAGTCGTCGGGCCCGATTTCAAGCCCCGTGAAATCAACCCGGAAGCTGGCCGAAGCCCGCATGCCCAAAGGCCGCCAAAAGCGGGCGTCGTAGTCAGGCACCTGCGTATCGGCGGGCAGTACCAGCATCTGCCAGCCGCCGTCGGGCAGGGCGGCCGTAAGCAGCGGGCGGGTGAGGTGGCCGGCCCCCGAGCCGAAGGTTTTGCTGCCAATGAGCCGGAAGCGGCCGGAGGGCAACGGTGCGAGTTTCACGCCGTCGTGCGCTTCGGTATTCCAGACCCCAAACAGGTGGCCGGCCACCGCATCGGCGGCCCACCGCTCCATCTGTTCGGGCCGGGCGAAGCGCGAAATCAGCTGCAGGGCGTTGGTGTGGCCTTCGTACACCCGCCCCACGGCCAGGTTGCCGCGTCCGATGTGGCGCAGGGCGCTCAGTAATTCCTGGGTGTGGGGCGGTTCGTTGAGCCCGCTGCCGCCCAGCCGGGCGGGTAGCGGGGCCGCCAGCAGTCCGGCTTCGCGGAGCCAGTCAAATTCCTGGGATGGAAAGCCGCCTTCGACATCGGATTTGGGCGCCTGGGCCAGCAGGCGCGGGGCCAGCGTGGCGGCAGCGGCGGCGGCCAGGGCTGGGGTAGCAGGAACGGAGGCAGTAAAGAGTTCGGGCATAAAGGCGAAACGGAGCCAGGGAGGAGTTTTAATGGCTTACGAATGAGCGCCTGGTTCGGCTGCCACAGTCGAGCTAAAGGAGAAGGTGCCGCCTCGCTCCTGGTGGGAGAATACGCCCGCTTTGTGCTTCAAAAGTCAGATGGGGGCAAAGTGCGGCTTTGCTCTTCGTAACAATTTGGTAACGGCGGCCCGCGCTGGGCTGCCTACCTTCGCATCACGTTTCACCCCTTCGCTAACTCCCGTCGCCATGTCGCAGCCCATTCGCTCCGCCCTCGTTTCCGTGTATTACAAGGACCGCCTCGAACCACTCGTGGCCCTGCTCAAGCAGCACGGCGTCACGATTTACTCGACCGGCGGTACCCAGCAGTTCATCGAGGAGCAGGGCGCACCCGTTACGGCCGTTGAAACCCTGACCGGCTTTCCGGCCGTGTTTGGCGGGCGGGTGAAAACGCTGCACCCGAAAGTGTTCGGCGGCATTCTGCACCGCCGCCACGAAGCCAGCGACCTGGCCGAAGCCGCGCAGCACCAGATTCCACCCATCGACCTGGTGATAGTCGACCTGTACCCGTTCGAAGAAACGGTGTCTTCCGGCGCGCCCGAGGCCGATGTGATTGAGAAGATTGACATCGGAGGCATTTCGCTGCTGCGGGCCGCTGCCAAAAACTTCCGCGACGTGCTCGTAGTCAGCAGCCGCGACCAGTACGCGGCCGTGACGGAGTTGCTGACGCAGAAGGGCTGCACCACCGACCTGGAAGACCGCCGCCGGTACGCCGCCGCCGCCTTCGAGGCTACTTCCAACTACGACACCCACATTTTCAATTACCTGAACGGGTCGATCAAAGACGAGGGTGCCAAAATCAACAACGCCCGCGTTACGCTCCGCAACCAATCTGCCCCGGCCAACGAAAAAGCCGGCAGCTCAAAGCAAACGCCCCTGCGCTACGGCGAGAACCCGCACCAGGCCGGCACTTTCTCCGGCGACCTGGATGCGCTCTTCGACCAGCTCCACGGCAAGCAACTCAGCTACAACAACCTCGTCGATGTAGACGCGGCCGTGCTGCTGATGCGTGAGTTCGATGCGGCCGGCCCGGCTGCCTGCGCCATTCTCAAGCACACCAACGCCTGCGGCGTGGCCCAGGCCGATACGCTGCAGCAGGCCTACCTTAATGCCCTGAGCTGCGACCCGGTATCGGCTTTTGGGGGCGTAATTATCGTGAACAAGCCCGTGGACGTGGCCACCGCCCAGGAGCTGAACAAGCTGTTTTTCGAGGTGCTGATTGCGCCGGCATTTGAGCCGGAGGCCCTGCCCGTTCTGCAAAGCAAGAAAAACCGCATCCTGCTCCGCCAGAAACCCGTCGATTTCCCCACCAAGCAAGTAAAAACGCTGCTCAACGGCACCATCGAGCAGGATTTCGACCAGGCCATGGAAGGCGCGGCCGACTTCAAAACCGTCACCGAATCGGCCCCGACGACCGAGGAAGTGGCCGCCCTGGAATTCGCCCTCAAAATCTGCAAGCACACCAAGAGCAACACCATCGTGCTGGCCCGGGCCGGGCAGCTGCTGGCCTCGGGGGTGGGCCAGACCTCCCGCGTAGATGCCCTGCGCCAGGCCATTGAAAAGGCCACTAGCTTCGGCTTCGACCTGAACGGGGCCGTTATGGCTTCCGATGCTTTCTTCCCCTTCCCCGACTGCGTGGAAATAGCCGCCGAAGCCGGCGTTCGGGCCGTGGTGCAGCCCGGGGGCTCCATCAAGGACCAGGACAGCATCGATGCCTGCAACCGCCTGGGCGTGGCCATGGTCCTGACGGGCGTCCGCCACTTCAAGCACTAATTTTTTGCCGGTGCTACGCAACTGCGCCCTGTTCGTCGGAATGCTCCGATGAACAGGGCGCAGTTGCGTAGCATAGCGTAGCGCGGGCTTACTGCGTTACGGGACGATGGTAACGGGCTTGCTCGTGCTGGCCGACTTACCATCGCCCTTCGCCGTCAGCTTGATAGTGAAGTTGCCGGCGGCGTTGTATTTGTGCTTGGTCTTGATGCCGGTAGTACTCGCGCCATCGCCCCATTCCCAGACAAAACTGTCGGCATCGGAACTGCAACCAGCATTCACTTCCACCTCATCATTGATCTTGGAGCTGGGAATGCCTTTTTCAATGGTAAAACAGGCTTCCGGCTTTTTACTGCAGCTGGTTAGGCTCAAGCTACTGAAGGACAGTAGTGCAAGAACTGAGATGCACGCGCTTTTCATGAGAAAGTTTAATGGTAAAAGATAAGTACAAGGTATAGGTTTATGCCTCATTATTAATTCGAGAGCCGAAAATAGTGTGGGGAGGCGTATCGGCCGAGTTTGGGCTCCGGTTTCGGCCAGCCGGTCGCAGCACAAGGCTACCTATAGCCAATGAGGCCACTATGGCCACACTTAAATGTTGCGTACTTTTGCCCCCACTTTTCACGGGCGCAAGCGGCCCGTTCTCATTTACTTGCCGTTACTCAATGGGTTTCTTTAATTTCCTGACCAGCGACATTGCCATTGACCTGGGCACGGCCAACACGCTCATCATTCACAACGATGTTATCGTGGTGGACGAGCCGAGCATCATCGCGAAAGACCGCACCACCAATAAAGTAATTGCCGTGGGCCGGCAAGCGCAGCAGATGCACGAAAAGACCCACGACAACATCAAAACCATCCGGCCCCTGAAAGACGGCGTTATTGCCGACTTCCACGCTGCCGAGGAGATGATCAAGGGGCTGATCAAGATGATTGATACCCGCAACCGCCTGTTTCAGCCCTCCCACCGCATGGTTATCTGCATTCCGTCGGGCATCACGGAAGTGGAGAAGCGCGCCGTGCGCGACTCGGCCGAGCACGCCGGAGCCAAGGAAGTCTGGATGATTCAGGAGCCCATGGCCGCCGCCATCGGCATCGGTATCGATGTGGAGCAGCCCATCGGGTCGATGATTATCGACATCGGGGGTGGTACCACCGAAATTGCCGTCATTGCCCTCTCGGGTATCGTCTGCGACCAATCCATCAAGACGGCCGGCGACGTGTTCAACCAGGATATTCTGGATTACATGCGCCGCCAGCACAACCTGCTGATTGGCGAGCGGAGCGCCGAGCGCATCAAAATTGAAGTGGGCGCGGCCCTGACGGATCTGGAAGTAACGCCTCCCGATTTTGAGGTGCGCGGCCGCGACCTGATGACCGGCATTCCGAAGGTAATCAAGGTGACCTCGTCGGAAATTGCCATTGCCCTCGATAAGTCGGTGGCTAAAATTGAGGAAGCCGTGCTCAAGGCCCTCGAAATCAGCCCGCCCGAGCTCTCGGCCGACATTTACGAGAACGGCATTCACTTAACCGGCGGTGGCGCCCTGCTGCGGGGCCTCGACAAGCGCCTGGCCGCTAAAACCAAGCTGCCCATCCACATTGCCGAAGACCCATTGCGGGCCGTGGTCCGTGGCACCGGCAAGGCCATCAAAAATATCCAGGGTTTCCGGGGTGTACTGCTGACTTAGAAGTGAGATGATGAGAGGTGAGAAGTGAGACTGACGAACCATTTGGGAGCCCGTCAGTCTCACTTCTCACTTCTCACTTCTCATATCTCAAAAACCAATGAATAACCTGTTCGCCTTTCTGTTTCGCTTCCGGGGTATCCTGGTATTTGCGGTACTGGAAGTGCTGAGCGTGTTTTTATTGGTGCGCAACAGTACCTACCAGCGGGCCGCGTTCTTTAATTCGGCCAACACGTACGCGGGGCAGGTGCTGTCCTGGCGCAACCAGGTGCAGGATTACTTTCGGCTGGCCGACATCAATGAGGAGCTGATGCGGGAAAACGCCCGGCTGCGCCAGCAATTCTACCAGCCAGACCTGAGCGACCGGACGGCCGACTCGCTGCCCGTGCGCCAGGACAGCACCACCCGCGCCCGCCTGGCGGTGCTGGGCCGCCCCGACTCGCTGCTACTGGGCCTGCGCCCTCTCGCCGCCCACGACCCCGACTATCCCCTGATTCCGGCCCGGGTCGTGAGCAGCACCCAGCGGCTCGTTGACAACTACCTGACCCTGAATGTGGGCCGGGTTGATGGCGTGCGCGACGGGATGGGCGTGGTATCGGCGGCCGGAGTGGTCGGCCGGGTGAAGGTGTTTTCCGACCACTACGCCACCATCACGTCGGTGCTGCACTCGCAGAGCCGCATTTCGGCCCGCATCCAGCGCGACGGCACCATCGGCACCGTCCGCTGGCTGGGCGACGACCCCGCCCACGTGCTGCTCGACAATATTCCGCGCCAGAACCAGCTCGTGCGGGGCGACACCGTCGTGACGTCGGGCTACAACGCCGTGTTCCCGGAGGGGGTGCTGGTGGGCACCATCGATTCGTTTGTGAAAGAGCCCGATAAGAACTTCTGGACCGTGCGGGTGCGGCTGGCCACCGATTTTTCGCGCCTCACTTACGTCTACCTCGTCACGAGCCGGCCCCAGGCCGAGCGCGACACGCTGGAGCGGCGGGCCGGCATCAAACCCGAAACCAAGCGACCATGAGGGGCGGCATACTCGAAATATTCTGGCAGGGGCTGCGCGGCGTGTTTTTCCTGGCCCTGTACGTGCTGCTGATCAGTGGCACCGATTTCGTGCTTTTCGACCTGGCCTGGTGCTTTATTTACCTGGGCTTTCTGCTGTTTCTGCCCATCGGTACGCCCATTGTAGTGCAGCTGGTGCTGGGCTTTATCACGGGCATTTCGCTGGACCTGGTGTTCGATACCGGGGGCGTGTACGCCGTGGCCGCCGTGCTGCTCATGTACCTGCGGCCCTGGGTGCTGCGCCTGCTCACGCCCCGCGACGGCTACGACGCCCAGGATTCGGTGAACATCCACCAGATGGGCTGGCAGTGGATGGTGGTGTACCTGACGATGCTGGTAGCCATACACCATGTGGCTTTTTTCCTGCTGGAGCTGGGCTCGTTTCGCTTCGTGGGCCTTACGCTGGCCAAAATTGTGCTCAGCACCCTCTACACGGCGCTGGCGTTGCTCATCATTCAGCTGATATTTTTCCCTACCAAGCGGCGGAAGCGGTAAGGCAGATTGGGTTGCTGGCTGGTAGAGGGAGAACATCCTGCGGAGCGCTGCCGAAGCACCGCTACTGCTTTGTTGGGCTGATAGAGCTGATAGAAGGGCTGCCATGTGGGTAGAGGTGCTTCGGCAGGCTCCGCAGGATGCTCGGCCTGGCCCGGTGCCCAGGCAGTTCCGCTAGTACTGGTAGCACTATTTGCCCACGGTCGGGGTTACCTTTGTGTTTTCGCCTGCGTGGCGGAATTCGTTTCCTTACAGCTTCTTCTGCTTTGCAATACCTCGAAGGCCGCAAGTACATCGTCCAGGCGATTTTCCTGGGCGTCGCATTGGTTTTTGCGACGCGCCTCTTTTATATCCAGGTGCTGGATGGCAGCTATAAGCTGGCCGCCGACCGCAACACGCTCCAGCGCATCGTGCAGCCACCCTACCGGGGCCTGATTTACGACCGCAAGGGCCAGATTCTGGTTCAGAACACGCCCGTTTACGACCTGATGGTGGTGCCCCGCGAGGTGAAACAGCTCGATACGCTGCGTTTCAGCGAGCTGCTGCAGCTGCCCCTGGCCGATGTGCGTGAGGCCCTGCAGGCGGCCCGCAAATTCAGCCGCGTGAAGGCGTCGCCGCTGGTACAAAACCTGAGTACCCAGGAGCTGGCCGCCATCCAGGATAACCTGATTGATTTTCCGGGCTTTAGCGTGAAGGCCCGCATGGCTCGCTCCTACAGCACCCATAATATGGCCCACGCCCTGGGCTACGTGGGCTCGATTACGCCCAAGCTGCTCGAACGGCCCCAGTACAGCAAGTACCAGCCGGGCGAGTTTCTGGGCATCACGGGCCTGGAGTCGTACTACGAAAAGCAGCTCATGGGCCGCCGCGGCGTGCAGTACCGCATGGTGAATGTGCGCGGCATCGAAAAAGGCGCCTTCCGGGGCGGCGAGTACGACACGCTGTCGGTGGCCGGCCAGGATCTGCACCTGAGCCTGGATTCGGACCTGCAGGCCTACGCCGAAAAGCTCATGGCCGGCAAGCGGGGCTCCGTAGTGGCCATCGACCCCAAAACGGGCGAAATTCTGGTGTTCGTGTCGGCCCCCATGTTTGACCCCGAAATGCTGTCGGGCAAGGGCATGGGCAACCGCTACATGGAGCTGCTCAACAACCCCGAGCAGCCCCTGTTCAACCGCCCCCTGATGGCCACCTATCCGCCCGGCTCCACGTTCAAGCTGATAAACGAGCTGGTGGCGTTGCAGGCGGGCGTGGTAACGCCCCAAACCGGGTTTGCGTGCAACTGGAAGCTGGTGCGCTGCACCCACCGCCACGAGAACCCCACCAACGTGGGCATTGCCATCAAGCAGAGCTGCAACCCTTACTTTTACCAGGTGATGCGCGCCACCGTGCTGCGCGGGCGCTCCAGCAACCGCTTCGAGGATGCCCGCCTGGGCCTGGGCGAGTGGCGGCGCAAGGTGATGCAGTTCGGGCTGGGCGAGAAGCTGGGCGTGGATATGGGCCAGGAAAAGAAGGGCCTGATTCCGTCGCCCGAGTTCTATGACAAGCGCAATGGCCACCACCGCTGGACCTTCCGCACGGTGTACTCGCTGAGCATCGGCCAGGGCGAAATCGGGATTACGGGCCTGCAAATGGCCAACGTAATGGCCACCATCGCCAACCGGGGCTGGTACTACACGCCTCATTTTGTGCGCAGCGTAGGCCAGAGCGGACCGTTGCCGGAGTACAAAGTTCAGCACCGGGTAGGGGTTGACCCGATTCATTTCGAGGAGATTATCCCCGGTATGCAAAGCGTGGTAGATGGTAAGGGCGGCACCGGCTCCAACGCCAGCCTGCTCGACATGGGCATTTCGGTGGCCGGCAAAACCGGTACCGTACAAAACCCCCACGGCGAAGACCATGCGACCTTCGCGGCCTTCGCTCCGGCCCAGGACCCCAAAATTGCCATTGTGGTGTTCATCGAAAACGGCGGTTTCGGGGGCAGCTCGGCGGCCCCGCTGGCCGCCCTCGTGATGGAAAAATACCTGCGCGGCGAGGTGGCCCCCTGGCGCCACCACTGGGAGGAGTGGCTTCCCGGCTCCGCCGACCGGTTTATCGTCCGCCGCCGGCATTAACCCGGGTAGCCTGATGCGCGAAATGCGCAGAACAACCGAACGTTTCTTTTTCAACTGACTCTTGAACTCTTCTCCCGCCCGCTATAACCGCAGCATCGACTGGGTTACGGTCCTGCTCTACCTGCTGCTGGTGGGGGTGGGCTGGCTGAACGTGTACGCGGCCAGCTACTCGCCCGACGCGCCCGATAACCCGCTCAGCTCCCTGAGCTTCGGCCAGCTCATGGATTTCAACTGGTTCAAGCAAATTGTCTGGATCGGGACGGCGCTGGTGCTCATTGTAGTGCTGCTCGTCATCGACCCCAAAGCCTACGATACGTTTGCGTTCGGGCTGTATGGGGTGATGATTGTGCTGCTGATTGTGACGCCTTTTATTGCCCGGCCCATTGCGGGTTCGCGCTCCTGGCTGGAGCTGGGCCCGGTGCGCCTGCAGCCCGCCGAGTTTGCCAAGTTTATCACGGCCCTGGCCGTATCGCGCTATTTGGCCTCCATCAACCTGCGCCAGCAGAGCTGGCGCGACCAGCTGGTGCTGGCCGGCCTCACGCTGCTGCCCCCGCTGCTCATCATCGCGGCCAACGAAACGGGGCAGGCGCTGGTGTTTGCCGCCTTTCTGCTGGCTTACTTCCGCGAAGGCATGTCGCCCCTGATTCTGCTGATTCTGGCCGCCGGGGGCGTTATCCTGATTCTGGCCCTGCTCGTGCCCAAGCTGTGGCTGGTGGTGGCGTTTACCGTTATCCTGGCCATCGTGCTGGTGGCAAACCGGCGGGCGCTGCTGCACCACCTGCCGCTGGCCGTGGGCGTGTGGGTGGTGGTAATCGGGATGGTATTCGGGGTGGATTTCTTCTTCAACGACGTGCTGCAGGACCACCAGCGCAAGCGCATCGAAATCCTGATCAACCCTTCGGCCGACCCGCTGGGCGTGGGCTGGAACGTCACGCAGTCGAAGATTGCCATCGGCTCGGGTGGGCTGGCGGGCAAGGGCTTTTTGCAGGGCACCCAAACCAAGTTCGATTTCGTGCCCGAGCAGAGCACCGACTTCATCTTCTGCACCGTGGGCGAGGAGTGGGGCTGGGCTGGGCACCACGGTTACCATCGTGCTGTTTATGGCGCTGCTGATGCGGGTGGTGTACGTGGCCGAGCGCCAGAAATCGGTGTTCGGCCGCACCTACGGCTACTGCGTGGCCAGCATCATCTTCTTCCACTTCTGCGTCAACATCGGCATGACCATCGGGCTGGCTCCGGTGGTGGGCATTCCGCTGCCCTTTTTCAGCTACGGCGGCTCCTCGCTCTGGTCGTTCACCACGCTGCTGTTTATTCTGCTGGCCATTGATGCCGCCCGCAAGCAGGATCTGGAGCGGTACTAAAGAAGCTTGCCGCAGAAAGAAACCGATAAGGACCCCGACAGGCGCGGCGCCTGCGGCTATTTAGTTTGAGTGTCAACCGTCGGTTTGAAGTCAAATAGCGAGTCCCGCCCAACAATCAACGAAAACGCCACCGCGAAAACCGGGGCGGCCAGGTAGCCCATGCGGCCCAAATCGCCGGAAAGCAGCATGTGCGCGGCCACGATAACCAGCAGCCCGGCCCCGGCCAGCCCACGGCGGGCAGCCAGACCCGGCGGGCAGCACGGCTGCGCAAACCCGCCAATAAGGCGAGGCTGAAGAAGCCGAAGATGCTGAAGATTTCGCCTGCGCCCTTCACCGAAAATAGCCGCCGCAGCGAGTAGCCGATGTTTTCGAGGTGGCCCAGGGCGTTGTTCACGCTTTCGGCCGGGGCGGCCCCCACGCGGTGGTCAATCCAGAAGCGCAGGGCCAGCCAGGCGGCCGCGCCCAAAGCCAGCCAAGCCAGCTGCCAGGGCCAGGCCAGCGCCCGCCGCCCGAACCACAGCAGCCAGGGCACCAGCAGCAGCCCCGATTCTTTGGCCGGCAGGGCCAGCAGCAGTACCGCCACCACGGCCGCCGCCGAGCCCGCCCGCACGGCGTAGAAGGCCAGCGCGAATACCAGCAGGTATAGGCTATCGACCAGGGGCAGGCCGGCCGTGTACACCGTCCAGCGGCTGGTGAGTACGGCCGCCAGGGCCAGGGCCGCGGCCAGCGGCGGTGCCCCGCATAGCCGGCAGGTCTGGAACATAACCAGTCCCGCGCCGGCCAGCAGCAGGCAGTTTACCACGTAAAAACCCAGCCGCAACGGCCACTCGCTACCTGGTCGTTCGGGCCAGATGCGGGCATACACCTGCTGCAAAGGCCAGGCTACGGCGGCGGCGGCGGCCGGCACCAGCACCCGGTAGCGCCTTGTGATGCTCACGCCCTTAAACTCGCCCCGGGCCACACTGAGGTAACTGAGCGTGTCGCGGGAGTGCGAGAAATCGTAGTGCCGGTACATCGGGTAGGCCGGCCCCGCCACCAGCCCCAGGGCCAGCAGGTACACCCACAGCCACCGGGGCCAGCGCAACGACGAGGTGGGGGAGGAGGGCATAATGGGTTGTTTGGTTCTGGCGGTGTACCTCACCCCCCGGCCCCCTCTCCCTAGGGAGAGGGGGAGCCTTTACCGGAGCTATTGGCTAAGCTGCAGCTCAGAAAAATACCTAATCAGGCTCCCCTTCTCCCCGGGGTAATGCGCATCAAGCATTTGCGGGAGGCCGGGGGGGGAGGTGCGCATCAGGCGCTGAATTTTCGGTCGATGAGCTTGAGGAGCTTGGTTACGTGCTCGTCTTTGCGAACCCACTGCTGCTCGGCGGCCAGGTTTTCGGTTACGTAGCGCTTGGCCGTATCCGCGTCGGGCAGCGCATCCAGGTGCTGGATAGCGGCGTGGTACTGCATGTTTTCGCCCGCGAACAACTCGTTGATGAAGCTGAACCGCTGATTGATGGAAATAGCCTCCCGCAACGATTCTACGTGCGGGGCCTTGTCGCCCAGCGTGGCGGCGCGGTCGGGGCGCAGGGTTTCACTCAGCGACGGCGTGCCGGCGTGCTCAGCCTTCAACTTAGCGTACAGCGGTACGCTGGCCACCGGCAGCCGCAGCCGGCTCGGGGGCTTGCTTTGCTGCTGCTACGGGAGCCGGCTGCGGGGTTTCGGCAGGCGCCGCTGGGGTTGGAGCCGCAGTGGAGGGCTGAGGCTCGCGGGGCTACGGCCGGGGTGGTGGGCTGAGGCGTCGGCGGCTGGGCCGGGGCGGGCGCAGCGGTAGGGCCGGATTCGCGCAGGTCGTCTTCGCTCAAGGCCAGCAACTCATTGAACTGCCCGACTAGCGCGGCTACGGGCTCCACGGCAGCGGTTTCCTGGTGCTGGCGAAAGCGACTCAGCAGGTAGTCGCGGGTTTGCTCCTGGTCGGCGGGCAGCGCGTCAAGGAAGCTTTCGAACAGTACCTTATTGGTGTCGAGGTAGCGCAGGCCCTCGCGTAGCTGCGCAGGCGTACGGGCAGTGGCCTCGCCCAGTAGCTTGCCGGTGAGGGTGGCGGCCGGGTCGAGGGCACCGGCCAGCGTATCGGTAATGGCCTGGGCCAGCAGCGGCTCGTAGGTGGGCCGGCTGAGCTTGATGCGCCGCGACAGCACGTTCATGAACTGGGTGAGGGCCTGGCGCACATCAGCATCCTCGAAATCGAAGTAGACACTACGCAACTGGGCCATTTCGGTGGTCCATTTGCCTAGTAAGGCCTGCACCACGAACAGGTTTACCTGCCGGATGGGGGTGAAGCGCAGCACCGTTGGGCCGTCGAGCGTGGCCGTAGGGCGGGCCCCGAAATGCTGGTCGCAGAGCAGCGCCGCCAACAGGCGGCCGTATTGTTCACGCTGGGCGTGGCTATATTTGGTATTCATCGAAAGCCTGGGTTCAGGGAGCAATTTAAGGAAAGATGCCCACTCTGATTATCGAAAATCTGGCCAACACGGCCATCACCGTGCCTGCCGGGGCCACGTTGCTGGCCGCCATTCAGGCCGCGGGCCACGACTGGCCCCACGCCTGCGGGGGCCGCGGCCGGTGCGTAACGTGCCGGTTACGGGTGTGCGCCGGCCCCGAGCACCTCTCGCCGCCCACGGCCCCCGAGCTGCGCTACCGCGCCGCCGGCCGCCTCCGCCCCGATGAGCGCCTGACCTGCCAGACCCGCCTGCCGGCCGGCCAGGTAAGCGCCCGCATCCCGCGCGCCACCCAACTGCCCCACGTGACCTACAGTGAATGAGTGACTCGGTGAATAAGGGAGCTGTCAGGTCATGCTGAGCGTAGCGAAGGACCCAAGGCCACCAGTTGTTCAGGTAATGCAAGGTCCTTCGCCATGCTCAGGATGGTAGACGTCAGGATAGCCGTTATCTTTGAGCCAACCGGCTCCCTCATTCACCGAGTCACTCATTCCCTCATTCGCTGCTTGTGTTTATTGAACCCCGCGTTGGTACGGGTCCTTCGGGCATTGCCCGCCGGGGCTGGATTGAAGTCGTCTGCGGCTCGATGTTTTCGGGCAAAACGGAGGAGCTGATTCGGCGGCTGAAGCGGGCCGAAATTGCCCGTCAGCGGGTCGAAATTTTCAAGCCCGCCCTCGATACCCGTTACCACACCGACGATGTGGTATCGCACAACCAGAACAGCATCCGGTCAACGCCCGTGCCGGTGGCCCAGGAAATCCTGCTGCTGGCCACCAACTGCGACGTAGTGGGTATTGATGAGGCCCAGTTCTTCGATGAGTCGCTCGTGGAGGTATGCGTGCAGCTGGCCAACCGGGGCACCCGCGTGATTGTGGCCGGCCTCGACATGGATTTTCTGGGCCAGCCTTTCGGCCCCATGCCCGCCCTGATGGCCGTGTCCGAATTCGTAACCAAAGTCCACGCCATCTGCGTGCGCTGCGGCGAGCTGGCCTCCTATTCGTTCCGCGTGACGGCTGCCGAAGACAAAATACTGCTCGGCGAAACCGACGCCTACGAAGCCCGTTGCCGGGTCTGCTTTCAGGAAGGACTAAAGGACAAGAAGGGGCGGGGGGAGAGGGGTGAATGAGTGACTCGGTGAATGAGTGAAAGAAGCGTCGTTTAATGGTTCACTCATTCACCGAGTCACGCATTCGCTCATTCACCGCTAGCACTAAAGCCCGGGCGGGGGCGTTATCTTGCCAGTCTATTCGCCGCGCTTTTATTCTTCGCCGATGATTCGAGTATTACGCCTGCCCACGGCTGCGCTGCTGGCTTTTTTACTGCTCCTGACGACTACTGCCCCCATCCGGGCCCAATCGGCGGTTGGCTACGGCGACTGGCAGCTGCACCTGCCCACCAACCAGGCCAAGGCCCTGGCCGAAACCACCGACCGGGTGTATGTGGCCACCCAGGATGCTTTCTTTTACTTCGATAAGCAGCTCAGCACTACGCGCCTGCTCTCCCGCCGCGATGGCCTGAACGATGTGGGCGTGAGTACGCTAGCCTACGACTCAGTGGGCCAGCAGTTGGTCGTCGTCTACCAGAACGCCAACCTCGATGTGCTGCGCGGCCGCGACGGCAGCATCGTCAACCTCAACGATATTGCTCGCAAGGAAATCAACGGCACCAAAACGGTCAACCAGATCCAGATCAGCGGGCGGCGGGCCTACCTGGCGGCCAGCTTCGGCATTGTGGTCCTCGACCTCGATAAGTTGGAGATTCGCGATTCGTACATCAACATCGGCCCCGGGGGCTCGGTATTGCAGGTGTATGCCACGGCCGTAGCCAACGGTACGCTCTTCGCCGCCACCTCCAACGGCCTGATGCGCACGACGCTGGCCGGCAACCCACTCGACTACCGCAACTGGATTACCGACCTGCCCGCGCTGCCCGACGACCCCTACCGCACGCTGGCCGTGCAGGATGGGCGGGTGGTGGCCGGCCGCAACGGCGACCGGCTCTACGCCTACGCCACCAGCAGCGGCTGGCAACCACTGGCCGGTTCCCCCACGGGCGTTGAGTTTCGCCAGCTGATGCCTTCGCGGGCGGGCCTGCTCGTTACCGACGGGACCCAGGTAACAGTGCTCAACGTGGGCACCGGAGCGGTCCGCCAGACGTTGCGCCCGGCGCTGCTGCGCGATTCCCGCGCGGCGCTGCGGGCCCGGGAAGGCGTGTTTTACGTGGCTGATTTTACGAACGGGCTGCTGCGGATTTCGGCCAACGGGCAGCAGGCCGAGCAGTTCCTGACCAATGCCCCCGCCGGGGCCCCGGCCTTTAGCGTGCTGGCCGATGCCCGCACCAACAAGGTGGACGTGTTCACCGGCGGCCTCACCGACCGTTACGTGCAGCGCGACTTTTTCCGGGGCTTCTACGAGTATGAGCAGGGCAAGTGGACCAACTACACGCCTGCCACGGTGCCCGACCTCACCCAGTACCCGAACCCGAAAGACCTTACCCACGGCATCCGTACGCCCGACGGCACACTGTATGTGGGCAGCTACGGCAACGGCCTGCTGGAGTGGAAAGGCCCGGGCCAGTTTCGGCTTTTCAACCCCACCACCAACCAGCCCAACCCGTTGCGCAGCGCCCTGCGCGACCAACCCGCCTACACCCGCGTAACCGACCTGACCACCGACGCCGAGGGGCACATCTGGGTCGTAAACCGCCATCAGATTGCCGGGCAGTCGGGCCTGTTCGTGTTCGACCCCGCCAATAACAGCTGGCGCATCATCGACTACTTCGCGGGAAGCGAAAACCTCGACCGCATCGCCCTCGACAATGCCGGGGGCGTGTGGGTGTCGCAGGCCCGGCTGGGCGGCCGGGGCATGGTAGCCCACAACCCCGATACCCGCCAGACCCGCTACTATTCCCAGGCCCTCGGGGCCGAGGGCCAAGTGGTCGATATTGGGGAGATTTACGACGTGGTGCGCGACCGGCTGGGCGATATCTGGGTGGCCTCTATCAAGGGCCCGGCCTATTTCTCCGACCCCAGTGGGGCCTTCGAACCCACCCTCGACCTCAGTTTCCGGGTACCCTACGTGCGCCGGGGTGCCGGCACGGGCTTTCCTACCCTCCGCGACGAGAAGGTAAGTGCCATTGCCATCGACGGCGGCAACCGCAAGTGGTTCGGTACTGACCGGGGCCTGTGGCTATTCAGCGACGATGCCTCGGAGGAGCTGCTGCACTTTACCACCGACAACAGCCCGCTGCCCTCCAACCGCATCGTGGATATCGATGTGAACGATAAAACCGGCGAGGTATTCGTCGTGACCGATGCCGGGGTGGTTAGCTACCGCGGCGACGCTACCGTGACGGACGCCAAGCCCAGTTGCGCCAAGGTGTTCCCCAACCCCGTGCGCCCCGACTTTGCGGGCCCGGTAGGCATCGGCGGCCTCGTCAACAACGCCACCGTCAAAATTACCGACGCGGCCGGCCGGCTCGTGTACCAGACCCGCGCCAACGGCGGTACCGTTACCTGGAACCTGCGCGACTACGACGGCCGCCGGGTAAGCTCGGGCGTGTACCTGGTCCTCTCCTCCGACGCCGACGGCAAAAATGGCTGCGTGAGCAAGATTGCCGTAATGGGAAACTAATCAGTATTGAGTAGCTGGTACTGAGTAGTGAGATGGGCGGCGGCCAGTAGCCACAGCCGCTACGGCAGTGCAGCTACCAACAAAGTGTACCTCTCAGCTACAAATTCTACTACTTACTACTCACTACTCCATACCAACTCATGCTCATCAAAACCCGGGGCATCGTACTCAGCCATATCCGCTACCGCGAAACCAGCATTATTGCGCGGGTGTACACCGAGCGGCTGGGGCTGCAGAGCTACATCGTGAACGGGGTGCGCAAGGCCAAGCCGCCCGGCCGTATTGCCCTGTTTCAGCCCCTCACGCTGCTCGAACTGGTGGCCTACACCTCCCGCAACGGGGGGCTTACCCGCCTTTCGGAGTTTCGTTGCGCCGAGCCCTTCCGCACCTTGCCCTACGATGTGCGCAAGAGTAGCATCGCGCTGCTGTTGTCGGAAATCGTGAGCCGGGTGCTGCTGGAGGAGGAAGAGAACGAGCCGCTGTTCACGTTTCTGCACGATTCCATCTTGGCCTTCGACCGGCAGGAAGCGGGCTTCGAGAACTTCGCGCTGGTGTTTTTGCTCCAGTTGAGCCACTACCTGGGTTTCGGGCCCGAGAAGGGGTCGGAGGTAACCTCGCAGGTAGCCTTTGCCACCGACGTGCCCGGGGCGGCTACTGCCCCCACGGTCCTGCGCTTCCGCGAGTTCGACGCCTACTTCGATGCCCTGATGCGTACGCCGGATACGGCCGTCCTGCCCAACGGCCGCATCCGCCGCGAGCTGCTGGGTGTGCTCATCCGCTACTACCAGCTTCACGTCGAGCGCCTAGGCGACATCCGCTCCCTGGCCGTACTTTCGGAAGTGCTGGCGGAATTGTAAATGGAGAGGTTAGAAGTGAGAGGTGAGAAATGAGAAAAGGAACGTCATGCAGAGCGAAGCGAAGAATCTCGCGTGCTAAACGTTGGATTAATTCTCAACATCAGCACGCGAGATGCTTCGCTTCGCTCTGCATGACGTTCCTTTTCTAAGCTCTAAGCTCTAAGCTCTAAGCTCTAAGCTCTCACTTCACATCCACCAGCTCCACATCAAACAGCAGGACGCTGTTGGCGGGGATGGCTTCACCGGGGCTGCGGGGGCCGTAGGCCAGGGTGGAGGGGACGAGCAGGGTGGCTTTGGCCCCTTTGGAAAGCTGGGCGATGCCTTCATCCCAACCGGCAATAACGCGGCCCTGGCCGAGCGGAAACTCGATGGGCACGTTGCCGTGGCTAGCTGAGGAGTCGAACTCCTGGCCACTGAGCAGCTGGCCCCGGTAGCGCACGGCCACCGTCTGGCCCGGTTGGGCTTTGGCCCCGGAGCCGGGGCTCGTAATCACGTAATATACGCCCTTAGGCGTTTTCAGGAGACTGAGCTGGTGGTCTTTGGCGTAGGCCAGAATGAGCTCCTCATCCAGCTTGGTCTGCCGGGCCACCCGCTCCTGGGCCAGGGCTTGCTGGCGGGCGGCATCCTGCCGCATCTGGGCCTCCACTTCGGCCGGGGTCTGGATTTTATCTACCTTGGCCAGCACCAGCAGCGTGGGCCCGGCTTTGCGGATAAAGCCCGGTACGGGCTGCCGAAACGACTTGCGGAATACGGTGTCGAGGTTGAGGCGGAACACGCCCGAGTCGCCGGGCTGGAGCAGGGCCATAGCCTCCTCTACCGCGCCGCGCTGCTGGGACCGGATGGTATCGAGGGGCACGCGAACCGGCTGGTTCTGGTTTTGCTGGCGCGAGTGCATGAGCACCGAATCCTGGGCCGTCCGAAATTGCAGGTGCAGGCTCATGATGCGGCCGAGGCGGGCGGCATAGGTGGGGTCGCCGGTGGGCGGCAGGGCGGGCCGCAGCACGTAGCGGCCCTTGGCATCGGGGCGGTAAATACGGTATTCGAGGCCCGATTTCAACCGGTTGAACGGCGCGGGCTTGCCCTGAAACGACCATAGCCCGCCCGCCAGCAACAGGCTCAGGAGGGGAATAAAAAAACGTAACCGGGCAGCAGAGCGCATAGCAGCAGAAAAACGGAAACAAAGAGGAAGGAAAAGACGCACATAGTGCGTAGCCATTACAAAGAAGAAATAAAAAACGGTCATCCTCCCGAAGAAGAACAACCGTCGTTCTGTTTCTTACCGTGCATTGCTCACCGCACCTTCACTATCTCCAGTTCGAAAATCAGATCGGAGTTGGGCGGGATGAGGTAGCGCCGGCCGGTTTCGTCGTCGGGGTCGGGGCGGCCTTTAGGCCCGTAGGCCAGGGCCGCCGGAATCCAGACCCGGGCCCGGCTGCCTTCGGGCAGCAGGAGCAGGGCCTCATCGAAGCCGGCAATGACTTGCTGGCGGCCGGCGCGCACTTTCAGCGGTCCGCCCTGCTGCACCGACGTATCGAAAATACGGCCGTCGGTGGCCAGAAAGCCGGTGTAGTGGACCACTACCCGGCTCCCGGGCACTGCCGCCCGCCCCGCCCCGGGCTGGCGCACTACGTAACGCAGCCCCGAGGCTGTGGTGGTAGCGCGGCGGAGCAGGCTGTCGGCCGTGGCGGTGGGGGCAACCGTGCTGAGCGTACGCTGGGCCCGGGCAGCCAGCGGCGCCAGGCTGCTTAGCCCGATAAATATTCCCCAAAGTAGTGCCCGCCGCCGATTCATAAGGCTTACTCTACGTTAAGAATTTCGAGGTCGTAGAGGAGGGGGGTATTGGCCGGAATAGACTCGTAAGTGCTGCTTCCGTAGGTCAGATACGAAGGGATGATGACCAGCTTTCGGTCGCCTTTACGCATCTCTACTGTCGCCTGGTTCCAACCCGATACATTTATCGGACCCGCAGCTGCCATTGATGAAGCTAAAGCAGCCGCAGTCGGTGCGGTTGGTGCTCGAAGCGCCGAACACCTGGCTTTCGTTGGTGGCGCCAATAAAGCGGCCCACGTAGTTGACGGTGACCTTCTGGCCGGCCTTAATAAGCGGGTTGGTCGCCGGTCCATCAGTAACGGGAATCAGGTAAATGCCCGAGTCGAGTTTCCGGAAGTTGGTGTGGCTGTTGCGGGTGAGATAGGCCTGGATGGCCTCGTCATCTACCTTCTTCTGGGCATCAATGGCTTCCCGGCTTACCGTAAAGATGTCGGGTTCTTTGCTGCAACCAGTAAGCACGGGCGTGGAGGCTACCAACAGCCCCAACAAAGACAGGAGTAAAGGAAATTTTTTCATCATGACTCAAAAAGCGGGGTGGGCTGCCCGCAAAATTACCGAATATCTACTACCTCCACATCGAAACGGAGTATCGCATGCGGGCCAATCGAGCCTTGGCCGGAGGCCGCATACGCCCGTTCCGACGGAATCAGCATAATGCCTTTGGAGCCCTTACTGAAGTAAGGGAAGGCTTTGTTCCAACCATCAATGATGCCGTCCTGACCCAGGACGAACGGAAAACCAATAGAGGCCGGATTGCTCTGGTCGAACTGCTTGCCGTCGAGGGTAGTACCAACGTACTTCACCACCAACGTCTTCCCAACTTTGGGGAGGCTGCCGCTGCCAGGCTGGGTTATGGTGTAATACACACCCGACGTATCGCGCTTAAAGCCCGTCAGGTTATTGGCCTTGATGTAGGCGGTAATACTGGCTTCGTCGCGGGCGGCGTAGTCAGTGGTGTCTTTTTCTTCCTTTTTGCAGGCGCTCAGCAACGCAAGCAGCAACAGCAAAAAGAGGGGCAATTGGCGTTTCATCACGAAAATCAAGAGAGGAAAAACTATTTAATATTGGTCACTTCCACATCGAAGCGCAGCACCGCGTGGGCGGGAATGGAGGGGCTGGGGCTGGCGCCTTTGTACGCCAGTTCCGACGGAATCAGCAGGATGGCTTTGCTGCCCTTATTGAGCAGGGCAAACCCTTTGTCCCAGCCCGAAATGACCTGGCCCTGGCCCAGCACGAAGGAAATAGGCGTGTTGTTGTTGTTGCTACTCGAGTCGAACACTCTGCCGTCGAGGGTCTGGCCCGTGTACAGGGCCGATACCGATTGCCCGGTTTGGGCATTGGCGCCGGTGCCGGGCTTCGTGATGGCCACGTAGAGGCCCGACGCCTCGCGCTGGAAGCCCGTTAGGTTGTTGTCCTTGATGTAAGCCGTAATCAGGGCTTCATCACGCTCGGTGTAATTAGTGGTGTCTTCCTTCTGGCAGGCCGAAAGCAGGGCCGTAACCATCAGGAAGCAGAGCGTGGCCAGCCACGTAGGCTGCCGGAAACGAGAAAAGAAAGAATGCATAAAGAAAGAAAAGACCCGGAAGAAAACGTGGAATACCCCGAAGATACAAAAGCCCCCGGCCAGGTTGCACCAGACCGGGGGCTTTGCTTGCTGCGCGAGGCCGCTGGAAGGGGTTATTTACCCTGCTGCTGCTGCATAGCTTCAATCTGACGACGCAGTTCGGCTTCGTCCATCTGACCACCCGCGGCGGGCTGAGCGGCCGGAGCGTTCTTCACGTCCACCAGCTCCACGTCGAAGCGCAGAATGGCGTCGGCCGGAATATCGGCGCCAGCGCCGCGCTGCCCGTAGGCCAGCGACGAAGGAACCAGCAGAATACCTTTTGAGCCCTTCGTGAAGTGGGAGATACCCGCATCCCAGCCCGGAATTACCTGGCCCTGGCCTAAAGCGAAGTCGAATGGCTTGTTGCCCATCTTCTCCGACGAGTCGAACACTTTGCCGTTTTCCAGCAACGAGCCCTTGTACAGCACCGATACAATCTGGCCGGCTTTAGGCTTGATGCTCGAGCCGGCGCTGGTGATGGCGTAGTACACGCCCGAGGTGTCTTTCTGCACCTTCAGGTTGTTTTTCTGCACGTAAGCCTGCAGCGCGGCATCATCTTTCTGCAGTTGCTCCTTGGCGTGGGCCGCCATTTTAGCCTGCTGCTCTACCTGCATCTTCTGCACGTCGGCCATGGCCTCCTCGCGGGTCTGGACCTTGTCCACTTTCACGTACATGGTCATGGTTTTGCCGGCCTTGCTCATGAAGGGCGGCACTGGCTGGCGGAACGACTTGGCAAAAATGGTGTCTACGTTGAAGCGGAACACGGCCGAGTCGCCGGGCTGGAGCAGGCTGATGGCTTCTTCGAGGCCACCGCGCTGGGCTTTGCGCACCGTATCGAGCGGCACCCGTACCGGGAAGCCCATCTGCTGCTTGCGCGAGTTGAAAAGCACCGAGTCTTTGCCGGTGCGGTACTCTACGTGCAGGGCCATGATTTTGCCCAGGCGGTCCTTGTAGGTCGCGTCGCCGTCGGCGCTTACCTCGCGGTCGTCGTACTTACCGGCGCTGGTGCTCTTGAACACCTTATACTCAATCCCCGATGGCGTCTTGCTGAACTCGCCGCTTTTGTTGCAGGAGGCCAGGCTCAGGATGCCGGCCACCAGGGCCAGGCTCAGAAAGTTGCGTTTGAGAAACATGAAGGGGTTGAATGGTTTTGGAAATGTGGGGAATGTGGGGAATGCGAAAATGTGAGAAGATGAGCCGCAGATTCAGCTCATAGGCACAGCTTCCGGCTTATCCACATTGATAAAACTACGGCAAGTTACACCCAAATCAGGCTGCCGGGGGCGCGGCCGCCAGCGGGGCCGCCACAAGCTGCGACTGGTACTCGGGCAGTAGCGCCAAAAACCGCTCAACGGTCTGGTCCAGCGACTCGTAGCTGATGCCGCCGGCGGCATTGTGGTGGCCGCCGCCGCTGAAATGACGGCGCGAAAACTCGCTCACCGAGAAGCTGCCCACCGAGCGGAAGGAAATCTTGATGGCCTGCTTGCGGTCAATGAGAATAGCGGCAAACACGATGCCCTCGATGCTGAGCGCAAAATTGACCAAGCCTTCGGTGTCGCCGGTTTTGGAGTGGTACTGGCGCAGCTCGTCGGCGGTAATGGCAATGTAGGCCGTGTTGTACTCGCGCAGCACCGTGAGCTTGTCCTTGAGCACGAAGCCCAGAAAGCGCAGACGTTCCTCCGAGTGCGAGTCGTAGATGCGGCGGTGCACATCGGAGAGGTTGATGCCGGCGCTGAGCAGTTCGGCAATAATCAGGTGGACGTTGCGCGAGGTGCTGGGGTGGCGGAACGAGCCGGTATCGGTCATGATGCCCGCGTAGAGGCACTCGCCGATACCGGTGTCAATCAGGTCCTGGTCGCCTAAATCGCGGATGATTTCGAAAATCAGCTCGGCCGTAGCGGCGGCCTTGGGGTTCGAGAAATCGAGTTGGGCAAAGTCTTCGGGCTCCTGGTGGTGGTCGACCAGCACCTTGGTGCCGGCGGCGGCGCGCACGTACTCACCCAGCTCGCTGATGCGGCTCAGACAGGAAAAATCGAGGCAGAACAGGACCTCGGCCTCGTCGATGATGGCGCGTACCTGGGCGTCGTTGCGGCGCGGTTCGTACACCACAACCCCTTCGTTGCCCGGCATCCAGGCCAGAAAATCGGGGTAGTCCGACGGGGTAACCACTGTTACGTGGTGGCCCTTCTTGCGCAGGTAGCCCGCCAGGCCCAGCGACGAGCCCAGCGCGTCGGCGTCGGGCTTGTGGTGGGTAGTGATAAAAATCTGCCGGGGCTGCGCCAGCAGCTCCTTTAGCTCAGCTATTGTGGACATTGCCTACGGGGTAGGTGACTGAAAGTGGGCCGGTTAAACCGGGTACAAGGGCGGCAAAATTCGGAAATAATCCGCTCTCCAACAAAATGACTCCCGGAAAGGTGCGCAATTACGGCATTGTGCGGTTAATGAGTGTTTAGTGGTCGGTTGTCAGTTGTCAGTTGCCAGTTGTCGGTCAGTTGTCAGTTGTCGGTTGTCAGTGTGAACGTCCTGCAGAGCGAAGCGAAGTATCTCGCGTGTTATTGTCGCACGACCTTGGCAACGTCAGCACGCGAGATACTTCGCTTCGCTCTGCAGGACGTTCACGACCGACAACTGACAACTGACAACGGATAACTAACAACTAACAACTGAACACTACTTCCCGCAATTAGCCTTACTTTTGCGCCCGCAAACTCGCATTTCATTTCAACCCAAACATACCGCCTTATGGCCACGAACCGCACGTTCACGATGATTAAGCCCGATGCCGTTCAGGAAAACCACATTGGTGGGATCCTGAGCATGATTGAGGAGGCTGGCTTCCGCATCGTGGAGCTGAAGAAAGTACAGCTGACCCCCGAGCGGGCCGGCCAGTTTTACGAAGTACACAAGGAGCGTCCCTTCTACCAGGACCTGGTGAAGTACATGTCGTCGGGCCCGATTGTGGCCGCTATCCTGGAGAAAGACAACGCCGTTGCCGATTTCCGTACCCTGATTGGCGCTACCAACCCGGCTCAGGCCGCCGAGGGCACTATCCGGAAGAAATACGCCAAGAGCATCGAAGCCAACGCCGTTCACGGCTCCGACTCCGACGAAAACGCCCAGATCGAGGGTGAATTCTACTTCGGCTAAACCACCACAAATTTCAGTGGGGAGCAACGCGCTGCTTTGCCCTTGCCCGCTCCCCGGCTGAATACTGCGGAACACTCGCTTATCCACAATAAAAAACCCGCCCGGCGTACTGCCAGGCGGGTTTTTTCGTATTTACAGCTAACAGCTAACAGCTAACAGCTAACAGCTAACAGCTAACAGGCGCTAGACTTCGCCGGCGGCTACCAGTGGGGCGGGGTGGTCGTGGCCATGGACGTTGCCGATGGCCTCGGGGTTGTGCTTGTGCTTGAAGAGCACCATGAACAGCACGGCAATAACCAGGGCGTAGAGGGCGAAGGTCAGCCAGATGTTGTGCCAGTCTTTGGAGCCGTTGGCATTGGTGAAGAACTCCTGAATGATGATGCCGCTGAGCGAGCTGCCCAGCACGGCCCCAAAGCCGTTGGTCATCATCATAAACAGGCCCTGGGCGCTGGCCCGGATGGCGGGCGCAGTCTGGGTTTCGACGAACAGCGAGCCCGAGATGTTGAAGAAATCGAAGGCCATGCCGTAGACGATGCACGAAAGCACGATCATCCAAAGGCCCGCGCCCGGGTCGCCGTAGGCAAACAGGCCGAAGCGCAGCACCCAGGCAATCATGCTGATAACCATGACCTGCTTGATGCCAAAGCGACGCAGAAAGAACGGAATGGCCAGGATAAAGAGCGTTTCCGAAATCTGGGAAATCGACATGATGATGGCCGGATACTTTACGGCAATCGAGTCTTTGAACACTTCCACGGTGGCGAAATCGTGCAGGAACGTGTCGCCGTAGGCGTTGGTGAGCTGCAGGGCGGCCCCGAGCAACATGGCAAACACGAAGAAGATGGCCATTTTAGGGTCCTTCAGCAGGGCGAAGGACTGCAGGCCCAGGGCGTCGGAGAGGCTCTTGCCTTTGGCCTGACCAAGCTGGGGCGGGCAGGGAGGAAGCGTGAACGAGTAGAAGCCCAGCACGAAAGCCGCGGCAGCCGCCACGTAGAACTGGCTGGCCGAAGTCTCGATGTGCAGCAGGCTCACTACCCACAGGGCCACGATAAAGCCAATCGTGCCCCATACCCGGATAGGCGGGTAGTCTTTCACTACGTCGCCGCCGCCGTTTTTGAGAGCCGAGTACGATACGGCAATCGAGAGGGCCAGCGTGGGCATGTAGAACACCATGTTGAGCAGAATCACCCAGAAAAAGGTGCCCGGGTCGTTGACCAGCGGGATGGTGCAGAGCACGATGCCACCCAGAATATGGAGGACGCCGTAGAGCTTTTCGGCATTGATGTATTTATCGGCCACGATGCCCATGAGGGAGGGCATGAAGATGGAGGCAATGCCCATCGTGGAGAAAATGGCCCCGAACTCGGCCCCCGACCATTGCTTGGTTTGAAACCAATAGGCGCCAATCGTTATCAGCCAGGAGCCCCAGATAAAAAACTGAAGGAAACTCATCAGGATGAGACGCAGCTTGATACTCATGAGACCGGGAGTTGAAAGGGGGTGGGAGAAGGCAGGCCGGAAGAGTTGGCCCGACGCGGCCGACTGGCCGGACCAGACCGGGGTTGAAAACCGGCCGAAAGAAGAATCAGAAAGTGCCGGAACGGGGCGTTGGGAACCCCGGAGCCGGCTTGGGCCTTCAAAGATAACTAAAATCGGGTACGGCCAACCGCTACCGTACCTCGCCGGGCGAAGGCGAAAAAAGGTGTGGATAAGTCGGGAAAGCAGCCAGCCCCACACAACGAAGCCCCCTGGCCGGGGGGCCAGGGGGCTTCGAAAGTGTCTAAGAATATCTTCAGGCTACGCCTGGGTGGTGGCTTCGGCCAGGGCCGGGTAATCGGTGTAGCCCTGGTGGAAACCCTCGGGGCCAGGGGCGTAGAAGGTGCTCTCGTCTCCTTTGGCCAGTGGAGCCTGCTGCTCGAAGCGCGCCGCAAGGTCGGGGTTGCTGATGTAGTCGCGACCGAAGGCGATGAGGTCGGCGCGGCCTTTTTGCAACTCGGCCTGGGCCTGCTCAGCATCGTATTCGCCGCACAGGATGAGGGTGTTGGTGAACTTGGTGCGCAGGCGGTCAATAGTAGCGGCGCACTTGGCGGCTACTTCCGGGCTCTGCTGGTTGATCAGGTGCAGGTACACCAAATCAAGCTGCTGCAACTCGGTGGCCAGGTACTCATACAGCGCGTCAATGTCGTCGTAGAGGGCCATGTCGTTGAACGTGCTCCAGGGCGAGAGGCGGATGCCGGTGCGCTCGGCCCCGATGGCGTCGGCCGTGGCTTTGGCTACTTCGAGCACGAATCGGGCGCGGTTTTCGAGGCTGCCGCCGTACTCGTCGGTGCGCTGGTTGGTGTGGGGGTTGAGGAATTGCTCGAGCAGGTAGCCGTTGGCGGCGTGCAGCTCTACGCCATCGAAACCAGCCTCTACAGCCAGCTTAGCGGCCTGCGCGAAGTCCTGCACCAGGCCTTTTACCTCCTCCGTGGTCAGGGCCCGGGGCGTGGGCTGGGGCTGCATCTGCTGCTGGTCGGTCCACATGTCGCCGGCGGCGGCAATAGCCGAGGGGGCTACCATGTCGGTGCCTTCGGGCATGTTCAGGGGGTGCGATACCCGGCCGGTGTGCATAAACTGCACGAAAATGCGGCCATCCTGGGCGTGCACGGCGTCGGTCACCAGCTTCCAGCCAGCCACCTGCTCCTGGTTGAACAGGCCAGGAATACGGGCATAGCCCAGGCCGTTGGCCGAGGGGGAGGTGCCTTCGGTGATGATGAGGCCGGCCGTGGCGCGCTGGGCATAGTACTCGGCTACCAGCGGGCCGGGCACGTTGGCCAGTGAGCGGGCGCGCGTCATGGGCGCCATGGCGAGGTGGTTGCGGAGGGTAATGTTGCCCAGTTGGGCGGGCGAAAGCAGCTTATCAGCCATGAGTCAGATCAGGTTAAAATCAGTGTAGATACACGAATGGGGCTTAAACTCTCTGGTCCGACAAAAGGTTTCGACCTTGGTCAGGACGACCTGCCCGCGGTTATGAGCCGGCTACTAAAAAGCCTCTGCCTGAAACAGGCAGAGGCTTTTTAGTAGCCGTAAGGGCAGTGAATTAGGCCGCCTGGAAGCGCTTATTCACTTCATCCCAGTTGATGAGGTTATAGAAGGCCGCGATGTAGTCGGGGCGCTTGTTCTGGTACTTGAGGTAGTAGGCGTGCTCCCACACGTCGAGGCCCAGTACTGGCGTGCCTTTGCAGCCGGAGTCGGGCATCAGTGGGTTGTCCTGGTTGGGCGTAGAGCAAATCTGCACCGAGCCATCGGCCTGCTTGCACAGCCAGGCCCAGCCCGAACCAAAGCGGGTGCTGGCGGCCTTGGTGAATTCTTCCTTGAATTTCTCGTAGCTGCCGAAAGCCTTGGTAATGGCCTCGCCCACGGCTCCGGTGGGCTCACCGCCCCCGTTGGGGCCGAGTACCGTCCAGAACAGGGAGTGGTTGAAGTGGCCACCGCCGTTGTTGCGCACTGCGGCCGGAGCCGAGGCAATATTCTGCATCAGGTCTTCGAGGCTCTTGCCTTCCATCTCGGTGCCGGCTACGGCATTGTTGAGGTTGGTGACGTAGGCCTGGTGGTGTTTGCTATGGTGAATCTCCATGGTCTGGGCATCGATGTGCGGTTCCAGGGCGGAGTAGTCGTAGGGTAGTTTGGGCAGTTCGAAAGCCATAGTAACAGGGGTTAGTGGTGGATGAGGGAGAGAGACTGGGTAGCGGGAAACCTGGGGCTTCCCGACTATATACAACCGCCGCAGCCGGTGCAGGGTTACGGCAGCCGGCCAAAAGTAGCCTATTTCCGTTTCTGGGCGAAGAATTCCCGCATCAGCTCTTCGCTCTCGGGGGCCAGTACCCCGCTTACCACTTCGGCCTTGGGATGAAGCAGGCGGCCGTGGCGGCGGTACCCGAATTTGGGTTCGGCCGCCCCAAACACTACCCGCCGCACCTGGGCCCAGGCGCTGGCTCCGGCGCACATTACGCAGGGCTCCACGGTTACGTAGAGAGTACAGTCGTGGAGGTACTTATTGCCAAGGTGGTTGGCGGCGGCCGTGAGGGCCAGCATTTCGGCGTGGGCCGTCACGTCCTGGAGCTTCTCGGTCTGGTTGTAGGCGCGGGCAATGATGCGCTTATCGAGCACTACCACGGCCCCGATCGGGATTTCGTCTTCCTCAAACGCGTAACGCGCCTGCTTGAGCGCCTCCCGCATATACTGCTCGTCGGAATACAGGGAAAGGGTCATGGGTAGGTTTTAGGGGTTAGGGGCTTAGGGCATAACGTCATTCAGAGCGGAGCGAAGAATGACGTTCTTTTATCCAGGCAACCTCAAACCCTACTTCAACACCACGCTGCTCATGATTTCGCGGGCGGTGGGTTGCCATTGGGCCTGCTCGTCGGCGGGGGCGTCGAAGGTGAACACGTAGAGCTGGTCGCCTTCGATGGCGTACTGCACGAGCTGGTACTTGCGGATGGGTGCCAGCGTGCCGCCGCCGCGGCGGTTATCGGTCACGGTCGACACAAATTCGAGCACCACGAAGTCGCGCTTGTTGATGGTCTGAATGTCTTCGCGCAGGAACTGCACCTTGCCGTACATGTTCTGGATGCTGGCCTTGTAAATCTTGAGCAGCAGGGCGTAGTCGCGGTTGCTGAAGGTGGTGGGCTTCTGGGCCACGCTCATATCCACGCGGCCGTTGGGGCTGCTGAACACGGCCAGGGGGCGGCGCTGGGCGGGGTATTTGGCCGCAATGCCGTCGTCGGGCAGGGAGGCGAAGCCCTCGGGAACCCCAATGGTGAGGTTTTTAGCGATGGTGGTTTTCTTGAGCTTCGGTCCCGCGAAGGCGACCAAAGCGGCCAGCAACAGCAGGAGCGGGGCAAAGCGGAACAGGCGGAAAGTAGCAGACATGGCAGGTAAAATGGGAAACGAAGCCGGCCCGAATAGCAGCCGGCGGAAAACACAAAGCTCCGAAGTCGGGACGACTTCGGAGCCAAAAGCCGGACTGAGGGAGTAACCGGCCGAAGAATTTAGCGGCGCTTTTTGCGGCTGGTAGTAGCTACCGAGGGGTATTTAATCATCACCTTCTTCCAGTACACGTAGTTGCCGGTTTTAGCCTCTACCAGGTAAGTGCCGGCCGGAATGCGGCCCAGGTCTACGGGCGCGCCGGTGTTGTTCTGCGGGTCCAGTTCGGTGTTGTACACCGCCTGTTTTTTGTAGTTGGTAACGGTGAGCGTGCCAGGCTTGGTGAACTGTTGGGTGAAGCTGAGCATGATGCTCTGGCCGCCCGAAGCCGGGAAAACATCAATGCCTGATAACGTTTCGACGCGCTTGATGGGGCCGTTGAGCACGACAGGCTCCACGTCGGATTTCATCTTGACCTCGGTGCCGTCGGCAGCTTTGGTTTTGGTCTTGATTTTGGTCTGGGCCTGGGCGGCCGAGAAGGTGAGCAGTGTGGCGGAAAGGGCGAGTAGAACGGAACGTTTCATATCGGAAGAAGAAGGCAGAAAGTCAGGGAAAAGGCAGTGCTGACCTTCCCTTTACAGAAGTCAGGCCAAATATGTTGACCGCCGCAAAATGTAGCGCGAAAGTCCGTTTCGCGACGAGCGAAGCGAGTATTTAGTGCCGCGACAATTGGCCTGGTACCACGTACTCGCCTCGCTCGTCGCGAAATGGACTTTCGCGTTACAAGGCAGGGCTACTTCTCCAGCGTCACCGTTTTCAGGTTGTCGTCCGGGGTACGGTCGATGAGCAGGTTATAGGGGTCGATGCCGGCTTTCTCGGGCTTTTCGGGCACGATGACGCTCAGGCGGGTGACGCCGGGGCGGAAGCGGCGCTTCTGGCGGTACAGCGACACATCCTGCCACTGGCCGTTGATTTTCTTGCGGGCCAGCACGCCCACGTCAATCAGGTCGTTCATTTGCTTGGCCGGGGTTTCGTTGCCCAGGCTGTCGGCGTACACCTTTTTGGCGCTGAGCACCATATCCACGCGGTAGCGGCCGTCGGGGAGCTTGCGGGCGGTTACGGAATCGGCCTTGTTCTCGTAGAGGGCAATGCGCTCGAACATATCCGTAAGCAGGTACTGCAACGAATCGGGCGTTACCTGGCGGAATTCGCGGAGCAGGTCCAGGCGAGGTCGTGTAGGGCGGTTGCTGGAACTTCACCTTGTTTAGGTAAGCCGAAAGCGCCTGGTTCACCTTGTCTTCGCCGAGGTAGTCGGCCAGGGCGTACATCACCACCGAACCCTTGCGGTAATGGATGTACTGCTGGTTTTCCACGCGGTAGAGGGGCTGCTCGGCCACGCGCTCGGTGCTGCGGCCGCGCAGGTAGGTGTCGAGCTCGTACTTGAGGAACTTGCGCATGCGCTCGGGCCCGTACTTCTGCTTCATCACCATCAGGGCCGAGTACTGCGAGAGGGTTTCCGACAGCAGCGTGCCGCCCTGGCCGCCGCCCCGATCACCTGGTGGGCCCACCACTGGTGCGCCACCTCGTGGGCCGTCACGTAGTAGGGGTAGTCCACGTCCTTGGGGTTGGCGGTGTCGACTTTGGCAATGAAGCCGATGTTTTCCGAGAACGGAATGGTGTTCGGGAACGACTGGGCAAAGGCCGAGTAGCCCGGAAACTCCACGATGCGCACCTGCCGGTGCTGGTAGGGGCCGAAGTTTTTGGTGTAGTACGTAAGGGCGTCCTGCACCCCGCGCACCATGCGGTCCAGGTTGTACTCGTGGCCGGGCTGGTAGTAAATCGTGATGTCTACGTCGCTGCCACTTGGCATGCCGCTCGGCGTAGCGGGCCGACTGGAACGAGTAGAAGTCCAGGATGGGCGCGTCCATGGCGTAGCGGAAGTAGCGGCGGCCGTTTTCGGTCCACTCCTTTTGCAGGTAGCCGGGGGCCAGGGCCAGCTGGTCGGGCACGGTGCTCACGGTGGCGGCGAAGCGCACCCAGTCGGCGTCGGAGGCAATGTAGGTGTTGGCGCGGGCGGTCGTGTCTTCGAGGCGGGCCATGCGCAGCTTGGGCTTGAGGCCGAACTTCTTGCGGGCGCTTTCCTCGCTTATTTCCGCATCCGCATTGTAGCCGATGTGGGGCAGGGTGCCGTTGTTGACGAACGTGCCGTTGGCCACGATGCCGGTGTCGGGCGGTCTGCTGCTCGAAGCCGGGGGCGTCGTAGTACAAATCGAACGTGAGCGGCAGCGAGTCGCCGGGGGCCAGGGGCTGGGGCAGGCGCTGCACGTAGAAGCCCAGCGCGCGAATCGGCCAGCACGGCGGTGGTGCCGCCCGCCCCGAGCTGCAGCTGGCGGATGCGCACGTCTTCATTGGAGGGCAGGTTCAGAATCACGGTGTCGAGGGGCTGGCTCGTTTTGTTGCGCAGCCAGTACTGGCCCCGCACGCGCGCCTCCTGCTGCTCCGGGAACAGGTCGACCTGCACATCCACGGCCACAATGCGGGGCTGGGGCGTGCGGCGGAAGCGGCCGTATTTCTGCTCGTACTCCACGGTGAGCTGCTGCCGGGCCTTGCTGCCGCGGTAGGTGTTGAGCACGTTGGTGTTGTAGAAAATCCAGCTGCCCACGGCCGCGAAGCCCAGCAGCGCCACCAGCCAGCGCCGCCCGGGCCGGACCGGTGAAGCGGCGGCCGGCCAGCTCGCGGCGGGTGCGCCAGTCGGTTTCCGAGCCGCGCACCCACAGCAGGTTGGCCACAATGGCCAGGGCCACGGCCAGCAGCGCCCAGTAGAGCTTGAACCACAGGTAGGGCCCCACGAAGTGGCCGAAGCCGTTCATGTCGGAGTAGCGGATGCCCGAGTCGGCCCCGAAGAGCAGCAGGTTGTGCTCCAGGCCCAGCTGCCCGGCGAAAATCGTGAACACGTAGTAGAGCACCATCACGAAGTGGCCCAGGTACTTGTGGTTGACCACCACGTGCACCACGATGGCCAGCACCACCACCAGCCAGTAATCCACCAGCTTCAGCCCGAACAGCCAGCGCAGGTACAACCCAATTTCGAGGTGGGTGTAGCCCGACACGAGTCTGGGTGCCAATGCCGAACACCATCACGATGAGCAGCAGCACCACCGGCACCAGCAGCAGGGCCGTGAGCTTGCTGGCAAACGGCACCCAGTTGGGAATGGGCAGCGCGTCGTGCATCTGGTTGAGGCGGGCGTCGCGCTCCTTCCACACCAGCTCGCCGGCGTAAAACGTGACGATGGCCAGCACGAACAGCGAGAACGAGCCCGACAGAATCTCAATCACCTGGGCCGTGACGGGGTAGGTGTCGTGTCGTAGATGTTGCCGATTTGCAGGGCCGCCGCCAGCAGAAACGCCAGCCCGGCCGCCACAATGGCAATGAAGTAGGGGCTGCGCAGCACGTCGCGCAAACCCAGCCAGGTCAGGCGCAGGTACTGGCGGAAGTACTGGGCAAAGCCGAAGTGCTGGTCGCACGGGCGGCAGCAGCACCGGAGCGGCCGGGGCCACCACCACGCCGGGCGCGGCCTGGGGCCGGCTGCGCTTGGCGCTGCCGGTAGCGCCCTGCTCGAAGCGGAAACGCACGTAGCAGAAGCCCAGCAGCAGCAGCCCTGCTCCCAGCCACACCAGGCGGTTGAGGCCCAGCAGCCCGGTGGGCAGTATCAGGCGCACGTTCTTCTCCACGGGCGTCCAGTACTTGGTCAGCAGGGCCATGGCCCCGCTGCCCATGGGGTCGAGCAGAGAAGCCAGGGTCTGGTTATCGAGGTCGGCGAGCTGGGCCTGGGCCACGAAGTAGAGCACCAGAAACACGATGCTGCCCACGTAGGTAGCTCAGGGCCTGGCGCGTGAGGGTGGCCAGGGCGAAGAAGATGGCGCCCGTCAGCAGCACGTTGGGCAGCACCAAGCGTCAGGTAGGGCGCGAGGTAGTAGCTGAGGTGAAACGGCCCCAGCCGGTCGGCCGGAATGCCCGGAAACAGCGCCCCAATCAGCAGCCCCAGCCCGATACCACCCATCATGAGCACGGTAATCACCAGCGTGCCGAAAAACCGCCCGCCCAGGTAGCCCCACTTGCTGATGGGCGTGGTGAAGAGCAGCGGGTGCATCTGTGAGTCGAAGTCGCGCAGCACGGCCGGCCCGAACATGGCCGAGACCAGCAGAATCCCCGGCACCAGCGTCAGGGCGCTGGTCAGGCCGTTGATGGTGAAGGGCGAGTTCAGGTGGACCTTGCCGCTGCCTACCACCGCCGTCAGGCTCTCAAAGAAGCCCCCCGTCACCAGCGCCATCAGCAACGAGAGCACCAGCAGAATGCCGAAATAAATGTACGTGGCCGGCCGCCGCAGCCGGTACCAAAGCTCAAATTTGAATATCTGTAGAAACATGCGGGGATGCGTTAGAAGCTGAGGGAGTTAGGAGGGGAAAGCAGTAGAGTGCTAGCAACTAGCTCCCCTCCTTGGAAAGGAGGGGCTGGGGGTGGTTGATAATCGTTGGACGTTCTTTAGAACTAGAGTTAATTCTAGTAACCGTTCTGCTAGCATCAACCACCCCCAGCCCCTCCTTTCCAAGGAGGGGAGCTAGTTCTAGCTCTCTACTCCGCCACCATCTCCGCCTCTTTGATGCGGGCGAAGTACACGTCCTCCAGCGTCGGCTCCACGCCGTCGTACTCCGGGCCGGGCTGGGTGTCGGCTACCACGTGCACGATGGTGCGGCCGGCAAACAGGCGGGTGGAAATCACCTGCTGCTCCTGCTGCAGCGCGGGCAGCTGCTCCTTGTCAATCTCGCGCCGCCACACCTGGCCCCGCAGCTCCTGCATCACCACCAGCGGGTCGCCGGTGAGCAGCACCTGGCCCTTGTTGATGATGGCCATGTTGCGGCACAGGTCACTCACGTCGCTCACGATGTGGGTGCTCAGAATCACGATGATGTTTTCGCCGATTTCGGCTCAGCAGGTTGTGGAAGCGGTTGCGCTCGGCCGGGTCGAGGCCGGCGGTGGGCTCATCCACGATGATCAGGCGCGGGTTGCCCAGCAGGGCCTGGGCAATGCCGAAGCGCTGCTTCATGCCGCCCGAGTAGCCGCCCAGGTTCTTCTTGCGCACCTCGTAGAGGTTGGTCTGGTGCAGCAGCGCCGGCCACCATTTCGCTGGCGCTGCTTGCTGTCGCGAGATGCCTTTGAGCACGGCGAAGTGGTCGAGCAGCTCCTCGGCCGAAATCTTGGGGTACACCCCAAACTCCTGGGGCAGGTAGCCCAGCACCCGGCGCACGGCGTCCTTGTCGCGCAGCACGTCGAGCTCGCCGAGCGTGATGCTGCCGCTGTCGGCCTCCTGCAGGGTGGCAATGGTGCGCATCAGGCTCGATTTGCCCGCCCCGTTGGGGCCCAGCAGGCCGAACATGCCGGTCGGGATGGTCAGCGTGACGTCGCGCAGGGCCTGGGTGCCGTTGGCGTAGGTTTTCGAGAGGTGCTCAATGCGAAGTTCCATAGAAAAAGATGATAAGCAGGTGATTAGTGCACGTGGAAGGGGGCTAACAAACATAGAAAAACCTGCATAGACCCCCGGACCTTTTCAACGAACCGGCCCTTCCAGCGGGGCAACGGGTTCGCCAGGGGTGTATCGTTGGCCGGGCCCGGGCATTACAAGCGCTTATAGTTTTTCTCCTCCTCCCGCAGACCTCTGCGCGGAAACCAAACGGGGGGGATCCAAAAGAAAAGGCGCCTGTCTCGCTTCTCACTTCTCCCGACTCATGTCTGTATAAAGTATCTTCGCCAAAAAACCGACGTATGCTCCGAACCCACACCTGCGGCGAACTTCGCCCCGAACATATTGGCCAAACCGTTACGCTCTGCGGCTGGGTGCAGCGCACCCGCGACAAGGGCGGCATTCTGTGGGTGGATTTGCGCGACCGGTACGGCCTCACCCAGCTGGCCCTCGAAGAAGGCGTGGAAACGGCCGAAGTGCGCGAGCAGGCCCGCCAGCTGGGCCGCGAGTTCGTGCTCTGCGTAACCGGCACGGTGGCCGAGCGCCACTCCAAAAACGACAAAATGCCCACCGGCGGCATCGAAATCCGGGTGGAAAACCTGGAGGTGCTCAACCCCGCCAAGCTGCCGCCCTTCCTGATTGAGGACGACACCGACGGCGGCGACGACCTGCGGATGAAGTACCGCTACCTCGATTTGCGCCGCAACCCCGTGCGCCAGAACCTGATGCTGCGCCACCGCGTGGCCCAGGCCACCCGCCGCTTCCTCGACGGCCAGGAGTTCATCGAAGTGGAAACGCCGGTGCTCATCAAGAGCACGCCCGAAGGCGCCCGCGACTTCGTGGTGCCTTCCCGCATGAACCCCGGCGAGTTCTACGCCCTGCCCCAGAGCCCCCAGACCTTCAAGCAGCTGCTGATGGTGTCGGGCTTCGACCGCTACTTCCAGATCGTGAAGTGCTTCCGCGACGAGGACCTGCGCGCCGACCGCCAGCCCGAGTTCACCCAGATCGACTGCGAAATGTCGTTCGTGGAGCAGGAGGATATCCTGGGCACCTTCGAGGGGCTGGTGCAGTACCTGTTCCGGGAGGTGAAGAACCTGGAAATCGGGACCCTGCCCCGCATGACCTACGCCGACGCCATGCGCTTCTACGGCAACGACAAGCCCGATACGCGCTTCGAAATGAAGTTCGTGGAGCTCAACGACGTCGCCAAGGGCCACAACTTCCCGGTGTTCGAGGCCGCCGAGCTGGTGGTGGGCATCTGCGCCACGGGCGCGGCCAGCTACACCCGCAAGCAGCTCGACGAGCTGACCGACTACGTGAAACGCCCCCAGATTGGCGCCACCGGCCTCGTGTACGCCCGCGTGGAGGCCGATGGCAACGTGAAGTCGTCGGTCGATAAGTTCTACGGCCAGGAGCAGCTCCAGCAGTGGAAAGCCGCCTTCGACTGCCCAGCCCGGCGACCTGCTGCTGGTGCTGGCCGGCCCGGCCGACAAAACCCGCAAGGCCCTCTCGGAGCTGCGCCTCGAAATGGGCCAGCGCCTCGGCCTGCGCGACAAGGACACCTTCTCGGCCCTGTGGGTGGTTGATTTTCCGTTGCTCGAGTACATCGAGGAGGAAGGCCGCTACTTCGCCATGCACCACCCCTTCACCTCGCCCAAGCCCGAGGATATGGCCCTGCTCGACAATCCGGAAACCATCGGCGCAGGTGCGGGCCAACGCCTACGATATGGTGATTAACGGCGTAGAAGTGGGGGGAGGCTCCATCCGCATCCACGACCGCGCGGTGCAGGCCCGCATGTTCAGCCTGCTGGGCTTTAGTGATGAAGAAGCCAAAGCCCAGTTCGGCTTCCTGCTCGACGCCTTCGAGTACGGCGCGCCGCCCCACGGCGGCATCGCCTTCGGTTTCGACCGCCTCTGCAGTCTCTTCGGCGGCGCCGACTCCATCCGCGACTTCATCGCCTTCCCGAAGAACAACTCCGGCCGCGACGTGATGATCGACTCGCCTTCGGAAATTTCTGGCGCCCAGCTCAAGGAGCTGAGCATCAAAACGGACGTAGCGACGAAATAAGCGGCACTTCTTTTCTTGAACCACAACGGCGGCCTCTGAGGAATCAGGGGCCGCCGTTGCGGTATTAGTCAAAGTCCAAGCCGGTGCTTTCGTCAAAGTCTGCCCGCTCCTCAGCTGACATGCGGTTGCGTAGCAGCTTCACCGTGTAGCCGCCCATCAGCCGATTGTGTTGGGTGTAATTCCAGTCGGCCACTAGGGCCGTATCAATGGCCACCCTGTCGCCTTCTTTCACTTGGTCTGTGTATTCCGGTTTGTTACCCACAATGCCGTAGAGGGTGCCGTGCTCGATGACTGGGTCGGTAAGCCATAGAAACTCGGTGTGTCCATCCTGTTCATACGGAACCTTGATGGCGGGATTGGTAATGGTAGAATCAGGTTGGGCAATAGCCGCCATGAACTGCGGAAAGGTGGCCTTGCCCTGCTTCATGGCCGCCTGCATTTCGGGGTCTTCGGCTTCCACATTATAGATGGTCGGCTCACCAGCCCGCTCTACCTTGTCATCGGAGGCAGAAGAACAGCTGCCCAGTAGCAGCGAGCCGGCTAACATAACGCGCGGCAGGAGTGGAGTAGTTTTCAGAAACATGTGATACGGGCTGCTTAAGGAAGTTGGGATAGAGGTTAATGGCGCAAATAAACGGATTCCGGCACATGCTTTATCAGAGAAGCCAAGTGTCTTCTATACCGGACCCACTGGGAAAATGCCTTTCCTGTGTCTTGGAAGCAACCGGCCTGCTAACCTGTTGAGCGGATAGTTATAGAAGTAAGGCTTCGCCTATTGCCCGCGAAACCCCTATATTCCCTTATCCGCCCCGTTTTATTGTTGCCCGCCATGCGTTTGCTCCGCGACCTGAAACTCGATGAAGTGTTTGTGCTCGACATCGAAACCGTCCCCTGCGTGGGCTGCCACGACGATTTGCACGAGATGCTCAAGGAGCTTTGGGAGCACAAGTGCCACGCCTTGCGCCGCGAGAAAGGCTGGATTTCCCACCACGACCACATTGCGCCCCTCCCCGATACCCTGCACGCCTCAGCCCTGTTCGAGCAGGCCGGCATCTACGCCGAGTTCGGGCGGGTGGTGTGCATTTCGGTGGGGCGGTTCCGGTACGCTGCCGATGGGGCGCTGCGCTTCAGCGTAAAGTCGTTTTACGGGCACGACGAGCGGGAGCTGCTGCGCGAGTTCAGCGCCGTCATCAGCCACCGGCCGCAGTTCCGGCTCTGCGGGCACAACGGCAAGGAGTTCGACTTTCCCTACCTCTCGCGCCGCCTGCTCATCAACGGCCTGCCGCTGCCGCCCCACCTCGATACGGCCGGCAAAAAGCCCTGGGAAGTACCCCACCTCGACACGATGGAGCTCTGGAAATTCGGCGACCGGAAGTCGTTCACGTCCCTGAGTCTGCTGGCGGCCATGTTCGGCATCCCCACGCCCAAAGACGATATCCAGGGCAAGGACGTGGCCCGGGTGTACTACGAGGAAAACGATTTGCCCCGCATTGCCCGCTACTGCCAGAAGGACATCATCACCACCGCCCGCCTGCTCCAGAAATTCCGGGGCGACGAGCCCTTCCCCGACGAGGCCGTGGTGTACGCCGACGGCGAAACAATGCTGAAACGGGTGTAGGGCGAGGCGGAAACGAATTTGCTGCTCAACTTCTCGCCTTACCTCTGCCGGGGCGAGACCGTGCCGCCCGCTGCCCGGAGCAGCCCAACAATAACGGCCGAATCACCCGAGTTCTGGACTACATCAAGCGTCCTCAGGCCCTGGCTATTGCGCAGCTCCGGGCGGGCTCCAGCGGCCAGCAGCGCTTCTACATTGGCGCGGCGGCCAAAGCGGGCGGCATGAAATAGCGCCGTTTCGCTTCCACCATCGGTCAGGTTGGGGTTGGCCCCGTAGCGGAGCAGGAGTTGCAGGGGCTGGCTATCTGCCAAACGAGCCGCGTCCATGAGTACTGGGCTGGAGTTCATGAAAGGGCTGGTGCGGCCGTTGGGGTCGGCCCCGGCTTGCAGCAATAATTCCACGAGGTCGGGCCGATTGGCAGTTACAGCGGCAATCAAAGGCCGGTCGTGCTGCTCCAGACGATTGGCATCGGCACCAAACCGCAGCAGCAGCGCCACATGGGCCGCACTCCCCGCCCGGATGCTGGGCAGCAAACTGCTCTGGTGCAGCCAGAACGCAGGCCCGATAATGGACAGCAGGCTGATAATTGCCAGCGCCGCCCGGCCCACCCGGCTGGTGCCGGGCCAATGGATGAATGCCAGCGCCAGCAGGCCAGCGGCCCCGCCGTACCAGAGCCCGTACCAATCGGGTTCAGCAGCGGCGTGGGTCAGTGCCACTACCAGGGCCACGCCAGCCGCCAGGTAGCCCCAGCGCGCTGCCACCGTTACCGGAACCGATCCAACTGGCTGGCTCGTCCGCACGCTTAGGTTGTAAAACCCCGCCCCATATAGCACCAAGGGGCCCGCGCCAAGTAAGAAGCCGCCGTACGCCACGGCATATCCCAGCGCTATCCAGCCCAAAGCCAGGCCCCACAACAACCAGCCAATCCAGCGGGGCGGCGCCTTCGACTTCGAGGGTTGGTTGGGTAGCGCCATGATGGATAGCTATTGCGGGACTAATAATAAGGGGAGAACAGAACTAGTAGCCGCTGAATAAAGGCCGTTGCAGCGGGCAACATAAACGCGTGGCGTGCAAGCGGCACTGGAACAGTAGCTACATCCAGGTAAACCCATGCTACCGGCTGTAAGCTGCGCAAATTCTTCGGGAGTAGGGATGAGCAACCGCGAGGTAAACAGCTGATTTAGCGTACAGCTGCCTGCCGGGCAACTTCCAGGGCCTTTTGCAGCACCGGGTCCTGGCCCTGCTGGAGAGTGGCAGGCGTATTTTCCACGAGTATGTCCGGCTGTACGCCCACATCTTCCAGCAGTTGGCCGGTGGGCGTTGTGTAGCGCTGGTTGGAAAGCGTGACGTCGAGGCCATTGGGCAGGCGCACGCTGTACATATCGGAAAGCATGCCCTTGGTGGCAGTGCCCACTAGAGTTACCTGCGGGAGTTGGGCAAGGGCAATGGTCAGGTCCTCGGCGGCGCTGGCGGTCTGGTCGGAGGTGAGCAGCACCACGGGGCCGGGGAAGCGCGGGCCGGCGGGCGTCACGTAGGAGGGCAGGGGCTCCGTGAATTGGTTGTAGCCGCCAGGCTGGCGCAGGGCTTTGTAGCTGGCCAGGTAGCGCTCAGCCGTGAAATGGCCGGCCAGATCGAGGCCGCTGTGCCCGCCGCCGTCGTCGCGGACATCCAGCAGCAGCACCTGGCAGCCATCCAGTTTGCGTAGTGCTTTCGAAAAGAGCCGCTCCAGTTTCAGGTGGTCCTGCTGTTCCTGCGCCTCGGTGCCGATGGCGCCCGTGAGGTCGGCGAAGTTGCGGGTGAGGTGGAGGTAGCCGATAGGGCCCGAGCGGCTCACGTAGAGCACCCGCTTATCCTTGAATTTAGGGCCCAAGCCCTTCACCGCCGAAAACCCCGCCGCCCGTAGCTGCTGGTAAGCCACCTGCCAGAATACCGGCTGCACCGCCCGGAAGTTTTGTTTAAACGAGTTACGGGTGCTTTCCCCCTTGAACAATATCTCGTCGCCCCGCGAAATGGTGATGTGCCCGTCGTGCAGCGGTTCTACCATTTGGCCCAGTAGGGCGACCAGCGAATCGGGGGGCGTTTGGGCCGTGACCTGGGGACGGAAGACGCGGTAGGTGGAATCCCAGTCTACTTTTTTCAGCAGGAAAAACGCGTAGTTGTCGCGGAAGGCCTGCCAGAACTGCTCAAAACTCTGCTCGGGCAAACTAAGCGAAGTGGGGGGTTGAGCATTGCCAAGCAAGGATACGGATAGGAGGACGGCAGTCAGGATAACGGGTAATTTCATGGGCAGTATAGCGGTTTCGTGAACAGTGCAACCCGGCTGCTGTAGAGACGCATAGTTGCGTCTCAGCGTTGAACGACGACGTAACAACGGCGCGGACAAGGAGACGCAACTATGCGTCTCTACAACTGGACATACCGTTCACGAAACCGCTATAAGTGGCATAAGGGTAGGCAAAGTAGTACTTGCGCACGCAAGATGTAGCGCGAAGCTCCAGCTTCGCGTGTCGTTGCTGACTGCCAACTGACGTCGTTCAACGAAACGCGAAGCTGGAGCTTCGCGCTACATTCGCTTTGCGTAAGTGTCAGAAAGACAAAATCCGTTAGCGGTATCTACTTTCTGGCCGATAATATACAAATGGCCCGAAATGCAGAACGCCCCCGCCAGGTGGCGGGGGCGTCGTAATAAGCAAAATCGAAGCAGCGCCGTCTTACAGCACGCCGGCCACTAAACCAGGCAGCACGCCCAGCAGCACCGTCAGCAAAGCCAGCACCAGCAGCGCGCCCGACTGAAAGGTGGTAACGGGCACGGCCTCGGCGGTATCGGCATCCGTGTCGCGCATGTACATGGCAATAACGGGGCGCAGGTAGTAGTAGATGCTCACCATCGACATCACGAGGGCAAACACAACAAGGCCGATGTAGCCGTTTTCGACGGCTGCTGCGAATACGAAGAACTTGCCGAAGAAGCCGCCCGTGAGCGGGATGCCGGCCAAACTCAGCATCGACACCGTGAGGCAGAAGGCCAGCAGCGGGTTGGTTTTGGCCAGCCCGTTCAGGCCGTTGTAGTCCTCGCGCTGGCGGGCGTCGGCTACCAGTTTCAGCACCCCGAAGGCGGCTACCGTGGCCACCGAATATGCCAGCGAGTAGAACAGCACGGCGTTGGCCGAAGCACCTTCGAGGGCCCCGTTGTAGGCTACCAGCGCAATCAGCAGGTAGCCGGCGTGGGAGATGCTGGAATAAGCCAGCATGCGCTTGAGGCTGGTCTGGACCACGGCGCCCACGTTGCCGATGAGCAGCGTGAGTACGCAGATGGCCGTGAGCGTGGGCAGCCATACGCCCTGAGCCGAAGCGGCCGGAAACACCTGCACCAGCAATTTCAGCAGCGCCGCAATGCCTGCCGTTTTCACTACCGTGCTCATGTAGGCCGTGAAGAAGGTGGGCGTGCCCTCGTACACGTCGGGCGTCCAGAAGTGGAACGGGGCAGCACCAATTTTAAACGACATGCCAATCAGCATCAGCAGCATACCGATATAGAGCATGGGCCGCAGCGAGGCATTTACGGGGTTCTGCACGGCAAAGCTGATCTGGTCGAGCTCGAACGTGCCCGTAGCCCCGTACACCAGCGCCATGCCGAAGAGCAGCACGCCGGTAAAGAACGCGCCCATCAGGAAGTACTTGAGGGCCGCCTCGTTGGAGCGCAGGTTACGCTTGTCGGAACCTGCCAGCACGTACATGGCAATGCTTAGCGTCTCAATTCCCAGAAATAGCATCAGCAGGTGGCTGTAGCTCACCAGCATAATGGCGCCCACGAGCGAGAACAGCAGCAGCGAGTAATATTCGGCCAGGTTGGCTTCCTCGTCGAGCACGTAGCGCTGCGAGAAGGGCACCAGCAACAGCGCCGTGAGCACGACAATCCCCGTAAAGGCCACCGAGAAGTTGTCGGTAGTCAGCATCGGGAACCTGATGAGCTGGACCGCACCGGTGTTCCAGTCCATGAAGTTCACCGTCAGCACCAAGCCCAGGATGAGCATCATCACGGGCAGCAGCAGCCGGTTGGAGCGGCGGAAACCCAGAAACAGGTTGCCCAGGCCCAGTACGGAAAGCAGAATGATTGAATTCATATCGTCAGCCGAATTTCCCGGGGTTAAATTCCCGGGCTATGGAGCGTTTTTCAAATGGCACGGACCCAGGGTGAAAGCCCTGGGCGATGAAGCGTTTTTCGGGCTGGCCCTGCCTCCAGGAAACAGGAATAGGGGCGCTGCGTAGCCCAGGGTTTCAACCCTGGGACGCGAGGCTTACCGTTTTACCACCTCGCCCAGAATCCCCAGTACGCTGCCTTCCGACAGGTGCAGGAAGAAGTTGGGGAAAATACCAATCCAGAACACCAGCACGATAAGCGGCACCAGCAGGGCCAGCTCGGCACCGGTGAGGTCGGTGAAGGTGGCCGAATAAGCGGAGTCGGGGCCGAGCATGACGCGCTGGAACATGCGCAGCAGGTACACGGCGCTCAGGATGATGGTAATACCGGCCACGGCGCCCAGCCAGGCGTTGTGCTGGTACACGCCGGCCAGCAGCAGAAACTCGCCCACGAAACCGTTGGTGAGCGGCAGTGCCACCGTACCCAGCAGCAGCACCAGAAAGCACACCGTCAGCACGGGTGCTTTGCGGGTCAGGCCGCCCAGGTCGGCGATGTTGCGGGTACCGGTGCGGCGCTCAATGGCGTCGGCGATGAAGAACATGCCCACCACGTTGATACCGTGGGCCAGCATCTGAATGCTGGCACCCTGCATGCCCAGCTGGGTGAGCGAGAACACGCCGGCTATCATCAACCCCACGTGCGAGAGCGAGGAGTAGGCGATGAGCCGCTTCACATCGTGCTGGCGGATGGCAATGATGGCCCCGTAGATGATACCGATGACGGCCAGAATCAGCACCAGGCTCTGCCAGTAGTCAACGCCCAGGGGCACGACGGGCAGCAGCCAGCGCATGCAGCCGTAGATGCCCATTTTGAGCATGATGCCCGAGAGCAGCATGGTGGCCGGAGCCGGGGCTTCGGTGTAGGTATCGGGCTGCCAGGTGTGGAAGGGGAAGATGGGCATCTTCACGGCGAAGGCCGCAAAAATCAGCCAGAACACCCAGAGCTGGGTTTCGGCGGGCAGGTTGAGGTTGTAGAACGAGGTGAGGGCCGCGTTGTGGGCCGAGAGGCCATCGGGCGAGGGGCCGGTCTGGAAGTACAGGTACACGAAGCCGGCCAGCATGAACAGCGAGCCGATGATGGTGTAGAGGAAGAACTTGAACGTAACCCGGGCGCGGTCGGACCCGCCCCAGACGCCGGCCAGGAAGTAAATCGGAATCAGGGCCACTTCCCACATGAAGTAGAACAGGAAGGCGTCCTGGGCCGTGAACACACCAATCAGGCCGGTTTGCATGAACAGCACCAGGGCGTAGAACACCGACTCATGCTCGAAGTTGCGGCGGAAAGCGCTGAGCAGAATGATGGGCACGAGCAGCGTCGTGAGCAGCACCAGCGACAAACTCAGCCCGTCCATACCTACATGAAAGTTGATGCCGGCCGAGGCAACCCAGGCGTAGTTGAAGCTGAACTGGCCGGAGTTGTTGGCGTTGAAAAGCAGGGCCGCGTAAGCAGCCACCAGGAATTCAACGAGGGCCGCGCCAAAGGCCGCCACCCGGGCCGCCCGCCCCTTGAAGAAGTGCAGCAACAGGGCAGCCACCACGGGCCAGAGTAGAAGAAGGACAGTCAGCATGCGTTATCTGGATGCGGATGAAGCCGGTGAAAAGTCCGGTCCGGCCGTCAGTAGAATTAGAATTTCCCGAAGTTCAGCGCCATAATCAGCACGATGCCCACTACCATCAGGATGAGGTAGGTTTCGACGGAGCCGGTTTGTGCGTTGCGCAGCAGCTGGCCGCCACCGAGCGTCACGCGGCCAAAACCGTTGACGATGGGGTCGATGATGCCGTTTTCCACGAAGCGGTAGAGGCCGCGGGAAAGCCACATGATGGGGCGCACCAGCAGGGCGTTGTAGAGCTCGTCGATGTAGTACTTGTGGTAGATCAGGTTGTCGAGGAAGCCACGCGGGGCACCTTCTTCCACCGGGCGCACCCCACGGCTCACGTAGAGCACGTAGGCCACGATAATGCCCAGCACGCCCGCGCCCACCGAAAGGGCAATAAGCATAAGCTCCGTCGCATGGTCTACTTCAGCGCCGAAAGCGGCTGGGTTAAGCTTCTGCGAGTACGTGAAGATGGGGGCGAGGTAGTTCGAGAGGTAGGCGTTTTCCTCGCCCAGGAAAAACGGCGCGTTCATAAAGCCTCCCACGGCGGCCAGGATGGCCAGCACGATGAGCGGCAGGGTCATGGACGCGGGCGACTCGTGCAGGTGGTGCTTCTGCTCCGCGGTGCCCCGGAACTCGCCGAAGAAGGTCAGGAACAGCAGGCGGAACATGTAGAAGGCCGTCAGGAAGGCCGTGAACAGACCCACCGCGTACAGCACCTTGCTGTGCTCGAAGGCGTGCAGCAGAATTTCGTCCTTGGAGAAGAAGCCCGCGAAGGGGGGGATGCCGGCAATGGCCAGGCAGCCGACCAGGAAGGTGATGAAGGTAATGGGCAGGGCCTTGCGCAGACCGCCCATGCGGCGCATGTCCTGCTCGTTGCTCATGGCGTGAATCACGGAGCCCGCGCCCAGGAACATCAGGGCCTTGAAGAAGGCGTGGGTGAGCACGTGGAACAGCGAAGTGCTGTAGCCCATCACGCCCAGGGCCAGGAACATGTAGCCCAACTGCGAAACGGTGGAGTAGGCCAGCACCTTCTTGATGTCGTTCTGGGCCAACCCAATGGTGGCCGCGAACAGGGCCGTGGCCGCGCCCACAATGGCAATAACCTCCAGCGTGTGGGGAGCCAGCGTGAAGAGCACGTTGGCGCGCAGAATCATATAGATACCCGCCGTTACCATGGTCGCGGCGTGGATCAGGGCCGAAACGGGGGTGGGGCCAGCCATGGCGTCGGGCAGCCAGGTGTAAAGCGGCAGCTGGGCCGATTTACCGGTGGCGCCCACAAACAGCAGCAGGGTAATAAACGTGACCACGCCCACGCCGTAGGGGCCGAACTGGCCGAGCGCCGCTTTCTGGAATACCTCTCCGAACTGCACCGAGTTGAAGGTCAGGTAAATCAGGAAGATGCCGAGCAAAAAGCCCAGGTCGCCGACGCGGTTGATGATGAAGGCTTTCTTGGCGGCGTTGTTGTAGCTGGTGTTCTGGTTCCAGAAGCCGATGAGCAGGTAGGAGCACAGCCCCACGCCTTCCCAGCCGATGAACAGAATCAGGAAGTTGGAGCCCAGCACCAGCACCAGCATCGAGAACACAAACAGGTTCAGGAAGCTGAAAAACTTGCCCACGTTCTCGTCGTGGGCCATGTAGCCGACGCTGTAGACGTGAATCAGGAAGCCCACGCCCGTTACCAGCAGCAGCATAATCAGGCTGAGCTGGTCGATTTGGTAGCTGAACGGAATCTGCATCGAGCCCACCGAAATCCAGTCGAATAGCTGAACAGTGTAGGCTTGGTGGGCCGTGGCACCAGGGGCAATCCACTGGGCCGAGGGGTGCAGGAACTCCCAGAACAGCGTAACCGAAATCAGGAACGAGCCCAGCACGGCGAGGCTGCTGATAGCCCCGGCCACCGTCGCCGACAGCTTCCGGTTAAGCAGCCCGTTGATGAGAAAACCCAGGAACGGCAACAGCGGAATAAGCACGTACAGAAACGTGGAAAACGGTGCGCCGGCAGCAGGGATGACAGAATCTTGCATGTCGTGGGGTCGGGTGACCCTTGCCCAACCCCTTCCTCAACAGAGAGGCCCTGAATTTTAGGTTGCTAGCAAGCTAGACACTAAAACCAGCGCCCCTTCCTTTGGGGAAGGGGTTGGGCAGGGGTTAGAATTTCAAACGATTCAACAGGTTAACGTCGGTGCTTTGCAGGTTGCGGTAGATCATCACGATGATGGCCAACCCTACCGCTACTTCGGCCGCGGCTACGGCCATAATGAAGAACACAAACACCTGTCCGTTGGGGTCGGCGCGGTAGGCCGAGAAGGCGGTCAGCAATACGTTCACGGCATTAAGCATCAGCTCGACGCACATGAAGATGATGATGGCATTACGCCGGGTGAGTACGCCAAGCACGCCGATGCTGAAGAGCGTGGCGGCAAAGAAAACGTAGTATTCAAGAGGAACCGTTTGGATAACCTGCGGTATGTTCTGGTCCATGCGGGAGGGCTAACGGCTAAGCAAATCCTCTGGCGGCGGGGCCGGCAGGGGCAATGGAGGGCAAAGGTATCCTGAAAATCGGAAAACGCCATTGTTTAACTGGGTTCGTTTGCTGGTTGGCCCCGCTTCCCGTCGGCCTGGCCACGGCGCGGCTACCCTGGGCAGGGGGAGGAGCCGCAAATCGGCCGGCCGGCGCCGCTACGGCAGCCTTGCCGCGGCCGGCCGTTGTTTGCCGGCGCGCTCGGGCAAGCGGCACCTGCCAGCCCGCGGCAGGTGCCGGTAAGGGCCACCCAAAAATCGCGAAATACCTTCCGTGCTAAGCTGTATCTTCGGGCCTCTCTTCTTCTTTTCCTTTTTTTCATGAGTATTACCATTGGCAGCCTGGCCGAGCTGCAACAGTACGACGGCCAGGAGCTGGGCATTACGGCCTGGCACACCATCACGCAGGAGCAAATCAACCAGTTCGCCGCCGCCACCCTCGATTTTCAATGGATCCATACCGACCCCGCGCGGGCTGCGGCGGAGTCGCCCTTCGGCGGGACCATTGCCCACGGCTACCTCACGCTCTCGTTGCTGCCCTACTTCTGGAACCAGCTGGTGCAGGTCGAAAACCTGAAAATGCAGGTAAACTACGAAATCAGTGAGTTCCGCTTCAACCAGGCTGTGCTCGTCGATACGCCCGTGCGGCTGCATGCCAAGCTGCTGGAAGTAAAGGATTTGCGCGGTATTGCCAAAGCCAACATCGGGGTGAAAATGGAAATCGAAGGCGCTAAAAAGCCTGCTTACACCGGTGTTATCACGTTTCTCTACCACTTTTTATAGCAGCGCATCGGCCGCGACAGGAGGTAGGGCGCGAGGCTAAGCTCCGCGCCCCGCCCCGCTGCCGTAACGGGTACCGGCTTGCCCTGTCAGCCTTACGGAATTTCGCCGGCCGGTAAAGTATTTGCTCCCCGTTTCCGTCTGTCTGCTCAGAATGGAAACTCTTGCTCTCTCACTCGACGCTGCGCGGATGACGGCCGGCCATCAGGACCTGCAGATTCAGGAAGCCGTACGCACCCAGCGCAAGCGCCTGCTGGCGTTCATCCGCCGCCGCATTCCCAACGAGGAGGAGGCCGAAGACGTGCTGCAGGACGTGTTTGCCGAACTGGTCGAAAGCTACCGCATGCTCAGGCCCGTGGAGCAGGCCGCCGCCTGGCTTTTCCGCGTGGCCCGCAACAAAATCACGGACCTCTACCGCCGTAAAAAGCCCGTTTCGCTCGAAAACGAGCTGGCCACTTATGCCTCCGACGGCGAAGAAAGCGCCCTGCTGCTGGCCGACCTGCTGCCCGCCCCCGACGACGCGCCCGAGAACCGGCTGCTGCGCGAAACGCTCATGGAAGCCCTCACCGAGGCGCTGGCTGAGCTGCCCGCTGCCCAGCGCCAGGTTTTTATCTGGCATGAGCTGGAAGACAAAAGCTTCCGCGAAATGGCCGAAGAAACCGGCGTCCCGCTTAAAACCTTGATTTCGCGCAAACACTACGCCGTCCAGCACCTGCGCAAGCGCCTGCGCACGCTCTACACCGAGCTGTTTACGGATTGAGTTGTCAGTTGCTGGTTGCTCGTTGTCAGTTAGATGGTAGCTGATGATGAGGCTGCCAGTCATCTGCTGACAACTGACAACCACTAACCGATAACTGAAATGAACCGCTCCTTCTGGCTGCTGCGCGGCCTTAAAGTGTTACTTTTTGGACTGTTGTTCGTGGCCCTGGCCAGCTACGTCACCATGCGCCTCTGGAACTGGCTGCTGCCCGAGCTGTTCCGGCTGCCGCTCATCAGCATCTGGCAGGCACTGGGGCTGCTGGTGCTCTCGCGCATCCTGTTCGGCGGTTGGGGCAGCCGGAGTGGCCGCGCCCACTGGGCCCGCCAGCGCCAGCAGTGGAGGCAGCACATGAGCGCCCGCCTCGATTGCCTCACACCCGAGGAGAAGGAGAAGTTTCGCCAGAAAATGGCCGGTGCCTGTACCAGCCCGCCCTGGGCACGCCGCCGTACTTCGGAACCGGATCCGTCGGCTCCGGTGCAATGAGAAACAGCAGCGGCACCTGAGGAATCAGGTGCCGCTGCTGCTTTACTTCGGAATGGAGCCTTTCCACCAGTCTGGCACCGTAACGTGATGATTCCAGTCGAAACTGCCACTCTGGAATTGAATCAGGTATTCCAACCAATAAATCCCCTCTGCTCCTTCATAAACCCCGCCCAACGACAAGCATTGGCCAGATACCGTAACGCTGAATGTGTTCAGAGAAATCATTGGAAATGACTGCTCTACATCAATGGGCTGATGAACTTTTGGAGGGCCTGATATCTGTACTGTGTCGACTGAGTTTCCGTGATTCAAAAATACCTCGGACATCACTCCCTTGAGGGTTAAGCGACACTCGCCGACAACTACATCAAAGCAGTCAGCGCCCTCCCGATAGTCCTGAACCGTTGCCCAATTGAAAGACAGAGTCAATTGATTATTGGCGCGACCCAAGGCTTCAATAGAAGAATCATGAAAATTAATTCGCTCTAACGCCTGATTTATTGTGTAGTGCATGCTTCGATATTCTGATCTGATAAACATAAAAACGCGGCGGCTGAGGAATCAGCCGCCGCGTTTGGTTCTGCCAGAATCGACAGATAAGATCTAGAAGTTCCGCTCGCCGGCTTCGCGCTTGCCGAGCATCACGGCACCTACCATGGCTACCAGGAACAGCACAGAGGCCAGCTCGAAGGGCAGCAGGAAATCGGTGTAGAGCTTAAGGCCGAGCTGGTCGACCATACCGATTTGGGAGTTGAAGTCGGAGTTAATGGCTGCGCCGGTGGGCACTACATCTTTGAGGGCGGCTACCAGGATGAGCAGCAGAGAGCCGCCGGCCACGGCAGCGGCTACTTTGGCCATGGCCGGCTTATGCGGCTCGGTGTCCACGTTCAGGTTCAGGAACATAATCACGAACAGGAACAGCACCATGATGGCGCCGGCGTACACGATGATGTTCACGGCCGCCAGAAACTGCGCGTTCAGCAGCAGGTAATGGCCCGAGAGCGAGAAGAACGTCAGAATCAGAAACAGTACGCTGTGCACCGGGTTCTTGGCGAACACCACGCCCAGCGCGCTCAGCAGCGCCACGAACGAGAGGAAAAGGAATAATGGATGCATGGAAAGGAGTTGTCGGTTGTTGGTGGTCAGTTGTTGGTGACGCGGTAGTCGCCAGCAGTAGCCCCAGTGAGCCGACAACTGACAACTAAAAACGAACAACTATACAATGCGTGAGCGCAGCGTTGCGGCCTGATCCGGCGTGAGCTGAATGCCGCGTACGCTCCGCTCGTCGGGCGATACGGGCTCCACGAGGCGGTCCTTGCCGTACACGAACTCGTCGCGCTCGTAGCGCGGCGGGGCCATTTTATCGGGCTGCAGGTAAATGGCGGCTTTCGGGCAGGCTTCCTCGCAGAGGCCGCAGAAAATGCACCGCAACATGTTGATTTCGTAGCTGATGGCGTACTTCTCTTCGCGGTAAAGGCCCTCTTCGCCCTTTTTCCGCTCGCCGGCCACCATCGTAATGGCTTCGGCGGGGCAGGCAACGGCGCACAGGCCGCAGGCGGTGCACCGCTCCCGGCCCTGCTCGTCGCGCTTGAGCACGTGCAGGCCGCGGAAGAAACCCGAGAACGGACGTACTTCCTCGGGGTAGCGCACCGTGGCCTTCTTCATAAAGAAGTGACGCATCGTAATGCTCAGGCCCTGGAAAATGGCCGGCAGGTAGGCCCGCTCGGCCAGCGTCATGGGCTTTTTTTCTAATACCTTGGCTCGGTTGGTGAGTTGCATGCTATGGGTCCTTTTGCCGGTCGGAGCGTGCTCAGGCCGGCAACGTAAGTGGAGTTGTTAAATCACCCCAAACAGGATGAGGGCGCCGGTGAGCACGATGTTGAACACGGCCAGCGGGATAAGAATGGTCCAGCCCAGGCGCATGAGCTGGTCGTAGCGGAAGCGCGGCAGGGTCCAGCGGATCCACATGAAGAAGAAGATGAAGGCAAAGATCTTCAGGAAAATGCCTACGGTACCCAGCAGCGTAATCAGGTTCTGGGCCGAAGCCAGTTCCCAGCCCTGGCTGCTGACGAACCAGTCGCGCAGCTCGTACTGGAAGGGGAAGTTGAAGCCGCCGAAGTACAGCACGCTCATCACGGCCGATACCACGAAGATGTTCACGTACTCCGAAAACAGGTACAGCCCCAGCTTCATCGACGAGTACTCGGTGTGGTAGCCGCCCACCAGCTCGGTTTCGCACTCGGGCAAATCGAAGGGCGTACGGTTGGTTTCGGCGAAGGCGCAAACCAGGAAAATGATAAAGCCCAAAGGCTGCTTCACGATGTTCCAAGCTGCCACTCGCCGGCTACCGACTGCTGCAGCGTGATTTCGCGCAGGCTCAGCGTGCCCGAAATCATGAGCACCGCAATCAGCGACATGCCCATGGCTAGCTCGTAGCTGATGTTCTGGGACGCCGCCCGGATAGCACCGAGCAGCGAGAACTTGTTGTTGGAGGCCCAGCCGCCAATCATCACGCCGTACACGCCCAACGACACGACGCCGAAAATCCAGAGCATGCCAATGTTTACCTCAATTCCCTGCAGGAAAAAGAAGTTGTTGCCGAAGCTCATGGTGTTGCCGAACGGGATAACGGCCGACGACATCAGGGCCGTGATCATGGCCAGGCAGGGGCCGACAACGAACAGCACCTTGTTGGCACCCCCGGGGAAGAACTCTTCCTTCGTGAACATCTTCACGGCGTCGGCCAGGGGCTGGAGCAGGCCGTAGGGCCCGGCCCGGTCGGGACCCACGCGGTCTTGCAGAAAGGCCGCAATAACGCGCTCAGCGTAGGTGCAGTAAGTCGCAATCAGCAACGAAAGCGCGAAAACAACGAAGATGACGATGGATTGCCAGCCGAGGGCAGGTAGTTCGAGCATGGGGGTAGTTGTCAGTTGTTGGTTGTCAGTTGTTAGTGCTGGCTGCCTTCTTTGTGTAAGACTGACAACCGACAACTAACAACCAACAACTAGTTGCCTAATTTCAGCGGCGGATTCTGTTCCAGTTCGCGCTGGGTGCTGGCGGGCAGGTCGTCGATGACGGACTGATTGAGCACGGGCAGCTCGTAGTGATTGGCCGAAATTACGGAAGAACGGTCGATGTGGGCCGGGCCTTCGATGGTCCAGTCGCTGGTTTCCTTCTTTTCGAAGCGGCACTCGTTGCAGATCCACTCCTTCACCTCGCCATACTGGTCTTTGCGGGCCGTGGTGCGCAGCACCTCGTTGCCCTTGTACCAGAGCACCACATTGCCCGAACATTTTGGGCAGTCGCGGTGCGCATTAACGGGTTTCGTGAACCACACGCGCTGCTTGAACCGGAACGTTTTGTCGGTCAGCGCGCCTACCGGGCACACGTCAATCACGTTGCCCGAGAAGTCGTTGTCGATGATGTTTTCGATGTAGGTGCCGATTTCGGCAGCGTCGCCGCGGCCCAGTACGCCGTGTACCCGGTCGCCTTTGGCAATCTGGTCGGCGGTGTACACGCAGCGGTAGCACAGGATGCAGCGCGTCATGTGCAGCTGAATCAGCGGGCCGATGTCGATTTTCTCGAACGTGCGGCGCTCTTCCTGGTAGCGGGTCGTGCTCACGCCGTGCTCGAAGGCAAAGTTCTGCAGGTCGCACTCGCCGGCCTGGTCGCAGACGGGGCAGTCGAGGGGGTGGTTGATGAGCAGCATCTCCACGATGCCTTTGCGCACGTCGAGCACGCTGTCGTTGGTCGTGTTCTCCACCACCATCCCGTCCTGCACCGTCGTGATGCAGGAAGCCACCAGCTTGGGCATGGGGCGCGGGTCTTTGGCCGAGCCGGCCGCCACTTTCACGAGGCAGGCGCGGCACTTGCCACCCGAGCCTTTCAGGGGCGTGTAGTAGCACATGGCCGGGGGCACGATGGCGCCGCCAATCTGGCGGGCTGCGTTCATGATGGTGGTGCCATCCGGAACTTCTATCTCGATGCCGTCGAAGGTTATTTTAGCCATTGGGGTTGAAGTCATTAATTTCGACTGTTCGCGCAACAACGAACTGTCATGCTGAGCTTGCCGAAGCATCTCTACCGGGGGTAATCAATTAGTAGCGCAACGAAGCGGTAGAGATGCTTCGGCTGCGCTCAGCATGACGTTTTTATTAAGCCGTCACCAGCGCTCCAGGGTACACTGCGCCGGGCTGGGTGGCCTGCTGGGCGTGGGTGACGTGCCACTCGAACTCGTCGCGGAAGTGGCGCACGGCGGCGGCAACGGGCCAGGCGGCGGCTTCACCGAGGGGGCAAATGGTATTGCCCTCAATCTGCTTGGCCACGCTCACGAGCAGGTCGATGTCCTCCATGCGGCCGTGGCCATATTCGAGGCGGTGCAGCACCTTCTCCATCCAGCCAGTACCCTCACGGCAGGGCGAGCACTGCCCGCAGCTTTCGTGGTGGTAGAAGCGCGAGAAGTTCCAGGTGTTGCGCACGATGCAGGTCGTCTCGTCCATGGCAATGAAGCCACCCGAGCCGAGCATGGTACCCGTCACGAAGCCTCCGTCGCTCAGCGACTCGTAAGTCATCAGGCGGTTTTCGCCGGCGGCGGTTTTCAGGATGAGCTCCTTAGGCAGAATCGGAACCGACGAGCCCCCGGCCACGACGGCTTTCAGCTCGCGGCCCTTCCAGATGCCGCCGCAGTACTCGTCGGAGTAGATAAACTCCTCGACGGGCAGGCCCAGCTCGATTTCGTAGATGCCGGGCTGCTGGAGGTGGCCGCAGGCCGAAATCAGCTTGGTGCCGGTGCTTTTGCCGACCCCGATTTTGGCGTACTCGTCGCCGCCTTCGTTCACAATCACCGGCACGGCGGCAATGGACTCCACGTTGTTGACCACCGTAGGGCGGGCGTAGAGGCCCTGCACGGCCGGGAAGGGCGGCTTGTTGCGCGGGTTGCCGCGCTTGCCTTCCAGGCTTTCGAGCAACGCCGTTTCCTCGCCGCAGATGTAGGCGCCGCCTCCGGGGTGCACGTACAGGTCGAGGTCGTAGCCCGAACCCAGGATGTTCTTGCCCAGGAAACCGGCCGCGTAGGCTTCGGCAATGGCTTTTTCGAGGATGCGCAGCACGTACAACAGCTCCCCGCGGATGTAGATGTACGAGGTGTTCGCGCCCAGCGCGTACGAGCTCGTAATCATGCCCTCAATCAGCAGGTGGGGCAGTTTCGACATCAGCTGCCGGTCCTTGAAGGTGCCCGGCTCCGATTCGTCGGCGTTGCAGACCAAGTGGCGCGGCACGCCCTCGGGCTTGGCCAGGAAGCTCCATTTGAGGCCCGTAGGGAAGCCCGCGCCGCCGCGCCCACGCAGGCCCGACTTCTTGACTTCCTCCACCACCTCATCGGGGGTCATGGTTTTGAGGGCCTTCTCCACCGAGCGGTACCCGCCATGCTTGCGGTACACGTCCAGGGTGTCGATGCCTTCTACGTTGATATGTTCAGTCAGCAGTTTGCGTCCCATCTTGTTCTAAGCTGTTAGCCGTTAGCTGGTAGCTGTTAGCTAGGTAAGTAGGCAACCAGGAACATCCTGATAAACCATGTTCTCTTCCGGGGCGGCTATCAGCTAACAGCTAACAGCCAGGAGCTTAATTATTGGCTACGGCGTTTGGCAGGCCGGTTTCTTCCCAGGGCAGGGCGGGCCGATGCACCTGGTTGCGCAGCTCCGTGAGCATGGCGTCTACGGCCTCGGGCGTGTCGAGCTGCTCGTAGTACTGCTCGCGCACCTGCACAATGGGGGCAAAGCCGCAGGCGGCCAGGCACTCCACTTCTTTCAGCGTGAACAAGCCGTCTTCGGAAGCCGGACCGCCCACTTTGGCGCCCGTGATGCGCTCCAGGTGGGCCGTCAGCTCGTCGGAGCCGCGCAGCATGCAGGGGCCGGTGCGGCAGATTTCCAGCACGTGCTTGCCTACCGGCTTGAGGTTGAACATGGTGTAGAACGACGACACCTCGTACACTTCAATCGGCTTCACGCCCAGCACGTCGGCCACCAAATCCTGCACTTCGGGGCTTACCCAGCCGCCAAATTCGGCCTGGGCAATGTGCAGTACCGGCAGCATGGCCGACTTGCGGCGGTCGGTGGGGTATTGCTTACAGATGCGCTCAATCTCGGCCTTGGCGGCTTCGGAAAATTGCGGCTTGAGGGCAGTCGATTCCATATCAGTCAATTCAGCAAAAAACTACGCGTCGAGCTCCCCGGCAATTACGTTCATCGAGCTCAGCGTCACGATGGCGTCGGAGAGGGTCTGGCCCACCACCATTTCGGTGTAAGCCTGGTAGTAGATAAAGCACGGCCGGCGGAAGTGCAGGCGGTAAGGCGTGCGGCCGCCGTCGGACACGAGGTAGAAACCCAACTCGCCGTTGCCGCCTTCCACCGAGTGGTAGACTTCGCCCACGGGCGCGTCAATCTCGCCCATCACAATTTTGAAGTGATAGATGAGGGCCTCCATGTTCTGGTACACGGCCTGCTTGGGGGGCAGGTAGAAGTGGGGCGCATCGGCGTGGTAGGGGCCGGCGGGCAGGTTTTCCAGCGCCTGCTCGATGATGCGCAGGCTCTGCCAGATTTCCTCGTTGCGCACCATGAACCGGTCGTAGGTGTCGCCCTTGGTGCCCACCGGAATTTCGAAATCGAAGTCCTGGTAGCTGGAGTAAGGGTTCATCACCCGCACATCGTAATCGACGCCGGCGGCCCGCAGGTTGGGGCCGGTGAAGCCGTAGTTGAGGGCGCGCTCGGCCGAAATGGCGCCCACGTCCACAATCCGGTCCATGAAGATGCGGTTGCGGTTGAACATGGCCTCGAACTCGCGCATCACGGCCGGGAAGGTCTTCAGCCAGGCGCGCAGCTTGGCAATGGCAATGTCGGAGAAGTCGCGCTCCATGCCACCCACGCGGCCCATATTGGTGGTGAGGCGGGCGCCGCTTACTTCCTCGTAAATTTCGTACACCTTTTCCCGCTCATCCATCAGGTAGAGGAAGCCGGTAAACGCACCCGTATCCACGCCCAGAATGCCGTTGCAAATGAGGTGGTCGGTGATGCGGGCCAGCTCCATGAGGATAACCCGGATGTACTGAGCCCGCTTGGGAACTTCCACGCCCAGCAGCTTCTCCACCGTCATGTGCCAGCCCATGTTGTTGATGGGCGATGAACAGTAGTTCATCCGGTCGGTGAGGGTGGTAATCTGGTAGAAAGGCCGGCGCTCGGCAATCTTCTCGAAGGCGCGGTGGATATAGCCGATGGTGGGTACGCCGGAAATAATCCGCTCCCCATCCATCTGCAGGATGTTCTGGAAAATGCCGTGCGTCGCCGGGTGCGTCGGGCCCAGGTTGAGGGTCGTCAGCTCCTGGTTGAAGTCGTTGACGGTTGGTGCCAGCGGGTTCAGGTTTGGCTGCTGCTCCCGCGCCGACTCGATAATTTTATGGGTGCCTTCCAGCGTGTCGTTTACTGCCATTTTTTCAGAGCTTAGAGCCTGGAACTTAGAGCTTAGAATTATGAGAAAGAGACCTGAAAACAAGAACATTCTATGTTCTAAGCTCTCATCTCTACGCTCTAAAAATTACCGGCCAAAGAACAGGTCGGTTTTGTCTTCGCGGGTGCCGTCTTCGAGGGCGTACTCCTTGCGCATGGGGTGGTAGTCCATGTCCTCGACATTGAGGATGCGCATGAGGTTGGGGTGGCCGGGGAAGATGATGCCGTAGAAGTCGAAGGCCTCGCGCTCCATCCAGTTGGCGGCCGAGTACAGGTCGGTCAGGGTAGGGGCCACCGGGTCGGCGATGGGGAAGAAGATTTTCAGCCGTAGCCGGATGTTGCGCGTGAGGCTGTGCAGGTGGTACACCATGCCCAGCTCGCGGCCTTCCTGCTCGGGCCAGTGCATGCCGCACATGGTGGTCAGGAAGTTGAGCTGCAACTCCTGATCCTGCTGCAGGCCCGCGATGATGCCGTGAATCTGCTCCCGGGTAGTGGTCACGGTCAGCAGGCCGTAGGGCTCCTCCACGTCGGTGAAGGCGTCCTCGCCAAACAGGCGGTGCAGCAAAGCCAGCAACTGCGCGTTCTGCTGCGCGGCCGGGTCCTGGGCGGCGGCCTGTTCCTGCGCCGGAGCGGATTCGTTTTGGTCAGCCATTTAGGTAGAGCTTAGCGCTTAGGTGATAGAACTTAGACGTTGAGGGAGCTGAACTGTCTAGGTTCTAAGCTCTATCACCTAAGCTCTAAAATCAGCTTACTTGATGTTGTACGATGTCAGCAGGGCCTGGTATTCGGGCGAATTGCGGCGGCGGATGGACTCGTTGCGGGCCAAATCCTGGATGCGCATCAGGCCATCGATTACCTGCTCGGGGCGGGGTGGGCAGCCGGGCACGTACACATCGACCGGGATGATGCGGTCGATGCCCTGGAGCACGGAGTAGGTGTCGAAAATACCGCCCGAGGAGGCGCAGGCACCCATGGCCAGCACCCAGCGGGGCTCAGCCATCTGCTCGTATACCTGCTTCACGATGGGGGCCATCTTCTTGGCAATGGTGCCCATCACCATCAGCAGATCGGCCTGCCGGGGCGAGAAGGAGGGGCGCTCGGAGCCGAAGCGGGAAATGTCGTAGCGCGAGCCCATAGTCGCCATAAATTCGATGCCGCAGCAGGAAGTGGCGAAGGGCAAGGGCCAGAGCGAGTTGGCGCGGGCCATGCCCACTACTTTCTCCAGGGAGGTGGCAAAGAAGCCCGCGCCTTCGAGGCCGTCGGGGGCATCCACCGTTTTAATTTCGGGAACTCGGGTATCCATGAGTAAGCAGGTTCAGAGTAGAAAAGTGGATTAACTCCACTTTAGGCCAACACCGGCCAGACGGCAAAAGTTTGGCCTAACGGGCTTCGTTCCAGCGCAGAACGCCTTTTTTGATGACGTAGGCGAAGCCCGCCATGAGCAGGGTCAGAAACACGAGCATCTGGTAGAATCCCGTGGTGCCGAGGGCGCGGAAGTTCACGGCCCAGGGATACATGAAGATCACCTCCACGTCGAAGAGCACGAACAGGATGGCCGTGAGGAAGTATTTCACCGAAATCGGGGTACGGGCGTTGCCCACCGACTCGATGCCGCACTCAAAAGCCTCGTCTTTCACCACGCTCTTGCGGCGCGGGCCCACGAGGTGGGAGACAATCATGGCGAAGGCCACGAAGGCAATGGCCAGTACGAACTGGACGATGATGGGCAGAAAATCCTGGGGCTGGTATTGAACGGGAACGGCGAGCAGCATGGCAGCAACGGGTAAAAGGCCGTTTTTCGACGGCATGGGAGGCAAAGGTAGGCTTTCGCAGGTTGGGAACAAAGGTGAAAGCGGGCCGGGGCAGAAAGGCAACACCGTGCCACCGAAGCAGCTCATCGGCCAGAGCGCAGACACTGCCCGATGAGGCTGTAAGATTCCGAACTGCTGCTAGCGGCTGATACTGCGTTGACCTGGGTATCCCGCAGGAAACGGCGCCGCCGGACAGCAAAGGCCCGGTGGCGGCCGTTTTCAATTCAGCAAGAAGAAGCAACGATTCGTGCTAGATGCCTTTATCCCGGTTCAAATCCTCGGCCGGGGCGGCGCCGAGGAAGGGGTAGCGGTAATCCACCACCGGTACGAAGGTTTCCTTGATGGTGCGCGGCGACACCCAGCGCAGCAGGTTGAGGATGGAGCCGGCCTTGTCGTTGGTGCCGGAGGCGCGGGCCCCGCCGAAGGGCTGCTGGCCCACCACGGCACCGGTAGGCTTGTCGTTGATGTAGAAGTTGCCGGCCGCCTGCACCAGCTTGCGCGTGGCCAGGTCGATGGCGTAGCGGTCCTGGGAAAAAACCGCGCCGGTGAGGGCGTAGGGCGAAGTCTGGTCGACTACTTCCAGCGTCTGCTCGAACTTGTCGGCCTCGTACACATACACCGTCACGACGGGCCCGAACAGCTCCTCGCACATGGTCACGTACTTGGGGTCCTTGGTGACGATGACGGTGGGCTCGATGAAGTAGCCCTTGCTCTTGTCGTAGCCGCCGCCGGCGATGATTTCCACGCTGCTGTCGGCCTTGGCGGCGTCGAGGTACTTGGCCAGCTTATCGAACGACTTCTCGTCGATGACGGCGTTGATGAAGTTGGAGAGGTCCTCCACGTCGCCCATCTTGAAGGTGGCGAGGTCTTCCTTCACGTAGCCCAGGATTTCATCGGCCAGGTTCGAAGGCAGGTACACCCGCGAGGCGGCCGAGCACTTCTGGCCCTGGTACTCGAAGGCACCACGCGAAATGCCCACGGCCACCGCCTTGGCGTGCGCCGACTTATGGGCCACAATGAAGTCCTTGCCGCCGGTTTCGCCTACAATGCGCGGGTAGGTTTTGTACTTGCTGATGTTCTCGCCAATCGTTTTCCAGATGTGCTGGAATACGCCCGTCGAGCCGGTGAAGTGAATGCCCGCGAAGTCGGGGTGCTTGAAAATTACGTCGCCGGCCGTGGGGCCGTCCACGTACACCAGGTTGATGACGCCGTCGGGTACGCCGGCTTCCTTGAACAGCTCCATCAGCACCTGGGCCGAGTAAATCTGGGTGTCGGCGGGCTTCCAGACCGTGACGTTGCCGAGCATGGCCGCCGAAGTGGGCAGGTTGCCGGCAATGGCCGTGAAGTTGAAGGGCGTGAGGGCGAAGATGAAGCCCTCCAGCGGGCGGTGCTCCAAGCGGTTCCACATGCCGGGCATCGAGGCGGGCTGCTGCTTGTACAGCTCGCTCATGTAATGCACGTTGAAGCGCAGGAAGTCGATGAATTCGCAGGCGGCGTCAATTTCGGCCTGGAACGCATTTTTGCTCTGGCCCAGCATGGTGGCCGCGTTGAGACGGGCGCGGTAAGGGCCGGCCAGCAAGTCGGCAGCTTTCAGGAAAATGGCGGCCCGCTGCTCCCAGGGCAGTTCGGCCCACTCGGTGCGGGCGGCCAGGGCAGCATCAATGGCCTGCTGTACGTGCGAGGCGTCGCCGCGGTGGAAATGGCCCAGCGTGTGCTTATGGTCGTGGGGCGGGCTCATGCGGACGGTGTTGCCCGTGCGCACTTCCTGGCCGCCAATGTGCATCGGAATGTCGCGCTCCTGCTGCTTGAACTCCTTGAGCGTCTTGAGCAACTCAATCCGCTCGGGCGAATCGGGCGCGTAGCCCTTCACGGGCTCATTAATCGGCAGCGGAACGTTGAAAAAGGCGTTGGCCATAGAGTGGATGGTTTTTTGGGTGGGTTATGTGGATAACGGGGAGGACAGACTGCAAAGGTAGGGCTTCGTGGTTAGGGCTTTCAGATAAGCGGATGCGCAACATGCCAAGGAGCGTCAAAAGCAATTGGTGCTACCCCGATTTGCTGCAATATCTCATATAGCTGTGCCTCGTTGGTCACGTAATACGCTGCATAGTTTACGGTTGCGTAATCCTCATCTCCTGCTTCTGCATACTTGGCTAAGAGCGAAACATCAAACTCGTGGTCTGTGATATAATATAAGTGTTGCGGATGCTTGATCACGCCATTAGCGTTGATATCATAATGAACGGCAATCCAGCGCCTTAATCCCGGTGCGGAAGCGGTTGCCTCAGCGGCAATTGGCTTGCGAAGCATTTCAAGCCGGTTCCAAACGTTAGTCGGAATACATTCCATACAAGTTCATTTAGCCGCTACGCCGGCTCCAGCACGGCCGGCTCGTTGTGGGCGGGCGAGTTTACCAGCTTGCTGACGACGTACTCGCGCATCAGGTCAGCGGGGTAGGGGCGGAGCAGGGCCTGGTGGTCGGCGGCCGAAACGGCGTCGCTAAGCCAGGCCTGCTCGGCCTCGGGGCCTTCTAGCAGCACGGGCATGCGGTGGTGCAGGGGCTGCATCAGGGCGTTGGGCTCGGTCGTGACGATGGTGAAGGTGGGTAGGATTTCGCCGGTGGCGCGGTCGAGCCACTCGTCCCAGAGGCCGGCAAAGGCGTAGGGCTGCCCCGAGGTGAGCAGGATGCGGTGGGGCGTTTTGGGCGGCAGGCCGTGGGCTTCCTTCTGCTGCCACTCATAGAAGCTGTCGGCCAGCACCAGGCAGCGCCGCCGCTGGAGCAGCTGCCGGAACGAGGGCTTTTCGGCCAGCGTCTCGGCGCGGGCGTTGATGGGCTGGGGGCCGCTGGTGCGGTCCTTCACCCAGGCCGGCACCAGCCCCCACTGCATCAGCCGCACTTGGTCCGGCGCGGCGTTGGTAATCACGGGCAGGTGCTGGGAGGGCGCGGCGTTGTAGGTCGGGGCGAAGTCGTCAGCGAGGTCAGCTCCGAAACGTTCTTTTATGAGGCCAGGCGGGGAAATGAGGCTGTAGCGTCCGCACATAATCAAGGGGAAGTAAAACGTGAGGCTTCGTTTTACGCGCAGGTGGAGGTCGCGGTTACTGACCGAACGGCCCAGGGCTAAAGCCCTGGGCTAGTCAGCGGTTCGGCAGATGCGCTCCGTAGCCCAGGGCTTTAGCCCTGGGACTCCAAACGGCCCAGTGCCTCGCATTGCTTGTTGCGAAACGGATTTTCGCGCTACAGCTGCGCCATCAACTCCCGCACTTGCTGCTCCAGGTCGGGCAGCGAGCCGGTGTTGTGCAGCACGGCATCGAAGTGGGGGTAGTCGTCGAGGGCAGTTTCGCTGGGGTGGGCGTCGTCGCGGGTGCCGTCGCCGCGCTGGTTTAGCGGGTCGCCTTCCACGCGCAGCATCAGGCCGCCGCGGCTGCGGATGAGGTCGGCCTCGTTGGGAAAGCGCACATCGGGGATGAGCGTATGCTGGTCGGTGGGCAGCTGCGAGAAGAAGGCCTGCACCCAGATGGCGGGCTCCCAGTGGCGCAGCGCGAGGCCTACCTGCTGAAGCATTTCGCCCCGGGTGCGCCCGAAGGTGGGCAGCAGTTCGGCCTTGCCCTGCTGGGAGAAATAGGGCGCCGTGCCTTCGCCGGCCAGCGCCGCGCACACGGCCTTTATCGGCTCGCCCACCGAGCGAATGTGCCACTTGCGCTCCGGCTGCAACTGCTGAAGCAACCGGGCAATGGTGTCTTTGCCGCTGCCGCGGCGGCCCGAAAAGCCAATCAGTCGAATCATCCGGCAAAGGTAGCCAGATGCTGGATTTACCTGTTTGTTCAGCTTAAATACCGCCGTGGGCCGCCGCTACAGGATGTCCTTAAGCTCGCTCAGGCAGCTGATTTCGTAGGTTATCTGGTTGAAGTGGCGGCGCTTGTCGGGGTTGAAGTACACCTGGTCGAGGCCGGCGTTGTAGGCCCCGAGTACGTCGCACTCCAAGTTGTCGCCAATCATGAGGCTTTCCGAAGCGGTGGCGCCGGTGCGGTCCAGGGCGTGGGCGAAAATGCGGGAATCGGGCTTGAGGTGGCCACAACATTCCGACGTCACGATTTCCCGGAAGTAATCGGTCAGGTTCGACGACTTGAGCTTGACGTGCTGGATGTCGCGGAAGCCGTTGGTGATGAGGTGGAGCTCGTAGCCCTTGTCGCGCAGGTAGTCGAGCACCTCGTGGGTGTAGGGGAAGACGGCCGTTTTGTAGGGCAACAGGTCGGTGAACTGCTCCGACATATCGGCCGGCGAATCGGCCTCGGCCAGGCCCAGCTTGGTAAACGTGCGCGGAAAGCGGGTGGCCCGCAGCTGCTGCTGCCCGATTTTACCGTTCTGGTACAGCCGCCACAACCCGTGGTTGATGTCGGAATAAACCCGGATAAACTCCTCGACCGTGAACAGGCCGTACCGGCTCAACTCGTGGTGCTCGAACAGGTGACGCAGCGTTTCGTCGGCGTTGGTTTCGAAGTCCCAGAGCGTATGGTCGAGGTCGAAAAAGAGGTGGCGGTACGTTTTCAAAGTAGCAATGGAGCGTTAAAAATTAAAATGAGACTCATAGAACGCTAGACTGAACGAAGTCGAAGCCCCGCTGCCGCTTCGTTGTAGTCATTGGGGTTGCTCTGGCAGTAGAGCTGCTTCGACTTCGCTTAGCAACTGGCAGTCCTTCTTGCAGGCAAATTTCAGTCAATCAAGGTGTAATCGTTCTACAACCCGGCCCTGTCCCAGATGTTCGTGCACGATTTCGGCCGCGTCGCGGGGGCGCACGTTGCCGTAGGCCACATTTTCGGGGTAGATGATGAGGGCCGCGCCCGGACCCTTTTTGCAACTTTTACATAGGTCGAGGCAGTTACAGGTTTGCACTCGCACTTTGCGCTTTTCGCCGTCTAGCAACACCGTTTTCAACCCCTGTTTCTTCAGCTCGGTTTTCAGGGCCTTGGCCACGTCGCGGCCCACTTCATCCTTCTGGGCCGCGCACACAAACAGGCGGGCCATGTTATCCACTGCTTTCACGTTTAGCTAGTATTGAGTAATTGGTATTGGGTAGTGAGCAGTAGGTTACAGCAGTGAAGAGCAAGAACTCGTTTGCGTACGCAACACCAACCACCCCCTGCTAGGAACCGTGCCAGCGGCGGTTCTGGAGCTTATACGCGGCCAGCTCGCGGTTCGACCACAGGGTTTGGTAAATCTGCTGGTCATGGACCAGTTGCGGGTCGCGCTCCATGTAACCGAGCAGCTGCTGCAAAAAATCCTGGGCTTCGTCTTTGATGAAATAGAACACCCAGTTGTCGAGGCGGCGGAAACTGACGAGCCCGGCGTTTTTTAGGTACGCTAGTTGCCTCGAGGTCTTGGTCTGGGTGAAGTCGAGGATTTGCTCCAGGTCGGAGATGCACATTTCCTGGTTGCGCCAGAGCAAATGCAGGATGCGCACCCGGCTCTCGTCGCCGAGGGCCTTGAATACTTGCTGACCGAATGCAACGGTAAAGTGTTTAAGACGCATCTTTAGGCAGAGGTGGAAGAAGGAACCCCGCCACTGGCCGGCCCCGAATTTAGGCTAAACCTGCCAGTGCCTCCAATAAGAGCCGTATCTTTGTTGTCTGTAATGGTTTGTATGTTCTCCGTGGCCCGAATCCGTCGTTTCCTTCTGTTACCGCTGCTGCTGCTGGTGGCCGCCTTCGGGCTGCTGCCCGGAGTGGCCCGGGCCCAGGGCCAGCGGCCGGTGGTGCAGTTTACCGGTATCGTGGCCTCCGGCGACTCGCTGCTGGGCGTGCCCGGCGCGGCTATTTTTGTGCCCAAGGCCGGCCGGGGCACTTCCAGCAACGAATACGGTTACTTCTCGCTGCCCGTACTGGCCGGCGACAGTATCGTGATCCGGAGCCTGGGCTACCGCAACCAGTACGTCATCATTCCCGAAACCTACCCGCGCCAGAGCTACTCGGTTATTGTGCAGCTCCAGGAAGATGCTACCGTGCTGCCCGAAGTGCGTATTTTCCCCTACGCCACCGAGCGGGCCTTTAAAGAGGCGTTTCTGGCCATGAAAGTGCCTTCGGAGCAGGACCGTACGCCCGCCGATAAGCTCAACGAGAAGGTGATGCGCCGCATGTTCAATACGCTGCCGGTGAGCAGCATGGGCAACTACCGCCAAACCATGCAGGCCCAGCAGCAGGACCAGCAGCGCCGCATGGGCTTCGGCCAGACCCCGGCCACCAACAACCCGCTGCTCAACCCCTTTAGCTGGCTGCAGCTCATCAAGCAGGTGAAAGACGGCGAATTCAAGAAGAAGGAAGGGGTGGATTACTAGGCAGGGTGAGGGCCTGATGTGTGGAGTGATGGTAAGAAAGACCGTCATTCTGAGCGAAGCGAAGAATCTTGTGTGCAGTGGTAACCCTGGTGATGGCAACGAAGCGGTAGAGATTCTTCGACTACGGCTCCGCCTTCGCTCAGAATGACGTGCTGTTTTCCTCCTTCCCATCTTACCTCCTCTACAACCCTGCTGGTCGATTGTAGGTAAAGCAACTGTTTGACCTTCTGCTTTTCCTATGGATACCAACCTGCCGCAAACCTCTCAGCCTCGCATCGTTATTATCGGGTGTGGCTTTGCCGGACTTCGGCTGGCCAAAGACCTGGCCAAGGCGCCGGTGCAGGTGGTGGTTATCGACCGCAACAACTACCACAACTTCCAGCCCCTGCTGTACCAGGTGGCCACCGGCGCCCTCGAAGCCGACAGCATCGCCTACCCAATCCGGAAGATATTTGCCGGCCAGCCGAATTTCTTTTTTCGCATGGCCGACGTGGATCGGATAGACCCCGCCCGCAATACGGTGGTTACCAACATCGGCGACATCCGCTACGACCACCTGGTGCTGGCAACCGGCTCGCTCACCAACTTTTTTGGTCTCGACAGCATCGAGCGGAATGCCATGCAGATCAAGAGCGTCCCGAATTCGCTGAACCTGCGCAGCTACCTGTTTCAGAACTTCGAGAAGGCCCTGCTCACCGAAGACCCCGGCCAGCGCCAGGCCCTGATGAACGTGGTGGTAGTAGGCGGCGGCCCCACGGGGGTCGAAATCTGCGGCTCGCTGGCTGAAATGCGTAAAGACGTGCTGCCCCAGGACTACCCCGAGCTCGACCTGAAGAAGATGGAAATCTACCTCCTGGAGGCGGGCGCTGAGGTGCTGGGGCCCATGAGCAAGGAGTCGCAGGAGAAGGGCAAGGCCTACCTCGAAAATATGGGCATCCATCTGCGCCTCAATACCCACGCCCAGCGCTTCGCAGATGGCAAGCTCTACTACTCCGAAACCGAATTCATTCGCACCGAAAACCTGATTTGGGCGGCCGGCGTGAACGGGGCCGCCATCGATGGCCTGCCCGCCGACGTCGTGGCCCGCAACAAGCGCATTGAGGTGGATACGCAAAACCGGGTGTTGGGCCAGCCCAACGTGTACGCCATCGGCGATGTGGCCAACATGGTAACCGAGGAAATGCCCCGCGGCTACCCCATGCTGGCCCCGGTGGCCATTCAGCAGGCCGAGCAGCTGGCCGATAATTTCCAGCGCCTGCTGCGGGGCCAGGCCCTCAAGCCGTTTAAGTACCTGAACAAGGGCAGCATGGCTATTGTGGGCCGCAACCGGGCCGTTGTCGATTTGCCCGGCGACCTGCACTTCAGTGGCTTTCTGGGCTGGCTGACCTGGCTGTTCGTGCACCTGATGACGCTGGTTGGTTTCCGTAACAAGGTCGTTACGTTTATCAGTTGGGGTATCAGCTACTTCAGTTCCGACAAGGCCCTGCGCCTTATTATCCGGCCCTACAAGCGCCACGATTTCGACGACCAGGAGGGCGTGGTCGCGGCCGAGCACAAGGCCGCTACGGCCCAGTACCACCCGCCCGTGGCGGCCCCCGATGCCCCGGTGGTGGGTGGCTGATGCGGGCCCGACCAGCCCAGGGACCTGCGGCGAGGCAACGCCCGGCTCCTGGGCTGGTCTTTTGACCAAGACTTCTTTCTGCTGCCCAATGAAAAAACTGCTACTGCTGCTCAGCACCCTGCTGCCCCTGGCCGGGGCGGCTCAACAGGTTGCTCCCCACCCGCTCACGGCCCGCGACCTGCAACAACTGCGCGATGTGAAGGATGCCCACTTCTCGCCCGACGGCCAGTGGGTAACCTACGTGGTGAGCCGCCCCGACACGGCCACCGACAAGAACAACGCCGATGTGTGGATGGCCCGCTACGACGGCTCGCAGAACCTGCGCGTAACGACCAGCCCCGACAACGAAACCAGCCCCCGCTTCTCGCCCGACGGGCAGTACCTGAGCTTTCTGTCGAGCCGGGGCGAGGGCGAGGAGGGGCAGGCCCAGCTTTGGCTGCTCAACCGCCGCGGGGGCGAGGCCGAAAAGGTAACCAAGTTTAAAGGCAGCGTGCAGGATTATGCCTGGGCCCCCGACGGCAAGCAGCTGGCCCTCATCATCCGCGACGCCGACCCCGATTCGCTCACCCAGAAGCAGAAGACGCAGAAAAAAACGCCGCCCGTTATCGTCATCGACCGGTTTCAGTTCAAGCAGGATGTTGATGGCTACCTCAATGCCCAGCGCCAGCACCTGTACCTGTTCGATGTGGCCACGCGCCGCCTCACCAACCTCACGCCCGGCCGCTTCGATGAGCACCTGCCCGCCTGGAGCCCCGACAGCCGCCAGCTGGCCTTCGTGAGCAAGCGCGGCCCCGACCCCGACCGCCACGACAACTACGACCTCTACGTGCTGGATGCCCGGGCCGGGGCCCAGCCACGCCAACTCACGACCACCGACGTGGCCGACAGCGCCCCCGGGGGCTGGAGCGGCCGCCCCGCCTGGAGCCCCGACGGCCGCCAGATTGCCTTCGTGGAGGGTGCTCCCCGCGAGCAGCTCGTTTATGGCCTGCACCAGCTGGCCGTGGTGCCCGCCACCGGGGGCACGCCCCGCCTGCTCATGCCCGGCCTCGACCGCAACACCGGCAAACCTCAGTGGTCGGCCGATGGCAAAATGCTTTATTTCCTGCTCGAAGACGACCGCGCCCAGGTGCTGGCCCGGGTATCGGCGCAGGGCGGCCAGCCGGAGCGGGTGCTGGACGGGCAGCACGAAATCACGGAGTTTGAACTGGGCCCTAAGGGGCAGGTAGTCGTGGTGAAAAGTGAGCCCCTGCAGCCGAAGGAGGTGTTTGCCTTCGCAAAGAAAAGCCTGCGCCCCCTGTCGCAGCAGAACGATGCCTGGCTGAAAACGGTGCAGCTGGGGGCTGTGGAGCCTATTCGGGCTTTCGAGCCAGGATGGAGCCAGGGTCAGCGGGTTTGTGGTGAAGCCGGTGGGCTACGCAGGCGGGCCGGCGCTACCCCACCAGTGCTCCGGATTCATGGCGGGCCGGTGTCGCAGTTCGCCTACGCCTTCGCGCCCGAGTGGCAGCTGCTGGCGGCCCACGGCTACGTGGTGGTGGCCGCCAACCCCCGCGGCAGCTCGGGCCGGGGCCTCGAATACAGCCGGGCCATTTACGCCGACTGGGGCCACAAAGACTCGGAAGATGCCCTGGCCGTAGTCGACTACGCTGTGCAGCAGGGGCTGGCCGACCCCGCGCGCCTGGGCGTGGGCGGCTGGAGCTACGGCGGCATCCTCACCGACCACCTCATCGCCCGCGACCAGCGCTTCAAGGCTGCTACCAGCGGGGCCGGCATTGCCAACGTGCTGGCCGGCTACGGCACCGACCAGTACATTCGCGACTACGAAACGGAGCTGGGCACGCCCTGGGAGCACCCCGACGTGTGGATGCGTATTTCCTATCCCTTCTTCCACGCCGGCCAGATCAGCACGCCCACGCTGTTTTTGTGCGGCGAAAAGGACTTCAACGTGCCCCTGCTCAACACCGAGCAGATGTACCAGGCCCTGCAGAGCCGGCAGGTACCCACCCAGCTCATCATCTACCCCGGCCAGTTCCACGGCATCAGCAAGCCCAGCTACGTGAAGGACCGCTACGACCGCTACCTGGCCTGGTACGACAAGTACCTGAAGCCGGCCGGCAGCTCGGCCGGCGGGCAGTAGCAAACAGGCAGCTACCTTAAGCAAACAGCGCGGCCCGGTTGCGGCCGCGCTGTTTGTATTTTAGAGCGTAAGCTCGCTTAGCGTCCGACTCACCTCGTATATGGCTTTGTCGCCGCGGAAGGTTTTATTGATGGGCTCAGCCATACCCTTAACCCAGATTTTAAGCTCTGCGTCGAGGTCGAAGTGGCCGGTGGTTTCGGTGGAGTAGCGCTCGATGCTGCGGTAGGGCACGCTCAGGTACTCCCGCTTCTTGCCCGTAACGCCCTGCTTGTCAATCAGAATCAGGCGCTTGGTGGTGAATACGAGCAGGTCGCGGATGACGGAGTAGGCCTTGCGTACCTCCTCGCCGGGAGCCATCAACTGGCTCAGCTCCAGCTGAATGGCGTGAGTGTCGGTTTCGGAAGCATTGCCCAGCAGGCCGTCGAGAAGTCCCATAGAAGTAGTTTTTGCAGGAAAAGGAGAGGTAGAACTCTATGCCTTACGAATAGTCGGGCCGAAACGATGGGCAAAGTCCTTAGGCGTTGGGACACTCCTGCTGGCGTACCTATCCGGCCCCGGCCAACCATATCTGCATAAAAAGAGCCGAACTACAGCGTAGCCCGGCTCTTTTTATGTGGATATGGTTGGCCCGTTAATTCGTGCCGCCCGTCGAAGTAGGCGTAGTCAGCGGCTTCTGCTCCTTCTGCTGCAGCGCCGACTGCTGCTGCATGGGGTTGGGCTGCTGGCGCTGCTGGTACTCGAACAGCTCGAAGCGCGAAGGCGCGGCCTGCTGGGGCCAGGCATTGTTGCTCAGGTCGGTGTCGGCCGTCTGCTGGAAGGGGTCGATAACGAAGCTCACGACCGGCTTTTCGGTGATGAATACCTTGCTGACCTCGGCGTTGTTCTTGCGCCAGATTTCGGCCGGAATCGTCATGATTTCCTGTTTGCCGTCCTGGTAGGTCATCTGCATGATGACGGGCATCGTCAGGCCGCCCAGGTTTTTGAGGCTCACTTCGTAGAAGTTCAGGCCGCTGTTCAGGCGCTGCTGCTGCTCGGGGCTCAGGTTCTTCACCAGCTGCTGGTAGCGCTGCTTATCGGCGGGCGTGGTGGCCAGTGGGTCGTACTGGTTGTAGAAGTCCTTGAGCTCGGGTTTTTCGTCCACAAGCGTTTTAGGAATAGCCTGCAGGTTGCGCTGCTGCGAAATGGTTTTGGGCGGCTTTGCCGGCCAGCTCGCGCTGGCGGGCGTTTTCAATGTCGGGGTTCTGCGAGTTAACGTTGTACTGCTTCACGCTGGCAATGGCCAGGTCGGTGTGCTCAACGGTATAGAACCAGCCGCGCCAGAACCAGTCGAGGTCCACGGCCGACGCGTCCTCCATCGTGCGGAAGAAGTCGGCGGGCGTGGGGTGCTTGTAGGCCCAGCGGCGGGCATACTCCTTGAAAGCGTAGTCGAACAGCTCGCGGCCCATGATGGTCTCGCGCAGGATGTTCAGGCCGATGGCGGGCTTGCCGTAGGCGTTGTTGCCGAACTGCAACACCGACTCCGAGTTGGTCATGATGGGGGTTTGCAGGCTCTTGTCGGTGCGCATATAGGCGACAATCTGGGCCGGGTCGCCGCGGCGCGAGGGATAATCCCGCTCCCACTCCTGCTCCGTGAGGTACTGCACGAACGAGTTCAGGCCCTCGTCCATCCACGTCCACTGCCGCTCGTCGGAGTTGACGATCATGGGGAAGAAGTTGTGGCCCACCTCGTGGATAATCACCGAAATCATCCCGTATTTACGCTCCGCCGTGTAAGTACCGTCCTTTTCGGGGCGGCCGCCGTTGAAGCACAGCATCGGATATTCCATGCCGCCCACCGGCCCGTGCACCGAAATGGCCACCGGGTAGTCGTACGGAATGGTGTACTTGGAGTACGTTTTGATGGTGTGCGCCACCACTTCGGTCGAGTACTTGCCCCAGAGTGGGTTGCCCTCCTTGGGGTAGTAGCTCATGCACATAACCGGCACGCCATCCTGCTTGATGCCCATGGCATCCCAGATGAACTTGCGCGAAGATGCCCAGGCGAAGTCGCGGACGTTTTTGGCGGCGTAGGTCCAGGTTTTGGTGCCCTTGGCGCGGCCCTGCTCGGCCTTTTCAGCCTCCTGGGGCGACACAATCAGGACCGGGCTCTTGGCGTTGAGGGCTTGGCTCAGGCGCTGGCGCTGGGTGCCGCTGAGGACGTCGTTGGGGTTCTGGAGCACGCCGGTAGCGCCCACCACGTGGTCGGCGGGGGCCGTGATGCTCACCCGGTAGTCGCCGAAGGGCAGGGCGAATTCGCCGTTGCCCAGAAACTGCTTGTGCTGCCAGCCCTGGTTGTCGGAATACACCGCCATGCGGGGGTAGAACTGGGCAATTTCGTAGAGGTAGTTCTTGTCGTCGGGGAAGAACTCGTAGCCGCTACGCTGGTTGATTTTCGTTTGGTCGTTGATGTTGTAGCGCCAGCCGATGCTGAACGTTACGCTCTGCTTGGGCTTGAGGGGCGTGGGCAGGTCCACCCGCATCATGGTGTGGTTGATGACGTAAGGCAGCGCCCGGCCGCCTTTCAGCTTCACCTCCGAAATCTTGAATCCGCCGTCGAACTCGCTCCGCTCCATGTAATCCAGGGCCTGGAAGGGCATTTTAGGCTGGATTTCGCCCACCTGGGTGGCCGTGGTAATCGAGTTCTTGTCGAGAATATTCTGGTCGAGCTGGACCCACAGGTAGGTCAGCACATCGGGCGAGAGGTTGGTGTAGGTGATATCCTCGTCGCCGCTGATGGCCTGCTTCTCATCGTCGAGGCGCACGCGGATGTTGTAGTCGGCCCGCTGCTGCCAGTAGTCGGTACCGGGCGCGCCCGAGGCCGTGCGGTAGACGTTGGGCGTAGGCAGCAGGGTTTCGAGCTGGGCGAATTTGTCGGTGCCGGAGTTGGTGTTCTGGGCCACCGTGGGTAGCGCCAGCAGCACCGCCAGCCCGGCAGTCAGCAGAGTTGATTTCAGCATGGAAAGCAAAAAATGGAGGGGAATTTGTAAATATCTGAACAAGCCGGCAAACGGGCAACGCTTAATCGCCGGGTGCGGCGAAAGACGCCGCCGTGGCCGGCAGGTTGCAGGCCGGGTCGAGGTAGCCACGCGGCCGGTAGGCTCACTCCAGCAGCAGCACCGCCGCAATGCCCATCGCCGCCCCACTAACCGTCAGCAGCCAGTCGCGGCGGGCCACGCCCAGGCCCCGTAGCAGCACCCAGCCCAGGCCCAGAATCAGGCCTACAATCAGCAGCTGGCCCAGCTCGACGCCCACATTAAAACTGAGCAGCTCCAGCACCGGCCGGCTTTGCTGGCCGAGCAGTCCGCGCAGGTAGCTCGAGAAACCCAGCCCATGAATCAGCCCGAAGCCGGCCGCCAGCAGGTTGGGCAACGCCAGCACAAGGGGCTGGCTCGCTGCCGGCCGCTGCTCGGTGGGCCGCATCCCGGGCCGCCCGGCGCGAGTTAGATTGAGCAGGCTGGTAAGGATGATGGTAACCGGAATCAGCAGCTCGATGAGCCGGGCCGAGTAATGCACGACGTCGAGCGTAGCCAGGGCCAGCGTGAGCGAGTGGCCCACCGTAAAGCTGGTAACCAGCATCACCACCCGCCGCCAGTCGCGCACTACGTAGGGCGCGCACAGGGCCAGCAGAAACACGAGGTGGTCGTAGGCCCGCAGGCTGAAAATGTGGTAGAAGCCGAGCTGAAGGTAGGTGGTGAAAACGGACATGCGACGGAGTGGGAGAGGAAAGCAGGCGGCTAAATATCCGAATAGTGACCGAATAGCGGAGCCGGGGGCGGCTTACCTGGCTGCCAGTAAAAAAAGAGCCTGCCGACAAACGTCGGCAGGCTCCCTGATTCAGGGGTAGTAAGCTGTTCCGGCTACTCCTTCACGATGCGGCGCACGTCGAGGCCACCTTCCGTACGGGCCTTGAGCAGGTACACGCCGCCGGGCAGCTGGCTCAGGTCGAGGGGCTGCTCGGGGCGGCCGGCGGGCACCGTGAGGGTGCGAACCGGCTGGCCGATGGCGTTGTACACGGTCAGCTCCACAGCTTTGGTGTAGCCGGCCAGCTTCACTGTCAGCAGGCCATCGGTGGTAGGGTTGGGCGCAAGTTGCAGCGTCGTGCCGGCCAGCGGCTTCACCGTCGAGGTTACGACAAGCGGGGCCGAGGGCAGCGACGTGCAGCCGGCCGCGTTGGTCGTCGTTACGGTGTACGACCCCAACTGAGCCGCCGAGTTCACCACGTAGGTTGGGTTGGTAGCGCCGGCAATAGCCGTCCCGTTCAGCAACCACTGGTTGCCGGTAGCCGCGCTGCTTGTGAGCGTAGTAACAGCACCGTTGTATTGTGCCGTTACCGTTGGCTGGGCCGGACGGGCGTTGATGGTGACGCTGAACGTAGCCGTAACTGCCGCGCAGGCACCCGCGGCGGCAACCGTATTGGTTACCACATAGGTGCCGGCCGTACTGGTGGTCAGGTTGATAACGCCGGCCGTGCTGATAACCAGGCCCGTTGTGCTGCTGAACGTACCGGCCGTGGCTCCCGTGGCCAGCACCGGGCTGGGGTTGGCCGCACCCACGCAATAGTTGGCGCTGGCGTAGCTGAAGCCGGCCGTAGCCGGAGCGGTAATAGTTACGCTAAACGTGGCCGTGACGGCAGCGCAGCCGCCGCTGGCGGCAACCGTGTTCGTTACTACGTACGTACCCGGCGTGCTCGTGCCGGGCGTAATGGTGCCGGTGGCTGCATTGAGGCTCAGGCCCGCCGTGCTCGAGAACGTGCCGGCCGAAGCGCCCGTAGCCAGAACAGGCGTTACCGTGCCGGTAGCCGAGGTGCAGAAGCTGGCCGCCGCGTAGCTGAAACCAGCCGTAGCTGGAGTGGTAATAGTTACGCTGAAGGTGGCCGTTACAGCGGCACAGCCGCCGCTGGCGGCTACCGTATTCGTCACTACATACGTGCCCGCCGTGCTGCTAGCAGGCGTAATAGCGCCGGTGGCCGCATCGATAACCAGCCCGGGGGTGCTGCTGAAGGTGCCAGCCGTAGCGCCCGTAGCCAGCGTGGCGGGTACAGTGCCGGTAGCCGACGTGCAATACGTAGCACTGGCGTAGCTGAAGCCGGCCGTGGCCGGAGCAGTAATGGTTACGCTGAAGGTGGCCGTTGTAGCGGCACAGCCGCCGCTTGCGGCTACTGTATTCGTTATCACGTACGTGCCGGGCGTGCTCGTGCCGGGCGTAATGGTACCGTTGCTGGTAATCGAAAGGCCGCTGCTGCTGGTAAACGTGCCAGCGGTGGCGCCGGAGTTCAGTGTCGGTGTCACGGTGCCAGTTGTGGTAGTGCAGTAGGTGGCGCTGGCGTAACTGAAACCGGCCGTGGCAGGATTGGTAAGGGTTACATTGAAGGTAGCCGAAGAAGGACAAGGTCCGGCTACATTATACGTTACGGTGTACGTTCCCGCGGAGCTGGAGCTCAGGCTGATGATGCCGGTGTTGGCGCTAATCGTCAGGCCCGGAGTGCTACTGAATGTGCCACCGGCCGTGCCCGTGATGGTAGGCGTGGGGTTGACGGCGCTTAGGCAGTAGGCGGCACTGCCGTAGCTGAAGGTAGCGGTAGTGGCGGGAGTCACTGTTACGGTTACCGGTGCCGAGTACACCGTACGGTTATCATTCGTCGTGATAACGGCCCGGAAGGTGGTGGTGGCGGTTAGGTTGGTGAAGGTGTAGGTGGTGCCGGTGTTGGTGCCGGGTACGGCCACGAAACCGCTGCCGGTATTAGCTTCATAGCCCGTTACGGTGCCGGTGTTGCCCGTCAGCGTAATGGTGCCGGTGTTGGAGCCGCTGCAGACAGTAGCTACCGATGAAGTTAGCGTTCCGCCTTCCGTAGTACCCAGTACAAAGAAGTCATTACCGGGCGTCAGGTCCTGGGTGGAAACGATGCCGGTAGTGGGAACCGTGGCGGTGGCGCCGCCCAGGCTGGCGTAGGTGCCATTGGCCGTGGCCGACTGCGCTACTACCGCCATGGCGGTGCTACCCACCACATCATCGGAACCATAACTGAGCTGCACGCGGGCCGAGGCTGGCAGCGCGGCCGAGTTCTGGAGGCGCACGTAGCGCGTGGGGTTCAGGCCGGAAAGCCCGCCCGAAACCGTGCCGCCGGTAGCACTCTTGATAACCGTAGCCGTGAATAGCTGGCTGGCGGTAGTCGTGATGCCGTTAACCGTTACCGGCCGCCAGCCAGTGGCGTCGCCTACGGCAAAGGTGCGGCTCACGGCCGTAGCACTGTTCACCGTAATGCCCAAGGGGCCACTCACGTACGACGTTGCGGAGCCCGTTGGGTATACCCCAGCCGTTGAACCCAGTACCACCGTGTTGGCGGCCGAGGTCGTGAGCAGGCCACTGCTCAGAATCAGCGAGGCGTTCGATACGCCCGTAATGAGCAGGTTGCCGCCGGCCAGCGTAACGCCCGCCGGGTTGGCAATGCTCACCACATCCACTACCCGGGTAGCCGGAATTTCGAAGCCGGTCGTGCGGTTGGTCGTTTCCACCGAGTAGATTACCTGCAGCGCTCCGCTGCCAATGTTGAAGGTAGGTGCCGACGCAAATGAGCCACTGGAGCCCGTGTTGCCGGTCGTTCCAATCTGAACCACGAAGAAAATGGCCGAAGCATCGCCAATAGTGAGGTTGCTGGTGCCATTGAGGTTGCCGGTGAACAGGTTGACGCGCGCCGCTACCAGCGGCACGTTCAGCGTAACGCCACCGCCCGAGTTATCCACCGATAAGGAACTCAGTATCGAGAACGTGCCCGCCCCGCCCAGGGTCTGGGGGGCACTGCCCGCGAAATAAAGCGTACTGCCCGTTGCGCTACCGGTCAGGGTACCGTTGTTGGTAATTGCCGGACCGAGTTGCAGCAGGATCAGCCCATTCAGGTTGAGCGTAGCGCCGGCCGGAATCAACGTCGAACCAAATACATTGGTCTGCGCCGCGAGCAAGGCACTCTTGGGGTTGGTCGTGTTGTCGATATTCAGATTCGGGAAAGAGCCCCGAATGCGGAAATCGAAGTTGGTAGCCGTAGCCGCCGTACCCAGGTTCACTGTTCCGCCCGTGAAGGCGAAAGGGCCGTTTACATAGTAATCGAGCGGCGTGGTAGCCGTACTGCGCTGCACCAGGTTGATGGTGCCACCCGAAATGGTAGTGGTTCCATTAATACCAAATGAGGGAGTGCCCGAGGTATTGCCAACATTCGATACGTTGATAGTACCACCGCTCAGCGTAAAAGTCGTGACGGCAGCGGCAGTAGCCGACGTGAACGAGCCCACGCGGCCCGCGGCCGTTAGTGTGCCGCCCTCTACTGTCAGCACCGATCCGGTGCTCAGCAACAGCGAGTTGCCGGCGCCCGTGCCCACGTTGTAGCTGCCGGCTGAGAGGCGAACCAGTCCGCTTACAGTAGCCGTGCCCGTTTGGCCGACAACCGTGAAATTGGGGTTGCTCAACCAAAAGCCGCCCGTAGCAGGGATAATATAAGCCGCCGCGTTACCGAACACCTTGTTGCTGATGGTTGCCGTGCCCGAAAGCTTAAGCGTACCGGTCATGTCGTCGGCCGGCGTTGCGGTTGTAGTGCGCGTGAGCAGGAATCCGTCGCCGCTGCTGGTGCTGCCCTTCACCGAAAGCGTGGGCAGGTTTATGTCCACTACGTCGGCCTGGGTTGCTTTGGCCAGCGAAACGCTCTGTAAATCGGTGGTGCCGGAGCCGCTAAACGTGGCGTTGCCAGCGCCGGTAAAGCGCAGGTTGGAACCGATAGTGGTGGTGGCACTCAGGTCCAGGGTACCGTTGTTGGTCACGCTGCCACCTACTGCCAGACTGTAGCTGGTGGTAGCAGAGTTGAGCAGCGAGCCGCCGGTGACTACCGTAAGCGAGGCCGCAGTGGCCGCCACATCCAGGGTCACGGTTGCGCCGTCCACAATGGTTACGTCGTCGGCTGCGGTAGGTACTACGCCGCCCACCCAGGTAGCCGGGGCACTCCAGTTGCCGCCGGTAGCGGTGGAGGAAACGGCCCCCAGTACGCTGCGCCGGACGGTAGGGGTAGCAGGCTTTATGCGGGCAGTGGCGGGGCTGAAAACAGTCGTCGGACCTGCTGCCAGCGGACTTGTGCGGGAAACCTGCACGGCCGGTACCAGGGTGGGCCGCTGCTGAGCGTGCATCGGCAGGGCTGGGAGCAGGCCAATAGCAACTGCCAGCAGTAGTGGCCGCCAGCCACTGGTTTGCTGCCACGGGGTTGTCGTCGGCAAAGACGACAGCGGAAGTAATGGTTTTAGCATGTATGTGTGAGAAGGGGGGAGGGCCAGCAAGTCAATCAACTTGCGGTAATCGAAAAAAACAGCCGCCGGGGCCTGAGAGTGCGTTAGTGGGAGGCAGTAACCTACAGAAGCGCGCTGTACTCAGGATGGTGCCGAGCTGCTAATCAGGTGAGGTCACTAATTCTGGGAGGGCGCGCTACAGGAAAACCGTTATATCATGCTGCTAATCAAAAGGTAAATATGCTGCTTATTAATCGTGATATAGCTATGTGTTATTGAGGAAATGATAAATATTGAGCTGCTAATATTCGACTGTGCCAATTAGGGTGTGAATGGGTTAACTGGCCCGATCAGAATAAGCAGTCGAATGCCTTTCAATGGAGAAGCCGTAGTGAGCCTGTGCACTGTACCGCTGGCTGGAAGCAGACCTAAGCAAGGGTTTCTATTGCGGAGAGGATTTGCAGGCATTGAAGCTGTTTAGAAAGTCGAAAAGTTTGTCATCCTGAGCATTCCGCGCATCAAGCGGCGACGAAGGACCTAATCACGTCTGACCCGCCATTGTGCAGCCATGACAAGGCCCTTCGTCGCCGCTTGATGCGCGACATGCTCAGGATGACAGACTCGTAAAAAAGCCGACTTTGTAAACAGCTTCAATGCCCGGAGCCGCAAATCCGGGCCACAAAAAACTTGTTCCCGCCAGCAGCGGTTACCAGTTGTAGTATTGCTTAATTCAGATGCAAGCGCGGAGCAACCCGCCTTGGGCCTGCTCCGGCGCGCCGCCCATCCCAGAACCAACTCACGTTGGGCCTGAAACCTGCCAGGTCGGCGGCAATAGCCCGGTGGCAGGCTGTGCTTGCTATCTATGAAAAGAGTTCTTAGGCAACCGTTTGTTTTTCACCGGCTTAAAACCAATTACACATGCATACGGTAGTCATTCTTGCGCAGCTTATTATCGCGCTTTCAATCGTAGTAGTTTGGGTATTTCGGTTCGATAATATTGTCAGAGAATTCAAGCAGTATGGCTTGCCGGACTTGGTGCGCAACATGGTGGGAGCCGCCAAAATAGCGCTGGCCACGCTCTTGGTTGCCGGTATCTGGTATCCAGCGCTGGTGCTGGTTCCCGCGCTGCTGATGGCTTTTCTGATGGTGTGCGCGCAGCTTGCGCATATCAAAGTGCGCAACCCCTGGCATAAGTACGTGCCTTCTTTTCTGCTGCTGCTGCTGTCGTTGTTCGTAGCGGCTTTCCATGCGGGCATGATTCCCGGCTAAGCGCAATGATGATTGTTCTGATCTGGCTTTCGGCCCTCTCGTTTCTGTTTTACGGCATCAGCTACTTCACCTCCCAGAAGCTCAAAGACGAATTCAAACGGTACGGGCTGGCAAAATTCGGTCCGCTGACCGCCGTGCTGGAAATACTGGGTGGTATTGGGCTGCTGGTGGGCCTGCACGTTCCGCTGATTCTGTCCGTCGCCTCGGGGGGGCTGGCCCTGCTGATGCTGCTGGGCTTTGGGGTCCGCCTCAAAATAAAGGATGGCCTCTGGTTGTCGCTGCCGTCGTTTCTGTTCATGCTCCTGAACGCCTATATTTTCTACGTGTCCTTGCGCGCCTACTGAGACCGTACCCGCATAATCCTGGACCTCAAGCCAGATGAGGGATTATCAGCACGCATCCGATTGGAGCCGCGCTACCTCATAAGTCCTGCTTGTTCACCGCATAAACCAGACAGCTGCCTGGCGCATATCGAGCGTGTCGAAGAAGCGCACCATCATCTGGATTAAAAACGCAGCACGCCCCGCCGGCATTATGCCGGCGGGGCGTGCTGCGTGACAGGGCTGGCGGTTAAAACTTGGCCTTCACGATGGCAAACCGGGGCGAGGTAGCCTGGTAGGGGTAGAGCACGTAGGCATCGGCCTCGTTGCGGCGCGTGATGGTGGTGGGGCCTACCGGGCCGGTCGCGAAGGTTCCGTTGGCTGTGGCCGTACCCCAGTTGTCGGTGCTGGTCAGGCGGAACACGGTGGTCTGGCTACCCGACACGAGCAGCAGGGTTTGCGGATTGAGCAGTAGCAGGCCATCGGCTCCCACCAGGCTTTGCGTGGTAGTGACGCGCGTGAAAGCCGTAGGATTGGCCAGCGGGACTTTAAACAGGGCGCCGTCGCTGGATTTGGCCACGAGCAGGTAGCCGTCGGGATGGAATACGATGCCGTTCAGGCCGAAGCCGGTGCCCCCGCTCAGCTGGGCGTTTTCCAGGAAATACCGAAGCCGTGCCCTGCAAGTCAACTTTGTAAATGATGGGTGCGAAGCTGTCGGTGATGTAGGCATTGCCCTGGGCGTCCACGGCAATGTCGTTGGCAAAGTGATTAACGCCCGGGCGCAGCGCCCCCAAATCGACGTACGACAGCAGGGCGCCGGTATTGGAATTGAAAATAGCCAGCGCGGCCAGCTTGCGCAAAGTAGCGGCCGAGCTGCGCGTGGGGTTGAACCCCCCATCCGACACGGCGGCCAGCAGGCGGTTGCGGCTGGCGTCGAGGTTCAGACCAATGGTAGAAACGAGACGCGGGTCGTCAGCTAGCAGGGTATAGGTGCTGTCGTCCTTCACGGTGCCGATGCGGCCTTGGGTACGGGAACTCACCACGAACCGCTGGTTAGCGGCATCCCACTGAATGCCCTCGGGATGCAAAGCGGCCTGGGGCACCGTAATGCGCTCGGGGGCGGCGGCTGGGGGCGTTACCATGTCGTCGTCATCGTCGGAGCAGCCGGGCAATACCATTACCAGGCCAAGGGCCAGGGTAGCCAGGCGGAGGAAGCGCGGCAGCGCTAAGCGGTTAGGAAAGCTGATGGGCAGAAAGTGAGCCATTGAAAAAAGGTTAAGTGGTGATTTACAGTAGGCTGGGTATACGGAAAATTGCCTGAAAAGGAGAACTGCCGCGGCGGCTATTGTTGCCTATTGCGCAGCGCGCCTAGCAACTGAACCAACAGGCAATAAGCTTCCGAACACCACATCAAAAAGCCCCGCCGGCACAACGCCGGCGGGGCTTTCAGTTCAACCAAACCGAGGATTACCACCGCCGGCATTTCCACGTTCTCGAACCGCACCGCGCCGTCTTCCAGCACGGCTTCCACCACGGCGTCTTTCGACACGCGGCCCGAGAGAATGTCCTTCGACAGCTCGTTCAGAATCACGCGCTGGAGCACGCGCTTGAGCGGCCGGGCGCCGAACTGCGGGTCGAAGCCCTGCTCGCCGAGGTAGTCGAGCACCTCGCTGGTGGCTTCGAGCTGGATGCCGGCTTCGGCCAGGCGCTGCTGGATTTGGCGGAACTGGATGTCGACGATGCGGCGGATTTCCTTGCGCTTGAGGGGCTGGAACATCACGATTTCGTCGATGCGGTTCAGGAACTCGGGGCGCATGTGCTGCTTGAGGCGCTCCACCACTTCGTCGCGGGTGCGGTCCACCACTTCGTCGTGGTTGTACTCGTTCAGCTCCTTGAAATTCTTCTGGATGATGTCGGCCCCGGTGTTCGAGGTCATGATGATGATGGTGTTCTTGAAGTTGGCCACCCGGCCTTTGTTGTCGGTGAGGCGGCCGTCGTCGAGCACTTGCAGCAGGATGTTGAACACGTCGGGGTGGGCCTTCTCGATTTCATCGAGCAGCACCACCGAGTAGGGCTTGCGGCGCACGGCCTCCGTGAGCTGGCCGCCCTCGTCGTAGCCCACGTAGCCGGGAGGCGCCCCGATGAGGCGCGACACGGCGTGGCGCTCCTGGTACTCGCTCATGTCGATGCGCACCATGGCGTTTTCGTCGTTGAACAGGTACTCGGCCAGGGCCTTGGCCAGCTCGGTTTTGCCCACGCCGGTGGTGCCCAGGAAGATGAACGAGCCGATGGGCCGCTTGGGGTCCTGCAGGCCGGCGCGGGAGCGGCGCACGGCATCGGAAATGGCCGCAATGGCCTCGGCCTGGCCGGCCACGCGCTTGCCCAGCTCGGCTTCGAGGTTCAGCAGCTTCTCGCGGTCCGACTGCAGCATCTTGCTCACCGGGATGCCCGTCCACTTGGCCACCACTTCGGCGATGCTCTCGCTGGTCACCACTTCCTGGAGCATGGTGCCGCCGTCCTTGTTGGCGTCGGCTTCGTCCTGCAGGGTTTTCAGCTTGGCTTCGGCTTCCTGAATCTTGCCGTAGCGCAGCTCGGCCACGCGGGCGTAGTCGCCCTGGCGCTCGGCCTGCTCGGCTTCGAGCTTGAACTGCTCGATGGCTTCCTTCTGGGTCTGGATGCCGGTGAGGACGCCTTTTTCGCTTTCCCAGCGGGCTTTCAGGCGTGTCGCGCTTGTCGTTGAGCTCGGCCAGCTCCTTGCTGAGCACGGCTTCGCGGTCGCGGTTGTCTTCGCGGCGGATGGCTTCGCGCTCAATTTCGAGCTGCATGATGCGGCGCTGCATCTCGTCCAGCTCCACGGGCATGGAGTTCAGCTCGATGCGGAGCTTGGCGGCGGCCTCGTCCATGAGGTCGATGGCCTTGTCGGGCAGGAACCGGTCGGTGATGTAGCGGGCTGCTCAGCTCCACGGCGGCAATCACGGCGTCGTCGGTGATGCGCACGCCGTGGTGCAGCTCGTACTTCTCCTTGATGCCGCGCAGGATGCTGATGGCGTCTTCCTGGGTGGGCTCGTCCACGGTCACGGCCTGGAAACGGCGCTCCAGGGCCTTGTCCTTCTCGATGTACTTCTGGTATTCCTTGAGCGTGGTGGCCCCGATGGCGTGCAGCTCGCCGCGCGCCAGGGCGGGCTTGAGCAGGTTGGCGGCGTCCATGGCGCCCTCGCCCCCGCCGCCGGCCCCGATGAGGGTGTGCATCTCGTCGATGAAGAGCACAATCTGGCCCTCGGAGTCGGTCACTTCCTTGATGACGGCCTTGAGGCGCTCCTCAAACTCGCCCTTGTACTTGGCCCCGGCCACGAGCAGGCCCATGTCGAGGCTCATGATGGTTTTGTCGCGCAGGTTTTCGGGCACGTCGCCGGCCACGATGCGCTGGGCCAGGCCCTCCACGATGGCGGTTTTGCCCACGCCGGGCTCGCCGAGCAGCACGGGGTTGTTTTTGGTGCGGCGCGAGAGGATTTGCAGCACGCGGCGGATTTCCTCGTCGCGGCCAATCACGGGGTCCATCTTGCCGCGCCGCACCTGCTCGTTGAGGTTCACGGCGTAGCGGTTCAGGCTCTGGTACTGGTCTTCGGCGCTCTGGCTGGTGACTTTGCGCCCGCCGCGCAGCTCCTGGATGGCGGCCTTCAGGTCCTTGTCGTTGAAGCCGGTGTCTTTGAGCAGGGTGGCCACGGCGTCCTTGCCGCCGAGGATGCCCAGCAGCAGGTGCTCGACGGACACGAACTCGTCGCCCATGTCCTTCATGGCGGCGTTGGCGCGCTGCACGGCGGCGGCGGCCTCGTTGGCGAAGTAGGGCGAGCCGCCGCTCACCTTGGGGTAGGCGGCCACAAGGGCATCGAGCCGCGGCGTGAGGATGTTGAGGTTGGCGCCCAGCTTGTTGGCCAGAAACGAGAAGACGCTTTCGTCGCTCTGGAAGAGGCCCTTCAGCAAATGGCCCGTTTCGACGGCCTGCTGCTGGTTGCCCCCGGCAATTTCGGTGGCCTTCTGCACGGCCTCCTGTGCCTTGATGGTGAAGTTTTTAAAGTCCATTTTCGTTAGTCTCTAGGTAGGTGCTTCGGGTTAGGAAGTTTGTACGAGCGGACTAGCAAATGGGGTGCGAGGGGGGTTTTTCGGACTTTTTGGCGGTGAATTGCAAATTGCAGTATAATCACACCGACATTTTTTCAGCACAAACCTTCTCTAGCTTCATAAGTCGTTTATGAGCGGAAAGAGCTTATCAATTTCATTCGTCGAAAAGGTCCTATTCATATAGCCCTCTGCGGCAAACTTATAATTCACGTATATGGCTGGGTTGTTCGGCTTACTGTCATAGACGCTAAATGCAGTATAGCATACTTCAATACAGTATGGGTCTCTACGCTGAATTTCAACAGCTTTATTCAAGTAGTGAGCATACTTTTTCCATTTGCCTTTTAATTCATCAGATGGAATAGCGTCATCCTGTATCGGAGCAACGCTGTATAAATAAGGATTAGCTGTCTCAAATAAGTCGGGGACTGGATTTGCAAATAATTCATAGGAATTACTATTTCTCATCATCTGATAATAACTAATTCCACGCCCTTTGAGTCTATCCATCAAAAGCTGCTTTTCATCATCAGGCATTTTCAAGCCAAAATAAATCGATTTTACAGCACGGTAATCATAATGTTGTTTTCCGAAATTATCAGTAATTAGCCTCGATTCATTTTCGTAATTCCATATAGCTGGCTTTGTGCCAATAATCTTTTGCAGAAACTCATTTCCTCCCTTTTTACTGATTGCCATAAGGTCGTCCATCTGAATTTTAGCAGGAGCGTCAGAATATTTTACATCTATTGAAAAATGCTTTCCAAAAGAATTTAGTTGCTTTTGCAATACGCTTATATCATAGCCAACGCAGAAACCTTTATGAGAGGCGGCATAGTGGGCCCAAAGCAAATGATGGTCATAGCTTTTCGATAATGAAAGCACTCCGAGTTTAACTGTCGAGTCAATCATAGTATCAACTTGATTCAACAGCCCTTTAAACGATTCACGGGTTTCTGAATCGTTAGACACGCCAAAAATTTTAAATAGGAGGCCAAACTCATTCTCAAGACCAGCCCTATCTGAAATTGCTTCACATGGGTCATTCAGTGACTCTATGTTTGCTGCCCAAAAATAGTCTTGTTCAAGAGCAGCAAGGTCGCGGTCAAATGCGCCACCTCTGTATTTATAAACCATCATTAGAAATCGATAGAGTTGTGCCCTAAACTTAGCAGGAAGTCGCTATACAAGAAGCTCCCGTTTCTTCAGCGGCGGGGGCAGCGGGCGGGGTGGCGGCTACTTTGCGTTGGCCGATTCGTCGGCGGCCTGCTGCTCGGCAACCCAGTCTTCCAAGGCAAGGCCTAGTATATCAGCAAAATGCCGCGTGTTGCGCGTTACCAACGTCAGCCCAAATGCCAGCGCCGTGCTGCCAATGAGCATATCGAACTCGCCTTGTAGCCGACCGATCCGCTTCAACTGTGCTTTTTGCGCCGCATAAGTTTCTAGAACGTCTGCAAGGGCCAGCCGGCGGGTTTTGGGAAAGAGACGCAGAAACTTGTCTAGTTTCAGGCGGTTGCTGGCCTGCCGGTCAGGGGCGCTATTGGCGATGCCATAGAGCAATTCGGCAATCGTCAGTTCACTGATGAAGCAGTTGCGTAGGCCCACTTGTTCGACCTTGTTATCAAGGTCGAAGTCGCCCTTCATCAAGTGGATGCAGATATTAGTATCGAGCAGATAGCGGCTCATAGGTCCACTTCACGCGGCTGGTCTTGGCGGTCGGCGTAGATGCGGCGCACCATTTCCTCACCGCTCTCCTCCGATTTCCACGAACCGAATACCTCGTGCAGCAAACGGTTCTGCTCTGCCTCTGATAGGTCTTCGCTCCCTCCCGCTTCTGGCAACGCTACTTCGCCTGGCAGGTGCTGCTTGCCCCGAAACTTGGCAACCAAGCCTTGAGGAATGCTTTGCAGCCAATGAAGAGCGGCAGCAGCTTGCTCATCCGGAACCTCCAATTCTAGTGCGAATTTCATACTACTAAGCTACGGAAAAGCTGGGGTATCGTTTTAGCGGCGCGGGCGGCAGTTGGGGTATCGCTCAAGCGGCGCGGGCAGCGGGCGGGGCGGCGGATTTATTTATCGCCGTAGTGGAAGCGGCAGGCGGCAATGCGCAATCCGTCGTCGGAGGCTTTATACACCAACCTATGCTCGTGGTTGATGCGCCGCGACCAGTAACCGCGCAGGTCACCCTTTAGGGCTTCGGGTTTGCCGGTGCCAACAAACGGCGTGCGCTGACACTCCTTTAGCAGCGTGTTGATTTTGCGGAGGATAGCGCGGTCGGTTTCCTGCCAGTAGAGATACTGCTCCCAAGCGGCCTCATCCCAAATGAGCTTCATGCGTCGAGCAGGTCGTGCTGCACACCCTTACCGCTCTCCAGACGCTCAATGGAATCCTTCAGGGCCTTCGCATTGGCTGGATTACTCAGCAGATACTCCGTTTCGTCCTGCGGCTTGGCTTTCGTGCGGGCCAGCGTGGCTTTCACAAACGGCAGGCTTTGCAGCAGCTCCATCATGAAGGCCGCTTTGTTATCAGGAACTTCCAGCGTGATTTTCATACCATTCAAAACTATAAAAATTCAGCATAGTTCCGGCCGCCTGCTTCAGCCGCTTTGGTTTCTGCAGCGGCACAGGCTTATAGCACAACGTCGCGCTGTTCGGTGTGGCGGGCTTCCTGGAGCATGCGGTTCAGTTCGTCCCCCGTCTCTTCCGATTTCCACGCGCCGAACAAGGAATAGAATACCCGTTTGCGTTCTGCGGCATCTTCGGGGTTGCCAGCCATTGCAACCGGCTCCGATGGCGCATCGGAATTGCGGCTTTGCAGTTCAGCAGCCCCATACGGCAGGCTTCGCAGCCACTCTAGGATGGCGGCAGCCTTTTCCGTTGGGAATTTGAGTTTCACGTCGAGTTCCATAGGAAGCTAAATTTACGCAGAAGCTCCCGTTTCTCTCAGCGGCGCGTGCAACAGGCAGCGTGGCGGCCCAACCGGGCAATGGCCGGCCGGTTGCCCGGGTCGTTAAGCCAGCAGTTCGCCCCGTTCGTGGAGCCAGTCGAAAATCAGCTGGTCGACGGCCGATACCTGGGGGCGGTGGCGGTAGCTGAGCCAGACTACTTCCTCGATTTCGGCGGCGGGCTGCAGCGTGCCGGTGTAGGCGGCGGCGTAGAGCGTCATCTGCACCAGCACGTCGGGGGCGTGGCCGTGGGCGGGGGCCGTGAACACGCCGCGATGCTGCAGGCTGGCGGGCAGCAGCTCCACCGTCAGCTCCTCCCTGATTTCGCGCAGCAGCGTCTGGGCGTCGGTTTCGCCGGGCTCGCGCTTGCCGCCGGGCAGGTAGTAGCGGTCTTTGCCCCGGCTGCGGGTGCTGAGCACGCGGCCCTCGTGCAGGTGCAGCCAGGCTATTTTGTCGATGAGGGGCATGGTAACGGTTATGAGCAGCGCACCACAAAGTAGGCCACCGCCGCTACCAGCGCCACCGAGCCGAAGCGCAGGGCCAGAAACACCCAGGCGGGCAGTTCGGGTTTTTGGGGCGGGTAGGGCATGGTGGTAGGGGGTAGGGGTGAGGAGTAAGGCGCTTTCCGGATCGGTCATGCTGAGCGAAGCGGAGCGGAGTCGAAGCATCTCTACCGCAATAGTAATCCTGACGTGGGATTAGCACCAAAACGAAGCGGTAGAGATGCTTCGACTACGGCTGCGCCTTCGCTCAGCATGACGTGCTGTTTGAGCACTGTTCTCGCCTAGGCGCTAGCGGCCGGCATGGTGTGCAGCAGCCACTGGTAGAGCTTGTCTACATCGGCTTTTTTGAACAGCTCGGTTCCCGGGTTCATGGTGGCGGCCGTGCCGCAGGCTACGCCCAGGCGGGCGGTTTCGCGCAGGTTGCGGCCCTCGGCCAGCGCATACACCAGGCCGGCTACCATGCTGTCGCCGGCGCCTACGGTGCTGCGTTTTTTCACCGAGGGCGCGGGCACGTAGTCGGCGCCTTCAGCCGATACCACGCAGGCACCCTGCGGCCCCATCGACACCACCACGATTTCGCATTTGCCGTCGGCTACCAGCTGGTGGGCGGCCCCGGCAATGGCTTCGCTGTCGAGCTCTTCCACGCCGGCCATCTTGCTGAGCTCGCCCACGTTGGGCTTGGCCAGGTACACGCCCGCTTCGAGCAGCGCCAGCAGCGCCGGCCCCGAGGTATCGACCACTACCTTAACGCCCATGTCGCGGGCACCGCGGGCAATTTTCACCAGCAGCCCGGGCTCGACGCCGGGAGGCAGGCTGCCGCTGATAACCAGAAACTCGGGCCGCACTTCCAGCTCCAGCAGGGCATTAATCACCTGCTGCTGCTCCTCGGGCCGCAGCGCTGCCCCGGGCATCCCGAAGCGGTACTGCTGGCCGGTGGAAGCATCCACTACGATGAAGTTCTCGCGGGTCCAGCCCTCGGTTTCAATGGGGCGCTGCTCGATTTCCTCCTGGCTCAGGAGCTGGCGCAGCAGCAGGCCGCTGGGGCCGCCCACCGGAAACACGGCCACCGAATCGGTGCTCAGCCGCCGCAACGCCCTCGATACGTTGATGCCGCCCCCGCCGGGCTCGAATTTGGGCTTCTCGCAGCGCAGCTTCTGGTCGGGGATGATATGGTTGGCAGTGGTGCTTTTATCGACCGAAGGATTGAGCGTAAGCGTGACGATGCGCGGCATAAGCAGATGAGTAACTCGGTGAAGGAGGAAAGCAGGAGCCGGGGCCGGCCGCTGCAGAAGGCTAAAGGGTATGAACGGCTAAACATACCGCGAGTTTCTTCGTCTTAAAAGAAGGTGCCCCACTTCTGGTCGGCTCTTACCATCTTTCCACTACCCGATTTGCGTATGGCTATGCTTCGTATCCTACTCTTTATGACCAGTCTGCTGCTGCTGGCTGGTCCCGCCCGGGCCCAGCAAACCGTTACCGGATCCATCCGGTTCGGTGGGGTTACGCGCGACTACCGCCTCTACATCCCTAAGGCCTACACGGCCGGCACCCAAGCCGTGCCGCTGCTGCTGAATCTGCACGGCTACGGTTCCAACAACGTGGAGCAGGAGCAGTACGGCGACTTTCGCGCCATTGCCGACACGGCCAACTTTTTGGTCGTGCATCCCAACGGCACCCTCGACGGTAGCAACAACCGCTACTGGAACACCTTTCTGCCCTACGCCCTCGGCGGCCCCGACGATGTGGGCTTCCTGAGCGCCCTCATCGACTCGCTCAGCGCTAAATACCGCATCAATGCCCAACGCGTGTACAGCACCGGCATGAGCAACGGCGGCTTCATGAGCTATGAGCTGGCCTGCCGGCTGAGCGGCCGCGTTGCCGCCATTGCCTCCGTGACGGGTAGCATGGCCGCCAGCCACGTAGCCGATTGCGCGCCCACCCGGGCCGTGCCGGTGCTGGAAATCCATGGCACGGCCGATGGCACGGTGCCTTACGCTGGCAACAGCGTGTTCGTCCCGATTCCGGAGCTGGTAGCGGCCTGGGCCCGGCGCAACGGCTGCAACCCCACGCCCGTCATCACTCAAGTGCCCGACCTCGACCCCAACGACGGCAGTACGGCCGAGCGGCAGGTGTTTAGCGGCGGCCGCAACGGCAGCGTGGTCGAGCACTACCGCATCATCGGGGGCGGCCATACCTGGCCCGGCGCGCCCATCAATATCGGCGTCACGAACCGCGACATCGATGCCAGCAAGGTGGTATGGCGCTTTCTGCGCCGCTACCAGCTCGGCGGCCTGGTCACGGCCACGGCCCGCGAACGGGCCAATTCAACCGAATTCCTGCTGATTCCCAATCCGGTGCGCGACGCCGTGACGTTGCACTCCACCCTCGGGCCGCTGGAAGCCCGCCGCCTGCGGGTAACCGACGCGGCCGGCCGCGTGGTGCCCGTCAGCCCCCGCCGCCTCCCCGATGGCAGCCTGCAACTTTCTACTGCGGGCTGGGCCGCCGGCAGCTACTGGCTCCGGGCTGAGGTGAAAGGACAGGTGCTCCAGCAGCAACTGGTGAAATTGGCCGAGTAGAACCGGAGGCTGGTGACGGGAATGGTGCAGGAACGTCATTCAGAGCGCAGCGAAGAATCTCGCTTGAAGTCGTTAGATTCTAATTGCAATGGCAGCACGCGAGATTCTTCGCTGCGTCTCTGAATGACGTTCTTGCGCCCCGTTCAGCACTTTCTAACTTCTGGCTCCTAACTCCTAGCTTCTCAAATAATGCCCGACCTCTCCCTGCGTACCGTTGAAATGACGCGCTACGTGATTCCGCTCCGCGAGGGCGGCTCGCTGCCCGCCCTGGTAGAGGCCGACGACGGGTTTATGTACGTAGTGAAGTTCCGGGGCGCGGGGCAGGGGCTCAAGGCCCTGATTGCCGAGCTGGTGGTGGGCGAGCTGGCCCGGCAGCTGGGGCTGCGCATGCCCGAACTGGTGTTCATCAACCTGAGCGAAGCCTTCGGCCGCACCGAGCCCGACGAGGAAATCCAGGACTTGCTGCGTTTCAGCACCGGCCTCAACCTGGCCCTGCACTTTCTGTCGGGGGCCAGCACCTTCGACCCGCTGCTGCTCGACCTGGAGCCCCGGCTGGCCTCGCTCATCGTGTGGCTCGACTGCCTGACGCTGAACGTGGACCGCACGGCCCGCAACACCAACCTGCTCATGTGGCACCGCGAGCTGTGGCTCATCGACCACGGCGCGGCCCTGTACGTGCACCACGCCGGGGCCGGGCTGGGCGGCCCCCAAGCCCCGCCCGTTTCCGCAGCTGAAAGACCACGTACTGCTGCCCCAGGCCACCGAGCTGGCCGCGGCCGACGCCCTGGGCCACGCCCGCCTGACGCCCGCCGTTATCGAGGCCGTGGTGGCCCTGGTGCCCGACGACTGGCTCCAGGAGCCCGACCAGACGCCCGCCGAGCAGCGGGCCCAGTACGTGCAGTTCCTTGTGGCCCGCCTGGCCGATTCCGCTACCTTCGTTGCCGAAGCCGAAACCGCCCGCCATGCACTTGTTTGAGTACGCCGTGCTGCGCGTGGTGCCCCGCGTAGAGCGCGAAGAATTTCTGAACGTGGGCGTGATTCTGTACTGCGCCGCCCAGGGTTTCCTCCAAACCCGCTGCCACCTGCCCGAAGACCGGTTACGGGCTTTCAGCAAAGCCGAGCTCGACTTCGACGACCTGCGGGCCCGCCTGCGGGCCTTCGAGCGCATTTGCGGGGGCCGGCGCGAAGGCGGGCCCATCGGGCAGCTGGCGGTGGCCTCCCGCTTCCGCTGGCTCACGGCCACCCGCAGCACCATCGTCCAGACCTCGCCCATCCACCCCGGTCTTACAGCCGACCCCGCTGCCACTCTGGAGCAGCTGTACCGGCAATTAGTGGCCTGATTGCTAGTTAGATAATAATTGCTTATCTTCCATAAGTCAACTCATTTAACCCACCGCCTTATGGAAGTATGGAGCAAATGGCCCGCTATGCGCGGGTTACACCGGTTGCCCTGGTGGGCTTACGCGCTATTCATTCCGGGCGTGTATTCGCTGGCCTGGGTGCTGTACCTGGTAGGTATTATTCCCGGCCACTGAGTTCAGCCGCTTAACCATTAGCCGGCCCCGTCGCTGTCCGTGTTGGATAGGGGCGGGGCCGGCTGGCGTTTAAGCAGAAGTAGCAGAGGTTTGCGGGGCGAGCTGTTGTAGCACCCGCAGCAGCAGCTGGTAAAGCGCGCGCAGGCGCTCGGGTTCCATTACGGCGCGGTCCTCGCTGAACGTGAGCAGCACCGGGGCATCGGGTTCTTCCGAGGCCGGGGCCAGCGTGAAGCGGGCCGTAGGGTGCAGCAGCAGCGTGTCATGAATGGCCGGGTCGGCCAGCAGCTGGCGCAGGGCATTTTGGTTGTTGGTCGTGATGATGAAGGCTTTGTCGAGCTCGGCAAAGCCCAGCTGCACGTCTTCGAGACCCAGCAGCTTCCCGATTTCGTGTACCCAATCCTGCTCGTGGAGGGCGAAGTGCAGGGCAGGCGGACCGGGCACGGCCGCCGTAAGCGTCGTGATTTCGTAGCCACCCTCGAAGCCGCCGCCCAGGTCGATATCCAGCTCCAGCCTGATGCAGTAAGGCGGCTGGCAGAGGTCGGCCCGGTAATCGAACAGGTCGGGCTGGCTGTTGAGGTCGGCCGTTACCTGCTCCCAGAGAGCGGCTTCGGAATCGGCGGAAAACGTGCGGATGGCATCCATGGCAAAACGGGGGACAAGGTGGCGGGGTCCTTCTTCCTACTCCGTGCCTGCCGCCGAGGTTGTGTTGGTCGGCTTGCTTGCGGCGTAGGTAGGCCGGCTCAGTCTAATACCCGCGGGCCAGGTTCACCTCGTTTTCCAGCGGCTCGCCCTGCTGCCAGCGGCGCAGGTTGCGCAGAAAAATCTCCAGCTTACCGGCCTGCTCGCCGAGGTGGCCTCCCCCGGTGTGCTGGGTGAGCAGTACCCGGGGCAGCTTCCAGAGTGGGTTATCGGTCGGCAGCGGCTCCTGAGCCGTTACGTCGAGCACGGCCCCGGCGAGGCGGCCGGCTTGCAGGGCGGCAATCAGGGCGGGCTCGTCGGTGGTGGAGCCGCGGCCCACGCTGGCGTAGAGGGCGTGCGGGGGCAGGGCAGCCAGCAGTTCGGCCGAGAAGAAGCCCGCCGCGCTGCCGGGCAGGCAGTTTACCACGATGTCGGTGTTGGGAAGGGCGGCCAGTACATCGGCGCGGGTGTGCAATTGGGCCTGCGGATCGGTGCGGGCCAGAAACTGCACCGGACACCCGAAGCCGCTGAGCTGCTGGGCCACGGCCTGCCCAATGGTACCCCGGCCCAGAATCAGGACCCGCCGGCCCCGCAGCAGCCCAAGCTGCTGCCGGAACTGGCCGCCTTCCCAGTGCTTGCGGGCCTGCCAGACGGCCAGTTCGGGTATGTAGCGTAGCAGGGCCAGCAGCCCGGCCACCATGGTTTCGGCGCAGGGCCAGGCGAACAGGTCGCCCGCGTTGGCCACCGGAAAAGTGGGGCGCAGGTGTTGGTACTGAAAAATACCGGCCGAGTCGATCTGCCAGAACTGCAACTGCGTAGGTAGGGGCGCGAGCCAGTCGGCGGGCGGGTTGCCCAGCAGCAGGTCGGCACCGGCCAGGGCCTGCCGGCGCTGCTGCTCGGTGGGTAAGTCGGCGCTGAAAATGGCGTCCGTGCCGGCTGGAAGCTGCTGGCGGAGCTCGGCGCGGGCAGGGGCCGAGAAATCGGAATAAACAAACAGGTACATACACGGCTATACTACCCAAACCAACCGGCAGGTTGCACCCCGGCCGCTTGCCTGGGGCCGACAAATGCGTATTTTGTCCGGCCGTACGGTTTCGCGCCGGCTATTTTCACTCCCAAATCCCTCATGGAAGAACTCACCCAACAACAGGTTCAGGATTATTACGGCCGCCAGCTCCAGACCCAGCACGACTTGCAGACCAACGCCTGCTGCACCGACGATATTCCGGCCGAACACAAGCGCATTCTGGCTCAGCTCGAACCCGAGGTGCTGGAAAAATACTACGGTTGTGGGGTAGCCGTGCCCCCGGCCGTAGAAGGCTGCACCGTGCTCGACTTGGGTTCGGGTAGTGGCCGCGACGTGTATCTGCTCTCGAAGCTGGTCGGCGAGCAGGGCCACGTAATTGGCCTCGACATGACCGAGGAGCAGCTGGAAGTGGCCCGTCGCCACATTGGGGCCCACACCGCCCGTTTCGGCTATGCCGCGCCCAACGTGGAGTTCCGCCACGGCTACATCGAGGATTTGCAGGCCGCCGGCCTGGCCGATAACAGCGTCGATATCGTGGTCAGCAACTGCGTCATCAACCTGAGCACCGATAAGGAGGCGACCTACCGCGAGATTTTCCGGGTGCTCAAGCCCGGGGGCGAAATGCACATCGCCGACGTATTCGCCGACCGCCGCATTCCCGAAAGCCTGCGCCAGGACCCGGTGCTCTACGGCGAGTGCCTGAGCGGGGCCCTGTACATCGATGATTTCCGCCGCCTGCTGCACGAGGTGGGAGTGCGCGACTACCGCCTCACCTCCAGCCGACGCCTCACCATCGGCAACCCCGAAATCGAGGCTAAAGTGGGCAACATCAAGTTCTACTCGCTCACGGTGCGGGCGTTCAAGCTCGACCTGGAAGACCGGTGCGAGGATTATGGCCAGGTAGCCACCTACTTGGGCACGCTGCCCGGCCTGCCCAACGCCTTCGAACTCGACGACCACCACCGCCTCGAAACCAACCGCCCGATGCTGGTCTGCGGCAACACGGCCGCCATGCTCACCGACACCCGCTACGGGGAGCACTTCCGGGTAACCGGCGACAAAACCCACCACTTCGGCCCTTTCGACTGCGCCCCCGTATCGGCTGCTGCCGGCTCCTCCTCCGACGCCGCGCCCGGCTGTGGCTGCTAGTCAGCCCTCATTTCCTGAAAACGAAAGAGCCCCGCACCAGTTCTGGTGCGGGGCTCTTTGCTGGCTGACCCAGCTCATCCTGCCGGCCAGCAGCTAACGGCTAGCAGGTAGCTAGTCTTTTCGGGTGTACTGCTGATGGCGGACCGGGTCTTTTTTGCGGTCCTTTTTGCGGCCGATGATGCCGCCGGCAGCAGCGCCGGCCACACCCCCGATAACGGCCCCTTTTCCACCCCCAACCACGGCTCCGGTTACGGCCCCGGCGCCGCCGCCAATGGCCGCACCCTTGGCTTTGCGGCTCCAGGTTTTATGAGGTTTGCTGGTCTGGGCCGCCACCTCGGTGGTGGCCACGGTGCTTTCGAGCACGAAAAAGGCCGACAGCACGGCCGCGTACAGTTTGATGGTTTTCATGGCGGGAAGAATGAAAGCCGGTCAGCACGTGGCCGGCCCATAGGCTTCCTTTTACGGCGCCGGCCGCGCCCGGATACTGCCCGGCCAAAATCCTGTACCGCCCCGCCCTTCGGGTATGGCGCTTAGTTGGCCTTGGAAGTAGCCGGTAACGGAGCGCCCGACTTCTTCACGTAGGTATCGAACCAGGTATTCATTTCCCAGAGCACCTGCATCAGCGATTCGCGAGCCGTGTAGCCGTGGCTTTCGCCGGGTAGCGCGGCGTAGCGCACGTTGGCCCCATTGCGTTGCAGGGCCTCGTAGAACTGCTCGCTCTGGGCTGCGAAGCCCGCCGATTCGGTGTCGGGTTCGGCAGGCAGCACCAGCAGGGGCGTCCGGATGGTATCGGTGAAGCTGAATGGGGCCCGGGCGGGGTAGGGGTCCGCCGTCGTCAGGGTCAGCCGTTCTTCGCCCGGCAAACGAACCGGTAGCAAAGGGCGATTATGCACGCCAGGACGAGCAATACCGGCCTTGAACAGGCGGGTATGGGCCAGCAGGTTGGCCGTCAGGAAGGCGCCTGCGCCCTGGCCCACGAGGCCCACCCGCGCCGTATCAACAAAGCCCAGGCGGCGGCCCTCCTCCAGTACGGCCCGGGCTGCGGCCGTAAGCTGCTCCACATAGTCGGCCGGCGGGGTGGTGCTACCGGCTGTGGTTACTACAGGCATACGCACGTTTTGCAGCACGGCGTAGCCCTGCGAGGCCCAGTACAGGGGCGAGGCCCAGGGCAGGCGGGTAAACGAATGCAGCGAGCCGCTCGTGTGCCCGGCGGCTACTTTATCCTTGAACTCGGTCGGATAGGCTTCGAGCAGGGTCGGCAGCGGGCCATCCTCCTTCTTGTAGCCGGCCGGCAGGTAAATGATGGCCGTCAGGACCAGGCCATCGGCCCGTTGGTAGCGCAAGAGCTGCTTCTGGGGCATGGGCCCCAAGCCAGCATAAGGATTCGTAAACTGCGTCAGGGCCGTATTTTTGGCGCTGGAAGTACTGCGCAGGTAGTAGTTGGGCGTTTCTGTCACCGACTCGCGCCGGGTTACGAGCAAGTGCTTGGCGGGGTCGATGATGGCTACTGGCAGCTCGTAGTAGGGTGCCTCGGAGCGCCACCAACGCTGGGTTTTCTTGGTAAACACGTTCAGTTCGTCCACGAATGGCCGGTCGCCTTCCGGCGATGCCCCTTTACCCATCAGGTAAATCGTGTTGCCGATAACGTTGGTTTGGAGCACCGGCCGGCCCAGCTTGTTGCGCTGCACTACGGGTGTGCCCGGGTCGGTGTAGGTATTCTGAGTCGACCGCTCGAACAGCGGTTGCAACGACGTTTTCGTGGCTGGATCGAGGGTCCAGATGGTTTCCTGACGCTCAGCCCAATTATAGCCTTCTATCAGCGCCAGCTGGTCGTTACCCCAGTACATGCGGCGGTAGCGCAGCGGCAGCGACACCAGCTCACGCGGAGCCTCATCGAAGGGGGCAGCCAGCGTGAACAGCCGGTCGCGCACCGGCGCCGGGGCCTGGGCGTTGCCACCGTCCTGCGCTTCGGCCCAGAACAGGGTGCTGGGCACATCTTCGCGCCAGCCAAACTCGCGGGGGCCGGTGGGCACCGCGTCGGGTCCGGCGGGCAGCTCAGTTACGGCCGGCAGTTCGGCTACTTCCTTGGCCACCAGCCCTTCCATGGTAAGCACCTGCACCCGCTGCCCAAAGCGGCTGAGGGGCAGCCCATAGGGGTAGGGCCGCAGGTAGGTACGCACCAACACGTACTGGCCGTTGGGCGAAGGCGACGCCTGCTGAATCAGGCCGGGCTGCCCCACCGGGCCCATGCGGCCATCGAGGCCCACGCGCACCACCTGGGCCAGGGCGTAGTAGTCGAGCAGGGGCTCGTCGGGCGCGCTTTTGAGGTTGTTGGCGTACGTGCGGGGCGCAGGGGTGCTGCTATCGGTAGGCGGGGCGGGAGTAGGGTCCTGGCCGGACTTGGGAGCCTGGCCGCGGCCGCCCACCACGGCCCGGGCAATCAGCGTTTTGTTGTCGGATACCCACTCGTAAGGCATGCCCAGGGCCCCGTTCAGGAATATGTTGGGAATCAGCCGGGCCGAAGCCGAAGCCACTTCCACCACCCATAGCTCCATGTGGTTGCGTGAGGTGTGGGTGAAGGCCAGCTTGGAGTTGTCGGGCGACCATTGCACGTTGCTGATGCGGGCGTTGGCCGGCAGGCCCTGCACCAGCAGCGGCTTACCATCGGGCAGGCGCCGCAGCCATAGCGTTGACACGTACGTAACGCGACTGGGGCTGTTCGTGACGGTGTTGAGGCGCAGGCCTGCCAGGCGTAGCTCCGGCTGGCTCAGGTCGGCCACGGTAGGCATCTCCTGCACATCCATCTGCAGCAGCCATTCGCCATCAGAAGAGAAGCTCACCCGGGGCATAGGGGGCACATCGGCCAGCGCCACCAGGGTGCGAGGTGGTAGTTGGTAGGGTAAAATCTGGGCCGTACTCAGGCTGGCCGCTACCAGGCATAAAGCCACCGTAAAACTCGTTGCTTTCATGAAAAAAGGGTATTCACCTAAATAGTAATTACAAAAGTGGGAACTATCAGGCTAATTCACTAATTATAATTGTAATACGCTGTTTGTTAATATGTTAAATGATTAGGCGGGGTCTGTCATGTAGTCACAAAAAAGCCCCGTCAATTCGACGGGGCTTACAAGTAAATAGCCTAATAATTCAATTATGCGCTATCTGCCGGTTGCGCTGCTTTCGGCCGGGTAGTTCGGCTGGCGCAGTCAGGCAGGTAGTGCTTGGGGAAAAGCGAAATCAGCCGGTTCCCGGCGCTGGCGGGCGGCTTGTTCGCGGCTCAGGAACGGCTCCTCCAACTGCTCGGCCCGGCCCAGATAGCCCAGGGCAATGAAAACCACCGGCTGGAGCGACTCGGGCAGCCCGAAGGCGGCGCGGGTCTTCTCGGCGTCGAAGCCGCCCATAAAGTGTCCGTGCAGGCCCAGGGCCGTGGCTTCCAGAATCAGGTGGCTGTTGGCCATGCCCACATCGTGCAGAGCCGCACCGTTGGCACTACCGTTGTCGTAGTGGGTTTTGGCCAGCGCCAGCAGCAGTACCGGGGCATGCCGGGCCCAGGGCTGGTTGCCGGGCAGCAGGCAGTCCACCATTTTCTGGAAGGCTGGCTGATTGGCGCGATGGGCGTAGATATAGCGCCAGGGCTGCTCGTTCATGGCACTGGGGGCCCAGGCGGCCGCCTCGAAAACCTGCTGCAGCGCCGCGTCGGGCACGGGCTGGTCGGCGAAGGCGCGGGGGCTCCAACGCTGGCGAATAGCCTCCAGGATGGGATAAGTGGTAGGGGCAGGCTTGCTCACGGATTTAAGCTGATTTTACGGATTTTGTAGCTGGTACGGGGCTTTGACAGGTTAAAACTGCATGGGCACCTCCATGAGCAGCAGACGGGTATTGGCGGTAGCCTGCACGTCGAACTTCTCGGTTTCCCAGATGCCCAGCCCGTCGCGGCGGTGCAGTTCCTGGCCAGCTATAGTTGCCTCGCCTTCCAGCACGAACACGTACACGCCGTTGCCGGACTTCTTCACCTGGTACTCGGCCGCGTGGCCGGCGTCGAAATCGGCCAGGTGAAACCAGGCATCCTGCTGAATCCAGACCCCGGCATCGTCGGGCGAAGGCGAAAGCACCTGCTGAAACCGGTTATGGCGGTCTTCGGCCCGGAAGCTCTGCTGGTCGTAGCGGGGCGTGACGTTGCGCTTGTTCGGGATGATCCAGATTTGCAGGAATTTCACCTGCTCGGAGCTGCTATGGTTTTTTTCGCTGTGCGCAATGCCCGTACCGGCGCTCATCATCTGCACGTCGCCGCTACGGATGATGCCGTGGTTGCCGGCGTTATCCTTGTGCTCCAGCGTGCCGCTAAGCGGGATGCTGATGATTTCCATGTTGTCGTGGGGGTGGGCGCCGAAGCCCATGCCGCCCGCCACGGTATCGTCGTTGAGTACCCGCAAGGCCCCGAAGTGCATGCGGGCGGGGTTGTGGTAGCCGGCGAAGCTGAAGCTATGGTAGGAGTTGAGCCAGCCGTGGTTGGCGTGGCCCCGGGAGTCGGCGGTATGGAGGGTAGTCTGCATAGTCAGATGGCTAAAAGCAGGCGGCAACGGGCCACTTGCGGGTTGATGTATGTATATACATATATTGCGCCAAAAAGTTTATCTGTTGCTTCCTGGCAGGTGAATAATGTCAGTTTGACCGAAAGGTGCAACGTTGGTGCCGCCGGTGCGCCATTGGGCAGTTGGCAAGGTGGTGAGCTGGCAGTTCTGGCAGCGGCCGTACCCCATCGGCAACGCTCGGCAAACTGCGGCCATTGCGTAATTTGCTAACCCATTTCTTTCCCTTCATTCTTATCCGCAGCCTTTATGTTCAGAATCTTCACGCGGAAAGTGGCCGCCGTGGCCGTTGTGCTGCAGCTGGCGGCCCTCGGGGCCACTCAAGCTCAAGGGCCTTCCTTCGGGGGCGGGTTGCAGTGGACTCAGGATGGCAACGGCTACCTGAAGACCGATAGCGACGAAGTCGTGCAGATCGATGCCCGCGACGAAACCAAGCGGGTGGTGCTGGTCAGCAAGGCCCAGCTCACGCCCGCCGGGCAGACCGAGCCGCTGCAGGTGCGCCGCTTCGCGTTGTCGGAGAACGGGCAGAAGGTTATCCTCAACACCAATACCCGCAAAGTGTGGCGCTACGATTCGCGCGGCGACTTCTGGGTGTTCGACATGGCGACTAAAAAGCTGCAGCAGGTGGGCAAGGACCGGCCCGGTTCTTCGCTGATGTTTGCCAAGTTTTCGCCCGACGCCCAAAAGGTGGCTTACGTGAGCGAGCACAACCTGTACGTGGAAGACCTGGCTACCGGCACGGCCCGGGCCCTGACCACCGACGGCACCAAGACCCTCATCAACGGCACCTTCGACTGGGTGTACGAGGAGGAGCTCAACTGCCGCGACGGTTTCCGCTGGGCCCCCGACGGCCACGCCCTGGCCTACTGGCAGCTCGACGCGGCCAAGACCAAGAACTACCTGATGCTCAACACCACCGACCAGCTCTACCCGTTCACGGTGCCGGTGGAGTACCCCGTGGTGGGCGAAGACCCCAGCATGGCCCGCATTGGGGTGGTGCCCGTAACGGGCGGCCCCACCACCTGGATGCAGATTCCGGGCGACGCCGTGCAGCACTACCTGCCCCGCATGGAGTGGGCCGGCCCCTCCGAGCTGATTGTGCAGCAGCTCAACCGCCGCCAGAACGAAAGCCGGATTATGCTCTGCGCCGCCGCTACCGGCGAAACCAAGCCGCTGTACACCGAAACCGATAAGGCCTGGGTCGACGCCAAGGAAGAAGCCGTGGGCTGGGACTGGATTGAGGGCGGCAAGCGCTTCCTCTGGCTGAGCGAGAAGGACGGCTGGCGCCACCTCTATGCCATCGACCGCCAGGGCCGCGAAAAGCTGCTCACCAAGGGCGATTATGACGTTATCAGCCTGAGCCTGGCGGACGAGAAGAATGGCTCCGTGTACTTCATGGCCTCGCCCCAGAACGCGACCCAAACCTACCTCTACAAAGTGCCCCTGAAGGGTGGCAAGGCCGAGCGGGTATCCCCGGCGGCGCAGGCCGGCTCCCACAGCTACGACATCTCGCCCAACGGCCGGCTGGCCGTGCACAGCTTCTCCAACAGCGCCACCTTCCCCGTATCCGACGTGGTGGCCCTGCCCGACCACAAGCGCCTGAGTGGCGGCGAGGTACCCGAGCACGCCAAGAGCCTGAAGCTGCCCAAGGCCGAGTTTTTCCAGGTGAAAACCGAGGACGGCATTACGATGGACGGCTGGCTGGTGAAGCCCACCAACTTCGACCCCACCAAAAAGTACCCCATCGTGTTCACCGTGTACGGCGAGCCCGCCGCCCAGACCGTGGTGGACCGCTTCGGCACCGGTTTCAACGGCCTCTACCAGGGCAGCATGGCCGACGACGGCTACATCTACGCCTCGGTGGAAGGCCGCGGCGCCCCGGCACCCAAGGGCCGCGAGTGGCGCAAGTCCATCTACCACAACATCGGCAAAATCAATATCCGCGACCAGGCAATGGCTGCTAAGGAGCTGATGAAGCAGCACGCCTTCATCGATACCAGCCGCGTGGCCGTGTGGGGCTGGAGCGGGGGCGGGTCGAGCACGCTGAACCTGCTGTTTCAGTACCCGCAGATCTACAAAACCGGCATTTCCATTGCCGCCGTCGACAACCAGCTCAACTACGACAACATCTACCAGGAGCGCTACATGGGCCTGCTGCCCGAAGACAAGCACTATTTCGTGGACAACTCGCCGCTGAACTACGCCAAAAATCTGCGCGGCAACCTGCTGCTCATCCACGGCACCGGCGACGACAACGTGCACTTCAACAACGCCGAGCAGATGATCAATGAGCTCATCAAACACAACAAGCCCTTCCAGATGATGGCCTACCCCAACCGCACCCACAGCATTTCGGAAGGCGAGGGTACCAGCCGCCACCTGGCCACCACCTTCACGCAGTACCTGAAAGAGCACTGTCCCCCCGGGGCCCGTTAGGTCCGCGTTGGGTTCGAGTACGACGTGGCAAGCTGCTGCGCACCCAACCACCTCTGTATGTCTGCTGAAAGAGGCCGCCGATTTAGTTTGGCGGCCTCTTTTTGGTTGGTGAAGACTTGGTTGGAGGAAGCGGATTCTGGCGTAGCTTGCGGTAGTGATGAGTTCTGACACCCCCCTCGTTTCGCGGCTCGCACCCACGCCCAGCGGGTTTCTGCACCTGGGCAACGCCGTCAACTTCACCCTTACCTGGCTGCTCACGCGCCGGGCCGGCGGCACGCTGCACCTGCGCATCGACGACCTGGACCGGGCCCGGTTCCGGCCGGTGTACCTCGACAATATCTTCCAGACCCTCGACTGGCTGCGGCCTCGACTACGACCACGGCCCCACCGGCCCCGATGAGTTCGAGCGCCACTACTCGCAGCAGCACCGCCTGCCCGAGTACGAAGCCGCCCTGCAAGCCGCCCGCGCGGCCCATCCCGGCCTGTTCTACGCCTGCCGCTGCTCCCGCGCCGCGCTGGCCCGCACGGCCGCGCCCGATGGCCGCTACCCCGGGACCTGCCAGGAGTTGCAGTTGCCCTCCGATGAGCCCGGTGCGGCCTGGCGCGCCCGCGTACCGCCCGGCACTACTATCTCGTTCCCCGACCTGGCCCAGGGCCCCCAAACGGTAGCGCTGGCCCAGGAGCTAGGCGACTTTGTGGTGCGCAAGAAAGACGGCACGCCAGCCTACCAGGTAGCGTCGGTACTGGATGATGGCCGGCTGGGCGTCAATTTCATCGTCCGGGGCCTGGATTTATTACCCAGCACGGCGGCCCAACTGTGGCTGGCGCAGTACCTGCCAGGGCCAAACCGGCTTCGAGCAAACCCAGTTTCTACACCACGGCCTGGTTCTCGACGAAACCGGGCAGAAGCTTTCCAAGTCAACCCAGACCGGCCACCAGCGTGGGATTCTGGCCGAAGCTGTGGCGCCCCAGGTGGTGTACCGGGCCGTGGCGCAGCTGCTGGGGTTGGCCCCGGAAGCGGGAGAGTCGTTGGAAGCGCTATTGGCCGCTCTGACGTAGGGGCTGGCAGCGCAGAACTACCCCCGACAGTGCCAGGAACTGGCTGCCGGAAGAAAAATATTCTGCTGATAGTCAAGCAGTTTTTTGAAGGAGGAAACTGCTCGGGCAACGGCTGCAAAAACGGCTGCATCTGCCGGGTATTGCTGTTGTCTTGCACTATCCCGCCTGCACCATGAACACGCCTCTTGCTCGCCGCATCCTCATCTGTTTCTTACTGCTGCTGGCGCCGCTGTGGCTGGCGGCGCGGCCCCAGCTGCCTGCCGGGCCGCACACCATCACCACTTCCGATGGGGTTCAGCTTTTCGCCTCCATTACGGGGAAAGGTCGCCCCTGCGTATTCGTACATGGTGGTCCGGGGGCCTGGAGCGGAATGCCCGAACAACTGGCCGGCCCGGTTCTGAACAACCAGCTGCAAATGATCTGGCTGGACCAGCGCGGCAGTGGCCGCTCCCACAACGATGCCCGGCACGATTACTCGTTGGCGCGTCTGGTACAGGATCTGGAAGAGCTGCGGCAGCAACTTGGGGTGGAGTCGTGGGTGGTAATGGCTCATTCTTTTGGCGGAACCATTGCCACCGAGTACGCCGCGCGCTATCCCCAGCGGGTGCAGGGGCTGATCTTGGTGGAGTGCACGCTCAACCTGCCGGCCTCGATGCAGAGCATGATTGAGCAGGGCTTCAACTTTGTACCTCCCATGGATAAAGCGCCCTTCCTCGACCCGAGCCGGCCGGTGCAGGAACGGTTCGGGATGATGGTGCAGCACTTCAACGACCACAATGTGTGGCGCCAGCTGCAATACACCACCGACGCCGGCTTTGAGCAGGTGGAGCAAGCTGACCAAAGTAACCCGCACACCGGCAACGAATTCGGACAGTATGCCATGCAGCTGCCCGATTACCAGCAGGATTTTACGGACCTGACGCCCCGCATAACGGCTCCCGTACTGGTGCTGACCGGCAAAACCGATTACTGCATCGGCGTCAACCACTACCAGTTATTCCGTTTCCCGCACCAGCAGGTGGCGCACATGCAAACCGGCCACGTGCCCTTTGTGGAGGAGCCGGAGGCCTTTGGAGCGGCGGTGCGGGCCTGGATTCGGAAGCTTCCGCGCAAAGCGTAGCCCGGCGCCCGGAACCAGCCCGGCGTTAACGTAGCTCCTTTTTGAATTCCTCGGCCCAATGGTCGGCGAGGCGGGTGGGCTCGGGGAGTTTGTAGCCGCGCAGGCAGGCGAGCGTGAGGCGGGTAGCGGTAGCCTGGTCGCAAAGGTGGCCGGGGCTCACGAACAGGGGCTTCACTTTGTCTTTGCTGCGGATAACCTGGCCCAGGAGCTCTCCATTTTTGTCGGTGAGCGGGCTCATGCTGCCCTTGGTAAGGGCGGGCTCCTCGTAGGTGCCGGTGAGGCGCTGCTTGGCTACCCCGAACGTGGGCACATCGAGCTCGACGCCCAAATGGGCCGCAATGCCCATGCGGCGCGGGTGGGCAATGCCGTGGCCATCAACCATAATAATATCGGGTTGGCGGCGCAGCTTTTCGTAGGCCCGCAGCAGGTTAGGCGCTTCGCGGAACGAGAGCAGCCCCGGCATGTAGGGCAGCGGCACGGGCCCTACGTGGTAAACCTTCTCAATGAAACCCAGCGAAGGCAGCTCCAGCACAATAAACACCGATAGCACCGTGTCGGGGGTCGGGAATGAGGAGTCGCAACCCGCAATGTAGCGCAGTTCCCCCGATGGGGGCTCCAGGCGAATCTGGTGGCGCATCTGGTCCTGCAGTTGGGTGAATTCGCGCACTAACTGCGGGTCGGGCGCGGGGCCGGGGGGGCGGAAGTAAGCCATTGGGAGGAGTACCGGGGGTGAACCCGGGTGTACTGTTGCGGCCGGGGCGGGGTTGCCGATAACCTGCTGCCGCGGGCTGCGTTAATGCTGGCAGTACCTTTTTTGCCTTTCGTCATGCCCAAACCCGAGCAACCCGCCTACACCGGTAGCGGCCCGTTTTTCGAGCGCCGTTACTGGCTCGATGTGCAGCACCCGCGCCAGTCGGCTGCCGAGCTGCTCGACCACGTTAAATGCCACCTGCCCGACTTTTCGCCCGATTTGCTGGCCGATTTCGAGAAGTCGAAGGGCGAGGCGGAGTGTCTGGAAATCAACGACGAATTCCGCATCAAAATTCTGGGTCCCTGGAACGGCGACGTGCGGGTAACCGACCTGGGGCCTGATTTCTTCGAACTGGCCACCCTCGAAAGCCACCCCGAAGCCGGCCGCATCCGGTTTTCGTTGCGGCCCCACGACACGCTGCCCGATACCATCCGTTTCGAAATTCATTCCTGGGCCCGCTCTCGCGACGGGCTGGTGGCCTTCACCTACGACACGCTGGGCCTGGGCCGGCTGGTGCAGCAGCAAACCTGGGAAACTTTCTGCGAGCGGGTGGGCCGGTTCAGCGGCGGCCTTTGGCTGGGACCAGTGCAGGTAGAAACCATCCGGCGCGAGGAAAACGACGTTGCCCATGCCACATCCGATGCCTGATTCTGCTCCCCTAAATGCCCGCCAGCGGGCCCGCCTCGACGCCTACACCCAGGCAGGCTACAACTTCGACCCCGACCAGCTGACTGACTACACCGCCGCCACCGGCTGGCGCGTAGACGACTACGAAACCGAGCTACCCGCCGAAGCGCCTGGCCCGTCCGAGCCACGGGGCTCCTGGGCCGCCGCCCGCGAGGTGCTGCGCCGCTACTCGTTCCCGCCGCCCGACCTGATCAGTGGCATCTTCCTGCCCGACCAGCCCCTGAGCCAGCGCGTGATGGTGTTGCGGGCGCAGTTTCTGGGCTTCTCGTTCTGGTTCGGGGTGCGCATCGGGAGCGTAACCGACGAAGTTCGGCCGCTGCCCGGCGGAGGGCAGGAGCAGGTGTGGGGCTACAACTACCGCACCCTCGAAGGCCATTTCGAGCGGGGCCAGATTGAGTTCACCGTGCACAAAGACCTCACGACCGGCCGCGTGTGGTGCCACATCCACGCCGTATCGCAGACGGGCCGCATCCGCAACCCCTTCTATTGGCTGGGCTTTAAACTCTTTGGCCGGCGGTTGCAGGTGCGCTTTTCCCAACAGTCGCTCAAGCGGCTCCGGCAGCAGGTGGAGCAGCTGCTGCGCCAGGGGTGGCAGGACCCAGTGGCCACCGACGGCCCGACCATCAGGCCCATCTCATCTCACGAAGACGCGCAGGAGCAGCTGGAAAAGAACCAGTAAAAAGCCTGTCATCCTGAGCGGAGCGAAGGACCTTGTACCACCTGAATTATTGGTGGTACAAGGTCCTTCGCTCCGCTCAGGATGACAGGCTTTTCGGTAGCAGAAGCCTACTCCTTGCCAATCGGCTCGCCGCCGTTGATCATGGCCGATACCACGCCGGGTTCCTCGGTGACCTCGGCGCGGAAGACCCCAACGATATGCGCTACCACGAAGGCCAGTACGATGTACATCGAAATTTCGTGCACTTCCTTGGCCAAATGCTCGATGCTGCGGAAGTAGTCCTCGAACACCAGAATCAGGCCCGTGACGACCATCACCCCCAGCACCACATAAAAGGCGCGGTAGCTGTAGCGCACCCACAGGGCTTTGGTAGCGCCGGCCTCGCCGGCCGCAGCGCGCGTTTTAATGGCGCCGATTTTGGCCGCGGTGCGCTGCTCGCCACGCTGCATAAAGCTCACGGCCACGCGGTAAGCCAGCAGGCAGGAAATGGCAATACCGATCCAGATGTGCCAGTCCCAGATGCGGTGCGACACAATGCGGGTGAGGCCGCGCAATTCCGCGGCCGGTAGGTTCACACCCTTTTCAGCCAGCACTTTGCTGAACTCGGGAGCCAGCGTCTTCACTTTCACAATCACGAACAGAAACAGAATCGTGATGAGCTGGGCCAGCACGAGGCCCGAGTTCAGCCAGTGCCAGATGCGCAGGCCTAAGGAGTTGTGTTTAGGACCGGTGCTGACGGCAACAGTAGGAGCGGGGGAGGTTTGAGGGGCCATAAGAAGATACTAGAATGAGAAAAGCGGGCAGCCTGCCAGTAAAGCCCGCCGAATTTTACCGGCGGTTAAGGTACGCCGGATGCAGCAAACCTACTATCAGCCGCCGCCGGAAGAAGTTGCCTGCAAACAAACAGCGCGGGCAGTGGTTATGCTGGTTCCGCGCCGAACAACCGGTGCGCTACGAAAAAAACTCCTTCTTATGATTGAAGCCAAAGGCTACGCCGCCCCTGCTGCCAACGAACCGCTTGCTCCCTTCAGCTTCGAGCGCCGCGACGTGGGCCCCCACGATGTTCGCATCGAAATTCTGTTCTGTGGCGTCTGCCACTCCGATATTCACCAGGCCCGCAACGAGTGGGGCAGCTCCATCTTCCCCATGGTACCGGGCCACGAAATAGTGGGCCGCGTAACGGAGGTGGGCTCCCACGTAAAAAGCTTTAAAAAGGGCGACCTGGCCGGGGTCGGCTGCATGGTTGATTCCTGCCAGCACTGCGCCGAGTGCAACGAAGGCCTGGAGCAGTACTGCGACAACGGCTTCGTCGGCACCTACAGCGCCACCGACAAGGATGGCTCCGTAACCCAGGGTGGCTACTCCAACAACATCGTGGTAACCGAGAAATTCGTGCTTCACGTATCGGAGAAGCTCGATTGTCGCGCGTGGCCCCGCTCTTGTGCGCCGGTATCACTACCTGGTCGCCGCTACGCGAGTGGAAAGCAAAGGCCGGCGACCGGGTTGCCGTAATCGGCCTTGGTGGCCTGGGCCACATGGCCGTGAAATTTGCTGCCGCCATGGGCTGCGAAGTGACGGTGCTCAGCACCTCGCCCGGCAAGGAAGCCGATGCCAAAGCCCTCGGAGCTCATAAATTCGTGGTTACCAAGGGCGAAGGCGCGATGGATAGCATCAGCAACTACTTCGACCTGATCATCAATACCGTGTCGGCCCCCATCGACCTGATGCCCTACGTGGCCAGCCTGCGCCTCGATGGCACGATGGTGCTGCTCGGCGTACCGCCCGAGCCGGCTCAGCTGCATGCCTTCAACCTGATCAGCAAGCGTCGCCGCATCGCCGGCTCGCTCATCGGCGGCATCCAGGAAACCCAGGACATGCTGGATTTCTGCGCCGAGCACAACGTGATGAGCGACGTGGAAGTCATCAACATCGACTACATCAACGAAGCTTACGAGCGCATGATGCAGTCCGACGTGAAGTACCGCTTCGTTATCGACATGGAGAGCCTGAAAGGCTAGCCCTGCCGATTGCCCACAAAAAAGAGAGCCAACGATTCAGTTCGTTGGCTCTCTTTTTTGTGGGTTGTAGAGACGCATCTTTGCGTCTCATCGTTGAACGACCTCGCCTGAACGGTGCGGTGTCAGATGCTTAACAACGAGGAAGGCAAGTCAGGTGCGCCGGAAATCAGGGGCCCGCCGTTTGCGGGAAGTCGTTCAACGCCGAGACGCAAAGATGCGTCTCTACATCCGCTGGTAAGCCAGTTACCGCTTCACGAATACGTAGGGGTCAGCTTCCACGTAGTCGTTCACGCGCAGCTCCAGGTTTTTTACCTGGCCGTTTTCGATTTCGAACTTGGCGGGCAGCACGCCGAACACCAGGTCGGAGTAAGTGGCGCGGAATTCCTGGCCGTCCATGTAGTCGAGGGTGGCGGTGAGGCCGGGGTGGTTGGGAATGGCTACGAGCAGTTGCTTGCCTTGCTGGGTAACCTGAATGCGGCCGAACAGCGGGTTCTCGAACTCGCCGACGTAGGCTTTAAGGGGCAGCGGGGCCTTGCTTTTCTTGGCGACGCGGGCAGCCAGGGCCACGGTAGGGTCGGGGCCGGCGGCCAGCTCCCCGGCGCGGCGGCGGTTCAGGGCCTGGGCGCTGCGGTCGACGTAGGGCACGCCGAGGTAGCTGTCGAGAATCTGGTAGCGCAAGGCCTCAAAGAAACTCTGGTTGTCGTTGTTGGTGAGCACGGCCAAGCCCAGGTCGGCTTCGGGCACGAAGCACACATTGCTCACCTGCCCCGAAGCCCCGCCGGTGTGCCAGAAAATCTGGCGGCCGTTGTAGTCGGCCGTTTCGGTGCCCAGGGCATAGGAAACAAAGTGGGTGGGCAGGATGGCCGATTTGCGGCTGGTGATGATGGTGTTGGCGTCGCGGGTTTTGCGCAGCGCCGCCCAGGGCAGCACCTGCCGGCCCTCGTAGCGGCCACTATCGAGCTGGAAACGGAGCCAGTGGGCCAGATCCGTGACGTTGGAGGCCATGCTGGCGCAGGGGCCCATGTTGTCCCAGTTATCGAACTGCACCTTGGCCAGCGGCCCGAAGGTGTTGGAGTAAGCCGCCGCAATGTTGGGCTGCTTGGCGAACTCCAGCGACGAAACGAACGTGCGGCTCATGCCCAGCGGCTGGAGCAGGTTCTGCTGCACGTAGCTTTCCCAGCTGGTGCCCCCGGTAGCGGCCGGAATGATTTCGCCGGCCGTTACGAAACCGGCGTTGCAGTAGCCGTAATCCTTGCGGAACTCGCGCGTAGGCTGCATCAGGCGCATGCGGCGCACAATGTCGGTCCGCTCGAGGTTGGATTTGAAGAAGGTGAAGTCGCCCTGAAACGTTTTAAAGCCCAGGTGGTGGCTCATCAAGTCGCGCACCGTCACGAGGCGGGTGCTGGTGGAATCGTAGAGGCGGAAATCGGGCAGGTACTTGGTTACCCGGTCGTCGAGGCTGATTTTCTTTTCCCCATCGAGCTTGGCCAGGGCCGTGCCCGTGAACAGCTTGGTGTTGGAGGCAATCATGAACAGCGTCTGGGCATCGACGGGGGCTGGCTTACCAACCTCGCGTACGCCGTAGCCCTTCTGGGCCACCACCTGCCCGTCTTTCACTACCACCACGGCCAGCCCGGGAATATCCCACAGGCGCATGCCGCGCCGCACGTAGCTGTCGAGGCTGTCGGTAATGAAACGGTTGGGGGCCGTGGTCTGGGCCTGGGTGGCGGTTGTGGCGCCCAGCAGCAGGGCAGCAGCAGTGGTTATTCGGAGGAAAGTAGGGGAGGGCATGGGTGGACCGTCGGATTCTTAATTGAAGTTTTAGGTATCAAAGAACGTCATTCAGAGCATGTGGCGCATCAAGCCAGGGACGAAGAATCTCGCGTGCTGACGTTGACTTTCTACTACAACATCAGCACGCGAGATTCTTCGTCCCTGGCTTGATGCGCCACATGCTCTGAATGACGTTCTTTTACCTGAATGGCCCTTAAATTCTCTCCTACTCCTTTTCCACCGGGTACTCAAACTCGCCTTCCAGCGTGAAGCGGCGGGCCCCGCGGCCCACTTCGCACACCTGGCAGCGGTAGGTGCCGCGCAGCCAGTGCTTTTCGGCATTCACGGCCGTAATGGTTACCACGCCGGGGTTGTCGGAGCAGGATTTGGAGTAGGCCGAAATCTTGCCGTAGCGGTAAGAAGCGTCGCGGTTGCGGCCACTCAGGATCTCCTGGAACTTGTAGGTGCCGGTTTCAATCGGAAACCGGTCGATGATGATGTTGAGGCCCTGGCCATCGGGGTCGTCGGCGCGCACCACGTTAAGGCGCAGGGCCCGGTCGTCGCTGAGAAAGAAGCGGGAGCTGATGGTGTCGGTTGGCACGGGTTTGCCGTCGACGCGCAGGGTAAGCTTACGGATGGTTTCGGAGCGGGCCGGGGCAAACGAGGACTTTGGCCCGGCCCCCAGCAGGGGCAGCAAAAGCAGGGGAAGAAATCGTTTCATGAGCAAAGCAGAACAAGAATCAGCCCAGAAGCTACGAAAAAAGCGCGAACACGGGGCTGGGCGAGGCTTGCGCCTTACGCGTGCTGCCGGCCCGGGTACTGTTGCAGGGCCGCTTCCAAACAGTTCATCGACCGCTCAATAACGTCGTGGCTGACCACGTAAGCCAGGCGCATTTGCTGGCGGCCCAGCCCGGGAGTGGCGTAAAAACCGGCCGCCGGCGAAACCATGATGGTTTCGCCCTCCAACGCGAAGTCTTCGAGCAGCCACTGGGCAAAGCGGCTGGCATCGTCGACGGGCAGGTGGCAGAGCACATAGAACGCGCCCCGGGGCTCGGGACACCGCACGCCGGGCATGGCCTGCAGGCGGCGCACCATCAGGTCGCGGCGGGCCTGGTACTCGGCTTTGGTGTGGTCGAAGTAGTCGGCGGGCAGGTCGGCGGCAGCCTGGGCCAGTAGCTGCCCGAGGCCGGGCGGGCACACCCGCAGCTGGGCCAGCTTGAACACGACGTCGCGCAGGGCCCTGTTTTTCGTGACCAATGCACCAATGCGGGCCCCGCAGGCGCTGTAGCGCTTGGAAATAGTGTCGAGCAGCACCACGTGCTGCTCCGCGCCGGGCAGCTCCAGGGCGCTGACGAAGGGGCCATCGTAGCAGAATTCGCGGTAAGCCTCGTCGGCCAGCAGGTACAGGTTGTGGCGCACGCACAGGTCGGCCAGCTGTTCCAGTTCGGCCCGACCATACACGTAGCCGGTGGGGTTGTTGGGGTTGCAGAGCAGAATAGCCCGGGTGCGGGGCGTAATCAGGGCCTCGAAAGCGGCTACCGGCGGCAGGGCAAAATCGTTTTCCAGATGCGACGACACGGGCACCAGCCGGGTATCGGTAGCTACCGCAAAGCCTTGGTAGGGCCCGTAGAACGGCTCCGGCACAATAAACTCGTCGCCCGGGTTCAGGCAGGCCAGCAACGCAAACGATATAGCCTCGCTGCCCCCCGTCGTCACGATAATGTCGTCGGCCGTTACGGGCAGGCGCTGGCGCTGGTAGTAATCGGCCAGGGTCTGGCGGTAAGAGTCGAAGCCGGCCGAGGGGCCGTATTCGAGGACCCGGATGTCGGCCTGCTGCACGGCAGCCCGCATAAGGGGCGGGGTTTCGATGTCGGGCTGGCCGATGTTGAGCGGGTGCACCGTCAGGCCGCGTTGGCGGGCGGCTTCGGCGTAGGGCGTAAGGTGGCGGTAAGGCGAAGGCGGGAGCAGCTGACCCCGCTGCGACACTGAAAGCATGAGGAAATACGCGTTGAGGTGGGCGCTTGCAGCCAAGCGTAGCGCAAGGTAGCAGCCCGCCGCCGGTTGGCCACCGGCTGGCAAGCCAAGTGAAACACAAAGGGAGGCGATGAGGCGCGTCAGGAAACATCGGCGGGCCCGTTGGCGTTTACTCCGGTCACTTCTACCGGCTATTTCACCGCTGTTACCGCCTATATGCCTACCCAACCCGAAGTCTGGCTCCGGGGCCCCCTGCCTGGTATTTCGCCCCTGCTCCAGCCCGTGGCCCATGCCCTGCTCCAGGCCCGCGAGGAATTGCAAACCGCGCTGGCCGATTTTCCGGCCGAGCTGCTAACGGTCCGGCCCGCCGGGGTAGCCTCGGTGGGCTTTCACCTCCGCCATCTGGCCGGCGTCCTCGACCGGATGCACACCTACGCCCGGGCCCGGCCGCTGTCCGAAGCCCAGCTGGCTTATTTGGCCGCCGAAGAAGCCGGCCCGCCCGTGCCCCAGGCCCCGGCTGAGCTGCTGGAGTGTTTCGGTCAGCGCGTTGAGGAACTGCTGGAACTGCTTCGTGTTACGCCCGAGGCGGCGCTGCCCGAGTTTCGGGCGGTGGGCCGGGCGGGGCTGCCGAGTACCGTAGTGGGTTTGCTCGTGCATGCTGCTGAGCACACCACCCGCCATTTAGGGCAGGTGCTGGTTACGGCCCGGGTAGTGCAGGCGGCCGCCAGCCAGGCCCGCTAAGGAGCTACCGGCCGGGCCGGAAATTGCACACCTTGATGTAGTCGATGATCAGGCTGCTGTACCGGTTGCCTGCGGCGTCGAGGGGCCAGTTGGCGAGGTTGGCGTAGGATACCACAGCCTGGTTGGCAATGATGGTGGCGCGGGGTGGGTAGGAATGCGGCTGGTCGCAACGGTGCGCAGCCGCTTGCGGTCGAGGTAGTAGGTAACCTCCTGAGCCGACCAGACCACCGAAAAAACGTGGAAGTCGGCCGCCAGATCCTGGTTGGGCGGCATTTCGTATTGGGCCTGCTAGTGGCGGAAAGGCCCCCTGGAAGGGTAGTGCAGGTTGTTGGAGAACTTGCGGCTGTCGTCGCCCTCGAACACGTCGATTTCCGAGGGGCCACTGGTGAGCCAGAAGGCCGGCCACGTGCCCGCGCCGCCCCCAAACCGGCACCGGATTTCAAATAGCCCGTACTGAAACCCCCGATTGCCCTCCCAGCGGGACGTGTCGCCCAGCGCCGGGCTGGTCGGAAAGTCGCGCCTGAGCGTAATCCAGGCCGACTCGTAGTGCAGCAGCTTGGTGGTGTCGCGGCCATCGAGCGTAAAGGTATAAGCGAGCGGCTCGGCCAGGGGGCGGGCCGTGAGGTAGAGGTTGCCGTCGCGGAGCGTGTGCGTGGCGCTGGTCGTAATACTGGTCTTCGAACTGGTTGCCTACCAGCGTGCGGTAATTGTCGGGCGTAAACTGCCAAGGCGAGCGGGCCGCCATGTCGGCCACGTCGCGGTAGGTATCGAAATCGTCCTGAAAAACCAGCTGCCAGTCGCGGTAACGTAGGCGGAGTTGGGCCGCGGCCGGCAGCGTCGGCAGCAGCACTAAATATAGGAAGGCGCAGCAGGCAGCCGGTAGCTTATGCTTGAGCATAAAAAAGCGTTGAGTAGCCATTGGGCTAAACGAAGGAAAGCCGCTCCCCGCTACCTGTTGGGGCCCAAAAAGAGCGGGCGGCCTTCCCCGAAGGAAAGCCGCCCGCTCTGAAAAATACGCCAATTAAACGCAGGGAGAACTTATGAGGCTACCCCCGGCCGCTGGTTAGTACATGGCGTCGATACCGCTCTTGTCGCCGGCCGAGAGGCCAGTGCGCTGAATCTCGAATGTCGAGCCATCCTTTTTGGTGATGGTCGGCTGGCCGTTCGAGGAGAAGGAGAACGAGCCGTACATCATAATGGAGCCAAAATCGAGGTTCCCGTAATCGGTGCCGCCGTAGCCCAGGTCGGTGTACTTCGTGAAGTTACCCTCGTAACCCGACTGAATGTTCTGGGTCAGGATGTTGACGAAGGCGTCGCGGTCGGCGCGGGTCTGCTCATGGAACAGGCCCAGGGCGTGGCCGATTTCGTGAATCGTGTTACCCGTGCTGCAGCCCGATGCCAGATTGATGTACTGCCGGCTGCCAGTGCGCCCGATGTTGGAGGAACAGCCCGAACCTACCCGGAACGTTACGTAGGCCGTCTGGGTGGTGCGCGCAACGAAGCGCACGGGCGAGTTGGCCTGCCAGTGGGCAATGGCGTCGGTTACGCGGGCCTGGTTGGGCAGAGCTCCGTCAATAGTGTAGTAGACCACGCCCGACGGCCAGCGGCCGGTGGTGCGGCCGGCGCTGCCGGGGCGCTGCTGGTCGCCGGTGTTGGTGGCCAGCTGCTCACTGGTGAGCAGAATATCGCCCTCGTATACTTTGTCGCCGTTGATTTCCTGGTAGCTGATGGGCTGCCCGCCCCACTCGCCTGCCTTCATTTGTCCGGTCTGACCGGGATAAGCCAGCTCGGCCTGAGCCTGGACGACCTGTGCCGACGGGCCGGGTTGGGCCTGCTGGTCTTTGCTGCAACTTGCTAATGAAATAGTACCAAATAAGGCCAAGTAGGCCAGCGCGGAAAATGATGGTTTGAACATGGTGTAGAAGGGTTTGGTGGTGGAATGCGGAGTAAACGCCAAGGATAAAACAATATTTTCTCACACTCGAAAAGATATTGCCAGCTCACCGTCTGCTGGTTCACTTCCCGACCCGCCGTTTATGTCCCAGGCAGGCCGGTTATGCAGCCGGTAACACTCCTGAATACGCCCATAGCCGCTACGAGCCTTTCCCAATGGTTTGACCTGCGCTCTGGCCGCGCTTTGGTGTGGGGACGAACAGCCATCAGGAATGACAAAATCATATACCAGCGCGTGCTTACGATAAGCCCCAATTGCTTAGGTCATTGCGTCGGCAGCGGCTACGTACTGCTCGATATGGCGCGCCCGCACCCGGTAGCGCAACCAGCCAATCACGACAATAACCAGCCCCACGGGCACGAACAGGACCCCGGCCCACACGTAGATGTTGTCGCGAAAGAAGTTGATGAGCGAGAAGCCGGCAATAACCAGCGTCATGCCGGTGCGCAGGTAGGCCAGCAGCGTCCGTTCGTTGGCCAGGCGGGTGCGCTCCATGGCCAGCCGGTCGCGCAGTTCGAGGGGGGAGTCGGGGGTGAGCGTGTGCAGCTTTGTCATGAGAAGGCCTACGCAGAACGGGGCCGAAACGCTGCCTGAACCAGCCCCCGCCGGCCTACAACCATTTCGCGGGCAATTACGTGTCTATACCTCCAACCGGCTGCTTTATTACGGCCTTGCCTTAGTCCTTCTTTCCCCAACGTATGGATTTTTCTATTGCTCTGCAGAAGCTCGACAGTATGGGCCGCAGCCTCATGGCCATATTGCCCAATTTGCTTATTGGGCTGGTGGTGCTCGTTGTTTTCGTGTTCATCGCCGGCGGGGTGCGCTCCCTGGTCAAGCGCCTTGCCGGGGGGCGCAGCCAGAGCCTGACGCTGCTGCTGAGCCGGCTGGCTTACGTGTTTGTGCTCATTCTGGGCGTGCTGATCATGTTCACCATCATGATTCCCAGCTTTACGCCCACCACTTTGCTGAGTGCCCTGGGGGTGGGTGGCGTGGCCATTGGCTTTGCCTTCAAAGACATCTTCCAGAACTTCCTGGCCGGGGTGCTGCTGCTGCTCACCGAACCCTTCCGCATCAACGACCAGATCAAGTACAAGGACTTTGAGGGTACGGTCGAGAACATCCAGACCCGGGCCACGACCATCAAAACCTACGACGGCCGCCGGGTGGTTATTCCGAATGCCGAACTATTCATCAACGCCGTAACCGTGAACACGGCCTACGACCAGCGCCGCCTGCAGTACGACATCGGCATCGGCTACGGCGACGATATTGCCCAGGCCCGCCAGCTGATTCTCGAAGCTATGCAGGAAGCTCCCGGCATGCTCACCGACCCGGCCCCCGAGGCCCTGGTCGTGGATCTGGCCGACAGCACCGTCAATATCCGGGCCCGCTGGTGGATCAGCCCCCCGCGCCGCGCCGACTTCATGGACTCGCAGGACGCGGTGCTCACGGCCATCAAAAACAAGCTCTCCGCCGCCGGTATCGATTTGCCTTTCCCCACCCAGCAGATTCTCTTCCACGACCAGACCGAGGAAACCGACGGCAACCGCCAGCAGCAGCGCGAAGGCTGGCCCGCCGGTTCCGGCAACGTGCCCAAGTCCCGCGCCCAGGTGCAGCAGGAGCAGCGCGAGAAACAAGCGGATCAGCAGCGCCAACTAGCCGACAACAAGGCCGAGCCGTTGCAGCTGCCTGAATCAACCGAGAAGCCGCAGCCCGAGCCGCGGCAGCCGCAGCCGCAGACTGATTCGGCTGGCTAGGTTGGTCGCTCGAAATCAAAAAAGGCCGGACCTTCCCGTGTGGGAGGGGCTGGCCTTTTTTATTCTGATATGCCCTTCTGCCTCTCAGCTATAATAATCGCCAACAAGTCGGTGTAATTAGGAGGCAAGTGCTGAGTAGCTACCCGCCAAATAATAGAATGGTCTAATCCAAAATATTCGTGCGAAATGCGGTTGCGCATCCTGTACATCTGTGACCAGGGCAACTGTGGATATAATTGCTGAACGGGCAGAGGCACCTTCTTCGCAGCCTCACCAAGAACCTCGATATTGCGCACTACTGCATCCACAACTAACTCGTTATTCCGGAATTGCTCGAAATCCAATCCAGCGCAGTACCGGGCTATCTTTTCCATAGATTCCTGCATATCTTCTAAATACAGCAAGTAGGAGCGAGGTGTGGCCATTAGATGTAGCGGACTTGAGCCAAGATACCTTTACGTAGCTGTTGTTTCAAAGCGGCTGGTGTCACCAAATCTACCTTACGATCTAACGCCTGCTCCAGCAGTTCCTCTAATTCGAAGAAATCCCAACCCAACGGCTCGCTGAATTCGGCCAGAATATCCACGTCGCTATCCGGGCCCGCTTGGCCGGTAGCAAAGGAGCCAAAATACCCTAGTCGCTGCACATGAAACCGCGCTGCGAGAAGCGGCATCAAGTCGCGGAGAGTAGCTTCAAGTTGCTGGCGGGTTTGCATGGGAGTGAGTTAACCTAGTGTGTTCATGAATGTGTTAAACTCATCTTTATTAACAAATATGGACCTTAGTATTTCTTTGGCTCCAATACGAGTATTCTTATGGCCCATGTCTTTTCTTATTAACACTATCATATCCATGTATACTAGTATATGATTTAAATCTTCTGGACCTTTCTCTACGTATTGTTGCCATTCATTAAATTTCCTAATGATATTATCGGGTGCGTATATATAAAAATCTTTTCTGATATCTATTAATACTTACTAAATCATTTTCATTAGATTCTTTTATTCCCTTTGAGGTTTTGATTATATCAAATATGATAGTAATTGCCTCATGGTATACGTGATACTTCTTGTCAGATAATTGATTTTCAATATTTGCTATCCTGTCTTTCTGCTGTCTGAATAAGTATCCAAGAACTGCAATTACAGCTGATAATATTGGAACTAGAATCTCTGATAACGAAAACTGAATTTCTTTGATCATGATCATAGAATATACAAACCCCCGCGCCGGCCTTACAGCCAACGCGGGGGTTCGGGTTGAGGTAGTTGGCTTGCACCAAGCTACTACATATCCTGGATAATTTCGTCGCCGAACTCGCTGCATTTGAGCAGGGTAGCGCCGTCCATCTGGCGTTCGAAGTCGTAGGTGACGCGCTTGGCGGCGATGGCGGCTTCGAGGCCCTTGTAGATGAGGTCGGCGGCTTCGTGCCAGCCCAGGTGCTCGAGCATCAGGGCACCGGAGAGGATAACCGAGCCGGGGTTCACCTTGTCGAGGCCGGCGTACTTGGGGGCCGTGCCGTGGGTAGCCTCAAAAATGGCGTGGCCGGTGAGGTAGTTGATGTTGGCACCCGGCGCGATGCCGATACCGCCCACAATGGCGGCCAGCGCGTCGGAGATGTAGTCGCCGTTCAGGTTGAGGGTAGCTACCACCGAGTAGTCGGCGGGGCGGAGCAGGATCTGCTGCAGGAAGGCATCGGCGATGCTGTCCTTGATGAGGATTTTGCCGCTGTCGAGGGCCAGCTTCTGCTGGGCGTCGGCCATTTCCTGGCCCTGCTTGGCCAGCACCTTGTCGTACTGAGCCCAGGTGTACACCTTGTCGCCAAACTCGCGCTCGGCCATCTCGTAGCCCCAGGTCTTGAACGCGCCCTCGGTGAACTTCATGATGTTGCCCTTGTGCACGAGCGTCACCGATGGCTTCTTGTGCTCGATGGCGTACTCGATGGCCGCGCGCACGAGGCGCTCGGTGCCTTCCTTGCTCACGGGCTTGATGCCGAACGAAGACGTTTCGGGGAAGCGGATCTTCTTCACGCCCATCTCATCCTGGAGGAATTCCAGCATTTTCTGGGCCTGAGGCGTACCGTTCATGTACTCGATGCCGGCGTAGATGTCCTCGGTGTTCTCGCGGAAGATGACCATGTCGGTCAGCTCGGGGTGCTTTACGGGCGAGGGCACGCCCTCGAACCAGCGCACGGGGCGCACGCAGGCGTACAGGTCGAGCTCCTGGCGCAGGGCCACGTTCAGCGAACGGATGCCTCCGCCCACGGGCGTGGTCAGGGGGCCTTTGATGCCCACCAGGTATTCGCGGAAAGCGTCGAGGGTTTCGTTAGGCAGCCAGTTATTTACCTGCTTGAAGGCCTTTTCGCCGGCCAGTACTTCTTTCCACTGCAGCTTGCGCTTGCCATCATATGCTTTCTCGACGGCGGCATCAAACACGCGGACGGAAGCCGCCCAAATGTCCGGTCCCGTACCGTCGCCCTCAATGAACGGTATGATAGGTTGATCCGGCACGTTGAGCTTGCCGTTCTTGATGGTGATTTTCTCTGCCATTGTTGAAGAAAAGATGTCAGGTGTTACGTGACAGGTATTTGAGGTTAGTGCTTGGTAAGTAGGCGGGGCGGCGGTGTTGGAACGAAACAGAACGTCATGCAGAGCGCAGCGAAGCATCTCGCATGCAATGGTAATCTTAACGTTGGGTTTGCTTTGGCAACGTCAGCATGCGAGATGCTTCGCTGCGCTCTGCATGACGTTCTGTTTCATTCAAACCATCCCTAGTACCCGAAAATCTCTTTCAGGGTAAGTTGCTGAACCTGGCCGTACTTGGCCAGCTCCTTGAAATTGAGGCGGTCTTTGGAGCCGATAACCAGAATGGTCTGGGGCTGGCCTTTCACGCGGGCCTGCTGGAACTTGAGCAGGTCGGCGAAGCTCATGTTGGCGGTTTGCTCGTACACGTCGCGGCGCAGGTCGTAGTCGAGGCCGAGGCGCTTGGCGCGCTCGTAGCTGAAGAGGATGTCGGACTTGGTGATGCGCTCGGTGGCGATGCTGTTGCGGATGGCGGCTTTGGCAATCTGCAGGTTGGCTTCGGCCGTGGGCATGTCGTTGAGCAGGGTGTTCATGCCGGCCATGGCCTCGGGCAGCTTGTCGGCCTGGGTGCCGATGTAGCTCAGTGTTAGTTGGAGCTGCGACCCAGCTTGTCGGCCTTGGCGAAGCGCGACGACGCGGAGTAGGCCAGGGCCTGGCTCTCGCGCAGCTCCTGAAACACAATGCTACCCATGCTGCCGCCGAAATACTCGTTGTAGAGGCTGGTTGTGGGCACCAGCGCCTTGTCAAACAGCGGCCCCTTGCTCAGGAACAGGATTTCGGCCTGCACCATGTTGTAGTCGACCCAGTACACTTTGCTTGTTCTGGAGCGGCTGCTCGGTGAAATCCTTGCTGGCCGGCACGGGCGTGAGCGTGGCGGGCGTCTGGTGGCAGTTGGTTGAGCGTGGAGGTCAGGGCCGCTTCGGGCTTGGGCCCATAGTACAGCACCCGGTGCTGGAACGTGGGCAGCTTCTGGATAACGGCGGTGAGCTGCTCGGGCTTCAACGCTTTCAGCTCCTTCTCACTAAGCTGGGTGGTGAAGGGGTTCTGCGGGCCGTACTTGGCGTAGTTCACCATGGCCTGCTGCAGAATCACGCCCTTGTTGAGCTTGGCGTCGGCGCGGCCTTTCAGCACGCCGGCCACCATGTTTTTAAGGGCGGCGGCATCGGGCTTGGGGGCGTGCAGCAGCTGCTCGAACAGCTGCAGAGCCGGCTCCATGTTGCTGTCGAGGCCGCTCAGGCTCACGAACGTACGGTCCTGGCCGCTGCTCACCGAGAACGAGCAGCCCAGCTTGTAGAACTCCTGCTGCAGCTCGGCGGCCGAGTACTTGCCGGTGCCCAGGTACTGCAGGTAGTCGGTGGCCAACCCGAGGCGCGGGTCGGTGTTGGTGCCCATATCGAGCACGTAGTACAGGTTGAAGAGGTTGTTTTCCGTCGTTGTGGGTGTAATAACACCGGGATGCCCGAGGCCAGCTTGGTTTCCTTGATATCCTGCTTGTAATCCACGAATACCGGCTTCAGCTCCGGGTTGGCCATGGCCGTGATCTGCTTGTAGAAGTCGGAGGCCACCTCGCGGTTCACGGGTACGGGCGTAATGGCGGGCTTCACGACTTTCACCTTGTTGGGGTCTTCGCCGGTGCGCTTGTAAATCACGGCGTAGCCGGGGCCGTAGTACTGCTGAGCCACGCGCATCACGTCGGCCTTGGTGATTTTGCCGAAGTCCTCGAACTGCTGGAGGTAGTCTTTCCAGTCGGTGCGGGCCACGAAGGCGGCCACGAAGGCGCCGGCGCGGGCCTCGTTGCTCTCGTAGCTCTTGGTGCGCTGGAGCTGCTCGTTGTTGATGATGGCCGGAATCAGCCACTCCGGGAAGTCGCCTTTCTTCACCTTCTCCAGCTGGCCGAGCAGCAGGTCGCGCACTTCCTCCAGCTTCTGGCCCTGGCGGGGCGTCGCGTAGAGCACGTGCGAAGAGTAGTCGTTGTTGAGGTCGGTGAATGAGGCCGCCTGCAACACTTTCTGCTGCTGGTTCAGGTTGAGGTCGATCAGGCCAGCCTGGCCGTTGGTCAGAATCTTGTCGATCATGCGCAGGGCCAGCGCATCGGGGGTATTGGTGCCCGGAAACCGGAAACCCAGCATCACGTTCTCGGCGCTGGGGCCCACAATTTTCGTTACCACCGGAGCCGTCAGGGGCGCTTCCTTGGCTACTTCAAACGCGGGTACCGGCTTGGCTTTCAACTGGCCAAAATACTTGTCGATAATTCGAATGGTCTGGTCGTAGTCCAGGTCGCCGCTCAGGGTCAGGGCCACGTTGTTGGGCACGTAGTACTTATCGAAATACGCCTTGATTTCCGTGATAGACGGATTTTGCAGGTGCTCGATGGTGCCGATGGTGGTTTGGGTGCCGTACTGGTGCTGGCGGTAGAGCGTGCGGTTGAGGGCCTCGTACTCCTTGCTGAAGTCGTTGTCGAGGCCCCGGTTTTTCTCCTCGTACACGGCCTCCAGCTCGGTATGGAACAGGCGGGGCACCAACTCGCCCAGCCGCTCGCTCTGGATGGCAGCCCACTTCTCAATCTGGTTGCTCGGAATATCCTCCTGGTACACCGTCTGCTCGACCGAGGTGTAGGCATTGGAACCCTTCGAGCCGATGGCCCCCATCACCTTGTCGTACTCGTTGGCTACGGCGTACTTGGCCGCCACGCCCGAGATGGAGTCGATCTGGTGGTAGGTTTTGCGGCGGGCCACGGGGTTGTCGCGCTGGGCGCGGTACTGCTCGTAGAGAGCCTCAATCTTGTCCAGCTCCGGCTTTTCGGCCTGCCAGTTCTGGGTGCCCAGGTGCGAGGTGCCCTTGAACACCATGTGCTCCAGATAGTGGGCCAGGCCGGTCGCGGTGGCCGGGTCGTTCTTGGAACCCGCCCGCACGGCCAGGTAGGTCTGAATCCGGGGGGCGTCCTTGTAGTCGGAGAGGTAAACCGTCAGGCCGTTGTCGAGGGTGTAGATGCGGGCCTGTAGCGGGTCGCCTTCCACAGTCTGGTACTTGTACTCCTTCTGCTTAGGTGTAGCGGTGGCTTCGGTGGCAGCAGCGGTAGAAGCAACGGGCTTACTGGTTTGACACTGGGTCAGGCCCAGGGTAGCCAGGGCCGGAACGAGAAGCAGAAGGGGTTTTTTCACAGGAAAACCAAGTCGGGGAGCGGCAGAAGGGAAGTAGAACGTCAAAGATAGGCGACCCCCCCGGGAATAAAAAGCCCCACTACACCCGCGCGCCTTCCAAGTCCGAAAAAATGCTTATAGGATCACGAATTAGCGCGGATTTTAACGGATTTCACGGATTTTGTAGACGGTACGAGGCGCAACTACCGCTCCTCCGTGGCCTCCCCCACAAAATCCGTGAAATCCGTTAAAATCCGCGCTAATCCGTGATCAGTCGGCATCCAGCCCCAGGCGCTGCTTCATCTGGGCCAGCATGGGGTACTTTTCGGTCAGGTACTCTAGCTTGTCGGTGGCGGTGTAGAGCTTGCGGCCGGTTTCCTGACGCTCTACCACGCTCACCTGCACGTTGAGGCGGGGGTAGCCGGAACGGCGGCGCAATTCGCCCAGGAAATCGGCCCGGAAGTCGTTGAACTGGTCTTCCTGCACCGGATTATCCACCTGCAGCAGAATCAGGTGCTGGTCGTTGGCCTGTACCGGGCGCTTAAGGATGCTGTAGTGCATCATGCTGATGGCCTTGCGCTCCTCGGTCAGCTCCTGCCACACGCGCTGCAGCGTGGCATCGTCGATAGGCGGCAGGCCCGTAACGGGGCCGCTGGGCTCGGTTTCGGCGCTGGCTTTGCCGGCGGCGGCCTGCTCGGCCAGCTTGGCCTTCATGGCGTTCAGGCTGCCTAGCCCGGGTAGCTTGGTGCCCAGGCCCAGGGGCTTGCCCGCGGGTGCTCCCCCTGGTTTGGGCATGGGCGGGGGCAGCGGCGCGGCCGTAACAGGCGTCTGGCCCGGCTCGTGCCCGGCCACGCTGGGCCGCCCGATTTCAATGTGGGGCACCGTGTCGCGGAGCTGGCCGGTGGTGGGCACCTGGGTGGCCGTTTCGTCCTCGATGCTGGGCGTGTCGTGCAGCTCGTCCACGCCGCTTTCCACCGGCACAATGGGCTCGGGGTCGGCGGGGGCCGACTGGTTGGTTGGTTGGTGGCGTCTGGTGGTTGGGCTGTTGGGGCAGCGCGGCTGATGCTGCGGTGTACGTAGCCGGCGCTTCGGCCGTACCATCGGCTACCAGCTGGCCGGCAGGGGCCGGGGCGGCCGGAGCTTACGCTACTTTTTTTTTCGCCTCGCCGTTGCTGGCGGAGGCGGGGGCGGCGGTCAGGTCGCGGGCAAACTGCACGGCGCCGTTGAGGTAGGCCAGCTTCATGAGCATGAGCTCCACGTGCAGGCGCTGGTTTTTGGCCTGCTTGAACTCCCGGTCGCAGAGGCTGACCAGATTCAGCGACGACAGCAGAAAGGCCAGCGAAGCCGCCTGGGCCTGCTGCACGTAGCGGGCCCGGATGTTGTCCGACACTTCCAGCAGCTGCACCGTTACGGGGTCTTTGCACACGAGCAGGCCGCGCAGGTGCTCGGCCGCGCCCACCACGAAGTTGTGCAGGTCGAAGCCGTTCTGCATCACTTCTTCGAGCAGCAGCAGCGTGGCGCTCAGGTTCTCGGTCAGCAGGGCGTCAATCAGGCGGAAGTAGTACTCGTAATCCAGAATGTGCAGGTTCTGAATCACGTCCTGGTAGCGCAGGTTCTGGCCCGAGAAGGTCACCATCTGGTCGAACATGCTCAGGGCGTCGCGCAGGCCACCATCGGCTTTCTGGGCCAGCAGGTGCAGGGCGTCGTCTTCGGCCTGAATCTGTTCTTCGGTGGCCACGTAGCGCAGGTGGCTGCGGATGTCATCAACCCGAATCCGGTTGAAGTCGAAGACCTGGCAGCGCGACAGAATCGTGGGGATGATTTTGTGGCGCTCGGTGGTAGCCAGAATGAAGATGGCGTAGCCCGGCGGCTCCTCCAGCGTCTTCAGAAACGCGTTGAAAGCCGCGTTCGAGAGCATGTGCACCTCATCGATGATGTACACTTTGTAGCGGCCCTGCTGGGGGGCGTAGCGCACCTGCTCCACGAGGCTGCGAATATCCTCGACCGAGTTGTTGGAGGCCGCATCGAGCTCGTGCACGTTGAACGAGGCGTTTTCCTGGAAGGCCCGGCACGAGCCGCACTTGCCGCAGGCTTCGAGCTCGAAGGGCGTGTTATCGGGGTCGGCGGCCGTCAGCAGGGCCTCGGGCACGATGTCGGGCTGGGCCTGAATCAGCTCCGAAACTGAGCGGCCCCGGCGCACGTGCTCCTCCACAAACTCGCAGTTGATGGTTTTGGCCAGAATGCGGGCGCAGGTGGTTTTGCCTACCCCCCGGGGGCCGCAAAACAGGAAGGCCTGGGCCAGATGCTGGGAGGCAATGGCGTTTTGGAGGGTGGTAGTGACGTGCTGCTGCCCCACCACGCTACGAAACGTGGCCGGGCGGTACTTACGGGCCGAAACAACAAAATTTTCCATACGAGCTAAAGGCAAAGATACCCCGAAAAGCCCGGCTTTGGAAGGCTGCTGCCGTGTCATTATGGCGGATTGGCCAGCTCAGGTACCGAGAGAACTTTTTTAGCCTCTCGCAACGTTTCTACTGCAACGTGCGTACATTCGCACCCCGCTATTCGTGGCGGGTATCGTTCTTTCACAACTGGGGCTGACCGGAATTGACAGCTTGTGCATGTCGCGAGTAAGCGTGTCGGGAGTTGGATGAATCTCCCGTAAAAAAAGTTGTCCAAACAATAACTGGCGAGTATAGCTACGCCATGGCTGCCTAGTCTAGGACTACGTAATTGCCATCGTCCCGCACCCGTAATCCTGCTCACGGGTGAGTTCGGGGCGTCGTAAGAGTTGGGATAGTTCGTGGGGCACTGTGACCCACGGGCGAAACTCAAACAGATAAGGGGAAACCAAGGGCCTGATGTGCGCCTGGTTTCTCACGAAAATTCAAGCATAGATACACACGTAGAAAACTCGACGCCTTCCTTGTCTGGACCAGAGTTCGAATCTCTGCAGCTCCACTTCTGAACGATGCAAAACCCCGTTGGCCTTTCTGGCTGGCGGGGTTTTTTTGTTGTCCGGATTTTTGCCTCGGCCTCATGATGGCTGATCTGAACAGTGACCAATTTTCCTATTGATAATCAGATGGTTATTAAAGATGATAGGTTTCGTGCTGCCCGGGTTATGGTTGTGCTAATCTCATCTAAAGCGCTGGTATATAGTATTTTATAAGAGTTAAAAATTCGGGCTTTCCTAGCCGGATGATTGCCAAAAACGTATAGTTGACCATCGGCTCTGCATGGGCCGAGCAGCTAACCAATCATCAACATCAGGTGTCAATGAAAACGAATTTCCTATTGGCCGCGGCCCTGCTCGTAAGCGCAGCTACGGCCGCTTCAGCCCAGACTACGCCCACCGGTACGCCCCGAAGCGGCACGATGAACCAGTCGACTATGCCGCTGCCTAATCCGGCTAACCCAACCACCAACCCCGGTACGCTCGACCAGCGTACGCCAACCATGAGCAACCCCACCCAAACCAGCGTGGGCACCCTGGACCGCACGCCCGCGATAGAAAGCCAGGCAACCCTGGATGCCAACCGTCGCGCCGCTACTACTATGGGCACTACCGCGCCTCGTCGGAGCAACCGTAGCACCAAACGCTCGACCCGTAAGGCCAATGCGCCCCGCAGCACTACCCCGATGGGGCAGTAATTAGGTACTATTATTATGCGAAAAAGCCGCCCTGTGCACTACGGGGCGGCTTTTATATGGCTGTAAAGCAAGGGCTGTAAACCCTCTTAGGCCTTCTGCTCTAACTGGCCCCCGGCCTTGAGCAGCAGGTCGGACAGGGCCGTAAGGTTGCTGCGGATTTCGGCGGGTGCCTGGGCCACTACTTCGGCCGTTTGGGTGGCCAGCATGCTCAGTGAACGGCCAATGGCCGGGGCGTTCAGGCCCACATCACCCTCGCTAAGCAAAGACTGAAGGTTGCCGATTTCGCGGCCGATATCCTGGAGGCGGGGCTCGCCGCTTTGCAGCAGGTGCTGCTGCCAGGTTTCGGTGTTGTCCTGGGCGGCGCTGAGCGGAATGCCGGTAAGGCCGTTGCTAAGCGAGTGAATGGTGGCGTTGAGGAGGTCGGTGAAAATCATAGGGAGGAAAAGCTAAAAACGATGAAATGGCCCGTAGGCAAGTCTGCTTACGTAAAACGGCCGCCAACGGTCAGGTGGCCGCTGGAGTGGCTGGGCCCGCGGCGGGCAGCAGCCCCCCGGCCCGGAGCATGGCGCAGGCCCGGTGGGCGCTGGCTTCCTTGTCTTTTATTTCGAGCATAATATCGGCGTCGAGGTCGCCTAAGTCCTGCAGGAAGCCCTGAAACAAGCTGTCTTCGAGGGTGGGGGTGTGCTTGCCTTTTCGCTCGCCGGGGGCCTGGGAGCTGTAGTCCATCATCATTACCCCATCGCGCAGGGGGTGCCAGGTAGCGGCCGCCAGGCGCAGGGCCTCAGCCATCGGCTCGCCGTGGTTGAGGCATTCGTGGTGAAAATTGTCGAAGAGCACCGGAATGCCCACTGCCGCGTGTACCCGTAAGCAGTCCTGGAGGCTGAACAGGCGGTCGTCGTTTTCAATTACGAGGCGGGCCCGCACGGCTTCGGGCAGGCGCTGGTAGGTGGTAATGAAGCGGCTGATGGCCAGCTCCCGGTCGTTGTAGAGGCCTCCCACGTGAATCTGGAGCTTGTGGGTGGAGTCAAGCCCCATCAAATCAAGCATCGACCCTTGGTAAACCAGCTCCTGAATGCTGCGCTCCACGATGCCCGCGTCGGGCGAGTTGAGCACCACAAACTGGTCGGGGTGGAACGATATGCGCAGGCGCTGGGCCCGGATATAGTCGCCCAGGGCCCGAAATTCGGCGGCAAAATGCGTTTGCCAGGGAAATGTATTGACGGGGTGGGAGCCGAAGGGCACTACGCCGGAGCCGATGCGAAAGAACAACAGCCCGTGCTGCACATTCCATTCCAGAATCCGGCGCAGGCACCGTAAGTTATTGCCCACGGTCAGTTCCAGCCGCTCATCAGAGTAAGAAGCCAGCCGAAACGTGCTGGTCGAGGTGCAGTCGAGTGATTCGTTTACGCAAGGATAGCCGATTCGCATGGTATGGTCGTGGAATGATGGTTCCAAGGGCATACGGCAAAGCAACTCAAATGGCCTAGCTATTTCATGTTGCCACCAGCTAGTGCGCCTGCTTGCCGCACGTCAGCCCGGGTGCTCCGTTTTTGCTGGCTTCCAGCGCCCCGGTCAGGCATTTTCTACTCGTAGCCCCGGTTGTCTTTGAAATTGCGGTTGTAGCGGCGGCGGTCCTGAGCCGCCTTTTGGGCCGCCTTTTGGGCAGCTTCGGCGGCCTCAATGTCGCGCATCTTCTGGCGCTCCTTGCCGGCCCTGGAGAACTGCTCGTACAGCAAACTCACCGGGCTGGCCAGCGTGGGCACGGGCGCTTTGGGAGCAGCCGAATCGACGGGGAACAGTGGCTTAGGGGCGGGCGGGCGCTTCACGGCGCTGGTGGGTGCGGTGCTGGGCCGCTTGATGTTGCGCAGGGCCCGGTTGATAACGGCCCGGTCGGGCCGGCCCTCGGTAATGCGGACTTCGCCCAGTTGCACGGTGTCGGGCTGGAGCTTGATCTGGACGATGAGCTGGGAAAGGCCAGTGCCGCCGAGTGGCAGCAGTTGCGCCTTAAAGCCCACGGCCCGAAACACGAGCGTATCGGTGCGGCTGGCCGAGAGGCCAAAATCGCCGCTGGCATCGGCCACCACAGCCAGCTGGGTGCGCCGCACCATAACGGAAGCACCAGGAATAGGCTTGCGCGAGCCGGCTTCCGATACGCGACCCGTTACGCGCACCTGGGCCCCGGCCAGCCCGGCCAGTAACAACAGCGGCACCAGCAGCAACCAGCCACGAACCAGGGAAACAGACAAACGAGGAAAAAGCATCAACAGACAAACTAACGCACCCTGGCTCGGGAAAACGAATAAAACCTGCCAGCGCCCCGACTTCATCGGCGCGCTAATGCCGGAAGGAGACAAAAAGAGCCCGCACCGTTGCAGGTGCGGGCTCCTAAAGCATAGCAAAATGGCGGCCGAAATAACCCGGCGCGGCCAATGTGCTACTTAATAACGGTTTTGCCGCCGTCGGCAGGCTTCATTTTAACGGTGCCGTCGTCGGCGGCCATTTTGGCCTTGTTGCCTTCGGCATCCTTCATTTTAACGTCGCCGTCGGCCTTTACCTTCAGCTTGTTGCCCGCGTCGTCCTTCATTTTAGAGCCGGCCTCCATCGAGTTATCCATGTCGGCCGAGGAGGCGTTCATGTTGTCCGACGAACCCATGCTGCTGTTGTCCATGTACCGCTCGTCGTAGTAATTGCTACGGCTGTTTTCGTAGGCCGAATACTGCGTAGGGTCGGTGAAGACGGTTTTCATCTCTGCGTCGGTGTTGTTGTACACGTCGCGGCGGGCGGCGGCCATGCCCGTCGTGTCGGTCATGTACTTCTGGTTGAGCTCGGCCATGCGCTGGCCGCGGGTCGCGTAGATGTCGCGCACCCGGGTGCGGGTAGCATCGTCGAACTTCATGCTCGTAGCCATGTCGTTGGCCATGCGGTCGGCGCGGCTGTTAACGGCCTCCGGCGAGTAATCCATGCTCGTGGAGGTAGTCGTGGTCGTCGTGGTGGTGGTCGTCATGTCGTCGGTAGCGGCGGTATCGGCCGTTTTGTTTTCCGAGCATGAGCCGAGCGAGAAGGCCGCGGCGGCCGAGAGCAGAAGCAGGGTCTTTTTCATGGGAGGGGATGAAAAGTCAGAATAAAAGAGAAAGGGGAAAAAGAGAGAATGGCGCGTATACGGAACGGCCTGTCCCGAAGTTTATAAGTTTGAATGTTTTGAAGTTAGAAAGTGAAACGGGCGTGGGGCAGGCGCGGAAAACGCGCAGACGCTACCGCCATTTCTCATCCTGCCAGCTGCGTACTCTTTTTACTTCTCAACTCCCAAACTTCCCCTTCATCTATCCCCGCCGCAACTCAAATACCGTGATTTCGGGCAGGAAGCCCACCCGGCCCGGGTAGCCGAGGAAGCCCAGCCCCGTATTAACGTACAAATGCTGGCGGCCGCGCTGGTAGAGGCCGGCCCACTGCTTGTAGGCGTACTGCACGGGGCTCCATTTGAGAAACGACAGGTTCACGCCGAACTGCATGCCGTGGGTGTGGCCGGCCAGCATCAGGTCGATGTCTTCGTACTGGTGGACCTGGGCATCCCAGTGCGAGGGGTCGTGGGAGAGCAGGACTTTGAACGGCGTGGTGGGGTCGGCGGCGGCGTGGGCCTTGGCCAGGTTGCCGTACTGGGCGAATCCCTTGGCGCCCCAGTTCTGCACCCCGATAATGCTGATTTTCTCGCCGTTGTGCTCTACCGTACGGGCCTCATCAAGCAGCAGTTCCCAGCCGATTTTGGCGTGGTTGGCTTTAATGCGGGCCAGATTGGCTTCTTTGGCTACCTGCCCGCCTTCCTTGCTCCAGTCCACGTAGTCGGAGTAATCGTGGTTGCCCAGGATGGAGTAGATGGGCCGCGCCGAGCGGATGCCGGCCAGCGTATCGATGTGCTCCTCCACCTCGGTGGCGTAGTTGTTCACCAGGTCGCCGGTCATGAACACCAGGTCGGCGGCTTGCTCGTTGATGAGGGCCACGGCCCGGCGCAGCGGCTCCTTGCTCTGGAACGAGCCGGTGTGCAGATCCGAAATCTGCAGCATCCGGAAGCCGTCGAACGAGGCCGGCAGGTTGGGGAAGCGCAGCGTCACGCGCTTCACGGTGTAGTCGGTGCTGCCTTTAAGCATACCCCAAAGCAACGCCACGAACGGCACGGCCCCCGCCACCAGGGCCACCTTACTCAGGAACTCACTGCGCGAAATGGCCGTGCCCGAACCGCTGCCGCTGGGCCGCCCGATCAGCCGGGCTCGCCCAGCGGCCCACGCGCACCACGTCTTCGAGCAGCAGCGGAATGATGACGACCATTTTGGCGGCAATAACGGCCAGCAGCAGTCCGCCCAGGTAGGATTTGTAGGAAGCGTGGGCGCGGCGGTTGCTCATGGCCCAGATGCCCAGGCCCCACACCAGGGCCGTTACGAGCCAGTATAATACTACGGTGGCGCGCCGGGCCCCGGGCGATACGCCCTGCACCAGCGTGCGGACGGCTTGAAACGCATACCATTCGGCGGCTGCCACGACCACCAGGAAAAAAGGCAAAAACAGACTTCTGGACATACAAAGAGAAACGACCCCAAACGGGGCAGACAATAACAAGCAAATGAGGTACAGGGGGCAGACGTGCCGCCCCGGTTTTTATTTTAAATTCCGGGCCTACAACAACGATGCCCCATGGAAGAGTTTGACAATCTGACGGAAAACGACCCCGAAAAACTTTCGCAGCCTGCGCCCGCGCCCTACGCTGCGCCCATCAGTTTCGGCATCAAGAGCTGGGCCGAAGAGGACCGGCCCCGCGAAAAGCTGCTCCAGAAGGGCCGGGCGGCGCTTTCCGATGCCGAGCTGCTGGCCATTCTGCTCGGTTCGGGTACCGCCAGGCTTTCGGCCGTCGATGTGGCCAAGCTCGTGCTCAAAGCCGCCCAGAACGACCTCAATACCCTGGCCCGGTTCTCGGTGAAGGAGCTCATGAAGCAGAAAGGCATTGGCGAGGCCCGGGCCATTACCATTGTGGCGGCCCTGGAGCTGGGCCGCCGCCGCCGCGAGGCCGATGCCCCCGCCCGGCCCACCATCACGGGCTCGCGCGATATTTACCGCGTGGTGCAGCCCTACCTGCAGGATTTGCCCCACGAGGAGTTCTGGGTAATTTTGCTCAACCGGGCCAACGTCGTGATGCGGGTCGTGAGCATCAGCCGGGGCGGGGTGGCCGGTACCGTGGCCGACCCCAAGCTGATTTTCAAGGAGGCGCTGGAGCAACTGGCCAGCAGCATTATTCTCATCCATAACCACCCCAGCGGCAACCGCAACCCCTCGGCCGCCGATATTGCCCTCACCCGCAAGCTCAAGGAGGCCGGCCAGTTCCTCGACCTGCCCATCCTCGACCACCTCATCTACACCGACCAGGGCTACCACAGCTTCGCCGATGAGGGGATGCTTTGATTCAATTAAGAATTAGAATTAAGAATTAAGAATTGCCGGGCAGGGTGCATCTTTGTTGAAAGAGCACTGGGTGGAGCATAATGCCATGTTGCCTACCCTTGCCTGAATCTGGCTGAGAGGCTCAATTCTTAATTCTCACTTGTAATTCTTAATTGACTAAAAGTGCGTCTGAATCCTAAACTGCTTATTGGCCTGGGCCTGCTGCTCGTGTTTGGCTACTTTCTGCAAGACCTCGTGCTGGGCCAGGACCAGTACGCGGCCCTGCTCGGCAAAGCCCGTACTGCCAAAACCATGGCCTTTCGCCGCCCCGAAAGCTCGCCCCTGAGCGCCGACCAGCGCCAGACCTTCGACAGCCTCAAGTTCTATCCGCCTGACCGCGACTACCGCCTGGAGGCTCAGTTGGAGCACTTTTCGGCGCGCGATACCGTAGAAATGCCCCTCACCGACGGCAAAACCGATAAGTACCTACGTTGGGGCCGGGCCAAGTTCCTGTTCGATAAGCAGGAGTATCAGCTCACACTGTTTCTGAAGGCCGATGGCAAAGACACGACCCTGTTCGTACCCTTCACCGACCGCACCAACGGCTTCGGCAGCTACGGTGGCGGCCGCTACCTCGATGCCCCCCTGCCCGCCGCCGGCGACACCGAAGTGCTACTCGACTTCAACGAGGCCTACAACCCCTACTGCGCCTACTCCGACGGCTATGCCTGCCCCGTCCCGCCCGCCGATAACCGCCTCAAGCTACAGGTCGAAGCCGGCGAGAAGGCGTATAAGTAGGTTTTTTGGAGCTTTTAGCTGATAGCTGATTAGCTGTTAGCTCCCCTGTTCTTGAGTAGTAACGACACGAAAAAGGCGGCCCCTCCGATTTGGAAGGGCCGCCTTTTTTTTTGCGCGTGCTTGAATTCAGGAAGAACAGAAAGCTGACAGCTATCAGCTAAAAGCTAACAGCTCCAAAAGTCCTACCGCTGCACCTGGATTTTGCGGGTGGCGGCGTCGGCGCCGTTGCCCAGGCTGAGCTGGTAAAGGCCGTTGGCCAGCTGGCTCAGGTCAACCGGTAGGTCAAGGGTAGTAGCGGTGGGCACGGCCTGGCGGTATACCACCTGGCCGAGCATGTTGCGCACGAGCACTTCGAGGCCGCTGGTGGGCCGCACGAAGTTGGCCCGCACCCGGAACTGACCGGCCGAAGGGTTGGGGTACACCTGCAGGCCGCCGGTGGCTTGCAGCTCCGAGGCCACGCCCGTTACCACGGTGCGGATGTTGAGGTTATCGATGGCCCAACCCCAGCCGTAAGCCCCGGGGTCGGAGGTCAGGCGGAAGCGCAGCCGCACCTCATCGCCCTGGGCAAACTTATCGGCCAGGTTGAAGGAGTGGTTGGCGTACAGGCTCGGGGCCGGCAGGGCCGTCGAGTTGCCTTCCGCCGTCACCCGGCTGTTCCAGGTGGCGAGCCAGTCGGCCTGAAAACGCGAGTCGTAGCCGTCGGCCAGGGGTTTCCAGGTAACGCCCTTGTCGCTGCTGCCCTCTACTACCACATAGTCGTAGAAATCGGGGGTGCCGAACACGCTGTTGGGCTCGCCGGGCTCCACGAGCACGATTTCATCGAAGCTCATCACCTGGTTTTTGCTCGTGAGCGTGATGGGTACCAGCATCTGGTAAATGAGCGAGGAGTCGTTGCCGTAGGGGTGGTCGGAGTGAATGGCGGGGTTAGCGAACGTAGACGGCTGCATGATGCTGAAGCCTTCGCCCACAAAGTCGATGGGGCCGCCGGTGGTGTTGAAGTTGTTGGCGTAGCTGGCCTGAGCCGCCTTGAAACTCACCACATTCACGGTGTATAAACCGGTGGCGGGGCTCAGGGTCTGGTTGGCTACGGTGGCAATGTCGCGCGTGACGAGGCGGTAGGTAATCACGTCGCCGGCAACGGCACCCGTGGCCGTCAGGGAGCCCAGGTACGTGTTGGTCGTGCCCTGGCGGGTGAGCGTAATGGTGGGCTTGGCCACGCCATTTACGAAAATTTCGGCCCGCACGCTGCCTATGCCCAGGTTGTCGGTGGCCTGCACCCGCAGAGTCAGCGGTAGCTTATCGACGAACACGTAATTGGGGGCGCGGTATTGCACGAGCGGAGCCACCACGTCGGGCCCGACAAAGAACGAGTAGCGGGCCACCGTGGCTACGCCCGGCTGGTACGTGGCCGGGGCGGAGTAGATGCGCCTGGTTTCGTTGTCGGAAGCCGTGATGAAGTAGCTGATTTTGTGGTTGAGGCCCGGATTCGGAATAACGCCCCGGTACTCGTTGCCGTTGGTGTTGGTCATGACCACGGTTACCGGCGCGGCGTTGTCGATGGAGTAGTTGAGCTTCACCGAGCCGGGCGTAATCGTGCCGTCGCTCACGACGGTTGCCGTAACGGGAAAGTCCTGGGCCACTTCCGAGTCGGTGAGTGGGGTGGTGCGGATGGCGGTGTTAAACCAGCCCATCTCGTCGAACATGCGCAGCGTGAGAGGGCCGGGATTATGCATGGCCTCGGCCGCCCCAATCTGGGGCGTCATCAGCGAGTTGATGTTGCCGGCCGGATAAGTGGCCTCGTTGAGGTGCGAAATGCTCGAACCCGCAGAATACGTGGTCGGGGCATAAAGGCGGGGGCGCTGGTCGTTGTTGACGGCCCGGGCCAGCGGGCTGTTGAAGTACAGCTGGTTGCTCACCAGCTGGCTGCCCAGCGCGGCCGAGCCGTTGGGAAAGGCCGGGTTGTTGACCAGCGGCTCGCCGGCCAGGTTCTCGATGTAGGTGCTGAAAATAAGTGGCGTGGGGCGGTACGAGCCGTTGGGGGCGGTATAATCGGTGCCGGCAATAAAGCCCAGGCCGTGGCCCAGCTCGTGGAGCACGACCGTTACCAGGTCGTACTTACCGGCTGGTACCACGCCGTCGAGGCCGTAGTACCAGTTGAAGGTGCTGTTAAAACGGGCGCTGATGTCGGCCTCATTGGAGGGGTTAAGCTCCTGGCCGCTGATTTTCTCGGCCAGCGCCACCGGATAAAGCACTCCGTTGCGGGTGGCCCCGCTCAGGTCCTGGTAATAGGCCGTGGCCCCGGCCGAGCCTAGGGTGCCTGTGGCCAGCGTCGTCCAGGTAGCCTGCACCCGGATGGTGACGGGCGAAATCAGCAGCGTCTGCCAGATATCGACAGCGTGCTGGAACGCGGCCTGGGCCTCGGGCGAGAAACCGGTGTAGGTTACCTCGATTCTGGCGGCGGCCGTCCGGTTGCCGTCGCGCTGCCGTTCGAGGTAGGCGGCAGGCAGCGGCAGCTGGGTGTGCATACTCTCGGGGCGGGAGTAGCAGACGGTAGCCGGGGCCGGGGTAGTGCTGCGCACGAATTTCTGCGCTTGGCTGGCGGTGGCTCCGGCCAGCAGCAGGGCTGGCAATAGGAGTAGCTTTTTCATCAAATGCGGCGAAAAAAAATAGTGTTCATAGAAGGGAGGAGGCTTGAAAGTTACGGGATTACCCGCGTTTCCCCAAGTGCAGCAGGTCGCTTTTCGACCCGGATGATGGCCGTTTTCAGCCACCCGCCCGAATCCGTACCTTTGCCCGGATTCAGTTATCAGTTTTCGGTTGTCAGGTTGTTTTACCAACAATAATTGGCAACTGGCAGCTGAACACTGACAGCTGAACACTGAAAATTGACAACTGAAAAATGAAAATATCCTTCGACTGGCTCCAAACGCTTATCCCAACCGATAAATCCGCCGCCGAAATCGGGCAGCTGCTCACCGGCTCGGGGCTGGAAGTGGAAGGCATTGAGGAGCTCGAGAGCGTGCCCGGTGGCCTGCGCGGCCTCGTCGTGGGCACCGTGCTCACCTGCGAAAAGCACCCCGACGCCGATAAGCTCAACCTCACCACCGTAGACGTGGGCGACGGCACTCCCCGCCAGATTGTGTGCGGGGCTTCCAACGTGGCCGCCGGCCAGCGCGTGGTGGTGGCCCTGGAAGGGGCCGTGCTGCACCCCAGCAGCGGCGAGCCGTTCAAAATCAAGAAGTCCAAAATCCGGGGCGTGGCCTCCGAAGGCATGATCTGCGCCGAAGACGAAATCGGCCTGGGCCAGTCGCACGACGGCATTATGGTGCTCGATACCGACCAGCCCAACGGCACGCCCGCCGCCGCTTACTTCGGCCTGGGCTCCGATTCGGTGTTCGAAATCGGCCTGACCCCGAACCGGGCCGACGCGGCCTCGCACTACGGGGTAGCCCGCGAGCTGCGCGCGTTGCTGCGCCAGCCCTGCCAGCTGCCCGAGCTCAATGGCTTCCACGCACCCGCCGAAGCTGCCCGCAACATCCAAGTAACGCTGGAAGACGCCGCTGCCGCCCCGCGCTACGCCGGGCTGCTGCTGGAGAATGTGAAAGTCGGCCCCTCGCCCGAGTGGCTCCAGCGCCGCCTGCGCAGCATCGGCCTGGCGCCCATCAACAACGTGGTCGACGTTACCAACTTCGTGCTCCATGAGCTGGGCCAGCCCCTGCACGCCTTCGACGCCGACCAGCTGGCCGGCGGCCATATTCGGGTGAAGCGGGCCGAAGCCGGCGAAAAATTCGTTACCCTCGATGGGCTGGAGCGCACCCTACGCGCCGAAGACCTGGTGATTGCCGATGGCAACGGCACGCCGCTGGCCCTGGCCGGCGTGTTCGGGGGCAAAACCTCGGGCGTGAGCGAGGGTACCACCCGGGTGTTCCTGGAAAGCGCCTATTTCCAGCCCGCCGTGGTGCGCAAGACCGCCCAGACCCACCAGCTCAAAACCGACGCCTCTTTCCGCTTTGAGCGCGGCACCGACCCCCACATGGTATTGCCAGGCCTCAAGCGCGCAGCGCTGCTGCTCCAGGAAGTGGCCGGCGCCACCGTGGCCGCGCCCATCGTCGATGAGTACCCGACACCCATCGGCCACACCGCCGTGCGCCTGCGCCTGGCCCGCGTCGAGAAGCTCGTCGGCCAGTTTATCGCCCCCGAGCGCATCCGCCAGATTTTGACGGACCTCGACATCCTGATTTCCGAGGAGCTGACTGACGACCAACCAACAACCAACAACCAACAACCAGCAACTACCTGGATTCTATCGGTGCCGCCCCACAAGGTCGACGTGACCCGGGAGGCCGATGTGATTGAGGAGATTCTGCGCATTTATGGCTACAACCACGTGGCGCTGCGGCCTCACAACTCGGCCTCCTTCCTGGCCCGGTTCCCGAACCCCGACCCCGAAATCATCCGCCAGAATGTGGCCCGGCTGCTGAGCGGGCAGGGTTTTTCGGAAATCATCACCAACTCGATTACCAACGCCCAGTACTTCGAGCGCGAGGGCGAGCCCAACGCCGAGCTGGTGCATCTGCTCAACTTCAACAGCGCCGAGCTGAACGTGATGCGGCCCAGCCTGCTGTTCAGCGGCCTCGAAGTGGTGCGCCACAACGTGAATCGCCGCCAGCGCGACCTCAAGCTCTACGAGTTCGGCAAAACCTACCGGCAGCTGCCAAATGGCAAGTATGAGGAGCAGAACCAACTCGTTGTTTACCTGACCGGCAACTCGGCGGCCGAAACCTGGCAGCAAAAGTCGGCCAAAAGTGCCTTCCATCAGCTGGCCGGGGCCGTGCAGCAGGTGCTGGCCGCGCTGGGCTTCCCCGAGCCCGCTTCGCAGCCGGTGCAGCACCCTTACCTGGCCGGCGGCCTCACGCTGCTGGCCCAGAATCAGCCCGTGGCCCAGCTCGGGGCCGTTTCGGGCGCCGTGCTCAAGCGCCTCGATGTAGGCCAGCCCGTCTGGTACGCCGAGCTGAACTGGGACTGGCTGATGCGTAAGTACAAAAACAGCCTCGTGGCCCGCGAGCTGCCCAAGTTTCCGGAAGTGCGCCGCGACCTGAGCCTGGTCGTGGACCGCACCGTGACTTTCGACCAGCTCCAGCAGATTGCCCGCCGCGCTGAGAAGAAGCTACTGCGCCAGGTGAACGTGTTCGACGTGTACGAAGGCGACAACCTGGGCGAAGGCAAGAAGTCGTACTCCGTGAGCTTCCTGCTCCAGGACCCTACTCAAACCCTCACCGAGCCGGCCATTGAGCAGGTGATGAACCGCCTCATCCAGCAGTTCGAGCAGCAGGCCGGAGCCGTTATCCGGCGCTAAATTGACGACGAGTTGTCAGTTGTTGGTTGGCAGTTGTTAGTTTGCAGCTGGTATTGTAAGATGGCCCGGCCGCTAGGCGGGGTCTGACAGCTCTGGCAAACGAACCAAATCACGTCTGACAACTGCCAACCAACAACTGACAACCAAAAAATGGCGTCCACCCAGCAGCTTGCCCAACTCGACCGCCTGGAGCGGCAGGTAACCACTTTAGTGGCTGCCTATCAGCAGTTGCGCGAGGAACTGGCCGATGCCCAGACTACGGTTGAGCAGCTCCGGGCCGACGTGCGCGACCGGGAGCGGGAAATCAAGGATTTCCAGAATCAGGAGAATATCACTAAACTTGTCAATACCATAGCCGCCGGAGAAGCGGCCAATGTCAACGAGCTGAAACTTCGCCTTAACGAATACATCCGCGAAATAGATAAGTGCCTTGCCTATTTGAGGGAGTAACCACCACCCAAACCGCCCCACTACCGCTAGAACCCACTGATGTCTGATCTTTCAATTAAAATCCGCATCGCCGACCGGGATTACCCCATGAAGGTAAGCCCCCAGGACGAAGAGCGCCTCCGCCTCGCGGGACGGTTGCTCAGCGAGCGGCTGAAAGAATTTCGGGACCAGTACGGCATTCACGACAAGCAGGATCTGCTGGCCATGATTGCCTTATCGACGATGGCTGACCGCCTCAAGGTCAGCACGGAAAAGGATGGAACCGATGCGGCCCTGACCGAGCGCCTGGCGCGCCTGGACAAGCTGCTGTCGGGTACGGTGTTGGTCTGATCCCGCTGCTGCTGCAGCAGCGGGGCCGATTCGGCGCGAAGTAACAGCCCGAAGCGGGGCAGGGCAAACGGCCCGGCCACCGCGCGGGCATTTGGCGTTTCTGCCAGGCTATGGGTTTCTTTCCCCTTCTACATAACCCCCCATAAGCTCATGTCTCAAACTCTTTATATCGTTCTGGCAGCCGTGCTGGCCCTTGTGGTTGGCGTGGTGCTCGGGCGCCTGCTGGCCGGGAAGGCCCGGCAGGATCATGAGGGTGATGCCAAAGCCAAAGCCCAGCAGATCCTTGCTGAGGCCGAAGCCCAGGCCACCCGCACCCGCGACGAGCGGATTCAGCAATCGAAAGACAAATTCCGCACCCTCAAGCAGGAATTCGAGCAGGAAAGCCGCCGCCAGAAGCAGGCCCTCGACCAGGAACTGACCGAACGCCGCGCCAGCGTGGTGGAGCAGGAGCAGAGCATCAAGCAGCTCGCCCAAACCACCCAGAAGCAGCTCGATCAGGTGCAGCGCAAGGAAAAGGAGCTCGATGCCACCAAGGAGCGGCTCGAAACCCAGGCCCAGCAGCAGCGCGAGAAGCTCGAAGCCCAGGACGAGAAGCGTAAAGCTACCCTCGAAGGCCAGTTGGCCAAACTGGAGCAGCGCGAGGAAGAAGTGGAAACCGAGCTGCGCGACATCCGCCAGCAGCTCACCGAGAAAATCAGCGCCATTACCACCCAGCTCGAAACCATTTCGGGCCTCACGGCCGCCGAAGCCCGCGAGCAGCTGGTGGAAGGCCTCAAGAACGAAGCCCAGATTCAGGCCAGCTCCTACATCAAGGACGTGGTGGCCCAAAGCAAGCTCACGGCCACCAAGGACGCCAAGAAAATCGTGCTCGAAACCATTCAGCGCACCGCCGCCGAGCACGCCATCGAAAACTGCGTCAGCATTTTCAACATCGAAAGTGATGATGTGAAGGGCAAGATCATCGGCCGCGAGGGCCGCAACATCCGGGCCCTGGAGGCCGCCACGGGCGTTGAAATCATCGTGGACGATACCCCGGAAGCCATCATCATCTCGGGCTTCGACCCGGTGCGCCGCGAAGTGGCCCGCCTGAGTTTGCACCTGCTGGTGAAGGACGGCCGGATTCACCCCGCCCGCATCGAGGAGATTGTGGCCAAAACCCGCAAGAACATCGACGAGGAAATCGTGGAAATCGGGGAGAAGACCATCATCGACCTCGGCATCCACGGCCTGCACCCCGAGCTGATCAAGATGGTGGGCCGGATGCGTTTCCGTAGCTCCTACGGCCAGAACCTGCTCCAGCACAGCCGCGAAGTGGCCAACCTCTGCGCCACCATGGCCGCCGAAATGGGCCTTAACGTGAAGCACGCCAAGCGCGCCGGCCTCCTGCACGACATCGGCAAGGTAAGCACCGAGGAGCCCGAGCTGCCCCACGCCATTCTGGGCATGGAGATGGCCAAGAAGTACAAGGAGCATCCCGACGTGGTAAACGCCATTGGCGCCCACCACGACGAGATGGAGATGACGGCCATGATTTCGCCGCTCGTGCAGGCCTGCGACGCCATTTCGGGCTCGCGCCCCGGTGCCCGCCGCGAGATGATGGAAAGCTACATCAAGCGCCTCAAGCAGCTCGAAGAAACCGCCAACGGCTTCAAGGGCGTGAATCAGTGCTTCGCCATTCAGGCCGGCCGCGAGCTGCGCGTGATGGTAGACGCCGAGAACGTAACCGACGAGCGCGCCGCCGAGCTGAGCTACGAAATCTCGCAGAAAATCGAGAAGGAAATGCAGTACCCCGGCCAGATCAAAATCACGGTTATCCGCGAGATGCGCGCCGTGGCCTACGCCAAGTAGCCCGCCGCTTTATCCTTCTGAAAAGCCCGCCGCAACGCTCGTTGCGGCGGGCTTTTTTTGGGCCGTGCAACTGCCCGCCGCATTACGGGCTCACTATGGTGCTCATCTAACCCAACTGATTATAACGCACGCCTATACCCTGACTTATGCAGTGGTCAAATTGCACCAAAATTTATTTCGCCGGGCTTGCCACTGGCCTGCTGGCGGGCTGCTCGGTATACGTGCCCATGCTGCCCGCCGCCCCGCAGCTGCGCGACAAGGGGCAGGCGGAAGTGCAGGCCAACTCGTACTTGAATCGGCGCTGGGAAGCTGGCGCGACGTATTCGCCCGCCAAGTACGTGCTGGTGCGGGCCGCCGGTGGCATTCGCACCAGTCCGAACCGCCGGGCCGATAGTGCCCGCTACGAAAGCAGCCGACAGTACGAGCTGGCAGCCGGTGGCTACCTGCCCCTGGGCCGGAACGGGCTGGTAAGCGGGCTGCTGGGCTACGGGCGCGCGCGCAGCGCGAGTGCGTACAACGAGGGCGGTATTATCCGGCAGCCATACTACAATGATTTTCGGGCCCGTTACCACCGGCAGTTCGGCGAGCTGGCCGCCTCCTACTACTTCCCGGGTCGCCGCTCGGGGCTGACGGTAGGGGCGGCCTACCGCCTGAGCGGGGTCCGGTTCGATGAGCTGACCTACAACGGACAGCCGGTGGCCGTGCGACGCCTCACGCGCCACGAGCCCATGGCCTTTTGCCGGTTCGGCAGCCCCGAAAGCGCCGTGCCCTGGCTGCAGGTGCAGCTGGCCCTCGGGGCTTCTACCGAGCCCCGGCGCGCCTTCGACCCCACCCGGACCTACGCCGAAGCCCGGGTGCGCGAAGGCATCCCGTACATGGCCCTGAGCGTTATGGTACTGCCGCACCTGTTCCACCGCGCCCCAGCCGCGCCGAGCCGCTGAGCTGTATGGGCAGGGTGGCTGCCCTTGGCGCAACCCCTGACCTGGCAGGTGGCAGGTGCGCTTATTTGCCTTTCTCAGGCTTCTCGTTTACCCACACCGGTTTAGCCGGGCCACTACGGGGTGGGCAAGAGGCTGGCTCAGGCCTCGCGCAGGGGCGACCGGGCTTCCAGCCAGGCGGTAGGCACGCCTTCGTACATAAATTCGCCCTGGTGCTGAAACCCAACTTTGCCCAGCACTGCCCGCGAGGCCAGGTTGCGCATATCGGCCGCAGCATACAGCACGGGCAGGCCCAGCACGTCGAAGCCGTAGGCCACGCTGGCCCGGGCGGCTTCCGTGGCGAAACCCTGCCCCCAGAACCGCCGGATGAACCGGTAGCCTACATCATGAAAGCCCACGTGCCCGTTAAGGGGCTCTTGGATCAGTTTCAGGCCGGCCCAGCCGAGAAACTCTCCGGTAGCCCGCAGCTCCACTGCCCAGCGCCCGATACCGTTGGTTTGATACTGCTGCCGAACAAACTCAATCGTAGCCTGGCTCTGGGCCAGCGACTGTACCGGCCGGTTGCCCAGAAACCGGTGCACCTGCGGGTCAGAGTCGAAAGCAAACAGGCCGGCGGCATCGGCGGGAGTCAGCTCCCGCAACAACAGCCGCTCCGTTTCAACAATTGCTTTCATGGTGCAAAGAAAGGCGGCCGCATGGTAGCGGCCGCCGGCCTGGGAGCTATTCCTCGAGTTTCAGGCAGCGTGATTTCGCCCTCGAATTCGCCCGAGTCGGCCAGATCGTGAAGCCAGTACTCCGATGAAACTAGGCGTACGGCGAAGGTCGCGGGCGCATCGGTAGGCGTGGCGGTCAGCTCCCAAAGAATGTTGTCGGCGGCCGTGAAAGGCGTGGCGGCGGCCAGATCGGCGGCGTAAAGGCGCTTGACGAGCGAGCGGTCGGAGAGGGCCGGGGCCAGGGCCCGGAGCACGAGGCCGGCCGTGAGCTCAGCAGGGGCGGTGTCGGCATCGGGGAAGCTGACGGTGGCCTGCACCAGCACGGCTTCGCCGTTCGGAAACTTGCCGTTGTAAGCCCGGCGCAGGAGCTGGTTGGCATCGAAGAGGTGGCGGTGCAGGCTGATTTCGGGGTATTCCTCGAAAATCTTGTCGTTCTGCATGTCGTGCGAAATCTGGTCGATCTGCCCCTCGTTCAGCTCTTCGCTGAGGCGGTAGTTGAGCAGCACGCTGGCCGCTTCGGCGGGGTCGAGGTCGGCCAGGGCCATGAGCGTCATTTCCTGGGTTTCGGGGTCGGAGAGGGCGTCGCCATCGGCAAAGCCGGCCGCGCTCAGAATAGCGCGGTAGTCGGCGGTTTGCCAGGTGCCGGGAATTTCGGCCAGCGTTTCTTTGCTCGTAATGGTAGTCAGGCAGGGAATAGTCATGGGTTGGGAAAAGTCAGAAAGAAGAAAGTAGCGCGAGGCTTCCGCTTCGCGCCGTGGCCCACTGGTTTGGCGTGGGCTTTGGTGGGCATGGAAAGAGGGCAGCCGAAAACGACGTTTTAGCCGCGTTTCAGCCGCTGAAAGGCATTGTTGAGCACTTCGGCCCAGGTGGGATGGGCGATAACCATGTTTACCAGCTGCGGGTAGCGCAGGTCGCCGGCCATGGCCAGTTGCAGCATCGTCATGATTTCGCCGCCTTGCTCGCAGAGGATGGCCGCGCCCAGCAGCCGGTCATCATCGCCGACGAGCACCTCTATGAAGCCGTCGGTCAGGCCCGTTTCGTTGGCCCGCCCGATGGTGGTCACCGGCAGGCGGCTCACCCGAAACGGCGTTTTCTGCTCCCGGGCCTGCTCTTTAGATAGTCCGATGCGGCCCAGCTGGGGCTCGGTGAACACCACGTAGGGCAGGGGGCGGTCGTGGTAGTCGCGGGCGCGGTCGTGCAGCACCAGGTCGCGCACGAGGCGGTAGTCGTCGTAGCTGATGTGGGTGAACTGGGGGCCGCCCTTCACGTCGCCGAGGGCATACACGCCTTTGGCCGGCGTGCGCAGGTGCTGATCTACCTGAATGTAGCCCTTCTCGTCGGTCATGATGCCGGCAGTTTCCAGGCCCAGGCCATCGGAGTTGGGTACCCGGCCGGTAGCCAGCAGCAGGTGCGAGCCCCGGATACGCCGCTCCCCGTCGGGCGTATCGACGGTGAGCGTGAGCACGCCCTCGGCGTTGCGCGATACGTGCCGGGTCTGGGCTTCCAGCACGAACTCCACGCCCTCCTGTTCCAGCAGTTGCTGCAGGGGCTCACTTACGTCGGTGTCTTCATTCGACATGATGGTGGCCGACGTTTCAATTACGGTGATGCGGGAGCCCAGGCGGCGGAACATCTGGCTGAACTCGACCCCGATATAGCTGCCACCCAAGATGATGAGGTGCTCGGGCAGCTCCTGCAGGCCCAGCAGCAGCGTTTCGTTGGTGAGGTAGCCGGCGGTGTCGAGACCCGGAATGGGCGGTACGGAGGCCCGGGTGCCGGTGTTGATGAAGATGAGCGGGGCCGTAAGCAGCGCCGGCCCGGCCCCGTTATTGAGCTCGACGTGCAGCGTGTTGGGCGCCGTGAAGCGGGCCCGGCCACGGATGAGGGTGATGTTGGGGTGGTCTTCAGTAAGCTTGCGTTCAATGCCGGCCCGCGCCTGCTGCGTAATCCGGTCTTTGCGGGCCACGACGGCGGCAAAGTCAACGGTCGGCGGCGGGGCCTCGATGCCCAGTTCGCCGGCCGTGCGTACCAGATGAGCCCGCTGCGCCGAGGCCAGCATCATTTTGGTGGGGGCGCAGCCATAGTTGATGCACGAGCCACCTAAATGGGCACTTTCGATAAGCGCTACGCGGCGGCCGGCATCGGCCAGCGCGTACGCCAGCGGATTGCCGGCCTGGCCGGAGCCAATAATGAGGACATCGTAGGAAGTGGCAGACATAAATGCGAAGTTTGAAGTAACCGAGGAAGCAGCCTGCGGCCGGCTCCCGCCCTCAGTACGCAACTGCCGGGCTTCCGGCCGGGCAACGAAACCCGATGTCGTTCGTTTGGCCCTCAGTCGACAGCTCTTTTTGCCTGCCCCATGCCCTTTTCACCGCGCGCGGTTTCTGTTTTCCTGCTCCTGCCTTTGCTGGCCGGGTGCTCCTCGCTCTATTTCCCGCCCCCGCCCCAGGTGCCGCTGCTCACCCAGAAGGGCGAGTGGAGCGCCAGCATGCACACCAACCTGAGCCAGAACACGGCCCTGCAGGGCGCCTACGCCGTCTCCGACCACCTGGGCGTGATGGGCTCGGCCTCGTTTCTGCACACCAACAAGAAAAAGGAGGCCGTCGACCACGATTTTGCCGAGCTGGGCGTGGGCTATTTCACCCGCATTGCCGACCACCGGGTGCTGGAGGTGTACGGCGGCTACGGCGGCGGCCGTACCAAGCGCGTCGAGCGCACGCCCACCGAGGGCATTACGCGCACGCTGGAGGGCGGGCCTCAACAAGTACTTCGTGCAGGTCAACTACACCAGCAAGGAGAAGAAAAGCTACCACGTGCTGGGCCGCGACTGGCCCCTGACCTACGGCACGGCCATGCGGGCGAGCTACGTTACGCTCACCGATTTTCAGCTCAACCGCCAGCCGGCCTTCAACGAAGACAATATCTTCTTCGAGCCCATCACCTACGCCCGCGTCAAGCTCGTCGGCCCGCTCGATGCCCAGTTTATCAGCGGCAGTAACTTCGGCCTCAAGCACCGCAAATTCCTCAAGGCCTCCAACTCGGTGTTTCAGTTCGGGCTGATTGTGAACCTGGGCGGGCAGAGCGGGGAGAAGTAGCAATCTGATGGCGAAAATCACCTTATTGCCCGCTTTAGAGATTCCAAGGGGTGCCGTTGACTGGAGCCGGGTTGGACCTGTCCCACTAGCCGCTTTCTGGCAGAATCCAACAGCCTGGGATACTTATCAGGCGCAAATCTTACTGGCGGGCGGATTTGCTAACCATTTCCGGTCAGTAGCGGCAGCCCTTATTTTCGGCTTGAGAATTGGGAACCAGTAGACTTACGCCGGCTAATCAAGGCCCATTTAGGTGGGGGCGAGGCTGGCCGCATTCCGGTAGCGGAATCATGCCCCCTGTCGGGGGGGCAGGCTTTTCTTGGATGGCGCGCCTGTGCTTTTTCCGCAGGGCTGCAGCATGATTGATACCGTCTACGAATGGGGAAAATGCTGGAGCCGCAGTTTCGGGAGGGATACTTCTGCCTGGAAGGCATCCGGCGCCAAAAGCAATCCGCGGAGCGGAGATTGCCTGCACATCATTTGCGAGGATGGCACGTAGAGCAACTTCAGTATCCACCAACACAGCCTGCCATTCCAGCTTAAGCGAGCCGATTTGGCGGTAGCTGTTGAGCAGGCCGGGTGGCAGATGCAAAAGTTGTGTGAGCAGGTAAATGTGCTTTCCGCAGAATTTGGTGCGGAAAATATCTCACGCTATCTGATCCAAGGCATATAAAACAGAAAGGCCCCAGCTTCTGCTGGGGCCTTTCTAGGTCTTTGGTAACCAGTTGGCTTACTTGCTGCCCAGTACGCGCAGCATCGTTTCACCGATTTCAGCGGGCGAATCCACTACGTGGATGCCGCACTCGCGCATGATGGCCATTTTAGCGGCGGCCGTGTCGTCGGCACCGCCTACGATAGCACCGGCGTGGCCCATGCGGCGGCCGGGAGGGGCCGTCTGGCCGGCAATGAAGCCTACGACGGGCTTCTTGTTGCCGTTTTCTTTGATCCAGCGAGCAGCTTCGGCTTCCATGCCGCCGCCGATTTCACCAATCATGACGATGCCTTCGGTTTCGGGGTCGTTCATGAGCATTTCTACGGCCTCCTTGGTGGTGGTGCCGATGATGGGGTCGCCGCCGATGCCGATGGCCGTGGTCTGGCCCAGGCCGGCCTTGGTGAGCTGGTCAACGGCTTCGTAGGTCAGGGTGCCCGATTTCGACACGATGCCCACGCGGCCTTTCTGGAAGATGAAGCCGGGCATGATGCCCACTTTGCACTCGCCGGCGGTCATCACGCCGGGGCAGTTCGGCCCGATCATGCGCAGGCCCTCGCGGCCCTTCAGGTACTCCTTCACCGCAATCATGTCCTTGGTCGGAATGCCTTCGGTGATGGTGATGATAACTTTAATGCCGGCATCGGCAGCTTCCATAATGGCGTCGGCGGCGAAAGCCGGGGGCACGAAGATGATGCTGGTATTGGCACCGGTTTCGGCAACGGCATCGGCCACGGTATTGAACACGGGGCGCTCCAGGTGCTGGCTGCCGCCCTTGCCGGGCGTTACGCCGCCCACCACATTGGTGCCGTACTCAATCATCTGCTGGGCGTGGAACGAGCCTTCGGAGCCGGTGAAGCCCTGGACTAGCACTTTGGAATCCTTGTTTACCAGAACACTCATAGAGGTGGGGTTAGCGAAAGGGGTTGCGTTGAGGTGGGATACTACCCGCGGGCTCAAAGCCGGCGGCAGGGCAAAAGTAGGGTTTTCTACTTTAGCTATTAGCTGAAAGCCATTAGCTGGTAGCTTTTCGTTTCGTTGCTGCCTGGCAGGCTACCAGCGGTTCTTTGATTGGTGACGAATGGTTTTTGGCTGAACAAAAGCTAGCAACTCTCAGCTAGTAGCTAACAGCTAAGGATAAGTTACCTTTGTGGGCTCAAAACCACTCACCCAACTATGTACTTCAATAACATCGTGGAAACCATCGGCCACACGCCGCTGGTGAAGCTTAATAAGGTAACCGACGGCATCAAGGGCACGGTGCTGGTGAAGGTTGAATACTTCAACCCTGGCAACTCGGTGAAAGACCGGATGGCCGTGAAGATGATTGACGACGCCGAAAAAGCCGGTTTGCTGAAGCCCGGCGGCACTATCATCGAGGGCACGAGCGGCAACACCGGCATGGGCCTGGCCCTCACTGCTATTGCCCGCGGCTATAAGTGCATCTTCACGATGAGCGACAAGCAGAGCAAGGAAAAGCAGGATATCCTCAAGGCCGTGGGTGCCGAGGTTATTGTGTGCCCCACCAACGTGCCCGCCGACGATCCGCAGAGCTACTACTCCATCGCCCGCAAGCTCAACGCCGAAATCGCGAACTCGTACTACCCCAACCAGTACGACAACCCCTCGAACGCCGAGGCGCACTACGAAACCACGGGCCCCGAAATCTGGGAGCAGACGGAAGGAAAAATCACGCACTTCGCGGCCGGCGTAGGCACGGGCGGCACCATCTGCGGCACCGGCAAGTACCTGAAGGAGCAGAACCCGGCCATCGTGTCGGTGGGCCTCGATACTTACGGCTCGGTGTTCAAGAAGTACAAGGAAACCGGCATCTTCGATGAGGACGAGATTTACTCCTACAAAACCGAGGGTATCGGCGAAGACATTCTGCCTAAGAATGTTAACTTCGACCTTATCGACCTCTTCATCAAAGTAACCGACAAAGATGCGGCCCTGATGACGCGCCGGCTGGCGAAGGAAGAAGGGCTGTTTGTGGGTTGGTCGTGCGGTTCGGCCGTGTTCGGAGCCCTCGAATATGCCAAGGAACACCTTCAGGCCGACGATACGATGGTCATCATCCTGCCCGACCACGGTACGCGCTACCTGGGTAAAATTTACAACGACGACTGGATGCGGGAGCAGGGCTGGCTCTAGGCCACTTGTTCTTTGTTCTCCGGTTAATACTTAGCTCCCGGCATGGCCTCCAAGCTCCGCAACATCGTTCTGGTAGACGACAACGAAACCACCAGCTTCCTCAACAACCGCCTGCTCAGCCGCCTGGAAGTGGCCGAGCAGGTGCACACGTTCCATAAGGCGGAGCAGGCTTACCAGCAGATTTGGGGCGGCGACAAAGGCCAGCAGCCAACCGGCGACGCGCCCGACCTCGTGTTCGTAGACCTGAAAATGCCCGGCATGGATGGCTTCGAGTTTCTGAAGCTCTACAGCGCCCTGCCCGCCGAAGTCCGCGAAAAAACCGTGATGGCCGTGCTCACGACCTCCATGCACGCCGCCGACACTGCCCGCGTGGCCCAGTACGCCGACGTGGAATACTTGGCCAAGCCCCTGACGGAGGAAAAAATGAGCAAGCTGCTGGAAAAGCGGTTTTAGGGGTTAGATGTTTAGAGCTTAGAAGTGAGAGGTGAGATTTTCGTTCTGACAACTGGTAAATCGGTCCGTCAGAACGAAAGTCTCACCTCTCATCTTCTAAGCTCTACACCACGGCTTCCACGAACCGGAAGGCCTCGCCATCGAACAACCCTTTGTCGCTGAGCTTAAGGCTCGGAATTACCAGCAGGGCCATGAACGAGAGCGTCATGAAGGGGGCCTGCAGGGGCGAGCCGAGAGCCTTGGCCGCCGCATCGAGGGCGGTGTAGGCCGCCGCCACGGCCGGCCCGGGCTGGTCCGACATGAGGCCGGCCACGGGCAGCGGCAGCACCAGCTCCTCGCCGGCGGGCGTTACCACGGCCAGGCCGCCGCGGGCTTCCATCACCAGCTGTACGGCCCGGGCCAGGCTGGCATCGTCACAGCCCACGGCCGTAATGTTGTGCGAATCGTGGCCCACGCTGCTGGCCAGCGCCCCGCCCTGCAACCCAAACCCCCGGATAAAGGCCACTGCCGGCGGCGCGGCATGGTAGCGGTTGACCACGGTGAGCTTAAGCATGTCGCGGTCTGGATCAGGCACTACCAACCCGTTTTCCACCCGCGCCGGCTCGTCGTGCCGGGCCGTAATCAGCTGCCCGTCGAAGCACTCGATGAGGCGAACGGTTGGTGGCTGGCTGTCGGTTTCAACCGTCTCCGAAGTGGAATTCTGAACGCTTGCATTTTTGATTTCAACTGCAAAATCTCCGGCCTGCACCTCGTGGGCGGTGAAGTTGTTGATAACCTCCACTGGCACGGCCGGAATCAGGGTGGTGCCGTTTTCGGCCACTAATTGGCCGTCGAGGTAGGTCTGGCGGACGCGGAAGTCAGTCAGGTCATCAACGACGATGAAGTCGGCCGGGTCGCCTTCGCGGAGCAGGCCCACGGGCAGGCGGTAGTGCTCGACGGGGTTGCGGCAGGCCACGCGCAGCACCTGCAGCACGTTCTGGCCCCGGGCCACGGCCCGCTGCACCAGCTGGTTGATGTGGCCCAGCACCAGCGTATCGGGGTGCTTGTCGTCGGAGCAGAACATCAGGTGCTCGTAGTGCTCGGGCAGCAGCTCAATCAGGGCGTCGAAGTTGCGGGCCGCCGAACCCTCCCGGATCAGGATTTTCATGCCCGCCGCCAGCTTGTCGAGCGCCTCGCCGGCCATAAAGCACTCGTGGTCGGTGCTGATGCCGGCCTCGGCGTAGCGCCGGGCATCGTCTCCGGTCAGGCCGGGCGCGTGGCCATCGACGGGGCGGTTGTAGCGCTGGGCCAGCCGGATTTTCTCCATCACCGTCTCGTCGCGGCTGAGCACACCGGGCCAGTTCATCATCTCGGCCAGGTAGCCGATTTCGGGGTGGTCGCGGAACAGCAGCTCAATATCGGCGGCCGTAATTTCGGCTCCGGCCGTTTCGAAGGGCGTGGCCGGCACGCAGGAAGGGGCCCCGAAACAGAACTTGAACGGTACCTGGGCAGCGTTGGCCAGCATGTATTTCACGCCGGCCACGCCCAGCACGTTGCCGATTTCGTGAGGGTCGGAAACGGTGGCCACGGTACCATGCACCACCGCCAGGCGGGCAAACTCGGAGGGCACCAGCAGCGAGCTTTCCACGTGCACGTGGGCATCAACGAAGCCGGGCAGCGCGTAGGGCAGGGCAGGGTCGGGGGCGGTAGGGCCCAGGGGTTCGATCTGCCGGATGCGTCCGCCGGCTACGTGCACGGTGGCGGGGGTTATCGTATTGCTGAACAGGTTGATAACGTTGGCCTGGAGGGAAAATTCGGCGGGCATAAGGGCAGGAAAAAGCGCGGGGAAAAACTGAGCCGTAGGGCGGCAGCCGGGTAAAGAACCGTATATTTGTCGAAAATCTGCGCCGTGAGAAAGATTGTGACCGTGCTCCTAGCTGCCCTTATCGGGGCTTCCGGCCTGACAACGGCGGGCTGCGCCGCCCGCTCACCCCAGCAGAAAAAAACGGCCTCCTTCAAGCGGAAAGCTAAATCGGGCAAGGTGCCCTGCCCCTGCGAGAGCCACTAGTTGGCTGCTTCTCCCGCTCATCCGATTTCACCGCTACCCCCGCGCTTGCTTATGCCCGACGAATCACCCCTGGTCGCCCTGCAAAACGCCGCCGAAGCCGTCCGCCACCAGTTGCGGGTGAATGCCTACGATGCCGAAGCCGTGCAGCGCCTCGATGAGTTTATTGAGGTGCAGCGGCCCATCATCAAGGAAACCGACCGCCAGGGCGTGATTACGGCCCTGGGCTGCTTTCTAGGTCAGTGCCTGGTGCAGACCTACGGCGGCACCTGGGCCCAGGACCCCCAGGGCACGACCGGCGTGGGCATCAACAGCAACGCTTTTTTCAATCCCTTCTACCGCGTAAGCGAGCAGCTGACCCAGGGCCCGGCCCAGTCGGTAGCCGCCTTTTTCGCGGCTGTACCCGAGCGCCTGGCTGCCAAGCCCGGCCGTAAAACCTGGATTTAGTGAGTTCCCCGAGTACGTCTGATCCTGACCCGAGCTGCCCCGACCTCACCATGCAAAAAATCGTTATTGCCATCGACGGCTATTCCTCCTGCGGCAAAAGCACCACGGCCAAAGCCGTGGCCGCCGAGCTGGGCTACGCCTACATTGACACCGGGGCCATGTACCGGGGCGTAACGCTGTACCTGCTCGAGCACGATATTGCCTTCCACGACCTGCCCAAGGTAGAGGAGGCGCTGCACGATATGCAGATTACCTTCCGGCGCAACCGCCAGACCGGCCGCAACGAGCTGTGCCTCGATGGCCAGATCCGGGAAGATGAAATCCGGCAGATGCGCATTTCCAATTCCGTGAGCGAGGTATCGGGTATTCCGGCCGTGCGCCACGCCCTGGTGCGCCAGCAGCAGCGCATGGGCCGCCACCGCGGCATCGTGATGGACGGCCGCGACATCGGCACCACCGTTTTTCCGGATGCTGAAGTGAAAGTGTTCATGACGGCCGACGTGCTGACGCGGGCCCTGCGCCGCCAGGAGGAGCTGGCCACCAAAAACGAGCATGTGCCGGTGGAGGCCATTGTGGAAAACCTGCAAAAGCGCGACCACCTCGACTCGACCCGCTCCGAAAGCCCCCTGCGCCGCGCCCCCGACGCCGTACTGCTCGACACGACCCACATGATGATTGACGAGCAGGTTGATTTCGTGCTCGAACGGGTGTCGGCGGCCCTGTTCGAGCGAGCGGCGAAGGGTTAATTGGTTGCGGGAAGAACATAAAAGAACGTCATTCAGAGCGCAGCGAAGAATGACGTTCTTCCAAAAATCAATTTGATCTAAACTGCTGCCGCAGCTGTTGTTCACTTAGAGTCCGGCCCGAAATTCGCTGGGCCCGCAGCCGCCTCCGGCAACGGGAGTAGTCGGCTCCTGCGAATGGAAACCGGGCCCGTCCGTCGGGCCCCTCCCGGCCTAACCAAGCTAAGCCCATGAACGTCCTCATTGATAAGAATTCCGGTTACTGCTTCGGCGTCGAATTTGCCATTCAGATGGCCGAAGACGAGCTGGCCCACGAAAAAAGCCTGTATTGCCTGGGCGACATCGTGCACAACCGCATGGAAGTGGAGCGCCTGCACGCGCTGGGTTTGCGCATCATCGACCGCGAGCAGCTGGAGGAAATTCATGATGCCAAGGTGCTCATTCAGGGCCCATGGCGAGCCGCCGGCCACCTACGAGCTGGCCCTGCGCAACAACCTGGAGCTGATTGACGCCTCCTGCCCGGTGGTGCTCAAGCTCCAGAACCGCGTGAAGCACGCCTTCGATGCTTCGAACCGCCAGCAGGGCCAGATCGTGATTTACGGCCAGCCCGGCCACGCCGAAGTGGCCGGCCTCACGGGCCAGACCCGCAACCAGGCCATTATCGTGATGACCGAAGCCGACCTCGACCAGGTGGACTTCGCGCGGCCCGTAACCCTGTTCAGCCAGACCACTAAGAGCACCGCCGGCTTCTACCGCATGAAGGCCCTGATGGAGGACCGCATCCGGGCGGCGGGCGGCTCACTCGACTCGTTCGACGCCAACGACAGCATCTGCCGGCAGGTAAGCAACCGCGAGCCGGCCCTGCGCATTTTCGCCCAGCAGCACGACGTGGTGATTTTTGTGAGCGGGCGCAAAAGCTCCAACGGCAAAGCCCTGTTCTCGGTGGTGCAGCAAACCAACCCGCGCAGCTACTTCATCGAAAACGAGCAGGAGCTGGAAGAAGCCTGGTTTACAGGGGCCGACTCGGTGGGCATCTGCGGAGCGACCAGCACCCCCATGTGGCTGATGGAGCAGGTAAAGGAGCGGATTGAGGAAGTGGGCGAAGGAGTGGTTAGTGCTTAGAGACCGAAGTATTAAGGCTTAGGCAGAACGTCATTCAGCGCGAAGCGAAGAATCTCGCGTGCCAAAGTAACTCCTGATAGTAGGGCTACTTTGACACGCGAGATTCTTCGCTTCGTTCTGAATGACGTTCTTTTGCACCCTACTCTCCCAAACCGCTCACCACCGAATATGCGCCAGTACCTCAACTATTTTCTCAGCGGCTTTCTGATCGTAGCGCCCATTGGGCTCACGATATACATTTTGTTCGCGCTGCTGCGCTGGCTCAATGATCTGTTTGCGGGGCTGAGCTTCGATGTGCCGGGGCTGGGGCTAGTGGTAGCCGTGGTGCTGATTACGGCCGTGGGCTTTGTGGCCAAGTCGTTTCTGGTGCGGCCTTTCCTCATTATTACCGAGCGGCTGCTGCACCGCACCCCGCTGGTGAGCATCATCTATTCGAGCCTCAAAGACCTGTTCGATGCGTTCGTAGGTGACAACCAGAAGTTCAACCGCCCCGTGCTGGTTCGCATGAGCGGCTCCGAGCAGCTGTTTAAAATGGGCTTCGTGACCCAACCCAGCATGGCCGCCATTCTGCGCGACGACCTGCTGGCCGTGTACTTTCCGCACTCCTACAACTTCTCCGGCGAGCTGGTGCTGGTGCCCATCGAGAACGTGACCTATCTGGAACTACCTAGCAGCGAAATCATGAAGTTCATTGTTTCGGGCGGCGTTTCGCGGTTGGGGTAGCAGTGAATGAGTGAGTTGGTGAATGAGTGAACCATTGTGTCATTCCGAGCATGTCGCACGCACTCCAACACTTCAACCAGCCCAGCCAACGCTTGAGTAGCGGCTCCCGACGGTTGAGTGACTGCGGGTTGGAGTAGGTCTGTAAAATCGGTAAGTTTAAGGAAGTTAATTACTTAAACACCCCTGTCTCATGGAAACTCCCGACCGCGACCCGCAACTCTGGCAACTGGCCCGGCAGCGGGCTAAATTTCAGGCCGGCCTGCTCACGTTCCTGTTCGTTAATGCCATTCTGTGGGCCGTGTGGGCGTTTACGGGCCGCGAGTCGAACCCGATACCGTGGCCGCTGTGGGTGACCTTCTTCTGGGGCATTGGCGTGGTGGCCCGGGGCCTGCGGGCGTACACTAGGTTTCGGCGGTGCCAACCTCTCGGAGCGGGAGTACGAAAAGCTCGTGCGCCAGCAGCGCACCGGGCTGCGCTAACGAAGCTGCACCCACGCGGCCAAGAGCTGCAAACCCGGTTCCCAACGTCTCAGGTTGGCAACCTTACTGACTTGGGGTGGGTTGTAGGCAGTATGAACACGCGTTACCTCCTGCCCCTGCTGCTGGCTCCGCTGGCCCTGACTTCTTCCATTGGCCCCGGCCCCATGCCGGCTGCCGATGCTAACCTGAGCAAAATCAAGCTGCCTGCCGGCTTCAGCATCAGCTACTTTGCCCGCGGCGTGAAAAGTGCCCGCGAGCTGGCCGTGGGTCCCGACGGCACGGTGTACGTGGGCACCAAGGACGATAAAGTGTACGCCCTGCCCGACCGTAACAAGGATGGCCGCGCCGATGAGGTAATTACGCTGGCCACCGGCCTGAACGCGCCCAACGGCGTGGCCATGCGGGGTGCCGACCTGTACGTGGCCGAAATCAACCGCGTGTTGCGCTACGCCAACGTAGCCGCTCACCTCAAGCAGAAACCCAAGCCGGCCGTAGTATATGGCAGCCTGCCCGATAAGGAGTGGCACGGCTACCGCTATATTGCTTTCGGGCCCGACGACAAGCTCTACGTGCCGGTGGGTGCGCCCTGCAACAGCTGCCTGCCCGAAGCGCCCATCTACGCTACCATCAACCGCATGAACCCCGACGGCTCGGGCCTCGAAACCTACGCCTACGGCGTGCGCAACACGGTTGGCTTCGACTGGAGCCCCCAGGACAAGGCGCTCTGGTTTACCGATAACGGCCGCGACATGCTTGGCGACAACCTGCCGGCCGACGAGCTGAACCGTGCTGCTACCCCGGGCCAGCACTTCGGCTTTCCGTATTTTTTCGCCGGCGACGTGCCCGACCCCAAGCTCAGCAAGGGCAAGTCGATGGACACCTACGCGAAGCCGGCCCGGAAGCTGGGTCCCCACGTGGCCGCGCTGGGCATGAAGTTTTACACCGGCCGGCAGTTCCCGGCCAAGTATCGCAACCAGATTCTTATTCCCGAACACGGCTCCTGGAACCGGAGCAGCAAACTCGGCTACCGCATCACGCTGGTTACGCTCGACGCGGCCGGCAAGCAGGCCATCGGCTACCAGATATTTGCTGAAGGCTGGCTGCAGGGCCAGCAATCGTGGGGTCGGCCCGTGTGCCTGCTGGTAATGCCCGACGGCTCTTTGCTCGTGAGCGACGATCAGAACGACGCTGTTTACCGGATTAGCTATAAAGGATAAGAGCCGAGAACGTCACCATTTCACCTTTCCCTATCTTGCCGCTCATGAAAAAGCAACGTGAACCCAAGCGCACTGTGGGGCGGCGGGAACTGGTTGATTTTCCGGAGTTTCAGCTCTGGGGCGTGGAGGCCAAGGTAGATACCGGGGCCTTTACCGGAGCGCTGCACTGCTCCAATATCCACCAGGAAACCGACGCGCAGGGCATTACCCGCCTCCATGTACAGCTGCTCGACCCCTCTCATCCCGATTTCGACGGCAAGCCCATGCGGTTTGAGAAGTTTGGGATGCGCGACATTCGCAGCTCCAACGGCGAGGTGCAGCAGCGCTTCGTCATTCAGACCACCATTCGCCTGTTCGGGGAGGATTTCGTGACCGATTTCTCGCTTTCCGACCGTTCGGATATGAAATATCCCGTTCTTGTGGGGCGGGTGCTGCTGCGCCAGGCCCGGCTGGTAGTTGATGTGGCGCGGCGTAACGTGTCGTACAAACAACAGCTGGCCATTTCTTCCTCTTCCTGAGTTCGTTATCGGATTTCTGCCTGCCCCCAACCCCTCCGCAGCCCCTGCGGCTGCCCAACCATTCGCCTTCAATCCCCGCATCTGATGAAATTAGCGATTCTGTCGCGTGAGCCGAAGCTCTATTCGACCCGCCGCCTGGTGGAAGCCGCCGAACTGCGCGGCCACGAGGCCGTGGTGCTCGACCATTTACACTGCAACCTGGTGCTGGAAAAAGGCCAGCCCGGCATTATTTATCAGGGCCAGAAGCTGGAAGGCTTCGATGCCATCATTCCGCGCATCGGCGCATCGGTTACGTTTTACGGCTGCGCCGTGGTGCGCCAGTTCGAGATGATGAAGGTGCGCACGGCCATCGATAGCCAGTCGATTGTACGTAGCCGCGACAAGCTCCGCTCGATGCAGATTCTGAGCCGCGCCGGCGTGGGCATGCCCAAAACGGCCTTCACCAACTACTCCGACGATGTGCCGGCCATGATTGAGCAGGTGGGCGGCGCGCCGGTCATCATCAAGCTGCTCGAAGGCACCCAGGGCCTGGGCGTAGTGCTGGCCGAGTCGGCCAAGGCGGCCCAGTCGGTGATTGAGGCTTTCCACAACCTCAAGGCCCGCATTATTGTGCAGGAGTTCATTGCCGAAAGCAAGGGGGCCGATTTGCGGGCTTTCATTGTGAACGGCGAAGTAGTGGGAGCCATGAAGCGCCAGGGCAAGGAGGGCGAGTTCCGCTCGAACCTGCACCGCGGGGGCTCGGGTAAGCTCGTAAAACTGAGCCGGGCCGAGAAAACCGCCGCGTTGCTGGCCGCCAAGTCGTTGGGCCTGGGCATTGCGGGCGTCGATATGCTGCAAAGCACGCGCGGCCCGCTGGTGCTGGAAGTGAATTCTTCGCCCGGCCTCGAAGGCATCGAGCGCGCCACCGGCCTCGATATTGCCGGTAAAGTCATCGAATACACCGAGCAGTTGGCCCAGAAGCGCAAAACGACCACTACGGTAAAGCAATAGGAGAATATCTTGAAGAAAACGCCTGTCATCCTGAGCGCAGCAAAGGATGACAGGCGTTTTCCGTTAGCCTATTCATCCAAGCCCATAAAATAATCATACATGGCCGACTCCGACGATAACCTGCTACACCTGAATGGACTAACTATTAAGCCCGGCGAGCGGGTGCTTACCCGACTCGTGATTTCGCGCCTGCCTTCGGGTACCGTGATTGACATTCCGGTACACGTGTTTCGGGCTACGGAGCCGGGGCCGACGGTGCTGCTGATGGCCGGCATGCACGGCGACGAGGTAAACGGCATCGAGACCATTCGTCGCCTCATCCGCCGCGATTTGCTGACGCCCTTGCGCGGCACCATCATTGCCATTCCCATTCTTAACATCTATGGCTTCCTCAATTTCTCGCGCGAGGTGCCCGATGGCAAGGATGTAAACCGGAGCTTTCCTGGCAACCCCCGGGGCTCGTTGGCCAGCCGGGTGGCCCACCGCTTCATGCGCGAAATCATGCCGCTGATTGATTATGGCATCGACTTCCATACCGGCGGCGCGGTGCGAGCCAACACCCCCCAGATCCGGTGCCTGCTGCACCACGATGCCCAAACCGATGCGCTGGCCGAGGCCTTCGGGGCACCCTTTACGCTGCACGCCAGCCTGCGGCCCGGCTCGCTGCGCGAAACGGCCATGCAGGAAAACCGCCGCATCATCGTGTATGAAACCGGCGAGTCGATGCGGCTCGACGAGGAGGGCATCGACCTGGGCATTGCCGGCACGTTGCGCGTGCTCCATCATCTGGGCATGGCCCCCGAGGCCCCGCTGCCATCCAAGCCCACCATTGTGTGCCTGCGCTCGACCTGGCTGCGGGCCAAGTACGCGGGTATTTTCCGCAGCCATGTACACCTGGGCCAGCACGTGGAGGAAGGCCAGGTATTTGGCTCGGTGGCCGACCCCTATGGCGAACGGTCGGTGCGGCTCGAATCGCCCGTGACGGGCTACATCATCGGCCTCAACCACATGCCCGTTGTAAACCAGGGCGATGCGCTGGTGCATGTGGCCCGCCTCGATGCCGCACCTAGCCGTGCCGATGCCCTGGTACCCTTCGACGAGAAACCCGCCAAACGCACCGAGCAGGAAGCCCTCGAAGAAGATCAGGCCGAAGACCACCCGCTGGAGGATGACCATAGGGGCGAGGAAATCTGGTAGTGTCCTGCGCCGGGTGCCGCGCTGCCCTTGTTCTGGCACATTCCCCGTACTTTTGCCCACTTACCGGCAGTCATTTTCGCTCCTCTCGCATCTTTTGAATGAAAAATTCGCTTCAACTTATCATCAACGCGGCGCTGGTTGTGGCCGTGGCCGTGCTGTTTTACCTGCATTTCGCTGGTCAGCCGGCTAAAAAGGCTGCCCGCAAGCCGGTAGCCGTTGTAACCACCACCGACTCGACGGGGGCGGTTGCTGCCACTGAACTGCCCGAAGAGGCCGACGAGGAAAACGACCTCACGGCCGTGGCCGATACCAACAAGGTGGGTTACGTGGAGTCGGGGAAGCTGCTCGACGGCTACCAGGGCATGAAGGATGCTCGTAAGCGGTTCGAGAGCAAGGCCCGCGGCTGGGAAGCGCAGAATAAGAAGCTCGTCACGGGTTTCCAGACGGCAGTGCAGCAATACCAGCAGAAGGCCGAGGGCATGAGCGCCGAGCAGCGTGCCGCCACCGAGCAGCAGCTTCAGGGCCAGCAGATGAAAGTGGCGCAGGAGCAGGAGAAGCTCCAGCGCCAGGCCCAGGAAGAGGAAGCTAAAATGACCGAGCAGGTGCTGGTCCGCATCAACAAGCAGATAGAAAAATACGGCAAGGCCAACGGCTACCGCCTCATTCTGGTGGCCTCGCCCAGCGGTACCATCGCCTACGGCCGCAAAGACCTCGACATTACCACGCCCGTGCTGCGCCACCTCAACAACGAGTACGCGGGCAAGAAATAGCGCCGGTGCCACGGCCCCGGCCAGGTACCCATCAACGCAACGCCCCCGTCGACCTGGTCGACGGGGGCGTTGCGTTGATGGGAGGGAGGGTATGGGTTAGAAAACGAAGCGCAGGCTCAGGGCCGCATCGTTGTAAAAACCCGTGTAACCACGGAATACTTCAAAAAATGGCTTGTAGTCGACAGCGGCCACGAAGGGCAGGTCGGGAAATTTGTATTCGAGGCCCAGGATGAAGTCGGCCCCGCCCACCACGTGGTTGCTTTCGTCGTAGGCATACTGGCGGTAATAGTACTTGTCTTTGCCGCGACGGAAGCGCACATCCTCGAAGTAATAACGGCCCTGGTAAACGCCCAGGTGCGCACCCGCGCCGTAGTAAAACTGCAGGCCCCGCACATCGGCCAGGGGCAGGTGTTTTTCCAATAGCAGCGTCAGCCGGCCCCCGCGGGCATCATATTCGCGGGTGAGCAGGCCCTCGAAGGCCACGTTGTTCTTGCCGCTCAGAAAGTGCTTTACCGTAAGGCCCGTCGACCAGCCGCCGCCCCGCAGGCCGATGCCGGTGTTGTAGCCGGCTCCGCCGCCACTGCTTTTTTTCTGGGCCTGCGCCCCCGTACTTACTGTAAGCAGCCCCAGGAGCGCCGCACAAACCAACCAGAATTTCATGGGAAGGAAAATTGAATGAAAAGAGACTTCCCGCAAAAGTACCATAGTGGCGTGGTTTATCAACCTGCCGCCATACCTTTAGCTGCAATAGCATCGGAGAGGTGAATGCGGGTGCCGCCGCCGTCATCCTGGGCGGCACGGAGCATGGCCCGGGCTACCGTGTCGGCCCCGATGGCGCGGTAGGGGCGAAGCGGGCCGCGCAACACAGGGTGCAGCAGGCCCAGCAGCGCACCGGCCACCCGTTCGCCGAACCGGGGGTTGCTCCGATGGCCCAGCAGCAGCGAGGGCCGGAAAATATGGATGGCCCGGAACGAGGTCTGCTGCACGGCCGCTTCCATCTCGCCCTTCACCCGGGCGTAGTAGCTGCGGGCATGCGGGTGGGCCCCGAGCGAGGAAACCACCAGCAGCTGACCGCCGAAGTTCGCAGCGGCCAGCCGGGCCAGCTCCGTTACGTAGGTGAAATCGACCTGGTAAAAGGCTTCCCGGGAGCCGGCCTGCCGCATGGTGGTCCCCAAACAGCAAAACACATCGTCGGCAATCAACTGCGCCTGATAATCGGCAAGGTGGTCGAAGGCCACTACCTGCTGCTCCAGCTTCTCGTGCACCAGCGGTAGGGGCGTGCGTACCAGGGCCACCACGCGGCTGTACCGCTCGGAAGCCAGCAGTAGCGGCAGCAGCTGTTGGCCAATCAGGCCGCTGGCCCCGGCAATGAGAGCAGTTTTGGGCATCTGGGTTGGGTTATAGTGCTTGGTTGTTGAGCAGCTAGGGGAACTAGAGCAGTTCCGGCGTTGGTGTACACGATGTAGAGACGCATCTTTGCGTCTCGGCGTTGAACGTCTTGCACTGGCATCAGCTGACGATTTCGCTCAACGCCGAGATGCAAAGATGCGTCTCTACATCAACCCCAACGCTACTTGCGCAGTTGGGTGTGCTCGGGGGCCAGGTCAACTAAACCCTGCTTGTAGAGGGCGCCGAGGGCTTTTTTGAACACTTTCTTGCTCATGCCCAGGCGGCGGTACACGTCGTCGGCCAGGCTTTTGTCGCCCAGGGGCAGGCGGCCGTCGGGGGCCTGGCGCAGGGCTTCGAGCAGCGGGTCGGTCTGGGCCAGGGCCTCGTCGTAGCCGGGGCGCTGCAGGGTCAGGTCGAGCTTGCCATCGGGGCGGATGGCGCGCACGTAGCCCGTGTGCACGTCGCCCAGGCGCAGGGGCTTAAACACGTCGTTGTGGTAAATGAGGCCCTGGTGGGTGCCATCGACCAGCATTTTAAAGCCCAGGTCGGTTTCCTCGGCCACGAACAGCTCGGCCGCGTCGCCCACTTTGCCCGGAAACGGGTCGGGGCTTAGAAACCACTCCCACTTGGCCGAGGCCACAATGCGGTCCGACGTTTCGTCGAGGTACACGAACACCGTCACCCGCTCGCCGGGGCGCAGGTCGCGGCGCTGGTTGTGGTAGGGCAGCAGCAGGTCCTTTTCGAGGCCCCAGTCCAGAAACGCCCCGGTCGTGGTCACGTCGCGCACGCTCAGCGTGGCGAACTGGCCCACCCGGGCGTGGGGCTCCAGGTTGGTAGCGATGAGGCGGTCCTCGGAGTCGCGGTACACGAATACGTGCACGATGTCGCCGATTTGGGTGCCCGGCTCCACGTACTTGCGCGGCAGCAGCAGGTCGCCGTCGTCGGAAGTCAGGTAGAGGCCGAAATCCACTTCCCGTACCACTTCCAGGTCGTTAAAATCACCGAGGTTCATGCTGAGAATTATGAAGTATGAGTTAGGAGTTGTCGATGGCCAGGGAGCGGGGCCGGGGCGGGGAGCCGGGCAAAGTTACGCAAACGGGGGCGGGGGCTGCCGGGCCGGTTCTTATCCGCGACGCGTGGGGCCGCGGGGGGCTGGTGCCCCGCGCTACCGCCCCAGACAAAGCGCGCCCCGGATGCCAGGCATTCGGGGCGCGCTTTGTTTAACGAAGCAAGGGTAGTTGCACCCGGACGCTACCAGAAGCGGTTGGTGCATACTACCTGCGCTTTCTTTTTGATCCGCAACCCGATCAGGATTTCGTGGCTGCCGGCATGGTAACTGCCCAGCCGCGAAAGGCCGGTGTCGTAGGAGTAGCCCACCTGGAACTGCTCGTAGCTGAAGCCGACCATGGCCACGGCCGAGTCGAAGGCCCGCCACGACACGCCGGCCCACAGCAAATCCTGGTACTTGAGCTTGGCATTGACATCGACCGATACCGGAGCCGGACTCACGGCCTTCACCAGCACCGACGGTACCAGCGACCAGTCGTCGGTGAGCGGCAGCCGGACCCCGCCCGTGAGGAAGTAGTGGCGCCGAAGCGAGTTGCCCGCGCCCGCCCCCAATTGGTTGTCGCCATAGGAGAAGTCGAGCTTGTTGGCCAGCAGCTGGGTGCTCGATACGCCGGCGTAGAAGCTGGGACCGTACACCCACAGGCCCACCGCGCCGTCGAGCACCCGCGAGGCGTCGCTGGCCGCTACCGTGGTAGGGTCGTAAAACTGCAACTGGCTGCCATCGACGGCAAACTGCTGTACGCCGGCCGATACGCCCAGTGAGGCCCGGATGCTGGGCGTCAGGACCACGTTGTAGGCGTAGGAAACGTAGGCGCTGGTCCGGCTCAGCGGGCCCGTTTGGTCGCGGTACACGAGGCCGCCCACCGCATGGAACGGCCGGCGCAGGTCGTGGATGGTGCGCTTATTGGTGGTGAGCCACTTGCCCAGTGAGGAGTTGACGCTGGCGTAGTAGGTTTTGGGGGCGCCCTCCAGGCCCACCCACTGGGTGCGGTAGCTGAACTTGACGTCGATGTAGTCCTCCACACCCGTCGCGCCGGGGTTGAGCAGGTAGTTGTTGTTCATGTACTGGCTGTACTGCGCCTCCTGTTGGGCCAGGACCGGCGCAGCGGCCAGCAGCAGCAGCGGCAGCAGAAGTAGGAAAGCTCTTTTCATAACAGCAAGTGCGTCAGGGGTTCCAGTTGTCAGTTACTAGTTGTCGGTTGTCAGTTGCTAGTTGTCAGTATTCAGAGCAGTTTTTCAGCTGACAACTGACAACTGACAACTGACAACTAGCAAACGTCAACTCAATAGAGGACTGTAATCGAGCCACTGTAGGATTTGCCCAGGGGGCCCTTCGTGACGACCACGTAGTAGTAGGTGCCCACCGGGGCAGGCTGGCCGTTGATGTCGCCGCGCCACTCGTTGGCCCGGCTGTAGTTTTCGGCCGAGAAGATTTTGTTGCCCCAGCGGTTGAACACCGTGACGGTGGTGTTGGGGAATTGCTCGATGTTCTCAATCTGCCAGGTATCGTCGCGCCCGTCGCCGTTGGGCGTGAAGGCGTTGGGAATCCGGATGGGCGGCAGCACGGTCACGGTCACCTCATCGAAGGCGGCGCAGCCCCCGGTGCCAGCCGAGAGCCGGTAAGTGGTCGTCACAGTCGGCGCGGCTACGGGGCGCAGCGGGTCGTTGCCCGGGAACGTGAGCCCCGTGGTGGGGGTCCACGTCACGGGGTAGGAGCCATCGGCCGTGCCTTCCAGCACCACCGACGAGCCCAGGAAAATCTGCTTGTCGGGGCCGGCACTGATTTTAACCGGCGGCTGAATGCGCACCGTTACCGCGTTGGAAACGGCCGTCACGGTCTGGCCGCAGCTGTTCACCGTGCTCAGGCGCAGCGTTACGGTCTGGCCGTCGCGCAGGGTGCTGCTGGTAAACGTCGGCCCCGTTGCGCCGGGCACGTCGGTCCCGTTCACTTGCCACTGGTAAGCCGGGGTTCGCCCCGGCCCCCGTAACGTTGGAGGCGCTAAACGTCAGCGGCTCGCCCTGGCATACCGGCGCGCCCGAAGGCCCGGTAATGGCCACGGTGGGGGCGGGCGTGGGGGTGCGCGTTACCGTGGTGGTTGCCGTGGCTGGCCCGGAGCTGCACAGGCCCGCCGAGGCCGTTACTTCCACCCGCACCTGGTCGCCGGTTACCAGCGTGCTGCTGGTAAAGGTCGGCCCGCTGGCTACAGGAATATCGTTGACAAACCACCGGAAGGTAGGAGCCGGACCCGCGTTGGTGGTGGTGGCCGTGAAGGTGAGCGGCGTGCCGGGGCACTGGGTAGGCGGAGTGGTCAGCGTCACGGTAGGCGTCACGACGGGCGATACGCGCACCGTCACGACGTTGGAAATTCCGGTCGAGCAGGTGCCGGTACCCGAGGTGACACGGCGACGGAAGTAGGTGGTAGCCGTGAGCGGGCCGGGGGCGTAGGTTTGCCCGTAGCTCCGCCAATGGCCGTCCAGGTGGTGTTATCGGCAGATGATTCCCACTGATAAGCAAACGTGCCCGTACCGCCACCGGCCGCGCCGGTGCTGGTTAGGGGGGCAGGCGCAGTGCCCGCACAAATGTCCTGGTCGGCCGCAATAGTGCCGGCAGTCAGCGTCGGCAGTACCGTAATGGTGACGACGTTGGACGGCAGGTTGGCGCACGGACCGGAGCTTACCTGCCGACGGAAGTAGGTAGTAGCCGTAAGTGGGCCGGGCGCGTAAGTCGGGCCGGTAGCCCCGGTAACAGCCGTCCAGTTGGTGTTGTCAACCGATGCTTCCCACTGATAAGTAAACGTACCGGTGCCGCCGGTAGGCGCGGTTGCGCTGGTGAGCGGGGCCGGCGTAGCACCGGCGCACAAGGTCTGGTCGGCGGCAATGGTGCCGGCCGCCAGCGCCGGGGTCACCGTAATGGTCACGACGTTGGAAACCACCGGCCCGCACGGTCCGGAGGTTGCCCGGCGCCGGAAGGAGGTGGTTGCCGTGAGCGGACCGGGCGCGTAAGTCGGGCCGGTGGCCCCGGTAACGGCGGTCCAGGTGGTGTTGTCAACCGATGCTTCCCACTGGTAAACAATGGTGCCGTTGCCGCCCGCCGCTGCCACGGTGCTGGTCAGCAAAGCCGGTGCCGTGCCGGCGCAGACGGTTTGGTTGGCGGCAATGGTGCCGGCCGTCAGGGCCGGCGTTACGGTAATGGTCACAACATTGGACGGCAGGCCGGTGCAGGGGCCGGAGCTTACCTGCCGGCGGAAGTAGGTGGTAACCGTAAGCGGGCCGGGGGCATATTCGGGCCCCGTGGCCCCGGCAATAGCCGTCCAGGTGGTGTTATTCACCGAGGATTCCCACTGATAAGCAAACGTGCCGGTGCCGCCCGTGGGGGCTGCAGTGTTCGTGAGCGGGGCCACGGGGCTGCCGGCGCACACGGCCTGGTCGGCCGCAATGGTACCGGCCGTCAGGGCCGGCGTCACCGTAATGGTCACCACGTTGGAGGGTGCGCTGGCGCAGGCCCCGGAGCTTACCTGCCGGCGGAAGTAGGTGGTAACGCTTAGCACGCCCGGCGTGTAAGCCGCCCCGGTAGCCCCGGCAATGGGGGCCCAGGTGGCGTTATCCACCGACGATTCCCATTGGTAGGCAAACGTGCCGGTACCACCCGTAGCGGGAGCTGTACTGGTGAGCGGCGCCGGCGGATTGCCGGCGCAGATAGCCTGGTTGGCGGCAATGGAACCCGCTACCACGGCGGGCGTTACCGTAATGGTTACCACGTTCGTAAGCACTGGCGCGCACGAGCCGGAGGTTGTCCGGAGGCGGTAATAGGTGGTGGCCGTGAGCGGGCCGGGGGCGTAGCCAGCACTGGTTGCCCCACCGATGGCGGTGAAGGTCGTGTTGTCAACCGACGATTCCCACTGATAAGTAAACGTGCCGGTGCCGCCGGTAGGCGCCGTTGCACTAGTGAGCGGGGCCGGCGTAGCACCGGCGCACAAGGCTTGGTCGGCGGCAATGGTGCCGGCCACTACTTTAGGCGTTACCGTAATCTTAACCGAGGCCGAGGGCGTACGCGGGGCACAGAAGCCCGAGGTGACCAGCCGCCGGAAAAAGGTGTTGACATTAAGCACACCCGGCGCGTAGGTTTCGGCGGTAGCCCCGCCAATGTCGGTCCAGGTGGTATTATCGGCCGACGACTGCCACTGGTAGCTGAACTGCCCGGTGCCTTCGCCGGCGGGCGTTGGGCTGGTGAGCACGGCCGCCGAGTCGCCGGCGCAGATGGTTTGGTCGGCGGCAAGGGTGCCCGGGGTGGGCGGGCCGAAGATGCGCACCATGCTCTTTGTTTCCCGGCAAAAGCAGTCGGTCGTGATGCGCAGCGTCACCACGTAGTCGCCCGGGCGGGGGTAAGTGTGCTTTACTGAATCCGCTTGGGTGGAAGTCGTGCCGTCGCCGAAATCCCAGGCGTATTGCTTGTTGTCGAAATCAACGGGCGGGGCCGTGAACGTGAATTCCAGGCACCCCGTGGGCCTTCCTCCGAAACCAAAGCGCAGCAAAGAGCTTTGGTTGAAGTTGACCAGCCCCAGCCCGCTGCGGCGGCCATTCAGCAGCAGGCTGTCTTCGGCGTAGGCAATGGCGGCCCCCAGCGAGTCGGGGTAGGGGATGAAGCCCAGGGCCGTCTGGCCCTCGCGGGCCACGTAAATCTTGCCATCCGGGGCGGCCTGCATCGAGCCCAGGTTAACTGGCGGAGTTGTTGGCGTAAGCGGAATGCTCTGCTTGCCCGCCATACCACCGCCGCTGCCGAGGTTGCTGATATCGTACTGCAGCAACTGGGGCAGCCGGGGCGCCGCGCCCAGCACCGTGGCATAAAGCCGGCTGCGGCCCGGCGAAAACTCCACGCCGTAGTAACCGCCTTCCTTGTTGTCAATGAATTTGTGGGTTGCTGACCGTGCCCGTGGAGGTATCGAAGCTAAACAGCTCCACGCTGCCGGTGCTGTCGCCAGCTACGGCGCTGTAGCGTGCTACGGCCAGCTGCTGCCCGTCGGGCGTGATTTTCATCTGCCCGCGGTAGCCTTCCGGCGATACGCTCGGCGCGTGCAGGGAGCCCACAGGGGAAATAACCGGCGGATCGATGAGAACCGGGCCCACGCCACCGGCTACCAGTCGCACCCGGTAGGCCAGGAAAGCATCGCCGCGGTTGGCATTGCCGGTTTTCGCGTTGCCCCAGCCATGCACGATAAGCCAGATATCGCAGCCGTTTTTATGGAACACCGCCGTCATTTTCTCGGTGGTGCCCTGGGTAAGGGGCGTGTTTTTAGTGGCGGCTACCACCGTGCCCGCCCCGCCTCCGGCCGGAATCACGATTTCCGAGTAGCTCAGGCCCTTGGGCCCGCCCTTGGCATCCTGGGTGAAAAGCAGGTAGCGCGTTTCACCCCCCGGCATGGTGGGGGGCGGGCTGCCGGGCAGCCGGATGGGCAGCGGGCCATCGGTGGTCAGGCGGTTGCCACCCAGGCCCGTGCCGTTGGTCATGATGGTGCCGTTGCCGTTCCAGATGGTGTCGCCGTTGCTGTAGAACAGAATCTTGCCGTTGCCATCCGACATTACGCCTGCCCCGGCGGGGGCCGTCATGGCGCCATCGGTTAACACCTCCGGTTTGATGGAGTCGGTGGCCTGGTTGAAGTCGAGCCCCGCTTTATAGCCGAAATACCAGGTGTTGGCAAACTTTTCATCCTCGCTGCACGTGGGCGGGGCCGACTGGGCGCGGGCCGTAGTAGCCAAGCCGCCCAGCAGGAGCGCCAGCAGCAGCGTCAGCAGCCAGCCTCCCGCAGAGCCCCGCTCGTCCGGGCCTCGTCGGCGGGCTGCCGGGGCCGGAAAGGAACTGGACGCGTGTGCGGGGAGAAACTGTAGGGGGAAGTAGCGGCTTTGCGGGCATAGACGGGCGGGCAGGTAAGCAGGCAAGTAGTCGGACAGGCAGCGGCGAACAGTAGGGCAGGCGCCCTTGTGCAACGCAGGCAGATAGGCAGTTAATATAAAAAAGAATCTACCATCAATGACTAGTAAAGCTACGCACTAACGCGCAGGTTTGCACTGGACCTAGTTTATATTGTAAAAAAGCTCTCATTCGGCGGCGGCTGGCCGGGGCGGCGGCGGCGGCTACTGGTAGCGCGTGATGCCGGGCTGGCCGAAGCTGAAGTCGCTGAAGCCGTAGTAGGGGCGCGAGTTCTCAAACAGGCGGATGCCGTTGGGCGCATCGAGGCCCCGGGGGTAGAAACCCAGCGTGATCTGGATGGTGCGGATGGCCGTGTACTCGTTGCGGAAACGCAGGCCCATGCCAAAGCCGGAGTAGGGCTTCTCGAAGAACGGCAACAGCCGGTCGGGCTTGGTGGCATTAAGCCAGGCCACATCGGCAAAACCCACGACCGCCATCCGGAAGCCCAGAAAGGAAAGCGGTGTGTACATGGTGGTTTCGTAGTTGAGCGTGACGCGGCTGGTACCCGAGAGCAGGTTGGTGGGCCGAAACCCGCGCAGGCCCCGCTCGCCTTCAATGGTCAGGAACTCGTCGGGGCGGCGGTGGAGGCCCAGGCTGGTGCGTTGCCACAGGAAATGCCGCCACTGCAGGTTGCCGGTGTGGTAGAGCCGGGTGAAATACAACACCTCACCGCTGAGCAGGCCCTGCTGCCAGTCGTTGCTGCGCCCGCGCACGAAACCGCCAAACTCCCCGCTCAGGTACAGGTAGCCCCGCTGGAGCCGGTACGTGGCCGACGACACCCGCAGCCCGTAGTAGCGGCGGTTGCCGGCCGGGTTGAACTCGTAGCCGGCCGTGAAGCTCACCAGCGAGCCAGTCGGGATGTCCTCGGTGCGGCCGAAGCCAAACAGGTACTTGTCCTTGTAGTAGCGCCGCACGCTGTAACCCACCGTGCCCAGCATCAGGTTGGCGCTCTGGTAGTAATCGAAGGGCTTTTCCTGGTAGCTGGTGCGGATAACGCGGGCCGCCCCAATGATGCGCCCGGGGCTCTCGTAGCCCAGATCGTAGCTTTTGGGCTGAAACGCCCGGCCCAGCCACACGTCCTGCACGTTGAAGCGCAGGGCCTGGTAGTTGTAGGGCTTTTCGGCCGAGCCGTCGCCCTCGATGGGGAAAAGCCGGTCGTAGAAACTGTAGTTGACAGCCCCGGCGTAACGGGTATTAATGGAGTAGAAGTCGCGCGAGAAGCCAATGCTGCCCTCGCGGTGGCGGGTTTCGTTGAGGTAGCGGGCCCGGCCGTAGATGAACTCGCGGAACGGCACCTGGTAGCTGCCCTCGTAGGCCCAGGGCTGGGCCTGGGGGCCGTCGTCGCGGCGGCCGTACTCGAAGCTGTTGCGAAACTGGTGGCCCAGGCCCAGAAAGTTCACGTCGCGCAGGCCCACAATGCCCGCGCCCACGTCGCGCAGCTGGTACGAGCCATTGAGGCTGAACAGGTCCTTGGTAATCACAATAACATCGACGCTGTCGGCCGTGGTAGTGCGCTCGTCCACGAATACCCGGGCGTCCAGAATCTCGGCCGTCTGGCGCAGGAGGCGTTCCGATTCGGCCAGGGCCTGGGGCTCCAGCTCGCGGCCCTCGCGCAGCAGCAGCACCTGCCGCACCCGCGAGCGGCTGGTTTTCATATGGAACATGTTGCCGGCTTTCTCCAGGATGTTGCGCGGCGCCCGCAACGAATCGGTAATGGAGTAACCAAACGCGTCGAGGGTGCGGATATCGACGCGGCGCACAATTTTATAGTTGTGCTGCTCAAACTGTCGGTCGAGCAGGGCGGCATCGAGGCCGGCCTGGTCTTCGCGCCGCTCCCGGAACGTAAACAGGGCCGCCGCGGCCCGGCCCATAATGGTTTTGCGGCGGGTGTAGGCCTTCAGGCCCATGAGCATGCGCTCCTCATCGAAGCGCCGGCGCAGCGAGTCGGGGCGGGGGGGCGGCAGCGGACGGGTGGTGTCGGCGGGCAGCACGGGCGCAGTCGTTTGGGCGGCAGCCGGCCCGAGGCCAGCCCCCAGCCAGAACAGTAATCCGCCAAGCCACCACAAGTACTTTCTCATTTGTGCACGCCGAGTAGGCAAGTTACAACGCCGGCCGCGCTTTCCGCCGTTCCGGGTGCCGGTTTTCGCCGCTAAGGCCCTGCCAACGCGCATTAGCAAACCAGCCCCCGCCCGGTCCCTTTTTTACTGCCCTGTGGCGGAACGATTCCAATAAAATTAGTCTTTTAAGGATTGCGTATTTGCGCACAAGGTTCTATTTTTAAGCCAGCAAACTGCCCCATGAACGAACAGCGCCTTCAGGAAAAGCTAAGCATATTGGCAGATGCCGCCAAGTACGACGTATCGTGCTCGAGTAGCGGCGGCAAGCGTAAAAACGTGGACAAGGGTTTGGGCAATGCCGAGGGTATGGGCATCTGCCACAGCTACACCGAGGACGGCCGTTGCGTGTCGCTGCTCAAGATTCTGCTCACCAACCACTGCATCTTCGACTGCGCCTACTGTGTTTCGCGCAAGAGCAACAATGTGAAACGCGCCGCCTTCACGGTGGATGAGGTAGTGGATCTGACCATGAACTTCTACCGCCGCAACTACATCGAGGGCCTGTTTCTGAGCAGCGGCATCTTTTCCTCGCCCGACTACACCATGGAGCGCCTCGTGCGCATCATCAAGAAGCTGCGCACCGAGCACCGCTTCAACGGCTACATCCACGTAAAAGCCATTCCGGGTGCCTCGGAGGAGCTGATTCAGGAGGCTGGCCTCTACGCCGACCGCCTGAGCGTGAACATCGAGCTGCCCTCGGAAATGGCCCTGCAAAACCTGGCCCCCGAGAAAAACTACGAGGAAATCCTGACCCCCATGGGGCAGATCCGCGACGGTATCCAGCAGAACAAGGAGGAGAAGGCGCTCTTCAAGAAAGTGCCCCAGTTTGCCACCGCCGGCCAGAGCACGCAGCTGATCGTGGGCGCCTCGGCGGAAAATGATCTGCAGATCATCAACCTGTCTGACTCCTTGTACAAGGGCTACGGCCTGAAACGGGTGTACTACTCGGGCTACATCCCCATCACCGACGACGCCCGCCTGCCCCAGGTCACGCAGCCGCCCCTTATCCGGGAGCACCGCCTCTACCAGTCCGACTGGCTCATGCGCTTCTACGGCTTCCAGGCCGATGAAATCCTCGACCCCGAGCATCCTTTCCTCGACCTCGAGGTGGACCCCAAGCTGGCCTGGGCCCTGCGCAACCGCCACGTCTTCCCGGTCGATGTAAACTCGGCCGACTACGAAATGATTCTGCGGATTCCCGGTGTGGGTTCGCGCTCGGCCAAGCGCATCGTGGCCGCCCGCCGGTTCGGGCCCCTCAGCCTCGACCACCTGCACAAGTTCGGCGTGGTGCTTAAGCGGGCCAAGTTCTTCCTCACCTGCCGGGGCCAGGCCCTCTCCACCCGCGACTACGACGAGCAGACCATCCGCCGTCAGATTCTGTTCGGGGCCGGTTCCGTCCGCTCCGCCCTCGTCACCCAACAACTCGACCTTTTCGCCCAAGCCTCCTGAATGAGTTGTCAGTTGATAGTTGCCAGTTGTCAGGCTGTTCTTTTCGAGCAGTTTGAAGAACGGCCTGACAACTGGCAACTATCAACTGACAACTGATATGACCGTCTCGCACCGCACCGTTGCCGCATTGCCCACTGCTTCTGCTGATGCACCTAAGCCGCTCAAGGTGGCCCGGGTAGCCTGTTGCTGTAAGCTCGCCGACCTGTTGCCGGTGGTGCAGCGGATGCACCAGGAGGCGGCCCGCAACCAGGGCAAGTTTCGCCAGCCCAAGGCGGCGTAGCAACGGGTACGGTTACCCAGGGCTAAAGCCCTGGGCTACGTAGCGAAACCTGCTGCGGGTTGATGCTGCTTCCATTCTACCACTGACTAGCCCAGGGCTTCAGCCCTGGGTATGCGTGCGTATCCTGCCTATGTCCCGTTTCCCTGTTCGCCGCCGCTCTGCCGCTGAAGCCCTGACGGCCGCCGCCACCCGCCGCCGGGCCGCGCCCGAGCTGCGCAACCCGCCCCTCGATTACGCCTACGATGGCTCGTTTGAGGGGCTGCTGAGCGTGGTTTTTCAGGTCTATGACCGCAAAGCGGCGCCCAACAGCATCCAGCCGCTGGGGGCGGTGCAGGCCGGGCTATTTGCCCAGCCGGTGCAGGTAGACACCGACGAGCCGGCCGCCACCCGGGTCTGGGACGGGCTGCTGCGCTACATGGACAAAGAGGCCCGTACGCGGTTATTCCATGCGTTTTTGAGTGAGGTGCCCGACCGGGAACTGCTCATTTTCCGCTACGCCGACACGGCCATGCGCGCCGGCCGCGACATTGCCGAGAACTACGCCGACGACAACGTGCGCCGAATCCAGCGCCTGGCCCAGCAGATGTACCGCGAAAAGCACCGCATGGAGGCCTTCGTGCGCTTCGAGAAGACGAACGACGGCCTGTTCCACGCCACCATCGAACCCGATTTCGACGTGCTGCCCCTCATTGCCGCTCACTTCACCAAGCGCTACGCCGACCAGCGCTGGCTGATTTTCGACCGCCGCCGCCACTACGGCCTCTACTACGACCTGCAGCGCACCGACATCGTGCAGTTCGATGCCGAAGCCGCGCCCCAGCGCCGCGCCGCCGTGTCGGCCACCGTGCTCGATGAGCGGGAGCCGCTGTTTCAACTGCTCTGGCAGTCCTATTTCGACCATGTGAACATTCCGGAGCGCAAGAACCTGAAGCTGCACCGCCGCCACATGCCCCTGCGCTACTGGAAGTACCTGAGCGAAAAGCAGCCCCGGGAGCAGCCCTTCCAGCCCATCAACAACAAGCGCCCCGTGCAGCCCGGCGGCCCGGCCCTGGCAGCGGCCAAAGGTGCGGAAGGGTAGGAGGGAAGCGGGAATGGCGTAATTTGCGGAGGTAATAACAGCACGCCTGTCATCCTGAGCATGTCGCGCATCAAGCGAGGACTGAAGGACCTTCTTCCGGTAGCACCAATCGTTGTAGCGACGGTGCTACCGGAAGAAGGTCCTTCGCAAGCTCAGGATGACAGCCGGTTTTCCTCCCCAATCCCATGAACAAAACCCTCGTTTTCGGTGGCTCCGGCCAGCTGGGCCAGTGCCTGCAACACGTCGCGCAGCAGCGCAACTTCACCGATATCGTGTTCCTGCCCGAAGAGCAGGCCAACATCCTGAACCCGGACGTGCTGCGGGCCACGTTCGAGCAGCACCGCCGGCCTACATCATCAACTGCGCCGCCTACACGGCCGTCGATAAGGCCGAGGACGAGGTGGAAATTGCCCGGAAGGTGAACCGCGACGGGGCAGAAAACTTAGCCCGCCTCTGCGGGGAGTTCGGGGCCACGATGCTGCACATTTCCACCGATTTCGTGTTTGCCGGCACCGGCAACGAGCCCCTGCTCGAAACCGACGAAACGGCGCCCATCAGCGTGTACGGCCTCACCAAGCTGGAAGGCGAGCAGGTGATTCCGGCCCACACCGAGCGGTATTTCATCCTGCGCACCAGCTGGCTCTACTCCGAGTACGCCGGCAACTTCGTGAAAACGATGCTGCGCTTCGGCAAGGAGCGCGAGGAAATGCGCGTCATCTGGGACCAGCTGGGCACGCCCACCTACGCCATCGATTTGGCCGGCGCGCTGCTGCACATCATCGAATCGGGCAGCACCGCTTACGGCCTCTACCACTACAGCAACGAGGGCGTCACGTCGTGGTACGATTTCGCGGTGGCCATTTTCGAGCTGGGCGGCCTGCCCACCCGCACCGTGCCCATCCGCACCGCCGAGTACCCCACCAAAGCCACCCGCCCCGCCTTCTCCGTGATGGACAAGACCAAGGCCAAAACCGCGCTGGGCCTGGCCATTCCGCACTGGCGGGCCAGTTTGGTGGAGTGCATGGGACGGTTGGGGGAGTAGGCCTTATGATACATGGGTAGTCCTCAACGAACTATAGGAGCGATAATAGAAATAAACCTGGAAGATGGGTACTATGCCTATGGCCAAATTTTGGGAGGTGCGGATTACGGGATTTATGATCTTCACACCTCACAGCCTATTGAAAAGGTAGAAGCGTTAATGGACCGTCCATTTATTTTTATAACAGCAGTCTATGATTATGCGATTCACTCCCGGAGGTGGCTGAAAAGAGCGAAGAAGCAGCTCTCAGCAGCAACTAAAGACCTTCCCTTAAAATTTATTCAGGATGCTCTTAATCCAAATCTTTTCAAGCTCTATGAGCCTTCTACGGGTGTAATCAGACCAGCTTCAAAACAAGATTGCGAAGGGTTAGAGCGTTGTTCGGTCTGGACACCTGAACAAATAGAAGAGCGTATCCGGGACCATTACGCAGGACGACTCAATAGATATCGTCAAGAAGATCTAGATGTATTTAGGTAGGGCTTAAGCCTTATTGAAATTTGCTTCACCCCGCCCATAAAACCGGTTCACGCCGTAGGCCAGCGCCACCAGCCCCAGGCCCACGGCGCAGACGCCGGGCCACTGGAAATGGTCCCAGGCGAGGCCGCCGAGGAAGGAGCCGGCCGAGGCCCCGATGAAGCAGGCCGTCATGTACACGGTGTTGAGGCGGCTGCGGGCTTCGGGGCGCAGGCTGAACACGCGGGTCTGGTTGGAGATGTGCGCCATCTGCTGGCCCACGTCCAAGATGACCACGCCCGCAATCAGGCCCACCAGGTGGTAGCCGCCGAAGCCCAGCAGCAGGTAGCCGCCCAGAAACAGCAGGATGCCCAGCGTGAGGGCGTAGTCGGGGCCCTTGCGGTCAGCCGATTTGCCGGCGAAGGAGGCGGCGAAGGCCCCGGTGGCGCCCACGAGGCCGAAGAGGCCGGCTACGTCGCTTTGGTAGTGGTAGGTGTCGCTTTCTAAAAAGAAGACCAGCGTAGTCCAGAAGGCGCTGAACCCCCCGAACAGGCAGGCCCCCACGATGGAAGAGCGGCGTAGCGTAGGCAGTTCGCGGGCCAGGGTGCCCAGGGAGCGGAGCAGGCTGCCGTAGCTGCCCGCGTAGTGCGACTGGTTGCGCGGCAGCATCCGGGCCAGCACGGCCGTCAGGGCTACCATAACAGCCGCGCCCACCCAGTACATGGCGCGCCAGCCAAAGTGCAGGCCCACGTAGCCGCTAATGGTGCGCGAGAGCAGCACCCCAATCAGCAGGCCGCTCATCACCTTGCCCACCACCTGGCCCCGCTGTTCCTCACTGGCCAGCGAAGCCGCCATCGGAATCAGGAGCTGGGGCACCGCCGAGAACAACCCAATCAGCAGGCTGGCGGCTACCAGCAACCCGAACGTGGGCGCGTAGGCGGCCCCGACGAGCCCGGCCGCAGCCAGCAGAATCAGGCCCAGCACCAGGCTTTTCCGCTCCCGCTTGTCGCCGAGTGGCACAATCAGCAGCAGGCCCAGCGTGTAGCCCACCTGCGTAATGGTGGCCACCAGACTCACCCGGCTTTCGGAGAGGCCGAAGGTGCGGCCGATTTCGGCCAGCAGGGGCTGGTTGTAGTACAGGTTAGCCACCACCAGCCCACAGGTCACGGCCATCAGCCAGACCTGCGATGCCGCCAGCGGTGGGGTGGAAGCAGGCGTTTCGGGGCGCGCTGCTACAGCAACAGATTGGCTCATCAACTAAAAAGCCGCTGCGCTTGACGCACAGCGACGTAGGTACGGGCAGTCAAACCAGCAAACTGCCGGAAAGGTTGCGCTCCAGCCCCCTCTGGTATTATCCCGCTGCCTGCTGGCGCCGATAAAGGCCCGGCGTGATGCCTTCGTACTGCTTAAACAGCTTTTGGAAGTAGGCCGTGTTGTTGAAGCCGGCCCGGAAACAGACATCGGCGACAGTGGCAGCGGGCAGGCGCAACAGGCGCTTGGCCTCCGCAAGCCGCTCCTGAATCACGAACTCGACCGGCGTCAGGCCCAGTTCGCGCTTGAAAACGCGGAAGAACGTGGCCTTGCTCATGCAGGCCAGCTCGGCCAGCTTCTCCACCGTAATCTGCTCGGTGAGGTGCTGCTTGACGTACTGCACCACGGCCGCGAAACGGTGGGAGGTGGCGTGCTGGCGGTAGTTGTGGAACAGCAGTTGCCGGGCCTGGGTCTGCATGAGGCGCACCAGCATTTCCTGGATAGTGAAGCCCGCCAGCACGTCCTTGATACGGCCGGTGCTGCGCGAGAGCTGCACAAGGCGCTCCAGCGTGCCCGTCAGCTCGGGCGGGTTGTGGAAGTGGGCATGCTCGGGCGTGAGCGTATCGAGCTGCCAGGGATGGTGGGCTTCGGCGCGCGGGTAGTCCTCATTGAGTAGATCCACCGTCTGGCGGATGGTGTCGGTAGGAATGGCCACGGCCAGGCACTGGGTGGGCGTGGCCGCATTGGCCTCCGGAAAGTCGATGTGCATGGTTTCGTTTTCGCCAACCACCACCGACTCGCCGGGCAGGTACTCGAAGGCCTCGCGGCCGGCCAGGTGCATCACCTTCTTGCCCCGCAGCATGGTCGTGAGCACCACCTGCCCCAGACTCAGGGGCACCTGCAACGCCCGCTGGTGGGTTTCGAACACGCTCAGCTCAAAGGCATCCAGCGAGTACACGGTGCGGTTTTCTACCAGGCTGCCGAGCTGATGCGGGGCGAGCAGCGCAATGGGAGCAGGCAGGTGGGACATGAGGCAGGGCGAATAGTCGGGGTGGAGCGGCCGGTCCCCGGTTGGGGGCAGGTACCAAAGAACACAGAAGTAAGCTAAGCAGTTATAAAGGTGAGTGAGTACTTACAGATTGCGACAATAGAAGGGGTTTGTGAGAGGATATTTCACCAAAATAGGCATAAATGCCTCGTAACTTGAGACATCATTAAATCTTTAATCCTACCCATTCATGGAAACCCTCGAAAAGCCCTCTACCCTCGTCGACCGTCCTAAATTCAAAGACCACTACGATAACTTCATCGGGGGCAAATGGGTGGCACCGGTAAAGGGCCAGTACTTCGACAACATCTCGCCCATTGATGGCAAGGTGTTTACCAAAGTAGCCCGCAGTACCAAGGAAGACATCAACCTGGCCCTCGATGCCGCCCACGAGGCGTTCAAGACCTGGGGCAAAACCTCGGCCACCGAGCGCAGCAACATCCTCAACAAAGTCGCCAACATCATCGAGGAAAACCTGCCTCACCTGGCCGCCGTCGAGTGCGTGGAAAACGGCAAGCCCATCCGCGAAACCATGCTCGCCGACCTGCCGCTGGTGGTGGACCACTTCCGCTACTTCGCCAGCGTGATTCGGGCCGAAGAAGGCTCGGCTACGGAGCTTAACAGCAATACGCTCTCGCTTATTATCGAGGAGCCCCTGGGCGTGGTGGGCCAGATTATTCCCTGGAACTTCCCGCTCCTGATGGCCACCTGGAAGCTGGCCCCGGCCCTGGCCGCCGGCTGCTGCGTGGTGATGAAGCCCGCCGAGCAGACCCCGAGCAGCATTATGGTGCTCATGGAACTGCTCCAGGACGTGTTGCCCCCGGGCGTGGTAAACGTAGTGAACGGCTTCGGGCTGGAAGCCGGCAAGCCGCTGGCCTCCTCGCCGCGCATTAATAAGGTGTCGTTTACGGGCGAAACCACCACCGGCCGCCTCATCATGCAGTACGCCGCCGAAAACCTGATTCCCGTCACGATGGAGCTCGGCGGCAAGTCGCCGAACGTGTTCTTCAAGAGCGTGATGGACGCCGACGACGACTTCCTCGATAAAGCCATTGAGGGCGCCGTCATGTTTGCCCTCAACCAGGGCGAAATCTGCACCTGCCCCTCGCGGATACTGGTGCAGGAAGACATCTACGACGAGTTTATGGCCCGGGTAGTAGAGCGCGTGAAGGCCATCAAGCTGGGCAACCCGCTCGATATGGAAACCATGATGGGCGCCCAGGCCAGCAACGACCAGTTCGAGAAAATCCTGAGCTACCTCGAAATCGGCAAGGATGAGGGGGCCGAGGTACTGACCGGCGGCGAGGCGTTTACCCAGGAAGACGGGGCGCTGGCCGAGGGCTACTACATCAAGCCCACCGTGTTCCGGGGCCACAACAAAATGCGCATCTTCCAGGAGGAAATCTTCGGCCCGGTGGTGTCGGTGACGACGTTCAAGGACATGGACGAGGCCATCGAGCTGGCCAACGATACGCTTTACGGCCTCGGGGCCGGCGTCTGGACCCGCGACGCCCACGAGCTTTACCAGGTGCCCCGCGCCATTCAGGCCGGCCGCGTGTGGGTGAACTGCTACCACGACTACCCAGCTGGTGCCCCGTTTGGTGGCTACAAGAACTCGGGCTTCGGCCGCGAAAACCACAAGATGATGCTCGGCCACTACCGGCAGACCAAGAATATGCTTATCAGCTACAGCCAGCAGAAGCTCGGCTTCTTTTAGGCCGTAAAGTAGCCGGAAACTATGGTGAGCCGATGTTCTGCCGTTGGGCAGGCCGTTGGCTCACCATTCGGGTTTATGGCGCAACCAGGTGCGCGCGGCCTACGTCTCTCTGGTAGCTGTTAGCCAATTCGTTACCGTTATGCGCTTTTTATTTTCTTCCTTGCTGGCTGCTTGCCTGATAGGCAGAGCGGCCGTGGCCCAAGCCCAGCAGTTTCCGGTTCCGGGAGCTAAAAACCCCGATTGGGTCCTGCAAAAGGTGCCTTCACTGACTGGCATGCCCACGGCCGGCATTTGGGCCGCGCCCGACAAAACGGCCTCAACGGCAGATGCCGTGCGGAGCGGGACGTACGACGGGGAAACGAAGAAATTACTGAGTTTCTACGACCGGCGAACGGGCATTTTCTACAACGTTGAAAAAGGCTGGCTTCACGACCGAACCACCGATACGTACTACCGTTTCTACCGCCTCGGAATGCAACCCCAGCCGCTGCCCGCCACCAAATTCCTCTGATACTACCCGGCTCCGACCGGCTTATTTCCCCGTGCTCATGCCCGAAACTAAAATTGCCCAAACTCCCCGCGTCCTCGTGACGCCCGCCGCCGAAGCCACCATTGATCTGCTCCGCGACGAAAACGGCCCCCTGATGTTCCATCAGAGCGGAGGCTGCTGCGACGGATCTTCGCCCATGTGCTTCACGAAGGGCGAGTTCCGGGTGGGCACCAACGACGTGTGGCTGGGCCAGATTCATGGCTGCGACTTCTTTATGAGCGCCGCCCAGTTCGAGTACTGGCAGCATACCCAGCTCACGATAGATGTGGTGAAGGGGCGCGGTGCCAGCTTCTCGCTGGAAATCCCGCTCGGCGTCCGGTTCCTCATCCGCTCCCGGCTGTTCACCAAAGACGAGGAGCAGCACATGGCCCCGGTCTACGATGGTGAGGAGTACCTGACGCGGCCGGAACTGGCGAACTAGCGCGCATTGGCACACTGTTCTGTGAAATACAAAAGCCCCGCTGGCAACTGCCAGCGGGGCTTTTGTATTTCACAGAACAGTGTGAAGGTTACTTCACTTTTACTGGCAGACCTTCGAGCTGCACGTAGCTGAGCTTCCAGGCGTTTTTGGCGTTCTTTTTCCAGAGCAGGATAAAGTTGCCTTCGCCCTCGCCGCGAGGCTGGTCGGGGCCTTCGGGCAGCACTTCCGTGGAGAACGTGCCGGCCTCGTAGGCCATGGCCGGGCCAGTGCCGGAGGTGGTGGAGTAGAGTTTCAGGTCGGCAATGGTGCCCATTGTGGCACGTACCCACTTATCCGACACTTCCGATTTGCCATTGAAGCGCGTGGCACCCTGGGCATACTGCACGTCGTCGGCCAGCAGGGAATCGAGCTGAACCGTGTTTTTGGCGTTCCAGGCTCCGATGAACTGTTGGTTGAGGCTTTGCACGTTCACGGCGTTGGCATCAGGAGCTCCGTTGGGGTTAGGAGTGCAGGAGGCCAGCAGAGCGCCGCCCAGCAGGAGGCCGAAAATGGATTTCATGGAAACAGGGGTTAGGTTGAAGAGCAGAAGTGCAAAATAGGGCGGAACAGAAAGCCCAGACCCGAAGGCCTGGGCTCTGAAAGTACGGAAGGCAACCGGATTACCAGCTTTTCCGACGAACTTCCGAGGTAGGGTAAGCGGCTTCGCGCTGACCGTAGGCCTCGTTGGGCAGGTAGCCCGAGCTCATGGCAAAAGCGGCGGGGGCAGCACCGGGGGCAGCGAAGCTGCTCATCATGGCCGGAGCCTGGCGGGCCGGAGCGGCGGCCATGGCGTTGGCGTTGTTGCGGGCGGCAGCGGCCTTACCCTGGGCAATGCCCGAACGATAAGCGGCCCGGCGGTTGGCCTCGGCGCGGTTGGCGGCCGCTACGCGGGCCGCTTCGGCCCGGCGCTTGTTGTCGGCATTGCGGCCAATGCTGTAACCGATGCCGGCACCGGCAGCGCCACCCACGGCCCCGCCCACTACGCGGTTTTTCTTGTTGATGATGGCACCGGCAGCAGCGCCACCCAGGCCGCCGAGTACGGCACCCTTAGCGCTGGAGCTAACCTTGGGCTCTTGGGCAAAGCCATGGAAGGCGGTGGTAAGGAACAGGACAAAGGCGAGAAGCAAGCTGATCTTTTTCATGGCGTGGAATCTTTAGGTGGAGCGGGCACTTGCAGCCCGTTGTTGAGTGGTGATTTACAAGCACCATGCCAATACGCTTAAACCCGGGGGGTAACTCAGTTGTCGGAATCTGAAAAACGATGATTTGCAGTTCAGCTCAGCGCAACGAGTAATGCGTATTTACGGCTAGTTACGGCGGTTTTTGCGTAAATGGTGCAATGGATGAAAAAATAGTGCTGTGCGTTTCGGGAAGCCACTCCCTAACGGGCCTGGGCGTGTTGCTGCACGCCGAATCAGCTGCTCCGGAACTGGCCGATTTGCCCCTGCATACGGTGCTGGCGGTCCGGCTGCGCTACCCCGATAAACAGGAAATTTCCGCCATTGCCAGCGTCGAGGAAGTTGCCCGGCCCGGGCAGCCGGCTGTCCGGGCGTTACTGCTCACGCAACCCGATGCCGTGCCCCCCCCGGCCGGAACGGAGGTCTGGGCGAGCGAGGGTGAGCCTAGGGGCCGAATGGGATGCTCATAGCATCGAGGCCATTCGCCCCCGGGCAACGTGCAGCTTATGCCGGCTGCGGGGCCGGGTGCTGGCTCTCCTCGTCGGCGGGGCCGCCATGCTCTTCGTCGGGCTGGTAGTTGGCTTCCAGCTCAGCCAGCTTCTCCTTGCCGTAAGCAAAGCGCGTGATGAGCACGTAGAGCACCGGCACGATGAAAATGGCTAGCAGCGTGGCCGACAGCATGCCGCCGAGCACCGTCCAGCCGATGGTCTGGCGGCTGATGGCGCCGGCACCGGAGGCGAATACCAGCGGCGCTACGCCCAGAATAAAGGCCAGCGAAGTCATCACGATGGGGCGCAGGCGCAGGCGCACGGCTTCCAGGGTGGCCTCCACCAGCGGCATGCCCTTATCGACCCGCTCCTTGGCGAATTCGATGATGAGGATGGCGTTTTTGGCCGATAAGCCAATAAGCGTAATCAGGCCGATCTGGGCATAAACGTTGTTGGTGAGCTTGGGCAGGAACGTAAGGGCCAGGATGGCCCCGAACGCGCCCACCGGCACGGCCAGCAGCACCGAAAACGGCACCGACCAACTCTCATACAGCGCCGCCAGAAACAGGAACACAAACACGATGGACAAAGCGAAGATGTACACCGTCTGGCCCCCGGCCAGCTGCTCTTCCCGGGTCAGGCCCGAGAATTCGTAGTCGTAGCCCTTAGGCAGCGAGTTGGCAGCCGTTTCCTTGAGGGCCTGGATGGCGTCGCCGGAGGAGTAGCCGGGGGCGGCGCTACCGTTGATTTCGGCCGACCGGAACAGGTTGAAGTGCGAAATAAGCGGGGCCGACTCCGTGCGCTTATAGCTGGTCAGGGCACTCAGGGGCACCATGCCGCCCGAGGAGTTGCGCACGAAATACTGGCCCAGATCCTTGATGTCGCCGCGGTACATGCTGTCGGCCTGGGCTACCACCCGGAAGTTGCGGCCATACAGCGTGAAGTCGTTCACGTAGGCCGAACCCAGATAAGTGCGCAGGGCGGTACCGATTTCCGAAACCGACACGCCCAGCTTCTTGGCTTTTTCGCGGTCGATGGTGAGCTGGTAGCCGGGCGTGTTGGCGGTAAAGAACGAGAAGGGCCGCGCAATTTCGGGGCGGGCACTCAGGTCGGCCAGGAATTTCTGCAGGTTCTTATCGAAGGTCTGGACTTTGCCGTCGCCATCGCGCTCCTGCAGAATAAACGAAAAGCCGCCGCTGTTGCCGAGGCCCGGAATGGGGGGCGGCGAAATAACGACAATGTTGGCTTCCTTGAGCCGGCTCAGGCGCTGCTGCACGGTGGCCATCAGGGCCTGGAGCTGCTGCTCCTTGTCGGTGCGGTCTTCCCAGGGTTCGAGCTGGCAGAACACGGTACCGCTGTTCGATTTAGACGAGAACGTGACCACGTTCAGGCCGCCTAAGCCGGCGTAGTGGGCAATGCCCTTGATCTGGCTTAGTTCCTTCATCACCTCGTGCAGGGTGGCCACGGTGCGCTCCGTCGAGGCGGCCTCGGGCAGGGTAAACGTCACGAAGATCCGGCCCTCATCCTCGGTCGGGATAAACGAGGACGGCTTCTTGACGAACAGAAAGCCCGTGCCCACAATAATGCAGATCAGGATAATGACCACGAAGCGGGAGTGCCTGATGCCGCGCTGCACGCCGCTGCCGTAGCGGGCCGTCACGCGCTCAAACCAGCTGTTGAACCGGAAGAAGAACCGGTCGATGCCCTTCGATTTCTCGTTGCGCTGGTGGGGTTTGAGCAGCAGCACGCACAGGGCCGGGGTAAGCGAAAGGGCCACGAAAGCCGAGATAACCACCGAAATGGCGATGGTAATGGCAAACTGCTGGTAGAGCCGCCCGGTGATGCCCGGAATAAAGCCCACCGGCACAAATACCGCCGCCAGAATAAGGGCAATGGCAATTACAGGAGCCGAAATTTCGCGCATGGCCGCCAGCGTGGCTTCCAGCACGGGCATGTTGCGCGCGTTCATGTTGTGCTCCACGGCTTCCACCACCACAATGGCGTCATCAACCACAATGCCAATGGCCAGCACGAAGCCGAACATGGTAAGCGTGTTGATGGTGAAACCCAGCGGAATGAACAGAATGAACGTGCCGATGATGGACACCGGAATGGCCAGCACCGGAATGAGCGTGGAGCGCCAGCTTTGCAGGAACAGGTACACCACCACAATCACGAGCACCAGGGCCTCCACCAGCGTGTGCAGCACTTCCTCAATCGACACCTTCACTACCGTAGCGGCCTCGAAGGGCACAATGTAGCTTAGGTCGGTGGGGAACTTCTGCTTGAGCTGCTCCATGGTGGCCTTCACGTTCTCGAAGGTTTCGAGGGCATTGGCCCCGGGGGCCTGGTACACGAGCAGGTAGGCAGCGCGCTTGCCATCGACGAAGGAGTTGCTGGCGTAGTTGAACTTGCCCAGCTCTACCCGGGCCACGTCCTTGAGGTAAACCACGGAGCCATCCTCGGGCCGGGTTTTGACAATGATGTTGCCGAACTCCTCGGTATCGGTCAGGCGGCCCTGCACGAACACGATATATTCGAAGGTCTGGCCCGACTGGGCCGGGGGCGCACCAATGGAGCCGGCCGCAATCTGGGCGTTCTGCTCCTGAATGGCGGCCGTGACTTCCTGGGCCGTAATGCCGAGCTGGGAAAGCTTATCGGGCTTGAGCCAGATGCGCATCGAGAAGTCGTCGGCCCGGCTCACGATGTCGCCCACGCCCTTGGTGCGCAGCAGCGCGTCCTTCACGAATACGTTGGCGTAGTTGTCGAGGAAGGTGGTGTTGTGGGTGCCTTTGGGCGCGTAGAGGGCCACCAGCATCAGGATGCTGGGGTTGCGCTTGCGCACCGTGAGGCCCAGGCGCTGCACCTCCTGGGGCAGGGTGGGCAGGGCAATGCCCACGCGGTTCTGCACGTCGAGGGCGGCAATGTTCACGTCGGTGCCGAGCTCGAAGTTCACCGTCATGTTCATCTGCCCGTTGCTGGTGCTGTTGCTCTGCAGGTAGGTCATGCCGGGCACGCCGTTCACCTGCACTTCCACGGGCGTGGCCACGGTCTGCTCCACGGTCTGGGCATCGGCCCCGGTGTAAATACCCGACACCGACACCGTGGGCGGCGTGATTTCCGGGTACTGCCCCACGGGCAGGTTCAGGATGGCCAGCACCCCCACCAGCACAATCACCAGCGAGATGACAATGGCCGTAACGGGACGCCGGATAAAGGTTTCTGCAATCATTTTCTGGTAGCTGTTAGCTAATAGCTGCTGGCTGTTAGCTTGATGTTCAAGAGGATGGAGCTAAGATTAGAAGCTAGCTCCCCTCCTTGGAAAGGAGGGGCTGGGGGTGGTTGACGCTATTGGAACGATGACTATAGCTAGTTCTAATAACCGTGCTATTGGCATCAACCACCCCCAACCCCTCCTTTCCAAGGAGGGGAACTAGCTTCTAGCACTAATTCTTAGCCGGAGCCGCCGCGGCGGCTGGGGTGCCGGGCTGGATAGCGCCGCCGTCGCGCAGGCGCTGGATGCCTTCGGTGATGATTTGGTCGCCGGCTTTGATGCCTTCGATAATGACGATTTGGTCGCGAAGGCGGGGGCCGAGCTGCACTTTGCGCTGCTCGGCCTTGCTGCTGTCGCCGGCCACGAACACGAAGTTTTCGCCCATCTGCTCGGTTACGGCCTTGAAGGGAATGACCACGCGCTGGCCCGACTGCCGGTTAAGCACGTGCAGCACGGCGCTCATGCCATCCTTGAGCTCGCGCCGGGGATTCGGGAACTGCACCCGGATCTGGACCGTGCTGGTCTGCTGGTCCACGCCCCGGTCGATGGCCAGGATGCGGCCCGGCTGGGGGTACATGGTGCCCCCCGACAGCTCCAGGCGAAACAGCGAATCGGGGTTGCTGCCGGCCGTGCGCTGCAACTCCACGAAGCGCCCGAGGTCGGCTTCCGTCACCACGAAGTCCACGCCCACTGGGTCTTCGCCGCTGATGGTGTTGAGCAACGTAGTGCCGGGGCTGACCTGGGAGCCCAGCCGTACCTGCGAAATGCCAATGCGCCCGCTGAACGGCGCCTTAATAAGGGAGTAGTCGAGGTCGGTGCGGGCGGCGGCTACCTGGGCTTGGGCCTGGGCCACCTGGGCCTGGGCCGTGGCGTAGGCAGTGGCGGCGTTATCCACTATCTGCAGGGCAATGGCATCCTGCTTAGCCAGGCGCTGGTACCGGTCGAGGTTGGTTTTGGCGTTCTGTACCGTGGCCTGCACGCTGCGCAACCCCGCCAGGGCCTGCTGGTAGGCCGCCTGGTACTTGCGCCGGTCGATTTCGTAGAGCGTTTTGCCCTTGGGCACCACTTCGCCTTCCTTGAAGTAAATGCCCGTGATGAAGCCGGCCACCTGGCTGCGCAGCTCCACGCTGTTGAGGGCCACTACGGTGGCGGGGTACTCGTCGTAGTACACGGCGTCGGTGGTGCGGGCGGCCACCAGCGTCACGGGCGTGGCGGGGGGCGGACCGGCCGCTTTTTCGTCTTCTTTCTTACCGCAGCCGGCAAGCAGCGCAAGGCTCAGCAGGCCGCCGGCAACGAGGTTCTGGTTCTTCATGAGGGTCGGCAAACAGCGGTAAATCAGTAATCCGTCGGCAGTTCGCCGCGGGCCCGCAGCACATCCACTTTGCTGCTCAGCAGCTGGAACAGGGCGGTATAATAGTTAAGCTGGGAAGTGCGCAGGGTGGTCTGGGCCACAATCAGGTCCACGTAGGCCCGGATGCCTTCCCGGTATTGCAGGTTGATGACGTTATACACCTCCTTCGAGGCTTCCAGGTTGCGCTTGCCCAGCACGTACTGGGTGTAGTAGCCCTGGTAGTTGGCCAAAGCGGTTGCGTACTCGGTGTTGATCTGGTTGCGGGTGTTCTGCAGGTCTTCGTCGAGGCGGGTGTTCTGGAGGCGGGCCCGGCGGATGTTCTGGGTGCGCCGGAAGCCCGTGAACAGAGGCAGGCCCAGCTGCACGCCGGCGTAGGAGTTGGGGAAGCGGGTGCGGTACTGTTCGCTCACCGCGTTGTTCTGAAACACGGAGTTGTAGTTGGCAAACGCCGAAACCGAGGGCAGAAACCCGTTGCGGTAGTAGTCCACCGTCAGGTTCTGGAGTGCCTGCTGGGTCTGGAGCTGCCGGATTTCGATGCGGTTGCTGAAGTTCAGGGCCACGGTGGTGTCGAGGGTGGCGTTCAGCTCTAGTTGCAGCGTGTCGTACTGCAGGGCCAGGGGCCGCTCGGGGGGTACGCCCATGAGCTGCTTGAGGTAGGCCAGCCGCGCCCGCACCGCTTCCTGGCTCTGTTTGCGGCCTACCAGCGAGTTATTGAGCGAGACTTCGGCCTGGAGGTACTCCGTTTTGTCGGCAATGCCCACGTCGTAGCGCGCCTTGGCGTCGCGGTAGTTGCGCTGGAGGCGGGCAATGTCCTGGCTGAACACGTCGAGCTGGCGCTGGGCCAGCAGCACGTCGTAGAAGCTCTTGCTCACGTCCGATACCGTGGCAATCTTCACGTTCACCGTGTTTTGCTCGGCGGCCACGTTGTTGAACCGCTTGCTGCGGGCGGCCAGGTTTACATCGTTATTATAGATGACCTGGGTACCGCTCAGGCCCAACGTGGTCACGTTGCGCACACCCAGCTGGCGCGGGGTCGGCACGCCGGTCGTTGGGTCGGGGAAGACGGTGAACGGCAGCTGGAAGTAATGCTGGGCCGTACCCTGAAACCCCACCTGGGGCAACCAGGCGGCCAGGGCAATCTGGTTGGAGGAACGGGTAATTTCCTCATCGATGCGGGCCTGGCGCACCAGGGGCTGGTTTACCAGGGCCACGTTCAGGCACTGGGCCAGGGTCAGGGCCGCGTCGGGCGGCAGGGGTGGGGCCGTGGGCTGGGCTCGCAGGCCGGCCGGAGCCAGCCACAGCAGGCCGAGCAGCAGCCGCAGGGCCTGGTTAAGGTGTTTCATCACAAAAAAACAGCTTCTCCGAAACAAGACGGAGCGGTGGCGGGCTGGGCGACCCAAAGGGGGAAGGAGAAGAAGAGCGGCTGGGGGCAGAGACGCCAGGGCCCGGGTTTGGGCTGCATGGCGGGTCGGGAAACCGGCCGGGGGCGGGGAGCCGGCGCGGGCAATCAGGGGCGGGTTGGAATACAGGGAGGTTAAACCGCCGAGTTTGCAAAAGGTTAACCCCGGCCCGATAAAATACTCAGTCGGGCCGCAGGCGGGCCGGACGCGCGAGGTAACCAAAGCATCATGCGGCCGCGGCGGGCGGCGGCCGTATCTTGGGGCCGGATATTTCCCTGCTGCTCATGCGTCGTTTCCTGATTTCTGCTCTGTTGATGGCCGGCGGCGTGTTGGCCGGATGTACGGCCTCGCAACCGGCCGGCCCCGCGCCCGGCGAACTGGCCACCGGGGCCGTGCGCCTGCCCAACGGCTGGCAGCTCACGCCCGCCGGCCGCCAGATTCCGCTCGGCGACCTGCCCCTGAACCTGGTGGTGGCCCCCGGCGGTCAGCTGGCGGCCGTCACCAACAACGGCTACGGCCCCAATACCATCCAGCTGCTCGATGCTGCCACCGGCCGAATCCTCGACCAGCAGACCGTGCCCGCCGCCTGGGTTGGCCTGGCCTTCGGGGCCCAAAACCGGACGCTCTACGCCTCGGGTGGCGAATCAAACCGGATTCACTGCTTCCAGATTAAGAACGATAAGTTGGTGCCCGACAGCGCTCTGGTGCTAGGCCAACCCTGGCCCGCCCAGAAAATCGGCGTGGCCGGACTGGCCTTTGATGCGCGCCGGCAGCGGCTCTACGCCGTCACCCGCGAAGACAGCGCCCTCTACACCCTCGACGTGCGCACCCGCGCCACCCTGCGCCGCACCAAGCTGCCCGCCGAAGCGTACACCGCCGTCCTCTCGCCCGATGGGAGCCAGCTCTACGTCTCGCTCTGGGGTGGCCACGCGGTGAGCATCTACGACACCGAAAGCCAGCAGCTCACGGCCCGGATTCCGGTGGAAAGCCACCCCAACGATATGGTGCTGACCCGTAACGGCGCGCGCCTGTTCGTGGCCAACGCCAACAGCAACTCCGTGTCGGTTATTGATACCCGCACCCGGCGCGTGACCGAAACGCTGAGCGCGGCGCTGTTTCCGCAGGCCCCGGCCGGCAGCACCAGCAACGGGGTGGCCCTCTCGAAGGATGAAAAGCAGCTCTTCATCGCCAACGCCGACAACAACTGCCTGGCCGTGTTCGACGTGCGTCAGGCCGGGGCCAGCCGCTCGTTGGGCTTCATCCCGACGGGCTGGTACCCCACGGCGGTGCGCACGGTGGGCGACGGCCTGCTCATCACCAACGGCAAGGGCCTCACCTCCCGGCCCAACGGCCACGACGGCCCCAACCCCACCCGGCAAAAAGACGAAAGCGGCCCCACCGAGTACATTGCCGGCCTGTTGGGCAGCACCCTGAGCCTGCTACCGGTGCCCACGGAAGCGCAGCTCAGCGCGTTTTCGCAGCAGGTGTACGCCAACACGCCCTACTCCAAGGCTCGCGAGGCCCAGCCCGACGTGCCCGCCGGCAACCCCGTCCCGCGCCGGGTCGGCGACGCTTCGCCCATCAAGCACGTGTTCTACATCGTGAAGGAAAACCGCACCTACGACCAGGTGCTGGGCGACATGCCGGAGGGTAACGGCGACAAAAGCCTGTGCCTGTTCGGCGAGGACGTGACGCCCAACCTGCACGCCCTGGCCCGGGAGTTCGTGCTGCTCGACAACTTCTACGTGGACGCCGAAGTGAGTGCCGACGGCCACAACTGGAGCATGGCCGCCTATGCCACCGATTACGTGGAGAAAACCTGGCCCAGCAACTACAGCGGCCGCGGCGGCAACTATGATTACGAGGGTGGCCGGGGCGAAGTAGCCGTGCCGAAAGACGGCTTTCTGTGGGACTACTGCCAGCGCGCCGGCCGCAGCTTCCGCAGCTACGGCGAGTTCGTGTTCCGGGGTAAGGCCACCGTCAAAACCCTCGAAGGCCACTTCGACCCCAACTACGTCGGCTACGACCTGAGCATCCGCGACGTGGACCGCGAAAAGGCCTGGGAGCAGGACTTCGACCGGCTGCTGGCCGCCGGGCAGGTGCCGGCCCTGAGCATCATCCGGCTCCCCAGCGACCATACCGCCGGGGCCCGCCTGGGCGCCCGCACCCCCCAGGCCTACGCCGCCGACAACGACCTGGCGGTGGGCCGGCTGGTGGAGCACCTGTCGAAAAGCGCCATCTGGGCCGAATCGGTGGTGATGATAGTGGAGGACGATGCCCAGAACGGCCCCGACCACGTGGACGCCCACCGCTCCACGGCCTACGTGCTCGGCCCCCACGTGAAGCGCAACACCGTGGTCCACGATATGTACTCGACCTCGGGCATGCTGCGGACCCTGGAGCTGATCCTGGGCCTGCCGCCGATGAGCCAGTACGATGCCGCCGCCACCCCGCTCTGGCGCTGCTTCACGCCCCAACCCGATGCCCGCCCCTACCTCGCCCGCCCCGCCCGCCTCAACCTCGACGCAAAGAACACCGCCTTCAACCGCCCCGCCCGCGACGCCCAGCGCTTCAACCTGACCCGCGAAGACGCCGCCCCCGACCTCGAATTCAACCAGAACATCTGGCAGGCCGTGCGGGGCGAGCATAGCCTCATGCCCGCCCCGCGCCGCAGCGCCTTCGTGAAAACTGCCGCCAAGAAGGACGACGATGATTGAAGTAGCGCGAAGCTTTTGCTTCGCGTATCGGAAAACGGTCCGGTCTCGGCGGCGCTGGCGGCCCGGCGGCCCGGCGTCCCAGGGCTGAAGCCCTGGGCTAGTGAGTGCTCAACGACAACCACCGCTGATTAGCCCAGGGCTTCAGCCCTGGGACGCCGGGCTACAGCTCGCTCACGGTTACCAGCACATCGGTGTTGCGGCCGTGGTCGTCGGCGCAGGAAATCTTCAGGGGGCCGGGGGCGGGGCGGAAGAAGACCCGCTCGGTGGCGGCGGCGGCGCGCAGGAACTGGTCGTTCACGTACCAGTACACCTGGCGCACCTCGCTGTCGGTGGTGCAGCTGAGCAGGAGCTGGGGCTGCTCGCGGGCGTTGAGCACGTACTCGGTGTTGGCGGTGGGCGAGGTGATGCTGGGGGCGCGCTCGGGGCCGCCGCGCACGCGCTGGCACTGGGGGTTGTGGGGCGGCAGGCGGCGGTAGGGCAGGCCCTGGCTTTCGCGGTAGGCGGCCACTTCGGGCAGCAGGTTGGGGTAGAGCTCCCGCCGGAACCCGGCCGCCGGCGCGCAGGCCCGGCAGTAGGTGAAGCTGCCATCGGCCGATACCAGCACCTCGCGCTGGTGCTGGCAGCGCTGCCCGCTGCTCACGTTGGGCAGGAAATAGTCAATCACCTGGTTGGGGCAGTTCTCCCCCGGCACCCGCCCCGATTCGGCGCAGACCAGCCGGAAATCGAGGGCGGCGGGGGGCGCGAACCAGTCGTTGGGCGAGTTGTAGGCCAGGGTGTTGAACAGGTCGAAGAGCAGGGGCGTGGCCACGTCGGAGCCGGTGAGAGCGGGACTGCCCTGGCCGCTGAAGTTGCCCACCCAGACCCCGATGGTATAGTCGCGGTTGTAGCCGATGCTCCAGGCGTCGCGGCGGCCGTAGCTGGTGCCGGTTTTCCAGGCAATTTTGGGCAGGCGGGTGCTGCTGGCCGCCCCCAGCGGCAAATCGGGCCGGGTAAGCTGGCTGAGGATGTCGGTGACGAGGAAGGCAGCCGCGGGGGAGATAAGGGCCTCACCCCCTCTGCCGGGCGCCTCACCCCCTAGCCCCCTCTCCTTCAGAGAGGGGGAACTAGCCTTTAGTTTTTTAGAGCTAGATGAAGTGCTAGAAACTAGTTCCCCCTCTCTGAAGGAGAGGGGGCTAGGGGGTGAGGCGACAATAGGGGCCGCAGCAGTCAGCCCCAACCGCCCATACCGCCCCCCATTCGCCAGCGCAGCATACAACCCCGTCAACTCTTCTAGGCTCGCCCCGCAGCCGCCCAGGATGCTGCTCAGGCCCAGGCGGGTGCGGTTGCGGGCCACGCTGCGGAAGCCGGCCCGCTGGAGCTGCTCGGTGAAGGTGGGCACGCCTAGGTCCTGGAGCACGCGCACGGCTGGGATGTTGAGCGAGTAGGCCAGGGCCCGTTCCAGCGTTACCTCGCCGTTGCAGTGCTTGTCGAAGTTTTCGGGGCGGTAGCCCTGGAAGTTGGTGGGCACGTCGGGCAGCAGCAGCTTGGGCGTGACGAGGCCCCGGTCGAGGGCCAGGGCGTAGAGGAAGGGCTTGAGGGTGCTGCCGGGGGAGCGCACGGCCATGATGCCGTCGTTCTGGCCCTGGCCCCGGAAGTCGCGGAAATCGGCCGAGCCTACGTAGGCTTCCACCTGCCGGGTGCGGTTATTCACTACCAGCACGGCAGCCTGGGAAATGCCCAGCTCGCGCAGGCGGCGTACGTAGTTGCGGGTCAGGTCTTCGGCCTTGCTTTGCTTGGCCCGTTGCAGACTGCTGCGGATGATGGCCGCGCGCGGATACTGGCGCACCAACCGGCGCGAGAGGTGGGGGGCCAGCGCGGGCGCGGCGTGGCGCTGCACCTGCAGGGGCTCGCGCAGGGCGTCGGCAATATCCTGCTCGGGAAACAGCCCGGCCGCCCCGAAGCGGCGGAGCCAGCGGTTCCGCTCCCGGCGCACGGCCGCGTTGTTTTTGCCCAATACCAGGCCCCGGGGCCGGTTCGGGATGATGGCCAGCGTCACGGTCTGGGCCAGGGAGAGGTAGTCGGGCGTTTGCTGGAAGTAGAGCAGGGCGGCCGATTTCACGCCTTCCACGTTGCCGCCGTAGGGTACCAGGTTGAGGTAGAGCTGCAGGATTTCGTCCTTGCTATAGTGGGCTTCGAGCTGGGTGGCGCGGGCCATTTCGAGCAGCTTATTCCCGAAGGTGCGCTCCTTGGGCTCCAGCAGCCGGGCCACCTGCATGGTAATAGTGCTGGCCCCGGTGGTGCGCCCACGCCCAAACACGTTGCGCCCGGCAGCCTGCACCAGCGCCAGCGGGTTCACCCCGAAATGCCACCGGAACCACCGGTCTTCCTTCTCAATAATGGCCCGGCGCAGCACCGGCGTAATCTCGCGCAGCTCCGTTTTCATCCGCCACTTCTGGGTGGGGTTGAGGTAGGCGTGCAGCACCGTGCCATCCTGGGCCAGCACCAGGGGCGAGTACTGCGGCGCGGGCGGCACCGGAAAAGCCCAATCGAGCAAAACCAACAGACTCAGCAGTGTCCCGGCCCATAGGGCTGCATATGCAAGCAGGCGGGGGGGAGCATCATTCCCGAAGATAGATACCGGGTGTTATAGGTGGTTGCCCAGTTGATTTATTGGCACTACAAAAGCAGCTGATAAACCATTATTCTGAGTGGAAAGGATGCGCTAATAAATTGTATTATATCGTTAATATTAAATTTTGCAAAATATTGTTTTTAGCAATTTAGTTGTTCGATTACGATTCTGTTGGAAGGCCACTACGAAGTAAAAAAATAAAAGTTTAGGCCGTAAAGTGATTTTTTATCAATAAAATGCAGCAGAAACGATGATAATTTTAGCAAATGGTAGATCCAGATGCGGACGTCGGCTCGTAAGTAATCCGTGACAGGTAGCGAGATAGTACGAGTAACTGTTTTGGATAAACAGCATTTATCCAGTTTCAGGTAGTCCAAGGTTTTCGCTGTTTGTCGCACAATTTCCTTCCACAAACACCCACCCTATTTCCACAACCACTACATGAAAGCCAAATTCTTCGCAACGCTCGTTTTCGCGAGCTTAGAGGCTGCCGTCGCCTTCGGGCAGGCTACTGTCGATCCGGAGCTGCGTGCTGCCCTCCAGAAAAGTCCAACGGCTCAGGTCATCGTCACCTTCACTGGCGATGGAGCTCCCAAAGCCAACCAGGTAGCTTTTCTGAAGCAACTCGGTATTACCCGGGGCATCACCTTCCGCGCTTTGCCGGTGGCCGGGATATTGGCCACATCTGCTCAGGTAGATGCGCTGGCACAGAACCCGGAGGTTCGCTCGCTCTTCATCAACAAGCCCCTGGAGTACTATAACTTCGACGATACCCACCTGACGGGCGTTAAGCGCCTGCGGGCCGACCAGCAGATGACGGCCCGCAACAACGGCACGCCGGTATCGGGTCGGGGCGTAGGGGTGCTCATCAACGACAGCGGCGTCGATGGCACCCACGACGACATCAAATTTGGCACGCACCTGGTGCAGAATACGCTGGGTTCGACCAACCTTAACTCGGTTGACTCGATGTTGCCCGTAACCTACGTGGAAGGGGTTCCGAACACCGATTCGAACTCGGGCCACGGCACCCACTGCGCCGGTACGGTAGGCGGCAACGGTGCCAAATCGGGCGGTAAATACGAGGGCGTGGCTCCCGGCGCTTCGCTGCTCGGCTACGGCTCGGGCGGTGCGCTGCTGGTGCTCGATGCTATCGGTGGCTTCGACTATGCCCTCACGCACCAGTTCCAGTACAACATCCGGGTAATCAGCAACTCGTTCGGTACTTCCGGTACGTTCAACCCGGAGAGCCCCATCAACATCGTAACCAAGAAGTGCTACGACCGGGGCATGGTAGTGGTATTTGCGGCCGGTAACTCGGGCCCCAGCGCCGATACGCACAACCCGTATGCTGTAGCTCCCTGGACTATTTCGGTAGGTGCCGGCGACCGGAACGGCCTGCTGGCCGACTTCTCGTCGCGCGGGGTGCGCGACCAGCAGGGGACGTTCATGATTGATGGCGAAACCTGGACTTATAAGAATGAGCCCGTTATCGTGGCTCCCGGCGTAGATGTGGTGTCGACCCGCGCCATTGCGCCGGTATCGTCGTTGGGTGCTGCCGAAGATGCTGCTGCCCTGACCCCCGCTCAAATTCCTTTCTACACCCACAGCAGCGGCACCTCGATGGCGACGCCGCACGTAGCCGGGGTAGTGGCCCTGATTCTGGAGGCGAAGCCTTCGCTGAGCCCGGCGCAGGTAAAGGCGCTGCTGCAGCAAACGGCTACCAACATGCCCGGCCGTCAGGCATGGGAAGTAGGTGCCGGCTACGTAAACGCGTACGCCGCTGTCGATCAGGCTTTCCGCTCGGCCTTGTTCGGCTCCACGGTTAACTCGTCGCGGCAGTTCAAAAGCAGCGTTAATGCTGTAACCAGCACTACGCCGTTCAGCATCAACTTCAACCCTGCTACTACGGCCACCAACGGCATGAACTTCCAGGTAGGTACTGGGGTGAATAGCCTGGAGGTAAAGATTTCCTCGCGGGGTTTCCTCGGCGAAACCGGCAACCTGACCAACCTGGTGCTGATTGATCCGAATGGCGTGCGGCGCACCTCGGGTACGCCCGTTACGTTTACGCTCTCCACCGACCGGGGGGTAGCCGTGGCCTCGCCCATGGCCGGCACCTGGCGGGTGCAGGTAGAAGGCCTGCGCGGCGTGCTGGCCGTACCGGAAACGGTAACCGGCAACATCAGCCTGCTCACGCCCAGCGGTACCACCAACCTGAATGATGCAGTAGGCCACCCAGCCGAAGCCGCCATTAAGATGGCCGTAACCAACCGCCTGATGGACGGCCTCTCGAACGGCTTCAAGCCCGACCAGAACCTGACCCGCATTCAGCTGGCCGAATACCTGATGATGGGCCAGGGCATCCGCCAGTTCTTGCCCATCAATGGCTCGTTCTCCTTCTCCGACGTATCCAGCAGCACCGACCGCCTGCTCACCGAAGCCGTATCGGCCCGCGGTGCTGCCCTGCGCGACCGTTTCCATGTGAACAACGGTGTCATGCTGGCTACGGCCAGCGGCACGTTCTCGCCGAACGCTACGGTTAGCCGCGCTTCGTTGGCTTACTCGCTGGTGCAGAGCCTGGGCTTCCAGCAGGTAGCCCAGGGCCGTAACGGCAAGCCCGTAACGGTGCAGGTAGATGGCAAATCGGTGGCTATTGATGATGCCGCCAGCATTCCGGCTGGCCTCGAAGGTTACGTAAGCGTAGCCCTGGAGCTCAACCTGATCAATGCCTACTACAGCGTAACCCAGGGTCCCTACGATCTGCAGCCCGTAATCCGGGCCACGTTCAAGCCTGCCCAGAATGTTACCCGCGCCGACTACGCCGTTATCGTGAGCCGGACCTTCCCGCAGTACGAAGCCCAGACCCAGCCAGCCGCCCAGGCGCGTGGTGGTGCTGCCGATGCCACCGATGCCAAGCCTGCTACGGCTTCGGCCATCCAGGTGAGCAAGGAAGTTATGGCTTATCCCAACCCTTCGGCCGGTGCCACTACCCTCAGCTACTACCTGCCTAAGGAAGGTGCCGTAAGCGTGGAAGTCTACAACACGCTGGGCCGTAAGGTGCAGACGCTGGTTTCGGCCACGGAGGCTGCCGGCGGCCACCAGGTGCAGTTTGATGCCAGCAGCCTGGCTCGCGGCACCTACCTGTTCAAGGTGAAAACCGGTCAGTCGGTATCCACTACCCGCCTGGTGGTGCAATAAGCACCGCTTGCCTAGTGCCGTTAAAAAAGCGGCCTGCTCCCATTGGGGGCAGGCCGCTTTTTTGTGCGGGTAGCCCACACTTAGCAAAGTGAAAAGGAGCTAAGGTTGAATTAGCTCCTGATGTAAAGACTGGTTGATTTCGAAGTAAATAACTCAAGTTGCGGACTAGAATCAGATGCTAGCTCCCCTCCTTGGAAAGGAGGGGCTGGGGGTGGTTGATGCTACTGGAACGATAACTAGCACTATTTCTTAACGCACGTTCAACGGCAACCAACCACCCCCAGCCCCTCCTTTCCAAGGAGGGGAGCTAATTTTTTAGCATTAGCTTCTACTCCGCAACTTGGGTTAAGCAGTACAGGAGCCTACGGCAAACGACAAGGGCAGCCAAACAAGAACGAACGCAACCATTTACCCTACGAAACAGAGACTGCAAAATATACTGTGGTGTTCCACGCATGATGTCGCGCAAAGAGCCTGTTTGGGAGCTGGTGAGAGTTGAACTGACCGCTGAATTAGGCCATTGCTTCGCTCAAAATACCTATGCGTTCTTCCGCCAGCTCCAGCCCCCTACCGCACCCGCACCACGCCGGCGCCGCTGTAGCTGTGGTATTCGGCGTTGTACATGGCGTCGGCGCTGACGGGGCCTAACTTGAACGTGCCTTTGCTCACGGCGCGGGCGAGGTAGTAGAACACTTTGGGTTTGGGCGTAGCGGTGGTGAACAGGTTCAGCCGGTCGTCGCGCACGTCGAGGTAGTCGGGCTGGGCGGCGTCGCGGGCCCAGGCCAGGTCGCGGACGGCCCCGATGCGCGGGTTCTCGATTTCCAGGCCCGCGGGCAGCAGGTCGGTGATGGCCACGTTCGGCACCTCCCCGGCGCTTTCGGCCGACTGAACGGTGATGCGCACCACTACCAAATCGTTCTGGCGGAAGGTGAGCGGAGCCCAGGGCTTTGCCGGTGCGGTCGAGGAACTGGCGGCGCACCTGCAGGTAGGCGTCTTCCTCCCGCACCCGGCCGGTGGGCGAAATGCCCTCGGTTTCCCAGAAGTAGTAGAGGCTGCCCCGGCCGCTGGTGCGCAGGGTCAGCTGGCGGTTGGCCACGTTGCTTACCAGCAGGTCCTTGCCCGAGAAAGCGCCGATGCTTTTGCCGTCGGCCAGCAGCTGGGCCGTGACGGTGCTGCCGGCGTTCTGGCGGGCCAGCTTGCCCAGGGCCAGCAGGGCGAAGGCGCGCTCCTGGGTGCTGAGCCAGCCGGCCTGCTTCACCTGGCGGCTGAGCTGGCGGCTGAGGGTGGTTACCTGCGGGTTGGCGGGGTCGGCGGCGAGCAGGGCGTTCAGGATCAGGGCCATGTCGCGGACGGGGGAGGCGAAGGAGCCGGCCAGCTCCCGGCCCGCGATGCTGGGCGCGGCCCCGAAGCGGGCCGGCACGGTGCTTTGGTAGGCGCGCTGGTTGCCGCTCAGGGCGAAGGCCGCCGCCAGCAGGTAGCGCGAATCCTCGGCCAGCAGGGGGCGGTTGGCGCGGTAGTAGTTCAGGCCCACGGCATCGGGGCGGCCGGCCAGGGCCAGCACGTAGAGCGAGTAGGCAATTTCCTTCTTGGCCAGGGTGGTGGGCCGAATCACGCCGCCCGTCTGGATGATGTTGTAGGTCTCGGTTTCGCGCTGGCGCACCCGGGCCTGGAGGTAGCGCAGCACCCGGTCGAGCACGTTCTTGTTCACCTCGAAGCCGGCCTGCTGGGCTTCGAGCAGGAAGTGGGCGGCGTAGGCCGTGGCCCACCAGTTGTCGTAGTCGCCGCCGGGCCAGTAGCTGAGGCTGCCGTTGTACATCTGCTGGGCCTCCACTTTGCGGATGGCTTCCTGGACGTGGTAGTTGGGGTTGAACTTGTTAGAACTTAGATTGGAGAGCTTAGAGCTTAGCCCGTTCTTCTGGCCCAGGGTGGCGGCCAGGTCGCCGTAGTACAGCTGCGGGAAGGCGGCTGATACGGTTTGCTCCAGGCAGCCGTAGGGGTATTGCAGCAGGTAGCGCAAATCCTTGGCAAACTCCGTCATCGGGGAGCGGCTCACCACCAGCTGGCTCCGCAGCGAGGACGGCAGGAAGTCGGTCTTCAGGTTCAGCGCCTGATTCGCGCCCCCGGCCACCACGCCCGCCCCCGTGCGCTTCTGCAGCGGCGAAGCGGGGCGGACGGGGATTTCGATGGTTTCGGTGAAGATTTCCTGTTGCGGTTTTTCGTGCGCAAACCATTAATAAGCTATCCGCACTTCAACTGATACTTTGCCAGGTTCCAATCTTATTTAAGGCCACAGCAGTCCCAACTATCACTCGTGCTCCTGATTAGGTTTCAGTACGATACTCGTTTGCAAACCGCCAGGCTACCAGACCCCGCAGACCCTGTGCTATTGATATGCTTTCAGCATATCTCCGTAATCAAAATCTGGTCATTGAAATTTCCATTGCTTTCTCCGTCGTATTCGTCAGCGTTACCGGCACGTCAATCGTGTCGCCCGGGCTTAGGAAGCGGGGTAGCGCCGTGCTGATAACCACCGGGTCGGCGACGCGCATGGTGTGCTCGGCCGAGCCGAAAGCGTCGCCCTTGTAGGCCACGGCCATGATGCGGACGGCCCCGCTGAACTGGGGCACTTGGAGCTTGTAGCGCACTTTGCCGTTGGCATCGGCCGTGAGTACGCCGCTCCATTTGGCCAGCAGGCGCACGCGGCGCGAGGGTACGGGCGTGGTGCGGCGGGCGAGGTCGTAGCCGTCGCCGCCGGTGCTGCTGGTACCCAGCTCGGGCAGCAGGAAGGGGTACACGTCGTGGGCCGCTACTTCGAGGGCGCGCTTCTGGTAGAAGTAGCCGTGGGGGTCGGGCGTGCGGTAGTCCTTGAGCTGCAGAATGCCCTCATCCACCAGCGCCAGCGTCACCTGGGCGCCGGGGGCGGTGCTTACCTCAATGGTCTGGGTGGTCTGGGAGCGGCTCAGCGCGGGCGCTTTGATGATCAAGGGCAGGCGGCTGCCGGGCTTCTCCACGGCCAGCGGCACGAAGCCCCGGGCCACGGTGAGCGGCAGGCGGTTGTCCTTGATTTCGCGGATGGCGGTGGCCGTTACGTACACGTTGGGCACGTGGCCCCCGCGAATCGGGATGTTGACTTTAGCCGATTTCTCGTCGGTATCCACGTAGAAATGGTCGAGCACCCGGTTGCGCTCCACGGTCACGAGCACGCGGCCGGGGAAGGGCGTTTTGAGCAGCAGGTGGGCCACGTCGCCGGGCTGGTACTTGGCCTTGTCGGCCTCGATGGTCACCTCGCCCTCGTTGCTCACCTCGAAGCTGTTGCTCTGGGTGTTGCCGTAGCCGTAGGCGTACACCCGCTGGGCCACGAACGTAGCGGCCCCGGGCCGGGAAATGCGGATTTCGTACTCGCCGGAGTAGGTGGGCGTGAAGCCCAGGCCGGCATCGGAGCCGCCGCGGGCCACCGTCAGGCGCGCGGGTCAGCACGGTTTGCTCGCGCTTCTGGGAGTTGTAGATGTAGCGGCCGCCGCGGCGCTCAATCACGGTTTCCCAGAGCAGGCGCACCACCCGCACCTCGGCCGGCGGCCTGGGTGGGCTGGCCGGCGGGCGTGAGGGCCACCACCCGCACCGGCAAGCGGCCGGCCGGTGCTCACCAAATCATCCAGATTCTGAATGCCGAACAGCACCGGCTGGGTCTGCACCTCGAAGGTGGCCAGGCGGTTGACGGGGCGGCCGGTTTCATCGAACACCGTGGTAAAAGCCGCGCCTTCCAGCAAACCCAGGTCGGGGTAGTCGGGCACTTCGTAGGTGGCCGTGCCCCGGCCGGCGGCGTCGGTGGTGCCTTCGCGCACGGTCTTCTCGAACCGGTCGGTGAGGGGCGTGGCCTCCTCGTTGCCGCCGTTGCCGCTGCGCCGCTCCCCGCTGCGGATGGCGAAGGTGTAGTCGGCGTAGCTCTTTGGGGGCGAAGCGCTTTTCCTTGAGCGAAAACTCGACCTCAAACTTGCGGTCGGCGGCGGGCGGCCCGAACAGGTTCTGGGCCGTAATCAGCGCCTGCACCGGCTGGCCCGGCTTCACCACGGCCCGACTGGCCTTCACGGTCACCTTCAGGCGGTCGGGAATGAATTCCTCCACCGAAAGCTGGCGCGAGGTCAGCAGCACGTCGTTGCCGGTGAGCACTTCCAGGGTGTAGAGGCCGGTCATCACGGAGGGCGGCAGAATGAACTGGGCCTCGCAGGAGCCGGCCCGGGAGGTGGTTTTGCGCAGGCTGGCGTACTCCTTGCCGGTGGGCAGCAGCAGCCGCACCTTCAGGGGCAGGCCGGCGGGCGGGGTGCCCCAGCTTTCGGTGCGCAGAATGGTGTTGGTGCGCACCGTGTCGCCGGGGCGGTACAGGTCCCGGTCGCCGTAGAGGAAGGCCTGGTAGCGGGCGGCGTTGCTTTGCAGGCCGCCCACGTCGAAGCGCGAGGTTTCCACCCGGCTGCGGCTCAGGTCGAGGAAGGTGAAGTCGTTGCCCTGGCGGGCCACCACCATGCCCAGCCGGAACCGCGCATTTTGGGCCGTGCTGTCGAATTTGGCCACGCCCGCGCCGTTGGTGACGCCCGTGCCCATGACCTGGTTGTTGGTGCTCAGGTAGCGGATTTCGACCCCGCTCAGGGACTTGGCGTTGCGAATCGAGTTGGCGAAAACCAGCGTGCTGCCGGCCGCCCCGGCTTTCACAATCAGCCCGATATCCGACACGGCCACCAGCTTGCTCACCTGCAGCCACTGCCGCTCGGTGTCCTGCACCTTGATGATGTAGAGGCCCTTGAGCCCGTCGCTGAATTCGAGGTCTTTCAGGCTCAGGTTCAGCAACCGCAGGCCCTGCTCCCGGGGCAGTCCGGCCACGGTGTAGGTGCGCTCCGAGAGCACGTTGCCCAGGTTTTCCACGTCGTAGTACTGAAACGAGCGGTCCACGTACTCGCCGTCTTCGTCCTGGCCGCCTTCGTCGTCCTCGTCGTACTCGGGGTAGCCGTACTGGGAGCCGGCGCGCAGCAGCTGCTGGATGTTGTTGGCGTACACCTTGGCAATGGTCACCTTCACCTTGGCCACCTCATTGATGCGCACACCCAGGTTGCGGCTGCCCAGGGCATCGAGGTACATGGCCTTGTCGGCGCTGGCGAAGCTGATGGTGGGCCGCTCGTCGGAGAAGCTCACGGTTTCGGTCACGTCATTATCCAGCTGCCCGCCCAGGTTGCCGCGCAGGCCGCCGGCCAGGCGCACCTGGTAGGTTTTGCCCACCACGAAGCCGCCCTTGAGCCGGAAGCCGCTTTCGAGCTCCTCCACCTCGTAGGCCACCTGCGGCGACACGGCCAAAGCCGCCCGCAAATCGGGCAGACTCACCGGCTGGTTGGTCAGGATGGTGATGATGGGGTCGGCGCCGCTCAGGCTGCCCGTTACGGAGCGCACCGCCAGGGCCTGGGGGTCGGGCACGGCGAGCTGCTTTTCGTAGTCGGTTTCCGAGGGCTGGTCGCTGCCCACGGCGCTCAGGCCGCGGGCCAGAGCCAGCGTGAGGGGCGCGCCGGGGCGCACCGTCTGGTTGAGGCTCAGGCGCACCGTCTGGCCCGGCTCGGCGCTGGCCATCTCGAAGGCCACCGGCTCCCCGTTCTGGGTCAGGCGCAGCAGGGGCTTCACGTCGGCGGGCTTCACGGGGTAGTTGAAGGGCAGGTCCACCCGCATTTCGGCGGTGCCGGCCGCCCGACTGGAGCGGCCCCAGAACGCCTGGGGCTCCTGCAGCTGCAGGTAGGGCGTGTGGAATTTGCGGCGGTTCTCGGGCAGCTCGGTGGCCGTGGCCCCGGCGGGCAGGGCCTCTTTGCGCAGCGTGGCCGTGAAGGCGGTACTGGGCCGGAAGGGCGTGCTGGGCGAGAAAATCAGCTCCCGCTCACTGGCCCACTTAAAGCGCCCGCGCATGGCCGGCTCGAAGCGCACCACCTGGGTCGTGTCCCAGCGGTCCTGGGCCTCGGCCCCGACCACGTTATCGGCAAACTCGAACACCAGATTCTGGTAGGGGTCAATTTCCGGCCCGTTGGGGTCCTGGCTGGCATCGGAGCCGGAGTGCGAGCAGGCCGCACCCAGCAGGGCCAGCACCAGCAGCAACGGCAGGCGGAAAAGCGTTTTCGATAGCATGGATAGGGAGGAGCGTAGTAGGATGCCGGAAGGTATAGAAAAAGGGTAATGTTATAGGCTTTTATATAGCTTTGAATAACAATTTGATACGTGCGCTCACTATCTAAAACAGCAGATGCAACGCCTACTAACGCTACAGAAAATGATGCAGGCCACCCGCTGCAAAATCAGGCTCAAAGTTTATCGTGATGAACAGGCAACAGATTGGGCGAATGGGTTCGGATTGCCTGTTGAAGGCTATATTGAAGTATCTGGTCCGGAACGAGTGAAGGATGTGCAGTGGCTGGAGTTTGACCCCATTGTGGTAACTGCGATAGGCAGACTGGTGCCGCCAAAAGTTGCGGTTGTTATCGACGAAATCATCCAGGTGTTAGGTGAGTTGTCCATGCAATATGAAATGGTGCATGGAATGATCCGGGTAACGGGAGAGCAATTGCGGTAGTAGGCTCTGATGTCAATGAGCTTGGACACTATTGCTAGAGCGTATTGAGGAAGATAATCTACACCCCCTCAAACATCTCCGCCCACTCAACCGCAAATCCCGGCAGTACCTCGCACGGAATCCGGCCGGGCTCGTAGTAGGTGCCGCGCGATTCGTAGCGGCCGTTTTCCAGCACGTAGGCAGCCACCGTTTTCTCGCCCGGAAACACGATCCAGTACTCCGGCACACCTGCTTCCTCGTAGAGACTGAACTTCTCCCGCGTGTCATAGGCTGCCGTTTTGGGGCTCAGGATTTCGATAATCCAATCGGGCGCTCCTAGGCAGCCGGCCTCGTTTAGTTTGGCCGGGTCGCACACCACGCAAAAGTCAGGCTGCACAACGGTGGTGGACTGGTCGTTGCCGTTGGGGCCTTGCGTAAACAGCCGTACATCGAACGGCGCCACGTAGGCCTTGCACGCCTGCTGGTGGAGGTAGTTGAAAATAGGCCGGGCAACATTGCGAAGGATGTCCTGGTGTACGCGGCGCGGCGCGGGGCTCATCAGCCGTACTTTCCCGCGAATCAACTCCACTACTTCTTCCAGCCGCCAGGTCAGGTAGTCAGCATAGGTGTAGGTTTTGGTCAGGTCGAGCTGGGAAATATCGGTGATGACGGGCATGGTGTAACTTGCAAGTGGACAATAGTAAATATACGTCGTCCGTATCTTCGGGCCATGCAATCCGTCACCATTCTCACCGTACCCGGCCTGGGCAGTTCCGGGCCGCAGCACTGGCAAACCCGCTGGGAGCAGCACTACGGCTACCGCCGCGTGGAGCAGCGCAACTGGGACCGGCCCGTCTGCGCCGAATGGGTGGCCGCCCTGGAGGCCGCCGTGGTCGCCGCGCCCGGGCCGGTGGTGCTGGTGGCCCACAGCCTGGCCTGCGCCACGGTGGCGCACTGGGCCGCCGCTAGCACCCGGCCCCTGGCTGGGGCCCTGCTCGTGGGCCCCGCCGATGTAGACCGGCGGGAGCAGCTGCCCGAAGTGCACGGGTTTGCGCCCATGCCCCTGGCGCGGCTGCCGTTCCCGAGCATTGTGGTGGCCAGCACCACCGATGAGTACGTGACCCTGGCCCGCGCCACCGAATTTGCCGCTGCCTGGGGCAGCCGGCTGGTAAACGTGGGGGCGCTGGGCCACCTCAACTCTGAGTCGGGGCTAGGCCTGTGGCCGCAGGGCTGGGTGCTGGTGCAGGAGCTTCTGCCGGCCGCCGATCAGCAGTAGTACCACCTTGGCTGGCTGGCTTCCCACACGGTTGCCCAGGATCTACCCAAAGCAAGAGCGCCCCGGCCAACCGGCCGGGGCGCTCTTTTTAAAGGCTGTTTCCGAAGCGGTTACTGCTTCTGGAAACGGCTTACGTAGGCTTGCTGAGCACCCACTACGCGCACAACGTAGAGGCCGTTGCTCAGGCCCGCCACGCGCTTATTGAGCTGCTGGTTAAGCTGCTCCACCGAGCCGGTACCCTGCAGTACCAGGCGGCCGGTGGTGGTATAAACGCTCAGGTGCAGGTTCTGGCCGGTTTCGGCTACCTCGAACCGCACGCTGTTGGTAACCGGGTTCGGATACAGGTTCAGCGCGGCCGTTGCCGTGGCGTTGCGAACGGCCAGCGGCGTCTGGGTCAGCGAGAAGCGCGTGAAGACCGGGTAGTGGTCGGTGGTGGTATTGGCGTAGTTGGCAATACCGGCGGCCAGGTCGGTGCGCACGGCGGCCGAACCGCTGATGTAGTAATTGGCCATTGGCTTGGTGGCAATTACGTTGTCGATCAGGGTGTTGAAGCCCGCCGTCGACTGGGCCCCGGCGCGGGCCAGGGGCAGCGTCAGGGCTACGTAATTAGGGTCGGTAACGAAGGCATTGTACGACGAAACGGCTGGCGTAACGCCCGTGGCGATGGTGCCTTCGAGCACGTCGTTGTAGTCGCCGAGCACCAGCGTGTTGGAGTTAGGGTACGTGGTGTCGAGGTAGGCTTTCAGCTGCTCGGCGCCGGCCTTGCGGCGGGCGTAGTCGTTGGCCGAAGTAGACGAGGAGTTCGCCTTGGCGTGAATGTCGACGAAGTTGATGCGCCGCGTTACGCCATCGAGCGTCACATCGGCGGCCATCAGGAACGGGAAACGGCCCGAAGCCCAGGGGGTGAAGGCGGGGCAGCCCTGCGCCTCGGTGCAGCGCAGCAGCCCTTCGAACTTCACGGGCCGCACCACATCCTTGCGGTAGATATACGTCAGCTTCTGAGTGCCCACGTAGTCGGGGTCGCTGGTGTTGTCGCTGTACGAGCCGAAATCGGCAATTTTGTAGCCGTACTGCACACCCGTTTGGGTCGAGAGGGTGGTCGTTACGTTGCGTAGCCGCACCGTATCCACTACTTCCTGCAGCACATACACGTCGGCGAAGAGGCTCTTGAGTACGCTCGTAACGTTGGTTTGCTGCAGTTCCACGTCGGTCGGGCCCTGGCCGGTAGCCGTCGAGCCGAACCACTCCACGTTCCAGTTCACCACTTCCAGCGTCTTGGCAGCGTCGTAGGTGTTGCCGCTCAGGCTGATCGTCTGGGTGGTGACGCCGCTGGTGGCGATGGTGAGCGTTGCGGCGTAGGTGGTGGAAGCTTGCGTGGGCAGGAAGCGCACCCGGATGGGCACCTGCTGGTTGTTGGCTTCGGCCTGGGTGTAGGTCAGCGAGGAGCTGAAAGCAACCCCGTCTTTCGAGAGCTGGAACGCGGCGTTCGACGAGTTCACGGTCAGCGGGCCGGTCAGGTTGGTCGTGGTCAGGTTGATGACCTGGGTGGCGGCGGTGCTCACAGCTTGGTAGCCGAAGGCCAGGTCCTTGCGGTCGAGGCGCACGGCGGGCGGAGCAGGAGTGGCCGAGTTGGTCAGCACCACATCGTCCACGGTCCAGCGGGCGGCGCCGTTGGTGGTCGAGGTGTACACGAAGGCCACATACACACCGGCCCGCTTGTAGCCGCTCAGGTCGAGGTTGTCGTTTTGCCACACGTTCGAGGCGGCGGCCGGGAAGTTGGCGTTCAGGTCGGTCCAGGTAACGCCGGCGGCGTTGGGGTTGCCGGTGCCAGAATAGGTGGTCGAAACCAGCAGGCGTAGGGACGGGCCGTTGAAGGCCGTGCGGGTCCAGTACGAAAGCAGCGGGAAGCTGGTAGAAGTCAGGTTCAGGGCGGGCGAAATCAGCCAGTCCTCGTTGGCGACGTTGCCGCCGGAGAAACCGTTCATCTGCACGGCATTGGGGTAAGCGGCCGTGCCGGCGGGGTTGTTAGGGTCGCGGCCGAAGGTGGTGCAGGCCCAGGTCTGAGCCCCCGTTACGCTGAACTGAATCCAGCCATCGGAGAGCGTAGTGCTGCCGGTGCAGGCATTGAAGTCGTACACGGTCTGGGTGGGGTCGTTGCCGGCGCCGCTCAGCGTTACGCTGCGGTTGGTGGCCCCGGTGCTGCTAACAGTGGCTGCGCCGGTAACCGGGCCGCTCACCTGCCCCAGGGTAGTGGGGGTAAAGCGTACGGACACCTGCTGGGGCTGGGCCAGCTCGGCTACCGAGTACACCACGCTGCTGCTGAAGGTCGTCCCATCTTTCGAAACGGCGAACGGGGCGGCGGTGGTCACCGTGGCGGCGGCCGTCAGGTTGGTGCCCGTCAGGGTAAAGGTTTTGGGAGCCGAGGGTACGTTAATGGTCTGCTTGCCAAAATCGAGCGTGGCCGGGGTTACGGCCAGGGCAGGGGCATTGGCGTTGGCGTTCCAGGTCAGCGAGAAATCGTCGATGGCCGAGCTGGGGCGGCTGCCGCTACCCGTGGTACCAGTGGGGGCCACGATCCGAATCCAGATCGGACCGGTCCGGTTGTCGAGGGCGCCGCCAAAACTAACCGTGATGGGGGTATTGGAGAAGACCGGGCCGGTATCACTCATAGAACCCAGCTGCGTGAAAGCCGAAGGCGTGGTTCCGGTGCCGTAATCTACCTGCCAGGTGGTAGTACGGCCCACCGAATTATCGAGCGACTGCAGCTTGAAGTTGAGCGCGAAATCGGTTTTGCCGGTGGTATTGGCTGCCTGAAACACGAAAGCCGGGCCAACATCGGTACCGTCGCCGAAGCTGCCGGTCTGGCGTACGCCCAGCGCCCGGTTGGTAGCGGCAGCCTGGTCGGCCGACGAGGCCGTAGCGGTAAGGCCGGTGGCCGAGGCGAAGTTTTTGAACGCGCCGGAGGTATTGTTCCAGGCGGTGGGGGTAGCAGTTAGCGTAGCCGCCGTGCCCACTTTGGTCGGCGTGGCACCGGTGTAAATGCTGAAGCCGGCCGGTAAGCCGTTAGCTAGCCCGTCGAAGGTTTCGACGTAAGGGCTGGTCGTGAGCGTAACCTGGGCCCGGGCTTCAAAAGAAGTTAGGGCGAGCAGGCTGGCGCAACTCAGTAAGAGGAAACGTTTCATCATAGGTGCGAAACTTGAAAAAGGGAAAAGCAAACGGCTAAAAATAAACCGCTTGAACAAAACGAAGTGTTCTGTAAAGTTGGGTCTAAAACGCCCTAAATGCAACAAATACATAATTTGTTAACAGATGATGAGGTGCCTGACTTATCCCGTGGGAAGACTAAATAGCCCCCACAATGACTGCTGGCCGGCTGGTTCCGGGCTGCCGGCAAAAACAGCTACTGCCCGGCGGGCACCCGTGGGTTCATCACTTTAAACCAGAGCGGAGGCAGCGCGGCCAGTACCATCATGCCGGGGTAGCCGGTGGGCATCTGGGGCGAGGCGGGCTGGTGGCGCAACGTGTGGTAGGGCCTAGAGGCCAGGTAGTGGTGGTCGGAATGGCGGGTAAGCTCGTAGAGCAGGATGCGGCCTACGGCGTGCTCCGAATTCCAGGAATGGTGCGGCTGCACCCGCTCGTAGCCGCCGGTTTCGGTGCGCCGCCGCTGCAGCCCGTAGTGCTCCACGTAGTTCACCAGCTGAAACAATACTGCCCCCACCAGCGCCGCGCCCACCCAGGCCAGCAGCCCGCGCCCCCCAAACCCAAGTGCTACGGCTACTCCGGCCACCAGCTGCACCGCCATAAACCGCAACAGCTGGTTCTGCCCGCTCCAGGCCGACGCCACTCCGGCCCGCCGCAGCCGCTCCGCCTCCAGGTGCCAGGCCGACTTCATTTCCCCACCCAGGGCCCGGGGCAGAAAAAGCCAGAACGGCTCGTTGAAGCGCGAGGTGGCCGGGTCGAGGGGCGTGGCCACGTGGCGGTGGTGGCCCCGGTTGTGCTCGATGAAAAAGTGCAGGTACAGGGAGCTGCCCAGCAGCACCTGGGCCAGCCGCTGCTCGAAGCCGCGGCTGCGGTGCCCCAGCTCATGGGCCACATTGATGCCCAGCGAGCCACCGCAAATACCCATGCTCACGACCAGCCCGGCCGTTTCCGCCCCCGATAAGGGCATCCGCGCCAGGACGGCCAAGTACCAAACCAGCAGGCCCACATGCAGGGGCACGCAGAGGTAGAGCAGCCAGTCGAAAAACGGATGGTGTGGGGCTCCTGCCGTAGCCGGCTCGTGGCTCACGACGTTGCGCGGGGGCCATGCCAGCTCCAGCAGCGGCACCAACCCGAAGATGAACAGCGGTGTGAGCCAGGCCCAGGGTCCCCGCCAGGTAAGTCCGGCCGCCACGCAGCCGGGTACGAGGTAGGCACTCAGGTAGCGGAAGTCGGCAAGGCGCATAAACAGCAGGGTGGCAGGTGAAAAGGCAACCAGAAGGTACATAAAAGCCAGTTGGCAGTTAACCGTTAAGCCAATTGGCAACCGGGCGAAACTTATTTCTGGCCGGCAACCAGTACTTTCCCTGCGCCATGCTCTCCCACGACCACGAAGTGTTTCTTGAAGTCGCCCGCCAGCTCAGCTTTACCAAGGCCGGGCAGACGCTGTTTCTGAGCCAGTCGGCCGTGAGCAAGCGGGTACGCAGCCTGGAAGATCACTACAAAACCGGGCTCTTCGAGCGGTTGGGTAATTCGGTGCAGCTCACGCCGGCCGGGGAGCTGCTGTACCAGAAGCTGCTGCTGGCCCGCCAGCTCCAGCACGAGCTGCACCTCGAATTCGCGGAACTGAGCCCCGGGTTTTCGCCCCCGCTCGATATGGTCATCGGGGCCAGCACCACCATTTCGCTCTATGTGATTCCGCCGGTACTCTCGGCCTACCTGAGTCAGTTCCCGAACACCCGGCTCACGCTCAAAAACCGCAACTCCGAAAACATCCTCAAGGCGTTGCTCGACCACGAAATCGACCTGGGCATCATCGAGGGCATCCATAAAGTCAGCAACGTCACCTACACGCCCCTGCTCACCGACGAGGTAGTGGCCGTGTGCTCGGGCCGCAACCCCTTGTTGCGCCAGCCCCTGCTGGCCACCGACCTGCTCCGGATGCCCGTTGCCCTGCGCGAAAGCGGCTCCGGTACCCTGGCCGTACTCGAAGAAGCCCTGGCCGCCAAGGGCATCAAGCTCAACGATTTGCCCGTGAAAGTGCGCCTGGGCGGTACCGAGGCCCTCAAGAACTTCGTCCGCGTCGATACCTGCCTGGCTTTTCTGCCCCGGCAGGCCGTAACGAAAGAACTGGCTGCCGGCGAGCTAGTCGAAGTGCCCATCACCGACCTGAACCTGGTCCGCCACTTCGACTTCGTGCAGCGCAAAGGCACCGAAAACAACCTGCCATACAAAACCTTCGTGCAGTTCGCGCGGCGGTATTATAGTTGAGTTGTCAGTTGGCAGTTGCTGGTTGTCAGTTGTCAGTAAGAACGTCATTCAGAGCGCAGCGAAGAATCTCGCGTGCTTACGTTACATGGCCGACTGTTCAACATTGTCAAGCGAGATTCTTCGCTGCGCTCTGAATGACGTTCTTACTGACAACTGACAACTGACAACTGACAACTCAACTATGGCAACTCATGCCATTCCAAACAGGCATAGCCTATTCCAAGTAGCCATTTGTTTACGGCATAGGGTTCGGGGAATTTTGCGTTCAACTCTCCACTATGAACCAGACCGCCGAAACCCTCACCCGCCTGCACGAGCTCGAATGCTCCGAGTGCGGCCAGCCCCATTCCGCCCACCGGCTCCAGCTCGTTTCCGAGTGCCACAAGGTGCCGCTCGTGGCCACCTACGACCTGCAGGAGCGCCTTTCCCGGGCCACCGCCATCGACCTGCACGACGCTTCGATGTGGCGCTACCGGGCGCTGCTGCCGCTGCTCGACGATGAGAACAAGGTGACCTTGGGCGAAGGCTTCACGCCGCTCATGCGCCTGCCTACCCTTGGCGGCCGCTACGACTTGCGTAGTCTGCTGCTCAAGGATGAAGGCCAGAACCCCACCGGCTCGTTCAAAGCCCGGGGGCTGAGCATGGCCGTGTCGAAGGCCAAGGAGCTGGGTGCCACCGGCTGCATCATCCCGACGGCCGGCAACGCGGGCGTGGCCATGGCTGCCTACTGCGCCCGGGCGGGCCTGCGGGCCGTGGTGGCTATGCCCCGCCACACGCCCAAGGCCTTCAAGGAAGAATGCTACTGGTATGGGGCCGAAGTGCAGCTCATCGACGGCCTCATCAACGACTGCGCCGCCTGGGTGCGCCAGCACAACGCCAACGGCGAGCTGCTCGACGTATCGACGCTCAAAGAGCCCTACCGCCTCGAAGGCAAGAAAACGATGGGTTACGAGCTAGCCGAACAGCTCGACTGGCAGCTGCCCGACGTGCTGCTTTATCCCGCCGGCGGCGGCACCGGCCTCATCGGCATCTGGAAGGCGTTCCGGGAAATGCAGCAGCTGGGCTGGCTGGCTCCCGGGGCCAAGCTGCCCCGTATGGTGGCCGTGCAGGCCGACGCCTGCCAGCCCCTGGTAGCCACCTACACGGGCAAGCAGGCTAATTGCCACGCCTACGTCGGCAAGCCCTCCATCGCCAACGGCCTGGCCGTACCCCACCCGCTGGGCGAGCAGATGATGCTGCGCGTGCTGGCCGAATCCAACGGCACGGCCCTGAGCATCACCGACGAAGAAATGATGGAAGGCATGCGCGAGCTGGGCCGCCACGAAGGCCTGTTCGTGGCCCCCGAAGGAGGGGCCGTCTGGCTGGCTGCCCGTAAGCTCCTGGCCTCCGGCTGGATTGCTCCCCACGAGCAAATCCTGCTCCTCAACACCGGCTCGGGCCAGAAGTACATGGACAACGTGGAAGGAAGAGCCAACGGCTGAGACCAACAGCCTGAGTCCATATATAAGAAGGGCCGTCTGGGTAATCCGGGCGGCCCTTCCTTGCGTAGGCGTGGTAGTTGGCTTCTGTGAAAAGCAGCCGGCATAACTGGCTGGGAAACGCGCGGAAGCTGACGCTTTACCAGAATCGACGACGAATAGGTGCGGCAACGAAGCCTGAGCAGCGGCTCCGCATGCCGGCCCGGCCCCGTTAGGCTTTGTACCTTTGAAGGGCCTTTTTCGCCCTTCACTGCCTCCGGTTGGCTTCTTCTGGTTCTTTGCCATGCGTATTCTGCACGTTCTGTCCGCCAACTTTTTCGCCGGCTCCGTCAGCTACGCCGTGCACCTGGCCGAGGCCCACCGCGCCCAGGGCCACCAGGTCTGGTTGCTCTCCGACGCGGCCACGCTACCCACCGGGGCCACGGTGCTGCAGCAGCCCATCAGCAACCGCCGCCTGCCCCAGCGCCTGCGCAACGCCGCCCGCATCCGGGAGCTGGTACGCCGCGAGCAGATTGACGTAGTACACGCCCACTCCCGGGCGGCCAGCTGGGTGAGCTACCTAGCGCTACGGGGCCTGAAAGTACCGCTGGTCAGCACCGTTCATGGTCGCCAGCACCTGCACGCCAGCACCTCGCTCTTCGATATTTATGGCGATAAGGTCATTGCCATCTGCGAAAACCTGCGCCAACACCTGGTAGCCGAGGTGAAAATGCAGCCCGAGAAAATCGTGGCCCTGCCCAACGGCATTCGGTTCCGGCCCTTGGCTGCGCCCCAGCCGGTGGCGGCGCCGGAGTTGCGGGTGGCCTTTATCGGGCGCTTCAACGGGGGCAAGGGCGAGCGGGCCGCCGCGCTGCTGGCCCAGGTGTTTCCGGTGCTGCTGCGCGAGCTACCCACCCTGCGCCTGGCCCTGATCGGCGGGGAGCTGGAGCAGTTGCCCGAGGCCGGTAAAGTAGCGTTGGCGGCGTTGCAGGCCGAATTTGGGGCCCGGATTGACGTAGTAGGCTTCACTGATGACGTGCCCGGCTGGCTGGCCCGAACCAGCCTTGTTATCGGGGCAGGGCGGGTGGCCATCGAGGCCCTGGGGGCGGGCGTACCCACGCTGGCCCTGGGCGAGGCGCTGTATGCCGGCCCTGTCACGCCGGAAACCTATGAAGCCGCGGCCGCCTCCAACTTCGGCGACATTGCCGCTCAGTTCCAGCCACCCACTGCCGATTACGCCCAGCTGCTCGCCGACGCCCGCCGCCTGCTGCGCGAACCCGCCCCGCTGGCCCCGGCCCTGGTGGCGCGGGTGCGCCAGGAGTTCGATCTGGCCCACGTAGCCGCCGAGGTGCTGACGGTGTACCAGTCGGCGCGGATGCGCAAGGCGGTGCCGGCCCACCTGCCGGTGCTCATGTACCATAAGATTCCCGACGAGCCCCTGGCCAGCAAGCACCAGATTTTCGTCACGAAGGACAGGTTCGCCGAGCACCTGCGCTTTTTCCGGCAGCAGGATTTCACACCGATTACGTTTCTGGATTACCAGGCTTTCGCCGACGGTACGAAACCGCTGGCCGACTTTCCGAAGCGCCCCCTCATCCTCACCTTCGACGACGGCTACCTCGATAACTACACCAACCTGCTGCCCCTCATGCAGCAGTACGGCTACCGTGGCGTGCTTTACCTGCTCGGCGACCCGGCCATCGACCACAACGAATGGGACCTGCGCGAGGATGCCACCGAGCCCCGCAGTCCGCTCATGAGCGAGGCTCAGCAGCGGGCCTTCGTGGCGGCGGGCTGGGAAATCGGGGCCCACACCCTGCACCATCCCCGCCTGCCCGAACTACCGCCCGCCGAGGCCGCTGCCGAAATGGCCCAGAGCAAAACGGCCCTGGAGGAGCGCCTGGGCACCGAAATCGTGTCGCTGGCTTACCCGTACGGTCTTCTCTCGCCCGAAATCAAGCGGCAAGCCCAGGCCGCCGGCTTCCGCTACGCCGTGGCCACCGACACCGGCGGCCTGCACCTGGAGGACGACCGGTTTCAGGTGTTCCGGGTGAACATGTTCCCCCACGAAACGCCCGCCAGCCTGCGCAAAAAAACCGCCCCCTGGTACCGCCGTTACTACCGTTGGAAACGCAACAAGTAGTATCTGCCAGTCCGGATAGCTCACTATTAAGGCCTCTGGCAACTCCTCACAAGGGGAGTTGCCAGAGGTTTATTTTTTAGGGCCATTGTTCGCCTATATTTAAACAAAAACATAAAATGGCCTTTGGTGTAAGGGTGTAAATGAAAAATAAGTCTGATATTTCAGAAAATAGACCTTCGTATTTAGGGTCGATATGCTGAAAAAAGTAAAATGGAATACCAATCAACCTCCAGGCGCCGGCCGAGCCTGACGCTGCTCACGCTGTTGCTGTTAATCGGGTTGGCCTGCGTGGCCGCTTTCGTGCGGGTGCCGCACCCGGCCGCCCTGCCGGGTTCGCTCAACGGTGCCGACGTAGCCTGGATGCTCACGGCCTCGGCCTTCGTGCTGCTCATGACGCCGGGGTTATCGTTTTTCTACGGCGGCATGGTGCGCCCCAAGAACGTTATCAGCACGATGCTCCAGAGCTTCGTGGCCCTGGGCGTGGTGTCGGTGCTGTTCTACTTCGTGGGCTTCTCGCTCTGCTACGGCACCTCCTGGCACGGGCTGATTGGCAACCCGTTCACGTTTGCGCTGCTGCGCAACGTGGGCACGGCCCCGAACCCGGTGTTTGCGGCCGGCATCCCGTTCATTCTGTTCTTCGCCTTCCAGCTCAAGTTCGCCATCATCACGCCGGCCCTGATTACCGGCTCATTTGCCGAGCGGGTGCGGTTCAAGGGGTATCTGGCCTTCATGGTGCTCTTCAGCCTGTTCATCTACTGCCCGCTGGCCCACTGGACCTGGCACCCCGAGGGCTTTTTGCGGCAATGGGGCGTGCTCGACTTCGCGGGCGGCACGGTGGTGCACATTTCGGCGGGCGTGGCCGCGCTGGCCGGGGCCATGGTGCTGGGCCAACGCTCGGCCAGCCTGCGCCCTACCTCGTTTTCGACGCCTAACGTACCCTACGTGCTGCTGGGCACCGGCTTGCTGTGGTTCGGCTGGTTCGGCTTCAACGCCGGTTCGGCCCTGGGGGCCAACGAACTGGCGGCCCTTTCCTTCGTGAATACCAACCTGGCTTCTGCCGCCGCGCTCATGGCCTGGGTGCTGGTAGAAGTGGTGCGGGGCGGCAAGCCCACCGCCGTGGGGGCCTGCACCGGGGCCGTGGTGGGCCTGGTGGCCATTACGCCCGCCGCCGGCTACGTCGATTATGGCCAGAGCATCTTTATCGGAGTGGTAGCGGCCCTCATCAGCCACGCCGCCGTGCACTGGAAAAACGCCCGCACCACCATCGACGATACCCTCGACGTGTTTCCCTGCCACGGCCTGGGCGGCATCGTGGGCATGTTGCTTACGGGCGTATTCGCCGATAAAGTGGGTCTCATTCACGGCTCAGCTACCACCTTTGGCTACCACGTGCTGGGCCTGGTTATCGTGGTGAGCTACTCCTTCGGTGGGGCCTGGGTGCTGCTCAAGCTTACCGACCGTTTTATCGGCCTGCGCGTCAAGCTCGCCGACGAAGAACTGGGCCTCGACCTAAGCCAGCACGAAGAATCGACTTACCACACCGACGAGGAATTCGAGCGCACCTACCGCCGCACGGCGGAGAAGCTGGTAAGTTGAAAAGGGCATGGGTGGAATCCCTGGTTCTGGCTTCTCCTGCTTAACTCACGAACTTACCCAGCACCGCCCGGAACGCTTCTTCCGTAAGCCCCCCGATTTCCACCTTTTTGAAGGGGGCGGTATGGCCACTGAGCAGCGTGAGGCTTGATTTGCTTACGCCGAACACCTCGGCCAAATAGGCCAGCAGGCAGGCGTTGGCCTTGCCATCCTGGGCCGGGGCGTGCAGCCGCACGGTTATGGTGCCGTCGGGGGCTACGGCCAACTGGTTGTGGCGGGCGTTGGGCTTGGCTTTCAGGTGCAGAATGGGCACAACTCAGGCGGGCGAGTTGTAGGCGTCGTACACGTTCCAGGCCCAGATGAGGAAGGGAACCACCATCGTCCAGACCAGCAGAAAGCTGATAACGCCACCTACGGCCCAAATTAAAAAAGCCTTCAGAATATGGCCCTTGATAAGCTGGCCGAGGCCGGGAACAAAAATGGAGAGTAACGCGGGAAGGCCGTAGGTCTGTTTCATGGCGATAAGGGAATGATAAGGTTGGCAGCAAAGAACGCTATTATCCTACCCGGGCCTGCCCGAAGGGGCAACGTTCGAGCAGCGTGCAGCGGCCGCAGGCGGGGGTGTGGAAGTAGCAGCACTTCTGGCCGTGGAACATGAGCACCTCGTGGTGGTCGTAGACTTGCTGGGCAGTCCAGTCGGGCGGGAGCAGCGCCGGCAGCTGCTTGTGAGCCGCCGCCTCGCTCACCTTCGGGCCGATGAGGCCCAGGCGCTGGGCCACGCGGTGGTGGTGGCTGTCGACGGGCATGGCCGGGCGGCGCAGGGTGCTGAACAGGAGCACGGCGGCGCTGGTTTTGGGTCCCACGCCGGGCAACGCCTCCAGCCAGGCCCGGGCCTCCGGAATGGGCCAGTCGGCCAGAAAGGCCAGGTCGCAGGGGCCGCCGTCGCAGCGGGAGGCTACTTCGCGCAGGATCTGCTGGAGGCGGGGCGCTTTCTGTTCGGGCCAGGTGCAGGCACTGATGGCGGCTTCCACTTCGGCCGTGGGCGCATCACGAACCTCATCCCAGGTCGCAAACCGGGCCCGCAGCTGCTGGTAGGCCCGGTGCGAGTCCTGGTTGCGGGTGCGGTGGGAAAGCAGGGAGCTGATGAGCTCACTCAGCGGGTCCTTGGTGGCAAAAAAGGCCACCGGACAGCCGTATTCGGCGCAGAGCTTGTCGTGGGCCCATAAGGCCAGCTCCCGGCGCGCGGCCAGGGCATCAGTAGCAGGAGAAGCAGGGTTTTTCACCCGCCTGCTTACGTAAAATAGCTGGTTGTCAGTTGTCGGTTGCCGGTTGTCAGTGTCCAGTTGCCAGTTGAACGTCATTCAGAGCGCAGCGAAGAATCTCGCGTGCTGACGTTGCCATAATGACCCAACGACTTCAAGCGAGATTCTTCGCTCCGCTCTGAATGACGTTCTCACTGACAACCGACAACCAACAACCGACAACTGATTATCGCCCGGTATTATACAGCATCAAAGCCTGCTTGACGTTGTTTTGCGACTTGCTGCCGATGATCAACGGAACTATGGCCAGCGGAATAGCCGCGTAGGCCAGCGGCGACACCGAAAGGCCGTTGCCGTTGTTGTTGCTCAAAGTCGATACCAGCCCGGCCAGCAGCAACCCGCCGGCTCCCACGTAGCTGAGCGTGGTCAGGGTCTGGTAGCGCCGGGCATCGGCCAGCAGCTGTTGCGAGCCCGGGTTGTCCTGGGTGGCCAGTTGCAAGTTCCGGATGGTCAGGTCCTCAATCGGGCCGTTGTCTTTGCTGAAATACTCGGTGCGGACCGTGCGGTAACCACCCATGCCGTAGGGGTTGTAGCCCCTGTAACCGTAGCCGCCGTAGCCCCCACCCATGCCGTAGGGGTTATTCATATATTGCTGGCTGGTGATGGAGTAGAGGCTGATGCGGCCCACCCGGTCGCGGCGCAGGGTGGTTTCGCGCTTGCTGCGGCCCGGTAGAGTGGTGCGCACGTAAAAGCCGGTTTCGTCCTCGTAGTAGCGCACCTCATTCAGGTCGAGCTTCTGCTGGCCATCCACGAGCAGGAACGTGCGGCCGAACACCGGCTGGCGCACCTCCACGTCGTAGCCGCGCAGCACCTGGCCCGATTTCAGGCCCACGGCGTAGCGGGTGGTGTTGGCCGGCGGTAGCTGCTGCTGGCGCGGATCGGGCGCGGCCGGGGCCGCGGGGGGCGGGGCCAGCACCGGCGGGGCGGTGGCGGCGGCCGGCCGGGTGGTGTCGGGCGCCGCGACCACGGGTGCCGGTACGGTGTTCAGCTCGCGGGGTGTTTGTTGAGCCAGGGCCGGCAGCGCGAGCGTACTCAGGGCCAGTAAGGAAAGGGAACGAAGCAGCATAAGCGCAAATAAAGTAGAAACCCCGAAACCTATGGCGGCCGATTGACTACGGCTGCGGCCCGGCCATAACCCGCCGCGTGGGTTAGCGCAGCAGCTTTTCGAGCAGGTTGAGGCTGTCCACCATATCCGTGCCGGACTCGAAATCGAGCGGCTTCAGAATGTAGCCGCTCACGCTCAGGTTCTCGGCGTTGAGCCGGTCCACATCCATGCCCGAAGTGGTCGTGATGAACACCGGAATATCGGCCAGTTCGGGGCTCTGCCGGATTTCGGCCAGAAACTCGTGGCCGTTCATCTTGGGCATGTTCAGATCGAGCAGAATAACTTCGGGCAGCGGCCGGATGGCCTCCACCCCGTTGGTGCCCCGCAGCAGGTCGAGGGCCTCCAGGCCGTTGAAAGCCGTGTAGAGATGGTGGGGCACATTGAATTTTTCGAAAGCCTTCTGGGCCGTCATCTTATCAAAAAAGTCGTCTTCAACGAGCAGGACGGAGCGCATAAGGTGAGGTGGTGAACTAGTGAGGTGGTGAGTTTAATGCTCGGTAGCCCTGGGGGCGCAGCTTAAACAGGCGGTGCGGGTGGTAGTGGGAGTGGGGCGAGGTGAAGTAAAGGGGCCGCGATTGAAGAAACGATGAAGCTCGCCCTGAGTGAGGCGGAGCCTTGTGCGCCGCCCGAGCCAATCGAACATGCAACTCATCAGTTTCTCCAGCGCCATTTCACCGCTTCGGCCAGGTAAAGATAAAGGTTGAGCCCTGGCCTTCGGCTGATTCGAGCCGGATGGTGCCCTTCTGCTCCTCAATAATACGCTTAACGATACTCAGGCCGATGCCGGTGCTTTCGGCCGTATCCCGGTCGCGCAGGGTCTGGAACATGAGAAAAATCTTCTGGTGAAACTGCGGCGCAATGCCCGGGCCATCGTCCCGGATCCGGAACTCGTAACAGTCGCCGATGTCGTGGGCGCTGACGGTGAGGTGGCCCTCGGCGGGGCGGTGATGGTACTTGGCGGCGTTGCCCAGCAGGTTGGTGAACACCTGCTCCAGGCTCAGGCGGTCGGTGTGCAGCACGGGCAGCGGCTCCTGGATATCGACCGCAAAGCTCGGCGGCACCACCAGCTCGGCTACTTCCCGCACTAGCTCCCGCACGGTTACCTGTTCGCGGGGACGGTCGGCCCGCCCGGCCCGGGCATAGGCCAGCAGCCCGTTGATGAGGTCTTCGAGCCGGTGCAGGCGGCCCTTAATCATGCCTAGGTACTGGTGCAGCTGCTGGCTTATTTCCTGGCTCAACTCGTCCTCAATCCACTTCACCACCGTCAAAACCCCGCGCAACGGCGCTTTCAAATCGTGCGAGGCCACGTAGGCAAACTGGTCGAGCTCGCGGTTGCGGGTTTGCAGGGCCGTAAAGCTGGCGTCGAGCGTTTCGGTCATGTGGTTGAGCGAGCTGGCCAGATTGCCCAGGCTGTCCTGCTCCTGGTCGGATACCCTGACCGTGTACTCTCCCGCGACCACCCGGTTGGCCAGGGCTTCGATGATTTGAATGCGGCGAGCCACCTTATTGTTGGTGGTGGTGAGCTCGGTTTGCAGCCGCTCGTTGGCCCGCAGCTCGCGCCCGATGCGGGTGAACAGCCACAGCACGATAATGGCCGCCAGCAGCGCCGACAGCACGATGGCTACCGGGGTGGTATTTTGGTAGATGTCCTGGTGTTCCCGCCGGCCCACCAGTAGCTCATCCTCCGCATCCCTGACGCGGCTCAACAGTATGCGCAGCGTATCCACGCGCTTGTCGCCGCTGATGAGCTGGCGCACGGCCCGGGCCGAGGAAGTGCGCTCGGGCCGCCAGTCGCCCAGATACGTCAGCACTTCGGTCAGGGCCTTCCCAATGGTGTCGAGGCGCTGCTGCTGGAGCGGGTTGTCGCGCGTGAGCTGGCGCAGGTCGGCCAGTACGGTATAGGCTTTGGGCACGGTCTGCTGGAATTCGACCAGGTAGAGCGAGTCGTGGAGTAGCAGGAAGCTGCGGGCTTGGGCCTGAGCGTCGCGCACATGCATGCGCAGGTTGTCGGTGCGCTGCACAATCTGGTAGCTGCGCTCGACCTGGCGGGTATAGAAGCCCAGCTGCTGAATGCTGTACCAGGAGGCGGCCGAGGTGAGCAGCAGCACGCCCACGGCAATAAGGAAGCCCAGGCGAATCTGGGTGTTGAGCTTGAGATTCATAAAGGAGCGCGCAGCAAGTCAGCCTATAAAACGCGTGCAAAGTACGGCCTTACGCGGCGGGTTCGGGCCAAGCCCCGGCCACCATGGCCCCGCGGGCCGGGCTGCCTATCTTTGCCCAAGCCCCGCCGGCCCTCCGCCGTCGCCCGCTGCCCTTCCGCATGTCCGTTCCCGAACTCATTACCTCCCCCCAGAATCCGCGCATCAAAAACCTGCTCAAGCTCCAGCAGAAGTCGGCCGAGCGCCGCCGCCAGGGCCTGACCATCATTGAGGGCCAGCGCGAGCTCACTATTGCCCACGGGGCGGGCGTGGCCTGCCCGGCCGTATTCGTATGCAGCGAGCTGGCCGGCCCGGCCCGGGAGGCCGAGCTGCGGGCCTTGTTTGCGCGGGAGCCGGCTACCGAGTGGCTGGCCGTTTCGCGGGCCGTGTTCGAGAAGGTGGCCTACCGCGAAGGCTCCGATGGGGTGCTGGCCCTGGCCCGCCCGCCCCAGCACACGCTCGAAAGCCTGGCCCTGCCCAAAAACCCGCTGCTGCTGGTGCTGGAGGCCGTGGAGAAGCCCGGTAACCTGGGTGCCATCCTGCGCACGGCCGACGCCGCCCGGGCCGACGCGGTTATCATCTGCGACCCGCGCACCGACCTCTACAACCCCAACGCCATCCGCAGCAGCATCGGCTGCTCGTTCACGGTGCCCACCGTGGCCACCACCCGCCCCGAATTGCTGGCCTGGTGCGCCGCCCGCGGCATTCGCACCTACGCCGCCGCCCTCACGCCCCAGGCCCAGCCCTATACCCGCTTCGACTTCCGGGGCCCCACTGCCTTCGTGATGGGCACCGAAGCCGACGGCCTCACGCCCGAGCTGATGAGCGCCTGCGACCACACCATCATCATCCCCATGGGCGGCCACATCGACTCGCTCAACGTGAGCACCGCCACGGCCGTGCTCACCTTCGAGGCCGTGCGCCAACGCGGGTAAACAGCTATTTTGCCCCCGATACCGGCTCTGGGCCGGGGCTTCGTGCTACATTCTAAGCGCGTGTCCTACTTAAAAAAAATAAGCTGCGGCGACACCCACAAGTATAGGCTCGGCATCTTTGCATCATTCCCACCCGCTACAAGGCCGGGGGTGAGTTAAGCGGTTGGGCAAGCGCCTTACTTTGGCTGTCCGCTACATTCAGCCAGGCCATGTTACCGCCGCAACCTTATTCGATCATAGCTATTCCATGAATGCGTAATACCGAAGAAAGCACGCCACCACCGCCGAAAACTGCCAATCGGGCCAGCCTGACTATCTATCATGGGCTGTTGCTGGCGGCCGTTGTGCTGCTGGTGGCCAGCTTCTACCAGCGCGTACTGCACGGCGACGAAGCCTGGATTGGTGAGCAGGCGTACTGGGCGGCCAAGGAAGGCGCTGTGCGTTCCGAGCTATTTCGCGGGTTGTTAGGAGCCGAGTCGCGGCAGTGGGTATACCACTGGCTGTTTGTCTGGCAGGCGGCGGCCGTTATCAAGGTGGCCGGCTGGTCGGCAACGGTGCTCAAGCTGATCAGCCTGAGTTACCTGGGCGTTTTCCTGCTCATCAGCTACCGGCATCTGCGGCGGCACTACCTGCCCGGTGCGGCCGCCTGCTGCCTGTTCTACGCGGTGCTGCTATCCAATGCGCTGCTGGTAGAATACAGCTTCGTCTTCCGGCCCGAGCTGATGCTGATGTGTCTGGGCTTTGGCTCCTGGATCATGCTCGAACGGAGCCTGCACCGCCCCGGGCAACGCCTGGGCCACGCCGCGCTGGCCGCGCTGCTGGCCGGTCTGGCGTCCCTGGCCCACCTGAACGGCCTTATCTACGTGGGGGCCGGGGTTGGTTTGCTGGCGCTGCGGCGGCAGTACCGGGCGGCCGTGCTGTTTGGCGGGGTGAGCAGCCTTGTTTTTTCGGTGGCTTTTCTGGATGTGCTGATGCATGATGCCTGGCCAGCCTATTTTGCGCAACTCGCGCCGGCTGTCAAGCAAGAGCATCACCGGGTGTTGGCTTACCTGCTGCATGTTCTGAACGAGCATAAACGGTTTTTCCATTCGCCCCTGGAAGCCGTATTGTCGGTGCTGGGGTTGGTAGCGGGCTTGCTGCTCTACCGAACGCACTCCGGTACGCCGCGCCGCGCCGACGCCGCATTATATCTGGGGCTGCTGATTGGGGCGTTGGCGTGCCTTTCGCCGGGAAAAACTACCAAGTACCTGCTGCTGTACCTGCCGCACATCTGCCTGTTTATCACGTTGGCGTTCGTGCACCTCAGCAAGTATCGGCCCTGGCAACGCTGGTTGCTGGGTGGCCTGCTGCTGGTGTACCTGCTTACCAACGCGGGCTATACCGGCTACCTTATTAGCCGGCACGAAGACCGGGTAGCTAAAAACCAGCAGCTGGCGCGGCAACTAGCTGCCTACCGATACTGCCGGGTGGTAGCTCCGCTGGAGTTGGTTTTCAACCAGATCAGCAATTTCACTATTCAGGGGGTGCCGTGCTACCTGGTACGGATGGAAGCGGGCCAGCTGCCCCCCGACGGGCGGGTGCTGTTCACCGAAGCCGCCCGCTTTCAACGCCAGCTCATCATCCTCAACGATAACTCGCTCCGTGACCTCGGTCTGCCCCGGCCAGTAGTGGGCCGCACCTACGGCAAATACCGCTATGCCTATCGTTTCCACGACTATTACATCTACAAAGCGTTGTAAAGCCGTAATCCTCCGCTGCACTTCCCCTACTATGGCCATCGAACACCGCATGCTTACCATCCACGGCCGCGTCCAGGGCGTGTTCTACCGCCAGAGCACCCGTCAGCAGGCCCAGCAGCTGGGCCTCACCGGCTACGCCCGCAACAACCCCGACGGCACCGTCACCATCGAAGCCGAAGGCCCGGCCGCTGCCCTCGACCAACTGACGCAGTGGTGCCATCAAGGCCCGCCTATTGCCCGCGTCGATAAGGTAGAAGCAACGACCGGACCAGTAGAAGGCTACCGCGCGTTTGAAATCCGCCGCTGAATGATTCCGGTTTATACCCGCCGAAGCTCCCGCACCGTCACGTCGAGCGGCTCGGCGGCGTAGAGCAGGGGCGGGCCGGGGGGCGTAGGCAGGCCGTGGCTTTCGAGTAGGGTCGAGTCCCACTCCTGCAGCGTGGCTTCGCGCAGCTGCCAGGGCTCGTGCCAGAGGTGGCCGCGCCACAGGTTGGGGCCGTGGCGGTGGGCCTGCACGTCGGGGCCGGCGGTGTAGAGATGGTAGCGCTCGGTAAGAAAGTGGGGGAGGGTGCCGGCCCGGGCCCGCGGCAGGGCGGCCCCGGGCGTCCAGGTGGCAGCAAAAGTGGCGGGGGCCGCGCCCCGGTGGGTGCGCTCGGCCACGGCCCGGAAGCGGCCGTCGGTTTCCGTCAGGTGCATGCGGGCGTGGAGGTAGGGCAAGTGAAACAGCGTTCGGGCCGCCCACACGCCCAAGGGCTGAGTGGCATCGAGCGACAGAAACCACACCCCCGGCACGCCGTCGAGGCGGGCGTAAGTACGCACGTTCAGTTCGTGCAACGCGCTCAGGCCCGGCACGGCCGGCAACCCCAGCGGCCGGATATGGCTCATCGTGAACGGCACCACCCCCAGCCACGCCTGGCCCTCAAACAAATCCAGCTCCAGGCGGGCCGGCAGGTAAGGGCGCAGCAGTTCGGGTGCCACCGGCCAGTGGGCAAACAGCAGGTTGCTCCAGCGCTGCCGCATCAGCGGAAAGCGGGTCCGGGAGGCGGGCGGAAAGGTATTGGAAGCCATTAACAAGCGTGGTTACGAGCCCGACTGGCGCTGTAGGGCTGGGGCACTTACAACAGCTAAACCAACTGATGCGCTGCGCTGAAACTGATAAAAGCCTTGCTCCGACTATGAAGCCCGGGCTGGCATGGTGCCGCTTGAAGTGCGCGGCGGGAAGCAGCAGTTGGTACCGCCGGGAAAAAAGTTGGCCCCACTGCCGCTAAATTGGGATATTGCGGCAATGAACAAAGCGCTACTAACTACTCTGCTCCGTCGTGCGGGCCTGATGCACGCCGCCGACCGGGTCCGCTACGGACTGCTGCGCTACCGCAACCGCCGGCCCAATCAGGCTTTCCGCGTCGCCCACCCGGCTGTGACCCTGCCGCCAGATTACCTGATGTATGAGTCGTTTCAGCTCAATTACCGTAAATACTACGAGGGGGGGCGCGAAACCGCCGAGTGGGTGCGCGACCATCTGGCCCGGCACCTGAGCCTGCAAAATCAGCACATCCTCGATTGGGGCTGCGGTCCGGCCCGGGTTATCCGTCATTTGCCCGCGGTAGTGGGCCAGGGCTGCCGCTATACTGGCACCGACTACAACGCCCGCACCATCGAGTGGTGCCAGCAGCAGCTGCCCGATATCGAGTTCCTGCTCAACGGCCTCACCCCACCTTTACAGGCCGCGGCCGCCGCGTTTGATGCTGTATACGGCATTTCCATTTTTACCCACCTTTCTGCCGCCGGCCACCAGCGCTGGTACGACGAGCTGCTGCGCGTGACCCGTGCGGGTGGGGTGCTGCTATTTACCACCCACGGCGCAGCCTTCCGCGCCATCCTCACCGAGCCCGAGCGCGCCATCTTCGACGCGGGCCAGCTCGTAATTCGCAGCAACGTCGACGAAGGGCACCGGGTGTTTGCCGCCTTTCAGCCCCCGATGTATCTGCAGGCGCTATTTGGGCAGCAGTGCGAGGTGCTGGAGCACATTCCGGGCGAGCGTCAGGGCGCTGCCGCCAGCCAGGACGTGTGGCTGCTACGAAAACTATAACCGGACGGAACAGGTACAAAAAAAGGGGTGCAGCCGACGGCTGCACCCCTTTTTTAATCAGCTAATTAGAAACTAGTCGACCTTCTTGGCCGAACGAAGACGCTCGTTCTCGTCGAGCAGGATCTTACGCATCCGGATCGACTTGGGCGTTACCTCCAGGTACTCATCCTTCTGGATGTATTCCATGGCTTCTTCCAGCGAGAACTGACGCTTCGGAACAATCTTGGCGTTGTCGTCGGTACCCGACGCACGCATGTTCGTGAGCTTCTTGCCCTTCTGGATGTTGATGGTCAGGTCGTTGGGGCGGGTGTGCTCGCCGATAACCTGGCCAGCGTATACCTCTTCGCCCGGATCAACGAAGAACTCACCACGGTCCTGCATCTTGTCGATGGTGTAGGCCGTGCCCATACCCGTGTCCATCGAAATCAGCGAACCAGCGATACGGCCGGGAATTACCCCTTTGTGTGGCTCGTAGGCCGAGAAACGGTGGTTCATGATGGCCTCACCAGCGGTAGCGGTCAGCACGTTGTTACGCAGACCGATCAGGCCGCGGGCCGGAATGTTGAACTCCAGGTGCTGCAGGTCGCCCTTGGGCTCCATGATGGTCAGCTCGCCCTTGCGCATCGTTACCAGTTCGATAACCTTGCCGGCCGTCGTCTCGGGTACGTCTACTACCAGGTGCTCAATCGGCTCCAAACGGTTGCCCTTCTCGTCTTCCTGGAACAGCACCTGCGGCTGACCTACCTGCAGCTCGAAACCTTCGCGACGCATGGTTTCAATCAGTACCGACAAGTGAAGAATACCGCGGCCGTACACCAGGAACGAGTCCTCACGGTCGGTTTCCTTTACGCGCAGGGCCAGGTTTTTCTCCGTTTCCTTGAACAGACGGTCACGCAGGTGGCGCGAGGTCACGAACTTGCCTTCCTTACCGAAGAAGGGCGAGTTGTTGATGGTGAACAGCATGTTCATCGTCGGCTCGTCGATGCTGATGGTCTTCAGCCCTTCGGGGTTTTCGGCGTCGGCGAGGGTATCACCGATGTCGAAGCCTTCGATGCCGGTTACGGCGCAGATTTCGCCCGAGCTAACCTCCGAAACCTTGGTGCGGCCAAGGCCTTCGAACACCTGCAGCTCCTTGATCTTCACTTTCTTGATGGTGCCGTCGCGCTTCACGAGGCTCATGTTGGCGCCTTCCTTCAGCGTACCGCGGTGTACGCGGCCGATGGCGATGCGGCCCACGAACGACGAGTAGTCGAGCGAGGTAACCTGCATCTGGGGCGTACCCTCCAGGGTAGGAGCCGCCGGGATGGAAGCCACTACGGCGTCGAGCAGCGGGATGATGTTGTCGGTTTTGACTTTCCAGTCGGTGCTCATCCAGCCCTGCTTCGAGGAGCCGTACAGCGTCACGAAGTCCAGCTGGTCTTCGCTGGCACCGAGGTTGAACATGAGGTCGAATACCTGCTCGTGCACCTCGTCGGGCCGGCAGTTTTCTTTATCAACTTTGTTCACCACCACGATGGGCTTCAGGCCCAAATCAATGGCTTTGCCCAGCACGAAGCGGGTCTGGGGCATGGCACCTTCGAAGGCATCGACGAGCAGCAAAACGCCGTCGGCCATCTTCAGGACCCGCTCCACCTCGCCGCCGAAGTCGGCGTGACCAGGGGTGTCGATGATGTTGATTTTTACGTCCTTGTAACGTACGGATACGTTCTTGGAAACGATGGTGATGCCCCGCTCACGCTCCAAGTCATTGTTGTCGAGGATGAGGTCGTCGAACTGCTGGTGTTCGTCGAACAGCTTCGAGGCGTGAATGATCTTGTCCACGAGCGTCGTCTTGCCGTGGTCAACGTGGGCGATGATGGCGATATTCCGAATGTTCTGCATACAATGGGTTTTCCGGGCGCAAAGGTAAGGAATGTTTGGCGCAAAATCGTGGGCGTAATTAATTGTCGCTGAGTTAGGAATAAAGCCTGGTCGGCGCGGGCAACTGGCTGGGCTGCTGTAGCTCCGGGAAAACCAGCGCCCGGCCAGCCCTGGGGGGGCGACCGAACCGTTGCTGGCTTCCGTATGTTATTTCATCGTCGGCCCGCGGGGTCGGCTTTCCTCACCGAATTAATTTTCTGCCCATGCGCTCCTCCTTGCTTCTTTTACTGATTTCTGCCGCTACCCTCAACAACGCCTGCTCCCAGCAGGCCAGTTCCCCCGATGCCACCATGGACGCTGCCGACACGGCTCCGGCCATGACGGTGGCCTCGCGCACGGCTTCGCAATACCCCAAGCCGCAGCCGGTCACGGGCAAGCCCGGCGAGTTTCCGGTGCAGAAAACCCAGGCCGAGTGGAAAAAGCAGCTCACGGCCGAGCAGTATTTTATTCTGCGTGAGCAGGGCACCGAAAAGCCCTTCGCCAACCCCTTCTGGGACAACCACGAAAAGGGCAACTATTACTGCGCCGCCGACCACAACCTGCTTTTCTCCTCCGAAACCAAGTTTGAGTCGGGCACCGGCTGGCCCAGCTTCTGGGCCCCGGCCGCCAACAGCAGCCTCAAGGTAACGTCCGACAACAGCTACGGCATGAGCCGCGACGAGCTGCTGTGCGCCCAGTGTGGCGGCCACCTCGGCCACGTCTTCAACGACGGCCCCAAACCTACCGGCCTGCGCTACTGCATGGACTCCTACGGCATGACGTTCGAGAAAGCCAAATAAGTTGTCAGTTGTCAGTTGCTAGTTGTCAGAATGACGTTTCTTCACTGACAACTGACAACTGACAACTGACAACTGACAACTCAACTACTTTTGCGAATGGCCCGCTGGCAATCCGAGCCAGTGGGCCGTTTCGTTTGTTATAACCCCATAGCGCCCCGGTAAGGCGCAGTTTGTCCTTTTTCATTCTTCATCTGCCGCTGGCAGTTGAAAGCTTGCCGCTCGTTTATGTCAACTCAAATCCAAGTTCAAACCGACCCGATTGCTGACCTCCAGGCGGCCCTGGCGCCAGCTCGGGAGCAGTTGGTGGCCCACGGGGTGTACCAGTCGCTGCATTCGCTGGCCGATTTACGCGTGTTCATGGAGCACCACGTATTTGCCGTCTGGGACTTTATGTCGCTGCTCAAGGCCCTGCAACGGGAGCTAACCTGCGTGGAGCTGCCCTGGGTGCCCCGCGGCAACCCCGCCACCCGCCGCCTCATCAACGACATCGTGCTGGAAGAGGAAACCGACCTCGACCCCGAGGGCCGGCCTTCCAGCCACTTCGAGCTCTATTTGCGCTCCATGCGCGAGTGCGGGGCCAACACCGCCCCCGTAGAGCGCCTGCTGGCCGCGCTGGCCCAGGGTTCCTCGGTAGCCGAGGCTCTGGAAGCCGCCAACGCGCCCGCCTCGGTGCGCGAATTCGTGCTCGATACCTTCCGCATCATCGAGTCGGGCCAGCCCCACGCCGTGGCGGCAGCCTTCACGTTTGGGCGCGAAGACGTGATTCCCGATATGTTCCGCCACCTCGTGCACGACTTGCGCCAGCGCTTTCCCGGCCAGCTCGACACGTTTACTTACTACCTCGACCGCCACATTCAGCTCGATGAAGAGGTGCACACGCCCCTGGCCCAGCAGATGGTGCGCGACCTGTGCGCCGACTCGGCGCAGCGCTGGGCCGAGGCCGAGGCGACGGCCGTGCGCTGCATGAAGGCCCGCGTGGCCCTCTGGGACGGCATCCGGAACGACCTGCAAAAAGGAGCCGCCTGAGCCAACTTCGCGGCTGCCCCGTCGTTAGTAAAAGAGCCGACCCGCGCCGGGCCGGCTCTTTTGCTTTTTGCCATGACTTCGCCTGCCTTTTTTCGCCTGCTGCTGCCCGCCGCCCTGCTGCTGGGCGGCTGTACTACCTCGCAGGAAACCATCAACGAGGAGGCCAGCGTCCGCCGTGTGCCCAACCGCATCCTGACCGATGCCGACCGGAAAGCGGCTTATAACAGCAACGCCGGCTACAACGGGGCGACGCCCGACGCTACGCCCAGTCGCGTGCGGCTCAACAACCAGGCGGCCGGCATCAACTCTCAGAAATACCCCGAAACCCTAAATTCCGAAGACAACAGCACGGTCACACCCGAAACCCGCCTGCGCCGCGTGAAAGGTGCCCCCGCCGATACGCTGCGCCTGCCCTAGCCACCGCATCCCTGGTAATCCGCAAACAGCCCCCGCTCTTAAATATAAGAACGGGGGCTGTTTGCGGATGAATGAGGGGGCAGCAACGAAATTACTCGCCGCTTTGGGGCGAAGATGCCTCGGAGGCAGCTGCTTCGGGAGCAGTTGGGGCAGCTGGTTTTTTGGCTGTCGAACGTGTACGCCGGGCCGGAGTTGATTTTGGCGCGCTGCTGGCTGCCGCGGATTTAGCGGCCGGCTTTGTCGTCGTGCGGGCACGCGGCGCCCGGGCACGCGCAGGCTTATTAGCTGGCGCGGCTTCCGGCTCAGGGAGCGAAGCGGGGTCGGCGGTGGCCGAAATGCTGTCGGAGGCCGCTGGGGTGCCGGTTTCGTGGTCGCGCACTATTGTGTGCAGAGCCTGCTCGAAGAGGTGGTCGAGGTCGGTGTCGAGGCTCTTGGTGGCATCCCTTACTACCTCCTTCAGCTTGGCCTTGGCTTCCTTGCGGATGCGCTTTACTACTTCATTGATGCGGGCATCAAGCTCTTTTTGCAGGTGCTTGGCCGCCGTTTTCAGCGCCTTTTTCTGGCTGTTTTTCTTGGTCGATTTCTGGTCGCTGAGCGCGGCCGAAGCCGACTTAGTGGCCTTGGCCGCTTTAACCTGGGCTTTTTTGGCGGGGTCCTTATCGGCCTTCGCCTTCTTCTTCTTGGCAGATTTTTCTTTGGTAGCCTTGGGCGCTTTCGTCATGACGGGAACCTGAAAATGGTGGGAGGTAGTAGGCTGATAGCATACGGCGCGCGGGCCCGCGGGGTGGTCTAAATATAGAAGTATTTATAGTTGAATTTGTTGGCCTTCCGGCCCGGCCGGCCATCGTCTGCTGGCGTTGCCCCGCGGTTCCTCGTTTTTACTCGTTCCTTTGTATTCCCGTGGGCGGCCCGTCGCCCACGGCTCCCTCGATTAGTTGTTTTCTGCCTCCGAATATGCCCGAATTGCCCCAACGCTACACCGTCACGGCGGCTTTGCCCTACGCCAACGGCCCCGTCCATATCGGCCACCTGGCCGGCGTGTACTTGCCCGCCGACATTTACGTGCGCTACCTGCGCGCCCAGCAGCGCGACGTGAAATTTATCTGCGGCTCCGATGAGCACGGCGTGCCCATCACCATCCGGGCCCAGAAGGAGGGCGTCACGCCCCAGCAGGTCGTCGATAAGTACCACGCCCTCATCGGCGACTCGTTCCGCGACTTCGGCGTGTCGTTCGATATCTACTCCCGAACCTCCTCAAAAACCCACGCCGAAACGGCCAGCGACTTTTTCGTGAAGCTGCATGCCGACGGCAAGTTCATCGAGCAGGTGTCGGAGCAGTACTACGACGAGCAGGCCGACCAGTTTCTGGCCGACCGCTACATCGTGGGTACCTGCCCCAACTGCGGCAACGACAACGCCTACGGCGACCAGTGCGAGAAGTGCGGCACCTCGCTTTCGCCCACCGAGCTCATCAACCCCCGCTCCATGCTAAGCGGCAACCACCCCGTGCTGCGCGAAACCAAGCACTGGTACCTGCCCCTCGACCAGTACGAGCCCTGGCTGCGCGAGTGGATTGTAGAGGGCCACAAGCAGGACTGGAAAGCCAACGTGTACGGGCAGTGCAAATCCTGGATCGACCAGGGCCTGCACCCCCGCGCCGTGACCCGCGACCTGGACTGGGGCGTGCCCGTGCCGGTGCCCGGGGGCGAGGGCAAGGTGCTGTACGTGTGGTTCGATGCGCCCATCGGCTACATTTCGGCCACCAAGGACCTGCTGCCCGACGGCGCCTGGGAGCCCTATTGGAAGGACAGCGGCACGAAGCTGGTGCACTTCATCGGCAAGGACAACATCGTGTTCCACTGCATCATCTTCCCGGCGATGCTCAAGGCCCACGGCGACTATATTCTGCCCGACAACGTGCCCGCCAACGAGTTCCTGAACCTGGAAGGCGACAAAATCAGCACGAGCCGTAACTGGGCCGTGTGGCTGCACGAGTACCTCCAGGATTTCCCCGGCCAGGCCGACGTGCTGCGCTACGTGCTCTGCGCCAACGCCCCCGAAACCAAGGACAACGACTTCACCTGGAAAGACTTCCAGGCCCGCAACAACAACGAGCTGGTGGCCAACCTCGGCAACTTCGTGAACCGGGCCGTGGTCCTGACCCACAAGTTCTTTGCGGGGCAGGTGCCCGCCGCCGCGGGCTTCACCACCGAAGACGAGGACGTGCTGCGCCAAATGGGCGAGTTCCCGGCCCGCATCGGCGAACTGATCGACAACTACCGCTTCCGCGACGCCCTGAATGAGCTGATGAACCTCTCGCGCCTGGGCAACAAGTACCTGGCCGATCAGGAGCCCTGGAAGCTCATCAAAACCGACGAGGCCCGTACCGGTACCGTACTGCATGTTTCGCTGCAACTGACGGCCGCCTTCGTTACGCTGCTCGAACCCTTCCTGCCCGAAGCCGCCGCCCGCCTGGGCCGCATGCTGAACACCGAGAAAGGCCCCTGGCCCGAGGCCGGCCGCCCCGACGCGCTGCCCGCCGGCCACCAGCTGGCCGAAGCGGCCTTGCTGTTCACCAAGATTGAAGATGCTACCGTGGAAGCGCAGGTGCAGAAGCTGCTCGATACCAAGAAAGCCAACGAGCTGGCCGCTGCCGTAGCCGCCCCGGCCAAGGAGGATATCAGCTTCGAGCAGTTCCAGACCATGGACCTGCGCATCGGCACCATCGTGGCCGCCGAGAAGGTGGCCAAAACCAAAAAACTGCTCAAACTCAGCGTCGACCTCGGTTTCGATGAGCCCCGCACCATCGTGAGCGGCATTGCCGAGCATTTCCTGCCCGAAGCCCTGGTGGGCCAGCAGGTGCAGGTGCTGCTCAACCTGGCACCCCGCGAAATCAAAGGCATCCAGAGCCAGGGCATGCTCCTGATGGCCGAAAACGCCGACGGCGTGCTCAGCCTTATGCAGCCCAGCAGCGCCGTGCGCCCCGGTTCAGGCGTAGCGTAACAGCGTGCTTCTACCAATGGAATCCGTCGTTGAGCTTCTGATTGACCTCGTGTTTTCTTATCCGGGGGCCGGTATTCGGTGGCTTTGGCACAGAGGCAAAATCCCTTACCAAAAGCTACTCGAGGACGACATCGACTACAATAGTTTTTATGCGATACTGCTGATTGCCGTTTTACTGATTATCGGTAGCATCTAAAACGCAAAAAGCCCTTCCTATCACCAGTAGGAAGGGCTTTTTGCGTTAAGCGTTGAGTTACTTTACATTCACCACGTTCATGGCGCGCTCTACGCCCATTGCCCCAAAGGCCAGTACGGCGTCGGCAGCCTTCTCCAAACGTCCTTCCAGGTCGATGTGCTCATCTGCCGAGAACGGGCTGAGCACGTAGTCTACCTGCCGGCCTTTCGAGAAGCTGGAGTCGATGCCAAAGCGCAGGCGGGCGTACTCGTCGGTGCCGAGGGTTTCCTGGATGTGCTTGAGGCCGTTCTGGCCGCCGGCCGAGCCTTTGGCCTTTAGGCGCAGCTTGCCGAAGGGCAGGGCCAGATCGTCGGTGACGACCACATACTGGGCCTTTTCGAGCTTGAGGGCGCTCAGCCAATGAGCCGCAGCCTTGCCGCTCAGGTTCATGTAGGTTGTGGGTTTCACGAGCACGAACCGGCGGCCCTTGTGTTTAAATTCGGTGGTGAAGGCGTGGCGGCCCAGCTGCCAAGGAGCAGCCTCATATTTGCGGGCCAGCCAGTCGCCCACCATAAAACCCACGTTGTGCCGGGTATCGGCGTATTCGGGCCCGATATTGCCCAGGCACAGAATCAAAAAGACCATATCACAGATTGTCGCTGATTTTTACGCTGATTACACTGATGCTAAGTAGCCCGGCGGAGTAGGTGTTGAGTTACGCTGCAAAAATAAGAAAAGCCGCCCCAGCAATGGAGCGGCTTTTCTATGGATTTCGATGTACTGCTTTGCTGCGTTACGGTAAGGCTATCGGCATCAGCGTAATCAGCGCAAAAATCAGCGACAATCTGTGATCCTTACTTGTCGGCGTTCAGCGTGCCTTTCAGTGCACGTGGGATGGCCACGGTAGCAATGGGGGCTTGGGCGCTGCTGAGGATAGTGTAGCCTTTGGCTTCTACCGCATTCACCTTGATGGATTTACCCAAAGCCAGGTCCGAAATGTTCACCTCCACGTAGTCGGGCAGGTTTTCGGGAGTGGCCTTCACTTTGATTTTGCGCAGCTTGCTTACCAGCTTGCCACCGGCCAGTACGCCTGGCGAAACGCCTACGTACTTCACTGGAATCTCCATTTTCACTTCTTTGCCTTCCTGCAGCTCCAGGAAGTCAACGTGCAAGAGCATTTCGTTCACGGGGTGGAACTGCGAATCCTGCACGATAGCGCGGTAATGCGTGCCCTCAATGTTGAGGTCAACGATGTGCACCTCGGGGGTGTACAGCAACTCGCGGAACAGAATGGCAGGAACGGAGAAGTGCACCTGCTCGGCACCGCCGTACAACACGCACGGTACGTACGAGTCGAGACGAACTGCCTTGGCGTTCTTCTTACCGAGATTCGCTCTTTTAAACCCTACAATCTCGAGGCTTTTCATAAAAAAGTGTTTTGGGGAAATGAAATCCGCTTACCCACAGCAGGCAAACGGGCCGCAAAGATAGACCCTTTGTTTGGCAATAGCTTGTTGAGCTGGAAAAAAGCGCGTCATGCTGAGCGCAGTCGAAGCATGACGTGCTTTTTTATCCTACCCTACCATCAACCTAAATAAACAGCGAGCTGATCGACTCGTGGGTTACCACGTTGCGGATGGCCTGGGCGAAGAGCGAGGCAAGGGAGATGACCCTGATTTTGGCGTTTTCCTCCTTCAGCGGAATCGTATCGGTAATAACCAGCTCTTCCAGCACCGAGTTGCGGATGCGCTCGTGGGCCGGGCCCGAGAGCACGCCGTGGGTGATAACGGCCCGCACCGACAGGGCCCCGCGCTCCATGAGCAGCTCGGCGGCCTTGCAGATGGTGCCGGCCGTGTCCACGATGTCGTCGACGAGCACCACGTTCATGCCCGTCACGTCGCCGATGACCTGCATGGAGGCAATTTCGTTGGCCCGCAGGCGCATTTTATCGCAGACCACGATTTCGGCCCCGAACTTCTTGGCAAAGCCCCGGGTGCGCACCACGCCGCCCACGTCGGGTGAGGCAAAAATCAGGTTCTCGAGCCCCAGCGACTGAATGTAGGGCGCCATAACGGTGGCCGCGTCGAGGTGGTCGACGGGAATGTCGAAGAAGCCCTGGATCTGGCCGGCGTGCAAATCGCAGGTCATCAGGCGGTCGGTGCCTACGCTCTGTACGAAATCGGCTACTACTTTGGCCCCGATGCTCACGCGGGGCTTGTCCTTGCGGTCCTGGCGGGCGTAGCCGTAATAGGGCATCACGACAGTGACGGAGGCAGCCGAGGCGCGCTTGGCGGCGTCTACCATCAGCATGAGCTCCATCAGGTTTTCGGCCGGTGGGTTGGTGCTCTGAATCAGGAACACGGCGCAACCGCGGATGCTCTCGTTGAAGCTCGGCCCGAGTTCGGTATCGGCGAAGCGCTGGATGCTCAGGTCGCCGAGGGGTTGGCCGTATGCTTCGGCAATCTGCCGACCGAGCTCGTGGGAAGCGTTGCCGGCGAAAATTTTGACTTGCTGGGCCATGGGTGGGGGTATCAAGAGGTAGGAGGTGGAAATGAAAAATTCTCCGGCTGGCCGGAACGCGGCCTGAAGGAGAATCGGGGAGGAATGGTGAAAGGGAAGGGCCGTGGTACGGCGGCGGCGCGTGTTGAGCCGGAAAGAAAATCGGGGACAGCCGGGTTTCCGGACGGGGGCGAAGCAGCCGCTTGCCCCGCGCTGGCTGGAACGCAGAAAGCGCGAAAGGCGCCGACTCTTCCGGCAGGGGAAGAATCAGCGCCTTTCGCGTTGTAATAGTCGGTTGTCCGACCAGGGCTCGAACCTGGACTTTCTTGAATCAAAATCAAGCGTGTTGCCAGTTACACCATCGGACAATTTCCCTCGCGCTGACCGGTGTAGGTGTGGCGTTTGGTTGTGCAAATGTACGGCGGCTTTTATTCCAGGCAAATTTCCGGTGAAAAATTTTCGCGCCTTTCTACGCTTGATAGGTGGTTAAAAGCCTTTTTGGTGCTGAAAATCAGCGATTCAGGCCCCGAAAAAAAAGTTGATGGGTGCCGGTTCGTGCCTGCTTTGGCAATGCGGGTATTAAGCCGTAGTTTTGCGGCCTGAATCGTTGCACCCATCCCAATCTATAAAAAGCAATGGCGAATACCGGCAAAATCACCCAGGTTATCGGTCCCGTCGTGGACGTGAGCTTTGCGGGTGAAGACTCCAAGCTTCCCAATATCCTCGACGCACTCGAAGTTACGAAAGGCAATGGCCAAGTAGTAGTTCTGGAAGTGCAGCAACACCTGGGCGAAGACCGGGTTCGCACCATCGCCATGGACTCGACCGAGGGCATGACCCGCGGCGCCGAAGTGCGCGACCTGGGCGCCCCGATGTCGATGCCAACCGGCGAAGGCATCAAGGGTCGTCTCTTCAACGTTATCGGTCAGGCCATCGACGGCATTCCGCAGCCCAAGAGCGACGGCCCGCTGCCCATTCACCGGCAGGCGCCCCCTTTCGAGGATCTGGCTACGTCGTCGGAAATCCTCTACACCGGCATCAAGGTAATCGACCTGCTGGCTCCCTACGTAAAGGGCGGTAAAATTGGCTTGTTCGGCGGTGCCGGCGTAGGCAAAACCGTACTCATCATGGAGCTGGTAAACAACATCGCCAAGGCCTACGCAGGTCTGTCGGTGTTTGCCGGCGTGGGTGAGCGGACCCGCGAGGGCAACGACTTGCTGCGCGAATTCATCGAATCCGACATCATCAAGTACGGTGATGCCTTCAAGCACTCGATGGAGCAGGGCGGCTGGGATTTGAGCAAGGTTGACGAAACCGAGCTGCTCAAGTCGCAGGCTACGCTTGTGTTCGGCCAGATGAACGAGCCTCCCGGAGCCCGGGCCCGCGTAGCCCTCTCGGGCCTCACGGTAGCCGAGAACTTCCGCGACGGCGACGGCACCGGTGCCGGCCGCGACATCCTGTTCTTCATCGACAACATCTTCCGCTTCACGCAGGCAGGTTCCGAGGTATCGGCTCTGCTGGGCCGCATGCCGTCGGCCGTAGGTTACCAGCCCACGCTGGCTACCGAAATGGGTGCCATGCAGGAGCGGATTACCTCTACCAAGCGCGGTTCCATTACGTCGGTGCAGGCCGTGTACGTGCCAGCCGATGACTTGACTGACCCGGCCCCGGCCAACACGTTTGCCCACCTGGATGCCACCACGGTACTGAGCCGCAAAATCGCCGAGCAGGGTATTTACCCTGCCGTTGACCCGCTGGACTCGACCTCGCGCATTCTGTCGGTTGACGTACTGGGCACCGAGCATTACAACACCGCCCAGCGCGTGAAAGAGTTGCTCCAGCGCTACAAGGAACTCCAGGACATCATTGCCATCCTGGGCATGGACGAGCTGTCGGAAGAGGATAAGCTGGTGGTAGGCCGTGCCCGTCGGGTACAGCGCTTCCTGTCGCAGCCCTTCTTCGTGGCCGAGCAGTTCACCGGCCTGGCCGGCGTGCTCGTCGACATCAAGGACACCATCAAAGGTTTCAACGAAATCATCGACGGCAAGCACGACCACTTGCCCGAAGCGGCTTTCAACCTCGTCGGCAGCATCGAAGATGCGCAGGCTAAGGGTGCGAAGCTGATGGCCGAAGCCAAGTAAATTTCGAGCTGTTAGCTGATGGCTGTTAGCTGTTAGCTGCCAAGTGCTGGCTTCGGTCATCAGCTAACAGCTATCAGCTAACAGCTAACAGCTCAGAAAACATGCATCTGGAAATCATCACGCCCGACCGGAAAGTATTTGAAGGCGAGGTTACGTCGGCCCGCTTCCCCGGAGCCGATGGGTTTTTCGAAGTGCTTAACGACCACGCTCCGCTGATTTCGGCGTTGAAAGCCGGCGAAGTCGTGCTCAACGGCGGCGCTACCCGCTTCCAAATCGAAGGCGGAGTGGTTGAGGTGCTGCGTAACAATGTTATTGTGCTGGCTGAGGGCGCTTCGGCGTAACTGTCAGTTTTCAGCTTCTAATGAAAAGCCTTTCCTTTGCGGGAAAGGCTTTTTGTTTGCGCACTGGTTTGCTCGCCTGAGATAGACGAAGCACCATAACCGAAAAAATCAGCGCCACTCACTGCTTTCGTCAGCCAAACGACCCCAAGCGCGACTCCGTAATTTATGCAGATCAACCCCAAAATCACCCCGATTTACCAGACGTCGGTTTTCAAGTTTGAGGACCTTAACGAGCTGGAGCTGTATTTTGGGGAGCCGGGCAGCCGTTACCTGTACTCGCGCAACGGCAACCCCAACTCCGACGAGCTGGCTGAGGCCGTGACGCAGCTGGAGAAAGGGGCAGGAGCGGTGGCCACGGGTTCGGGCATGGCGGCCATTTTCGCAGCCCTCATGACCTACTGCGCGGCCGGGGACCATGTACTCTGCGCGGCCGATATCTACGGTGGTTCGTCGTCGCTGCTCGATCAGGAGCTGAGCCGGCTGGGCATTGCCGTGAGCTACGTGCCCTTCGATGAGCTGACCGAGCTGGCCGCCTATGTGCAGCCCCGCACCCGGCTGCTGCTCTGCGAAACCATCAGCAACCCGCTGCTGCGGGTGGCCGACCTGCGCGCCGCTGCCGAAGCGGCCCACGCCCTGGGCCTGAAGCTGGTCGTGGATAATACCTTCGCCACGCCCGTGCTCACCCACCCCTTCGAGTACGGCGCCGACCTGGTGATGCACAGCGTGACCAAGTACCTGGCCGGCCACTCCGACGTAACGGCCGGCGTGGTAGTGGCCCGCACCCCCGAGGACGCCGCCCGGCTCAAGCAAATCGGCACCCTGTTCGGGCTCACGCTGAGCCCTATGGAAAGCTGGCTGGCCGTGCGGGGGCTTAAAACGCTACGCCTGCGGGTGGAAGCGCACTGCCGCAACGCCGAAGCCGTGGCCGAGTTGCTGGCCCGCCACCCGGCAGTGGGGGAGGTGTTCTACCCAGGCCTGAGCAAGCCACCCGCAGCACCTGCTGGCCGCCAACCAGGGCGGGGCATTGTTCGGCGGCATGGTGTCGTTTCGCCTGGCCGATGATACTACGGAGGCCGTGAGCCGGTTTATGCGGGCCAGCCAGCGGTTCCCGTTCGCGCCCTCGTTGGCGGGCGTCGATTCGTCGCTCTCGTATCCGGCGGGTACCTCGCACCGGGCCCTCACGGAGGAGCAGCGCCAGAATTTAGGTATCACAGCCGGCCTGATACGCCTGAGCGTGGGCATTGAGCCGGCGGAGGAATTACTGGCCGACCTGCGCCAAGCGCTGGACACAAACCTTGGCTGATTATATACTGAGCACTTTGCTCTTGTACTACCGGCATCAAGTTTTGTGCTTTAAGAACCAGGTACGGAACTTTATGTACCGCAAGTAGGAGGCTTGTGCCGATTTCAGGCCGAAAACAGGGCCCGAACAGCCGACGCGACGCGGCTCAGGTCGGTATCCGTCATGGCCGATCCGGAGGGCAGGCAGAGGCCACGGGTAAATAGGTCGGTACAAACTGCGCCGCCATACATGGGTACGCCCGCGAAAAGCGGTTGCAGGTGCAGCGGTTTCCAGAGCGGGCGGCTTTCCACGTTGTGGGTTTCGAGGTGGAGGCGCAGCTGCTCGGGGCTGACGCTGGTAGCGGCTGGGTCGAGCAGCAGGCAGGTGAGCCAGCGGTTGCTGCGGCCCCCGGCTGGTTCGGTGGGGCCGAAGGAGAGGCCGGGCAGGTCGCGAAGTTTGTCCTGGTACCAGGCATAGATTTCGCGGCGCTTTTTTACGCGGTCGGCCAGCAGGCTCATCTGTCCCCGGCCAATGCCAGCCAGCAGGTTGCTGAGGCGGTAGTTATAGCCCAGTTCCGAGTGCTGGTAATGGGGCGCCTCGTCGCGGGCCTGGGCAGCCCAGGAGCGGGCTTTGGCCGCCCATTCCGGGTTGTCGGTTACCAGCACGCCGCCCCCGCTGGTCGTCAGGATTTTGTTGCCGTTGAAGGAAAACATGCCCACGGCCCCGAACGAGCCCAGCGGCCGGCCCTCGTAAGTGGCGCCCAGGGCCTCGGCGGCATCTTCGAGCACCGGCACCCCGAACTCGTCGGCTACGGCCAGAATTTCGCGCAGCTTACACGGCATGCCGTACAGGTGCACCACAATAAGCGCCCGGGGCCGCCGATTCTGGCGGCGCAGGTCTTCCAGGGCCTCCCGCAGCCGCTCGGGGCACATATTCCAGGTTTCGGCTTCGCTGTCGATGAAGACCGGCGTGGCCCCGAGGTAGGTGATGGGGTTGGCCGTCGCCACAAACGTAAACGAGGAGCAGAGCACCTCATCGCCGGGCCCCACGCCCAGCAGGCGCAGGCCCAAATGGATGGCCGCGGTGCCCGAGTTAAGGGCCAGCGCGTACTTCGCCCCGGTAAAGGCGCAGATATCCTGCTCAAATCCATCGAGGTTGGGGCCGACCGGGGCCACCCAGTTGTCTTCGATGGCCTTGTGCAGGTAGTTCAGCTCGTGACGACCAAGGTGGGGTGGCGAGAGGTAAAGGCGGTCGTAATCCTGGCTATGCATAAGGAGGGAGTGTCGCGAAGCTGCTCGAAAAGATGCGCGTTTTAAGGCGCGGAAAGGTCGGAAAGTTGGGAGAACAGGCGGGTACCCTAGCGCGCCACAACCCGGGCCGGCACACCCACGGCGGTGCAGTCGGCGGGCAGGTTGCCGATGGCCACGGCCCCGGCCCCGAGGACCGCCCGGGCCCCAATGCGGACCTGGTTGAGTACAGTGGCGTTGGTGCCCAGGTACACGCCCGACTCCAGGTGGGCCTCGCCGCCCACGTTGGCGTGGGGCATGAGGGAGCAAAAATCGTCCAGAACGGCATCGTGTCCGATGGTACAGCCCAGGTTGAGCAACACGTGTCGGCCCAGCCGGATGTCGGTGGTGAGGATGCAGCCCTGGGTTATAATGCAGCCGCTGCCCAGCTCCAGGTGCTGGTACGATTCGGCGCTGACGCTGGGGTGGATAAGGGAGGGAAAGTGCAGGCGGGGCGAAGTGAGCCGGGCCACCACCGCGGCCCGGCTGGCGCTGCTACCCACAGCTACGGCCACAGCCAGGGGCGTAGGAGTAGCGTTGAGGTCGGCGGCAGTGCCTAGGTAGCGCAGGCCGTGAATAAGGTCGGTAGCGGGCGGCTGGTCGTCGTAGAAGCCCACCAGGTCCCAGGTAGGGGCCACGGCATTGAGTTGGCGCAGCAGCACCAGTACCTCGCGGCCCAGCCCCCCGGCCCCAAAAATGGCCAGCTGGCGCGGGGTAGCGGTTTCGGGTGGGGCAGTAGGGGCGGGCGTAGCGGGGCTGCTGGAAATATGCACGATTGGCAATGGGAAGTAGGGTAAAAGAAAACTAAGGGCTAGCTGGCGGTTAGGTAGCCGCACGCTCAGTCATCAGGCGAAGAAGCCACCGAACCGGTAAAGGCAGTAGTGGTGGCCTGGCCGGCGGCCGCCACGCCCCGGGCCCCGAGTACCCGGCCCACGGTACGCAGCAGAATCTTCAGATCCAGCCTAAACGATAAATGGTCCACGTACCAGACGTCGAAAGCGAACTTTTGTTCCCAGCTGATAGCGTTGCGGCCGTTGATTTGGGCCCAGCCCGTGATACCGGGCCGTACTGCGTGGCGGCGGGCCTGCTCAGGCGAATACAGCGGCAGGTACTGCACCAGCAGCGGCCGGGGCCCTACCAGGCTCAGGTCGCCGCGCAGCACGTTCCAGAGCTGGGGCAGCTCATCAAGGGAGGTGGCCCGCACCCAGCGGCCCAGGCGGGGTAGGCGCTCGGCGTCGGGCAGTGGCTGGCCCTGGGCATCGCGCCGGTCGGTCATGGTCTGGAGCTTGTAGAAGGTGAAGACGCGGCCGTGCAGCCCCGGCCGGGGTTGCCGAAACAACCACGGCCCCCCGTTCTGCCAGGCCAGGGCCGCCGCCACCGGCAGCAGCACCGGCCCGGCCAGCAGCAGCGCCGGAACGGCCAGCAGCAAGTCGAGCAGGCGTTTGCCGCGGCGGGCGTACCAGCTTTTTGAGCTGTTAGCCGTTAGCTGATAGCTGTTAGCTTTCGTTGGACGGGCCAAGGCGCAAGGGGGGAGAAGAAAAAGGTGGCCAACATCGGCCGGAATACAGCGTCAGCAGCTGTTCATCGTCTGAAAACTGCGAATTCCTGCCAGAACTTAGAATATTGCGAACTGATTCCTCCCCAAAGCTAATAGCTAACAGCTAACAGCTAACAGCTTTCCAACCTCCATGCTCGTTTTCCCCAACGCCAAGCTCAACCTGGGCCTCTACATCACCAGCCTGCGGCCCGACGGTTTCCGCAACCTCGAATCGGTGTTTGTGCCGCTGCCCTGGTCCGATGCGTTCGAAGTACTGCCCGCTGCCGAGGGCGCCGAAACCACGCTCACGCTCACCGGCCTACCCATTCCCGGCGACCCAGAAACCAACCTCTGCCGCAAAGCCTACGAGCTGCTGGCCGCCGATTTCGACCTGCCGGCCGTGCAGCTGCACCTGCACAAGGACGTGCCCATCGGGGCCGGCCTGGGCGGTGGCTCCGCCGATGCGGCCTTCGCCCTGAAGGCGCTCAACACGCAGTTCGAGCTGAACCTGACGCCCGAGCAGCTCGAAAGCTACGCCCGCCGCCTGGGCTCCGACTGCGCCTTCTTCATCCGCAACCAGCCCGTTTTCGCCCACTCCCGGGGCGATATGTTTGAAGAGCTGGATTTCTCCCTCGACCTCGCCGGCACGCCGGCGCTGGTGGTGTATCCCAACCTGCACATCAGCACCGCCGAAGCCTACGCCCGCGTGCAGCCCCGCACTCCGCGCCACGACCTGCGCCGGAGCCTGCAGGAGCCCATGGCCACCTGGCGCGAAACCATCGGCAACGATTTCGAGGAGGCTTTGACTCCGCTCTACCCGGTACTCGCCGACATCAAGCAGCAGCTCTACGCCGCCGGTGCTACCTACGCCAGCCTCTCGGGCTCGGGCTCGGCCGTGTATGGCCTGTTCCCTGAGCTTGCTGAGGCCCCGGACCTGACGTGGCCGACGGGCTATACCGTCTGGAGCGGACAGTTGTAGGGGCGCGTTGCACGCGCCCGCCACATTTGGGCCAGATAGGCGGGACTGTATGGGGAAGGAAAGCAGGTCCCGGTGGGCGCGTGCAACGCGCCCCTACACCGTAACCGGGTTGCGCCGGAGCAGGCGGCGCTTATCCCAACGGTCCAGAACGGGGTGGATGAGGACGCTGAGCAGGATGATGAGCGTGCCGGCATAGAAGCCGGGGGAGAGTTTTTCTTCCTCGAAGCCGGACACGTGCAGCGTGTACATAAGCACGGCCAGCAGGATGCCGTACACGGGCTCCAGGTTGATGGTGAGGTTGACGACGAAGGCCGAAATGCGCTTCATCAGCTCCACCGAGGCCGAGAAGGCGTACACCGTGCACACGCCGGCCAGCAGCGCCAGCCACAGCCAGTCGTAGCCGGTTAGCGCCAGCTGCAGGCCCTTGCCGGCCGTGAAGTAGCGGCTGTACACCGGGAAAAACAGCGCGATGCTCAGGCAGGCGCCCATCATCTCATAGAGCGTAAGCCGCAGGGGCGGGTGCTGCTTCACGAGCTTGGAATTGAGCACGCTAAACAGCGCCGACAGTCCCGCCGAAATAATGGCCACGCCTAACCCCAGCAGCTGGTCGAGTTCGGCCTGCGACACAATGTAGAGGCCCACCATCGTGAGCAACCCCAGCGCCACCTCGTAGCCGCGCACCTTGCGCCAAAGCACCAGCGGCTCCAGCAGCGACGTCCAGAGGGCCAGCGTAGCCATGCCGGCCAAGCTTACGCTCACCGATGACAGGCGGGCCGAGAGGAAGAACGTAATCCAGTGCACGGCCACCAGCGCGCCCACGCCCAGCAGCCGCAGCACGTCGGCCATAGGAATGCGCCAGGGCCGCCGCCGCACCACCAGCAGCCCCAGCAGCCCGAGGCTGGCCAGGGCCGTGCGCCAGAACACCAGCTCCACCGGCGGTACCGAAATCAGCTTGCCCAGAATAGCCGTGAAGCCCCAGAGCAACACGATAAAATGCAGGCGTAGGTAGTCTTTCACAAGGTGAAATGGTGAGGTGGTGAAATGGTGAGTTTGACGTTCGGGCGGTCCTGGCGGCGCGACTTGCGCTGATGTGCGGAGGGAGAGGGAAACGGCTGATTTGATGAAGATAGAAGTGTTGCGGTTGAAGCCCCACGCCTCATGCGCCGACAGGCTCCTCGAACATCAACTCACCATCTCACCATTTCACCACCTCACCTATTGCGGGATTACCCTATACAGTACGCCGCCGATAAGGGTGAACACGATGCTGGGAACCCAGGCAGCAAGCAGGGGCGAAAGCGTACCCACGGCGGCCAGGTTGCGGCTCAGAATGACGAAGATGATGAATACGAAGGCCAGCACGAAACCCAGCGCAATCTGGCCGCCCACGCCGGCGCGGCTCTTGCGGGCGCTCATAATCACGCCAATCACCGTCAGGATGAACATGGCGTAGGGGTAGGCAAACCGCTCGTACTTTTCGCTCAGGTACACCTGGGTGTCGTCGGCACCGCGGGCTATTTTCTGGTTGATGTAGCGGTTGAGCTCGGGCAGGGTCAGGGTTTCGGCCAGGCGGTAAGTGCTGGCGAAGTCGCGGGGAAACAGGTTGAGGGTGGTGTCGCGGGCAGGCAGGGCTTTGAGGGTCTCCTTCTCGCCATCAAACGTGCGCCGCAGCTGGGGCGTGAGGTGCCAGACCTGCTTGGTGGAGTCCCAGCTGATGGCCTCGGCCGTGAGGCGGCGCTTGAGCAGCTGCCCGTCGATGGTTTCGAGCGCGAACTTGTAGCCCACGTTATTCACGTTATCGTAGCTCTCCATGAAGGCGTAATCCTGGGGCCCGATTTTGATGTGCACGTTGCGCCCGCTGAACCGGTAGGGGTTCTTGATGTAGGCCTTTTCAAACTCGACCCGCGTTTTGTTGGCCATCGGAATCAGCCAGCCGGTCATGGCCATTGTGAGGATGCCGAGGATGGCGCTGCCCATGATGTAGGGCAGCAGAAACCGCTTGAAACTGATGCCCGAGGCCAGCATGGCGACCACCTCGGTGCGCGAGGCCAGCTGGGCCGTCACGAATACCACCGCAATAAACACCGTGATGGGGGAGAGCAGGTTGGCGAAGTACGGAAACAGGTTTACGTAGTACTCCGAAATAATCTGCCACGCGCCTAAATCGTGCTGGATAAAATCATCGTTTTTCTCCGTGAAGTCAATCACGCAGATAACCGACACGAGCATCACCACCGTGAAGAAAAACGCGGTGAGAAACTTCTTGATGATATACTTATCGAGGATCTTCAATGGAGTTGTTAGTTGTTGGTTGTCAGTTGTTAGTTGTCAGTTGTCAGTCTGAACAACGTCCACACTAACAACTGACAACTAACAACTGACAACTCATTACAGCCGCGTCATCAGCTTCTTCACCATCACCTCTTTCCACTCCCTAAAGGTGCCGGCCAGAATTTGCTCCCGGGCCTGCTTCACCAGCCAGAGGTAGAAGGTGAGGTTGTGGATGGAGGCAATCTGGGGGCCGAGCATTTCCTTGCTGTGGAAGAGGTGGCGCACGTAGCTGCGCGAGTAAAAGGTGCTCACGTAACCGCCCAGCTCCGCGTCAATCGGCTCGAAGTCGTCGGCCCACTTGCGGGCGGCAATGTTCATGATGCCCTGGGTGGTGAACAGCATGCCGTTGCGGGCGTTGCGGGTCGGCATTACGCAGTCGAACATGTCTACGCCCAACGCAATGTTTTCCAGAATATTGGCCGGCGTGCCCACGCCCATCAGGTAGCGGGGCTTATCCTTGGGCAGAATGTCGCAGACCAGCTCGGTCATTTCGTACATCAGCTCGGCCGGCTCGCCCACGCTCAGGCCCCCGATGGCGTTGCCCTCGCGGCCCTGCTCGGCCACAAACTCGGCCGACTTGACGCGCAGATCCTTGAACGTGGAGCCCTGCACAATCGGAAACAGCGTCTGGGAGTAGCCGTAGTGGCCCTCGGTGCTGTCGAAGCGCTGGCAATGCAGCGCTTGAGCCAGCGGTGCGTCATGTCGAGCGAGCGGGCGGCGTAGTCGTACTCGCAGGGCCAGGGCGTGCACTCGTCGAAGGCCATAATGATATCGGCCCCGATGGTGCGCTGAATGTCCATCACGCCCTCGGGCGAAAACAGGTGCTGCGAGCCATCAATATGGGAGCGGAATTTTACGCCTTCCTCCTTGATTTTGCGCGTCCCACTCAGCGAGTATACCTGGTAGCCGCCCGAGTCGGTAAGGATGGGCCCGTCCCAGCCGTTGAACTTGTGCAGCCCGCCCGCCTTGCTGATAACGTCGAGGCCCGGGCGCAGGTACAGGTGGTAGGTGTTGCCAAGAATAATCTGGGCCTTGATGTCGTCCTTCAGGTCGCGCTGCTGCACGGCTTTTACGGTGCCGGCCGTGCCCACGGGCATAAAAATGGGCGTTTCAATCGAGCCGTGGTCGGTGTGCACCACACCGGCGCGGGCTTTGGAGTGGGGGTCGGTCGTAAGTAAGTCGAAGGTCATGCGGGAAGAAGCTGCAAGCGGCCAGCTGTCAGTTGTCAGTTGCCAAGTCGTACTCAAACAAAAGCAGACCTGGCAACTGGCAGCTTGCGACTGGCAACTTTTAAAGCTGCAAAGGTACTCCGAATGCCTACTTTTGTAGCTCGAAATCCCTGCTGCCCCTTGTTGCTTTCTTTTTCCCCGGCCATCTGGCTGTTGCTGGCGGCGCTGCTGGTGCAGTGCTTCTACGCGGCCTACTACTTCTGGCCCTTCGCCCGCCGCGCCCCCGAGCCGGCTACCGGCCCCGACGACGCGCCCGTTTCCGTGCTGGTGTGCGCCCACAACGAGCAGGCCAACCTGGCGCACCTGCTGCCGCTGCTGCTGGCCCAGGACTACCCCGCCGGCTTCGAAATCGTGCTCATCGACGACCGCTCGACCGACGACACACCTGAACTGGCCCGGCAGTTTCCGCAAGTGCGCCTGGTAAGCGATAGCGCGCACGCCGGCCGGCCTCGCCCCAAAAAAATACGCCCTCACGCTGGGCATCAAAACCGCCCGCCACGAGCGCCTGCTCTTTACCGATGCCGACTGCGTGCCCGCCACCAACCAGTGGATCAGGCTGATGCAGCGAGGCTTTGCCAAACCGGCCGATTTGGTCCTTGGTTATTCGGCCTACGGGGCCGAGCCCGGGTTGCTGAATAAGCTGATCCGATTCGAAACCTTGCTTACTGGTGCGCAGTTTCTGTCTTTCGCGTGGCGTGGCCAGCCCTATATGGGGGTGGGCCGCAACCTGGGTTACACCGGCGCGGCATTCCGGTCGGTGAAGGGCTTCGCCTCCCACATCCGTACCCTCAGCGGCGACGACGACCTGCTGGTGCAGGATGTGGTAGCCGCCGGGGCCCGGACGGCCGTTGTGGCCGAGCCGGAAGCCCACACGCTGAGCGTGGCCGAGGCCAGCTGGGGCGCGTGGTGGCGGCAGAAGCGCCGCCATTTGTCGGCCGGCCGGCAGTACCGGCTGGCCGACCGGATACGCCTCGGGCTGTTCGTAGGGGCCAACTTGTTGTTCTACGGCGTGGCACTCGGCCTGCTGTTTTCTCGCGCCGATTGGGTACCTTTGGCTACCTTGCTCCTGTTACGAACCGGCCTTATTGTCGTCGTTTACCAACAACTCAACCGTCGGCTCGAAGGACAACTACCCGCCGGCTGGCTGCCGGTTCTCGACGCCGTCTATTTCTTTTATTACCTCGCCCTGGGAATCTCCTTATTCCTCAACCGCTCGCTCCGATGGAAGTAAATCAGGAAAAACAGTTCTCTGCCAAGGCCAAACACGACTTCAAGTTGATTCGGGCCGCCGTGGAGAACAACGACGAAAAGGCGTACGCCGAGCTGATGCAGATCTATAAAAAGCCGGTCTACCACGTCGTGCTTAAAATGGTACGCAACACCGACGACGCCGATGACCTCACGATTGAGGCCTTCGCCAAGGCGTTCAAGAACCTGCACAAATTCAACCCCGAATACGCGTTCAGCACCTGGCTGTTCCGCATCGCCACCAACAACTGCATCGACTTCATTCGCAAGAATAAGATCAAAACGATGTCGATTGACTCGGCCATCAAAATTGATAACGGCGACGAAATCACCATCGACTTCCGCGACCAGAACCTGAACCCGCAGGAGACGACCATCAAAAATCAGAAAATCGAAATCATGCAGCACGTCGTGTCGCGGCTGCCCGATAAGTACCAGCGCCTCGTGACGCTGCGCTACTTCGATGAGCTGAGCTACGAAGAAATTGCCACCGAGCTTAAGGCGCCCCTAGGCACCGTAAAAGCTCAGCTGCACCGCGCCCGCGAGCTGCTCTACGACATGGTAAAAGGCAAAAAGGAAATCATCTAAAGGCAGAAGTTAGGAGCTGGAAGCTAGGAGTTAGCATCCGGCCGCCTGTCATCCTGACAAAGGAAGGACCTTATCACGAAAGCACGACCGTAACAACGATTTGTGCTTCCGCAATAAGGTCCTTCCTTCGTCAGGATGACAGCCATTTTTCCACTTCAACCTCTAGTTTCTGACTTTTAGCTCCTAGCTCCTAAAAAAATGAACCTGCTTCACCACTACTTCCCCCACCTCACCGACCACCAGCGCCAGCAGTTCGCGCAGCTCGAAACCGAGTTCCGGGACTGGAATGAGCGCCTCAACCTGGTGGCCCGCACCGACGTGGACAACCTCACCGAGCGCCACATCCTGCACTCGCTCGGCATTGCCAAAGTAGTGGAGTTCGCGCCCGGCTCTTCGGTGCTCGACGTGGGCACAGGCGGGGGCCTGCCGGGGCTGCCGCTGGCCATCTTGTTCCCGGAGGTGAAGTTTCACCTCGTGGACAGCATCGGTAAAAAAATAAAAGCGGTGCAGGAAATGGCCCACACCCTGCACCTGACCAACGTGACGGCCGAGCAGATCCGGGCCGAGCAGTTGCGCCCCAAGTACGACTACATCGTGAGCCGCGCCGTGGCCCGCCTGGCCACCTTCCACACCTGGATTGCCCACCGCTACAAGCCCCGCGCCGAAGCTGCCCCCAACAGCGGTCTTTACTACCTCAAAGGCGGCGACCTGACCGAGGAAATTGCCGAATCCGGCCTCAAAGCCCAGGTAACGGATTTGAGCGACTTCTTCGCGGAGGAATTCTTCGAGACGAAGAAAGTGGTGGTGGTGCCGGCTTAGGGGAAGAAGAAGCGTATGCCCAGGTTTTCCCAAAGGTGCTCCTCAAAACAGGTGCTTCAACCAGCCCGCGAGCATAAATCATTTTCCGCGGTCCGCGGCTATGGCACAACGAAACTGACGACCGATGAAGAGCTAAGGCTCGGGTTGGGCCAATGAACCTGCTGGCCGGTAGTGAGGCTAATATAAGAACTGGCTGAGCCTACGCTATAGGCTACAGCATAAGCCGTAGTACCGCTCGGAGCGTCAAAACCACGTGCCACTAGCTCTTTTCGATCCGCTGTGTAGTTGATCGTTTGCGCGGTTGAAGCCTGCGATGCACTGCTGAAAACGGTTACGGAACTCGTGGACGTGAGGAAACTTACGTCGGGCGTTAAGCCAAAATATAGCACGTAGCTAAAGTTTGGAGTGGGCTGCGGACTGGTAATGGTTGTTTTAAAGTTAATGGCTGGCACGGGGGGCGCCGAGGCCGTAATTGCCGTAGCCTGCAGGTCGGAAACCCGGGTGTCAGGCTCCTGCACGAGTGTGTAGGTTTGGGGCAGGGTAGTTACTGCGTCGTTGCGAGAGTGAACCACTCCGGGCAGAACGAACGTACTCAGGCCAGCCCGGCTGAACACGAGCGTATAACTGCCGGCCGGCACCGGGTCGATAACGAACGTGCCGGCTTTCGTGGTCTTGGCCGACAGCAGCGGCTTGGTGTTTAGCACTGTAACCGTTACCCCCTCTCTGGAAAGAGCCTTGTGGTTCTGGTCGGTTACCAGTTATAGTGCCTGTAATGCCGCTGACCGGTGTCGGATCCGTACTGTTCTTGTCGTCGCAGCTACTTAGCAGGGTAAAAAGCAATAGAAGGACTATAAGGCTGTGAAAGTTGAACTTTGCTTTCATCGCAGACAGGAAGGAGAAGTAGGGGATAAAGACTCAGAGCGGCCAGTGTCAATGTTAGTGCCAACGTTTAGTGCAGGCTATGCCCTACCGGAGGCCGATATAGGATAGTAAGATAGTAAGTGAGCCGAAACCTGTGCAACTACCCCGGTACCTCACTCGTTGGAAAAGCCACCGCCCGCCGTTTCGAGGAATAGGTGGGGGCTGGCGGCTGCCAGGTCGCGAGGGAAGCAGGTGGGCGGCCGGTGCCGCGGCGAACGAAGTGCAGGTCCGTAACGGAAGAAGGAGAAAGTGCCGAACCAACGAGGTGAGCCGTGAGAAACGGCTCACCTCGTTGGTTCGGCACTTTAGTTCCGCCTCATGTTTAAGAAGACAGTCCGACGCTAAACGCGCTTTATTCAAACAAAGGATGATTCAAATCATCCTATTATCAATTAACGGGCTTTACTACCAAGTCGGTGCTGCTGATTTCCTGGAAGGTGATGCCGGATTTGGAGCGCAGCTGCACCGTGGTCAGGGGCTGGGTAGGGAAGAAGATGGCCGTCATGACGGTCAGGCCCTGATCGGCGAACAGCTCGACGGAGGCCGCATCGAAGTACAACGTGAGGGAGGTGCCGGAGGCCGAGGAGAGGCGCGGAGCCGTGCTTCGGCTGGCAAACTCCTTGTTGAAATCTGACTGGCCAGCCTTGCTACGGTCGATGAAGTAGGCCCGGGCGCCGGCGTCATAGCCCAGCACCAGCTCCTCACCGGCGGCGTTGCTAAGCACCAGTTCAAAGTCGGTCAGCTGCTCGGTGCTCAGCGTCAGGCGGTGCTTGTCGCTGCTCAGTTGCAGGCGGCTCGTCAGGTCGGTGGGCGTCGGCTGCCCGGCCACGTTGCGCAGCACGGTGGGGGCGGCTGCCAGTTGCTGCAGTTCCTTAACCGGCTCCGAGGTCAGGCGGATATCGGTGCCCACCTGGCGCAGGCCCAGTTCGCGCGGGATGGTCAGGGCGTTGCGCCAGGGCGAGGTGGGCACCTGGTTGGCGTAGGTCCAGTTGCTCATCCAGCCCAGGAAAATGCGGCGCGCCGGGCGTGTTGTTCCACGTGACGCCGGCGTAGTCGTCGGGGCCATAATCGGCCCATTTGGTGTCGGTGCTGCGGGGCGTGAAGGTTTTACCATCGAACTGGCCCACGAAGTACTGGGTGCCCGAGCCGCCGTTGGGGGCGCCCGGGTTCAGGTTGACGATGAGCACCCAATAGGTCTGGCCCTTGAGCTGGAGCGGGAACAAATCGGGGCACTCCCACACGCCGCCGTGGGCGCCTACCTTCTCCCCGAACTCGCTGAGCTTGGTCCAGTTTTTCAGGTTGGGCGAGCCGTAGAACGTAATCCGGTCCTTGGTGGCCAGCGTCATTACCCACTGCTTGCTGGCCTCGTGCCAGCTCACTTTCGGGTCGCGGAAGTCCTGGATGCCGGGGTTGGGCAGCACGGGGTTGCCGGCGTATTTCGTCCACGTTTTGCCCTCGTCGAGGCTGTAGGCCAGGCTCTGGTACTGGTGCTTGTTGGTGTGCTTCTTCTCCTCGGGGTCGTTGTGGTGGGTGAAGATGGCCACCATGGCGTTCTTGCCGAAGCCGGCCGTGTTGTTGGCATCAATCACGGCGCTGCCCGAGAAGATCCAGCCCAGCGAATCGGGGTAGAGGGCAATGGGCTGCTCCTGCCATTGCACCAGGTCGCGGCTGGTGGCGTGGCCCCAGTGCATCGGGCCCCAGACCATGCCATCGGGGTAGTACTGGAAGAACAGGTGGTAGGTGCCGTTGAGATACACCATGCCGTTGGGGTCGTTCATCCAGTGGGCGGCCGGCGCGAAGTGGTAGGCCGGGCGGTACTGGGGCGTGGCGGGCGGCACCTCGGCGGCAGCGGCAGCAGTCGCAGTATCCGGCGCAGCGGCGGCGGTGGTATCCGTAGTGTCAGCGGTCCGGGAAGTGTCGGGGTTGCAGGCGGCGAAGGCGAGGGCGGAAAGGGCCAGCAGGAAGGCAGATTTCATCAGCGGGTGGGAAGGGTGCTAGGTAAGCGAAGAAAGAAGGAGCTATTCGACGGGGCGGCCGCCTTACGCGGGCTGGGCGGCCAGCAGCGCGTGCACGTCGGCTTCCTCGATGGCGGGCGTGGCGCCCTGGTGGGTGGCCACCAGCGCCCCGGTGGCGCAGGCGAAGCGCAGGCACTCGCCGGGCTCCTGGCCGGCCAGCCAGCCCTTGAGCAGCGCCGCCAGAAACGAGTCGCCGCTGCCGATGGTGTCCTGCACCGTCACGGGCACGCCGGGGGCGCGGTAGAGCTGGCCGTTGGTCCAGAGCAGGGCGCCATCGGCCCCGCAGGTAACGCACACGGCCTGCAGGCCGAAGCGGTCGGCCAGCCACTGCATGGCGGCGGGCTCGGTCGGTTTCGGCCCCGAACCAGGCCATGATTTCGGCCAGCTCGTGGTGGTTCATCTTCACCAGATCGGCCTTGCCGAGCAGGTATTTCACGCCTTCGCGGTTGTAGTGCGGGGGGCGCATGTTCACGTCGAACACCTTGAAGCGGGCGTGCTCCAGCAGGCGGTAGAGGGTTTCGCGGGTGCCGGCCTGGCGGGCGGCCAGGCTGCCAAACACCACCATATCGGCCTCCTCCACCAGCCGCTCCAGGCCGTCATCGTACTGGATGTAGTCCCAGGCCACGGGCTGCACAATTTTGTAGGTTACCTCGTTGGCGTCGTCCACGTTGGCCTTCACCACGCCGGTGAGGTGGGTTTTGCCGCACTGCACGAGGTCGGTCCGCAGGCCCTTGGATTCGACGAAATCCAGCAGCTCGGTGCCCAGCTCGTCGTCGCCCACGCGGCTGATGAGGTCGCACCGGCATGCCGAGCTGGTGCAGGTGCACGGCCACGTTGAAGGGCGCGCCGCCCGGCTGCTTGCCGGTGGGCAGCACGTCCCAGAGCATTTCGCCAAAGCAGACGATTTTGGGGTTTTTGAGAATTGGAAGACATGGAATTCAACGGCTTGGGGGCGGGAGTAAGATAGCGAAGGGGCTGAACCGGTGAAACAGCATGCTGGCACCGAAGCGGTAGAGATGCTTCGGCTGCGCTCAGCATGCACACGGGCTGATTGCCCCGTGCTAGTGAAGAACCAGCGTTTTTTCGAGCTGCTCCAGGGAGCTGCCTTTGGTTTCGGGCATCATGCGCCACACGAACAGCAGCTGGAGCACCATCATGGCGCAGAAGAAGGCGAAGGTGTTGCCGCCGCCCAGCTGCTCGGCAAAATACGGGAAGGTGAAGGCAATGATGGCGGCCATCACCCAGTGCGTGAGCTAGCCCAGCGCCTGCCCCTTGGCCCGCACCGCGTTGGGGAAGATTTCGGAGATAAACACCCAGATAACCGCGCCCTGCGAGAAGGCAAAAAAGCCGATGTAGACGAACAGCAGCACCGGCACCAGCATGCCGCCGAAGGCCTGGAATTTTCGGTGTAGAAGGCCCGCGCCACCAGCCCCAGCGTGGCAATCAGGCCCCAGCGAGCCGACCAGCATGAGCTTGCGCCGCCCAAACCGGTCGATGATATTGACGCGCCAGCAGCGTGAAGGTGAAGTTGACCAGCCCCATGCCCGGCCGACGACAGCAGGGCCGTGCCCTGGCCCAGCCCCGTCATCTCGAAAATGCGCGGGGCGTAGTAGATGATGGCGTTGATGCCCGCCAGCTGGTTGAAGATGGCAAAGAGCACGGCCAGCAGCACCGGCCGCCGGTACTGCGCGCGCCCACAGCGACTCGCCCGGGCCGCCGCGTCGGCGGCGTTGGCCAGCCAGAATGGCGGCACGTTCTGGTCGGCCGTGGCGGGGTCGATGAGGTCGAGCACGGCGCGGGCCTCCTCCACGCGGCCCTGCCGCGAGCAGCCAGCGCGGGCTTTCGGGCATGCGGAACAGCAGCAGGAAGAAGGCGAGGGCCGGCACCGCCTGCACGCCCAGCATCCAGCGCCAGGCTGTCGGGCCCGATGCCTTTGAGCAGGTAGTTGGAGAGGTAGGCGACCAGAATGCCGAACACGATGTTGAACTGGAACATGCCCACCATGCGCCCCCGCGACTCGGGCGGCGACACTTCGGAGATGTACAGCGGCGCCGTAACCGACGAGGCCCCCACCCCCAGCCCGCCCAGAAAGCGGAAAATCATGAACGGCACCCAGGCCGGCGATAAGCGCCGCGCCCACCGCCGACACCAGGTAGAGCACCGCAATCCAGGTAAGGGTGCTGGCGGCGGCCCAGCGCATCGGAAGGAATGCCCCCGAAGATGGCCCCGAACACCGTGCCAATCAGGGCAATGGAAATGGTGAAGCCGTGCTCCCACGGCGCTCAGGTCCCAGAGCTGCTGGATGGCTTTCTCGGCCCCGGAAATAACGGCCGTATCGAAGCCGAACAGGAAGCCGCCCAGCGCCACGACCATGCGACCAGAAGAAGACGTTATTGTTTCTCAATGATGTAGAAAGGTTAAGCTACCGCGCCGGCGGCTCCTTACGCCTGCTTCCGGGGCAAATGATGCCACCACTACCTCGTGGCCGAGGCAGGAGCTGAGTCGACTGCGCCGGGCTACCAGCCGGGTTCTGCTTGTAGAGCCCCTTGCTGAAGTTGATCTGGTTGAGCGGAATGGGCAGGTACTCGTCGCGGCCGGCCGTGAAACGGGCCGTTTGCAGGTACTGGCGCTTGGTTTTCTCCACGCTGAAGTAGGTGTTCAGGTAGTCGGCGGCAATGCCCCAGCGCACGAGGTCGAAGAAGCGGTAGCCTTCCATGGCAAACTCCAGGCGGCGCTCGAAGCGCAGGGCCTGGCGGGCGTAGTGCCTGGGTCCAGCCGGCGGCGGGGTAGAGGCCGATGCGGTAGTTGGAAGTGGCTGCCGCCGGCCGCGTTTTTCAGCCGGGCGGTGCTGTTCTGGGCGCGCTGCCGGATCTGGTTGATGAGGGGCAGCGCTTCGGCCGGCCGGTTGAGCTCAATCAGGGCTTCGGCCTTCCAGAGCAGCACGTCGGCGTAGCCGGATAACGGCCCAGTTCTTCGACGTGCTCATGAAGGGCGGCGTTCTTCTGGAAGCTCGGGTCGGTGGGCAGCACGTTCTCCTTCATCGACATGAAGCACGCCGTAGATGTTCGGTCGCGCAGCCAGGAGTTTTCAAACACGAACGGTGGGCAGGTACTTGTAGGGGTGCGACGGAATGGCCACCGTGTGGTCGAGGCGCGGGTCCACGGTGTTGGCCTGGAAGTCGGCGGGCGTGGTCAGGTCGGTGTTGTTGAAGGTGGTGAACAGCGGCAGGCCCTGGGCGTCGGTTTTGTAGGCGTTCACCAGGTTCTGGCTGGGCTGGTGGAAGCCGCAGCAGCCGTAGTCCGGGTTCATGGGGTAGTTCAGCTCGTTGCCGCGGTGCGGTGCGGCCCTTGGGCGTGCCGTCGTTGCGCGAAAACTGGATGGCGAACACCGACTCCACGCCCGTTGTCGCCGGCCGTCAGGAAGTTGGTGGCGTAGTCGGGGTGCAGGGCGTACTTGCGGAGCATCACCTGGTCGCAGAGGCTCACCACTTCCGTCCAGCTTGGCCGCGTCGATGCCGGTCACGGCGTTGGTTGTCGCTCTGGGTGTAGGCCTGGTACAGCAGCGTTTTGGCCAGGTAGGCCTGGGCCGCCGACTTGCTGGCCCGCCCAATTTCGGGCTGCGTGGCGGGCAGGTTGGCGGCCGCAAAGCGGAAGTCGTCGGCAATCTTGCCCCAGAGCGCGTCGTTGGTCAGCGCCACGTTCGAGACGGTGGCGTACTGGTCGGTGGGCACGGTTTCGTCGATGTAGGGCACGCTGCTTGAACAGCTCCTTGAGCAGGAAGTAGAAGTGGCCGCGCAGGAAGCGCATCTCGCCCTGGCGCGCCGCTTTGGTGGGCATGGCGGCCTCGCTCACCGCATCGAGGCGGCGCAGGGCATCGTTGCAGCGCGAAATGCCGACGTAAATGCAGGAACCACAGCTCGTCGGTGTTGCCCACGTCGACGCGGTTGAAGCTGAAGGTTTCGTAGAAGTGGAAGGCGTCCACGTCGGCCGGTGCCGCTGCCGCCCTTGTAGGCGTCGCCGCCGCGCACGTTGCCGTAGGGCCACATGGAGGTGTAGGGGGCGCGGTACACGTCGTTGCCGAGCTGCGAATAGGCGGCAATCACCTGCTTTTCGATGTTGGCGGGCGTATTGAGCTGGTCGTCGCTCAGGGCGCCGGTGGGCTGCACGTCCAGGAATTTCTTGTCGTTGCAGCTGATGGAGAGCGCCAGCAGCGACAGGGCCAGGAGGGTGGATTTAACGTATTTCATGGGAATTGAGCGGAATCTGATGCTAGGCGTTCAGAAGGACAGCGTTGAGGCCGGTGGTGAAAATGCGCGGAATCGGGTACTGGTAGTTCGTCACTTCGGGGTCGGGGCCGGTGTACTGCTTGCTCTTGACGGTGAACAGGTTCTGGGCCTGCACGTAGAGGCGCACGCTTTGCAGCTTGATTGCGGCTGCTCAGCGCCGCCGGCAGCGAGTAGCCGACCTGCACGTTGCGCAGCTTCAGGTAGGAAGCGTTTTCGATGAAGTAGGTGGAGGCGCGGCCCTTCGTTGTTGGTGTTGATGAGCGTGGCGGCCGGAATGGTGGAGCCGGTGTTGGTGGGCGTCCAGGCATCGAGCAGCCGCTGCGCCCCAGTTCTCGCCCGAGGCCAGGGAGGCGAAGTCGGTGCGGAACTTGGCGTTGTTGAAGGCGTAGAGGCCCTGCACGCCCTGCAGGAACAGCTGCACGTCGAAGCCCTTGTAGCCCGCGCCCAGGTTCAGGCCGTAGTTGAAGTCGGGCACGCCCTCCGTAATCCAGGTCTGGTCGAAGTTGTCGATTTTGCCGTCGCCGTTCAGGTCCTTGTAGCGGATGCGGCCGGGGGCGGCGCCCACCTGCGTGGCGGGCCGCGCTCACCTCGCCGGCGTTCTGGAACAGGCCGTCGGCCACGTAGCCGTAGATGGCGTTGATGGAGTGGCCCAGGCGCGTCACGTCCTGGCCGTTGCCGCCGTAGGCGTTAATCACCTCGTCGGGCAGGTAGGTGAGCTTGTTGCGGTAGGTCGACAGGTTGCCCGTGATGTTGTAGGTCAGGCCGTTGGCCAGCTCGTTCTGGTAGCCGAGCAGGAATTCCCAGCCCCGGTTCTCGATGCGAGGCCCCGTTCACGAACTGGTCGCCGCCCTCGCCCACTACGGCCAGGTAGGGCAGGTTCACGAGGATGTCCTTGCTCTTCTTCACGAAGTAGTCCACCGAGCCCGTAGAGCTTGTTTGCCGAGCAGGCCAAAGTCCACGCCCAGGTTGGTTTGGGTGGTGGTTTCCCACTTCAGGTTGGGGTTGGCGCCGCTGCACGCGGCGGTAGCCCGAGGGCAGGTTGCGTGTTGTTGCCGTAGATGTCGTAGGCCGTGCCGAGGTCGTAGTCGAAGTTGGGGTCCAGGGTGCCCAGCAGCGACTGGTAGAGGCCGCGGGAGGCGAAGTTGGCAATGTCCTGGTTGCCGGTCTGGCCCCAGCCGGCCCGCAGCTTCAGGTCGGAGACGAAGCCGGCGTTGTCCTTCACGAAGGTTTCCTCGCTCAGGCGCCAGCCCGCCGACAGCGGCCGGGAAAATACCGAACTGGTTGTCGCTGCCGAAGCGCGACGAGCCGTCGCGGCGCAGCGTGGCCGAGAGCAGGTAGCTGGTCGGCAAAGGAGTAGTTGACTTTGGCGAAGTACGAGGCCAGGCGGTAGGCCGTGCCCGAGCCGCCGTTGTCCTTGTTGGCCGCGCCGGCGTCCAGCGTCAGGTAGTTGGGGTCTTCGCTGGCGAAGTTGGTGCGCGAGGCGTAGGTGCTCTCGACGTGGTAGCTGATGCGCTCGGTGCCGGCCAGCACGTCCAGCTGGTGCTTGCTCGCCCAGGGTCACGTTGTAGTTCAGCGTGTTCTGCCACACCCAGTTGCCGCCAGAAGCCGTTGGTTGACGGTCACCCGGTTGTCCTGGTTCGGAGAGGAAGCCCGCCTTAAAGGTCTTGTAAATCTGGTGGTACTTGAAGAGGCAGTAGTCGATGCCGAAGCTGGTGCGCAGGTGCAGGCCCTTGCAGGATTTCGGCATCGGCAAACAGCGTTGCCGAAGACCCGGCCGGTGTTGGAGCGGTTCTGCTGGTTGTCGGTGAGCAGGCGCAGCGGGTTGTCGCGGTCGCTCATGCCGGCCACCGGGCCGCCCCAGCCCACGCCGTCCACGGTGCGCACCGGCACAATGGAGGGCAGCTGGGTGCTGCGGTCGCGCACCAGGTTCAGGTCGTACTGCGGCCTGCTGCGAGCTTCGCCAGCGTCAGGTTCTCGCCCACTCTTCAGCTTGTTGCCGAGGAAGTCGTAGTCCGAGTTCAGGCGGGCCGTCCAGCGGTTGAAGCCGGTGTATTTCAGCGTGCCGGTGTTGTCGTAGTAGTTCAGCGAGAACAGCGCCCCGCCCCGCTCGCCGCCGCTGCTCACGTTCAGGTTGTAGCTCTGAATGAGGGCGTTCTGCTGGGTTTCCTTAAACCAGTCGGTATCGGCGGAGCGCTGGGTTTTGTCGGCGTCGATGAACTCGGGCACCGTCACCCCGTCGAGCACCGCGCTGGCCGCTCGGCGTCCAGGTGCGTCTGGAAGTTGTAGTACGGCAGCGCTGGGCATGCTGCCGTCGTTGAGGGCCGCCTGCCCGTACACCTGGCCGTAGTCCAGGGTGTTGAGCACTGGATGTGCGGGCCCGGCTGTCTGCACGGTGAAGAAGGTCGAGAAGTCGACGCGGGTCAGCGCCCTTCTTGGCCTTGTTGGTGGTGATGATAATCACCCCGTTGCCGGCCCGCGAGCCGTAGATGCTGGCCGCCGAGGCATCCTTGAGCACCTGAATGCTCTCGATGTCGTTCTGGTTGATCTGGCCGATGCCGTCCTTGGTCGGGATGCCGTCGATGACGTAGAGCGGGTCGTTGTTGCCCAGCGTGCCGATGCCGCGGATGCGCACGGTGGCCGCGCTGCCGGGCGCCCCGTCGGTGGTGATGTTCACGCCCGGCACCCGGCCCTGCAGGTTGCGCGTCACGTCGCTGGAGGCCATGTCCTGGATCTCATCCGCCTTCACCACCGACACGGCGCCGGTCAGGTCGGCCTTGCGCTGGGTCTGGTAGCCGGTCACCACAATCTCGTCGAGGGCGGCGGCATCGGTCACCAGCTGGGCCGGCTACGGTGCTCTGGCTGCCCACCGCCACCTCCTGCGTCTTGTAGCCCACGAAGGAGAAAACCAGCGTCGCGCCGTCCGGCACGTTGAGGGTGAACTTGCCGTCCATGTCGGTGCTCGTGCCCAGGGCGGTGCCCTTCACCAGCACGGTCACGCCGGGCAGGCCTTCGCCTTTGTTATCGGTCACGCGGCCCGTGACGGGCGCGGTCGGCCAGGCGGCGGGTGGGCGAGAGTGGCGGCCAGTGGCCGCGGCCAGGGCGGGCGCGGCGGCCAGGGCCGGGCCGCTGGCCAGCAGCGCTACCGATGGCCGGCCTGCGGGAGGGAGTGTAGCAGTGAGTTCATGCGTGATTTGAGTGGGATTGAAAAGCAGAATCAGTACTGCTCCGAAGCGGCCGGGAAGCCGGCTCGGAGCGGCCCGCCGCCAGTCCGGAGGCCGGGCAGGGCTGGTTGCATGAGTCAAATTTCCGGCAGGCCAGCCCCGGCGGGCTTGCTCAATTCTCTCAAAAGCTTTCAATATCCGATTCATCTCTCTCAAAATACGTTTAAACTATTGATTAATCAATAGTTTAATCAACAACAAACGCTTGGGCGTTTCGCCCTGGGTTTCACTCATGTTACCTGATTTCAAAATCGATTCAGGCGGCTGGGCGTGATGTGCAGGGCCCGGAACTCGGAAGGCGAAATCTGGTAGCGGGCCTTGAAGCTGGTGGAGAAGTAGGAGGGCGAGGAGAAGCCCAGCTGGTAGGCCACCTCGGCAATGGTGAGGGCTTCGTCGAGCAGCAGCTGGCGGGCTTTGGTCAGGCGGATGCCCTGGATGAAGTCGGTGACGCCGGTGCCCAGCACGGCCTTCACCTTGCGGTAGAGCTGCACCCGCGAGATGCCCAGGCTGCGGGCCACGTCCTCCACGCTCAGGTCGGAGCCGGTCGAGGTTGGCTTCCACGATGGCCGTGAGGTCGGCCAGGAACTTCTGGTCCACGCGCTGGCCGGGGCCACGGTGGCCGTGTCCACGCTCAGCTCGCGGCGGAAATGCTCGCGCTGCCGCTCGCGGTTGCCCAGCAGCGTGCGCAGGCTTTCGAGCAGGAAGGTGGGGTTGAAGGGCTTGGTGAGGTAGAGGTCGGCGCCGGCCTGCACGCCTTCCACCTGCTGCTCGGGCGCGCCGCGGGCCGTGAGCAGCACCACCGGAATGTGGGAAGTGCGCCAGTCGCCCTTGAGCTGCGCCACCACTTCCAGCCCGCTGAGTTCGGGCAGCATCACGTCGCACACAATCAGGTCGGGAATGAGTCTCGGCGGCCAGGCGCAGGCCGGCGGCGCCGTCGGTGGCGGTGCGCACCTGGAAATGCGGCCGCAGCTTCTGGGCCAGGAAGGCATTCACCTCCTCGTTGTCCTCAATCACGAGCACCAGCGCGTCGCGCCGTCGCCGGTGGCGGCGGCCGGGGCTTCCGGCGTCGTCGGCGCGCAGCTCGCTCCTCCATGCGCCAGGGCCGGGTAGGCGGCGGCCGTGGGCGCCGGCTGCCGCAGGGCCGCGGGCAGCTCCAGCGGCAGCGTCACGACGAAGGTGCTGCCCTGGCCCGGCTCGGCTGGTGAAGGTGAGCTGGCCCAGGTGCAGGCGCGTAAGGCCCAGGGCCAGCGCCAGGCCCATGCCCGAGCCCTGCGGCCCCGGCCTGCTGGCCCTGGTAAAACCACTCGAAAATGTGCGCCCGGTCCTTCTCGCTAATGCCCCGGCCGGTGTCCTCCACGCTCACCCGCACGCTGCCCTCGGCCGGCACCGGCTGGATGCTGACCGTAATCTGGCCCCGCTCGGGCGTGAATTTGAGGGCGTTGGAGAGCAGGTTGAAAAAGACCTTGTCGAGGATGTTGACGTCGAACCAGAGCCGGATGACGGGCTCGGCGGGCAGGAACCGAAGCGTGATGCCGCGCTGGCGGGCGGGCTTCTCAAACACGTCCATGATTTCGCGCACGAAGGCCACCAGGTTGCCTTCGGTGGCCCGCACCGGCATCTTGCCCACGTCAATCTTGCGGAAGTCCATGAGCTGGTTCACCAGCTGCAGCAGGCGCTGGGCGTTGCGGCGCACCAGGCTCAGGTCGTGGCGGTGGGCGGCGGGCAGGTCGGGGCCGTGCCGTCAGCATTTCCTCCACCGGCCCCAGAATCAGGGTGAGCGGGCGTGCGCAGCTCGTGCGAGAAGTTGGTGAAGAAGCGCAGCTTGGCCTCGGTTTCGACCTTGGCCCGCTCGGCAAGCTCCTGCAATCTGGTTGCGCTGGGAGCTGATTTCGTCGTTCTGCACGCCCAGGCGGTGGTTGCTGCGGCGGTTGGCCCGGAAGGCCCGCAAGGCCAGCAGCCCCAGCCCGGCCACCCCCAGCAGGGCCGCGGCCAGGCACGTAGAGCACCGTCTGCTGGCTGGCGTAGGTGGCGCGCTGCCGGCTGCAGCAGCTCCTGCTGCCGCTGAATGTCCTGCTGCTGGCTGGCCAGCTTTTCGGTCTGCAGCTTCATGGTCAGCACGTTGGTCGAGTCGATGACCATCGTGCCGAGCATGTTTTCCTTGTCGTAGGGCTGGTGGCGCAGAATCTTCATGGCCGTGCGGATGGCCTCCTCGCCGCCCGGCGGGTAGAGCAGCGTGGCCGTCAGCACCCCGTCCTGCACGAACTGGATGCCGCCCTGGTTGCCCGGCAGCCCGTCCACGCCCACCACCCGAATGCGCTGGTCGAGGCCCAGGCGCTTGCACACCTGGTAGGCCCCCAGGGCCATCCGGTCGTTGTGGGCAAAAATCAGGTCGACTTCCGGGTGCGCGCGCAGCACGGCCGGCAGGCGCTCCATCACCGAGGGCCGCTTCCAGTCGCCGTGCACCTGGGCCACGAGGCGCACGCCCGGGTAGGCCGCCAGCGCCTGCGCGAAGCCCCGGTGGCGGTCGAGGGCCGGCGAAGCGCCGGGCGCGCCGAGCACCTCCAGCACGTGGCCGCGCCCGTCCAGCAGGTTGCCCACGTAGCGCCCGGCCGTCTGGCCCACTTCCAGGTTGTTGCCGCCCACGTAGGCCGTGTAGAGCCGGGAGGTGGTGCGCCGGTCCAGAATCACCACCGGAATGCCGCGGTTGAACACCTCCTCCACGATGGGCGTAATCGGCTCGGCCTCGTTGGCCGACACGATGAGCAAATCGATGCCCTCGCGCAGAAACTCCTGAATCTGCTGCTGCTGGCGGCGGCTGTCGTCGTGGGCGTCCTTGAGGCGGAAGCGCACGTTGGGGTAGAAGCTCAGCTCCTTGTGCATGCCCGCCAGCATGGCCTGCCGCCAGGCGTCGGCGGTGGTGCACTGCGAGAAGCCGATGCGGTAGGTTGGCGGCGGCGGCGCAGCATGGCAGCCGCCTAGCAACAAAGTGATTAAGAAGAGGTACCAGCCCAGGAAAGACCTGGTGCCCGGGCCAATACCAACGGGGGTTTTCATGTAAGTGGTGGGGATAGAGGCCAGATAGTTCGAGGCGTTAAGTTGCACATAATTAAACCAGTGAAAAGCTGTTGACCGGATATAGCCAGGCAGCAGGCCCCGCCTGAATTACGCTATTTATATAGTAATTAAGCACCTGTGGGTAGTAATGTGGGGATGGGTAGTTGTGAGGTAATCCAGGCAAATAAAAAAAGCTTAGGGGGTGATTTAAGCAGTCACAGGATAGGGGCCCTTTCTCGTACCCTATATAGCCTTGAAGCCCTGCTTTCTCAGCACTTTTGCAAAAGCCAAGCAGGCCATGAGAAGCAATACTATAGAAAACCACCCAACCTACCCCGGCACCTCGCTCGTGAGAAACTCCACGGCGCGGCGCTTCGAATAGTACGCACCATCGGGGGCACCCTCGGCGAAGCCGACGTGGCCGCCGTTGGTGGGCGTTTCGAGGAAGACGTGGGTGCTGGTGGCCCCACCGCAGGGAAGCAGGAGGGGGGCAGAAACGGGTCGTTCTGGGCATTTACCAGCAGCGTGGGCACCCGGATGCCGCTCAGGTAACGGCCGGAGCTGGCGTGGGCATAATATTCCTCCGCCGAGGCGAAGCCGTGCATGGGGGCCGTAAACCGGTCGTCGAACTCGGGGAAGCCGTGCAGCTCCTCCAGGTCCGTGAGGTCGACCTGGCCGGGGAGCAGGGCGGCCTGCTGCACCTGGCGGGGCACGCGGGCGGGGTTTTCGCCCAGGTACTTGAGCGTGACGTTGCCACCGGCCGAGAAGCCCGTCAGGAACACGCGCTTATAGCGGGTGGTGCCCAGGGCGTAGCGCACCACAAAATCCAGGTCGTCGGTGTCGCCCAGGTGGTAGGAGCGGAGCAGGCGGTTCATTTCCCCGCTGCAGTTAGTGCCCGCCTAACGATTCGTGCCGGCCCACTGCTCACCGCAATTGCCAATCTGCAGAATCTCTTCAGAATTGAGAAATATACTTGCGTTAGCTTTTCTTCATCTATTCCTCATAAAGCAGAAATAGTTCGATTGAGGCAAGCTGTGCAAGTTTTTCCTGGTGGAAAGGAGCTTTCACAAGGGTTGCCATTACCTGCTTCTGCTTCAGTAGCCTGCCTGGCTCGTTGTTTTTCTTCTCTGATTCGTCCTGCTTTGCCTATTAAATTTCAACCTGACTCCCGTTGCCACCGCCTGCGGGCCGCCTTGGCTGCCCTGGTCCTTGGGGGGGTATGGCTGAGTGGGTGCGCCAGCACCCAATCGACCTACACCCGCGAGCATGTGGCCCGGCGGCTGGTGGCGCGGGGAGGCCCGGCCCTCGGAGCCGCCCGGAGCGCCGACGCTCCGCCCCCCGAGCTGCCCGACCTGGCCGCGGGCCTGAGCGAGGCCCAGACCATTGACCTGGCCCTGACCCGCAACCCCGCCTTTCAGGCCGACTTAGCGGGCCTGGCCCTTGCCCAGGCCGATTTGCAGGATGCCGGCCTGCTGGCCAACCCGGTCCTGACGGCCATTACGGCCCACGGCACCCAGCCCTTCGCCGTGGCCCTGAGCTTTGCCGGCGACCTGCTCTGGCAGCGCCCCGCCCGGGTGCGGGCCGCCCGCCTCGAAACCCAGCGCGTGGCCGAAAGCCTGGTGGCCCGGGGCCTGCTCGTCAGCCGCGACGCCCGGGTGGCCTACACCGACATCGGGCTGGCCGAGGAGCGGGTGCGCATTGCCCGGGAGGGCATTGTTATGCGGGCCGAAGTAGCCCGCATCGTGCGCGCCCGCTACCGGGTGGGCGAAGCCAGCGAGCTGGAAACGGTAGCGCCCAGTGCCGACTCGCTACGGTCGGTTGATGATTTCTACCGCGCCCGCCGCGACGCCCGCGTGGCCCGCCTGCGCCTGCTGGCTACGCTGGGCCTGGATGCGGTGGAGGCCGACTCGGTGCGCTTCACCGACGTAGTCGCCCCCTTGCCTGCCCCGGTGGTACCGCCGCTGCCCGCGCTGCTCGACTCGGCCTACGCCGCCCGCCCCGACCTGTGGGCGGCCCGGGTGGGCATTGAGGCAATCGGCCAGCGCCTGAAGTGGGAACGCAGCCGGGTGTTCTCGTTTCTGCTCACCCTCGATGCCCGCTTCAACAACCCCGATGCCGTGCACCTGGGCCCCGGCGCGACGGTGGGCCTGCCCATTTTCAACCGCAACCAGGGCCGCATTTCGCGGGTGAAAGCCGAGCTCGAACAGGCTTCCTGGCAGTACCTGGCCCTGCGCCAAACGGTGGGCCTCGACGTGCGGGAGGCCTATGCCCAGTACGAGCAGGCCACCCAAAGCGTGGCGCTGTGGCAGAACAGCTACCTGCCCAGCCTGCAGGATGCCCTGCGCCGCGCCACTAATGCCTTCGTCAACGGCGACTTTCCGTACGTGCAGGTGGCCGAAACCACCCGCCAGCTGCTCGACGCCCGCCAGCGGGCGGCCGAGGCCCGCGCCGACCAGCGCCGGGCCGTGGCCCGGCTGCGCTACGCGGCCGGGGGCCGCCTGTAACCCCTTTTTCTTATGCCACTCATGCCTTCTGCCCGTTCCCTCTCTGCTTTTCGCTACCTGCCCGGCGCGGTGCTGCTGAGCCTGATGTCCTGCCAGGCCCCGGAAAAACCGAAAGCGGCGGCTCCCGCCGAAATTAGTAATCCGGTCAAGGAATCGGACCTGACCACCGTCGCGCTGACCCCGCTGGCTGAAAAGCGCCTGGGCATCCGCACGGTGGTGCTGGCCCCCGATACCGTGCGGGCCACCCGCGAGGTGGGCGGCGAGATTCAGGCCGTGCCGGGCAAGGCCGTGACGGTGGTGGCCCCGGTGCAGGGCACGCTCCGCGGCGGGGCCAGCCTCACGGCCGGCCAGCGGGTGAAGGCGGGCCAGGTGCTCTACCAGCTCGTGCCCCTGCCGGCCGAGCGCGACCTGCTCACCCTCAACCAGGGCACGGCCCAGGCCCGCACCCAGCTTAGCGTGGCCCGCGCCCGCCTAAGCCGGGCCGAGGCCCTGCTGGCCGACCGCGCCGGCAGCGTGCGGGCCCGCGACGATGCCCGCGCCGACGTGGCCCTGGCCGAGCGCAACCTGGCCGATGCCCGCGCCCGCCAGGGAGCCCTGAACGGCAACGTCGGCGGGGGCCAGAGCCTGCCCATTAAAGCGCCGTTTGGGGGCGTAGTGCAGCGGGTGGCCGTGGCCCCCGGCTCGCTGGTAACGCCCAACACGGTGCTGCTGGAGCTGGCCGGCCTCGACGAAGTGTGGGTGCGCGTGCCGCTGTTCGTGGGCGACTTGCGCCGCCTGCGCCCCGGCCAGCCGGTCATGGTGCGTCCCCTCGACGGCGGCCCCGCCCGCCGGGCCCGGGCCGTGGATGCGCCCACCCTGGGCGGCGCGGCCGGCGCGGCCACGGCCGACGTATTCTTCGTCCTCGATAACGCCGACGAAGCGTTCCGGCCCGGCGAGCGGGTGGCCGTCGATGTGCCCCTGGGCCCGGCCGGCGGAGCTACCGCTTCGGCCGGGGCCGACCCAGCGGCCCCCACCCTGGCGTTGCCCGCCGCCGCGCTGCTCTACGACGCCTCGGGCGGCCAGTGGGTGTACGTGCGCACCGGCCCCCAGCGCTACACCCGCCACCGGGTCGAAGTGCGCTCGGCCCCCGGCGAACAGTTCATCGTGACCCGGGGCGTGGCGGCCGGCGACAGCGTGGTTACCGCTGGTGCGGCCGAGCTGTTCGGTACCGAATTCGGCGGCGGCCATTAACGGTGAGGTGGTGAAATGGTGAGTTGACGTTCGGGCGGCGCTGACTGCACCGCTTGTATCATCAGGCCCCCAAAACATCAAACTCACCACCTCACCACCTCACCATCTCACCAACTTGCTATGAAGTGGATAATTGAATCGGCGTTGCGGCTGCGGCTGGTCGTGGTAGTGCTCTTCGGGGTGCTGCTGGTGGCCGGCGTGCAGGTTGTGCGCGATACGCCCCTGGACGTGTTTCCCGAATTCGCGCCGCCCTACGTGGAGGTGCAGACCGAGGCCCCCGGCCTGAGTACAGCCGAAGTGGAAGCCCTCATCAGCGTACCCCTCGAAAACGCGCTCAACGGCACGCCCGACGTCAAGAAAATCCGCTCCAAATCGGTGCTCGGCCTCTCGTCGGTGGTGCTCTACTTTCCCCAGGGCATCGACATCAACAACGCCCGCCAGGCCGTGCAGGAGCGCCTGAGCCGGGTGGCCCCCACGCTGCCCGGCGTGGCCCGGCCCCCGGTTATGCTCTCGCCGCTGTCCTCCACCAGCCGGGTGCTCAAAATCGGCATCTCCTCCGACAGCCTGACCCAGGTAGAGATGACCACCCTGGCCCGCTGGAGCATCCGGCCCCGCCTGATGGCCGTGCCCGGCGTGGCCAACGTGGCCATCTGGGGCCAGCGCGACCGGCAGCTGCAGGTGCTGGTAAACCCCGAGCAGCTGCGCAACCTGGGCCTCACGCTGGCCGAGGTCGAGCAGGCCGCCGCCGACGCCACCACCCTGGCCGGGGGCGGCTTCATCGACTCGCCCAACCAGCGCCTGGCCGTCTCGCAGACCGCCGCCATCGAGTCGGCCGCCGACCTGGCCCAGGTGCCCGTCACGTTCCGCAACGGCGTCAGCCTCAAGCTGGGCGAGGTGGCCCAGGTGGTGGAGGGCTTCCCGGCCCCCATCGGCGACGCCGTCATCAACGACGGCCCGGGCCTGCTGCTCATCGTGGAGAAGCAGCCCGGCGCGAACACGCTGGCCGTTACCCGGCAGGTAGAGGCCGCCCTCGACGCCATGCGCCCCGGCCTGAAGGGGCTCGAAATCGACTCGACCATCTTCCGGCCCGCCACGTTCATCGAAATGTCGCTGGCCAACCTCAACCGCTCCCTGCTCATTGGCTGCGTGCTGGTGGTGCTGGTGCTGCTGTTCTTCCTCTATGAGTGGCGCACGGCCCTTATCAGCGCCCTGGCCCTGCCCACCTCGCTTATCGTGGCCGCGCTGGCGCTGCGCTACTCGGGCCGCACCATCGACACGATGGTGCTGGCCGGCCTCATCATCGCCCTGGGCGAAGTGGTCGACGATGCCATTATCGACGTGGAAAACATCATGCGGCGGCTGCGGCTCAACCGGGCGGCCGGCTCGCCGCTGTCCAACTTCGCGGTGGTGTACGAGGCCAGCATGGAGGTGCGCTCGGCCGTTATCTACGGCTCGCTGATTGTCGTGCTGGTGCTGGTGCCGGTGTTTCTGCTGCCGGGCTTGTCGGGCGCGTTTTTCCAGCCCCTGGCCCTGTCCTACGTGCTGGCTATTGCGGCCTCGCTGCTGGTGGCCCTCACGCTTACGCCCGCGCTGGCGCTGCTGCTGCTGCCCAAAGCGGCCGAGAAATCATCCCGCGACGCGCCGGTGGTGGCCTGGCTCAAGCGCCACTACGCCCGCCTGCTGCCCGGCCTGCTGGCCCAACCCCGCCGGGTGGCCTGGGCGCTGGCCATTGGCGCGGGCCTCTCGCTGCTCACCGTGCCGTTTATGGGCCAGGAATTCCTGCCCAATTTCAAGGAATACGACTTTCTGATGCACTGGGTCGAGAAGCCCGGCACCTCGTTGCAGGCCATGTCGCGCATCACGGTGCGGGCCAGCAAGGAGCTGCGCTCGATTGAGGGCGTGCGCAACTTCGGGGCCCACATCGGGCGGGCCGAGGTGGCCGACGAAGTGGTGGGGCCCAACTTCACCGAGCTCTGGATTTCGGTTGACCCCGCCGTGGACTACGAAGCCACGGTGGCCAAAATCCAGGGCGTGGTCGATGGCTACCCCGGCCTCTACCGCGACCTGCTCACCTACCTGCGCGAACGAATCAAGGAGGTGCTCACCGGCACGTCGGCTACCATCGTGGTGCGCATTTTCGGCCCCGACCTCGACCAGCTCTACACCAAGGCCAAGGAAGTGGGCGGCCGGCTCGAAGGCGTGGAGGGGGTGGTGGATCTGAAAGTGCAACAGCAGACGCTCGTGCCCCAGATTCAGGTGAAGATGCGCCCCGCCGCCGCCGCCCGCTACGGCCTGCGCCCCGGCGACCTGCTGCGCGCCATCAGCACCCTCATCAAGGGCCGTAAAGTAGGCGAGATTTACCAGGAGCAGAAGATTTTCGACGTGGCCGTGTGGGGCCAGCCCGCCGTGCGCTCCGACTTCGGGGCCGTGCGCGAGCTGCTCGTGGGCCTGCCCGGGGGCGGGGCCGTGCCCCTGAAGGAGGTGGCCGACGTGCGCATCGTGCCCACGCCCAACGAAATCACCCGCGAGTCGTCCTCGCGCCGCATCGACGTCACGCTCAACGTGCGCGGCCGCGACCTGGGCTCGGTGGCCCGCGACGTGCAGGCCCAGGTCGACCAGGTGGGGTTCGGGCCCGGCTACCACCCCGAGATTCTGGGCGAGTACGCCGAGCGGCAGGCTTCGCAGAACCGCATCCTGAGCCTGGTGCTGCTCTCGCTGGTGGGCATCTTTCTGGTGCTCTACACCGATTTCAAGAGTTTCCGGTTGGCCACGCTGGGGCTGCTGAGTTTGTTTTTCGCCGTCTCGGGCTGTTTGCTGGCGGCCTGGCTCACGGGCGGGGTGCTTTCGCTGGGCTCCATTGTGGGCTTTATCACGGTACTGGGCATTGCGGCCCGCAACAGCATCATGCTCGTGAGCCACTACCGCCACCTGGAGCTGGAAGAAGGCCTGCCCTTCGGCCCCGACCTCATCATCCGCGGCTCGCTGGAGCGCATCGCCCCCATCATCATGACGGCCCTGACCTCGGTGCTGGCCCTGCTGCCCATCATCGTGGCCGGCAACGAGCCGGGCGCCGAAATCGAGCACCCCATGTCGGTCGTTATCATGGGCGGCATCATTACGTCCACGGTGCTTAACCTGCTGGGCATGCCGGCCCTGTACTGGGCCTTCGGCCGCCCGGCCGTAGCGGACGAGGAACTGGCCGCCCCAGACCCGGCCTGAGCCGCGACCAGGGGGTAGTTCTTCGGATTGAGGTGATTGGAGAAATTGGAAATCACGAAGATGGTTGTTACGAAACCCGTAACGACCTCCGCGCTCAGTAGTAGTCGGGCAAGACCCGAAACCGGCTGATATCGCCCACCACGGCGCAGGCCAGCGCCGTGACGCGCAGGTACAGAAACTGCCCCAGCACATCCCACTCGCTGCCGGGCATATACCCGCGCGGGTTGCCATGGGCGGACCAGTCAGTGCTCGGGGTTGTCGGTTGCCCGCAGCTGGTGTAGCACTTCAGTCAGCACGTTGGAGAGGTCCTGGGTGGCCTCTACCTGGCGCTGGGTGAGGTTGTCGAGCTTTTCGTGCATGATGCGCAGCTCCAGCTCCGACTTCAGGTTTATCATGTAGTCTTTTTTGGCCCGCTCCCGGTCTTTTTCTTCCTGGCGGTTCTGGCTCATCATAATCACCGGGGCCTGCAGGGCGGCCAGGCAGGAGAGCAGCAGGTTGAGCAGGATGAAGGGGTAAGGGTCGAAGCCGGGTTTGCGCAACAGCAGCACGTTGAGCAGAATCCAGACCATGATAAAGCCGAAAAACAGGCTGATAAACGTCCAGCTGCCGCCAAAGCTGGCGATGCGGTCGGCCCAGCGCTGGCCCAGGGTCAGGGGCATTTCCGGCTCCTCCCGCTTGTCGGTGATGATGCCGCGCTCGTGCACGTTGCTGAGCACGGTTTCTTCCAGCTCCGTCAGCTCGCCCACCTCCCGCACCAGAAAATTCTCGAGGTAGCGGCGGCGGTAGGCGTTGAGCTCCGTTTCGGCCAGGTAGTCGTCGGGCCCAAACGATGGGTGCTCCTGCCGGATAAGTTCCAGAATGGGCTGCCGCAGCGCTTGGGCACTAACTTTCTCGATTTCAGGAAACGCGCGGCCGGAACAGGCACTGACGAAAGTGGTCATAGTACGGAGGGGTTTACTGCAATATACAGTTCGCCGGGTGTGAGCCGGCTCCGCTAAAGTGGCCGGGCCGGTTAGGCTGAAAAGCACGCTGGATAGTACAGGTTGCCTGCCATGCCTAAGAATCAACCGGAGGAATCTGACCGGTAGGATAAGCTGGCCATGGAGGCATAATTCCGGCTGAACAGCACAGAGGGAATGAAGGCAGTTCCCTGTTTGACGCTTGTATAGTAGCAGTCAACCATTGTCTCAGCACCTCTTCAAAAGTCGGGCAGGCTAGAAAAGCGCCTGATAATACCTATCCCGGCACCTCGCTCGTGAGGAACTCCACCGCCCGGCGCTCCGAGTAGTACTCGCCATCGGGGGCACCCTCGGCGAAGCCGACGTGGCCGCCATCAGCGGGCGTTTCCAGAAACAGGTGGGGGCTGGCGGCAGCTAGCTCGCGCGGGAAGCAGGAGGGGGGCAGAAACGGGTCGTTCTGGGCATTTACCAGCAGCGTGGGCACCCGGATGCCGCTCAGGTAACGGCCGGAGCTGGCGTGGGCATAATATTCCTCCGCCGAGGCGAAGCCGTGCATGGGGGCCGTAAACCGGTCGTCGAACTCGGGGAAGCCGTGCAGCTCCTCCAGGTCCGTGAGGTCGACCTGGCCGGGGAGCAGGGCGGCCTTCTGGCGCATTTTCTCGCGCAGCGTTTTCATGAAGCGGTTGAGGTAGATGCGGTTCTCGAGGCGGGCGATATGGTAGGAGCTGGCCCGCAGGTCGGTGGGCACGGAGAACACGGCGGCCCGCTGCACCTGGCGGGGCACGCGGGCGGGGTTTTCGCCCAGGTACTTGAGCGTGACGTTGCCACCGGCCGAGAAGCCCGTCAGGAACACGCGCTTATAGCGGCCGGTGCCCAGGGCGTAGCGCACCACAAAATCCAGGTCGTCGGTGTCGCCCAGGTGGTAGGAGCGGAGCAGGCGGTTCATTTCGCCGCTGCAGCTGCGGTAGTTCCAGGCCAGCGCATCGATGCCGGCCCGGTTGAGGGCCCGCACCATCCCGCGCACGTAGGGCCGCCCGGCGTCGCCCTCCAGCCCGTGCGACACGATGCCCAGCGTGTCGGTAGGCGGCCCCTCGGGCAGCACCGACCAGTCGAGGTCCAGGAAGTCGCCGTCTTCGGTTTCGACCCGCTCGCGCTGGTAGTTCACCTCGGGCACCGTGCGCCACAAACTGGGCACAATGGTTTGCAGGTGGCCGTTGAAAAGGTAAAACGGGGGCTGGTACGCGGAGTCAGCAACGAGGGGCATGGCAGCAGGGGCAGAGAAGAGCAGGCACAAAAGCCGGGCGGCAAGCCAAGGAAGATAGAACGAAAGTCCATCAAATGATCAAATTACAACGAAAAAGTTAGGCATGCCGAATGAATTGACAGTGAAGGGCGGTAATAAAGCCAGATAGGGGAAGCAAGAAACGGTATATGACCGGGGAATGACGTTCGCTGTATGTTGTTTCGCGTACCGTTGCCCACTTCGCACTTCTGGTTTGCTAATTCCAATCAAAGCTTTACCTTTGCACTCCCCAATTGAATTAACTTCGAGCAGAAGACCATAACCAACTCTCATGGCAAACCATAAATCGGCCCTCAAGCGCATCCGTTCCAACGAAGCCAAGCGCGTCCTGAACCGTTACCAGGCAAAATCCACCCGCACCGCCATCAAGAAGCTGCGCGCTTCGACCGATGCTTCGGCTGCCCAGGAGCTGCTCCAGAAAGTATCGTCGATGCTGGACCGTCTGGCCAAGAAGAACATCATCCACAAGAACAAAGCCGCCAACAACAAGTCGAAGCTGGCCAAGTTCGTAAAGTCGCTGGCTGCTTAAGCACCAACCGGCTTTCTGCTCTCTTATAAGGTGAGGCCCGATGCGCAAGCGTCGGGCCTTGCTGCGTTGTGGCAGCAACCATTATTAAAAGTTGTTGATAGTGGTTTCAGCGGGGCATAACAGCAATGCTCACCAATGCACAATGGGCATGGTTGCCCTCGCCGTTGCCAGGCCGGGAAGGCGCAAACGGCGGCGGCGGGGGCAACAACCGCCAGTTTGTGAAAGCCGTGCTATGGCTGGCGCGCAACGCGGCGCGGTGGTGGGCCCTGCCCAAAGAGCGGGGCAACTGGCACACGACGTGCACGCGCTTCCATGCTGGGCTGCCTTATGCAGTCCGCCAATGCGTGTTCGAAACCACCGTGCAGCTCATGGTGCTCAATGTCACTGGTCAGACGTTAAGGGCCCAACGGCTGCCGGCAAGTACTAGGCGGGCCGATATGGTCGTAGCCGGGCTGCCCGTCGGCCTGTATCTGGCTGAGGGGCCTACCCGTATTACTGCGGCTGCAACACGTGGATTAGGCGTAAAAAAGGCCCGCCGGAACCTGGTTCCGGCGGGCCTTTTTATAATTTGCCAGTGGGCTGCTTACGCCACACTCACTTTTACCATGTTGGCTTTACCCTTCTGTCCTGATGGGCATGGAGGCGGTATTGATGAACACGTCTCCCTTTTGCAGGTGGCCGGAGGCCGTGAGGACGTAGCTTGATGTCCGGCAACGGTGCTGTCGGTGCTCACCAGGCGGTCGTAGTAGAAGGCCGCGCACGCCCCAGATCAGGCTCAGTACCGTGAGCAGCGGGCGGTTATCGGTGAAGATGAAGATATCGGCTTTGGGGCGGTACTTGGCCATCTGGAAGGCCGTGTAGCCGCGGTGCGTCATGCCGGTAATGGCGCGGGCCTTGGTATTCTTGGCCAGGTGGCAGGCCGCCGACAGCACGCTGTCGGCCATGAAGTTGAAGGCGCGTCGGGGTCGATGGGCCACCAGTGGTGGAACAGCTGCGGGCTGCTGCGTTTCCACGCTCAGGATGGTACCCACCATCGAGCGGATAACTTCGGCCGGGTAGGCGCCCACGGCCGTTTCGGCCGACAGCATCACGGCATCGGCGCCGTCGAGAACGGCGTTGGCCACGTCGCTGGTTTCGGCGCGGGTGGGGCGCGGGGCCGTAATCATGCTCTCCATCATCTGGGTGGCCACGATAACGGGCTTGCCAGCGTCGTTGCACTTGGCAATAATCATCTTCTGGGCCATGGGCACCTCTTCCATCTTCACCTCCACGCCCAGGTCGCCGCGGGCCACCATCACGGCATCGGTGAGGGCAATGATTTCGTCGATGTTGCGCAGGCCGTCGGGCGTCTCAATTTTGGCAACTACGCGGGTAGTTTTGCCGCTCTCGGCAATCAGGTTCTTGATGAAGCGGATGTCGTCGGCCTTGCGGGCAAAGCGAAAGGGCAACCCAGTCCACGTCGTTTTCCAGGCCAAATTTCAGGTCCTCAATGTCCTTTTCGGTCATGCTCGGGGCCGACACCTCGGAGTCGGGCAGGTTGATGCCCTTGCGGGGCTTCACGAGGCCGCCATAGATCACCTCCACGTCTACTTCCTTGTCGCGGTCGGTGGCCAGCACCTTCAGCTCAATTTTGCCGTCGTCAATCAGAATCATGTCGCCGGGCTTCACGTCGCGGGCCAGGCCCAGGTAAATGGTGCTCAGGCGGGTGGCGGTGCTGATTTCTTTCTCGCCGCACACCAGCTTGATTTTGTCGCCGGCCTTGATTTCAACCCCGCCGCCTTCCACCTCCCCGAGGCGGATTTTGGGGCCCTGCAAGTCCTGCAGCAGGCCCACGTCGTGCGCAGATCCTTGTTGAGGCGGCGCACCGAGTTGAATAACCGACAGGTGGTCTTCGTGGGAGCCGTGCGAGAAGTTGAGCCGGAACACATCCACCCCCTCGCGCATGAGCATGCCCAGCCGTTCGTAGGTATTGGAGGCCGGGCCAACGGTGGCAACGATCTTGGTCTTATTGAAATGGGGCGTAGCTTCCATTGAAGTCGAAAAAAGGTCAGAAATAAGTGAGCAGCGAAAGAAAGCGTGAACCGCAGCCAGCCCGTCGGCGGCAGGCCTATACAAATGGAGAATCGGGGCCAGGGCCGTCGGTTCTGATGGGTTAGCCCGGCGAAAAGACCGGGCCGGGAACCATGTTTACGGGGTCAAAAGAGTAGATTTTCTTTGAATTGGAGGTCGTTGGGGTCGAACTGACAGACGTACTGCACCTGGCGGCAGGGCGGTCAGCTGCTCGATGCAGCTGCGCCGGCCGGCAGCAGGCCGGCTGCCGTTATTGACTGGCCAGCAGGTAGTCGTACTCCTTGATGTCGGGCGCCAGGAACGGCTTTTTCAGGGCCGAGGGCCTCGGCGCAGCGGTTGCGCAGCAGGCGCAGGGTGAGGGTATTCGGTGGCGTGGAGGTAGTTGCTGAATGACGAGCCGGCCTCTGCTGCAGCAGGTCGTAACAGCAGGTCGGGCTGCTTGATGAGGCGCAGGCGCAGGGCCCGGTTGAGCGTCCAGGCCAGGGTGTGTTCCCGGGAGGACGAAACGAGCCCGAACAGGTCGAAGTCGCAGGCGTATTCCACATCCAGGGTAAAGGTTTTCATGGGCGGCGGCAGAGGGCAAGAAACGGCAAAAGTACAGCTTCGCGCCGGGGCCGCGAAACGAGTCGGGCCATAATCTTATACCCGCAAGATAAGGGGCATGGAAGTTTGACAATGTTAGCGAAGATGGTCGTTATTTGTGCCGAGTTTTCCTTAAACCCCCACGGAAATGTCTGAAATCGCAGAAAAAGTAAAAGCCATCATCATTGACAAACTGGGCGTTGAGGCTTCGGAAGTAACCCCCGAGGCAGCTTCACCAACGACCTGGGCGCCGACTCGCTCGATACCGTCGAGCTGATCATGGAGTTCGAAAAAGAATTCAACGTGATCATCCCCGACGACCAGGCCGAGAACATCGGCACCGTGGGCCAGGCTATCAGCTACCTCGAAGAGCACGCCAAATAGTTGTTAGTGTTTAGTTGTCAGTTGTTAGTGACGTGATTACAGCGTAATAGCTGCCCCATTCCTCACTGACAACTGACAACCAAACATCAACAGTTCTAAAAATACCGGCCGGCCTGCCGCCGGCCGTTTTGCTTTTCTACCCTTTCCATTTTTTCGCTTCTCGACGCCAGCTTATGTCTCTTCGGACGAGTTGTCGTTACCGGCCTTGGTGCCATCACCCCCCTCGGCAAAACCGCCCCCGCTTATTGGGAGGGCCTTGCGCCGGCCGCAGTGGCGCCGCGCCCATCACCCGTTTCGAGCCAGCCAAGTTCAAAACCCGCTTTGCCTGCGAAGTAAAGGACTACAATCCCGATGATTACTTCGACCGCAAAGAGGGTCGGAAAATGGACATGTTCACGCAGTTCGCCGTCATCGCCGCCGACGAGGCCATTGCCGATGCCCGGCTCAACGAAGACGGCGTTGACAAGGACCGGGTAGGCGTGATCTGGGGCTCCGGCATCGGCGGGCTGAATTCCCTGCAGGACGAGTGCATTGCCTTCGACCGCGGCGACGGCACGCCCCGCTTCACGCCCTTCTTCATCCCGCACATGATTGCCGACTGCGCGTCGGGCAACATTTCCATCAGCCACGGCTTCCGGGGCCCAAATTTCGTGACGACGTCGGCCTGCGCCTCGTCGTACGGATTCCATTATTGCGGCCTTCAACTACATCCGCCTCAGCATGGCCGACGTGATGGTGACCGGCGGCTCGGAAGCCGCCATCACCGAGTCGGGCGTGGGCGGCTTCAATGCCCTCAAGGCCATGAGCGAGCGCAACGACGCACCCGAGCTTCGGCCTCGCGCCCCTACGACAAGGAGCGCGACGGCTTCGTGCTGGGCGAAGGCGCGGGCGCCCTGATTCTGGAAGAGTACGAGCACGCCAAGGCCCGCGGCGCTAAAATCTACGCCGAGCTGATTGGCGGCGGCATGTCGTCGGATGCCTACCACATCACGGCTCCCGACCCCGAGGGCAACGGCGTGGTGCTGGTGATGCAGAACGCCCTGCGCGATGCCGGCATTCAAGCCCGAGGAAGTGGACTACATCAACACCCACGGCACGAGCACGCCGCTCGGCGACGGGGCCGAGGTGAAGGCCATTGAGAAGGTGTTCGGCGAGCACGCCTACGGCCTCAACATCAGCTCGACCAAGAGCATGACCGGCCACCTGCTGGGCGGCTGCCGGCGGCATTGAGGCCGTGGCCTGCATCATGGCCATGCAGCACGGCCTGGTGCCGCCCACCATCAACCACGCACACCGCCGACCCGGAAATGGACCCAAGCGCTGAACTTCACCTCAACAAGGCGCAGGAGCGCGAAGTGAACGTGGCCATGAGCAACACCTTCGGGTTCGGCGGACACAACACGTCGGTGATTTTCCGCAAAGTTTCCGAGTAGATGCCCAAGCCCGGTCAGCCGTTGCCATTGTTCGGTTTTTTTCGCCGTTTGATTGGTCGTGACCGGGCTTTTCGGCAGGCCATTACCACCATCACGGGCCAGGCGCCCGATAATGTGCACCTGTACCGGCTGGCCTTTACGCACTCGTCGGTGGTGCGCCAGCAGGGCGAGCAGGCCCGCCACCAGAGCAACGAGCGGCTGGAGTTTCTGGGCGACGCGGTGCTGGGCACGGCCGTGGCCGAATACCTGTTTCGCAAGTTCCCTTACGAGCAGGAAGGCTTTCTGACCGAGATGCGCACCCGCATCGTAAACCGGGAAAGCCTTAACGCCATTGCCCTTAAAATCGGGCTCGATAAGCTCGTGCAGCTCGATGCCGCCCAGGGCCGGGCGGCCCGCTCGCGCTCGGTGAACGGCAACGCCCTGGAGGCGCTGGTGGGGGCCGTGTACCTCGACCACGGCTACAAAGCGGCCCGCAAGTTCGTGCTCAGCGGCCTGCTCAAGCCCTTCGTCGATGTGAAGGCCATGACCCAGACGACCACCAACTTCAAGAGCAAGCTGATTGAGTGGGCCCAGCGCCACGGCAAAAACATGCGCTACGAGCTTACCGGCGAAGCCCGCCCGGGGGGCGTGATGGAGTTTTCGGCCACCGTGCATGCTCGATGAAAGTGCCGTGGCTACCGGCATGGGCCTCTCGAAGAAGCAGGCCGAGCAGCTGGCCGCCGAGCGGGCCCTGGAAGTGCTGGGGGTGTAAGAGCACTCCGCAACGTATGGCGCCCTCTGCGCGAATCTTGTTCTACAACGAGGTTCGCGCAGAGGGCGCCATGCTTTGCGCAGCAACCCAAGCCGGGAAAAAGGAGTTGTTTTGCAGAAGCAACCCTTTCCTTCTGAAACCATGCGAATAGCCGGCGCCGCCCTCAACCAGATTCCCTTCGACTGGACCCATAACCTGCGTACGATTCAGACGGCCATTGAGCAGGCCAAAGAGGCGGGCGTGGAGCTGCTGTGCCTGCCGGAGCTGTGCCTGACCGGCTACGGCTGCGAAGACCTGTTTCTGAGCGACTGGCTGCCCGAGGCGGCGCTGGCCCACCTGCAAACCATCCGGCCCTGGACCCAGGGCATCTGCGTGGTGGTGGGGCTGCCGGTGCGCCTGCAGGGCCGCACCTACAACACGGCCGCCGTGCTGCGCGACGGGCAGATTCTGGGCTTCGCGGCCAAGCAGTTTCTGGCCAACGACGGGGTGCACTACGAGCCGCGCTTTTTCACGCCCTGGCCGGCCGGCGAAACCACTACCGTGCAGTGGGAAGGGGAGGAGTGGCCGCTGGGCGACCTCACGTTTGAGCACCAGGGCGTACGGTTCGGGTTCGAAATCTGTGAAGATGCCTGGCGGCCCGACGACGTGCGGCCCGCCTGCCCGCCTGCGGGGGAAGGTGGACCTGATTGTGAACCCCTCGGCCTCGCACTTCGCCATGAGCAAGACCGACGTGCGCTACCAGCTGGTGCTGAAGGCCTCGCGCAACTTCGACTGCACCTACCTCTACGCCAACCTGCTGGGCAACGAGGCCGGCCGCATCATCTACGACGGCGAAATTCTGGTGGCCCGCAACGGCCACCTGCTCCAGCGCAACCAGCTGCTGAGCTTCAAGGAAGTGGACATGGAATGCGTGGACGTGGACTTTGCGGCCAGCCTCCCGCTGGCCGAGCAGATTCCGGCCCTGCCTACGCCCGACGAATACCTGGAGCTGAACCAGGCCCTGAGTCTGGCCCTGTTCGACTACCTGCGTAAGGCCCGCAGCCGGGGCTTCGTGCTTAGCCTCAGCGGCGGGGCCGACTCGTGCATGTGCGCCGTGGCCGTGGCCGAAATGGTGCGCCTGGGTACGGCGGAGCTGGGCACGGCCGAGTTTATGCGCCGCTCGGGCTGCTTCACGGCCGCCGACATCGAAGACTTTACGGGTGAATCGGAAGCCACGCCCGCCCGCCCGGCGCTGGTGGCCGCCGATGGCTCGCCGAGTGCTGCGCCCGCGGGCAACCTGCCCCAGGCCAGCACCGAAGCAGTTTCAATGGACCAGCGCGAGGTAAACCGCCGCCTGACGGGGCGTCTGCTCACCTGCGCCTACCAGGGCACTGTCAATTCCTCCGACGACACCTTCAACTCGGCCCAAGAGCTGGCCGACGATATCGGGGCCGGGTTCCATAGCTGGGATATCAACGAGGAAGTAAGCGGCTACGTGGGCAAAATTGAGCATGCCCTGGGCCGGGAGCTGACCTGGCAGACCGATGATCTGGCCCTGCAGAACATTCAGGCCCGGGTGCGGGCCCCGGCCATCTGGATGCTGGCCAACATCCAGAACTGCCTGCTGATGACGACCTCCAACCGCTCGGAGGCCAGCGTGGGCTACTGCACCATGGACGGCGACACGGCCGGCTCCATCTCGCCCATTGCCGGCGTCGATAAGTTCTTCGTGAAGCAGTGGCTGCGCTGGGCCGAAACGGAGCTCGACTACCCCGGCCTGCGCCACGTGAATACCCTGCAGCCCACCGCCGAGCTGCGCCCCCTCGAAGACAACCAGACCGACGAGCGCGACCTGATGCCCTACGTGCTGCTCAACCGCATCGAGCGCCTGGCCTTCTACGACCGGCTGGCCCCCGCCCAGGTGCTGGCCACGCTGCGCCACGAAGACCCGGCCGCCGACCCCGAGCAGCTCAAAACCTATGTGAGACGCTTTTTCAGCCTCTGGAGCCGCAACCAGTGGAAGCGCGAGCGGTACGCCCCCGCCTTCCACCTCGACGACTACAACGTGGACCCGCGCTCCTGGCTGCGCTTCCCCATCCTGAGCGGCGGCTATACCCAGGAGCTGGCGGCGCTGTGATGTTAGAGCTGTTGGGATAAGAACGGTGTCATGCTGAGCGAAGGCGGAGCCGTAGTCGAAGCATGACGGTCGGAACGAAAGCTAACGGCTAAAAACCGGTACTTTCGTGGCTCAACTCTGCGTAATCCGTGACGGCAAGCACCTTCAACCAACTTTACCAGCAGCGCGAGGCCTACCGGCTGCCGCTGTACTCGGCGCGGCAGGTGGCCCGGCTGACGGGGCTGGCCGCCTCCACGGTGCAGGCCTGGACCCGCGCCGACGATCAGGAAGCGCTGGTGCAGGCAGCCAGTCCCGAAGGGTTGTCGTTTCTGAATCTGGTGGAAGTACATGTGCTGGCTGCCATCCGGCACCAGCACGGCATTCCGTTGCAACGGGTGCGCCACGCGGTGCAGTTTGTGCGCCAGGAGCTTCAGGATGAGCATCCGCTGGCCCAACATCAGTTTGAAACCGACGGGGTAGACTTATTTGTGCGGGCGCTGGAAGACGATAACCTGCTTATTAATGCCTCCCGCCGGGGTCAGATCACCATTCGGCAGCTCGTGGAAGCCTACCTGCGCCGCATCGAGCGGGCGGCCGACGGGTTTCCGCTGCGGTTGTTTCCGGTGTACACCAGCGCCCCCGGCTTCGTGCCCGACGGCCTGCCGGGCCCCATCGTGGTCGACCCCCGGGTGGCCTTCGGGCGGCCGGTGCTCACGGCCACCTACGTGCCCGTCGATGTGGTGGTAGACCAGTACCGGGCCGGCGACGCAGTGGCCGACATTGCCCGTAATTTCAACCTCCCGGCTTCGGCCGTGGAAGAAGCCATCCGGTATGAGCTCGGCGCCTGACCCCGTATTTTTCCTCGACCGTACCCTCGACACGGTGCTGGTGCGTGAGGCCCTGCAACCGCAGCCCGACCAGTTTCTGCACCACGCCGACCTGTTCGAGTCCGACACGGCCGATGCCGACTGGCTGCCGGCCGTTACGGCCCGGGGCGGCTTCGTGCTCACCCAGGAACGCCGCCTGCACTACAATCCCCTGGAGCTGCGGGTGCTGCTGGGGAGCGGGGCCGGCACGTTCATTTTCGTAGCCAAGGGCCTCACCGGCGCCGGCCTGGCCGAGTGCGTGGTGCGGGCGCTGCCCGGGCTGCGCCGTTTCGCCCGGCGGCACCCCCGCCCGTTTGTAGCCAAGGTATACGTCGATGGTCGCGTGCAGCGGGTGCTTTCCTGACCCTGAGAGTCGGTGCCTGCAAGTAGTGTTTTAGGGCTTGTACAGCAGGGAGGGGCGTGAGCGTGTAGCGCGAAGCTCCCAGCTGCGCGTATCGGTGCTGACTTCCAGACGACACCGTTCTGCGATACGCGCCGGTGCAACCCCAGTACTTGCGGCAGCGTCCGGAACTGGGTGCCTGCTGCCTCTGCCTTTTTACTGCCCAAGTGCTTACGCTGCCTGCTTTCCAATAATGCCCACCCCCTGCGCGGCCCCTGCTGCTACTGCTGCCCCCGAGCTGGTGGCACAGTTCCAACGGGTAGCGAAGCGGCGTTCCGCACCCTGGTAGCGCGGTAGGAGCACCATGTTTACCGCATCATCCGGGCCCTGCGTTATTCTCCGGAGAAAGCAGAAGGCGCGCCGGACCTGCCCGGTGCTGAAACCGGAAAGCGGCCTTGCCGGGTCGGAAGCTTATTGTTCTGAGTACCTTTGCGTCCTTCCCATTTCTTTGTAACCATGTTGTCTATGCTGAGTGCCATTCTTTGGAACCCCGACCCCATTATTGCTCATATCGGCCCGCTCACTCTGCGCTGGTACGGATTGCTGTTTATGTCGGGCTTCGTGGTGGGTACGTTTATCCTGAGCCATGTTTACCGCTCGGAAAAGGTGTCGCCGCGCTGGGTGGATGTGATTACGATTTACGTGCTGCTGGGCACCGTAATCGGGGCGCGGCTGGGCCACGTGTTTTTCTACGACTGGGCCCAGTACAAGGACCAGCCCTGGGAAATCCTGAAAATCTGGCACGGCGGACTGGCCTCGCACGGCGCTACTATCGGCATCATCTTCGCCGTTTGGCTCTTCAGCCGCAACAATAAGTTCGACGTGCTCTGGACCCTCGACCGCATCGTGCTGGTGGTAGCCGTAGGCGGTGCCCTCATCCGAATGGGCAACCTGATGAACTCCGAAATCGTGGGCCACCCCACCGATGCGCCCTGGGCCTTCACCTTCCCCCGCGACTACGAGCACCTGGTAAAAGCCACCGCCGACCAGCCCGTGCCGGCCGGCTCGGCCCTGGTGCAGTACCAGCGCCAGCCCGACGGCGACGCGCAGGTAACGGCCCGGCCAGCAGGGGCCACCGTGGCCGCCGGCTCGCTGGTAGCCGTGCCGCGCCACCCCACCCAGATATATGAGTCGCTGTTCTGCGTGTTCCTGTTCGTGCTGCTCTATGCCATGTGGAACCGCACCAAGGAGCGCACGCCCCGCGGGCAGCTGTTCGGGCTGTTCGTGGTGCTGTTGTTCGCGTTCCGCTTCTCCATCGAGTTCTTCAAGGAAGACCAGGTGGCCTTCGAGCAGGGCATGCAGTTCAACATGGGCCAGCTGCTGAGCATCCCGCTGGTGTTTATGGGCCTCTACGTGCTCTACCGCGCCGGCAAGAACCCGAACAACCCCTACGGCTACGCCCCCCGCGACTTGGAGGAAGAACCCACTAAAGCGGTTAGCTGAGAGCTATTAGCTGTTAGCTTTCGTTCATAAATCCTCAGTTATTTCGCACAAAAAAAGGCCCCGCACTCAACTGAGTGCGGGGCCTTCTCGTTTTTTCAGCTAACAGCTAACAGCTAACAGCTAACAGCTAACAGCTAACAGCTAACAGCTAACAGCTCAAAAACCTAGTACCGGCGGTTCACGGCGTTCAGGTCTTCGAAGGCGTCTTTGAGGCGGGCGACAAAGCTTTCCTCGCCTTTGCGGAGCCACACGCGGGGGTCGTAGTACTTCTTGTTGGGCGAGTCTTCGCCGTTGGGGTTGCCGATCTGGCTTTGCAGGAAGCCCTCGTTTTTCTGGTAGTACTGGCGGATGCCGTCCCAGAACGCCCACTGCATGTCGGTGTCGATGTTCATTTTGATGGCACCGTAGCCGATGGCCTCGCGGATTTCTTCCTGCGTGGAGCCCGAGCCGCCGTGGAACACGAAGTTGATGGGCAGCTTGGCGTCGAGCTTGAACTTCTCCTTCACGAACTCCTGGGAGTTGTGCAGGATTTTCGGCTCCAGCTTCACGTTGCCGGGCTTGTACACGCCGTGCACGTTGCCGAAAGCGGCCGCGATGGTGAAGCGCGGGCTGATTTTGCTTAGCTCCTCGTAGGCGTAGGCCACTTCCGAAGGCTGGGTGTAGAGCTTGCTGGAGTCCACGTCGGAGTTGTCCACGCCGTCTTCCTCGCCGCCGGTTACGCCGAGCTCAATTTCGAGCGTCATCCCGATTTTGGCCATGCGCTCCAGGTACTCCTTGCAGATTTCCACGTTCTCCTCAATCGGCTCTTCCGACAAGTCGAGCATGTGCGACGAGTACAGGGGCTGGCCGTGCTGGGCGAAGTGCTTTTCGCCGGCTTCGAGCAGACCGTCAATCCAGGGCAGGAGCTTTTTGGCGGCGTGGTCGGTGTGCAGTACCACGGGTACACCGTAGGCCTCGGCCATGAGGTGGATGTGCTGGGCACCCGAAATAGCGCCGGCAATGCTGGCCTGCTGCTTGTCGTTGGGGAGGCCCTTACCGGCGTAGAACTGCGCGCCGCCATTCGAGAACTGAATGATAACGGGCGAGTTCAGGTCGCGGGCGGTTTCCAGCACGGCGTTCACCGTGTCGGTGCCGGTTACGTTCACGGCGGGCAGGGCGTAGCCGTTGGCCTTGGCGTGCTCGAAAAGCTGCTGCACTTCGTCGCCGTACAATACGCCGGCGCGCAGGCCGGTAAGAGTGGTTTGGTCAGCCATGTGCTGGAAGATAGGGGGTAGTGGCGCGGTGGTGGGCAACCGCACCTGGTTAGGAATTGAGTCAAATTTAAGGAAAAGAACTCGCCCTGCCCAGCCCCGGTTTGCCCCGCTTCGGCAGGGGCAGCAGGGCGGGAGCAACGTGGGGCTTCGCGCTATTTCAACTTGTACTCGTAGAGGCCGCCTTGCTCGGTGCTAATGTAGAGCAGCTCATCGGTGGCGAATACGGCTCCTTCGGTCTGGCCTAATCCTTTGAGGGAAATCCGCTCGGGCTTGGCCTTCAGAATATCGGCCAGGTTGTCGCCCTCCAGCACGAACATCTCCTCGCGGGCCATGAGCACCAGCCGGCGGCCATTGGGGCTGAGCGTAGCGTCGGTTACCTCGCCCGAAATGGCGATTTTGGTGAGTAGCTTAGCCGTGTAGGAGCCGGGCCGGTCGGGCACGGTATACACCTTGCTGGTTTCCTGCTGGCCCCGGTCTTTGGTGAATAGGTACACCTGCCCGTCGTGCCAGAGCGTGGCCTCGCAGTCGAAATTACGCTCCTTTTTCTTAGGCGGAAACTCAGTCTGGTCGGGGTACTTGAGCTTGATTTCCTGGACAATTTGCGGGTTGAGGGGGTTGAGGCGGTGAATCACCAGGTTGCGGCGGTCGTTGTTGTTGTTGCCTACGTCGCCGATGTAGAGGTTGCCCACCTCGTCGCGGGTGACGCTCTCCCAATCGTGGCTTTTCACCGGCACCTCAATCTGGGCCACGGTTTTGCCATCCTCAATCCGAATGCGGTACAAAATGGGCGGGTTGCCATCGTCGGAGTGGGTGTAGAGCGTGCCGGGTTCGCCGGTGAGGGCCAGGCCCGAGCTTTCGCGTACGTCGTCGAGCTTCGATACCCGCTTGAGGTGGTCGATATCTTCGCCTTTCTTGTCTTTTTTGCTGCTCCCGGAGATGGGCGTGGCGGAGATATCGGGCTGGCTGGGCTGGGCTTCGGAACAGCTGCTGAGCAGGGTGCCGGCCAGGGCCGCGGCAATCCATGATATATGCATTCGATAGGTGAAATCAGACTGGAAAAAGCCACCGGTACCGCAGGGTCCGGCAACCACATCGGCTCTTGTACGAGCGGTGCGGATGGGAGTTGGCGCGGCAGTGAATGAGTGACTCTGGCAATGAGTGAATGCGGAAGTGGCTGTCATCCTGAGCGGAGCGAAGGACCTTAAACTACCGGCCGGGTTGTGATACAAGGTCCTTCGCTCCGCTCAGGATGACAGCCCTTTCCACTCATTCACCGTTACGGGACCGGGTCGGGGCCGTGGCCGCCCCAGGGGTGGCAGCGGCTGATGCGGCGCAATGCCAGCCGGCCGCCCCGCCAGGGGCCGTACTTCGTAACGGCCTCCACGGCGTAGGCCGAGCAGGTGGGCACGAAGCGGCAGCTGGGCGGGGTGAGGGGCGAAATCAGGTGGCGGTACACCCAAAGCAGGCCCAGCAGCAGTTGGCGGAACAGGTAAGTCATAGGGGGGTAAAGGTAGGAGCGGAAGTTAGGTTCCCGCGGCGCAATGCCGAACTGCTCCCAAACAACGCTGCGGGCTTCTGCGGTGGCCTTTGCGCTCCTGTGCAGGAAATGCTCCAAACACAATTCCGTAACTTCGCCGGTACCATTTCCCATCCATCAACCTGCATTATGCGCCAAAATCATTGGGTTAAAGCCCTGTTACTTACCCTGCTGCTGCCCCTCACGGCCCACGCCGACGAGGGCATGTGGCTCCCGCTCTTCATCAAGCGCCTCAACCAGGCCGACATGGAAAAGAAAGGCCTCAAGCTGACGGCCGAAGAAATTTACAGCGTCAACAACGCCTCCCTCAAGGATGCCGTGGTGCAGCTCGGCGGTTTCTGCACCGGCGAGTTTGTGAGCTCCCAGGGCCTGATGCTCACCAACCACCACTGCGGCTACGACGCGCTGCAAACCCACAGCACGCCCCAGAACAACATCCTGCAAAACGGCTTCTTCGCCGCCACCAAGGCCGAGGAGAAGAAGAACCCCGGCCTGTTCGTGGATATTCTGGTGCGGATGGAAGACGTGACGGCCAAAATGACCGAGGGCCTGAGCGCCGCCACGCCCGAAGCCGAGCGCGTGGCTACCATTCAGCAGCGCCAGCGCGACATGGCCGAGGCCGCCAAGGAAAACGGCCAGTACGTGGCCTACGTGCGCGACATGTTCGGCGGCAACGAGTACTACCTGTTCATTTACCAGCGCTTCGGCGACGTGCGGCTGGTGGGTGCTCCGCCCGAAGCAGTGGGCAAGTTCGGTGGCGACACCGACAACTGGATGTGGCCCCGCCACACCGGCGACTTCTGCATGTTCCGGGTGTACGCCGACAAGGACAACAAGCCCACCGCCGGCCCCCAGGACGGCAACGTGCCTTACGTGCCCAAAAAGCACCTGCCCGTAGCCCTGCAGGGCGTGCAGGAAGGCGACTTCGCCATGGTATTCGGCTTTCCTGGCCGCACCCAGCGCTTTCTGCCCGCCGCCGGCCTGCAGCTCACCCTCGACCAGACCAACCCGGCCCGCATCAAGCTGCGCGACACCCGCCTCAAGCTCTGGAAGGCCGACATGGACAAGAACCCCGACCTGCGCCTGCAGTACGCCAGCAAGTATGCCAACATTGCCAACTACTGGAAGTACTTCATTGGCCAGAACGAGGGCATGAACCGCCTGAAAACCGTGCAGACCAAGCGCGCCGAGGAGGCCGCCCTGGCCCAGTGGATTGCCCAGGACCCCACCCGCCAGCAGCAGTACGGCGAGGCCCTGACGACTATCGAGGATGCCTACAAAACCCAGCGCCAGTACAACCTGAGCACTCAGTACGTGAATGAGGGTGCTTTCGGTACCGAAATTATCACCCTCTCGGCCCGCATGATGCCGCTGGCCAACGCCCTGAAAAGCGGCGACAAGGGGGCCATCAGCAAGGCCACCGAGGGCTTGCAGGAAACCGTGAAGGACTACTTCAAGGATTACAGTGCCACCACCGACCAGAAGGTGTTTGCCGCTCTGCTGGGCCTCTACATGCAGGATGTGCCCAAAGAGCAGCAGCCCGACGTGTTCCAGACGGTGCAGAAGCAGTACGGCGGCTCGATGAGCAAGTACGCCGACTACGTGTTCAGCAACTCCTTCCTGACCTCGGAAGCCAAGGTGAAGGCCTTCCTGGCCAACCCCTCGCTGGCCAAGCTGGAAGCCGACCCGGCCTACAAAACCTACCAGTCCATCTACACGAACTACGTGCAGAACATTCTGCCCAAGCTCCAGGCCTCGCAGGCCGGACTGGGCCGCGCCAACCGCCTCTACGTGGCCGCGCTGCGCGAGAAGAACAGCCAGAAGGTGTACTCGCCCGATGCCAACTCCACCATCCGGCTGAGCTACGGCACGGTGCGCCCCTACGACGGCCGCGACGCCGTGCACTACGACTTCAAAACCACCGCCCAGGGCATTCTGGAGAAGGAAGACGCCACCAACCCCGAGTTTGTGGTGCCCAAAAAGGAGCTGGAGCTGCTCAAAATGAAGGACTACGGCCGCTATGCCGACAAGCAGGGCAACCTGCCGGTGGCCTTCATCACCGACAACGACATCACGGGCGGCAACTCCGGCTCGCCCGTTATCAACGGCCGCGGCGAGCTGATCGGCGTTGCCTTCGACGGTAACTGGGAAGCCATGACCGGCGACCTGGCCTACGACCCCGACCTCAAGCGCTGCATCAACGTGGATATCCGCTACGTGCTCTGGTGCATCGAGAAGCTGGGCGGCGCCAAGCATATCGTCGATGAAATGACGCTGGTCAACGGTGCCCCCAACCCCGGCATCGGCCCCGCTTCCGCTTCCGCCAGCAGCCTGAACACCGATATGGGTGATCTGGAAAAGATGAAGGTGAAAACCGAGCAGGGCGGTAAAACCAAAATCAAGCGCAAGAACAAAAAGGAAAAGGAGTCGGCTAAAATGTAGCCTGAAGGTCTTTTTTGCCCGCCAGGGCGCTTGCATCCGAAGCTCCGGTACCCTCAGGTACCGGAGCTTTTTGCTGGGGTAAAGCGGTGGGCCGGATTCCGGAAACCGGCTTTTTCTTTCTTATCCGCGTAGTTCCCTGGTACAGCTATAGTGCAGCTACCGCTGCGCGTAAGCTCCGCCGCGTTACCCACCCCCAACCTTTCGCCGTTATGCCCCCTGCCGACTCCTACGTTATTGGTCTCGATTTCGGAACGTCGTCGGTGCGGGCGCTGCTGGTGGAAGCGGCCACCGGCCGCGAGGTGGCCGAGGCCGTGCGCGAGTACCCGCGCTGGGAGGCCGGCCAGTTCTGCGACCCCGACCGCAACCAGTTCCGCCAGCACCCGCTCGACCACCTCGAAGGCCTGACGGCTGCCGTGCGCGAAGTAGCAGCCCTGGTCGATGACCCCGCCCGCATCGTGGCGTTGGCCGTCGATGCCACGGCCTCCACGCCCGGCCCCGTAAACGAGCAGGGCGTGGCCCTGGGGTTGCTGCCCGAATTCGCCGACAACCCCAATGCCCTGTTTATTCTCTGGAAAGACCACACTGCCGTGGCCGAAGCCGAGGAAATAAACCAGCTGGCCCGCAGCTGGGGCGGCCCCGATTTCACCCGTTATTCGGGCGGGGTGTACTCGCCGGAGTGGTTCTGGGCCAAAATCATGCGCATCGTGCGCCACGATGAGGCCGTGGCCCGGGCCGCCTACTCCTGGCTGGAGCACTGCGACTGGGTGACGCTGGTACTTACCGGCCAGCCGCTGGCCGAGCTCAAGCGCAGCCGGTGCGCGGCCGGCCACAAGGCCATGTGGCACCCCGACTGGCACGGCCTGCCCCCCGAAGAGTTTCTGGTGCACCTCGAACCCCGCCTGGCCGGCCTGCGCGCCCGCCTTTATCAGGACACCTACACTGCCGACCAGCCCGCCGGTACCCTCAGCCCCGAGTGGGCCCGCAAGCTGGGTCTGCGCCCGGAAACAGTGGTAACCGTGGGCACCGTAGATGCCCACGCCGGCGGGGTAGGGGGGCATATCAGGCCCTATACCATGGTAAAAGTGATGGGCACCAGCACCTGCGATATTGTGGTGGTGCCGCCCCCCGCCCTGGCCGGTCGGCCGCCGGTAGCAGGCATTTGCGGGCAGGTGCTGGGGTCGGTTGTGCCCGGGATGGTGGGGCTGGAGGCGGGCCAGTCGGCCTTCGGCGATTTACTGGCCTGGTTCGAGAACCTGCTGGCCTGGCCGCTGCAAGCGCTGCTGGCGCGGGCCCAGGGCCTGAGCCCCGAACAACGAAAAGCCCTGCGGCGCGATGCCGAAGAAAACCTGCTGGAGCTGCTCACCGAAGCCGCCGTGGCGCTTGGGCCCGGGCCCGGCCGGGAGCTGGCCCTGGATTGGGTAAACGGCCGCCGCACGCCCGATGCCAACCACCAGTTGCAGGGCGCGCTGCGTAACCTCACGATGGGTAGCGGAGCCCCCGAACTGTTCCGGGCCCTGGTAGAAAGCCTCTGCTACGGCTCGCGCCGGATTCTGGAGCGCTTCGAGGCCGAAGGCATTCGGGTCGATCAGCTGATCGGTATCGGCGGGGTGGCCCAGAAGTCGCCCTACATTATGCAATTGATGGCCGATGTGCTCAACCGCCCGATTGAGGTAGCGGCGTCGGAGCAGGCCCCGGCCCTGGGCGCGGCCATGTACGCGGCCGTGGCCGCCGGCTGCTACCCCACCGTCGAAGCCGCCCAGCAGGCCATGAGCAGCGGCTTTTCGGCCACTTACCAACCCGACCCAGTCCGCGCCGCCGCCTACGAACTTCCCTACGCCCACTACCTGGGCCTGGGCCACTACATCGAACAGTCGACCACCGGCTAGCTCAACAATTCGGCCGCTCAGCTGTAGCTATCAACTTACTACCCCACTTGTCCCATCTGCATGGCGAAATCATTCCTGACTGACATCAAAAAACACTTCGGCGACGGCAACTACGCCGGCGACGAGTTCGGCGGAGCCCGCGGCACCTCGGGCCAGGGGCTGCCCACCGGTACGCCGGGCAACTTTATGTTCGCCACCGGCATCGAGTGCTCGTACCCAACCATTGAACATGGCAAGCTTCGCCGCGATTTGCTGGAGGAGTGCGGCCATTACGAGCACTGGAAAAAGGACCTGCAGCTCGTGAAGGACCTTGGCTTGAAAGTGCTGCGCTACGGGCTGCCGTACTACAAAATCCATAAGGGCCCCGGCGAGTACGACTGGGAATTCGCCGATAAGGTGATGGCCGAGATGCAGGACCTGGGCATTACGCCCATTCTGGATTTGATGCACTTTGGGGTGCCCGACTGGCTGGAGAATTTCCAGAATCCTGAGCTGCCGGTGCATTTCGCCGAATACTGCGGAGTGGTGGCCCAGCGCTACCCCTGGGTGCGCTACTACACACCCATCAACGAAATTTATGTAACGGCAAAGCTGAGCGCCAAAGACGGGATCTGGAACGAGCAGCTCCGGTCCGATACTGCCTTCGTAACGGCCATCAAGCACCTGGTGGCGGCCAGCATTATGGGCAACCAGCAAATTGCCCGCCACCGCCCCGACTGCGTTATTGTGCAAAGCGAATCGGCCGAGTACACCCACGAGCTACGCACCGAGCGCACGCCCCATATTCAGTTGGAAAACAAGCTGCGCTTTCTGGCCCTCGACCTGCTTTATGCTCACCACCCCGACGGCGAGGTGTACCAGTATCTGCACGATAATGGCATGAGCAAGGAGGAGTACAACTGGTTTATGGTGGGTGAACCGCCGGGCTACCAGATTATGGGCAACGACTACTACGGCCGCAACGAGCGCATGATCCTGCCCGACGGCGAAGTGCTCGTTGCCTCCGACGTCATGGGCTGGTTCAACATCACCCACGATTACTACCTGCGCTACCGCAAGCCGGTAATGCACACCGAAACCAATATTTTCGATCCTGAACAGGCTCCTGCCTGGCTCTGGAAACAGTGGGTGAACATCCTGCAGATGCGTAAAACCGGGGTGCCGGTGCTCGGTTTCACCTGGTACTCGCTCATCGACCAGGTAGACTGGAACCGGGGCCTGGAGGTGAAGGAAGGCACCGTAAACGCCTGTGGCCTCTACGATATGGACCGCAACCCCCGCCCCGTAGCCGACGCTTACCGGAAGCTGCTGCAGGAGTACGGCCAGATTACCATCATCCCCCACGGCGAGCTGTTCGAGCAAAACAGTCGGCCCGCCACGTTGAAAGTGGAGATCTAACCCGCATTGACTGCCACCCGGAAGAGCATTGCTCAGGCCGGAAAAACCGGAAGGCCCGCCCCGCTGCATCAGCATGGGTCGGGCCTTTTTGCTGGAATAAGCCGGGCAAATTTGCGGAGTTGCCGCCGACTTCCTACTTTCCTGCGGGACAATTGCTTATCCGCTATTTTATGGTGAAACTATACCTGTGCTTAGCCCTGGGGTTGGGGGCACTGACAGCTGCCCACGCCCAGGGACCCGGCGTATGGGGCGCCCGTGCCGCCGCCCTGGGCCAGATAGGCTCTGTGCTGGCCGATGACGGGTGGGCCGGGGCCGGCAACGCCGCCGCGCTGGGCCAGCTCAGCCAGCCCACGGCCGGTGTAGGGGCCGAAAACCGCTACCTGCTGCCCACCCTCAATACCGCTTCGCTGGTGGTAGCCGTGCCCATTGGTTACCGGCGCAACGCGGCAGCTGCTGCGCCGGCAGTTGGCGTGGCCGCCGCCATAGCCGGGGCCGATGCGCCGCGCTACGGCACGCTGGGTTTCACGGCCCAGCGGTTCGGGGGGCAGCTGTATGCGGAGCAGCGGCTGGGGCTGGGCTACGGCTACCAGCTGGGCACCGTGCGGGTGGGGGCGCGGGTGGAGGTGCTGCAAACCAGCGTTCAGGGGCTCGGCAGCCGCCGCACGGTGGCCGCCTCGTTGGGCGGGCAGGCCGATATTATTCCGCGCAAACTCACTTTCGGCGCCACGCTCTACAACCTCAACCAGGCCCGGCTGGCCGAGTATCAGGATGAGCGCCTGCCCACCGTGCTGCGGGCCGGCCTGGCCTGGCGGCCCGCCGAAAAAGTGCTGCTTCCTCGTCGAAACCGAAAAAGACGTGGAGCAGGATGCCGACTTCAAGGCCGGCCTCGAATACGCGCCCCTGCCAGCCCTGGCCCTGCGCGCCGGCCTGAGTACGCTCACCAGCCAGCTTACGGGCGGCGTGGGCCTGCGCACCGGCGCCTTCCGCATCGACTACGCTGCCGGCTGGCACGAAGCCCTGGGCCTGAGCCAGCAGCTGAGCGCCGCCTACATCTGGGCCAAGCCCGGCCAGCCATGAGGACCTTGCGTGCACTGAGCCAGCAGTGGCTGCTGTGGCCCGGGCTTCAGTCCGTAGCCCAAGTACTATCCTCGTTTTTGAAAGAAGGGCTATTACCTCCGCCCGTAGTAAGGGGGCTACGGACTAAAGTCGGGGCCACAGCTCTTTTGGCCCTGCTGGCCTGGTCCGGGGGCGTTCAGGCTCAGGAGTACCCGCGCCCGCCGGTACCCGACCTCGACCGGCTAACTCAGGAGCTGTTTGCCGAAATTCAGTCTGACGAAAGCACCGTGCCCTACGAGGACCTCTACGAAACGCTGCTGCTCTATTACCAGACGCCGCTCAACCTCAATGTGGCCAACCGCGACGAGCTGCGGAGCCTGCTGCTGCTTTCCGAAACCCAGATAACCCACCTGCTCGACCACCGCCAGCAGCACGGCCCGCTGCTGAGTTTCTACGAGCTGCAAAGCGTCGAGGGCTTCGATCTGCGCACCATCTACCGCGTGGCACCCTTCGTGGTGGTGCTCACGCTTGACCCCAACGCAGCGCGCGGCAACCTCTGGCAGCGCATCGGGCAGGAGGAAAACAACGCCCTGTTTCTGCGCTACGAGCGCACCGTGCAGGGCCGCCCCGGCTACGGCCCCGCCGATACCACCCGTACCGGCCGCCCCGCCACCCGCTACCTGGGCTCGCCCGACAAGCTGCTGCTGCGCTACCGCGTGAGCCGGAGCCGGGATTTCAGCCTGGGCTTCACGGCCGAAAAAGATGCCGGCGAGCAGCTCACCTGGAACCCTGCCACCCGCCGCTACGGGGCCGATTTCTACTCGGCCCACTTCGTGGTGCAGGAGCGGGGCCGGCTGAAAACGCTGGCCTTGGGCGACTACCAGCTGCAGTTCGGGCAGGGGCTGCTGCTCTCGTCGGGTTTCGTGGTGGGCAAGGGGGCCGAAACCATTACCACCCTGCGCCGCAGCTCGGTGGGCGTACGGCCCTACGCCTCGGTGCTCGAAAACTCGTTTTTTAGGGGCGCGGCGGCCACCCTGGCTCTCACGCCCACGGTGCGGGCCACCGTGTTCGGCTCCCGTAAGCGGGTCGATGCCTCCATTCAGCAGGCCCAGGATTCGTTGGCCGATTTCCGCGAGTTTACCTCCGGGTTGCAGCTCTCGGGCCTGCACCGTACGGCTACCGAGCTGGCCAACCGCGAGGCCCTGCGCGAAACCGTGCTCGGCGGCCACGCCCAGTACACCAGCCCCGACGGCGACCTGCAGCTGGGCCTCACGGTCGTGAACACCCAGTACGACAAGCCTCTGCAACGCCGCGATGCGCTCTATAATAAGTACGAGCTGCGCGGCGACCATAACCTGGCCCTGGGCGCGAACTACAGCTACGTGTGGCGCAACCTGCTGCTGTTCGGCGAAACGGCCCGCAGCTCGAGCGGCGGCCTGGGCACCGTGAACGGGCTGCTGGCCAGCCTCGCGCCGGCCGTCGATGTGTCGGTGCTGCACCGCCATTACGCCCGCGACTTCCACACGCTCTACGGCAACGCCTTCGGGGAGAACTCGCGCAACATCAACGAGAGCGGGCTGTACCTGGGCCTGAAGGTGCGGCCCGCGCCGCGCTGGGAGGCCTCGGCCTACTACGACCGGTTCCGCTTCCCGTGGCTGCGCTACCAGGTCGGGGCCCCCAGCGCCGGCCACGACTGGCTGCTGCGCCTCACCTTCAGCCCCACCAAAACCAGCCTGCTCTACGCCCAGCTCCGCCAGCGCACCAAACCCACCAACGCCGACACCCTGCGGCCCGTGCCGCTGCCCGTGCCCACCCGCCGCCGCAGCCTGCTCTTCTACTACGACACCCGCCCGCTGCCCGCCCTGAGTCTGCGCACCCGCGTGCAGGGCACCGCGTATAGCGAAGACGGCGGCCCCGCCCGCCACGGCTACGTGCTGGCCCAGGACGTAACGGTGCAGCCCCTGCGCCGCCTGCGCCTCTCGGCCCGCTACGCCCTCTTCGACACCGACGACTACGACACCCGCCAGTACGTGTTCGAGCAGGACGTGCTCTACGCCTTTTCCATCCCGGTGCTCTACGGCCAGGGCACCCGCACCTACGTGCTGGCCCAGTTCGAATTCAACCGCCACCTCACGCTCTGGCTCCGCTACGCCGACACCCACTACCGCCACCAGGACACGGTCGGCTCCGGCCTCGACGAAATCCAGGGCAACCGCCGCTCCGACGTGAAAGCCCAGGTGCGGTACCGGTTTTGAGTGAGGAGCTGAGGGGCTTGGGGATTGAGGAACTTTGAAATCCGGGAGCTTGGTCAGCATTCGGACACAATCAAAAACGCGCAAAAAAACGGTCACCCCCCGCCCGTAAGCGAAGGATGACCGTTTTTTCTAAGCTCTAAGCTCTAAGCTCTAAGCTCTAAGCTCTAAGGCGCTACTGCTTCAGCAGCCGCACCACGCTCGTGCCGTTGGGTAGGTCGAGGTGGAGGTGGTAGATGCCGGTGCGCAGGTCGCTTAGGTCGAGGGTCGTTTGCAGGGTCGGGGTGGTTTTGCTGAGCGGGCGGGCCAGCACCTGACGGCCCACGGCGTCGGTAACGCGCAGCGTGAGGGGGCCGCGCAGGTCGTTGGTGAGCTTCACCTCGAACCGGCCGGCGCTCGGGTTAGGCGCTACCTCCAGGCCCTGCCGGGCGGCGGTGGCCATAGTCGTAATCACGGAAACCGTCTGGCAGCTCTCGTTCGAGTAGGCCGAGGCGCCGGTGGCATTCACGGCCCGGATGCGGTAGCAGAACTGCCCGTTGGTGGTCACCTTATCGGTGTAGAAAGTCGTGTTGGTCGGCAGGGTTGCAATTTTGACGAATCCCGTGACACCAACCCGGGAGCGTTCGAGCTCGAAGCCGGTTTCGTTGCTGGACTTATCGAGCCACAGCAAATCGATGTCGGCCGCGTTGCCCGCCAGCACCGGGTTCAAAGCCGTGAGCGACTGGGGGCGGCCGGCACCTCATCGAGTGTGCATAGCTCCAGCGACCAGCCCGTGAGCGCGCCGCCGTTGCCGGGCTTGTTGTCGATGATGGTGAGCGTCCAGTTGCCGGTGGCCGGGTCGTTGAGCAGCTCGCCGAGCGAGTTGAAGGGTCGCACCGTGGCGCCGGCAGTCAGCGGGCAGGCCAGTGGGGCCGCGGCGGCATCGTCGAAGCTCAGGCTCAGGTTGTTGGTGCCGGGGCAGGTGCGAGCGAACAGCACCGCCCGCCGCCCGGCGGGGTTGGTAAGCGAAATTTCCAGCTCGCTCACGTCGGCATGGGTGATGGCCAGGTTGCGCACCCGGATGTTGGATACGCGGGCGGGGCTGGTAACCGGAATAACCGACGTAACGGTGGCCGCGGCCGTAGCCGAAATGGTCTGGGGCACGTTGGTGGCCGCAATGGTCTGGCAGGTCTGGGTGCCGGTCGTGAACGATACCACGGCCGAGTACGGGGCCGGGCCGCATTCGCCCACGGCCCGCACCCGCGCGTAGTAGGTGGTGGCCGGCCGCAGCTCGGCAGCGGGCACGAAGCTGTTGGCCAGCAGCCCGGTCTGGGTGATGACGCCAGAGGTAAAGCCTGCATCGAGGGCCAGCTGCACGTCGTAGCCGGCGGCATCGGGCACCGGGCTCCAGCTGATAACCGGGCGCAGGGTGGTGGGCCCGGCGCCATTGGCCGGGGCCGTAATGGTGACGGCCTGGGTGAGCAGCGGCCGGATGATCACCCGCACATCAACCGTGCGCACCACGCTGCCGTTGCTGCCGGCCAGCTGAATGATGTAGCTGCCGGCCGCCGTGCCAACGGCCGCGCTGATGGTGGCGGTGGTGCCGGCCCCGGCCGCTATGGTGGGGTTGGCATAGGTAACCGTCAGGCCGGCTGGCAGGTTGAGCGCCGAGAGCACCACCGACCCCGTAAAGCCCTGCAACGAGCCCACGCCAACGGGCGTGGTTGCCGAAGTGCCGGGGCAGAGGCTCAGGGCATTGGCCGGACAGGCCGCGCCCGTCAGGAAAAAGGTCGGACCCGTGGGCGCTTCAATCCTGAAATTCTGATTCGAAATGTCGAAAAACACCCCGCCCGTGGCCTGCACCTTGATGCGGGCCTGGGTGGAGGCGGCCAGCGAGGCCGGCAGCGTCAGGGTTTCGCAGCCGTCGTTGGGCGTGGCGGCCAGCAGGGTGGTCGGGAAGGTGAGGCCGCCATCCGTGGAAAGCAGAATATCGACGCTGGCCGCGCTGATGGGGGCCTGGGTGGTGTTGGCCACGTCCCAGGTAACCTGCTGGGGGGCGCCCGCCACCCAAACGGTGGCGGCCGAGTTGGGCGCCGTCACCACGAACGGGCCAGCCGTGGGCACCACTACCACGTGCATCGAGTCGTAATCGACCCCGCCGCCGCCGGCCCGGTTGTCGCGGGCCACGAGGCGAAAGATGAGCCGGCGGCCGTAGGTGGGCAGCAGCTCGCCCTTGGTCTGGGTGTTGTTGAGGATGTCGGCCAGGCGCGGGAAGGTGCGGTCCGGGCTGGTAGAGGGCGAGAAGGTGCGGAAAATCGGCGCATCGCCCGAGGGCGCATTCGGCGCGCCGGCGGGGCCCAGGTTGTACTGCTCCCAGGAGTAGGTGAGGGCGTCGTTGTTGGCGTCGGTGGCCGCGCCGCGGAGCGTGAAGGGCGTGCTGACGGGAATGGCGTAGTTGCGGCCCGCGTCTACCACAGGAGGCGCGTTGCCGGTGGCCGTGGCCACGGCGCAGTTGCCGGCCCCCGTAATGTGGGCCACAATCTGGTCGAAGCTGCGGGAGTGGAAGTAGGGGTCGGAGTTGGGCTGAATGTTGTCGGCCCCGCAGATGCCGGCGTAGGCCATAATGGTGGTGCCCGAGCCCGGCTCGTAGGCCGAATTGGCCGAGCGGTTGCTGCCCCCGCAGGAGTTGGTGCTGCTGTTAAAGGTGTGGTCGGCCCCGAACTGGTGGCCCATTTCGTGGGCTACATAGTCCACGTCGAAGGCGTCGCCGACGGGGTTGCGGGTGCCGGTTACGCCCCGGGCCTTGCCCGAAATGCACACCGATGGCCGCTGGGCCACGCCCCCGCCGTTGGTGCTGAACACGTGGCCGATGTCGTAGTTGGCCGTGCCGATGCTGTCGTCGACGGTGCGCTGGTTCTGGTTCAGCATGGCACTCCCGTTGTCGTTGGAGTAGGGGTCGGTGGCCGCGTCGAAGAAGATCAGCTTGTCGTTGTTGGGCACGATGACCATGCGCACGGCCACTTCGCGCTCATAAATGCCGTTCACGCGGTTCATGGAGGTGGCCATAGCCGCCATCACGCCGGCCTTGGTGCCGCCATGGAAAGCCGAGTACTCGGCCGTGGCGGCCAGGGCCAGCCGGTAGGTGCGCAGGGTGCTGCCGTTGGCCGCCGCCGCCCGCTGGGCGTCAGTCAGCTTTACTTCGGGTGCTGTGCCATCGGAAGCCGGCACGGCGCACACGAAGGCGGGCATGAGCATGTTGCGCCGCTCGAACACGAGGTGGGTTTTGCTACCGCGGCCGGTGGGGTCAATATAGACCGTGTAGCCGGCGGCCAGAATCTGGGCGTGGAAGCCCTCAGGCGTTACATCGAGGCGGGCAGTGGCGGTGGCATCGTCGAGGCCCTGGGCCATATACGTCCGGATGCCGGGGTAGCGGGCCGCCAGGGCCGGGGCCAGCGTGGGTACCTGCTTCACCCGGAAGCGCTGGGCCGTGCCATCGGGCAGGGGCAGCGAAATAACGGTGCCCGCGCCCCGGTTGGCGCTGCGCTCAGCCGGGGCCGTGCGCAACACGGCCCCCACAGCCTCGAGCTCAAAATCAACGGTCCGGAAGTGGGTGAGGGCCTGGGTGGCGGGGCGGGCGGCGGCAGGCGGGGCCTGCACGGCATCGACCCAAAGTACGCGCTGGGCCTGGCCAGCGGTGGCGGTACCCAGCAGCAGGGCCCCGCCGGCCAGCAGGGGCCGCCATACCCGGCCCATTAGGGTAGCTAAAGTTTTCATAAAGAGAAGTAAAAAAGGCGCGCGACCCACTCCGGGCTGGCATAGCTGTTAGGCTTGCCCGAAGATAGAATTTTTGCCGGCCGGAAACGCCATTTTATTCGGCCGGCGCCCGCTGGAAACGCGAGCCTGCCCACGGGCAAAAAAAGAGCCCCCACTCCGGGGCCGGAGCGGGGGCGGGAGGGGGCCGCCGGAAACTCCGGTCAGGCATCGGTTTTGAGCAGTACGAGCTGCATTTTATCGGCGGTGGCCACTTTGCGGCGGAACTCCAGGTAGGCCGGGTAGTCGGTGCGCGGGAAGCGGGTGCGGGGCATTTCGAGGCGGCGCACGTAGCGGATGGTGCCGTCGGGCAGGGCCAGCAGCTGGCTCGAATAGGTGCCGAACGCGGTGCTGAGCTGCACCGGAGCCGGCAGCTGCTCGGGCTGCAGGCTGGCGGGCAGGTGCAGGCGCACGGTATCGAGCTGGGTGAAGGCGTGGTCGAGCCAGACCTCCGACTGCCGTTCGCCCACCGTGGCGGCCGGCGTGGGCAGGCGGCTGAGCAGGTTGGGCGTCAGGAATACGCGCTTGCCGCTGGGCGGGGCCAGGGCGGGCAGCGTCAGGGCCAGCGTTTCGGCCAGGCCGGGTACTGTGGCGGTGGCCGGCAGGGGCTGAAAGGTCACTTTATTCAGCGTGAAGTTGGGCAGGGCCAGCCGGTTGCTGATATACTTTTTCTGCTCGCTCAGCTCCAGGCCCGGCAGGCCGGCCACGGCGTCGTACTCCAGGCCTGTGCGCAACGTGCGCAGGGTGGCCGTGGCGTTGCCGCCGGCATCCAGAAACACGTCGGCCTGCCGTTCGCGGCGGTTTTCGGCGGCCCCGTAGCGGGGCGTAGCAATAAGGCGGCCGCCCTCGGGCAGCAGTAGCAGGGCGTGGCGGTTGCCCGTAAAGCCGCCCATGTAACCGAAGGGGTTGGTCTGGCTGGTGCATTCGAGCCACACGGTATCGGGCCGGGCGGCCTGGGCCAGCGGCACGCACAGCACCACGTGGTTGAACTGGGAGCTGGGAAAATCGGTGCGGATGTCCTGCTCGTCGGAGCCGGCCCGCACCAGGGCCGCGTGGGCCTTAATGCCGGCCGCGCCCAGCAAGGCCTGGCAGTAGTTGGTCAGGGCCTTGCAGTCGCCGTAGCCGTTGGCCGCCACCGAGGCCGCCGGAAACGTCTGCCAGCCGCCCAGGCCCAGCTGTACCGAGATGTAGCGGGTGTTGGCCTGCAAAAATTTGTACACTTTCTGAATCCGGGCCCGCTCATCGGCTTCGCCCTGCACCAATGCCTGCATGCCGGTCACCAGTGCCGGAGGCAGCTCGGCCCGGCCGGCGTTCAGCTCGTAGGTCCAGCGGCTGAGGTCGGCCCAGCTGTTGAGCTGGCCGGCGTGGCCCTCTACCTCGAACTGGGCCGGGGCCGTGAACACGGTAGGCGTCAGCTCGGCTACGCTCGGGCCATCGGGCTCCTCTTCGCGGGCGGGCAGGTTGTGCACCTCCCAAGCGTAGGCCCCGGCCCCGCGCGCGGCCGGAGTCGTGCCGGCGGGCAGGTGGCTTTCCTGGTAGCGCAGGGCCATTGCGGCCGGCATCAGCACCCGAAACGTAGCCTGCTCCACGCTCAGCTGCTCCACCGGCTGAGGCCGCCAGGTAGAATAAAACAGCGGGTTATCCGACACTACCTCGTACTCGAACTCCACGGTGTAGGGGTAAGTGGGCTGGCTGAGGTCGGCCACCCGGCCCCGGGCATCGGTGGCGAGGCTGAAGCCGTCGGAGAGGCTGATGTCGCGGATGTCCTGGCCCCGGAGCTGGCGCAGCTGGCGGCCGTTGGCATCGTACACCGCGCCCCGGAAGTAGTTGATGTGGTTGAGCTGGCTGTAGTACACCAGCTCACTGGCCCAGCGGCTGCCGGCCTCGTCGAGAATGGTGGTGGCCCGCAGCACGGTTTCCACCGTCCGGCTCACCGATTTCACCGTCAGCAGCTCATCCTGGCGGCGCACCACGGCGTGGGCATTCTCGCGCAGCACGGCCGGTAGCTCGGCCACGGCGTACTTCGGGGCCGCCCCGCCCGCCCGGGCCGCCGGAGAGGCCAGAGCCAGTAGCGGCAGCAGCAACCAGCAAGAGTCAACGGAATAAGTCGCATGAAATAAGGGGGATGAGTTGCCAGTTGTCAGTTGCCAGTTGTCGGTTGCTAGTTGTCGGTTGTCAGTGAGAACGTCATTCAGAGCGCAGCGAAGAATCTCGCTTAGCAGCGTTGAACAGCCGTGTGACGACAACGTCAGCACGCGAGATTCTTCGCTGCGCTCTGAATGACGTTCCTTGTTCCTGACAACTGACAACTGACAACCAACAACCGTCAACTGAACTATACTTTCTTTTTAATAACCAGCCGCTCGCTTTGCTTGGCAATCAGGCGGCCGAAAAACTCGCGCAGGTAGGCATACTCCTCGGCCGAGTAGACGGGCTTGCTCAGGGCTAGGCGGCTCATGATTTGGAGGCCGGCCGGGCCGGGCTGCACGCCGTAGGTGAAGCGGCCGCCGCCGTCGGGCAGGTCCAGCACCATGCCCTTGGGCATTTCCTCCAGCTCGTAGCCGGCGGGCAGCGTCAGGTTCACGAGGACCGTTTCGTCGAGGCGAGTGCCGAAATCGACCGGGAAACGACGGTTTTCGTGCAGGAACGGGTTTTTGCCCGCCCCGAAGTCGCGCAGCGGATTTAGGTAGATGGTGCCCACCGGGGTCTCGCCACCGCTGCTGGCAAATTCGTAATCCAGCGTCAGGGGCTTGTTGAGCACCTCGCGCCCATTGAAGTTATAGTTGGCAATGCTCCAGCCTTCGTGGTCGGTGGCCAGCTCCTCCATGTACTTCTTCTCGCCCAGCTTACGCAGCTTCTCGCGCTGGTTCAGGCCCAGGTAGCCGGCGTGCTCCTGGTGCACTTTGCCCTTGAGGCTGCCGGTTTCGTCCAGTGTCAGGCTTACCTGGCGGTAAGACGTCAGGCGGTCGTCGGTTTTCAGTTCCACCCACCGCGAGTCCTGGCTTTTAGGCATCACGAGGCGGCCCTGGCCGTTAAGGCAGCGGTGGGGCAGCATGCCGCAGGGGGCCAGCTCCTCGGTGGCGTCCACCAGCATTTGCTTGCCATCGGGCAGTTGTACATGGGCCAGCACGTAGTTGAAGCGGCTGAGCAGCGGCATGTTGGTTTGCAGACGGCCGTGGGAACGGGTGCTCAGCACCAGGGGGTTGGCCTGAAAGCCGGCCTCGCGCAGGGCCGCAATTAGCAGCAGGTTCACATCGGCGGCGTTGCCGGTTTTCTGGTCGTAGGCCCGGCGCACGGTGGTAGTGGCCATCAGGCCGTTGTTGCCGTTGTGCTTTACGCTGCGGCGCACCAGCTCATGAATAGCGGCCACCCGAGCGGCCGGATCGGTGGTTTTCGCCAGCAGAGGTGCGAGTTGGTCTTTCAGGAAGCCCCCCCGGTTGAGCTGCCCCCCGAAGTTGTCGTCCTGCATCAGCTCCATATCGATTTTGGTCCAGGAGCCGGCCACCATCTGGTAGGGCTGCTCGGGCATCTTCACCCCGGCCAGCTCAAAGTCGATTTTGGACACGTAGTCGTCGGCGGTGGTCATGTAGGGCTCCTCGCGCAGGGCGGGCACGTCCTTCATGGCCCAGCGGTAGTTGGTTACGGTAGGCGTTACCACAGCCGAGCCACCCGCCTCGCGCCCCCCGTTCAGGCCGGGCGTAATGCTGGGCGACCAGCGGATGGTATACTGCGTGATGGCGTCGTTACGCTCCTGCACCGTCAGGGGCTCATAGCCCTGCATGAGCATCTTGTAATCGAAATACTCCGGAATAGCCGCCCGGTATTCGCTCCAGCGCACCGGAATATCCGACTGGAACGTCCAGTCCTGGAAATTGAACGTGAATTCAGAGGACACCGAGTAGGTGTACTCTACCACTGAGCCCTCGCGCACGTTGGGCAGCGTGAACTTGCGAATGGTCACGTTGGGCGAGCTTTCCTCCTTGAACATGGCCTCGGAATTAAGCTTTTCCTTGACTACCTGCCCGTTCACGAGGTTGTAGGTGAAGCCTTTCAGGCCCGTAAGCTTTTCCTCCTGGTTGCCCTGGTGGTAAAGCGGCACCTTCACGGTGGCGTAGTCGTAGCCCGATTTCTTCAGAATCTTGATGCGGGTCGTGCGCTCGAACAGTACCCGAAATCCCTTCTCGGCGTAGTCGAAGCGCGAGGTGCCGTAGTCGCAGAGTACCACGGCCGCCACGGCGCTATCCGCTTCAAAGTTTTTGCCTGTAAGGTCGGCTTCGTCAATTTTGCCAAACTTGATGGGGCTGGTTTGGGCCCGGGCTTCCAGGGCCAGGGCGCCGACGCAAAAACCGGCTAATAACAGCCGGCGGAGTAAAAGTGAACCCATGCGGTAAACGAAATAAAGTAAGTGAAATCAACGAACGTGCTCCGGCCAATAGGTGCGGTCAGGGAGCAATCAGATAGAGCAATTAGTAGCGGGCGCGTAGCAGAGCAAACACTAACGAAATCGAAATGTCCAATTTATTCCCTGCATGAACAAGTGATGAAGCCAGTTAATTTTGCTGGCACACAATAGGCTTGGCCATCTTGGCCAGCGCCTGGGGGTAAAACTCGCGCAGAGCATGGTATTCCTCGGCCGAGTAGTGGGTTTTGTATAGTTGCAACCGGCACACTAGTTGGATTCTGCCGTTCCAGGCCGGGGTGACCTGGAGCAGAAACTGGCCGCCTTTATCGGGCCGCGTAAACTGTACGGGTACTGGTAGCTCGGTGGCAGCGCGGAGTCCCAGGGCTGAAACCCTGGGCTACGGAGCGGCTACGGAGCTAAGGAATGAATTTTTCGGCCGTTCCAGCCCCTGCCTAGCCCAGGGCTTCAGCCCTGGGACTCCGCGCCGACAGAACGAATGGCATAGCTGCCCGGTCGGCTGCCCGGTCAAAACGGCCGAACTATCCTTCCAGCGGGGCTGGGGTGCGGTGGCGCATTGCCAGCAGAAACACCAGGCCGCAGAGTACGCTGGCGGCGCTGGCCAGGTGCACGAAGGGCAGGTGGGCGGGCTCGTTGCTGAAAATCCAGCCCGAAATAAGGGCCCCGATGCCGATGCCCGCCTCCAGAGCCATGTACATCGTACTCACAGCCCGGCCGCGCCGGTCGGGGTGGCTCAAATCAACGGTCCAGGCATAGATGGTGGGCGAGTTGAGGCCGGTACCCAGCCCGAACATGACCGCCCCGGCCAGGAACACCAGCGCCGACTGCGCGAAAGCCAGCAGCAGCAACGCGCTGATGATGACGCCCGAGGAGGCCAGCAGCACCGGCACCCGGCCGTACTTATCGGAGGTGCGGCCGGCCAGCAGGCGCACCACCAGCGAGGCGCCGGTATAGCAGATGTAGAACAGGCCCTTACTCTCGCCCGTCAGGCCCAGTACCCGGCTCTGGTCGGGCACGACGGTGAAAATAGCGCCGAACGGAAACAGAAACAGCAGCGTGGCCGCGGCCGGAATCAGTACCCGGGGCTCGAACACCTCGGCCCAGCTCTCTATTTTCAGGAGCTTCCAGCTGAAGCGTTGGCGCTGGGCCGGGGCCAGCGTTTCGGTCATGGTGCCCTGCACGATCAGGCTCATGAGCGCCAGGCCCGACGAGCAGTAGAACATGGTGTTGAGCGAGAAGTGAGTGGCCAGCCAGGAGCCCGCCATGGGGCCGGCGGCCATGCCCAGCGAGCCGGCCACGCCCAGCAACCCCATGGCCTCGCCCCGGCGGGCCAGCGGCACGATGTCGGCAATAAACGCCGCCGTGCCGGTGGGCTTGAAGCCAGTGCTGAAGCCGTGCAGCAGCCGCAGCCCCAGAAACCCCACTACCGTAACCGTAAACGGGTAAAAGAAGCCGCAGATAAAGCAGACCAGCGAGCCGAACACCATCACCGGAATCCGGCCCACGGTATCGGCCAGCTTGCCCGAGAAGGGCCGCGAGAGGCCCGCCGTGAGCGTGAACAGGGCAATGATGTAGCCCTTGTACTCGCCCCCGCCCAACCGGGTGAGGTAGTCGGGTAGCTCGGGCAGCAGCATGTTGAAGCTCATGAAAAACAGGAGCGACGAAAGGCACATCAGCCAGAAGCCGGCCGTGTACACGCGGGGCGGGCGGGGAGCGGGGGCGGTGCAGTGGTAACGGGGGGCATATCGGCCGCAAAGGTAACCCCGCCGGGGCGGGCGGGCCCCATACCGGCCCTGATTATCATTGCTCGTCGCCCGAATGCCAGCGGGCAGGTATTCAGGCGCCGGAAATAATCAAGAACTCGTGTGGCTCGGGCAAATAGCAGAAGACCAGCCTGCTACCGCTCAGATGCCTTCCTGCGGAGCTACCACCGAGTCCATAATTTCGTCGGGTTGCGGAGCGACGGGTTCGGAAGTAGCGGTGTCGTCCACATCGTCAGTATCTACCCGCAGCGTGTCGGGCTGAATATCGAAGAGGGTAGGGGCGGCGGCTTCCAGGTTCTCGTCGTCGTTATCCTCAGCAGCTGCCCGCACCTCCTGGCGCGGGCGCGGCTGGGGGCCGCCGAATAGCTGCCGCGAGTAGCGCTGCACGGCTACCGCCCCCGCGCCCACCAGGGCCAGCACCAGCAGTACCAGCGCCACCCGGGGCCATTGCAGCCGCCAGGCCGAAGTCGGGGCCGGGCGGCGGGTTGGGGCCTGTTGGCCAGCGCTCCGCCGGCCGGTTACGGGGGCTGCCGGGGCCACCGACGGCGCGGCCGGCCGGGTGGTGGGCGCGGGCGGCGAACCGGCCGAAGCGCTGGCGGCGGGCCGGGTTTGCAGCTGCGCCACCTGCCGGTCCAGCTGCTGCATGCGGGCCTCCAGCTCCCGGTTGCGGGCGTCGGCTTCCTGGCGGGCGGCGGCAATGGTGGCGGCCAGCGCGTTTTTCTCCTGGGTTTCGGCGGCCAGCCGGGCTTGCAGGGCGGCCACCTCGGCGGCGGCCGAGGGCGTGGCGGCCAGCTGCTGCCGAAGCTGGGCAATGCTCTGTTCGCGGGCGGCCTCGCGGGCTTCCATCTGCTGGCGCTGCTGCTGCAACTCGGCAAGCACCTGTTGCCGCAACTGCTCCAGGCGCCGCTGCTCGGCGGCCCCGTCGGGCGGCGGAATGGGTGCCGGGGCTACGGGGCCATAGGGCGGGTCGGCGGGCACATCGGCGGCCCCGAGCCAGGCCCAGAGCTGCCGGGCTTTCTGCTCCCAGAAACCGGCCGGCACCCGCTCGTAAGCGGTTTCACCTTCCGGGTCTTCCTCGGTCAGGCTATCGGCCCACTGATGCAGCACCGCCGTGGTCAGTGCCTCCTGCGCCGGCAACGCCCGCAGCCGGGCGGCCAGTTGCGGTGCGGGTACTACAAGCCAGCCATCCACGCCGCTGGCAGCATGGGCCGCCGCCCCGGAATCAGGTGGCACGGTAAAGCCGGCAATAGCCGCCGCGGGTACGGGCGGCAGCTCCGGCCACGTGCCGAGCCACTGGGCCAGGGCCGCCTGCTGGGGCGGTAATGGCGGCCCCGGGGTCGGCTGCAACACAGCCACCCGGCCCGGTAGCACCACCACGGCGGGCAGCGGGTTGCCGGTTTCCAGCGCCAGGTTGGCCAGCAGCAGCCCGTCGGCTCCGTCAGCTTCCAGGGCGTCGCCCAGGGCCGCAAACCAGGTTTCGGTGGCGGCATCGGGGAAGGGCGCAAAGGAAAGGCGGTGGAGCATGGGCAGGAGGGCGAAGCGATGATGCGCCCCGTCTATAACAGGGGGAAAAGGCCAACTAGATCGGTAAATTACGCAGACTAGGGCGAACCCGCTACTCTGCCAAAACGGCCGCCCCACCACCCCGGCCCGAAGTGTGCCGTACACCCGGCCTATGGCTCGTTCTGATTCGTTTCTCTCCACTATTTCCGCCAAAAAGCCCCGTCCCGATGGCAAACCCAGCCTCTCGGTGCGGGAGCGGTTTTCGGCCCTCAAAAATCTGCCGGCCTTTCTGCGCCTGATCTGGCAGACCAGCCCGGCCCTCACGCTGGGCAACGTGGGCCTGCGTCTGCTACGCGCCGCCCTGCCGGTGGCCATGCTTTACGTGGGCCAGCTTATCCTCGACGCTATCATTGGCCTGAGCCGCCAGCCGGCCCCCGAGCGGGTGCTCACGCCGGTCCTCACGTTGGTGGCAATTGAATTCGGGCTGGCCATTCTTTCCGATGCCCTGGGCCGGGGCGTGGCCCTGCTCGATTCGCTGCTCGGCGACCTGTTCGCCAACCAGACCTCCATCCGCCTGATGGAGCACGCCGCCGAGCTGGACCTCGACCAGTTTGAGGACAGCACCTTCTACGACAAGCTGGAGCGGGCCCGCCGCCAGACCCTGTCGCCGCACCGTGCTCATGGCGCAGGTGCTCAGCCAGGCCCAGGACGCTCATCACGATGGGGTTTCTGGCCGTGGGCCTGGTGGCGTTCAACCCGTGGCTGCTGCTGCTGTTGCTGGTGGCCGTGGTGCCGGCTTTCCTGGGCGAGTCGCACTTCAACGAGCGCAGCTACTCGCTGGTGCACGGCTGGACGCCCGAGCGCCGCGAGCTGGACTACCTGCGCCAGACCGGGGCCACCGACGAAACGGCCAAGGAGGTCAAGATCTTCGGCCTCTCGGCTTCCTGACCGACCGGTTCCGCACGCTCTCCGACGATTTTTACGCCAAGAACAAAGCCCTGGTGGTGCGGCGCGCCGGCTGGGGCACGTTCTTCGCGGCGGTGGGCGCGGCGGGCTACTACGCGGCCTACGTCTACATATGCTGCAGACCGTGTACGGGCGCGTCACCATCGGCCAGCTCACGTTTCTGGCCGGCTCGTTTGCCCGCATGCGGGGGCTGCTCGAAGGAATTCTGAGCCGCTTCAGCACCGTGGCCGAGGGCGCGCTCTACCTCCAGGATTTCTTCGACTTCTTCGCGCCTCCAGCCCCGCATCCGCCGCGACGAAAGCCGCCGGTGCGCCGGCCTTTCCCTAGCCCCATCCGCGAGGGCTTCGTGTTCGAGAACGTGGGCTTCAAGTACCGCAACGCCGAAAAGTGGGCCATTGCGCAACCTCAGCTTCACGCTGCGGGCCGGCGAAAAGCTGGCGCTGGTAGGCGAGAACGGGGCCGGCAAAACCACGCTCGTCAAGCTGCTGTCCCGCCTCTACGACCCCACCGAGGGCCGCATTCTGCTCGATGGCCACGACCTGCGCGAGTACGACCCCGCCGAGCTGCGCCAGGAAATGGGCGTGATTTTCCAGGACTTCGTGCGCTTCCAGCTCACCGGCCGGCCAGAACCTGGCCGTGGGCCGCATCGAGCAGCAGCACAACCAGCCCGCATCGAGAGGCCGCCGCCCAGAGCCTCGCCGACTCGGTTAGTCGCCAAGCTGCCCGAGGGCTACGACCAGATGATTGGCCGCCGCTTCAGCGGGGGCGTGGACCTGAGCGGGGGCGAGTGGCAGAAAATTGCCCTCGGCCGCGCCTACATGCGCGACGCCCAGCTCCTGATTCTCGACGAGCCCACCGCCGCCCTCGACGCCCGCGCCGAGTACGAGGTGTTCCAGCGCTTCAAGGACCTGACCGCTGGGCAAAACGGCCATCCTCATCAGCCACCGCTTCAGCACCGTCCGCATGGCCGACCGCATCCTGGTCATCGAAAACGGCCAGTTCCTGGAAATAGGCAGCCACGAGGAGCTGCTGGCCAAAGGCGGCCGCTACGCCGAGCTGTTTCACCTGCAAGCCGCCGGGTATCGGTAGGCGCTGGTATATCGAACACGAGCGGGGGCGTTGCGTATGCAGCTTGCGCCGGGCCGAATGGCTGGCATCATTTCCCCGTTTTCTTCATGGCTGCCACTCTCAAAGCTGACCCGACCAAAGTCGTAAAGGCCACTGCCCCGCTGCTGCTGCCCGAGCACCTGCCGGCGCCCGAGGCTGCGCCGGCCCCCGAACCGCCGCTGCGTGTGGTCATCATCCGTCACGGCGAGAAGCCGGAGCAGGGCGACAACCTGTCGGTAGCGGGCCTTAACCGGGCGCTGGCCCTGCCCACCATCCTGGCCAGGGTGTTTGTCACCCCGCCCGGCTACACTTTCGTGCCGGAAATCGGGATTGGGGGCAAGCGCACCACCCGCATGCGGATGCTCCAGACCGTGATGCCCTACGCCGTCCAGCACAACCTCACCATCGATACGAACTACGAGGTGGAAAGCTCCCGGCAGTTTGCCAAGCGCCTGCGCCGGCTGCGGGGCAATGTGCTGGTGGTGTGGGAGCACCACAACATCGTGGAAATTGCCCGCGACCTGGGCCTGAAGGACGCGCCGGAATGGGACAGCGACGACTTCGACAGCATCTGGACCATCACCTTTGAAAGGCTGGGCCGCGTGAAGAACGACCGCCCCGCCAAAGCCAAGAAGCCCCGGCTGACCATCAGCCGCCAGGGCCTGAATCCCTCCGGCGAATTCCTGGACCACCGGGCGGGGGAGTAGGGCATTTTTTTACCGTTTGGCGCACAAGCTATTCCCTGGAATACGTGAGTATTTACTGGTTAACGAAAACGGCTAGTTCCAGGAAGTAGGCAGCCACGAGGAGTTGCTGGCCCAAGGCAGCCGCTACGGAGCTGTTCAAGCTCCGGGCGGCTGGGTTTCGGTATTCGGTTGGCGAAGTCGAGAAATGTGGGTAAGTTGAGTGAATACAGCTGTTATACCTCACTTTAAAGCGACTTCCTGCACATAACAAGTCTACCATGACAGACTGTTAGAAAAATTTATGCAGAATAACCATCAATAAAAATGAAAGAGCCTGTTTTACTAACATATAAAATATTAAAGGAAAAGGCATTTAATTCAGACGTCAATGAAAGTTGGATTGATTGGGCAATTGAAATGATGGAAGCAGGTTATGAATCTATCAATTTGTATGAACTTGCAGGGACAATAAGACCATACGATCAATCTGAGCTTCAAGCCTTGACAACCAAAGTTTTTAAAGAGTTAAACTTAGATTACTCCGACAGAATAAAAGCCTTAAAGAATTATGCTTATTTCTTGATTACTTCAAATATTGACAAACCTGAAAAATACGATAAAGTGTTAAGGGAGTTTAGAGATATTTACTATGAGCTTGACATGGACAGCGAGTATCAAGATTTGGTTCTTTTGTATTGGGCCAAAGATGATTTGCAGTATGGTGACGATCAACAATATTGGGAAGGTGCAAATCGAAATAATATTGATGTTATAATTAAAGAGCAATTTAAAATTTTTAAAGAACGGTTTGAAAAAGAGGTGTAAAAAACGAGTGCATAATATTTGATTTTATGAAAATTTGGCTCGGCAAAGTGATAATCAGTAGCAGTTACTTTTCTGTATGTTCAGTTCGGGGCCTGACGAATAAAGCCAAGCTTTGGTAGTAACTATTCAACTTTATGAAAAAGCCAGGCAGCGGTTCCGGGCGGGCGGAATGTTAATTCGACATCTGCACAAAGCCCTGCCCGTCGTCGTCAATGTGAGCAGTAATACTTACAATGAGTATATGTGCCTGACTTGCCGCGCACAAATTGCCCGTTTCGCTTCTTAGTCAGTCATACAGTCGAAGCCGACTAACTGCTTTCTGATGCGACTATGACCGTATGACTCGCCAACCTGTGCTGGCAGCCGCAGCGCCCGCCGATGCGGGCGAGACTGATGGAATATGAGGGCCAAGAGTGATTGGTGCCCGGCTGGGGTGTGGGCGGCAGGCGGCGGGTTGCAACTGAAATACGAGCGTCGGGTAGGCCACAAACGGTTGGTGGCGCCGGGCAGCGGGAAAAACAGCCTGAACAGCCTGGGTGCCGGGTAGCCAAAAACATATACAATATTTCGGCTGGCCGGCAATCGATAAGCGGTTGATGTGTCGTACTTTAGAGAGTACGACCCACCATATTTTCCCGCACTATATGAAATGGACGCTTACGCTGTTGGCCGGCGGCACGTTGCTGCTGTCGGGCTGCCTGATGTCGCGCGAGGCCCGCGTCGAATCGGATTATAGCTACTCCGGCCAGTTCCGTCGTTACCGCACCTACGAGTTCATCAGCGGCGACGGCATCAACTCCGACACCAGCAAGCTCGGGGCGGCCGTACGCGACGCCATCCGGGTGCGCCTGAAGGTGCAGGGCTACCACGCCGCCCGTCGCCGCCCCGATCTGTTGGTCAACTTCCGCCTCTTCGAGGGTGATATGCGCTTTCGCGGCTACGCCCAGGACGATTTCACGCGCTGGGTGAAAAACGGCTACGTCGAGGACGAGGAAACCCCGCAGGACTCGCGCATGGGCTACCAGCCAGTCAGGCTGCTGCTGGCCGAGGGCACGCTGCTAGTTACGCTCATCGACAACCGCACCAACCGGGCCGTCTGGAACGGCTATGCTTCCGGCGTAAATATCCCGCCCGGCCCCCGGGGCGAAGTCATCCTGCGCCGCTCGGTGCGCTCCATCTTCGACCAGTACCACGTCTTCACGGCCGGCTACCTCAACGGGCAGACGCCCGCTGCCGACGACGACGGAGTAAGCTCCGCCCTTGTAGATAACTCAGGGTGCAGGTTATAAAACTAGATCTAGAAGCTAGTTCCCCTCCTTGGAAAGGAGGGGTTAGGGGTGGTTGATGATGAGCGAACAGCCACTAGCGCTGATTTTTAGTTTTTGTTCAACGAATCAACCACCCCTAACTCCTTCTTTCCAAGGAAGGGAACTAGTTTCTAGATCTAGTAATCCATACTCCGTAATCCAGGTTTGCTACGCTGGCGGCGCGTTCCGTTCGCGGATCAGTTCAGCGGCGATGCTGATGGCAATTTCTTCGGGTGTGCGGCTGTGGATGGGCAGGCCGATGGGGGCGTGCACGCGGGCCAGCTGCTCGGCGGGCACGCCCTCGGCCCGCAGGGTGGCCAGCATGTCGGCAATCTTGCTGGCGCTGCCCATCACGCCCAGGTAGCGCAGGGGCAGCGGCAGGAGCTGGCGCAGGGCCACCAGGTCGGTGCGGTAGCCGAAGGTCATCAGGATGACGTACTGGTGCGGGCCGGGCGCTATTTCCCGGGCCAGGTCTTCGTAGCGCACCACGCGCTTGTGGTGGGCGTAGGGGTTGAGCTGGTGGGTGTTGAGGTCGGGGCGGTTGTCGAGTACGGTCAGGTCGAATTCGAGCGTGGCCAGCGTGCGCGACAGGGCCAGCCCCACGTGCCCGCCGCCCACGATGGTGGCGTGGTCGCGGAAGCCCAGCCGCTCGGAGTACTGCCAGGCCGGGCCCAGCGCCAACGTGTAGTGCGGCCCGGTGTCGGTGGCCTCGGCCAGGGCCAGGCGGCTGGCGGCCGAGAGGGTGAGGCGGCCCGGGTCGCCGTTGCGCAGCCGCTCGGCCAGGCGCTGCACCACGGGCAGGTCGGGGGGGCGCAGGGGTAGCACCAGCAGCCACTGCTCGCCCGAGCAGATGAGGCCCGAGCGGTCGGCGGGCGCGTCGGAGCGGTGAATCTGGTGGCGTACCAGGGGCTCGGCTTCGGGCTGCCGCAGCCGGGCCCGGGCCTGCTCCACAAACTTATGCTCCATGATGCCGCCCCCAACAGAGCCGGCCAGGCTGGCGGCCGTCACGCTCATCTTAAACCCCTGCCGCCCCGGACTGCTGCCCCGGCTATCGAGCACGCACAGCAGCGCCACCGGCACTTCCGCCCGTAGGCTGGCCAGCGCGTGCTCCCAAACCGGCAGGTCGCGCGGGGCGGGGGGAGTGGTGGGGAAGAGGGTAGGCGTGGGGGGGAACTCAGGCAAGGGAGGGAGGAAGATGAAAGCGAGGAACGCCAGCAGAGTGTGGCAATTCTAGAAAGTGTGGTTAGGGCTAGAACTTAGCTCCCCTCCTCAGATGAGGAGGGGCTGGGGGTGGTTGATGCTGGTAGAACGGTTTCTAAAGTTAGCGCTAGCTTCTGTTCAACGCCAATCAACCACCCCCAACCCCTCCTCATCTGAGGAGGGGAGCTAACTTCTAACTCTAACCCAACAACCCCTACCAGGTAGCACTCACGGCGTAGTACACGGCCATCACGCCCGAGAAAATGGCGCTGGCCACGAACCGCCACTCGGCCGACACCTTGTTCTGGATGTAGTAGTTGACCAGCAGCGAAACCGGAGCGTTGATGAGAAACGACTTGGTGGCCAGCGGCAGCAAATCCAGCGTTATCTGCTCGGGGTGGCCGCTGACCAGGTGCAGAAAAGCGAAGTGGCGGGCAATCCAGAGCGGGTTGAAGTAGGCCAGCGACAGGGCCGCCCGGCCCCAGCGCCGCCCCGCACTGGCGCCCGGCTCCGAAGGCAGGCGGCTGTCGATCCAGCGGAAGTACGCGGGCACTTCCACCGAATACAGCAGCCCCCCGATCAGGGCCATCCCGATCAGGCGCGACCAGGAAAAATCGTGAAGCAACAGGGCCGCGGCGGTGTCGCCGGCGGCATAAATCAGCAGGCCCCGGATGAGGTTGCGGGGCTGAACGAAAGAGGCGAGTTCCAAAGGGGAAGGGGGGTAATAAAAAACAAGAGCGCAAAAATACGAGAACCTTTCCCGGCGTCATAGGAAAGAGAACTGAATCAAGCCCGCCGGCTCTTGTACCCCGGCGATTCAGGCAGCACATGGCAGCCCGCGCCCGCCCAACTCCTTCCCCAAAGCCCTGAGCTGCGGCAGAAACGCAAAGAGGCTGAAGCTACGGGAGCTTCAGCCTCTTGCTGTTTCTGCATTTGGCCAAATGTAACCTCTCGTCGTTAAAATGACTGGTTGTACTAAGGCGTTCAATGCCGCTCTCGCGGAAAACCACCGAACACCTTTGCGGGACCTCAAAAAATAGCCTCAGGTATCGATGAGGAACGATTAGGCTATTTCTGTTCCGGTTTGTGTATCGGTCTTGGGTTTCGCAGGCATAAAGCTGCGGATTAGCAGTGTCGTAATTGCAATGGAAAGAAGCCATTGAACTACTGAGTAGAAACCCGCTTGACTATTGAGAAGAACTAAGTTCTCGCCTTTAGCGAAATGGTAAAAGGATGCTGCTGTTCCGTAAACAAGCGCAGCAAGCATAAGCACTTTTGCCCAACGGTACCCCTTCCAAACTAGGTACCCGAACCCGGCCATCATGAGGTGAAAAAAGAATAGCATTACCGGTGATGCTGGCCTTTCCGCATGCTTGTCAAATACCCCGCTTTGTGTCAAGTACCCGAAAGTTGAACTTATGGCTATCGATAACCACCACACATAGGCAGCCCGGGTTTCGTACTTGCGCTGTTTCAATGACCTCATGTAACTATCGTTTATCGTTAAAGCCAGTAGTAACCGGGTAGGGTATCTTTATTTCCTGCTGGCGAAAATATTGTTGTCGTGATTACATCCAATTAACCATTCTTCGAGAAAGGGCAGAATCCAGATGTCCAGCCCAACTTCACCATCCAACTCAATTTGATTATCAATGAATTTCTGTAAATCAAGCCCGTTGGTTTCTAGCTGCGATTCAGGAAAACATGAGACGGATGTTCCTGAATCAGATAGTAAAATCTGTCCGGAGCGAGATAATCTGCGAAAACACGCTCGTCAGTGCGTAGCCAATTGCCTTCGTTGCGGCTGTGCTCGAAATGTCGGTGAGCTTCCTTAAGCAAGGTTGCCGTGAGTACCGTATCCAAGCGCGGGGCAGGAAAGATGTCTTTTCTTCTCATGACACTTCGGCTGCAAAAGAAGCTACTGTTGCGTAACAGGCTCCCCTCGCTTTTGGAAAGGGGGCGGGGGT
>CAVQDF010000007.1:0-324540 GCA_963711295.1 uncultured Cytophagales bacterium
CGGTAGAGGATTCCTGAGTAGGGGGGGACCGGAGAAATCCCCTCTGAATCCAGCGGCACCATCCGCTAAGGCTACATACTCCTGAGAGACCGATAGTGAACTAGTACCGTGAGGGAAAGGTGAAAAGAACCGGGAATACCGGAGTGAAAAGAACCTGAAACCGTGTGCTTACAAGCAGTTAGAGGGCTTTAGTGGCCTGATAGCGTGCCTTTTGCATAATGAGCCTACGAGTTACTCCTCTCTGGCAAGGTTAAAAGTCTGAAGACTTGGAGCCGCAGCGAAAGCGAGTCTGAATAGGGCGCAGAGTCAGAGGGGGTAGACGCGAAACTTTGTGATCTACCCTTGAGCAGGTTGAAGGTTGGGTAACACCAACTGGAGGACCGAACCAGTTTCCGTTGAAAAGGATTTGGATGACTTGAGGGTAGGGGTGAAAGGCCAATCAAACTGAGAAATAGCTCGTACTCCCCGAAATGTATTTAGGTACAGCGTCGGCGTAGAGTTACATGGAGGTAGAGCTACCGATAGGACTAGGGGGTGTCATAGCCTACCGAATCCTGACGAACTCCGAATGCCATGTAATATAGCCGGCAGTGAGGCTTGGGGTGCTAAGGTCCCAGGCCGAGAGGGAAAGAACCCAGACCATCCGCTAAGGTCCCTAAATCCGGACTAAGTTGAACAAAGGAGGTCCACTTGCTTTGACAGCCAGGAGGTTGGCTTGGAAGCAGCCATTCCTTTAAAGAGTGCGTAACAGCTCACTGGTCGAGCGAGAGGGCATCGATAATACACGGGCATCAAGTCCGGTACCGAAGCGATGGATTTGACCTTAAGTGGTCAAGTGGTAGGGGAGCATTCTAGTCAGCGGTGAAGGTGTCTCGTCAGGGATGCTGGAGCGGCTAGAAAAGCAAATGTAGGCATGAGTAACGATAAAGGGGGTGCGAAACCCCCTCGCCGATAGACTAAGGTTTCCTGCTCAACGCTAATCGGAGCAGGGTTAGTCGGGACCTAAGGCTACGCCGAGAGGCTACGTCGATGGACAGCTGGTTGATATTCCAGCACTTAGTAAGTAGAGTGATGCAGTGACGCAGAAGTGAAAGTACCGCGAGCGGACGGAAGTGCTCGTTAAAGGGTGTAGGTATAGGTGGGGTAGTCAAGTACGCCCCGTTTGCTGAAACCTGATAGTACCTAGCGGCTTCGGCCAATGGGATAGTGTACCTAATCAGACTGCCAAGAAAACCTGCTAAGCGTTTACTGCTTGCTAACCCGTACCGCAAACCGACACAGGTAGTCAAGGAGAGTATCCTGAGGCGCTCGAGTGAATCACGGCCAAGGAACTCGGCAAAATGGTCCTGTAACTTCGGGAGAAGGGACGCTTCCTTGTAGCAATACAAGAAGCCGCAGTGAAAAGGCCCAGGCGACTGTTTAACAAAAACACATGGCTTTGCGAACGCGAAAGCGGAAGTATAAGGCCTGACACCTGCCCGGTGCCGGAAGGTTAAGAGGGGAACTTAGCGCAAGCGAAGGTTTGAATCGAAGCCCCGGTAAACGGCGGCCGTAACTATAACGGTCCTAAGGTAGCGAAATTCCTTGTCGGGTAAGTTCCGACCTGCACGAATGGTGTAACGATCTGGGCGCTGTCTCAGCCGTGAGCTCGGTGAAATTGTAGTCTCGGTGAAGATGCCGAGTACCCGCCACGGGACGGAAAGACCCCGTGCACCTTTACTATAGGTTGACATTGACGCTGGACAACACATGTGTAGCATAGGTGGGAGACGTTGAGCCAGCGCCGCTAGGTGTTGGGGAGTCGCCGTTGAAATACCACCCTTGTGTTGTTTGGCGCCTAATCTGGAAAACGGAGACAGTGTCTGCTGGGTAGTTTGACTGGGGTGGTCGCCTCCAAAAGAGTATCGGAGGCTTTCAAAGGTCCGCTCAATCCGCTTGGTAACCGGATGTAGAGCGCAATAGCAGAAGCGGGCTTGACTGTGAGGCCTACAAGCCGAGCAGGGTCGAAAGACGGATATAGTGATCCGGTGGTTCCGTATGGAAGGGCCATCGCTCAAAGGATAAAAGGTACGCCGGGGATAACAGGCTGATCTCCCCCAAGAGCTCATATCGACGGGGAGGTTTGGCACCTCGATGTCGGCTCGTCACGTCCTGGGGCTGGAGAAGGTCCCAAGGGTTCGGCTGTTCGCCGATTAAAGTGGCACGCGAGCTGGGTTCAGAACGTCGTGAGACAGTTCGGTCCCTATCTGTGGTGGGCGTAGGATATTTGACAGGACCTGACTTTAGTACGAGAGGACCGAGTTGGACCAGCCGCTCGTCTACCGGTTGTGACGCCAGTTGCAGTGCCGGGTAGCGACGCTGGGATGAGATAAGCGCTGAAAGCATCTAAGTGCGAAACTCACCTGAAGATGAGATATCCGATTGAAGAGCCGTTCGAGACGAGGACGTTGATAGGCCCTAGGTGTAGAGTCCGAAATGGCACAGCCGAGGGGTACTAAGGGCTCGATAGCTTCTGGTATAGAAGAAGCTCCCAGTGGGAGCGTGCTCACCGCTTACTTTTTCTTTAGCTCTGCCTCTATGTCGAATTTCACAGCTGGTTTGTGCGAACACGCAGACTAGTCTGAACAGATAATGGTGGCTTTAGCCCGGGTGTTCACCTCTTCCCATTCCGAACAGAGTCGTTAAGCCCCGGAGCGCCTATGGTACTGCCTTCATCGGTGGGAGAGTCGGTCGCCGCCAACCTTATCTACAAGTCGCCCCGCGGCGTCCCGAGCCCTCACCGGCCCAGGATGCGCGGGGCTTCTTGCGTTTAGAACCACCCCAGTAACGGCTGGGGCTGCTGGGCAATTACTTGTTTACAAGCCCGGCTGTTAGCTAGGCATGCTGCTGGGGCCTACCTGCGGCCGCTGACTGTATGCCCGAGACGCTACTAAGCTTATCAGGGTCGTGCATATTCTGCAGTGCCCTGGAATGCACAAAAGCGCCCCTGCCAGTTACGGCAGGGGCGCTTTTGCTTTATAAATATCAGCGGGCAATTACTGCAGGCTGGTGCTACCCAAATCGGTTACCTGATCGTTAGTGACGGTGATACCGGTGCGAGTGACGCTCTTGTAGTTGGCTTGGTTGGCAGGAGCGCTGGTGGAGGGGAAGAACTCGACCCGATAAGTGCCCGAGGGCAACGCGCCCAACTGGTAGGCCCCGGCTACATCGGCGCTGGTGCTGAACGTATCGGCCGGAGTGATGGAAGAGCGGATAGCCAGCACTTGGGGGCGAGCCGCGGCTGGTGTTACGGTGCCGCGCAGTCCGCCCTTGATATCCTGGGCCAGTACCCGGATAACGGGTTTGAGTAAGTAGCGCTCCTTTTTATCGTTGCCAGGCTTCCAGTTGCCCCGCTCCACGATGGATTTGGCTACATCAAAATCGAGTAGCAACTGGTAGGTGCCGGATAGCTGGCGTAGGCTTTTCTTATCCAGCTTGAGCTTTATGCCCGAACTCTGGCCGCTGGGTGTTTTCAGGTCGTAGCGCTGGCCATCGCGACCCACTACGTAGCTGTCGGGGCCTAATAACAGGCGAATTTCCTTCAGCCTGCCCGGATCGAAATCGGTGCTTACGAGCAGGGCAGAGCGGCCATTCACGTAGTCAAGCACGTTGATGGGCTGGGCCTGAAACGGCAGTAACCGCCAGCCGTCGGGGTCGCCCTCCTCCTTCTGATGAATCTCAATCTGTCGTACATCGAGTACCACGGACTGAAAGTCGCCGGGGGCATCCTGCAAACGGACCTCCAAGTTGCTAGTCGAGGGGTTGTCGTCGGAGTTGCTACTGTTGCATGCAGCCAAGGCGAGGGGCGCAGCCATCAGGGCGTAGGTGAGGGGACGTTGCAAACGCTTCATACGGTGGAAAAGTGAGGTGAAAAAAGGGTGGCTATTCTGCACTTACGTGCGAATAGCCACCCCAGTAGCGCAATTAACCGGCCATAAATTGCATTTAGGCCGGATGATGAAAATTAGTTCTCAGTCTTTGCTGTATCGGCGGGTGCTTTGGGGGCCGGCTTGGCCGGGGCTTTGGGTTTGTTGAACAGGTTGTTGAGGCCCTTGGTGGCCTGTTCCCGGATTTTGGCCTGAGCTTCGAGCTTCTTCTTCTCGATTTCCTGCTGGGCCCGCGCTTCCAGTTCTTCGCGTCTGATACCAGCTTCTTTTTTCAGGCTGTCCTGCGAAAGCAACGCTTTAGCGGCCAGTCCGGCCTTCGAGTCGTTGAGCTTGCTTTGCACAATGTCAGTGACAAGGCTTTTGGCTACGTCCTTGGCCTGGTTCTTTACGCTGCCGCTTGTAAGCTTCACTTGAGGGTTGCTGACGGTACCGCCGATGCTTAAGCCTAGGGTCACGCGTTCAGTGCCCTTGATGTCCTGCACGCCGGTGAGGCGGGTAAGCTGGCTGTTGAGGGCGTTGCCGACTTGGCCTGTGGGTACATCGAGGGCCGCCACATATTCCAGCCCACCGCTATCGATGTTGTTGGAGCCGCCCACCGTCATCTTGATCTGGCCCACGTTCAGGTCGAAGGGCTTAACCACGAAGTTGCCGTTGATGATTTCGGCGGCGACGTCCTTATTGGTTACAACAAAATTCTTGAGGTCCTGCAACTGGGTGAGGGAACTGATTTTGGTGAGTACCGGCGAGCTGGTTACGGCGGCCCGCACGATGTCGAATACTCCCTTGCCCGTTAGTGAGCTGTACTTAGGCAGCATATCGGGGCCCATCTCGCCACTTACATTGAAGTTCGTGGAGAAGATGCCTTCCAGGTTGGCTGCCAGCGGCACCAGTGCTTTAATGGAGTTGAAGGCGGCGAAGGCGTTCTGGAAATTCAGGTTCTTAATATTCAGTCCAAAATCGAATTTGGGGTGAGCCAGGTTTTGGCTGTTGTACGAGCCATTGGTGGCGAAACTGCCACCCAGCGTATTAAACGTGAGGCCCTGGAGGAGGGCGGTTTCGTTGCGCACCACGACCGTGCCCTTTACATCATTGAGCTTGAGGTTGTCGTAGATGACCTGCCCGACGGTGGTGTTCATCGTCAGGTCAAACTCCTTCGGAATCTGGAGCACGCCATCGGCCTGGGTGGCGGTAGTGGGCGCCTTGGTGGCCGCCGTCGCGCCGGCCGTGGGCTTGGCGCTTACTTCGTCTACCATCCACTCATTTACATTGAAGCGGTTTGAGTTCACCGTGAGGTTGCCGCGCAGGGGCTGGCCCGGTACGAACAGGTAAGCCATGTAGTTGCTGATGGTGCCGGCCGCTGCAATGTCCGACGACCCGACAAAGCCCTTCATGTCGCGTAGCACAATCTGGTCGTTGTTGAAGGTAGCCGTGGCCGTGGTCACTTTCATGCCCTGGGGCAAATCGGGGCTTTTATAAGTGATGTTGCTGGCTTTTACTGTGCCCGAGGCCACTACTGACTGGTAGCGGCCGGCTTCGATGTCAGCCATGTTGCCTTTGGCGGCCACGTTTCCGTTGAGGCGGCCCGTGACCGTCATGCCCTCCAGGGGAAAAATCTTGGTGAGTTTGGTCAGGTCGATGATGCCCTTTACATCGGCATCGAAAGCCAGCTTATCTACGCCCTGGGTGGCTACGCGGCCCTCCAGCGGCTCCCCGTCGAGCAGCATCCGAAACTGCGGGATGCTCACCCTGGTATCGTTGAGCTGGCCCGTGGGGTTCGTGACGGTGCCGTTGAGCGTCAGGTTCTCGATGGGCGCGGGGAACTGCTTGCTCTTGACATACCCGTTGGTCAGGTTCATTTTGGCCTGAATAATGGGCATCCGGGTCGCCGAGTATACGCCCTTGGCCGTGGCATCCACGAACAGTTTACCGCGGAGCAGCAAATCCTGAACGGGATAAACTTTCAGCATTTCGGCCAAATCCACGTTGGCCTTCACCCGGCCGTCTATGTTCATGGGCTCCAGGCCGTCGATGGCGACGTTGCCATCAATGGGGTTCTTGCCCAGATCGAGGTGAAACTGCTTTACATTCACCTTCATATTATTGGTAAAGCCCGAGGGGTTGTCGACTACCATATCCACGTTGATATTGCGGGCCTGATCGGGCAGCGACGGGTACTTGAAGCTGCCGTCCTTGATTTGCAGGTTCACGCCGTAGCCGGGCATTTGCAGCGCATTCTGTACGCCCTTATAGTAGCCTTCGAAAGCTACTTTGCCGGTGGCCTTTATGTCCTTGAACTGCTCGTTGTAGGCGCCGGGCACCAGGCTCAGGATATTCTTGAAGTCGGTTTCAAGGGCCTTGAAGGTCAGGTCGTAGGTGATGTCGGTGGCGTTGGGCAAGCCAATGGTGCCCTGGAAAGTGGCCGGAAAATCGTTGAGCTTCACCTTGTTCTCCTTGAAAGTGAAGAGCATCTTTTCCAGGTTCATGGCTACGGTCACATCGGCGTCGAGCTTCTTGTTGCTCACGTATTGCACGCCGTCGTAACTAAGCGAGGCACTTTCGGCCGTTGTCTGGCTCACCATGTCGAAGATGTTCTGCTCAAAATCGCCCGAGCCGGTGTGGTTGATGCCCTGGAGCTCCATGCCAAACGGGATGCTGCGGTCGTCGTAGCGCAAACGCCCCTCGTTGATTTCCCAGCCCTTAATGGCCAGGCTCACAGCCGTAGTGTCCTGGCCCTTGGTGGCAGCGGCTGAGTCGGAAACGAAGACGTCCCAGTTGGCCCGCCCGCTCTTAAGCACCCGAATGTTGATATCGGGCTCTTCCAGCACCACGCTGTTGATTTTGATCTGGTCGCCGCTGATGACGCTCATCAGGTTCAGGCCCACGCGCATTTCGGGCAGGTAAGCCAGCGTGTCGCGCGAGAACGAGTCCTGGCCGATAACCCGAAGCTGGTTGATGCGCAGGGCCAGGTCGGGGAAGGTGCTGAGCAGTGTCACGTCGACGTTGGCCGGGTCGTACTGCACATCGGCCCGTACGCGCTGAGCCAACTGCTGGTCGAACGCCGCTTTAATTTTATCTTTGAATAATAGCGGAGCCAACGCCAGGGCAGCCAGCACGACGACCAGAAAAATCCCGAGTCCGACAAAAAATTTACGCATAACAAAGAGAAAGAAAGAGTGTAAAAATCGATTGCCTTGCTGAACATCAAGACGCTCCATAAGCTAACCGACAAGGGTAAAAGTAGGCAGAAACCCAACCGTACGCCGAAAGCAGAACGCTGGCCGAGGCCAACCAGTTTGCCCGCCGAGCGGTCCGAAGGAGTCCGGAGCAGAACTAAGCGGGGCAATGAAGAAAGAAAACGTCATTTTTAAGTTTCCACGGGCCGGGCCAGCGTACCAAACGCCTGCGCTGGGTCGTTAGTACCGTAGGTATGCGACGCACATGCACATGGTTCTGTAATCCGATTACTGCCGGCCGGCTAGCTGCCCGCCCGGGCCTATGGGTAGCCGGGGCTGCACTGTGCCTAGTGGCCGGAGCGCCGGCTGCTGCCCAGGATCTTTATTTCGCCCAACCCTATGCCAACCGGATGCAGCTCAACCCAGCCTACGCCGGTCAGCTCGACGACTATAGCATCACGCTTAGTTACCGCAATCAGTTCCCTACCCTGGCCGGCACATTCCAAACCACGCAGCTGGCCGCCGATTACCGCTTCCGCGACCAGCACAGCACCGTAGGGCTGCTTATCAGCCAGGACCGGTCGGGGTCCGTGGGTTATACCCGCCTCGAAGCGGGTGGCGTGTACGCCTACCACGTGCGGCTGGGGCAGGAGCTGGGCCTGAGCGGAGGCGCGTCGCTGAGCTATGGCCGCCAACGGGTCAGCTACGGCAACCTCGTATTCGGCGACCAGCTCTCCGATGACGGGCCGGTCCGCGACCTCAGTCAGGAAACCACTGACTACGCTCCCGTAAGTTACCTTACTGCTGGGGCCGGGGCGCTGCTCTACGGGCCTCAGTTCTGGTTTGGGGCTTCCGCTCACCACCTTAACCAGCCCGACCTGGGCTTCGTCACCCAAACCCAGCTGCCGCTGCGCGTAAATCTGCACGGTGGGTATAAGGTGTACTTTGCGCGCATCAACAACGTGCGGGAGCAACGCGAAACCAGCCTGGCCCCCACGGCCAGCTACACCCGCCAGGGCGGGTCGCAGCGGGCGGAGGCTGGATTGTACTTTACCACGACTCCGCTGACGCTTGGGGCCGTGTACCGGGGCCTGCCACTACCGGGTGCGCCCCGGCCGCAACAGGTGCTAACGGCGCTGGCCGGCGTGAGTGTGGGCAGTTTTCGGCTCGGTTATAGCTACGATATCAGCCTGAGTCAGTTCAGTGCCGATTTAGGTGGAGCTCACGAACTTTCCCTGACCCTACGGGAGTTTGATTCGCTGGAGGCTGCCTGGCGCCGATTGAAACGACGGAATTACCCGAAGATTCCTTGTCCCGCCTTTTAATTTTTTGTATTATTGCAGCTGACTTGCCTTGTCTAAACGCTTTTCTAACAGGTAGTTTCAACTTGATCATGAATTTTTCCAAGTACCTGCGCTTTGCTGTAGTAGGAGCCTGCACGCTGGCTGCCTGTAAGAGCGGCCCCCCCACGGCTACCAAGCCGGGTAAGTACAGCTCCACCACGGGTATTGAGTACAATACCGAGGAGGGCATGAAGGTGTCTGACTATCAGGGTATCCCTGATGGTCCGGGACTGGTATTCATCGAAGGTGGTCGCACCGTGCTGGGCTCCGCCGAGGAGGATGTGGCCATGACCCACGACAACCTAGAGCGGACTGTTACGCTGGCTTCCTTCTACATGGACGAAGCCGAAGTAGCCAACATCCACTGGCTCGAATACCTACACTATGTGCGCAAGGATTCGGCCGAGGAATTTTATATGTCGGCGCTGCCCGACACCACGGTGTGGGCCCGGGAGTTGTCGTTCAACGACCCTTACGTGGACTATTACCTGCGTTACCCCGGTTTCCGCTACTTCCCGGTGGTGGGCGTGAGCTGGCTGCAGGCCAACGATTTCTGCACCTGGCGTACGGCTAAGGTGAACGAAACCCTGGCTGGTGATGCTGACAACGGCGATACCAAAAAGAAAAAAGGCGGCTTGTTCAGCCGCAAGAACAAGGGCGGCGACGCGGCTGAAGGAACTTCCGACAACGGCGGCAACAAAATCGCCATTGAAAACGGTAACACCCTGCCCAACTACCGCCTGCCCACCGAGGCTGAGTGGGAGTACGCTGCGCAGGCCCTGATCGGAACCCAGGAAACGGGCAACGAAAATCAGGAAAACAAGCGCATTTACCCCTGGGATGGCCGGCAGGTACGGAATCCTTTCGGCAAGAAGCAGGGCCAGTTCCTGGCTAACTTCAAGCGTGGCCGCGGCGACTACGCCGGTATTGCCGGCTCGCTCAACGACGGTGCTATGATCACCGAGTACATCTACTCGTACCCACCTAACGATTACGGCCTCTACAACATGGCCGGCAACGTAAATGAGTGGGTGCAGGATATCTATCGTCCGCTCTCCTACGAGGACGTGGAAGACTTGAACCCCTTCCGTCGCAACGGCTACCTCGACCCATCGGAGAAGTACGACAAGAAAGGCTACCAGTCGCTGATTGATGACCACGTACGCGTTTACAAAGGCGGTTCGTGGCGCGATGTAGCCTACTGGCTCTCGCCCGGTACGCGTCGCTTCATGGCCGAGGACTCGGCCACGGCCACCATCGGTTTCCGTTGCGCCATGATCAATGCCGGTTCCAACCGCTAAGACCACGGATTAGCGCGGATTTTTTCGGATTCCACGGATTTCGTAGTCGATTAAAAATCAAAAGGCCACCTCAGTAGAGGTGGCCTTTTGATTTGTGCTGCTCGGCAAAGGAGGCCAGCAGGGCCAGCTACAAAATCCGTGGAATCCGAAAAAATCCGCGCTAATCCGTGATCAGGCCACGGCGATGGTGGCGATGCTGACCTGGCTGGCTCCGGCGGCGAGCAGCACGGCGGCACAGGCTTCGAGGGTTGCGCCGGTCGTGAGCACGTCATCGACGATGAGCACGTGCTGGCCGGCGAAAAGGTCGGGGCGGGCGGCTTCGAATACGGTGGCTACGTTTTGCCAGCGCTGGAAACGGGTTTTACGGGTCTGGGAATCGGTGTGAGCGGTACGGCGCAGGGCATCGGGGTACCAGGGGCAAGTCAGGCCAGTGGCCAGGCCTTCGGCGAAGCTATCGGCCTGGTTGTAGCCGCGGCGGGCCAGCTTGCGCGGGTGCAGCGGTACGGGTACGACCAGATCGAAGGTGGCGGCGTAGCCCGATTCGAACAGCTCCTGCCCGTACCAGCGCCCCAGCACCCGGCCTACTTCCTGCTGGTTTTTGTACTTGAGCTGGTGCAGCAGGTGCTGCACCCGGCCGTGCTTCTGGAAGGTGAGGTAACCCAGGGCGTGGGCAATGGGCAGCTTGCCCCAGAACCGCCGGGCCAGTGGGTTATCGAGGGGGGCGAGGCGGTGGTAGTCGGTGTAGGGTAGCTGGGCCCGGCAGTCGGTGCAGACGTGGTCTTCGCCCCGACCCAGCGGCTCCTGGCAGGCCAGGCACACCCGCGGAAACAGCAGGCCCACAAAATCGGAGAACATGGCGGGTAGGGGCATGGCGGGGCAGGAAATAGCCGGCGGGAAGTAGTGGCCGCGGACGCTGGTGAACTTCTCCCTAATTTTAGGGTTTCAACCCGAATTTCAACTGCGCCCCGCCCATAATTTATCCCGGACGGTGGCAAGCAGTTTCTCTTCTCTTTACTTACCTACTCATGAGCCTCGTAACCGAATTCAACGATTACCGCCAGCGGATGAACGAGAAAATCCTGGCGGCCGATAACAAGGTCATCAAGCGGTTTTTCAACCTCGACACCAATACCTACCAGGAGGGGGCCCTGGACGTGAAGACCAAGGAGCTGCTGGGCCTGTCCTGCTCGATGGTGCTACGCTGCGACGACTGCATTAAGTACCACCTGGGCAAGTGCTACGAAGAAAACGTGAGCGAGGCGGAAATTTATGAGGTGTTTGCCATTGCCAACCTGATTGGGGGCAGCATCGTGATTCCGCACTTCCGCCGGGCCGTGGAATACTGGGAGGCCCTGAAGGAGGAGTCGGTGACCCCGCCCGCCATACACCCCCACAGCGCTTAAGCATGCTCGACCCCCAGGAAACCGAAGCCCAGTTTGAGCACCGTTGGTGGGAGCTCATGAACGAGATGCGGACCCGCTTCGGCAAGAAACCCGACCTCAACGCCCTGCTGCTGCTCATTGGCGTGCAGGAGCTGGGCCAGGGCGCGGGCCCATTCACGAAGGAGCAGAAGCAGGACCTGATGCACATTGCCACCTGCCGGCTATTCAGCATTTCGGGCTACTACGAGCTGGAACGCGTCGATGAAGAGGGCTGGCCCCATTACCGGCTGTTGCAGGCGCTGCCCTTTTCCAACCTCAAGGAGCAGGAACGGATGCTTAAGTGGCATATGCTGGAGTACTTCGACGAGCAAAACGCGGAGCAATAGCACCGGGTGGTTACTTCATGCAACGCAAAACGAAGTTGCTCAGCCACCAGAACCGGAGTGCGAGGCAGATGCTTGGCGCCCCGCTTTGGAGGGCTGAGCGACTTCGTTTTGATAAGTACCAACTATGAACATCATCTCTTATAACCTCAACGGCCTGCGTTCGGCCCTGCGCAAGGGCTTGGCCGATTGGGTGGCCGAGGCCCGCCCCGATGTGCTTTGCGTGCAGGAAATAAAAGGCAGCCGCGAGGCGCTCGATGTAACCCCGCTCACTGACCTGGGCTACCATGCTTACCTGCATCCGGCTCAAAAACCGGGTTACAGCGGCGTGGCCATCTTCTCCAAAGAGAAACCGTTGGCCGTAACGGAAGGCTGCGGACAGGCGCTATACGACACCGAGGGCCGGGTGCTGCGGCTGGATTTCGAACGCTGCGCGGTGCTCAATACCTACATGCCTTCGGGTACGAGCGGACCCGAGCGACAGGCGTTTAAGGTGGAGTGGCTGCATTTTTTTCGGCGCTACGTGCGGGAGCTGCAAGCCGCCGGGGTGCCGCCGCTGGTAATTGCCGGCGACTTCAACTGTTGCCAGACGGAAGTGGACCTGCACAACCCGAAAGCCAATCAGAAAAGCCCCGGCTTCACGCCCGAGGAGCGGCAGTGGTTCCGAGAGTTTCTGGCCGACGGCTTCACCGATTCGTTCCGCCACCACCACGGCGACGCCCCCCACCGCTACTCCTGGTGGACCTACCGCGCCGGCGCCCGCGCCCGCAACGTGGGCTGGCGCCTCGACCACTTGCTGGTAGACAACCGCCTCACACCCCACATCAGCCACGCCGACCTGCTCCACGACGTAGTGCATTCCGACCACTGCCCCGCGCAGTTGGAGCTGGCGTTTTAGAAGGTGGTTGTCAGTATCGAACGTCATTCAGAGCGCAGCGAAGAATCTCGCGTGTTATGTTGAACGACCCTTGCAACGATTAGCACGCGAGATTCTTCGCTGCGCTCTGAATGACGTTCTCTGTCGATAACTGGCAATCAACAATCAACTTCTGCCAACCAACTCACTGAGCACCATCTCGGCCACCTCGCGGCCGGAGGCCAGGGCGGCGTTCAGGGAGGGGTAGGCGGCGTAATCGCCGCAGCGGTAAAGGCTGTTGGAGAGCTTAAGCGGCTGGCGAGGCGGCTGGCCGGCAGCGTATTCGGGTAGGGCGTAGGGTAGGGTGTAGGTGCGTAAATGCCGCCAGGTGGCCGCTTCCGGACCAAACCAAGCCACTAACTCCGATTGAAGCCGGGCAGTGAGGTCAGCTTCCGACAGGCCGTGCTCGCCGTGAGTGCTCACCGACACCAGCCGCTGCCCGGCGGGCGCGTAGGCCGGGGCGACATCCGAAGGGAAGGCCACATTGTGGGCCAAGCCGGTAGACGAGGCATTAAGCCGCAGCAGCTTATCGGGGCGGCCGGGGGCGGCCGGGGCCGCGAAGTAGGTGCAGGTTGTGCGCCGCCAGCCCAGGGCGGTGGGCGCTTCGGCGGCGGGTAACAGGCGGGCAGCGGCTTCCCCATCGACGGCCACTACCACGACGGCGGCTTCGATGGTGGTGCCATTTTCCAGCCGGACGGTAGTGCCCTCGATGGCTGCTACCGGCGCGTGCAGGCGCACGGCTCCGGCCGGCAGGCGGGTGGCCAGCTGCTCGGGAATCTGTTGCATGCCGAGGGCCGGCACCACGGCTTCGCCCTCCACAAACTGCTGGAATACAAACTCGAAAAAGTTGGCCGCCGTGCTCAGGCTACGGTCGAGGAAAACGCCGCCGAAGAAGGGCCGAAAGAAGTTGTCGATCATCTGCTCGCTCCAGCCGTAGTGGCGCAGAAACTCCAGGGTACTCTGCTCGTTGGTCGTGTTGCGGTTCAGCAGCTGCTCGCTGGTATAATGGCGCACGTGCTGCACCAGGCTCAGGATGCGCAACTTGTCGGGCAAGGTGCCGATGCGCGATGTGAGGGCCGTAAAGGCCGCCGTGGGTTGCTGCAAGGGGTTCTGCAACGTCGTCTGCTTGCCATCGGGCAGCCGAATGACGGCTCCCGAGCGGAACGCCTGCAAATGGAGGGCCCCGTAGTCGATGAGGCGCTCCACTTCGGGGTAGCGGGTGAGTAGCACCTGAAACCCCCGGTCGAGCAGAAAACCCTCGTCGGTGCGGTCGGTACGGACCCGGCCGCCCACGGCGTCGGTGGCCTCGAGCACCAGCACGGGCCGGCCGGCGCGGTGCAGGTAGTTGGCGCATGCGAGGCCAGCCATGCCGGCACCAATAATAATTACGGGCAGTTGCGGGGTAGAATCGGCAGTTGTCATATCAACTCCAAACTGTAAACGTAGCGGTAAGGTTGGTTTCGAGGAGTTAGAAGTCAGGAGCTAGAAGTGAACATCGTCTACGCTTCTAGCTCCTAACTCCTGGCTTCTCAAAACAAAGGCTTGCGCTTTTTCATCACCTTCCGGGTTTTCATTGTCCAGAACTCGGCCACGCCGTTGCGTTCCAGGCGGGCGCGCCACACACCCATCGGCTGGCCAAGCTGGTAGCCGGTGGCCTGGTCGCGCGGGTATTGCTGGCGGATGAGCGCGTAGTCGGCTTCCGCCATATCCTGCCCGACTACGCCGTGGCAGCGTAGGCACAGCTGGTCGGAAAGCACCAAAGGGCGCTGGTAGGTGAAAATCTCCTGGCTGGGGCGGGCCACCTGGCGGGCGGTATCGGCCGGGTTGAGTTCGGCAGCCGGCAGGGTGGCCTGGTTGGCAGGGTTGCGGGGGCGGTTGCTGGCCCGGCTCAGCGTGGCTTTGAGTACCCGCGCGAGCGAATCGGTGCGCGGGAGCTGCCCGGGGCGGCAGAAGGGCAGGGCCGCGGCTACGCCACCTGCGGCCAGCTTCTGGGCCAGCACCTGGCGCAGCTCGCGTTCGGCCGTGCGCGTGAGCGAGTCGCCGGCCCAGGCCGTGGCCCGCAGCAGATCGGCGGGCATGATGCGCTTAACCTCCCAGTTGGCCGCTTCCACGGCCAGCTCCTTGGTATTGCTCAGGTGCTCCACCTGATCGGAGTTGCAGGCGGGCAGTAGGGGAAGCAGTAGTAGCAGCAGTAAGGCGCGGGATGGTAGAAGGCGGCGCATGGGCAAAGCAATTAACGGAACGCTTAAAGGTACGAGCTATCGGCCCCGGCCGGCCGGTTTGGCCCGAATTATTGGCGCCGTAAGGCAGCCGCTGCCGGGCCGGAAGTCCTTGCTTTCAGACGGCTTGGGTTTCCGTATCTTTGTCACCTTACTACAATTTCCGCAGGCAAGATGCTAGATAAACTGGAGGCCATCCAACGGCGCTACGAGGACGTGAGCGAGGAGCTGACCCAGCCCGAAGCCATGAGCGACATGAAACGCTTCAAGGCCCTCAACAAAGAATACAAGGACCTGGGCAAAATCATGGTCGAATACAAGGCCTACCAGAACGTGCTGGCCAATATTGCCAGCTCCAAGCAGGTCATTTCCACTGAAAAGGACGAGGACTTCCGCCAGATGGCCAAGGATGAGCTCGAAGAGCTTTACCCCGAGCAGGAGCGCCTCGAAGCCGTTATCAAGGAGCTGCTGATTCCGAAGGACCCCAACGACAGCAAGGACGTTATCATGGAAATCCGGGCCGGGGCCGGGGGCGACGAGGCCGCCATTTTTGCCGGCGACCTGCAGCGCATGTACATGCGCTACGCCGAAAAGCACGGCCTCAAAATGGATCTGATTGACGCCACCGAAGGTACTTCGGGCGGCTACAAGGAAATTATTCTGGCCCTCAAGGGCGAGGACGTGTACGGCAAGCTCAAGTTTGAGAGCGGTGTGCACCGCGTGCAGCGCGTGCCGGCTACCGAAACTCAGGGCCGCATTCACACCTCCGTGGCCTCTATTGTGGTGATGCCTGAGGCCGAGGAGCTCGACGTGCAGATCGACATGAACGACGTGCGCAAGGACCTGTTCATGTCGTCGGGACCCGGCGGGCAGTCGGTGAACACCACCTACTCGGCCGTGCGCCTCACCCACCTGCCCACTGGCCTCGTGGCCCAGTGCCAGGACCAGAAGTCGCAGCTCAAGAACTTCGACAAGGCCCTCGGGGTGCTTCGCTCGCGACTCTACGAAATCGAGCTGGCCAAGAAGAACGAAGCCGAAGGAGCCCAGCGCAAGAGCATGATTGGCAGCGGCGACCGGTCGGACAAAATCCGGACCTACAACTACCCCCAGGGTCGGGTAACCGACCACCGCATCGGCTTCACGGTTTACAACCTGGCCAGCGTGATGGACGGTAATATCGACGACTTCGTGGAGCAGCTGCGCCTGGCCGAAAGCGCCGAGCGGCTGCAGGAAGGCGTCGGATAATTTTTCCGGCTGAGCGGACGTTGAGCTAAGAAAACAGCACCGGATCGTCATGCTGAGCGCCGCGGAGCGAAGTCGAACCCCCTCCACCGCTTTGTTGTAGTGCTAACTTCGACGAAGCAGGAGAGATGCTTCGACTTCGCTCGGCGGCGCTCAGCATGACGTCTTTTTTTAGCTATTACCTACTATCTAATGCGCTTTTTACTCCCGCTGCTGCTCGTTCTTTCGGCCCTGGCCACAGTGTTGCTGCCGGGGTGCGAGCCCAAGGAGGATCTGCTGACAACTGACAGCAGCGCCAAGCTGGCATTCTCGCTCGATACGGTAAAGTTCGATACGGTTTTCGTGTCGGTGGGTACCGTAAGCAAGCGGCTGTGGGTGTATAACCGCAACTCCCGGGCCGTGAAGGTGTCGGAAATCAGCTTGCAGAGCCAGCCCGGCGTGACCTATAGCCTGCTGGTAAACGGCGACAAGGCCCTGACGGTGCGCGACGTGGAAATCCGGGGGAAAGACAGCCTGCTGGTGCTTGTGAGTGCCACCGTCGACCCCACGGCCGGCGACGCCAAGCCGTTTCTGGTGGTCGATGACCTCCGGTTTCGTACCAATGGCAACGACCAGGCGGTGAAGGTGCTCAGCTACGGCCAGAACGCGTATTTCCACGACAACGAAGTCATCAAAAAGAATACGACCTGGAAGGCCGATAAGCCCCACGTGGTGTATAACTCGGTGCTGGTTGATTCGCTGGTGACGCTTACCATTGAGGCCGGGGCGCGGATTTACTCGCATGCCGGCTCGTTTCTGGTGGTGCGGGGCCGGCTGCTGTGCAACCCCACCTACCGGCCCACCGGCCCCATCAAGCCCGACGACCCCAACATCGTGCGTTTCCAGGGCGACCGGCGCGAAAAGCAGTACGCCGACACCCCCGGCCAGTGGGGCGGCCTGGAGTTCGACGCCAGCAGCCAGGACAACGTGCTGCGCTTCACCGAAATCAAGAACAGTGCCTTTGGGCTGCTGGTCTTCAACCCCTTCAACCGCCAGCCCCATCCCCGGGTCCAGGTCGAAAACGCGGTGCTGAGCAATATCTCGACCCTCAACGGCGGCTATAATCTAGAAGGGGCGGCGCTGCTGGGTATTTCGGGCGACTTTGTGGTGCGCAATACCCTCATCACCAACTGCGAGCAGTACGCCGTGTTTGGGGTGCAGGGCAGCCAGTACCAGCTCGACTATTGCACCCTGGCCAACTACCTGCAGAACAACCGCCAGCAGCCCTCGGTGCTGCTGGCCCCGGCTATTGAAATCAATGGCAAGCAGCGCCCCCCGGCGGCCCCGCGCCTGACGGTGCGCAACTCCATTCTGTGGGGCACTATCCGCGACGGCGACGAGCTGGAATTCGTGGATGGTGAGCAGTACGCGGCCAACATCAGCATCCGCAACAGTATTCTTAAAACCAAGAAATACGCCAATACGGGTGTGCTGGGTCAGCAGAAAAACGGCAACATTCTCAACCCCGACGAATTCGCCACCCCGATGTTTAAGAGCAGCCCCGTGCGTTTCCGGGGCACCAAACTCAACTTCGAGCTCGACACCCTCTCGCCGGCCAGCAACAAGGGCCTGCCGCTGCCAGGCATCACAACCGACCTGCTCAACCGCCCCCGCGACCCCAATACCCCCGACATCGGCGCTTACGAGCGGGTGAATCCTTAGGGGAGAGATGAGATAGTAGAGGGGAGAAGTTGGACTACGTTCTAACGACGCAAAGCCCGTAGAACATAATCTAACTTCTCCCCTCTAACTTCTTACTTCTAAAACATGCACTTCTTCCAGAAACGGCTGCGGCTGCCGGCGGTTAGCCGGGGCTTTCATTTGATTACCGATTTGCTGGTGGCCGAGCTGCCCGAACTGGAGCAGATCGAGGTTGGTACGGCGCAGTTTTTCATTCAGCACACCTCCGCCAGCCTCAGCCTCAACGAAAACGCCGACCCCACCGTGCGCCACGATTTCGAGGACTTTTTCCGGCGGCTGGTACCCGAAAACGCCCCCTACTTCCAGCACAACCAGGAAGGCCCCGACGATATGCCGGCTCACCTGAAGGCCAGCCTGCTGGGCCATGCCGTAAGTGTCCCCATCAGCCGGGGCGAGTTGGCGCTGGGCACCTGGCAGGGCATTTACCTGGGGGAGCACCGCACCCACGGCGGCCGCCGCTGGGTGGTCGCTACGCTGATGGGCCGGTAAAAAGCTGTTAGCTGTTAGCTGTTAGCTGTCAGCCTCCGTTCCTTGAGCTAACACTCGCTAACAGCTAACAGCTAACAGCTAACAGCTAACAGCTCACTGCCCCACTCGGCCCTGCACGGCGTATTGCACCGAATCGAACAGAATCAGCTTCTGCACGCCCCGCACGCGGTAGGTCGTGAGCTGGCCGTTCTGGCAATTCAGCTCCAGGCGCTTGGCCGAGTACACCAGCGGGTTGTCCTGAGCTACAACGGCTCGTAGCTGCTGCACCTGGCTGCCCTGGCTGATGACGGTGAGCTGCTCAACGGGGTGGCTCACGCCGGGCCGGCGGCGGTAGGTGCGGCGCATACCACCATCGGGTGTAGCGGCCGAATCGACGAGGTACTGGCCGCGCAAGGCGGGCTTGTCGATGTCGGCCTGCTGAAAAATCTGGAGCTCCTTGGTCCAGTCGGGTTTGGCGACGCGGGTGGTTTCCTGCCGGCCGTCGAGCAGAAGCACCTGCTTTTCCACGGCCGGTTGGCGGGAGCTGAGTTGGGCGCTCAGCTCCCGCAGAAAACCGGTCAGGTTGAAGTAGCTCGTCTGGCGCAGGGCCGGGTTAAGGAGCCGGCTCGGCGGGCCCGCAGGCAGCCAGCAGGCCCAGGGCCGCCGTCAGGTAGCGCGCGGCCTTACGCATTCGGGATGGTTTGCGACAGGGGTTGCAGCAGGCTCTGGCCGGTCATGGCGGCGGGCTGGGGCAGGCCCATGAGTTCGAGCACGGTGGGGGCGATGTCGCCCAGCTTGCCGTCGGTGAGCGTGCCCACGTAGTCGTTGCTGGCCAGAATGCAGGGTACCAGGTTGGTGGTGTGGGCCGTGTTGGGCGTGCCGTCGGGGTTGATCATCATGTCGGCGTTGCCATGGTCGGCAATGATGATGCAGGCGTAATCGGCCGCCAGGGCTGCTTCCACCACGCCCTGCGTGCAGGCATCAACGGCTTCGGCGGCCTGCATGGCTGCCGCGAACACGCCGGTGTGGCCCACCATATCGGTGTTGGCGAAATTCAGAATCACGAAATCGGCCGACTTGGCCAGCAGTTCCGGCACCAGGGCGTCGCGCAGCTCGTAGGCGCTCATCTCGGGCTGCAAATCATAGGTGGCCACTTTGGGCGAGTTGCGCATAATGCGCGCTTCGCCCTCAAACTCCACCTCGCGCCCACCCGAAAAGAAGAATGTTACGTGGGGATACTTCTCCGTTTCGGCAATCCGGATCTGCCGTTTGTGGTTTTCGGCCAGCACCTGCCCCAGGGTGTGTTCGAGGTTGTCTTTCTCGAAGATGGGCGTGACGCCGGTAAAGGTGGCGTCGTAGTTGGTCAGGGTGAGGTAATGCAGGTTGAGGCGCTGCATCTGGAAGGCGTGGAAATCCTGCTGGGTGAGGGCCTGCGTGATTTCGCGGCCCCGGTCGGTGCGGAAGTTGAAGCAGATGACTACGTCGCCCTCGGCAATGGTGGCCAGCGGCGTCCCGTCGTCATCCACCTTCACAATGGGCTTCATGAACTCGTCGGTAATGCCCTCCTTATAAGAGTCGAGCATGCTCTGAATCAGGTTCCGCGAGGGGTTGCCCACGCCATTTACCAGCACGTCGTAGGCCACCTTCACCCGCTCCCAGCGGTTGTCGCGGTCCATGGCGTAGTAGCGGCCCACAATAGAGGCGATTTTGCCGCTGGCGCCGCGCTGCAAATGCTGCTCCAGGTCGTTCACGTAGCTCACGCCGCCCTTGGGGTCGGTGTCGCGGCCATCGGTGAAGGCATGGATGAATACATTGTGTACGTCCTGGTCGTGGGCGATGGTGCACAGGGCCTTGAGGTGCTCGATGTGGGAGTGCACCCCACCGTCGGAGAGCAGGCCCATCAGGTGCACGGGCTTGTTGTTGAGGCGGGCGTATTCGAGGGCCTGCATCAGCGCAGGTACGGTGCCCAGTTTCCGCTCCCGGATGGCCTTGTTCACGCGTACCAGATCCTGGTATACCACCCGGCCGGCCCCGATGTTCATGTGGCCTACTTCGGAGTTGCCCATCTGGCCTTCGGGCAGGCCCACGGCTTCGCCGGAAGCCTGCAACTGGCTGTGGGGGAAGCGCTGAAAAAGCGAATCGATGAAGGGCGTGTTCGCCTGGTCGATAGCCGATACCTCTTTATTCTGAGCCAGGCCCCACCCATCCAGAATAACCAACAATACCTGTTTGTTCATGGCTGCAAAGATAAGCCTTGGGGGGCGAAACGTCGGCCTTTTCCCTAACTTGGCTGTCAGGAAACCCAGCCGAACCGGCGGCAGCCTAAGCCCCCGGCAGGTTGGCACCATTTTAGTGCGTTTCCCACCGAACTTATCACCTCTCTATGAAACGCACCTTCTTTTTAACCTTCGCGCTGTTGTGTGGCCTGCTGCTATCGGTAGGAGCCCTGGCGCAGGGAGAAGCCTTTGGTCCCGTGCGCAGTGCTATCCGCAACAGCAGCTCCCGCGAGCTGGCCCAGTTCTTTGCTCCTAATGTAGAGCTGAGTTTCGACGGCGACAAGCAGAGCTACAGCGCCACCCAGGCCGAGTTCGTGATGAAGGACTTCTTCGCCAAGCATTCACCAGCCTCCTTCGACTTCATTCACTACGGCGGCAGCAACGACGGCACGCCCTACGCCGTGGGCAAATACACCGGCAAAGATGGTGCTTACCGCATGTTTGTAAAGATGAAGCAGGCCGGTGGCGGGCCTAAAATCGCGACCATCGACTTCACCAAAGAATAGGCACCGGCTTCGTTGCCGGCTCCTGTAACCAGTACCGCGCCCCCCGGCGCGGTACTTTTTTTATGCCCCTGCGCCCCCGAGGCGTACTTGTAAGAGGAAGGCACCGCTAACCGGCCCGTTTTTGCTATTTTTGCGCCGTGCAAACGCCCCCCTACCTCACCCCCGAAGCCCTGTCTACCTTCATTCGTACGGCCCTGGCCGAGGATGTCGGCGACGGCGACCATTCGGCCCTGTCGGCTATTCCGGCCGAGGCCCGCAACCGTGCCCACCTGCTCATCAAGGATGAAGGGGTGCTGGCCGGGGTAGCTATGGCCCGTCACATTTTTGAGTTCGTGGATGCCGGCCTGCAATTCAACCCCGGCCTCGAAGACGGGGCCCGGGTGCAGCACGGCGACATTGCCTTCACGGTAGAAGGCCCGGCCCGCAGCATTCTGACGGCCGAGCGGCTGGTACTCAACTGCATGCAGCGCATGAGCGGCATTGCCACCCGCACGGCCCACCTGGCCAGCCTGCTGGCCGGCACCAAGGCCCGCCTGCTCGATACCCGTAAAACGACCCCCAACTTCCGGCTGCCCGAAAAATGGGCCGTGCTCATCGGTGGGGGCGTCAACCACCGCTATGGGCTCTTCGACATGATTATTCTCAAGGATAACCACGTCGATTATGCCGGCGGCATCCGGCAGGCCATCGAAGCTTCGCGGGCTTATCTGGAACGCACCGGCCGCCAGCTGCCCATTGAGGTGGAAACCCGCACGCTGGCCGAGGTGCAGCAGGTACTCGACACGGGCGGCGTCGACCGGATTATGCTCGACAACATGGCGCCTGCCCAGCTCAGCGAGGCGGTGGCGTTGGTAGCCGGCCGCTTCCCGCTCGAAGCCAGCGGCGGCATCACCGAGGAAACCATTGCCGCAGTAGCCGCCACCGGCGTCGACTACATCTCGGTCGGGGCCCTCACGCACTCCATCCAGAGCCTGGATATGAGTTTGAAAGCATTTTAAATGAGTTGTCGGTTGTTGGTTGCCAGTTGTCAGGTTGTTCTTCGCCGGGCAACGCGCCAGACACCAACAACCAACGACTGACAACTGACAACTACCCCCCAATGCAACAACCCAACCAACGCGGAGGCTACCGCCAGCAGCAGCAGGGCGCTTCGCCGATGGCCATCCGTACCAAAAAGCACCAGCTCGATACCAACGTTTACACCCGCCTGGCCCTGGGCCGGGTGTGGCGCCGCGAGTGGTGGTACGCCCTGATTCCGTTCGCGGTAGGTCTGCTGCCGGCCATTATCTGGCATTCGTGGTGGTGGCTGGCGCTGGCCTTTGGCCTGACGCTGTTGTACGTGTTGTTCCGCTCGGCCCAGATAACGGGCGTCACGCAGGTGGAGCAAACCAAGCCGCTGTTCGAGAAGATGGCTTATGAGTTCGACAACAAGCAGATTGTGCTCCGGCGCAACGAAAAGGAAGGCATGCGCCTGACCTGGGACATGATTGGCGACGTGAAGCGCGAAGCCAGCGGCTACCTGCTGGCCCTGAAAACGCCCGAGCTGCCCGCCGACCTCACCGGCTTCAAGCGCTGGATGGCTCGTACCTTCGATACGCCCATTTTCGTACAGATACCCGACCGGATCTTCAACTCGGCCAACGACCAGAAACTGTTCGAGGCCATGCTGCGGCGCAAAAACCTGCTGCCCGGCGGCGTGGCTACCGCGTAAAACCTTTTGGCCCCGCGGCCGATTCTACCCTCTCATTTCCTCTTGATTACTCGTTTTTCTTTACTTCCATGAGCAAGCAACTCGTCCTTTCTGCTTTGGCCCTGGCTACGCTGGCCCTGAACGCGTGCAGCAGCGAACCGTCGGACTGGCGGCCCGACAAAAAAGTATCCCTCGATCTGGTGGCTCCCGGTACCCGCGCCGACGAGAACTTCGGCCCCGAAACGCAGGGTGCTGCCGACCTGGTTGATGGTAACCACGCTGAGTCGGTTAACCCCCATATGCCCAGCCAAGCCAAGGGAGCCGCTATTGAGGAGCCCATCAGCTCGGGCGTAACGCTCGACGAGCCCAACCAGAGCAAGCGCGTAACGGCCGAAGAAGCCCGCACCGCCAACGCCCCCGATGCTGCCCAGACCAACAGCCGCGAGGCTATTCGGAGCGTGCGCAAACGCTCGGATACCACCGCTACCAAAGCCCTAAACGGCCCGATGCAGTAACCCTGCGGTCGGGGCCGGCGCGGAGGGTCCTGCGGGACGGCCGCGTCGGCCCGATTTGCCCGGGGGCGGGCGCATCATCTTTCCGTTGGGAGGGTGCTGGCCCGCTGCCCATTTGTTCTCTGAAAAGGCAGAAGGGCGTACTCACGCCCTTCTGCCTTTTCCAGCCAATGTCTATGTCCGCCGTTGCCTCCGAATGGTTCAGTACCTGGTTTGATTCGCCCTATTATCACCGCTTGTACCAGCACCGCGACCATGCCGAGGCGCGGGCTTTTCTGGGGCGACTCCTGGCTCACCTGCACCCCAAGCCCGGGGCGCGGCTCCTGGACTTGGCCTGCGGCAAAGGGCGGCACTCGCGCTACCTCAGCGAACAGCACTACGACGTAACGGGGGTCGATTTATCGGCCCAGAGCATTGCCTACGCCCGGCAGTTCGCTCACGAGCACCTGCACTTTCATGTGCACGACATGCGCGATGCGATGCCCTACGGCCCTTTCGATTTGGTGCTGAATTTGTTCACGAGCTTCGGTTACTTTGCCGAGGAGGCCGAAAACGTGGTAGCGCTGCGCAATGCCGCCGCCGCGCTGCGCCCGGGTGGAAAGCTGGTAGTCGATTTTCTGAATACCGACCGGGCCATTCGCGAATTGGTGGCTCACGAAATCCAGACCGTGGACGGGCTTGAATTTCACTTGTACCGCCATTTTCAACACGATTTCATCGTGAAGGAAATCCGGTTTGAGGACGAGCAGGGCCAGGAGCAGTGCTTCGAGGAGCGCGTGCGGGCCCTTACCCAGGCGCGGTTCGAGGAGTACTTTGCGCTGGCGGGACTGCGCCTGGCCGAAACCCTGGGCGACTATCACCTGGGGCCCTTCGACCCGGCCACCAGCCCCCGCATGATTTTCGTGCTCAAAAAATAACGCGGGCTGAGGCTGGTACGTTGCTCCTTAACCGGTAAGGTAGTGCCCACCGCCGCTCGTTGCCTGAGTAGCAGCTCAGACCAGTTATCAATCAATCATCAGCACAGCAACTAGTATGTGGTTTGCCGTTTTTGCGCTGTTCCTGACGGTGCTCGGGGCCGGGTGGCTGACCCGCTTCGTGCCCACGGCCCGCACCACCTGGATGAAGCCGCTGCTGGCCTTCAGCGGAGCGTATCTGTTTACGCTCACCGTAACCCACCTGCTGCCCGAGGCGCTGCAGATGCTGCCCGGCCACCAGGTGGGCTATTTCGTGCTGGGGGGCTTTTTCGGGCAGATGATACTCGAGGTTTTCTCGCAGGGCGTTGAGCACGGGCACGTGCATCACCACACCGAGCATGCCGGCCGGGTGCCGTTTATGCTGCTGTTCTCGCTGGTGCTGCACTCGTTTCTGGAGGGCAGCATCCTGATCAAAAACCCGGAGGCCGGCGACGTAAGCCAGAATTTCTACGCCATCCTGACGGGTGTGGCCCTGCACCATATCCCGGCCGCCTTCGCCCTGATGGCCATGCTGCTGCTCCGGCTGGGCTCGTTCCGCCGGGCGGTGCCCTACCTGCTGCTTTTTGCGCTGGCTGGCCCGGCGGGCATTGTGCTCAGCAACTTCGTCGGGCTGGAGCATTTGTTTAGCGGGAGCTTCTACGCCGGGCTGCTGGGGTTGGTGGCCGGTAATTTCCTGCACGTGTCCACCACCATTCTCTTTGAAACCAGCCCCGACCACCGCCTCAACGTGCGCAAGCTGCTGGCTACGCTGGCCGGTTTGCTGCTGGCCCTAGCCGTCGATTTGGTATAATAGGGCAGGAGCTTTGGCTACTCCCCCGCCAACGTCGGAGTCAGGTAGGTAATCAGGAATAAGCAACGCGGTGGGCCTGTTCAACGACATACCTAACCACTTAAAAAGCGGGAGCCCCGGCGGGGCGGTATAAATCGGTGAATGACTTATGCCGCCCCGCCGGGACTCAGGTACGTAAGTCTCAGCCGTAAACCGGGGTGCATTCGGGGATGCAAATCACCAAATGGCAAGACCCAAGTGCGCAACTCAACGCGAGGCGGCAGCGTCCGCACAAAGGGGCAACACCGCCGGTCAGCAAAGACGGATTCCTGGCCTTCACCATAAAAAAAGCCGCCCACTCGATTGAGTGGGCGGCTTTTTAGTTGCGCGGTGCGCTGGAATTACTTCCGGCGCGGAGCGGGCCGGCGAACCGGAGCTTTCTTCACCGGCGCCTTGGGCGTTACGGCAGGAGCAGCTGGAATCTCGGGGGCCTCGCCGTACTTCTCAATAGCGGGGTTCTGGTCGCCGGGCAGGAACACATCGAACTCGACGCGGCGGTTGAGGGCGCGGCCGGCATCGGTGCTGTTGCTGGCAATCGGCTTCGACTCGCCATAACCGTGCGATACGATGCGGTCGGCCGGAACACCTTTGCTCAGCATATAAGCCCGGGCCGAAGCAGCCCGCTCATCCGACAAGCGCAGGTTGTAAGCGTCGTCGCCTTTGCTATCGGCGTGGGCCGAAATGCTCAGGTTGTAGTCGGGGTAGTCGTTCATGATCTTCGACAGCGCGTCGAGCGTTGGGTACGAAGAGGGCTTGAGGGCCGCCTTGTCGAACTCGAACTGAATGAACTTGGTGGCTTCCTGGAGGCGCTTCTTCTCTTCTACCTTCATCTCGGGGCAACCTTTGTTCGAGGCTGGGCCCGGACGGGCAGGGCAACGGTCGAGGTAATCCGGAACACCGTCGCCGTCACCGTCGAGGGGGCAGCCGGTAGCGTCCACCTGCACGCCGCTTGGGGTGTTAGGGCACTTGTCGTCCTGGTCGATTACGCCGTCGTTATCGGCATCGGGGCAACCCTGGAGGGCCGCTTTGCCGGGGGTGTCGGGGCACTTGTCTTCGCTGTCGCGGACGCCGTCACCGTCACGGTCGGGGCAGCCTTCGAGGGCGGCCACACCAGCTTCGGTCGGGCACTTATCCTGGTAATCCGGAACACCATCGCCGTCACCGTCGAGGGGGCAGCCGTTCATGTCCACGGCTACGCCGGCAGGCGTGCCGGGGCACTTATCCTTCTTGTCAGCTACGCCGTCGCCATCTTCATCGGCCATTTTGCCGAGATTGAAGCTCATGCCCAGCTTGTGCTGGAGGTAGCGGTCGTTGATGTTGCCTTTCTGGGCGATGCCGTCTACCTGGTCGGTGAGCGGGTAATGCTGGCCAGTCTGGATGAAGACGCCGAAAGCCTCCGAGAAATTGAATTTGATACCGGCTGCAGCCTGAATATCAAACGCGTACACGTCCGAATTGCTGACCAGGCGGTCGTTGATGTCATACAGGTCGGGGCTGGCGAAGAATACGCCGGGCTGCACCACCAGGTAAGGCGCGATGAAGGCATCCTCTTTCAGAGCCCAGCCGTTGTTGAGCTTCAGCTTAATCGGAATGCCCACGTTTACCACGTTGGCATCGAAGCGGCGGTACTGATACTGCGTGTTCTTCGGATAGTCGGCCGAGAACTTCATGTCGCCGTAGCTCAGGTCGAGGCCCACATCGAGGCCCTTGGCTACGTAGCGGCTCACGGTTACGCCAATGCCGTACTCCACCTTGTCGTGCTTGAACCACTCCGACCCGAGGTCGCCGTGGTACTGCAGCCAGTTGTAGTACACGCTGATGTTCGTCTTGCGGTCCGACGTTTGGGCGTGGGCGAGTTGGGGGGCCAGGGTACAGGCCGTTATACCCAACGCCAGCACCTTGGAAAAGGGGATGCGTGGAAGCATATAGTGGGGGAAATGTGGCAGGGAGAAACCGTTCTGCGAATGCAGGATGGCTTTCTATACTTTTAATAAGAGAAAATGTTGCCCTTTCAGCATCAGGATATGACGAAGGCTGGAACTTTCTTCAGGAGGCAAAAAAGCCGTTGCGTAGTTTTAATGGTTCAGCTTGCCGGGTAACGCCTTAATCGGCGTTAGCTAAAGCTAATCGAGGTCTTGCAATGGGATAGAGCCGCCCAGAAAAGTTTCAAGCTGCCGCACCCTAGCTCGCTGTCGGCGCACTTCCAGCTGGAGTAGGTCGAGCTGTTCGCGCAATGCCAGCACCACCTCGAGGCTATCCTTGCTCAAGCCCAGATCCTGATGCAGGCGAGCCAGGCGCGCTACGTGGTCGGGCTCTTCGCGCAGGGCGTTGGGCAAATCGGGGGCGGGCCGCAGCAGACCCAGCTGCACGAATTCGCGCACATCGGCCTCGCTCAAACCATAGCGGACCACACATTCGTGGAAAGTGATAGTAATGATGGGAGCTTCCATGGCGAGGTAAGGAATAAAGGATTAAAAAGACAACGTAGGCGGAGCTTACCGGCGCAAATCGGCCAGTTGACGGATCAGGACCTTCTCGGGCTCCGTGAGGTGCTGGGGCAGCGTGAGCGACAGGCGCAGGTACAGGTCGCCGAACTGGCCCGGCTGCCGGTACACCGGAAAGCCTTTGCCGCGCAGCCGCAGGCGGGTGCCGTTCTGGGTTTCGGGCTTGATGGTGATTTTGACGGTGCCCGATAGGGTCTCAACGGTCTGCTCGCCGCCGAGCAGCGCCGTATAGATATCAACCGGAACGTCCATTGTCAGGTCGTTGCCGGTGCGGGCGTAGCGGGCGTCGGGCCGGATGCGCAGCGTGATGTAAAGCGAGCCGGCCGGCCCGCCCTGGTGGCCGGGGCCGCCCTGGTCGCGCAGCCGGATCACCTGCCCGTCCTCTACCCCGGGCTGAATGGTGAGGCGCAGGTTTTTGCCATTGACGGTAAGCGTGCGCGGCCCGCCCTGGTAAGCGTCTTCGAGCGAGAGCTCCAACTCGGCCTGGTAGTCCTGGCCGGCCCGGGGACGGCCGCCGCCCCCGCCGCCGCCCATGCCCCCAAACATCGAGCTGAAGAAATCGGAAAAGTCGGCCCCGCCGAACGGGTCCTGCTGACCGCCTGCGCCGCCGCCGCCCTGGGCATACTGCGACCAATCGAAACCGCCGCCCTGACCGCCGCGGGGGGCACCGCCCTGCTGGTAGCGCTGGTAGTCGGCCCCCAGCTGGTCGTACTTGCGGCGCTTCTCCTCGTCGCTGAGCACCTCGTTGGCCTCGTTTATCTCCTTGAATCTCTGCTCGGCCGCATCGTTGCCCGGGTTCACGTCGGGGTGATGCTGGCGGGCCAGTTTGCGGTAAGCTTTCTTGATTTGGTCTTTGGTCGCCGTTTTTTCGACGCCCAGGGCTTTGTAATAGTCTTTGTAATCCACGGGAGCGGGGGCAGAAAGCGGGAGAAAAGTCGGCCCGGATTTTGGTGCGTACCGGGGCGCCACTATTTTGAAACGAAACCGACTGAGGCGAGGTTGCTGCTTTGGTGTCGGCGAGTTGGTCTGGCCGGGCTGAGACAGTCTTCATTTCCCACCTTTTTGCTTATTTACATGAACCAATACGCTAAACTGGGCCTGGCCCTGCTGCTGGCCGGTGTGGCCTTTCAGGCCCAGGCCCAGACCAAAACCTTGCCCGCCCGCCGCGGGGCAGTGGCCCCCAAAGCCCGGGTAGCCGCCACGCCGGGAGCTACCATGAAAGACGGCTTTCTGATGAAAGACGGCAAAGTAATGGCCACCCGCAACGCCCAAACCAGCGCCGTGAGCCGGGAGGAAGCCCTCGTCAACGGCACCAAAGTGCAGCCCGACGGTACCGTTATGATGGCCGATGGCACGACGGTCCGGCTCGCCGAGGGCGACTATATGTCGCTGACCGGCCGCCTGACCACCCGGGCCTGGCAGGCCGAGCAGGATAGCCTGCAACAGCTGAAGGTGCTGAAGGCCAAGGGCAAGAAAGAAGAAGTAAACCGACAGCTTCCAAACAAACGCCTCCGCCAGATTAGCTGGCGGAGGCGTTTGTTTGGAAGCTGTTGTTACGGGTTGCCGGGGCGGGCCGCTACCGGGCCGTGTAATCCTGAAAAATAAGGGCAACCTCGGCTTCGTCGGCGGCTTCCACGATTTCGGTGATGACGAACTGGACCTCGGCTTCGCTCCAGCCCTGGTCTTCGGCGGCCTCGATGAAGGCGCTGAGCTGGACGAATCGGTCGGTGGTGGCCGGTACTGACCACTGTACTTTTTTACGGATGCGCATCGGGAAAGAGAAGACGGTAAAAGCGCGGAATGATAAGGAAAAACGGCGGTTAGCGGGGGGATTTGCCAATAACCTTCAACTCGACCGGCGCCACGCCGGCGTCGATGATGTCGATTTTGCGGGCTGCTTTTTTCGATAAATCGATGATGCGGCCCTTTACGTGCGGCCCCCGATCCGTAACAACCACTTTCACCGAACGGTGGTTGCGTGGGTTCGTGACGCGCACTTTCGTGCCGAAGGGCAGCGTGTTGTGGGCGGCTGTGAGCTGGCCCGGCCGGTACACGCTGCCGCTGGCCGTGCGGCGCCCCGCGAACTTATCGGCGTAGTAGGAGGCCTTGCCCGTCTCGGTAAAGGCGGCGCTACTGGCGCAGCCGCCGAGCAACCCAACCAGGAGCAAACCGGTCAGGGCACGAGTGGTGTATCGGAAAGAAAGGGGCATCGGCAACAGGTAAAAACGAACGAAGAAATCAATAAGCTGATAATCAAGGCAAAGCTAGGTATCCTTAAGGTTTGGCCTCTTTCGCCGGAGCCGGGGCCGGAATTCGCAGGGCCAGCAGCCGCGCCAGGCTGCCCTGGAAAACGTTGAAATCGACGGTGCCCCGGATACCGGGCACGTAGGCCTCGTCGGAGTGTTGCCAGATAAGCCAGCGGCTGGCCGGCAGCCGGGGCTGGCTGACGTCGTAATGGGCCAGCCAGAGCGGATAATCGTCGAAGTGGCCGGCCAAATGGCGCTGGTAAAAACCGTAGTTGGAGTAGAGGATGGGCCGCACGCCGTAGTGGCGTTCTACCAGCCGCAGCCAGATGGCCACGCCCTGCCGCATACGGGCCACGTCGTGAAACTGGGCGTGCTCCACATCGAGTACCGGCGGCAGGTCGCCGGCAGTTAGCGGCACGGTGCGCGTAAACAGGTTGGCCTGGCGGGCAGCATCGTAGTCGGGCTGGAAATAATGGTAGGCCCCGCGAGCAATACCGGCTGCCTTCGCGCCGCGCCAGTTGCGCTGGAAGCGGGAGTCGCGCAGCGTAATGCCCTCACTGGCCTTAATAAAGGCAAACTTCACGTCGTGCTTAGCCACCAGCGGCCAGTCGATGCGGCCCTGGTAGGCCGACACATCGATGCCGTGGACCGAGTAGCCCGCCAGCAGGGTCGTTTTTTCGTGGCCCGTGAGGTAGCGCTGGCCGAAGGTGGCATAGGCGCGCCGGGCGTAGCGGTGGAGCTGCGACTGGTAGCGGCCGTAGAACCAGCCGCCGCCCAGCAGTAGCCCCGCCAGCACCAGCCACACCCACCGTCGGGAGCGGGGCCGCGGCGAGCGGGAACGGGGGCGTAAACGGGAGGCAACGGGCATACAACCAATGGCAGGGTAGGCAAAGGTAACGCCGGGGCCGGGGCCGATGGTGCCCGGCCGCCGGAAAATGGCCCCGCAAGAGGGCAAACCGCCGGCTTTTTTGCAATTTTACCGTTCTACCTGCCCCGCCGCCATGCCCGACAAGATACGCCCGTCTACTGCCGCCTCCGAAGCCCGCGACGAAGCCGGCTACCTTATCCGCGAGCTGCACGGCGTGAAGCTCGCCCAGATTCTGGAGTACCTGGTGGCCGCCTACGGGTGGCCCGGGCTCGATGAACGAATCCGCATCAACTGCTTCTCCGTCGATCCGAGCATTAAATCCAGCCTCGTTTTCTTGCGCCGCACACCCTGGGCCCGCGCCAAAGTCGAAGCACTCTACATCGAAACCCGCACGGCCGAAGTACTGGGCAAGCGGTGAATGAGTGACTCGGTGAATGCGTGAATGAGGTACTGTCGTCCTTTACTACCTTCACTCCTTCGAGTCTCTTTTACTCATTCACTCATTCACCGGAACATGGCCGAAATCAAGCAGAAAAGCGGGCCGGTGGCCTTGTTGGCAGGAGCGGGGCTGTTTCTGGTTTTCGAAATGGTGGCTTATTACCTGCTGCGTTTCGCTACTTCGGGCCTCGGGATGGCCGAACAGTTTCAGCCCGAAAACACCATTGTCAGCAACTGGGTGAAAACGGTGGTGTTTCTGCTGCTACACCTGACGCTGGTGGTGGTGGCCGTGCTGGTGCTCAGCAACCAACTGCCCCGCCGCTACCGGGGCCAGCTCATGGGCTGGTTCTACCTGGCCCTGCTCACGGGCTTTGTTCTTCTGATTCCCCTGTTTTCCTGAGCCCGCCGGCTCTGGCCGGGCAATAAAAAAGCCACTGCGAAAGGCAGTGGCCAAGTGAGACATGTACCGGTCGGTCCCGGTAGTATAGGAAGGCAGCGCGGCTTAGCGCTGTTTGATATCGATTTCGCGGGATTCGGAATTAGCCGCGTACGGGATACGTACGAGCAGCTCAGCCCCCTCAAATACGGCGTCGATGCGGTTGGCATCGAGGCCGGCGGGTAGCGTGAACACCTGGCTGAAGAGCGGTGCCGCCAGCTTGTCTTCGGGTGAGTGCCGGAATTCGGCGTACACGGTCAGCTCATTTTCGTTGAGCAACACATGGAAGCTTTCGGGCTCCACCGAAGGCAGGGCCACGCGGACAATGACCCCCTTCTCCCGCTTGTCGATCCGCAACTGCGCCTGCGCCATGCCACCACCCAATGTATTGAGCAGGTCGAGCTGGGGAGCAATGTTGCGGATAAATTCTTTGCTGATCAGGTTCATGTAATGGGTCCTTTCTGATTGGTGTACCTGGGTTATTTCAAAAGCCATACCAAGGCTTGCCAGTGGGGTTAAACAACCGCTTGGTGCCATAAAGTCTGCTTTTGCGGCTACCTTGCGCGCGTATTCGGTCATTGTGTCGGCTTGAAGTTCAGGGTTGGTCCGCTTGGGTTGCCGTCCCGGCTGAAAACTGCTTTGCTCCGTACACGACCGTAGTTTCCCATCTTATGCTTCGCACCATGGTTCCCCAGTCCTTTCCTACTGTCCGCACCGCCCGCTACATCAGCCTCGGCGAACCGGGAGCCGATATTCAGCACGTGTGGTTCTGCCTGCACGGCGAGGGTCAGCCGCTGGCCGATTTCGCGGCCCAGCTGGTCAACTTCGATACGCCCGAGCGTCTTCTGATTCTGCCCGAAGGCTTGTCGCGCTATGCTCTGCCAACCAGCGCCGGGGAGCCGAGCACGGCTACCCCCACCACGGCCGCCACCTGGTTTGCGCCCGATTCGCTGCTGCCCGACCTGGCCGACCTGACCACTTACCTCGATGAGCTGGCCGCCGACGTGCTGGCCAATTGCCCCGAGGGCGTACCCGTCACGGTGTTCGGGTACGGCCACGGCGCGGCGGCGGCCTGCCGCTGGCTGGCCGGCGGCCGTACCCGCTACGACCGGCTGCTGCTCTACGCGCCCATTTTCCCGGCCAACATCGACCGGCGAGCGACACTCGTGGGCCTGCCCGAGCGGCCTATTACCCTGATATCGACCACGACTGAAGCCTTCACGTCGGAAGCCGCCGGCGCCGGCCTGCTCCAGGACCTGCGCGACGCCGGCCTGAGCGCCCAGCAGCGCTACGTATCGGAAGGCCCGCTCACGCTGGCCGCTTTGGGTACGGTGGGCAAGTAAGGCGAATGTGCTTGAATGTGGGGAGAATATGCGCAATGAAGGTGGCCGTAATTCGGCCGGCACTCGTTCACTGCACGGGGTATATTCCTTTCACATTTAGCCACATTCAAGCACATTAAAAATTATGGCTGATTTCAACCTCACCCAACTACCCACCCGCTCACCGGCCGACTGCCACAAAGAGGCTACTGTTCGACAGACTAAAAAAATCCGGCAGGAGCTGATTGAGCTGCAGGACCGCCTTTATGCCGAAAACCGCCATAGCGTGCTCGTGATTCTGCAGGGCATGGATGCCAGCGGCAAGGATGGCCTGATCCGGCGCGTGTTCAGCGGCATCAACCCCCAGGGAGTGCGGGTGTATTCATTTAAAGAACCCACCGAGCGCGAACTGGCCCACGATTTTCTCTGGCGTATTCACCGGCAAACGCCCGCCCGGGGGATGATTCAGGTGTTCAATCGTTCCCAGTACGAAGACGTGCTGATTACGCGGGTAGAGCACCTGATTGATGACGCCGAGGCGGAGCGTCGGTTCGAAGCCATCAATAACTTCGAGAAGCTGCTTCAGCAGTCCGGTACCACGGTGCTCAAGTTCTACCTGCACGTATCGGAGCAGGAGCAGCGCGAGCGGCTGGAAGAGCGCGTTACCGACCCCACCAAGCACTGGAAATACGAGGCCGGCGACGAGCGTAAATCCAACCAATGGCCCGCTTACCGCGACGTATATGAAGATGTATTCCGCCATTGCAGCCCCGAAAGCTGCCCCTGGCACATCGTGCCCGCCGATCAGAACTGGTACAAAGCCCACGTAGTAGCCAAAACCCTGCGCGACGCGCTGGTCGCCATGGACCTACAGTACCCGACCGGTAAAGTAAAGAGGTGAGGGGGGAGAAGTTAGCAGAGGAACGTCATTCAGAGCGCATGCGAAGAATGACGTTCCTTCTCACCGCTCTATACTCACTTCTCCTCCTCTTCCTTCTTCGGGCTTTTATCAGCCTCCGTGATATCGCGGCCGAACAGATGGCGGCCTTCCGTGTCGGGCGCGTCGCTGATTTGGCGGAAGCCGTTGCGTTCGAGGGTGCGGCGGGCGGGCTCGTTGGTGGGGGCCGTGCGGGCCGTGAGGTAGCGCACCATTTCGGTATCGGCGGCGTGCCGGATCAGGCCGCCCACTAACTCTGTGCCCAGACCCCGGCCCTGCCAGTCGGTGGCAACGGCAAAACCGATTTCGGCCGTATCATCAACGGGCGGTCCGTGGAAGCTGCCGGCCCCGACCAGCGTGTTGGCGGGGGCTTCGGCTCCGGCCCGCAGCAGGGCGTACCAGCCGTACCAGCCCGCCGCCGTGCGGCCGCCGGCCGTGAGCTGCTCCAGGAAGTGCTGCTGCACCTCGGTATCGTACTCGGCCGGGGGCCAGTGCGCGGGCAGCTTGGCGCCGAGCAGCACCGGGAAATATTGGGGCTTCGAGGTTTCAGCAATCAGTAGTGCCCGGCTGGCGGCAACCAGCGTAAGGCGCGACGTGTAGGCGATAAGTGGGATCATGCGAAAAAGATACGCAATGGCAGGAATTACGATGGTCTGTCGGCTACTATAAAAGCCACGGCCCCCGACGCAAGCTCAACGCTTAGGCCCGCTGCGCTACCGGGGCGCTCAGGTGCTGATCTACGCAATCGAGCACGTCCTGCACGGTGCGCATAGCCTCCATTTCGGCGTCGGCAATTTCGATGTGAAAGCGGTGTTCCAGGTTGATGGCCAGCTCCACGAGGTCAATAGAGTCGATGCCGATGTCCTGCTGCAAACGGGTGGTGGGGGTAATGACGAGGGTTGGGTTGCGGCGTTTGCGGTGAAGCATACGCTCCACCTGATAGCGGATGAGGTGTTCCATGAGCAGAAAAGCAGAAGAAAAAAGAAGGCGCGGCCGGGCGTTAGTCAACGTGGGTCAGCAGCTGCGTAGTATCAGGTCGCGGTAGATCAGCCAACCTTACCACCGCCGAGGCGGGCGTAAGCCGGTCACCGAGCCGGACCAGGGTGCGGGTAACGAGGCCGTCGGCCGGGGCTGTTACGTAGCCGAAGCTGAGCATGGGCACGAGCCGGGCCAGTTGCTGGCGGGTGGCATCGAGCTGTTGCCGGGCCTCGGCCAGGGCGGCTGGGGTGGTGGCGGGCTGCCGGGTCAGCAGCGCCGTGTAGTCCAGCTGCTGCTGGTTCAAGCGGTTGGTGAGTTGGAGTTGCGGCACGCTGGCCGTTTTAATGAGGATTTTGGCCAGCAGCTGGCCCTGGCGCACGTGCTGGCCCTCGTGGGTATACAGCTCGTGCACCTGGCCGGTTTGCCCAGCCGCTACGGGTTGCCCGGCCGCTACGGGCTCAGGCGCGGTGGCCGCCGGGGCAACTAACTGCGCCTCGGCAGGTGCGACGGGTGGGGTGGGCCGCAACGTGAGCAAACTGCCGAAAGCAGCCACTACAACGAACCCAACACTGAGTAGATTTTTTTTCATTGGAAGAAGGTCGGCTGAACCAGCCACGGGCACCGCCCGGAAATAAGTGCCGCAATGGACCGGCAAAGGCCGACGGCAAAAGAGGAAACCGACAGTAACCATGATGGTTACATTTCGGTGGAAATAAAAGAATCAGCCGGTGGTGCCCGCGGCAGCGCCTGGGCAACCGGCCTCGGCCAGGCGTTGGCTAAGGGCCTCCGTTACCTGGGCCACCGATACGGCCGCCAGGGCCGCGTGCATGGCCTCAATGGCCGGCCCGAACAAGTCTTCGAGCGTTTCCTGCATCACCCGGCCTATATCGCAGCGGGCATTGGGGTTGGTGCTGCCCACCTGAAACAGGTCGGGCTCGGTTTCGCGCACGGCCCGGTACACATCGAGCAGCGAAATGGCCGGAGCGGGCCGGGCCAGTAGCGTACCGCCGCCCGCACCGCGCTGGCTTTGCACCAGCCCGGCTTCGCGGAGCGTGCTCACCAACCGGCGCACCACCACCGGATGCGTGCCCGCACTGCCAGCCAGCACCTCCGACGATACCGGCTGCCCCTGGCTATGCGCCAGGTAGGCCAGAATGTGGGTTGCGACGGCGAAACGGGTATTCATAGCGAAGTAAGTAACAGATTCGGTTACAAATGTACGGCTTATAAAGGTTGTACACAACCTTTATGTTTAAAGCAGTCGGAAAAGAGGTACGAAATAGCGCCAGAGACTGGTCTGGGTTGAAGCCATCGGAGCCTCTCCGTAAACAACGCCCGGCTGCTTGGTAGAGCCGGCCTACTCCTGCCAGGTGCCGAATTTGCCCGCCCGGTAATCGGCGTATGCCTGCTGAATTTCGGCTTCGGAATTCATCACGAAAGGCCCGGCGGCCACGATGGGCTCGCCGAATGGGGCGGCGTGGCCCAGCAGCAGTACCGCGTCGTCGGTCAGCGCTTCGGCCTGGAATTCGTCGCCGTCGGCGTTGAACTCCACGAGCCGGCGCATCTCCGTTTCCTGGCCGTTGATGCGGAAGCGGCCCCGAATGACGTAGCAGAAGATGGTGCGCGTGGCCGGAATCGTGAGGTCCAGGCTGCCGCCCTGGCGGAAGTTGATGGTGGCCAGGCTCATGTCCGTGAGCGGCTGCACGGCCCCGGCGGTGCCGCCCCACTCGCCCGACACGGCGTGAATCGTCACGCGGCCCGCATCGAGGGCAATGGCCGGAATGTCGGGCTCCTGCACCCCGATATAGCTGGGCTCGGTCATTTTGAGGTGGGCGGGCAGGTTCACCCAGAGCTGCAGGATTTCCAGCGGCCCGCCGGTTTGCTTGAACTCGTCGGAGGAAATTTCGGAGTGAATCAGGCCCCGGCCGGCCGTCATCCACTGAATGCCGCCCGGCCCTATAACGCTCTGGTGCCCGCCCGAATCCTGGTGCATAATGTCGCCGGCCAGAATAAACGTCACGGTTTCGAAGCCCCGGTGGGGATGGGGGCCGAAGGGCAGGCCCTGGTTGTGGGCCGGGTACGTTTGGGGGCCGTGATGGTTGAGAAACAGGAACGGGTCGAGGTGCTCGACTGAATTGGTGGGCAGGGCCCGGTAGGTAGTCAGGTCGGCAATCGGGGCGCTCTGGGCGCGGTGCTGGGCTTTGATGGTCCGCATAAGGTTAGTTGTCAGTTTTTGGTTGTCAGTTGTTAGGAAGCATAACGGGGTAACTAAAACATTGGCCGCCGCTTTTGTTATGAACCCTTCCGGTTCGCTACCGTCACGTATGACGGCTACCAACCGACAACTGACAACCAATACCTGACAACTCGTTAATAATGGCCCACCTTTTTCAGCCCTTCACCCAGCGCGGCATCACCCTTCGCAACCGCCTTGTTATTTCGCCCATGTGCCAGTACAGCAGCCAGAACGGCTTCAGTACCGACTGGCACCTCGTGCACCTGGGCTCGCGGGCCGTGGGCGGGGCCGGGCTGGTGCTGCTCGAAGCGGCGGCCGTATCGCCGGAAGGCCGCATCACCCCCGACGACCTCGGCATCTGGCAGGACGAGCACGTGGCCGGCCTGCGCCGCATCACCGATTTCATGCGCGGCCAGGGCTGCGTAGCCGGCATCCAGCTGGCCCACGCCGGCCGCAAAGCCAGCCACGCCAGCACCTGGAAAGGCGGCAAGGCCCTGAGCCCAGCAGAAGGCGGCTGGCTCACTGTGGCCCCCAGTGCCGTGCCCTTCACGCCCGACGAGCCGACACCCCAAGCCCTCGACGAAGCCGGTATCCGGCAGGTAATCGAGGATTTCCGGCAGGCCACGCGCCGGTCGGTGGCGGCGGGGTTCGAGGTGATAGAAATACATGCGGCTCATGGCTACCTGTTGCACGAATTCATGTCGCCCCTGAGCAATGAGCGCACCGACCAGTACGGGGGCTCGTTTGAAAACCGCGTGCGGCTGCTGCTGGATGTGGTGGCGGCCACCCGCGCCGAAATGCCCGAAAACCTGCCGCTGTGGGTGCGCATCTCGGCTACCGACTGGACCGAAGGCGGTTGGACCGGCGACGACTCGGTGCGCCTGGCCGCGCTATTACAAGAGGCCGATGTGGACTTGCTCGACTGCTCGACCGGCGGTAACGTGGCCCGGGCCGATATTCCGGTGGCTCCCGGCTACCAAGTACAGTTTGCCGAGCAGGTGCGCCGCGAAACCGGCCTGCCCACCGGGGCCGTGGGCCTCATCACCGAAGCCCAGCAGGCCGAAGATATCCTGGCCGCCGGTCAGGCCGATGTGGTGCTGCTGGCCCGCGAATCCTTGCGCGACCCGTATTTTCCCCTCCACGCCGCCCAGGAATTGGGGGTTGATGTGGAGTGGCCCCAGCAGTACGAGCGGGCAAAACGAAAGTAGCGCCACGCCGGCCGGGGCTTCGGCCGGCGTGGCGCTGGCCAATAATCTGGCCGGTAAATTTGGTTGGAAAACAACGTAAAAGGTTGTGCGTGGTGGGGTGGAGCGGTGCTTCAGGCCACCACGCGCAACCTTGTGGCGGCGGAGTGCGACTTTACGGAAAGACCGTACGCTGTATCTTTCTGAATGAAAAACCTTTCCGCTCCTCACCGGGCCGGGGCGGCAGCGCTGCTGCTGACGCTGGCCGGTTGCGCCACCTCGCAACCCGTTGCCACCACCACCCCGGCTGAAGCCCCCGCCGCTTCCCAGGAGCTGGGGCCGGGCCGCAGTATCAATCTGGCCGATATCGACCGCTCGGTGTCGCCCTGCGAAGATTTCTTCCAGTTTTCGGGCGGCAACTGGCTGCGCAACAACCCCGTGCCCGGCTACGCTTCCAGCTGGGGCCCGCGTAACCTGCTCAATGACCGCACCCAGGCCACGCTGCGCGCCCTGCTCGAAGATGCGGCCGCCGACCCCAACGCCACGCCCGGCAGCAACCGCCAGAAAGTGGGCGACTACTACGCCTCCGGCATGGACTCGGTGGGCCTGGAGCAGGCCGGCCTCAAGTACCTCAAGCCCGAACTGGCCCGCATTCAGGGCCTGAAAAACCTGGCCGACGTGCAGGCCGAAATGGCCCGCCAGCAGACGCTGGGTACCGGGGCTTTCTTCCGGGCCGGCGTGAGCGCCCGATCGTAAAAACAGCGCCCAGTACGCCGTGAGCATGAGCCAGGGCGGCCTGAGCATGCCCGACCGGGATTATTATTTAAAAGACGATGCCCGTTCGCTGGCCGTGCGCACGGCCTACGTGCAGTACCTGACCAACACGTTTAAGTTGTTGGGCGAAAGTGAAACGGCCGCCGCCGCCAAGGCCAAAGCCGTGTTGCAGCTGGAAACCCGGCTGGCCCGCGCCAGCAAGGACCGGGTTTCGCTGCGCGACCCCTACGCCAGCTACAATAAGATGACGGTGGCCGAAGCCGATAAGCAGTTTCCGAACATGGGCCTGCCGACGTTGCTCAGGCGTAACGGCCTGGGCGCGGCCCAGGAGGTGATTGTGGGCCAGCCCGAGTTCTTTAAGGAAGTGAGCAACGTGCTCAAGCAGACCCCGCTCACCGACCTCAAAACGTATCTCAGCTGGCAGCTGGTATCGTCGGTGCCCACGGCGTTGCCCAAGGCGTTCAGCGACGAGGCCTTCCGGTTTGCGCAGGTGCAGAGCGGGGCCAAGCAGCAGCCCACCCGCTGGAAACGGATGCTGAGCGCCACCGATGGCACCCTGGGCGAGGCCTTCGGCCAGCTTTACGTCGATAAAGCCTTCCCGCCCGCCGCTAAGCAAAAGGCTCTGGCCATGCTGGCCAATATCCGCGAGTCGATGGCCGAGCACATCCAGACCAATACCTGGATGAGCGAGCCCACCAAGCAGGAAGCCCTGAAAAAGCTGGCCGCCCTGCGGGTGAAAATCGGCTACCCCGACCAGTGGAAGGACTACTCGGCCCTCAACATTTCGCGCGAGTCGTACCTGAAAAACGTGCTGGCGGCCCGGCAGTGGAGCTACCAGCAGAACGTGAAGAAATTTGGCGGGCCGATTGACCGCACCGAGTGGAGCATGACCCCGCCCACCATCAACGCCTATTACAGCCCGCCGATGAACGAAATCGTGTTCCCGGCCGGCTACCTGCAGCCGCCCTTCTTCGACCCCGAAGCCGACGATGCCGTCAACTACGGGGCTATCGGCGGGGTAATGGGCCACGAAATGACCCACGGCTTCGACGACTCGGGCCGGCAGTACGACTCGCAGGGCAACCTGCGCGACTGGTGGACGCCGGCCGACGCGGCCGAGTTCACGAAGCGCGCCGGCGTGGTGGGCACCCAGTACTCGGCCTTCTCGCCCCTGGATTCGGTGCACGTCAACGGCAAGCTGACCATGGGCGAGAACCTGGCCGATTTCGCCGGCCTCACCATCGTGTACGCCGCTTTGCAGAAGCAGCTCGACCAGCAGTACGGCAAGGGCAAGCGCCCGCTCATCGACGGTTTCACGCCCGAGCAGCGCTTTTTCCTGAGCTGGGCCCAGCTGCGGCGCACCAACATTCGCCCCGAAGCTTTGCGCCAGCAAATTCTTACCGACCCCCACTCGCCCGGCCAGTACCGCACCATCGGCCCACTCATGAATATGCCCGAGTTCTACCAGGCCTTCGGCTGCCAGCCCGGCCAGAAAATGGTCCGGACCGATGCCGACCGGGCGGTTATTTGGTAACCCGTTCACCCCACCCCCGGCCCCTCCCCTCCGGGAGAGGGGTGCCAGACGCGAGTTCATAAATGCTGATTCGTTGAACGCACCCCTCTCCCGGAGGGGAGGGGCCGGGGGTGGGGTGCCACTACAGAACTTCAACTTCCCTCCAATCCCACAACCCACATAACCCCCTTCCCTATGACAACTCAACGTACTTTTCTGCTCACCCTCGGCACCGCTGCCGGCCTGGCTTTGGGCGGTTGCGCGGCCAGCGCCCCGGCCACGACGGCCAGCACGACCACCGCGCCGATGGCCGAACCCACCGCCCAACTCGGCCCCATCGTGCCCGGCGTCGGAATCGACCCGGCTAACATTGACAAATCGGTGTCGCCCTGCGACGACTTTTTCCAGTACGCCTCGGGTACCTGGCTCCAGAACAACCCGATTCCGGCCGCTGAGTCGCGGTGGAGCTCCTGGAACGGGCTCATCAACCAGAACGAGGCCGTAATGCGCCAGATTCTGGAGGAATCGGCGGCCAATACCACGGCGGCGCGGGGCTCCAACCTGCAGAAAGTGGGCGACTACTACGCTACGGCCATGGATTCGATGGCCATTGAGAAGGCCGGCCTGAAGTACCTGCAGCCCGAGCTCAACCGCATCAACGGCATCAAAAACCTGCGCGACCTGCAGAACGGCCTCGTGCGGGCCCAGCAGATCCAGACCCGCTCGGTGTTCGGGCTGGGCGTGGCCCAGGACCGCAAGAAGAGCGACGAGTACGCCCTCTACCTGAGCCAGGGCGGCCTGACGCTGCCCGACCGCGACTATTACCTCAAGGACGATGCCCGCTCGAAAACCATCCGCGCGGCCTACACGACCTACCTGACCAACACGTTCAAAATGCTGGGCGACAGCCCGGCCACGGCCGCCAAAAACGCCGTGACCGTGATGCGCCTCGAAACCCGGTTGGCCAAGGCCAGCAAGGACCGCGTAGCCCTGCGCGACCCCTACGCCAACTACAACAAGATGACGGTGGCCGAGGCCAGCCAGCAGTTCCCCAACCTGAACCTGCCCGCCATGCTGCCCGCCCTCGATCTGGGTTCGGCCAAGGAGGTAATTGTCGGCCAGCCCGAGTTCCTGAAGGAAGCCAACGCCGCCCTCAAGCAGGAGCCGCTGGGCGACTGGAAGACCTACCTGCGCTGGCACCTCGTGTCGTCGGTTGCTTCGGCTCTGCCGCAGGCCTACGTGGAGGAGTCGTTCCGTTTTCAGCAGGTGCTGAGTGGGGCCAAGCAGCAGCAGCCCCGCTGGAAGCGCATGCTGCGCGCCACCGACGGCTCGCTGGGCGAAGCCTTCGGCCAGCTCTACGTGGATAAGGCCTTCAAGCCCGAAACCAAGGTGAAGGCCCAGCAGATGGTGGCCAACATCAAGGAGGCCATGGGTGAGCACATCAAGGGGCTGGAGTGGATGAGCCCGGTAACCAAGGAGGAAGCTCTCAAGAAGCTCAACTCCTTCACCGTGAAAATCGGTTACCCCGATAAGTGGAAGGACTATTCGGCCCTGACCATCAGCCGCGAGTCGTACCTGAAAAACATGCTGGCCGCCCGCGAGTGGGAGGGCAAAGACAACGTGAGCCGCTACGGCAAGCCGATTGACCGCTCGGTATGGGGCATGACTCCCCCCACGGTGAATGCCTACTACAACTCCTCGCTCAACGAAATCGTGTTCCCGGCCGGCATCATGCAGCCGCCGTTCTTCGACCCCAACGCCGACGACGCGGTAAACTACGGCGGCATGGGTGCCGTTATCGGCCACGAAATCACCCACGGCTTCGATGACCGCGGCCGGCAGTCGGATGCCCAGGGCAACCTGCGCGACTGGTGGACCAAGGAAGATGCCACTGAATTCACGAAGCGCGCCGACATGGTGGGCGCCCAGTACTCGGCCTTCCAGCCCCTGGATTCGGTGTTCGTGAACGGCAAGCTGACCATGGGCGAGAACCTGGCCGACTTCGGCGGGCTGGCCCTGGCCTACTCGGCCCTCGAAAAGCAGCTCAAGCAAAAGTACGGCAGCACCCCGCCGCCCCGCTACGACGGCTTTACGCCCGAGCAGCGCTTCTTCCTGGCCTGGGCCCAGGTGTGGCGCACCAACGCCCGCCCCGAGTACATCCGCCAGCAGGTGCTCACCGACCCGCACTCGCCGGCCCAGTACCGCACCAACGGCCCGCTCATGAACATGCCCGAATTCTACGAAGCCTTCGGCTGCAAGGAGCAGGGCAAGATGGTGCGCGCCGAAAACCAACGCGCCCGCATCTGGTAAGGTAATCGGGGGCTACCTGAACGTCACGCAAAAGCCCCAGAACGTCATGCAGAGCATGTGGCGCATCAAGCCAGCGACGAAGCATCTCGCGTGCTGACGTTGTAATGGCTAACTCCGACGTTTGGGTTAGCAGAGTACGCGAGATGCTTCGCTGTGCTTGCTCTGCATGACGTTCTGAATCAATATAAAAAGGCCGCCTACCCCACGTAGGCGGCCTTTTTTCGTGCGATTAAAAAATAAAGGCTTCCACATAACTACCTATTACGAATTATTCGTAGTATTACGAAACAATCATAATAACTGCTATGGAACGACTTACCTCACCCGAAGAGGATGCCATGCGCGTGTTCTGGGAGCTCGACGGGGGCTTCATCAAGGACGTGCTGGAGCGGCTGCCCGAGCCCCGGCCGCCCTACACCACCCTGGCCTCCACGGTCCGTAACCTGGAGCGCAAGGGCTACCTGAGCGCCGAGAAGCTGGGCAATACCTTTCGCTTCACGCCCGCCATCGGGGCCGAGGATTACCGCAAGCGGTTCCTGGGCACCTTCGTGGGCGACTATTTCCGCAACTCCTATAAGGAGCTGGTTTCCTTCTTCGCGAAGGAGCAGAAAATCAGCGCCGAGGAGCTCAAGGAAATTGTGCGCCTGATTGAAAACGGCCCCGAGCAGCCCCCGCAGCCATGATACCGGCGCCGTTGCTGTACCTGCTCCAGATGCAACTGGCGCTGCTGCTGTTGCTGGGCCTTTACTACGGGCTGTTGCGCCGCCTCAGCTTCCATCAGCTCAACCGCGCCTACCTGCTGGCGGCGCTGGCCCTGGCCGCCACTTACCCGGCCCTCGACCTGAGCCGCCTGCTGCCTGCCCCGGCCGCCCGCGTGGCCCAGCCCCTGGCCCTGCTGCTGCCCGCCGCCCCGGCCCCCGAAGCCGCCACCGCTACCGCCGGCCCCGATTACGGCGCGTGGCTGCTGGCCCTGTACGCGGTGGGAGTGGGGCTGATGCTGGCCCGGCTGCTGGTGCAGGCCGCCTCGCTCTGGCGCCTGCACCGCCATTCCCGGCCGGCCGAAACCAACGGGATACCTTTTCGGGCGGTAACCGCGGCCGTGAGCCCGTTCTCGTTCGGGCGAACCATTTACCTGCACCCGGCCTACCATGCCCCGGCCGAGCTACCGCTGGTGCTGCTCCACGAGCAGGTGCACGTGCGCCAGGCCCACACCCTCGACGTGCTGCTGGGCCATCTGCACCGGGCGCTGGCTTGGGGTAGCCCTGCCGCTTGGCTGTGGCTGCGGGCCGTGCAGGAAAACCTCGAATTTGTGGCCGATGCTGCCGTGCTGCGCGAAAGCCAGCTGCCGGCCCGGCAGTACCAGTACAGCCTGGCCCGCCTGAGTACGCTGGCCCAGGGCCCGGCCCTGACGACGCCTTTCTCTTTTCTACTCCTTAAAAACCGTATTACCATGATGAATGCCCAACCATCTTCGGCCCGCCAGTTGCTGCGCTACGCGGCCGTCGTGCCGCTGGCCACCGTTTTACTGTTAACCACCGCGGCTACCACCGCCTCCTCCGTAGCGGCTCCGGCTGCCAGCCCGGTTGTTTCGTTGGCTGACGTGGAAAAAGACCTTCCGATCAGTGCCCTGCCGCCCGCTGCGCTGGCCTACATCGTGCAGCATTACCCGGGCTACCGCCTGATTGGCGTGAGCGAAGTGCGGGCCGCCGATGGCAGCAACCCCCGTATCAAGGCCCAGATTGCCGTGGGCCGCCGCCCCACCGACGTGCTCTTCGATGAGCAAGGCCAGGTGGTATTAGCCAGCAGCCCGCTGGTATTTCTCGATGGCAAGCGCATCAGCCAGGCGGAGCTCGATAAGCTCGACCCCCAGCTGATTGAAAGCATGAACGTGCTGAAAGGCGAGCAGGCCCTGAAAGCCTTCGGTACGGATGCTGCCGATGGGGCCATCCTCATCATCACGAAGCAGAACAAGAACTCGGCTCAGGTGCGCGACTTCATGCGCAAGTATGACATCGTGCTTGCCCCGGCCAGCCCCGCGGTGCAGCGCCTAGTTCAGCTCGTAACGTCCGGCCAGGGCCTGACGGACGCCGATTTGCAGGGCCGGCTGCTGCTGGTGAACGGCCAGGAGGCATCGGCGGAGAAATCGAAGATAGCCGAGAGTCAGTTGCAGGGCGTGTTCGTGCTGGATGCCGGGCAGGCCGTGAAGAAGTACGGCGAGAAGGCCAGCAAAGGCGCCGTCGTGATTACGACCAAGTAGCCGGAAGCGCGAAAACGGGGGTGGGGCTGATAGTTTATCAGATCCAGCCCCATTTTCGCGCTTCATGAGGCCTTTCCTAACATCAGTGATTGACTGGGTAGAATCGACGCCGGAGCAGCTGCGGGCCCTGCCGGCCGGATTGGTCTCGACGCTTTGTGTTCCCGATGCGCCGCTATCTGAAGCCAAATATGGGGCGCGGGGCAAAAAGGGCCTGATTACTGTAGGAACGAAGACCCCGCGAAATAAACTGCTGGTTTCAGCGTTTATCCCAGCGTCTGGGTTGCCGCGTGCAACCGGGCCGCTGGCGTTGGTATCCTGCGGGTATAGTCGCGCCATCTTTACTCTTTCCCTTATCCTATGTCGTTTTCCCTGATTGTGGGCGCGGTGCTCGTAACAGCCGCCCTGAGCCTGGCCGGCACCGCTACTGCCCGGCCGTTTTTGGTGGCTCCCACTATAGTGCAGCCTACTACTGGCCCAAGCCTGTATTTTCTGGATGGGGAGCGTACCGATAAAAAAACCATCGACGAGCTCAACCGCCGCACCATTGCCTCGGTGAACGTGGTAAAGGGTTCCGAAGCTGTCCGCATTTTCGGGGCCGAGGCCGCCCAGGGCGTAATGATTGTAGTAACCAAGCGCAACGTGAGTTCGGCCGGCGTGGCCGAGTTCAACCGCCGCTACGACATCCGGCCCGTGGAAACCCCGGCTTCGCCGGCTCCGGCTGTGCGGCACTAACCAGCAGGGGCTATGCAGCCCGGCCATGGCCCGGGGTATCGTTCGCCACGAAATTCTCGTACAAAGGGTTTTTAACCTTTTGAACGACAATACGATGCTACGCTATCTTACGTTAACCGCGCTGCTGATCACTGGCACGGCCTTCGCCGCTAAGGCCCAGGCTAACCGGCCTGAAACCCGTGCCCCCCAAGTTGAAACCCACCTCGCTCCCTCCGATACTACCAATAGGGTGGAGGGCATTTACGTGGCCCCCAGCACGAGTGGTGCCCCCAAGCAGCAGGTAACCACCGACTACGACAACCAGCCCCTGAAAAGCGCAATGCCTGCCCGGTCCAAAACGTCTACGCTCTCCTCGGAGCCGCCCAAGCGTCCCCGCAAGCAGCGCCCCTGACTTGCGACTGCGCAACCACCCGGGCCAACGCGTAAGCCTCGGCATCCGTATGGGGATGACTTGTCCGGGCCTGCCGGACTTTCACGCAGCCCCGCTTGCATGACGCCTACGACCATCGCCGATTACCTCGATCTTGCCCACCGCCCCGATTTGGGCATCGTGACGGCCCGTTGGTTGCGGCCCACTACTTCCGGCGAGCTACGGGCCGGCTACCAGGGGCTGTTGAGCCACGCCAGCGCCTGCAAGGGCTGCCACCGCTGGCTGATCGATTCGCGGCGCCGGGTGCAGGTAGATGCCCAGGACGTGCACTGGCTGACCGAGCAGTTTTACCCGACCCTCCGCCGCAATATGGGCAGCCATGTGTTTCTGGCGTTTCTGGTAGCCCCCTACCAACTCGACGACGTGCAGGACGATACCCTGCCGACCCTGCCCCATACCCACGGCGACAACTGTTCGCTCAATCAGTTTACCGACGAAGGAGAAGCCGTGCGCTGGCTCTGCTCCCGAGCCTGAGTTTCGACCGGTTTCTCCCAGTTTAGCCCTTTGCCGCCTAGGCAGCAAAGGGCTTTTCTATGCCTGAAAAAGACCAGAAATCAGTATTTGCAGCTTTTGAATAATGTTGCTTTATGAGCCTGGGCACAAATAGCTGATATGTGGATAAGTCAATTTTTGCCAATAAATATAAGTGGTGCAAAATATTCATGAAAAGATGAATTTTATATGTTGATGCAATATGATACCTTCATTGTGAGCTAAATACATTTTGTCTTGTAGGACTTATGTTTGTGGCTGCAAAATCTTCTGCCACCTTCATTCCCTTCTATGTTCAAAACCCTACTTCTGCTCATTTTGGCTTTTGTAATGATGCTGGAGCCGGATGCAGTGCTGGCGCACGGCCATTCGGCTGCCGCCGCCAACACCGAAGCGGCGGGCCTCAACCTGTTCCGGCGCAGCCCCAAGCGGGGCCGGCCCAACTATGTTACCTACCACGGCAACAGCCGCCACAAGGCTAAAAAGCTCGGCACCATCCGCCGCTGGAAGCTGCACCGCAAAGCCATTAAAAAGCGCCGGGCCCGCGGCGTGCCCAGCGTACGGGTCGGCGCTCCTACCCGGGTGCTGAAAAAGTAACCGCCGCTGCGGTGGTACCCACAACGAGCCGCTTCCTTACAGGAAGCGGCTCGTTGCTTTATGGGCGGCTCCGCCAACCGGTGCGGCAACCAAAACAAACCGTTCGGGTATTATCGTTATAATTAAAGAAGCCCGCGCCGCTGGTGCGGATGCTTATTCCGGCTGCTGATCAGCGGTGGCCGGTTTCGGTGTAGGGTGGCAAACCCTGCCCTCAGAATCAAGTAAATTTCCTTGTCCTTATGAATGAAGTGATTGAGATTCGGCACCTGCGTGCCGACGACTACGAATCGTTTAAAGCCGCCATGCTGCGGGCTTACCCCAAAATGGGTTCCTACTGGCGCCAGGAGTCGATTACCCGGCTGCTCGACCTGTTTCCCGAGGGCCAGCTGGTCGTGACGGTGAACGGCGAAGTGGTAGCCGCCGCCCTGGCCATCATCGTGGAGCGGGCCAAGTTTACCGACGAGCATACCTACCAGCAGATAACCGGCGACTACACCTTCAATACCCACAACCCGGCCGCCGATACGCTTTACGGCATCGAGGTGTTCGTCGACCCCGCGTTTCGGGGGCGGCGGCTGGCCCGGCGGCTCTACGAGGCCCGCAAGGAGCTTTGCGAGCGGCTGAATCTGCGCGCCATCACGTTTGGGGCCCGCATTGCCGGCTACCAGGCCCACCAGGACGAGCTTACGCCCAAGGAGTATGTGCAGAAGGTGAAAGACCGTGAAATCGTGGACCCGGCCCTCAATTTCCAGCTGGCCAACGACTTCCACCCGGTGCGCGTTATCCGCAACTACCTGCCCGGCGACGCTGCTTCCGGCGACTATGCCCTGCTCATGGAGTGGGACAATATGCTCTACCACGACCGGCCGGCCCAGGCCGTGGCCTCCAAAACGCAGGTGCGCCTGGGGCTGGTGCAGTGGCAGATGCGCCTCTATGATGGGCTCGACGACATGTTTCAGCAAGTGGAGTACTTCGTGGATGCGCTGGCCGCCTACCGCGCCGATTTCGCCCTATTCCCGGAGTTGTTTCATGGCCCGCTGATGGCTGAAACCAACGAGCTGAGCGAGATTGATGCCATCCGCAAGCTCAGCCAGTTTTCGCCCGAAATCCTGCGCCGCTTCACCCAACTGGCCGTTAAGTACCACATCAACATCATCACGGGCTCGATGCCCGAGCTCATCGATGGTCAGCTCATGAACGTGGGCTACCTCTGCCGCCGCAACGGCACGACGGAGCGCTACGAGAAAATCCACGTCACGCCCAACGAGGCCAAGTACTGGGCCCTGAAGGGCGGTGCCCGCCTCCAGGCCTTCGACACCGACAGCGGCCGGGTGGGCGTGCTCATCTGCTACGACTCGGAGTTCCCGGAACTGGCCCGCCTGCTGGCCGACCAGGGCATGGACATCCTGTTCGTGCCCTTCCTCACCGACACCCAGACGGCCTACTCGCGGGTGCGGCACTGCTCCCAGGCCCGGGCCATCGAAAACGAGTGCTACGTGGCCATTGCCGGCTCGGTGGGCAACCTGCCCCGGGTCAAGAACATGGACATCCAGTACGCCCAGTCGGCCGTGTTCACGCCCTGCGACTTCGCTTTCCCCAACACCGGCGTGAAAAGTGAGGCCACGCCCAACACCGAAATGATTCTGGTAACCGACGTGGACCTGTCCATCCTCGACAAGGTGCGCCAGCAGGGCAGCGTGCAAAACCTGCGCAACCGCCGCCACGACGTGTACAAGCTCAGCTCGGCCGAGCTGATGCCCAAGCACTAGAAGGTGAAATAGCGGGCCGAAAAAGCACGTCATTCAGAGCGCAGCGAAGAATCTCGCGTGCAATAGTAAACCTGTTGTCAGGGGTTACCAATGCACGCGAGATTCTTCGCTGCGCTCTGAATGACGTGCTTTTTCGGCCCGCCTTCCCCCGCCTTCCCTCCGCTAAACCAACGCGACCTGCCGGGCTGGCCGTATCAGAGGTAGCGGCTGCTTTTGTGGCTGCCTTCCACTTAATCTACCCGCCCATGTTCCGCCTGCTCACCCTTGCTCTGCTCCTGACCGGCCTGAGTGCCGCCACGGCCCAGGCCCAGAACCGCGCCCCCGTTACGTCTACCCGCCACCAGCCTACCGAGCGCATCAGTCCGGTGCCGGGGGTGGTGCTGCCCACGGGGGTAGGCCAGGCGGCAGCCGCGCCGCTGCCGGTGCCTGCCGTTGAACCCAACGCCCAGCTGGCCATGCCCTATATGCCCTCCGGCCAGGTAACCGCCGATTCGGTGCAGGTGGAGCCTGTTGTGCCGACTACGCGCCCGTTGCGCAAGCGGGGCCGTAGCAACCGCCAATAACCGGCGCGCCTACCTCAGCTAAGCCTTACCAAAAGCGCCACCCCTGCTCCATGGAGCAGGGGTGGCGCTTTTGGTAAGGCTTAGCTGAAGTTTCGGCAGCCTACTTGATAACGGTTTTCGCGCCGTCTTCCGATTTCATTTTGACGGTGCCGTCGTCGGCGTCGCGCTTCACTACATTGCCGTCGGCGTCTTTTACCTTGATGTCGCCATCGGCCTGCTTGACGATTTTGCTGCCGTCGGCGCCTTTAATGGTGGTGCCGGGCGCGAGGTCTTCGGCGCGTTCCATGGGGGTTTCGGTGGTGGGCGTAGTGGTGGTTTCGGCGGGCTGGTTCTGGGAGCAGGCGGCCAGCAAGGTCAGCGACGTAGCGCCGGCCAGCAGGAAAGGCAGCAGTTTCATGGGCGAAGAAATGAAGTGGGAGGGAGGGGGTTACGGCTCCCGCACCGGGGGCCGCTTAGCCAGGGTACGCAGAATACCCCACGGCCGTTCAGGCGCGCCGCCAGGGCCGCGCCGGGTGCGCCGGCCGGGTGCCGCACTTTGCGTATTTTTGCCTTCTATCCCACTGTATGGCTCCCGATTCTCCCGGCCCCGCGTCCGACCTGCTCCAGCTCATCTACCGCCCCGACCTCGACCTGCTGGTGGGCCGCTGGAGCTACCAACCCGACCCGGCCCAGCTGCCCGCGGCCTACCAGCAGCTCACCGAAGCGGCGCTGGGCTGCGGCTGCTCCTACTGGCTCCAGGACATCCGCCGCCGCGCCTCCAACGACCCGGCTACTACCCAGTGGCTGCTCACCGAGTACTTTCCCGACATGGCCCGCCGCCTGAGCGGCCGGCTGCGAGTGGCCTACCTCACCGGCCCCACCCTGCTGGAGCAGATCATGGCCGCCCCCGCCTTCGTACCCGTCGAAGATTACGCGGGTAAGCCGTACGCCGCAGCTTTCTTCGGCGACGAGGGCGCGGCCGTGGCCTGGTTGCAGGCGCAGCGCGGGTAGAACTAAAGACTGGTTCTCCTCCTCGGATGACGCCCAAATGCGGGAGCGTGAAGGGGGCGAGCGTAGCTCTGGTTAGGGTCAGTTTCCTGCCCCCTGCACCGCACCATGGACCTGATTGGCACCAAGTGGAAGCCGCTGCTGCTGTTTCATCTGCTGCCGGGGCCCCTGCGCTCGGGCGTGCTGCAACGCACGGTGCCCCAGATATCCAACAAGATGTTCACCCAGGCCATGCGGGAGCTGGAGCGCGACCAGCTCCTCACCCGCACGGTGCATCCGGTGGTACCGCCCCACGTCGAGTACGCCCTCACCGACCGGGGCCGCTCCCTCGAACCCATCCTCCGCGCCCTGGATGCGTGGGGCCAGCAGCTGCCGGCGTAGCGCCGAACAACGCCAGGTAAATGGTCCTACTGACTTTTCGACTTTCTGAATAGGTTCGGTAGTTTTACCGGGCTGCCGCCAGCAGCTGCTTCGGTCTCATTCGTTTTCTCCTTTCCGTTTCCAGCCATGTCTACCCCGCTTGCAGTTGTTGAGGAATATTTCGCCCTGGTCGATGCGTTTGAAACCAAGGCGGCCGCCTATGCCGCCGTGCTGCACCCCGACGTCGTGCAGACCGAGTACCCCAACAGCATCTACAAAACCACCCAGACCCGCTCGCTCATCGATATCCTGGACAACCTGCGCCTGGGCCGCGAGCTGCTGGAGCAACCGCGCTTCGACGTGCACCACACGCGGCTCTGCGACGATGGCAGCGTGCACGTAGAGGGCCAGTGGCAGGCCACGGCCACCAGTGATGCCGGCCCGCTGCTGCGCGGCCAGCGCGTCAGTGCCCACCTCTGCCTCATCTTCGAATTCAAAGACGGCCTGATTTTCCGGCAGCGCCGCTACCCCTGCTACGAAATCCTGTAGCCCCGCCGCAGCACCCGCACAATAAAATTTAGTGGCAGGTAGTTACAGCTCATCGCTCAGAACTCCTGACACAGTGGTGGCAAGCATGTTAGTTGGAGTAATCATTTCGGCTGCTCATGGCAACTACTTAAGGGTGTGGCTTAGCTACTGAGTAAGCGGAATAGATGGTCTCTAGCTAACTGTTAGGCGGCTGAGATAAAAAACACGGATTTTAGAGCATGTGTTCGTGATAGATGGCTAATACGGAATAAAGAGCTTCTAACTGATATGATAAGGCACTGATGGAAATATACAGGCCTCAAAAGCTTGAATTTAATATCCCGTTTCCGAGTTCGACTTTCAAAAATCGAAGGACTCAGAACGCTTTCGTTCTAAGTCCTTCAACTTCGAGGAATAGCTAGTCTCAGAAGCCAGCTGTTTAGAGTGGCATAGAAAGCAAATGGATGTATGGTCCCAGTAAGGGTCCCATTGTTCAATTGCCTTCTTCCTAAAGCGGTCACAACTCCTAACGCAGATGCATTAGATGCGGAGCATAACCCACGAAAGGAGAAGTTCTTACCAGACGTCGGACTGTTATTAGGCATGAAAGAGCACATAGGGAACAATTTAGGATGTTTGGAAACCAGGGGGCGTCTCGCTCCTCTGAAAATGAGAGGTTACTGTTGGCGCGGTGCCTCTTTTTTTGTTTGTTCGCTTTTAAGTCATAGGACGCCACTTTGGCTATGACTTCTGAAGGCTATGTTGTCCATGTGATTTGGGTTAGAGGTATATGAAAAGTGGGCTGGGGAAAATCTCCCAGCCCACTTTTCAATTACGAACCGCAAGCCTCGCAGCCTTCCGGATCGTCCAGGGAGCAGGCCATGTCGGAGGCGTTCTGGGCCATGGCGTTGAGCGGCTCCAGGGTCTCGGCGGCTTGCTTCTGCACCGTGAACTTGATGGCGTCGGCGGCGGCTTTGGTGCGCAGGTAGTACATGCCCGTTTTCAGGCCCTTCTTCCAGCTGTGGAAGTGCATGCTGGTGAGCTTGCCGAAGTTCACGTTCAGCACGTGCAGGTTCAGGCTCTGGCTCTGGCAGATGTACGCGCCCCGGTCGGCCGACATATCGATGATGCGGCGCTGGGAGATCTCCCACACCGTTTTGTAGAGGTCCTTGATGTGCTGCGGGATGCTCGGAATGTCCTGCACCGAGCCGTTGGCGGCAATGATGGCCGTCTTCATCTGCTCGTTCCAGAGGCCGAGCTTGATGAGGTCCTTGAGCAGGTGCTTGTTCACCACCATGAACTCGCCGCTCAGCACCCGGCGCACGTAGATGTTGCACGTGTAAGGCTCAAACGACTCGTTGTTGCCCAGAATCTGGGCCGTGGAGGCCGTGGGCATGGGCGCTACCAGCAGCGAGTTGCGCACGCCGTGCTCCATTACCTGCTCGCGCAGCGTGTTCCAGTCCCAGCGGCCCGAGTCGGGCGTCACGTCCCAGAGGTCGAACTGGAACTTGCCCTGGCTCAGGGGCGAGCCGGGGAAGGTTTCGTAGGCGCCGTCGCGCATGGCCAGGTCCTTGGAAGCCGTCATGGCCGCGAAGTAGATGCGTCTCGAAGATGTCCTTGTTGAGGCCCGTGGCTTCGTCGCTCTCGAAGGGCATGCGCAGGGCAATGAACGTATCGGCCAGGCCCTGCACGCCCAGCCCGATGGGGCGGTGGCGGCGGTTGCTGCGCTCGGCCTCCGGCACGGGGTAGTAGTTGATGTCGATGACCTTGTTGAGGTTCATCGTGGCGTGGTAGGTTACCTCGTAGAGCTTCTGGTGGTCGAAGAACAGGTTGCCGGCTTCGTCGGGGCGCACGTAGCGGGGCAAGGCCAGCGAGGCGAGGTTGCAGACCGCAATTTCGTTCTCGTCGGTGTACTCCATGATCTCGGTGCAGAGGTTGGAGCTCTTGATGGTGCCGAGGTTCTGCTGGTTGCTCTTGCTGTTGGCGGCGTCCTTGAACAGCATGTAGGGCGTGCCGGTCTCGGTCTGGCTTTCCAGAATGGCGAACCACAGCTCCTGGGCCTTGATGGTTTTGCGGCCCTTGCCTTCGCGCTCGTACTTCTGGTAGAGCTTCTCGAACTCGGCGCCGTGGCTGGTGTCGAGGCCGGGGCACTCGTTGGGGCACATCAGCGTCCAGTCGCCGTTGGCCTCCACGCGCTTCATGAACAGGTCGGGCGTCCAGAGGGCGTAGAACAGGTCGCGGGCGCGCATCTCCTCCTTGCCGTGGTTCTTCTTCAGGTCCAGGAAGTCGAAGATGTCGGCGTGCCAGGGCTCGAGGTAGATGGCGAAGGCGCCCTTGCGCTTTCCGCCGCCCTGGTCCACGTAGCGGGCCGTGTCGTTGAACACCTTGAGCATGGGCACGAGGCCATTGGAGGTGCCGTTGGTGCCTTTGATGTAGCTGCCGGTGGCGCGCACGTTGTGCACGGCCAGCCCGATGCCGCCGGCTGACTGCGAAATCAGGGCGCAGTTCTTCAGCGTGTCGTAGATGCCGTCGATGGAGTCGTCCTTCATCGTGAGCAGGAAGCAGGAGCTGAGCTGGGGCTTGGGCGTGCCGGCGTTGAAGAGGGTGGGCGTGGCGTGCGTAAACCACCGCTCGCTCATCAGCTCGTAGGTCTCGATGGCGGCGTCAATGTCTTCCTTATGAATGCCCACGGCCACGCGCATAAGCATGTGCTGGGGCCGCTCCACTACCTTGCCATCGAGGCGCAGCAGGTAGCTGCGCTCCAGGGTCTTGAAGCCGAAGTAGTCGTAGTTGTAGTCGCGGTCGTAAATAATGGCCGAGTCGAGGGTGGCGGCGTGCTTGTGCACGATTTCCCACACGTCCTGGGCCACGAGCGAGGCGTTTTCGCCCGTCTTGGGGTCCTCGTAGGTGTGCAGCCGCTTCATGGTGCTGCTGAACGACTTGCTGGTCACCTTGTGCAGGTTGCTCACGGCAATGCGGGCGGCCAGAATAGCGTAGTCGGGGTGCTTGGTGGTGAGCGAGGCGGCCGTTTCGGCGGCCAGGTTATCGAGCTCAATGGTCGTTACACCGTCGTAAATGCCATCAATCACCTTCTTGGCCACCTCAATCGGCGACACGAAGTTCATGTTGAGCCCGTAGCAGAGCTTCTCGATACGGGCCGTGACCTTATCGAACTTCACGGATTCGCGGCGGCCGTCGCGTTTGATTACCAACATAAGCGGTGTAGGTTGAGGGAAGTAGTAGATAAAGGCCCCGGCTGGCCGGTACAGGCGGTCAGCCGAGGCGCGAAAAATCGGTTCGAAGCGCCGGCCCCGGGGCCCGGGCGCACTCATTGATACCGGAAGATATTTCTATCTGGCCTTTAGGACAAACCTTCTTTTCAGAAGTTTTCCACATAAGCCTAAAACGGTGCAGTTCAGCCACTTTTTCGGTATTTCGGTATTGCTATGCTTTTTAGCCGGCGGCGCAAAATGGAGTTGGCGGATTGCGGCGGAAGTGGTATTGCAGCAGATAAGAGGAAGCAAAAGAGTATCGGCCAAAACCACGGTCACCCTAAGCGGAGCGAAGGACCCTGTCACGTTAGCACGACAATCGTTGAGACGACTAGTGCAACGTGACAGGATCCTTCGCTCCGCTCAGGGTGACCGTGGTTTTTGGGTATTCTGACGGGTTAAAAATCCTCGTCGAGGGAGAAAGCGTTTTCGGTCCGCTCGCTCATCACGCCGGCCTTCTGGTACTCGGCCACGCGCTTCTCGAAGAAGTTGGTTTTGCCCTGCAGCGAAATCATTTCCATGAAGTCGAAGGGATTAGTGGCGTTGTAGATGCGGCTGTAGCCCAGCGACTCGAGCAGGCGGTCGGCCACAAACTCGATGTACTGGTTCATGCTCTTGGCGTTCATGCCGATCAGGTTCACGGGCAGCGCGTCGGTCACGAACTCCTGCTCGATGCTCACTGCGTCGCGGATGATTTCCTGCACCCGGGCTTCGGGCAGCTTGTTCTGCAGGTGGTCCTTGTAGAGCAGGCAGGCGAAGTCGCAGTGCAGGCCCTCGTCGCGCGAAATCAGCTCGTTGCTGAAGGTGAGGCCGGGCATGAGGCCGCGCTTCTTAAGCCAGAAAATGGAGCAGAACGAGCCCGAGAAGAAGATGCCTTCCACGGCGGCAAAGGCAATCAGGCGCTCGGTAAAGTTCTCCGAGTTGATCCACTTAATGGCCCAGTCGCCCTTTTTCTTCACGCAGGGCACCGTTTCGAGGGCGTTGAAGAGGTAGTCCTTCTGCTTGGGGTCTTTGATGTAGGTGTCAATCAGCAGCGAGTAGGTTTCGCTGTGGATGTTTTCCATCATCACCTGGAAGCCGTAGAAGCAGCGGGCCTCGGCCATCTGCACCTCCTGCATGAAGTTGATGGCCAGGTTCTCGTTCACGATGCCATCGGAAGCCGCGAAGAAAGCCAGCACGTGCGAGATGAAGTGCCGCTCGCCGTCGTTGAGGTTGTCCCAGTCCTTCTGGTCCTGGCTCAGGTCGATTTCCTCCGCCGTCCAGAAGGAGGCCTCCGCCTTCTTGTAGAACTGCCACACGTCGTCGTGCTGAATCGGGAAAAGAACGAAGCGGTTGGGGTTTTCGGTGAGTAACGGTTCCATAAAAGCAGGGCTAGAAGGCGAAAAACGAATAAAAATTGACTTGGCCTGAGCGGGCTGTTTTAACCCGGGGCCTGCCGCCAATGTTTGGCGGGCAACCTGGCAGGGCAGAAGCCAAAGATAGCCCCTCCGGGCCGGACCGGCAGCCCGCAGCCTACATTTTTTCCGGGCTTCGTTTTGCGTATATAGCTAAGCTGATGCGGATTGGCGGTGAAGCGTATGAAATAGGGTTTGGAGCGGTGGATAATTAAAAAAGATAAAAGTTATCCACATTTGGGGTGTGGACAATTGTGGTTATCCACAAAAATGCTATTCGCGTACCCGCCGGCGCGTTCCTGCTTTAAGGGCTTCTGAGTCCTCTCAGGGTAGGAGTGATGATGTTTAGTTAGTTAGAGTTTGGATATGTGAAAGGTTACGGGTACTTTTGCCTTCCAATTTTCAGAAACGCCAAGACGCCGATGTACGCAATTGTCAACATAGCCGGGAAGCAGACCAAGGTCGAAGCCAATAAATTTGTATACGCCCACCGTTTGGCTGGCAACGTCGGCGACGAGGTGCAGCTGGGCAAGGCCCTGCTGACCGATGATAACGGGACGCTCACCATCGGTTCGCCGCTGCTGGACGTAACCGTAACCGGTACCATCCTCGCTCACGTGAAGGGTGATAAGGTTCTCGTATTCAAGAAGAAGCGCCGCAAGGGCTATAAGAAGCTGAACGGCCACCGTCAGCAGTTCACCAAAGTAATGATCAACAGCATCGCCTAAGTATTGAGCTGTTAGCTGATAGCTGCTAGCTATTAGCTTCCCGTTCTACTGGCTTGCTTGTTTCACAAAAAGCTAATAGCTAACAGCTATCAGCTAACAGCTCCAAAAAAATGGCACATAAGAAAGGCGTAGGTAGCTCCAACAACGGCCGCGAATCGGAATCCAAGCGCTTGGGCGTGAAGATCTTCGGCGGTCAGTCCATCATTTCCGGCAACATCATCGTGCGTCAGCGCGGCACCAAGCACCACCCCGGCCAGAACGTGGGTATCGGCAAGGACCACACGCTGTTCGCTATGATCGACGGCACGGTGCAGTTCCGCAAGGGCCGCAAAGACCGTTCGTTCGTGTCGGTTGTACCCGCTGCCGTTGAGGCGTCGGACGTACATACTTCGGCCAACGCTTCGGCCGCCGAGTAGTCACCCCGCATTACCTGATTTCCGATAATTAGTCGGAATTCTGAGCAGAAGGGACTGTCCGCAAGGGCTGTCCCTTTCTGCGTTGGAGCGAGGTTGTTGGAGCCACAAGTATTTAGCGACAAGCTGCCAGCTGCAATCATCGATGGATGACTTGCAGCTGGTCGGCTAGATGTGATTGCTTATCGTTTCTCTTACCGCCGATACACGAACACCTCGTCTTCGCCCAGCCGAAACTGCTCGCAGAGGCCGGTCAGGCCCAGGCGGGGCGCGGGTACGCCGCCACCGAGCCGCTTAGGCGCCCGGATGACGCGGGCTTCGTCCCAGAGGCCATCTTTGAGCAGGGAGTTGAGCACGGTGGGGCCGCCTTCCACCAGCACCGACTGAATCTGTTGCTGGTAGAGGTGCTGCAAAATGCGCGGAAACAGGTCGTCGGCCTCCGGCAGCGTTACGTACTCCACGTTTTCTTTGCCCGCCCGTTCGCGGTAGGTGAACACCCGTGTGGGCTGGGAGCCATCGAAGAGATGATGGGTGGGTGGCAGGCTTAGGTTCTTGTCGATAACGAGGCGAACCGGGGCCTGGCCGGGCCATTCGCGCACGTTCAGGCGAGGGTTGTCGTGGAGGGCGGTGCGGGTGCCCACCAGAATGGCATGTTCCTCGGCTCGCCATTGGTGCACCGCCACCCGGGCCAGCTCCCCACTGATGGGCACCGGCTGAAAGTAGGGTCCGGCCAGGTAGCCGTCGGCCGTTTCGGCCCACTTGAGCACCACGTAGGGCCGCTGCTGCTCCTGAAACGTGAAAAAGCGCCGGTTCAGCCAGCGGCCTTCGGCCTCCAGCACGCCCGTTTCCACCGTAATGCCTGCGTCGCGGAGCTTCTGAATACCGCGGCCGGCCACCAGCGGGTTGGGGTCGAGGTTACAGATGATGACTTCGGCCACGTTGTGCTCAATGAGCAGGTCGGCGCAGGGAGGCGTTTTGCCGTGGTGGGAGCAGGGCTCCAGCGTGACGTACACCCGGCTGCGGGGCAGCAGCTCCGGCTCCGTCACGCTGTGGATGGCGTTGACCTCGGCGTGGGGCCCGCCGTACTGCCGGTGCCAGCCTTCCCCAATGATGCGGCCTTCGTGGGTGATGACGCAGCCTACCAGCGGGTTGGGCCGGGCGTAGCCGGTGCCGAGCCGGGCCAGATCAAGGGCGCGGCGCATCATGAGCAGGTCGAATTCGGAAGCGATAAACGGCATGAGCAGGCGGGTAGGGCAGGGGTAGGGTCGGGGCGGTGAAGATACGCGCCCCACCCGAACCAGGCCAGCGGCCGGGCCGGCTTTCGGCCGTACTTTTGCCCCATGCCTACGCTCCGCCAGCTCACCACCGACCTCAGCACCGCCCTGCAAGCCCTCTACGACGAGCCCGAAGCCGAGGCTATGGCCGCCCAGGTACTGGAGCACCTGCTGAGCCTGACGCCGCTGCAGCGCCGCATGAGTGCCGCAGCGGAAGTGGGGGCGGATGACCGCCTGGCCGCGCTGCCCGAAATTCAGGTCCGGCTGCTGGGCCACGAGCCGCTGCAATACGTGCTGGGCGTGGCGCACTTTGCCGGTCTGGAGCTGGAAGTAACGCCCGCCACGCTCATCCCGCGCCCCGAAACCGAAGAGCTGGTCGAGCTGATTGCCCGGGAGCAGCGCGGCCGCTCCGGGCTGCGGGTGCTGGACGTGGGCACCGGCTCGGGCTGCATTCCACTGGCGCTGGCCGCGCGCCTGCCCGGCTGCCACCTCACGGCCGTCGATGTGTCGGGGGAGGCGCTGGCCGTGGCCCGGCGCAATGCCGCCCGCTACGCGGTAACCATCGATTTTCAGCAGGTGGATATTCTGACGGACGTGCCCCGGCCTGGCCGCGCCCCTGGACGTGCTGGTGAGCAATCCGCCCTACGTGCTGGAAAACGAGCGCCCCCTCATGCGCCCTAACGTGCTGGCCTACGAGCCTGGCATCGCCCTGTTCGTGCCCGACCACGACCCGCTGCTGTTCTACCGCCGCATTGCCGGGCTGGGCCGGGAACTGCTGGCACCGGGCGGGGCGCTGTACTTCGAAATCAACGAGCAGTTTGCCGCCGAAACGCTGGCTCTGTTGCAGGAGATGGGCTACGCCGAAGCCGTTGCGCACAATGATATATTCGACCGTCCCCGGATGGTGCGGGCCACGTGGGGAATGGTATAAGCCAGAAAGTTGGGGCATAATACGCCGCATTTGGCCGCTTTCTATTCTCCTCGACTTGCGCGCTTTCCAACTTCTCCACTTTCCAACTTTCTAACTGAAAGACTTCCCCGCTCAAACCCTTACCTTTGCCGGCTCAATCAAGGCTCACTTAACCCTCCCGCATGTCCGACGCTTCCGGTTACTATGCCCATCCAACTGCCGTCCTCGATGAGGGCTGCCGCGTGGGAGTGGGCTGCCGGATCTGGCATTTCTCGCACGTAAGTGGTAAGGCGGTGTTGGGAGAGGGCTGTAACCTGGGGCAGAACGTGTTTGTAGCCGATGGCGTGACGCTGGGCCGCAACGTGAAGGTGCAGAACAACGTGAGCCTATACGCCGGCGTGGAATGCGCCGACGACGTATTCCTGGGGCCCTCGGTGGTGTTTACCAACGTGCGCAACCCCCGCGCCGCCGTGCCCCGCCGCGGCGACGGCCATTACCTGCCCACCCGCCTGGGCCGGGGCGTAAGTATCGGGGCCAACAGCACCATCGTGTGCGGCGTCACGCTGGGTGAGTTCGCCTTCGTGGGGGCCGGCTCCGTTGTAACGCGCGACGTGCTGCCCTACTCCCTGGTGTACGGCAACCCCGCCCGGCCCCACGGCTGGATGAGCGCCCACGGCCACCAACTCGCCTTCGATGAGGGCGGTAGTGCCACTTGCCCCGAAAGCCGCGACGAGTACCAGCTAACCGATGGTTGCGTTTCCCGTATCAGCCCCGAAGCGTCGGGAAGCTCCTAGCGGCCAGTTATCAAGTCGAATACTTGCCTCTAGTATTCCCAGACCTTAAGTCCTCCAGTTCCTAAGACCCTAATCGTGTACGAGCAACTACTTCAGAAAGAGGCCAAACTGGCCGTTATCGGCCTCGGCTACGTGGGCCTGCCTATCGCCCTCGAATTCGCCCGCAAAATCCAGGTTATCGGCTTTGATATCAATGCCAAGCGCGTAGAGATGATGCGCGGCCACGTGGACCCCAGCGGGGAGCTGACGGCCGAGGATTTTGTAGGCTGCGACATCACGTTCACCGATTCGCTGGAAGTGTTGCGCGAGGCTACTTTCTTCGTTGTGGCCGTACCTACGCCCATCGATGAGCACGCTCAGCCCGACCTCAAGCCGTTGCTCGGCGCATCGTCGTCGGTAGGCAAAGTGCTCAAGAAGGGCGACTACGTGGTGTTCGAGAGCACCGTGTATCCCGGCTGCACCGAGGACGACTGCATTCCGGTGATGGAAAAGCATTCGGGGCTGAGCTTCGCCAACGGCGACTTCAAAGTAGGCTACTCGCCCGAGCGCATCAACCCCGGCGACAAGGAGCACACCCTGAGCAGCATCGTGAAGGTGGTGGCCGGTTGTGATGCCGAGTCGCTGGAGCAGATTGCCCAAACCTATGAGTTGGTGGTGAAGGCCGGCGTACACCGGGCCAGCAGCATCAAGGTAGCTGAGGCCGCCAAGATCATCGAAAACACCCAGCGCGACGTGAACATTGCGCTGATGAACGAGCTGTCGATGATTTTCGACCGCATGAACATCAACACCTACGAAGTGCTGGAAGCGGCCGGCACGAAGTGGAACTTCCTCAAGTTCTCGCCCGGTCTGGTAGGCGGCCACTGCATCGGCGTCGACCCTTACTACCTCACCTACAAGGCCAAGGAGCTGGGCTACGATGCCAAGGTGATTCTGAGCGGCCGCACCACCAACGACAACATGGGAGCCTACATCGCGCGCAAAACCGTGCAGATGATGATCAAAAAAGGCAAGGACGTGGCCAAAAGCCGGGTGCTGGTGATGGGCGCAACTTTCAAGGAAAACGTGGAGGACATCCGCAACTCCAAGGTGGCCGACGTGATTCAGGAGCTAAAGAACTTCTCGGTGAACGTGGACATCGTAGACCCCCACGCCGACTCCGACGAGCTGTTCCATGAGTACGGCTTCCGCCTGACCCCCGCCGCCGAGGTCCGCACCGACTACGACGCCGTGGTCGTGGCCGTCAGCCACCAGCCCTACACCCAGCACGACGAAGCCTACTTCCAGTCCATCATGGGCGAGAACCCCGTGCTGGTCGACATTAAGGGCCTGTTCCGCGGGAAGGTGAAGCAGATGCAGTACTGGAGCCTGTAAAATCAGTTGTCAGTTGTCGGTTGCCAGTTGTCAGGTTCGCTTTTGAAATCCACTGACTGGCAACTGACAACTGATAACTGGCAACTGATAACTAGATGTCTAGAACGAAAATACTGGTAACGGGCGGGGCGGGCTATATTGGGTCGCACGCGGTAGTGGAGTTGTATCAGGCCGGATTTCCAGCCGGTGATCGTTGATAACTTCGTGAATTCCCGGGAGTCGGCGCTGGCCGGGGTGGAGGAAATCCTGGGCGTGAAAGTGCCCCTGCACCGTATCGATTGCAACGATGCGGAAGCCCTGCGGGCCGTGTTTGCCGAGGAAGGCAGCCTGCGCGGCGTCATCCATTTTGCGGCCTACAAGGCCGTGGGCGAATCCATGCAGAAGCCGCTGGAATACTACCAGAACAACGTGGGCTCCTTGCTCACGCTGCTGGAAGTGATGCGGGAGTTCGGTGTGGAAGCCCTGGTATTTTCCTCCTCCTGCACCGTGTACGGTATCCCCGATGCGCTGCCCGTAACCGAGCAAACGCCCACCAAAAAGGCCAGCTCGCCCTACGGCGCCACCAAACAGATGTGCGAGGATATCCTGCGCGACGTGGCCGCAGCCCCTGGCAACACGCTGCGCACTATTCTGTTGCGCTACTTCAACCCCATCGGCGCCCATGCCTCGGCCAAAATCGGGGAGCTGCCGCTGGGCGTGCCTCAGAACCTGATTCCGTACGTGACCCAAACGGCCGCCGGCATTCGGGAGCAGCTGACGATGAACGGCGACACCTATGACACGCCCGACGGTACCAACATCCGCGACTACGTGCACGTGGTGGACCTGGCCAAGGCCCACGTGGTAGCCGTGCAGCGCCTGCTCGACGGTATCGGTGAAACGGTGGAAACCTTCAACGTAGGTACCGGCCGCGGCAACTCGGTGCTGGAAGTAGTGCAAGCCTTCGAGCGCGCCACCGGCCAGAAGCTCAACTACAAAATCGGCCCGCCCCGCGCTGGCGACGTCCCGGCTATCTACGCCGATGTTACCAAGTCAGTGGAAGTCCTGGGCTTCCAAACCTCGGTTTCGCTGGAAGAAGCCCTGGCCAGCTCCTGGAAGTGGCAGTTGTCTTTAGCTGACAGCCAATAGCTGTTAGCTGACAGCTTTCCGTTCCGACATAACTTTTCAATAGAAAGCTGACACCTATCAGCTGTCAGCTAAAAGCTCAGAATTATGAAAATCATCATCACCGGCGGGGCCGGCTTCATTGGGTCGCACGTGGTGCGCCTGTTCGTGACCAAGTATCCGGAGTACCAGATTCTGAACCTGGATGCCCTGACCTACGCCGGCAACCTGGAAAACCTGCGCGACATTGAGGCAGCGCCTAATTACCGCTTGGTGAAGGGCGATATTACGGATCAGGCTTTCGTGGATGAACTCTTCGCCCGCGAGGAGCCCGACGCCGTGATTCACCTGGCTGCCGAAAGCCACGTGGACCGCAGCATCACCGACCCGCTGGCCTTCGTGAAGACCAACGTGCTGGGCACGGTGCACCTGCTGAACGCCGCCAAAAACCTGTGGAAGCCGCTGGGCTACGAGGGCAAGGTGTTCTACCACGTGAGCACCGACGAGGTGTACGGCTCCCTGGACTTCGGCCCGGAGATGTTCACCGAGGAAACCAGCTATGATCCTCGCTCGCCCTACTCGGCCTCCAAAGCGTCGTCGGACCACTTCGTGCGGGCCTGGCACCACACCTACCACATGCCGGTGAAGCTGAGCAACTGCTCCAACAACTACGGCCCCAACCACTTCCCCGAGAAGCTGATTCCGCTGGCCATCCACCGCATTCAGCACGGCGAGGCCATTCCGGTGTACGGCAAGGGCGAAAACGTGCGCGACTGGCTGTTCGTGAAAGACCACGCCACTGCCATTGATGCTGTGTTCCATAAGGGCACCGTGGGCGAAACCTACAACATCGGCGGCGTAAACGAGTGGGCCAACCTGGAGCTGATCCACCTGCTCTGCGATACCCTGGACGAGAAAACCGGTAAGGAGAAAGGCACCTCCCGCCAGCTCATCAAGTTCGTAACCGACCGCGCCGGCCACGACCTGCGCTACGCCATCGACTCGAGCAAAATCATGAACGAGCTGGGCTGGAAACCGTCCGTTACGTTCGAGCAGGGCCTGAGCCAGACCGTGGACTGGTACCTCGAAAACGAAGCCTGGCTCAACAACGTGACCAGCGGCGCGTACCAGGACTACTACCAGAAACAGTACAACCGGTAGGGGCGCATTGCATGCGCCCGTCGTTGAACGGTTCCGTTGAACGACACCCTATCTCATCGTTTTAACGAACGGGCGCGTGCAACGCGCCCCTACTGCATGTATAATACTCCTTTTCACGACCAGCCGCTCGACAGCCTGAGCTTCCTCGTTACCGGCGGGGCCGGCTTCATCGGCTCGAACCTGGTGGAATACCTGCTCAAGTACGGCGCCAAAGAGGTGCGCGTGCTCGACAACTTTTCCAACGGCTTCCGCAAGAACGTGGCCCTGTTCGAAGGCAACCCGGCCCTGCGCGTTATCGAGGGCGACATTCGCGACCGGCAGACTTGCATCGATGCCTGCCAGGGTATTGATGTGGTGCTGCACCAGGCGGCGCTGGGCTCCGTGCCGCGCTCCATCAACGACCCCATCACGAGCAACGACGTGAACGTGGGCGGCTTCGTGAACATGCTGGTGGGCGCTAAGGAAGCGGGCGTGAAGCGCTTCGTGTACGCGGCCTCCAGCTCCACCTACGGCGACCATCAGGCCCTGCCCAAGGTGGAGGACCGCATCGGCAAGCCCCTCTCGCCCTATGCCGTCACCAAGTATGCCAACGAGCTCTACGCCGACGTATTCGGCAAGACCTACGGCATGGAAATCATCGGCCTGCGCTACTTCAACATCTTCGGCCCGCGCCAGGATCCTAACGGGGCTTACGCAGCCGTGATTCCGCTCTTCATTGATGCCGTGCTGGAGGGCCGTCCGCCCCGCATGAACGGCGACGGGGGCCAGACCCGCGACTTTACTTTCGTGGAAAACTGCGTGCAGGCTAACATCAAGGCGGCGCTGGTACAGAACCCCGAGGCTGTGAACCAAGTGTACAACGTGGCCGTGGCCGACCGCACCTCCCTCAACGACCTGTTCAACATCCTGAAGGAAGAAGCCGGCTCCGATATCGTGCCCGAGTACGGCCCCGACCGCGCCGGCGACATCCGCGACTCCCTGGCCGACATCAGCAAGGCGAAAAACCTGCTCGGCTACCAGCCCCAGGTGCGCATTCAGGAAGGCCTGCAGCAAGACGCTGGACTGGTTTAAAACCCACCAGGAGTTTATTGCTGAGCGGAATTAATAGCTCGCCCCACCTGTCATCCTGAGCTTGCGAAGGATCTTATTATGTTAGCACAAGTCGTTAGAACGATTGTCGTTCAGGCGTGATAGGATCCTTCGCAAGCTCAGAATGACAGACGTTATCCAAGCCCCTCAGACCCCAAGTTCCTAAGTCACTAACTATGAAAGGTATCATTCTCGCCGGCGGCTCCGGCACCCGATTGCATCCGCTCACCCTGGCCGTATCCAAGCAGATGATGCCGGTGTACGACAAGCCGATGGTGTACTACCCGCTGTCCATCCTGATGATGGCCGGTATTCGGGAAATCCTCATCATCACCACGCCCCACGACCAGGAGCAGTTCAAAAAACTGCTCGGCGACGGTTCCAAGCTGGGCTGCCGCTTCGAGTACGTGGTGCAGGAGGTGCCTAACGGTCTGGCCCAGGCCTTCGTGCTGGGGGCGGACTTCATCGGTACCGATAAGGTAGCGCTGGTACTCGGCGACAACATCTTCCACGGCGAAGGCATGGAAGAGCTGCTCAAGAGCAACAACAGCCCCGACGGTGGCGTGGTGTACGCCTACCACGTGCACGACCCCGAGCGCTACGGCGTGGTGGAGTTTGATGCCAACAACAAGGCATTGAGCATCGAGGAAAAGCCCGCCCAGCCCAAGAGCAACTACGCCGTGCCGGGCCTGTACTTCTACGACAACGATGTGGTGCAGATTGCCCGCGACCTGAAGCCCAGCCCCCGTGGCGAGTACGAGATTACCGACGTCAACCAGGAATACCTGCGCCGCGGCAAGCTGAAAGTAGGCATTCTGGGCCGTGGCACCGCCTGGCTCGATACGGGTACCTTCGAGAGCCTGATGCAGGCCGGCGAGTTCGTGCGCGTACTCGAGCAGCGTCAGGGCCTGAAGGTGGGCTCGATTGAGGAAGTGGCCTACCGCCAGGGTTTCATCGACGCCGACCAGCTGCGCACCATTGCCGAGCCCCTGCGCAAAAGTGGCTACGGCGACTACCTCATGCGCCTGCCCGAGCAGTTGATGTTTTAGGTTAGAGGGTAGAAGTTAGAGGTTAGAATTAAGAAGTGAGAGGTGAGACTTTCGTTCTGACGGCTTTTTAGGCCGCTGGAACGAAAGTCTCACCTCTCACTTCTTAATTCTAACCTCTAACTTCTAAAAAACCACGCCTGCCATCAGCGCCGCCCCGACGATGATGTAAGACGGGACTTTCTCCCAGAGCAGGAGCAGAAACGTGACCCCGATCAGGCCCAGGTTGATGGGCGTATCGGGCAGGGGGTGGTAGAGCAGAAAGGTAGCCGCCCAGACCAGTCCGGCCGATACGGCGTTGATGCCTTCGAGCGAGGCCTGTACCACCCGGTAGCGCTTAAGCTGGTCCCAGAACCGGATCAGGAAGAAAATAAGCAGCGTACCGGGCATGAAAATGCCGACGGAGCCGACCAACGCGCCTAACAGCTGACCGCTCAGGCCCTGCCCTTCGGGCCGCATGGCCAGGGCCCCGATGTAGGCGGCAAACGAGAAATTAGGCCCCGGTAACGCCTGTACCAGCCCTAGCCCCGACAAAAATTCCTCGGACGTGAGGTAGTGCTTGAACTCGACGAACTCGGTATAGAGCAGCGGGGCCAGCACTTGGCCGCCGCCGAATACGAGGCTGCCGTTGCGGTAAAAATTCTCGAACAGCCGTACCGGTAGCAGCTGGGTGTATTGGCCCAGCACGGCTGCCCCGATTAGCACGCCCAGCCACAACACGAAGTTGGCCCACTCAATCTGAAGCGGGAGTTTGTCTTGCTGGGGCATTTTGCGGTAGCGGGCGGTGGTGACAAGGCCCCCGGCTACCAGTAGCAGGGGCATCAGCCAGGGCACCTGCACCCAATACACCAGCAGGGCCGCTGCTACCATCAGGCCCACGGCAGTTTTGGTATGAATGACCTTCTGGGCAATTTTGTAGGCCGAATACGCCACGAAGCCCACCGCCACCGGCTGCACGTACTGCACCAGCCGCATCACCAGATCCTTATCGAGGTAGCTGATAGACAGACCCGCCACCGTCATGATCATCACGGCGGGCAGCATCCAGATCAGGAGGGTAAGGTAGGCCAGGTTGGGGCCACCGAGCCGAAAGCCGATGGCGGTAATGGTCTGGGTGGAGGTGGGGCCAGGCAGAATCTGGCACAGTGCCATCAGTTCCAGCAGCTCGGGGGCCGTTAGGTACCGCCGCTTGTCTACCAGTAACCGCAGCATCATGGCCACGTGCGCCTGGGGGCCCCCGAATGCCGTGAGGCCCAGGGCGGCCACATCCTTGAGAAAGATGATGTTACGCACCCGCTTCACCCGCTTGCTGCGGCGGGGCGGCGGGGTTAGCTGAATATCGTCGGGCGGCGCGGACAAGTTCGGAAGCACGAAGCGAAAGGTGAAGGCTGACCAAGATACAGGTTGCGCGCCGATTCAGGAGCCTGTTACGAAGTACGCCGGGTGAAAGCCGCTTTTATAGAAGCTGTTTAGAAAGTCAAAAAGTCTGTCATCCTGAGCATGTCGCGCATCAAGCGAGGACGAAGGACCTAATCACATCTGAGCGGCAATTGTGCAGCTATGATAGGGGCCTTCGTCCTCGCTTGATGCGCGACATGCTCAGGATGACAGACTCGTAAAAAAGCCGACCTTGTAAACAGCTTTATAAGCCAGAAAGGCCTGCTCCAGCATGGAGCAGGCCTTTCTGGCTTGTCAGTCAGGAATGCTTACTTCTTCTTCAGGCCCAGCTCAATCAGGCGCTCATTCAGAAATTCGCCGGCCGTAATGTCGGCTTCCTGCTTCGGGTTTTCCGGCGTTACGCAGCTTTCGAGGGCTGCCAGGCTCATTTCCGAGCGCGGGTGCATGAAGAACGGGATGCTGTAGCGCGAGGAGTTCATTTTCTCGCGGGCTGGGTTTACCACACGGTGAATCGTGCTCTTGAGCACGCCGTTGGTCAGGCGCTGGAGCATGTCGCCCACGTTCACCACAATCTGGTCGGGCAGGGCCGTAATGGCAATCCACTTGCCGTCGCGGCGCTTCACCTGCAGGCCATCGGCCGAGGCACCCATGAGCAGGGTAATGAGGTTGATGTCGCCGTGTTCGGCGGCGCGCACGGCGTCGGCCGGCACCTCATCGGGGTTCTCGATGGGGTAGTAGTGGATGGGGCGCAGGATGGAGTTGCCGTTGCGCACTTTGTCGTCGAAGTAGTTTTCGGGCAGCTCCAGGTAGAGGGCAATGGCGCGCAGCACATCCTTGCCGGCGGCTTCGAGCGTGCGGTAAGTCAGGCGGGAGGTGTCGGCAAAGCTGGCTACTTCCGAGGGCCAGATATTGTCGGGATACTCGGCCCCGATGGGGTCGTTCGCATCGTCGACTTCCTGGCCCACGTGGTAGAACTCCTTCAGGTCGCCGGTGTTGCGGCCCTTGGCGTGTTCCTTGCCTTTGCTCACGTAGCCGCGCTGGCCGGCCAGCTCCGGCTTTTCGTACTGCTGCTTCACGTCGTCGGGCAACGTGAAAAAGGACTTCACGTCGGCATAAAGCTTTTCGGTCTGGTCGTTGGAGAGGCCGTGGTTTTTGAGGGCCACGAAGCCAATGCTCTGGTATGCTTCGCCGAGTTGCTGCACGAAGCGGGCTTTGCGCTCGGGGTCACCGGAGCGGAAATCAGCTAAATCAAGGGACGGAATTTCGTCCAGCAGTTGATCTTTCATTGGAGTAGAATTAGGTTGGTACGGGTGGGGGGGCAAGTACGCCGCAAGTTACTTAAAAACCGCCTTGCCCGCATGCCCCGGCTGGGCTGCCCCGACAGAGATTGGCTATAACCGCCCTAGTTGTAGTAAGTTTACCGCGCCGGCCGGAGGTAGCCAGTCGGCGGCACGTAGTGGCTTTTGGCCGAGTGCCAGAATGCGTTGAGCAGCCGTAGCCGTATCCCCAGCCGCTTTTGCGCTTTTTTACGGCAGGATAGTTACTTGCCGCTGCAGGAAACGGTACTTTAGGGTGAGTCTTTTCTTCGGGACGAAACTTCCGGGCCCTGCCGGACGTCTTGTAAAAATCCTGAATATGGCGGCCACCATTTGGCGCGTTGCCTCAACTATGGCTCTGACTTTGACTGTGAAACTATGAATGTTGCGAAAATACTATTCTCCGGAGCGCTGGTGATGGGCAGTAGCCTGGTGGCACAGGCCCAGCACGCCGTGTGGGCGTCGAAGGTGGTAGCAGTTTCTTCGCAGAAGACGGATGGCAAAGAGCCTTTTTCGCCCGAGAAAGTGCTGGGCGAACCCAATGCTATTCCGTTGGGCCAGGCCAGCGACGAAGCTTGGATTCCGAAAAAGTCGGGTAGCAGCGAATCAATCGAAATTCGCTTCAGCAAGTCGGTGATTGCCCGGCAGGTGACGGTGGTCGAAAACTTCAACCCGGGCTCCATCACCAAAATCGAGCTCGTTGATACCCGCGGCACCAACCATCAGGTGTACGAAAACAACAGTCCCGGCCCCATTCCCGAGCAGTACCGTACGTTGCAGGTAACGTTTGCGGCCGGCACCTACCGCACCATTGGCGTCATCGTGACCATGAACACGAAGGCCGTGAACGGCGTCAATCAGATTGACGCCATTGGAGTGGCCGACGTGGTGGATACGATGGTGAAGAAGGAGTTCAAGAACGACGAAAGCGCCATCAGCTTCGACTCGGCCATGGTCAACCTGGGGCCCACGGTCAACTCCAAGTATGTGGATACCCACCCGGTTATTTCGCCTGATGGCCGCTCGCTGTTCTTTGCCCGCCAAGAAAGCCCCCAGAATTCGGGTGGGGCCAACGATGCCCAGGACGTGTGGGTGAGCAGCATAAGCAACGCCGAGAAGAAAGCCTGGGGCCAGGCCAAAAACATCGGCAGCCCCATTAATACGCCCAACGACCCCAACGGCGTGGCCTCGGTGTCGGCTAACGGCCAGCAATTGCTCGTTATCGGGGTGTATCAGCCCGATGGTACCATTGTGCCTAAGGGGCCAAGCTTGTCGCGGCGCACTGCTACGGGCTGGACCAAGCCCGAGAAAGTAGAAATTGAGGATTACTACAACGACGACGCCGAGCACGTGGACTTTTTCCTGGCTACGTCGGGCAAGATTATGCTCATGGCCGTCGACCGCAAAGATGGGCAGGGCGAGCAGGACCTTTATGTGAGCTTTCTGAATAAAGACGGGAAAACCTGGAGTCGGCCGCGCAACTTGGGGCCGAACGTGAACACCAAGAAGGCCGATTTTGCCCCCTTCCTGGCTTCCGACGGTAAAACGCTCTACTTCGCCTCCGAAGGCCTGGGCGGCTATGGCAAGAGCGACATCTTCTACTCCAAGCGCCTCGACGACTCTTGGACTAAATGGAGCAAGCCCCGTAACCTGGGCTCGACGGTCAACTCCCCCGATTTCGACGCCTATTACACCGTGTCGGCGGCCGGTGAGGATGCGTACCTGGTGTCGGCCCGCAAAGGCACGGCCGGTTCGAAAGATATTTTCCGCATTAACCTGACACCCACCTTCCGGCCCGAGGTCGTGACGCTGGTGCGGGGCCGGGTGCTCGACGCATCTTCCAAGAAGCCGGTGGCGGCTACCATCCGCTACGAAAACCTGCTTACGGGTGAGGAAATTGGAGTGGCCGAAACCAGCCCCATCGACGGCTCTTACACCATCGTGCTGCCCTCGGGCACCCAGTACGGCTACCGGGCCGAGGCCAAAGACTACCTGGCCGAGTCGGACAACCTCGACGTGACGGACCGCCAGAAGTACTCCGAGGTCAACCAGGACCTGTACCTCGTGCCCTTCGCCGTGGGCCAGGCCATCAAGCTCAACAACATCTTCTTCGCCCAGAGCAAGTATTATCTGCGCGAGAACTCCTACCCCGAGCTGTTACGACTGGTCAATATCCTGAAGGAATACCCACAGGTAGAAATCAAGCTCGAAGGCCATACCGACAACCAGGGCGACCCCCAGCTGAATGTGAAGCTGAGCCTCGACCGGGTAAATGAGGTAAAGAAGTACCTCGTGCAGAAGGGCATTTCCGGTAACCGCATCAGCACCGAGGGCTTCGGCGGCAGCAAGCCCATCGGCAGCAACGACCAGGAAGAAACCCGCAAACTCAACCGCCGCGTCGAGTTCCGAATTACGAAGAAGTAGGATTTTGGGAGCTGCAAGCCACCAGCCATAAGCGGCAAGCTGACGTTCTACTTACTTAGTCCAAAAAGAAGGCCCCATACTCAGTTGAGTGTGGGGCCTTCTTTCTGTTAGAGCGTGTGATTTCCAGAACGTCAGCTTGCCGCTTGTAGCTAGCGGCTTGCAGCTAAACCCTTAACTCAGCCGGCCCTCATCGCGGCTAGATTTGCCGCTGTTGCTACCATCAGGGTTGGCGATGGAGTCGCGCATATCGGTGTCCGACTGGATGTTGCGCATTTTATAGTAGTCCATGATACCGAGGTTGCCGCTGCGGAACGCCTCGGCCATGGCCTTCGGGATTTCGGCTTCGGCCTCCACCACGCGGGCTTTGGCTTCCTGGGTTTTAGCGCGGTTTTCCTGCTCTACGGCCACGGCCATGGCCCGGCGCTCTTCGGCCTTGGCTTCGGCCACTTTCAAGTCGGCCGTAGCCTGGTCGATTTGCAGCTTGGCCCCGATATTTTCCCCGATGTCGATGTCGGCAATATCGATGGAGAGGATTTCGAAGGCTGTGCCGGCATCGAGGCCCTTGCTGAGCACGAGCTTGGAGATTTTATCGGGGTTTTCGAGCACTTCCTTGTGCGAGCGGGAAGAGCCGATGCTGGTTACGATGCCCTCACCTACCCGGGCCAGAATCGTTTCTTCGCCGGCGCCACCCACGAGCTGGGCAATGTTGGCGCGCACCGTTACGCGGGCCTTGGCAATGAGCTGAATGCCATCCTGGGCCACGGCGGCCACGTTGGGCGTGTTAATTACCTTGGGGTTTACGCTGGTCGTTACGGCCGCGAACACGTCGCGCCCGGCCAAATCGATGGCGGTGGCCTGCTTGAAGGTGAGCGGGATGTTGGCTTTGTCGGCCGAAATCAGGGCTTTGATAACGCTGGGCACGTTGCCACCGGCCAGGTAGTGGGTTTCCAGGTCGTTGGCCGTGAGGGCCAGGCCGGCCTTGGTGGAGGTAATCATGGAGTTCACGATCAGGGACGGCGGCACCTTCCGTACCCGCATGAAGGCGAGCTGAAACAGGCTGATGCGCACCCCCGAAAACAGGGCCGTAATCCAGAGGCTGATCGGAAAAAAGTACAGGAATACCAGCAGCACGATGCCGCCCACAATGAGCGGAAAAAAGGGGGAGTTAACCAGCATAGGAAATAGGGAGTTGGTGAATTCAGAGGGGGATTTCAGTTGGCAGTGGGTGGTTGTCAGTTGTCAGGCCGTTCTGTTCTGCCTAGCAACTGACAACCACCCACTGCCAACTGAAATCAGGCAACTAGCTGCACGATGATGCGGTTTTGCTCGATGCCTATAACCAGCACATTGGAGCCGGCGGCCACGAACTCGCCGCGGGTAGTTACTTCGCGGCGAGCCTCGGCGAAGAGGGCCGTACCGGCGGGCCGCAGGGCCGAAAGGGTGCGGCCTACGGTGCCGGGCAGCACGTCGGCATGGCGCACATCGAGTACGTGGCCGTGGTTTTCCTGGGTAAGGGCCATCTTGTTGAGGTTGCGGGGCCGCAGCCCTACGTACACCAGCGCCCCAATGAACACGGCCGACGCCGAGAGCAGCAAGTGGCCCGTGGTAGTGCCCAGGTCGCGGTAGCTAAACCAGATGCCGGCCGCCAGCAGCCCGAAGCCCACCAGCCCAACCACCGTCGTGCCGGGAATAAATATCACTTCGACTACCAAAAAGGCCAGTCCGAAGAGCAACAGCAGCGCAATTGTCAGCCAGTCCATAAAGAAGTTGAAGTAGTTCAGTTGGGAAAAGATACGCAAACCTGACGCAGTAGTCGTGCTTGGCCGGCAACTCTGGCCCTGCTCCCGCGTTAGCAGGAGCTATGAGCCGCGCATTTACCAAAGAAGACGATTCCCTCGAAATTCCGATTATTCCGCCCCGGGCCTCCTTGCCGCCCGGGACGCTCAACTACGTTACGCCCACCGGCCTCGACCAGCTCCGCCAGGAGCTGACCGAGCTGGAAGCAGCCCGCACGACTGCCGAAGCCAACCACGACAACGACGCCGACCGCACCCGCCGCCTCACGCTACTCAACGGCCAGCTCGCCGCCCTCAACGACCGGCTGGCCAGCGCCCGGGTAGTGGAGCCCGCAACTCAGCCGGCTGGCGAAGTGCGCTTCGGGGCCCGCGTTACGTTGCGGCCAGTAACCGGCAAGGGCCTGGAGCGGCAGTTTACGATTGTCGGCGTAGATGAGGCCGACGTGGCCGAGGGCAAAATTGCCTTCGTCGCGCCCATTGCCCGCGCCGTGCAGGGCGCCCAACTGGGCCAGCGCGTAAAGCTGCAGCTGGGCCCCAAAACCGAAGAAGTAGAGGTAACCAGCATCGAGTACTAAGCACCTCCGGCCGGCTGCTGATGGCGGCATTAGGCTCATAATAAAGCCAAACACCCCGACCAGTGCTGGTCGGGGTGTTTGGCTTTACCGGGGGCTACGTAGCGCTTCGCCCTACAGCCGTTCACACAATCCGCGAAATCCGCTAAAATCCGTGCTAATCCGTGATCCTAGTAGGCCCGGGCGAAGTAGGCGCGGCGCACCGAGGGGCGGCCCGTCAGGATGCAGGTGCCGGCCTCGTCGGCTTCGTTGAGGGCCAGGCAGCGGATGGTGGCTTTGGTTTCCTCCTTGATGCGCTCCTCGGTTTCGGGGGTGCCATCGTAGTGGGCTACCACGAAGCCGCCCTTGCCATCGAGTACCTGCTTGAACTCCTCGTAGGTGTCGACGCGGGTGGTGTGCGTGTTGCGGAAATCCAGGGCCTTCTGGTAGATGTTGCGCTGGATATCGGCCAGCAGCTGATCGACACTGTTGACGATGTCGGCCAGCGGCAGGGTCATTTTCTCCTTGGTATCGCGGCGGGCTACTTCCACGGTGCCGGCATCAAGGTCGCGCATGCCCACGGCCAGGCGCACGGGAACACCTTTGAGCTCCCACTCGGCAAACTTGAAGCCGGGGCGCTCGGTGTCGCGGTCATCCACTTTCACCGAGATGCCGCGCGAAATCAGGCCCTGCTGCATGGGGCGGATGCGCTCCATCAGCTCGTCGAGCTGGCCGGCTTTATAGATGGGCACAATCACGACCTGAATCGGGGCCAGCTTGGGCGGCAGCACGAGGCCTTCGTCGTCGGAGTGGGCCATTACCAGCGCGCCCATCAGGCGGGTGCTCACGCCCCAGCTCGTCCCCCAAACGTGCTCCAGGCCACCTTCCTTGGTCTGGAACTGCACATCGAATGCCTTGGCGAAGTTCTGGCCCAGGAAGTGCGAAGTACCGGCCTGCAGGGCCTTGCCGTCCTGCATCATGCCCTCGATGCAATAGGTTTCCACGGCCCCGGCAAACCGCTCGTTTTCGGTTTTAACCCCCTTGATAACCGGCAGGCCCATCCACTCTTCGGCGAACTGGGCATACACGTCGAGCATCTGGCGGGTTTCGGCCAGCGCTTCGCTCTCGGTGGCGTGGGCTGTGTGGCCTTCCTGCCAGAGAAACTCGGCAGTGCGCAAAAACAAACGCGTACGCATCTCCCAGCGCACCACGTTGGCCCATTGATTGATGAGCAGCGGCAGGTCGCGGTAGCTCTGAATCCAGCCTTTATAGGTGCTCCAGATGATGGCCTCCGAGGTAGGCCGAACAATGAGCTCCTCTTCGAGTTTGGCATTGGGGTCGACGCGCAGCTTGCCGGGGCGGTCGGGGTCGTTCTGGAGGCGGTAGTGGGTAACCACAGCGCATTCCTTGGCGAATCCTTCGGCGTTCTTCTCCTCGGCTTCGAACAGGCTTTTGGGCACGAAAAGCGGGAAATACGCGTTTTCATGGCCCGTGCGCTTGAACATATCGTCGAGGGTGCGCTGCATTTTCTCCCAGATGGCGTAGCCATAGGGCTTGATGACCATGCAGCCGCGCACGGCCGAGTTTTCGGCCAAACCGGCCCGCTTTACCAACTCGTTGTACCAGAGCGAGTAATCCTCGCTGCGTTTAGGCAAACTTTTGCTCATATTCGGGAGTATCTTGGATTAAGTGAAAAAGTTCCTGTTTCTGGTACAAGATTTGTCATTAGAAAAAGGCACCGTTTCGGGGCCAAATTACGTTATAATATCCGGAGGAACTGGGCTTTGGCGGCCTGTTAGCCCCGGCCTTCACCCTTTCTCCATCCGTTGATTTCAACTTTACGCGCAAGTATCATGAAAAAGCACCTCCCTGCCTTCCTGCCTGCCCTGGCCCTGCTTACGCTGGGAGGGTGCGCCACTACCTCGAACCTGGCCACGACTGAGAACGACGGGATGTACTACTCGTCCTCGGACCGCGTGACGGCTCCGGCCGTGGCTTCTACGGCCGGTGTGGCAGCTGCCAACCCCGGCGACATTGCCAACCCCGATTACAACGGCAGCGGCACGACAACCCGTGGCAGCGACGAGTACTACGACGACGATTACTACTACGCCTCCCGGTTGCGGCGCTTCAATACGCCCTACCGGGGTTCGAGCCTGGGCTACTACGACTTTGCCTATACCGATCCATTCTTCTATGGAAGTCCGGTGTTCGCCTATTCGCCCTACTTACCCTACGGTTACTACGACCCCTTCGCCCGGCCTTTCTACGGGTATGGTGGGCTGACCATCAATATCGGTTTTGGGTACGGCTTCGGTCGGCCCTACTACCGGCCCGTTGGCTATGGCTATAGCTACGACCCCTACGGTTACGGCTATTACCCGGGCAGCCCTTGGGGCGGTTATTACGGTGGCTACGGTGGCCTAGGTTATGCCCGCAACTACTATAACGGTGGCGGCTATTATGGTGGCGGTGGTTACTATGGTAATGGCTACGGCAATAACTGGAACGGCAACAACGACCAGCCCAGCCGTCCGCGCACCGGCCGCCGCGACTGGGTAGGTGAAAGCCGCAATGCCAGCAGTACCCCGGTTGGCGGCCGGGGCCGCGTGCAGGAGGGCGGTTTCACGACGGCCCCCAACCCCAACGAGCAGAACGGCCTGGTAGAACGGCCCAGCCGCGGCCGCCGGGTGCAGGAGATGCCTGCCAGCGGTACGGCCGGAACATCGGGCCGTATGCAGGCCGGGCAGGATGCCGCCACGCTGGGCAACGACCAGCAGTTGGGTGGCCGCCGCGGGCGCATCCAGGAAATGCCCAACACCGACACGACGCCCCCAGTAGTAGGTGGTCGTCGCGACCAGGTAAGCGCCGACCAGTCGGGCCGCGATATGTCGGGTACGGAGCGGGATGGCCGCCGCTGGCGGGTGCTGAGCAACGATGGCGGTAGCCAGCCGGCTTCGACCGCCGACCAGGCTGGCGATAGTCGCTACCAGCGCCGCAGCCGTAGCGACTGGAACCCGGCCGGTTCGGGTTCGGCCGGCTCGCAGGAGCAGCCGCGCCGTCAGCGAATCTCGGAGAATGCGCCGTCGCGGCCTTCGTATTCCCAGCCTTCGCGCTCCTCGGAGAATGCGCCGTCGCGGCCTTCGTATTCCCAGCCTTCCCGCTCTTCCGAATCGAGCCGGCCGTCCCGGGTATCGGAGCCTTCCCGTTCTTACTCTGAGCCTTCGCGTTCTTACTCCGAGCCCTCGCGCAACAGCAACAGCGGTTCGGGTAACTCGGGTGGTGGCGGAGCCGGTGGCCGCAGGGGCCGGGTAGAGTAAGCCGCGGCTTGTATGCTGGTGAGTACGTTTAGGTTAGTCTGATTTTATCTGTAGAGCCGGCGCTGGTCCGGGTGCTGGCTCACTTCCTTCCCTTCTATGAAAACGCTGAAATACGCTCTTGCCGTGGCCCTGATGGGTTCGGCCAGCCACGCTTTTGCCCAATATCAGGTTGATGCCCTGCGCAATTCACAGTCGCAGCCCCTGGGTACGGCCCGTACCCTGGGCATCGGCGGGACCGGGGCCGCCATCGGCGGCGACTACGGCGCGGTAGGCATCAACCCAGCCGGGTTGGGCATGTTCCAGCGCTCCGAAATTTCCTTTTCGCCGGGCGTTTCGTTTCTGAACACCAGCAGCCAGGGCTTCGGGACTACTACCAGCGAATCGCGCAATAACCTGAACGTGGCCAGCCTTGGGATGGTGTTCGCGCACCGCCGGCCCGACGGTGACCCCAGTCCCTGGCGGGCGGGGGCCTTCTCGCTGGGAATAATCCGGACAGCCGATTTCAATCAGCGCTTTCGCTACGAAGGCAATCCGCCCCAGAACCAGGACTTTTTTCAGCGTCTGGATGAAGACCACGGCGGTGCGCTCGATGAGCTGGCGTATAACACCTACCTGACCGACTCTATAGGTCGCGAACGGCGGCTTTCTGACCCTTTTCTGGCTACGGGTTTCGGCAACGTGCCCCTGCGCCAGGGCGAAACCGTCAACACTACGGGTGCCAACACTCAGTTTGATATTGCCTACGGAGCCAGCTACCAGGACAAGCTCTACATTGGGGGCGGAATCGGCATTGTGCTTAGCCGCTACAGCACCGAAAGAATCACGACTGTAGTCGACCCCCAGCCCGTCACGAATGAGCAGGGAACCTCGTTTGGCTCGTTGCGCCTGCGTAGCGCCATCGACACCCGTGGTACCGGCGTAAATGCCCGCCTGGGCCTGATTTACCGGCCCATTGATGCGCTGCGCATCGGGGCTTCGGTACAAACGCCCACCTACTTTCAGTTCGACGAAACCTACAACGCCTCGTTACAGGCCCAGTTCGATAAGCCCATCCGGGTGGGCAACCAAACCCTCTCGTCGGCCAGCGACGCCATTCCTGCCGAGCAGCTAAGCTACACGCTCACGACGCCCTTCCGCGCCACCGGCGGCGTGTCTGCCGTAATTGGTAAGTACGGTTTTCTGAGTGGTGATGTAGAATACCTCAACTACTCGCAGGCCCACCTGGCCAATAACGCCAACGGCTCATTCGCCAACAGTGCCCGCGACTTCGGGGGCGACAACGACGCCGTGAGCAGCCTCTATTCCAGCGCCGTAAACGTGCGCCTCGGCGGCGAGCTACGCCTCGACGTGCTACGCGTCAGGGCCGGGTTTGCCCACTACGGCGACCCCTACCGCGACGCGTCGGCCAGCCAGGGCCGCAACTACTTCACGGGCGGGCTGGGGCTGCGCCAAGGCAGCTTCTTCCTGGATGTAGCCGGCGTATATGCCCAGAGCAAGCAGCTTTACAGTCCGTACACGTTGTTCGTGAGGAACACTAAAACGCCGGTAATAGAGGTGAACAGCAAGCCCCTGACGACCACGATTACCGCCGGTATCCTCTTTTAAGCAGCTGGCTCAGCTACGCTCAAGCAATGAAAGCTAACCGGGCCGGATCATGGCGCATACGTGCGCTACGATCCGGCCCGGTTAGCTTTCATTGCTTGAGCGTAGCGGCTATTTGCCTACCCGCACCTGCATCCGGATAGACCGAATACCGGTCGTGATGATTTCCTCGATGTAGAGCAGGCCGTACTTGCCTTCGGGCGTTAGGAAGGCTACGACCTGGTCTTTGGTGAGTGGGCCCGTGTTGGCAGGGCGGGCAAAGTTGGTGCCGCCATTGTAAGCTGCTGCGAAGTTTGCCGCCGTGCCTGCCGCCTGGAAATTGCTTGCCGTGAGGGCGGTGCGCCGGATGAGGGTGCCCCGGCGCTGGGGCCACTTGGCGGCCAGGCCCAGCGAATCGTCGGCGGGGGTGGAGAGGGTGGGGGCTGCGGTACCGCGCTCGGGCCGAAACACCAGATCGATGAGCTGCTGGTTGGCGGGCTGGTTGCGCAGGCTGAAACCGGGCAGGGCGAGGCCTTCGCGCAGGGCCAGGAACCGGCGCCGGCCCAGGGCCCCGGGCGCTTCCAGGGTAACGGAGTAACTATGAAACACGGCCGTCGAGTCGGTGCGGCCCATGCGCAGGCGCTGGCTCCGCTGGCCGGTGCGCTTCTCGGTATCGGTGGCAGTGTACGACCATGTTTCGACCCCGGCCGTCGTGCGGATACCGTGCACGCTCTGGAAGTACAGTTCGCTGAGCGGGGAAAGGGTGCTGTCGAGGTAAACCAGCGTCGTTTTGGGGGCCTTGGTGAGGTCGGGGTAGGTGTTGTAGAAAGTCAGGTCGACTGGCTCGGGCAGGGGGCTATACTCCACCGTGATGCGGAGCTGCTTCAGCCGGCTGTCGCCGTCGGCGCGGGCCAGCATGCCGGTGGCCACGGTGTCGCCGGGCGTAGTGAGGCGGCGGTCGGCAGTAGACAGGCGGGTGCTGGCCACCAGATCGACCCGCGGGCCGGGCTCGAGGGCGGGCTCGCAGGCCGCCGCCAGCCCGGGCAAAACCAGCAGAAGGATTGAACGGAAACGCATAATTTCAGGATGCTGCAAGCTACAGGCCGCAAGCTACAAGTTATTGAACGCAACTCTTGGCCGGTTAAGTGTGTCTCCACTTATAGCTTGCCGCCTGTAGCTTGCAGCTTTCTTATCAACCTTCCCACCCGCATGAGATTACGTTCCCTGGGCCTGGCCCTGCTGCTGACTACCGCCAGCCCCGTGCTACTGCCCGCCACTGCGCCGGTAGCCTTCGCCCAGCAAAAGCAGAATATCACCCTCGAAGACATCTGGCAGAAAGGCACGTTCGCCGCTAAATCGGTGGCCGGCTTCAACTGGATGAAGGATGGCCGTTACTATTCGTCGCTGGAAAAAGGCGACCTGGTGCAAAACGAAGTAACGACCGGCCAGCCGGTGCAGACGCTGGTGGCGGCCGCCGACCTGAAGCTGCCCGGCCAGACCCAGCCCCTGCCCGTGGATGGTTACAGCTTCAACGCCGACGAAACCAAAATCCTGTTCAGCACCGCCACCGAGCCCATTTACCGCCGCAGCAGCAAGTCGACTTTCTACGTCTATGACCGTTCTACCAAGCAGCTCGTGCCCCTGAGCGCGGGCGCGGGCAAGCAGCGCTACGCCACGTTTTCGCCCGACGGCAAGCGCGTGGCTTTTGTGCGCGACAACAACGTGTTCGTGACCGACCTGGCCACGATGCGCGAAACGGCCGTGACCACCAACGGCGAGCTGAACAAGATCATCAACGGCGGCACCGACTGGGTGTACGAGGAGGAATTTGAGTTTGCCCAGGGCTTCCACTGGTCGCCCGATTCGCGGCAGGTGGCGTTTTACCGCTTCGATGAAAGCGCCGTGCCCGAGTACAACATGCAGGAGTGGGGCCCGCTGTATCCGCAGGAATACCGCTACAAGTACCCCAAGGCCGGCGAGAAAAACTCGACCGTGGGCGTGAGCAGTGTACGACGTGGCCGCGGGCCAGACCGTGAAGATGGACGTGGGCGCGGAGGCCGACCAGTACATCCCGCGCATTGGCTGGACGCAGACGCCGAACCTGCTCAGCATCCGGCGCATCAACCGCCTGCAGAACAAGCTCGAAATCCTGCACGCCGACGCCCGCACCGGCAAAACCGAGGTGGTGCTGACCGATACCGACCCGGCCTACGTGGAAGTAAACGACGATTTGCGCTACCTCGACAGGCGGCAAGCAGTTCCTGTTTACGAGCGAGAAAGACGGCTACCAGCCACCTCTACCTCTACGACATGAAAGGCAAGCTGGTGCGCCAGCTCACGAAGGGCAACTGGGAAATTGCCAGCATCGAGGGCTTCGATGCCAAGAAAGGCGAGGTGTACTTCACCAGCACCGAGGGCTCGCCGCTGCAGCGCCACCTGTACCGCATCAACCTGAAGGGCAAGGGCAAAACCCGCCTCAGCGAGGCCGGCGGTGGTGTACGATGCCGTGAACCTGAGCCCCGACACCAAATACTACCTCAACTACCACTCCGAGGCCGGGCAGCCCCAGGTCGTGAGCCTGCGCGAACGGCCAGGACGGCAAGCTGGTGAAGGTGCTGGAAGACAACGCCGCGCTGCGCCAGAAGCTCGCCGGCTACAACCTGGGCAAGCTGGAGTTTATCAACTTCAAAACGGCTGAGGGCGTGGAGCTGAACGCCTCGGATGATCAAGCCCGGCCAACTTCGACCCGGCCAAAAAATACCCCGTGCTGATGTACGTGTACGGCGGCCCCGGCTCGCAGCACGCGTGCAGGACGACGCCGGCGGCGGCATTGCCTTCACCAACTACCTCTGGCACCAGCTGCTGGCCGAGCAGGGCTATACATCGTGTGTCGGTGGACAACCGGGGCACCGGCGCGCCGCGGCTCGGCCTTCAAGAAGAGCCACCTACGCCAACCTGGGCAAGCTCGAAACCATGACCAGGCCGACGGCGGCCCGCTACCTTGGCACCCTGCCCTACGTGGACAAAAGCCGCATCGGCATCTGGGGCTGGAGCTTCGGCGGCTACATGACCTACGCTGGCCATGACCAAAAACCCCGACCTGTTCAAGATGGGCATCGCCGTGGCCCCGGTCACCAACTGGCGCTACTACGACACGGTGTACACCGAGCGCTTCCTGAAAACGCCCCAGGAAAACCCCGGCGGCTACGACGACAACTCGCCCGTGCAGTTTGCCGACCAGCTGAAAGGCAAGTTCCTGCTCGTGCACGGCACCGGCGACGACAACGTGCACTTCCAGAACTCCGTAGCCTTCGTCGATGCCATGATCAAGGCCAACAAGGACTACCAGACCCTGTACTACCCCAACCGCAACCACGGCATTTACGGCGGCAATACCCGCCTGCACCTCTACCGCCAGATGACCAATTTCGTACTGCAGAACCTATAGGCCTGCTGTTAGCGTAATGTTGTTCGACCAACGGCGGCGGCTCCTAATGGGGCCGCCGCTTTTGTTTTCGAGAATGACGGCGGCTGGTGTCAATAACGCCCGAGGAAAATCGGCCCTGGAGAATATCATGGGATTAAACCTCGTTGATAAGCGACTTTATGGGAGAAAAAGCCGACTTTCGGCTACTTCCCCTTTCCTCCGACTCCCTATCTGCAATGATTACCCGATACTCCAGCCGATTTCTTCTGTTCATGATGAGTGGCGGGCTGCTGCTGGCCTGCCAGCCCGAGCAAGCGGCCGAGGAAACGACTGCCCCGCCCGTTTCGCCCGCCTTAGCCGATACGCTGGCCTACGATTCGCTCGATACGCCCCTGGCTGCCACGCCCGTTAAGCGCGACTGGCACCGGGTAGAAAAGCCCACCCGCCGCCGGGCCCCGTTGGTGGTGTACCGCAGCTCGCGCCCGCCCCAGGACGAAACGCCGCCCCCACCCGCCGAGCCCCGCCTCCAGGATCTTACCCTTAAACCCAGCGAATATTTCCAGATCGACCCTACCAAGGCCGCCGAGGTGCGCGGGCAGGAGGGCACCATCGTGCGGTTTCCGGCCGGGGCCCTGGTCGATGGCCGTCAGCAGCCGGTGACCGGCACCGTGTGGGTGGAGCTGAAGGAGTGCTACTCGGGCTCGTCGATGCTGCTTTCCAACTTACTAACTGAAACCGAAGCCGGGCGGCCGCTGGAGTTGAGCGGGGCGGTGCTGGTGCGGGCCTCGGCCCACGGCCAGCAGCTTGGCCCTGGCTTCGGGCCGTAATTTTCAGCTGGAGCTCAAGGGCCGTTCCCGCAACACGCCGCTCTTTTATGGGCAGGCCGAAAGCAGCGGCAGCGTCGTGCGCTGGGCCGAGGGCGAAGCCGCCCCTGCGCCGTCCAGCCAGATTCTGACCACGGCCCAGCGCATGCCCCGCTACGGCCAGGGCCCGGCCGATATCAACAAGCTCATCCGCTACCCCCAGCAGGCCCAGGTCAACCAGACCGAGGGCCTCGTATTTGCCTCGTTTGTGGTGGATGAGAGCGGGCGCATCCGCGAACCGCGCATTTTGCGCGGCCTGGGTAACGGCTGCGACGAGGAGGTGCTGCGGGTGCTGCGCCAGACCTCGGGCCGCTGGACGCCCGGCCAGCAGGACGGTCGCTTCGTGAAGGTGCGGCTGGTGCTGCCCGTACGCTTCAAGTTCCAGCCCGGCCAGGCCACCACCCCCGAAACCGACCTGGCCGCCGCCCCCGAACCCGAAGCCGCCGACGAGGATGACACGGACCTGGCCGCCGCGCCCAACGCTTTGCAGCCCAGTCGCCTTGGCTGGCTGGCTGCTGGCCGGCCTTGGGCCGGCAAGGCGTCGCCGCTGTTCGTGCCCGCCTTCGTGGCTAACCCCCAAACGGCCGTGCGCCTGGTGGTGCCCGGTCGGCGCGTGGTAGTGGGCGGTACGCCTCAGGAAGGCGGCTACCAGTTCATGGCGGCCCCCGCCGGCGCCACCGTCGTGGGCCTGCGCTACGAAAACGGCGCGCCCTTCCTCGCCCATGAGCCCCGCCCCGCCGGCAGCGCCCCCGCCGATACGCTCCGCTTCGAGGAAACCACCCTCACCGACCTGGAAACCACGCTCAGCCGGCTTAATTGAGGGGGTAGAACGTCATTCAGAGCGCAGCGAAGAATCTCGCGTGCCAAAGCAATTTCCTGCGACAGGGATTACTTTGGCACGCGAGATTCTTCGCTGCGCTCTGAATGACGTTCTTTCTAACCTCTAACCTCTAACCTCTAACCTCTAACCTCTCGTCAGCGGCGCGGGCCTAGTTGGAGCGTCAGGCAGGAGTCGGATTGCAGGAGCACGGTGGTTTGGAAGGACTGCCGCCAGGCGGTCGTGGCTTTTTGGCCGCATACAACTACGGTTTCGCCGGGCTGGGCTTCGCCTATTTGCCAGGGGCCGAGCCGCCGCACCCAGTGGCCAAACTGGTACTCGGCAGCCAGGCGGTAGAACTCGGGCGTGTCGTTGAACGAGCCGTCGGTGCCCAGAATGTAGCGGTTGAGATTGGGCAGCTGCTGGCGCTGGTAGCGCAAATGGTGCCCATACACCAGCTGGTGGTTTTCGAACCGATGGTCGGAAAGCTTGCGCAGGTACTGAATTTGATTTAGGTAGGGAAACGCGGCCAGGGCCAGTACCCCCGCCACCTGCGGGGCATAACGCCCCGGCTGCCCCGGTGCCACGGCCGCCCGCACCGTCCGGAAGGTAACAGTCAGGCCCGCCGCTGCCAGCAGCGCCAGCAGCGGGTAGGCGGGGGCATCGTACCAATAAAGCTTGGTCTGGGTGAGGGCCAGCACGAGGTAGAACGACCCCACCACGGCCGTCAGGACCCGGGCCAGCCACCAGGGCCGGCTGCCCCGCGGCGTCCACCAGCCCAGGCTGACGCCCAGCAGCGCGGGCAGCAGCCAGAGGGAGAACTTGTATTCGGCCAGCAGATTGAAGTACCACTCGAAGGGGAAATAGTGGCCTTCGAGCTGGTTGCCGGCCGGCCCGCCCACCTCGTAGTCCCACACGGCCGCCAGATAGCCCGGGGCCGCGGCTTCGCGCACCACGTACCAGCCTACGGCCAGCACCAGCACCAGCCCGGCAGCCAGCCACGGAGCCGGCCGCCGGAGCCGAATCGCGCTGCCCGTGAGGGCCACGGCCAGCAGCAGCCCCGGCCCGAACATAGCCCCGGCAATACCCTTCGTGAGCACGGCCGCCGCGAAACTAAGGCCCGTGGCCCCGGCCCAGCGGCGGCGGCCGGTGCGCAGGTAGGCCAGCCAGCTCAGTACCCCCGCCGTGGTGCAAAGCGTCAGCAGCGCATCGAAGTCGGCGGTGCGGGCCACATGAAACGTAACGTAACCAGGGCTGGTGAGCAGCACCAACCCGGCCAGCAGACCCGCCAGCGGGCTACGGAGCCAGCGGGTGGCGGCGGCGTAGGTGAGCAGCACCGTGGCCAGGGCCGCCAGAGCGGCGGGCAGGCGCAGGCCCAGCTCGGTGGGGCCAAACAAACGGATGCTGCCAGCCAGCAGCCAGGTCCAGAGTGGGGGCTTGCTGTTCCAGAGGTCGGGCTCGTTGAGGTAGCGAATCACCAGCCAGTCGTGGTGGACGAGGATGCCCAGCGCGTCGAGGGCCGTGCGCGACTCATCCCACTGCTGCACCGGAAAGGAGGTGAGCTGCCAGAACAGCGGGAAATAAGCCAGGGCCAGCAGCAGCAGCAGCGGCCCGAAACGCTGCCACCAGGGCCGCGAGCGGGCAGAAAGAGTGGGGGAGGGCGAAAGCACGGGGAAAGATAAGCCGAACGGTCCGGCAAAACTCTACCCGGTGGCCGCCAGTTCCCGGATTTACCCGCCGCCCGTTGCGGGGCAGACGTGCCCTGGCCCAGCCCGCCTGCTTTCACGCCGCCTCTTATCTTTGGTCAATTCTATCGAACATCTGTAAGTGGTCTGCGGGTCTTAGTTTCCTCTATGCGTTTTTCTTTAACGGCTGTTCGGGCCTGGTCTCATTCACGAGGCTTGCAGCTGGCGCTGAATCTGATAGTACAGTGTTTATTGCTCCTGGAGGCATTTCAGCCCCTATTGCTGCAGCCGGGCCGGTATCTGTTTTCCAGCACTTACGACGGCGCCAAAAATTATTACACCTTCCAAGCCTACGTTCAGCAGCCCTGGGAAAACGGATTGAGGTGGTTCGGGATGATGAACTACCCCTACGGTGACTATATTTTCTATACTGATAATACACCGTTGCTGGCCGTGCTGGTCCGACTTTGGTCGCACTACATATTCGATTTGCGGCCATATGCGCTGGATGTTTACCATCTGCTGTTGCTGAGTGGGTTTCTGCTCAGCACCTTATTCCTGACCCTTATTCTCCGGCGTTTTACGCGTTACTGGGGGCTGGTTACCATCTTTTCAGTTGCCCTGCCGTGGATCAACCCCCAGGTTAGCCGGCTATTGGTCGGGCACCTGAACCTGTCCTATAGCTGGGTGCTGCTGTTCGGCATCTGGGGGCTGTTGCAGGTGTACGAGCGGTTTGAGGCCGGCCGGCCAATCGGGCGCTGGGTGTTCGGGCTGGTCCTGGGAGGCACCCTCATTGGCTTTCTGCACCTGTACTACCTGCCGTTAATGGCCGTGCTGACCGGCGGCTTTTTTGCGTGGTGGCTGCTGCCGAAGAACCGCTGGCTGTCCAACCCCCTGCTGGCCGTAGCCGGCGGGCTTATAACCTTGGCGCCCATGGTGCTGTGCGTGGCTATTATCCGCCTCGTCGACGGCTACTATAAGCTGCGGAGCACAGGGGCTGCCGGCTTCAACTATGATCCTTGGAAGTTGCAGGTTTCGGCCCTGTTTCGCTCGCCCGAGTACAATGGCGTCAATTTTTGGCTGGAGTTTGCTAATCAGCCCGCCTACGAGTCGGTGGCGTATCTAGGGGCTTTCGCGCTCTTTGGGCTCACGTTCCTGCTCGGCTGGTGGCTGTGGCAGCCAGCGGCCAGCAAAGTCTTCTGGAACTCCTGGAAAACGGCGCGAGCCTGGCCCTTCTTACAACTGTTGCTCGGGGCCGCCCTGATCAGCCTCCTTATCTCCGTTGGTACTACCTACACCCTCGATGAGGGCAAGTATACAATTCACAACTACCTGAATCTGTTCTTCTGGGGCCAGATGGTAACGGATGCCGTGACCCAATTTCGGGTGCTGGCCCGGTTTAGTTGGGTGTTTTTCTGGGCCGTTAACCTGCTGGCCGTTTTCGGTTTCGATTTCTGGCTGAGTACCAGCAAATGGGCCGGCCGGTGGCTGGTGGGCAGCGCCTTGGTGGCGCTGGTACTACTGGATACCCGCGATGCTGTGGAGCATTACAAAACCCTATTGCCAAACGTATTAACCAACACTAACTTTACGCCGGAGATCAATCGACTACTGTATTCCGTGGATCCAGAAAAGTATCAGGCCATTCTTCCGATACCGTACTTCCACGTCGGGACCGAGGACCTTGATATCACCCTAGACGATTACGATATGTTGTCCCGCTACGCCTACCAGATTGGGCTGCGGACCAACCTGCCCATGCTGGCCAGCAAGATGTCGCGCACGCCACCGGAGCATCTGGTAGAGTTACGCAGCCTGTTCTCCCCGGCCGGGCCCACGCCAGCCCTGCGGGCCGCTCTGCAGAAATCCGGGAAGCCGCTACTTGTGCTTTTCGACAAGAGCTTCTACGACGGCACCAACCCCGTGATTGAGCAACAGACCAAACCGAAAGTGCGGGAAATTCTGGACGCGGGGGCTGATTTTCCGGAGCGCCAGCATCTCACGCTCTTGTCGGAGGCGGGGAGCCTGCGCCTGTACCGGTGGGATTTGTAAGCGGGCACACGGCCGGGTTACGCTTCGTGTCGCCGGCCCAGGATGCGCATAAAGTTCAGGCTCTCGGTGAGTAGAATCCGGGGGTTGAGTTGAGAAAATACAACGCCCGGCTTCAGCTCTACGGGCAGGGGTTGCACCCGAAGCTTGCCTTGGCGGGCAGCCATAAACAGCATCTCCAGGTCGAATAGGTAGCGTTTGGTGGTGGTGCGCAGGAATAGGTGCCGGCCGGTTTCGTTGAAGCCCTTCAGGCCGCACTGCGTGTCATCGACGGGGAGGCGCAGCACGTGGCGGGTGAGCCTGCGCAACAGGCGCGAAACCCGGCGCCGTGCTGGCGGAATCTGAGCGTAGTAGGCGTCGTCGCGGACTCCGACGGCCACATCTGCCCCGGCCAGCAGCACTTGATACAGGGCGGCCACGCTGGTTTCCTGGTAGGGAAAATCGATGTCGGTGAAGATGCAGTATGGCTCCCGGACCTGCCCGATGCCGGTTCTCAGGGCGTGCCCCTTGCCTTGGTTAACCGGGTAGGTGAGGTAGGTAAAACAGGCGGGCAGCGCCTGGGTCAGCAACGCAATGTCGGCCTGCGTTACTCCGGCTTCATGCCCATCATTAACCACGTACAGGTGTAGGGCGCTAGCAGCGGGTAGCAGCGGGCGTAGCTTGGCCAGACTGGCCAGAATATTCGCGGCCCAGTTCAGGGGCGGATGATAGCAGGGTAAGACCAGCGCAAGCTGCGCAGGGGGGGGTAGCGAAGAATGGAGCATAGGGGCGTAATTCCGGGTAAAGGTAAAACTATCCTATTGTCTGCCCATTGCCGCATTATTCACAGACTCAGCCCATTTTCAGGCACACGTTCTGGGGTTCGGTAAAGAAGCGCAGCGCCTCCAGGCCGCCCTCGCGGCCCACGCCGGAGTTCTTCATACCCCCAAAAGGCGTGCGCAGGTCGCGGTGCAGCCAGGTGTTCACCCACACTACCCCGGCGTGCAGCTGGTGGGCCAGCCGGTGGGCGCGGTTCAGGTCGCGGGTCCAGAGAGTGGCCGAAAGGCCGTAGGCGGTGCCGTTGGCCCAGGCCAGTACTTCGGCCTCAGTATCGAAGGGCGTAAGCGTGACTACCGGCCCGAAGATTTCCTCCTGATTCACCCGGCAGTCGGGGGCGAGGCCCTCGAACACGGTGGGTTGCAGAAAGTAGCCCCCGGCGCAGCGCCCCGGAACCTGCACGCGCTGCCCGCCAGCTAATAGTTGTCCGCCTTCCTCATGGGCCAGCTCAATGTAGCGCAACACTTTGTGCAAATGGGCCTCGCTTACCAAAGCGCCCTGCTGTGTGGCCGGGTCGAGCGGGTCGCCGACGGTGAGGGCGGCCACCTGAGCCAGGAATTCGGTTTTGAAGGCCTCGTAAATGCTGCGTTCCACGAAAATGCGGGAGCCGCAGAGGCAGATCTGGCCCTGGTTGGCGAAGCTGCTGCGCACGCTGGTACGCACGGCCTCGGCCAGGTCGCAGTCGGCGAAAAGGAGGTTGGGGTTTTTGCCGCCCAGCTCCAGCGACAGTTTCTTGAATTGCGGGGCGGCCGTGCGGGCAATGTGGGCCCCGGTGGCCGTGCCGCCCGTAAAGCTGATGGCCCGAATGCCCGGGTGCGCCACCAGCGCCTGCCCGGCCCGGGCGCCGGTGCCGTGCACAATGTTGAGCACGCCCGCCGGCAGCCCGGCCTGCTGCACCAGTTCGCTTAGTAAAAAAGCCGTATAGGGCGTCAGCTCCGAGGGTTTAGCCACCACGCAGCAGCCCACGGCCAGGGCCGGGGCAATTTTCCAGGTAAATAGATACAGCGGCAGGTTCCAGGGCGAAATGCAGGCCACCACGCCCAGCGGATGCCGTACGGTGTAGTTCACAGCCACGCCTTCCTGCACGTGGGCTTCGGTGGCAAAGTGCCCGGCTGCCGTCCCGAAGAAGGCGAAATTGCTTGCCGCCCGCGGAATATCGAGGGTGCGGGCTAGGGCCAGTGGTTTACCGTTGTCCTGGCTTTCGGCCCGGGCCAGGGGCTCCAGGTGCTGCTCAATCAGGTCGGCCAGGCGCACGAGCAGGCGGCCCCGCTCCTCGGCCGGTAGGGCCCGCCAAGCCGGCAGCGCAGATTCGGCGGCTTGCACGGCCGCGTCCACGTCGGTCGAGTCGGAGTCGGGCACCTGGGCGAATACCTTCCCGGTGGCCGGTTCGAGCAGCGGCAGGTACTGGCCTCCGGCCGGCGGCACCAGCTGACCACCAATAAAGTTGCTGAGCTGCAGCATGGGTGAAGAGGTGAGAAGGTATGTCATCCTGAGCGGAGCGAAGGATCCTGATGGATTCCAGGCACTTTGTAAACAGCTTCTCTGATAAGATTCTTCGCTCCGCTCAGCATGAGGTGCCTTTCACACTTTTCTCACTTCTCGGGTGGGGCGATATTGCTGTCGGAAACGATGTATAGGGGGCGTTGCCGGACGTTGGCCGAGAGCCGGGCGATGTACTCGCCGATAATGCCCACCGCAATCAGCTGAATACCGCCCAAAAACAGGATGCTCACCATCAACGAGGCCCAGCCGGGCTCGTAGTCGTGGGTAACGAAGCGGGAGTAGAGCGTGTAGAGAATGACGAGAAAGGCGATAATTGATACGACAAACCCGCTAACTGTTGCGGCTTTCAGAGGCACATCGGAGAAAGACGTAATGCCATCGAGCGCAAACTTGATCATTTTACGGTAGGTGTAACCGGTTTCGCCCCCCGCCCGCTCGGCCCGGTCATATTCGAGAAAGGTCTGGCGGTAGCCAATCCAGGAAATCTGACCCCGGATAAACTTATTCTGCTCCGGCATCTGCCGTAATGCCACCACTACTTTACGCGAAATTACCCGGAAGTCGCCCGTGTCAACGGGAATAGAGATATGCGTAATGCTAGCCAGAATACGATAGAAAAGTTTGGCCGTGAGTTGTTTGGCTGCGCTTTCGCCTTGCCGGCTGCGGCGCTTCGCATACACCACTTCGTAGCCCTCACTCAGCTTCTGATAGAGTTGCGGAATGAGCTCGGGTGGATCCTGCAAGTCGGCATCGACGATGACCACGGCCTGGCCCTCGGCCCGGTCGAGGCCGGCCGTGACGGCAATCTGGTGGCCGAAGTTGCGGCTGAAGTTTATGAAGCGCACCCGCTCGTCGCGGGCGACCAGGTTCTCAATCAGGGCCAGTGACTGGTCGCGGGAGCCGTCGTTGATGAAGATGAACTCGTAGCCGCCGGGCAGGCGCATAGGATCCAGCACGCTGCCCAGTCGCTCGTAGAGGGCCGCGATATTGGCTTCTTCGTTGTAAATAGGAATGATAACGGACAGATCCACAGGGGCGAGGCTAGGCGAGAGTGCAAAAGTGCTAATACTGCGGCAATTTAGCGGGAGGCTCCTATCTTTGAAGCCGCGTAACCCGATACCCGAGGTGGATTATAGAAAGCTGATGCCCTTATTTTCTGACCGGTTTCGCCGGCTTGGGGCCCTGCTCCTATTTGTGTTGCTGGCGCTGGCGCTCTACGGTCCTTACCTGCGACTGCTCCCCTGGGGCTTTCACGACTGGGCCCAGGCCGACCGCCTAGCCCTGGCCTTGGGCTTCTACGACTATCATTTCGACTTCTTCCATCCCCGCACGCTGTCGTTGAGTACCGTGGACAGTGTAACCGGGGTAGAGCCGCCCGTGCAGGCTTACCTGGCCAGTCTGCTCGGGTTGGTAGTAGGACGAGCCAATATCACCATCGCCTTCCGGTGCTTGGATCTGAGCATGATGGTCATGGGGTTTTACTACCTGTTCCGGCTGCTTTACGAGAGCACAGGCCGTTTTCTGGCTGGCCTGGTACCAGCCGCGTTTCTGCTCACCTCGCCTGTCTTCATCTATTACTCGGGTACCTACATTCCCGACCCGTTTAGCGCCTCGCTGGTATTCGTGGCCCTGTACTACTACTGGCGCTTCTACTACCAGGACCGGCAGTTTCGGCATCTGCTCTGGGCCACCGGGCTAACGGGCCTGGCTATGTTCGTGAAGATTATGGCCGGGGTATATTTTATCGGGTTTACGAGCGTGGTACTGGTCGTTTCGTACGTGCGGCCTAGTCTGCTGAACTGGCGGCAGAAAGTGGCGTTTCTGGGTGTAGTAACCTTGATTGTTCTGCTGCAGATCGGCTACGTTCTCTACCACCGCTACCTGAACACTATGTACGGCAACGGCCTGTTTCTGGCCGAAGCGCTGCCCATTACATCAATGGCGCAGCACCGGGAAATCTGGGAAAAAGTGCGCGACACCTGGTCGCTGGAATACTTTACCCCCGCCGGCTATGCCTTGGTAAAAATCTGTCTGGGGCTGATGGCCGTGTACGCCGTAGTGCGGTGGCGGCGGGCCGTGGCGTATTTGCCGCTGGCGCTATTTGTGGTGCTGGCCGCTATTGGGGTGGGGGGGCTATACGTGCTGCTGGGACCCCAACTGCTGGTCCATGACTATTATCCCATTGCCCCGCTGGTGCCGCTGCTGGTGCTGGTGGTGTGCTGTGGGGTAAAGGCGCTGGTAGATCTGTTGGGCGCTTCCCGTCTGGCCACCTTTGGGCTGCCCGTGTTGCTGCTGGCTGGTATTGCAGTGCCCGCCTTCTTGGGCATGCGCCACCACTACGCCCGCATGCAGGATCCCTACAAGCCCCACAGCGACTACTTCACGTACCGCTGGCTGGTAGGAGGTGAGCAGAAGCTCCGGGCTGCCGGTGTGCCCGAAAAAGCCTTTATTCTGGTGTACGGAGAGTCGGCACCCAATACAGCGCTGGTGCATTTCAACCACCGGGGCATCACCTGGGACCCCATCATTTCCGATACGCCACCCGACACGTTGCTGCGCATTATGGCTGGCCGGCGCCTGGAGTACCTTGTGGTAAGCCAGTCAATCCGGCAGCGCATGGAACAGGAAAACCCCGCCCTGTTGCCGCCCTTTCAGTTGGTTTCCTGCAACGAAAAATTCTGCATTTTCAAACCCCGCCAGCGGCCGGTAATCTGGTAGCCCGGCGCCTCAACTCCCTGACTCTTACCTGTACTTTACTGCATATGCGCACTTCTTCTCTTCTCATCGGGGCTGGCCTGCTGGGGCTGCTGGCTGGTTGCAACCGCTCATCCGATACGCCGTCCGTAGGTTCGGGTAATGGCGTGTGGGTAAACCAGGACTTCGAAAGCCTTCGGGGCTGGTCCAACCCCAACAACGCAACGTCGCTCACCAGCGAAAAAGCGCACAGCGGAAAATTTTCCATCAAAACAGGCCCCGGCATTGAGTACAGCATGGGCTTTGGTGCTAAACTCGGCGACCTGAGCTCCACCAAACCCCGCAAACTGCACCTGGAAGCGTGGGTGTGGGTGCCCAGCGAAAAAAGCACGTCCAGCCTGGTAGTGCAGGTGGGCAGCGGGGATAAACCGGTAATGTGGGAAAGTATCAAGCTGGCCGAAAAAGCGGGTGGCTTCGGCGAGTGGAAAAAGCTGGAAACCGATATCATGATGAAGCCGGAGATAACGTACACCGACGGCCTGAGCGTGTACATGTGGGGGCCACAGGAAACCGCCCCGGTTTACCTCGACGACCTCGTAATTACGGAAGCGGAGTAGGCGCACCCTGCTTTTGCCAGTAGTGGACATTCCCTCCGCCCCTTGCTATAACTGCACCGGGCTGCGGCGGGAAAACCCGAGCTTCCACCAGCGGACATAACCAGTATTGGGGGCGGCTTAGGCCGCCGGCCTGCCCGCCGCGCTTACGTACACCCTGCCTGGTCCGGACCTCTATGCAAACTTCTTTCTCAACCAGCCCGGTTGTCGCTTACGTGAAAGCCAAACCCTACCAGTTTGCAGCGTTACTGCTGTTCTTACTGGTAGCGGCGGTGTATTACGTGCGGTTTCTCGGGGAGCTGCCCACCGGCGTGCACACCTGGGCCCAGTCCGACCGGTACTCGCTGGCCCTGATGTTTTACGACTACGGGTTTCAGTTTTTCAAGCCCCGCACGCATAGCCTCCTGTCCATTGGCGGCATTACGGGAGTAGAGTTTCCGCTGCAACCCTACCTAGCGGCGCTGGGTGGGTTGCTGTTTGGGCGCAATGCCATTGTGGGCGTATTCCGGGCCCTGGATGTGCTGATGGCGGTAGTGGGCTTTTACTACCTGTTCCGGCTGGTGTACGAGCGCACGGGCCACGTAATGGCCGGGCTGCTGCCCGGGGTATTTCTGCTGGCCTCGCCGGTATTTGCCTTCTACGCCGGCAACTTCGCCCCCGACCCGTTCAGCCTGAGCCTGACCTTTGTAGCTTACTATTACTGGCTCCGGTTTTTTGACGACCACCGGCTACGCGACTTGCTGCTCACGCTGGCGCTGATGACGCTGGCCAGCCTCATCAAAACCACCTCGGCTCTGCACTTTATGAGCCTGCTGGGCATTACGGGCGTGTACTTGCTGTTGCAACCTACGGTACTGGCCCTGCGGCAGCGGCTGTACGTGCTGGCAGTTGTATTGGTCGCTTTGGGGGCGCTGGGGGCCTTTTACCTACACAACCAGACCCTGAACGAAACCTACCAGTCCATTGTATTCCGGGCCAGCCTCAACCCCATCGACACGCCAGAAGTGCTGCACTCGGTGCTATACTACATAAACCGGGACCTGCGCCTGGAGTATGGTACGCCCACGCACGGGCGCATTTTGCTGGGCTGTGTGGTGTTGGTACTGGTGTTCAGCCGCCGGTTGGTGCGCCGCTACTGGCCACTGTTCGCCCTGCTGGGGGCCGCGCTGCTGGCCGCCGTGGTGTTCTGGAAAGCCATGGGAGCCGGCCTGGGCGTGCACGATTACCACATGATCTGCGTGCTGGGGCCACCGGCGGTGCTGCTGCTCGTGCTGGCCCTGCTGGGCCTGGGCACCCTGCGCGGCTGGCTGCGCCACCTCAGCAGCGCCGGGTTGGGGCTGCTACTGGTATTTATGCTGGTGAAGGGCTACACCCGCCTGGGCCAGCGCATGTCCGACGACTACCTGCCCTTCTCGGCGTACTATACCCACACCTGGATGCGGGGCGGAGCAGCGGAAATGGCCAAGGCCGAAGTGCCGGCCTCGGCCTCGGTGCTGGTGCTGAATGAAGACGCGCCCAACGTGGCCCTGGTGTACTTTGACCGCCGCGGCCTGTGCTGGAAACCCGGTAACCTGGCGGATCTGAGCATGCACGACCTGCAGACATATATGTCGTCGGAACACCTGAAGTATCTGGTCATGAGCAGCGCCTCCTATGAGCAAATACAGCATCTGCACCCCCAGTTTCCGGCGGAGTTTACGTTGGTAGGCTGGAAGCCCGCACTAATATTTCAGCGTCGTAACCTGCAGTATCCGTGGTAGTAGCATTTATCAAAGGTTTAGGGCAGCGCAGTGGCTGGTTTGGCTTGCTGGCGCTGGCCTGCGTGAGCTGCGGCCCCCATGCGCCCCGTACCGACGCCACGCTGCACGAGCTGCTGGCCGTAGATTTCGAGCAACCCGGGCAGTGGTCGGTTACGCCCCCGGTGCTCACGACCGATGACGCTCACTCCGGCACGCATTCCTTGTTTGTGGAAGATCGGAACCCCTTCTCTACCTCGTACCGGACGCCCCTGAGCACGTTGTTCCCTAAGCGCCCCCGGGCCGTGCTGCTCGATGCCTGGGTGAAAGTGCCCAGCCTGTACAACGATACCCGGCTGGTGCTCACCGTAGCCAACCCCTCCGACCTGGAGCACCCGTATTTCTCGCACATCACTTACCTGTATCCCAGCTGGGTGGGTAACCGCTGGCACCACATTCAGGAACAGGTAAACCTGCCCTACGACCTGGTACACGCCGACCATGTGCTCTCCCTATACGCCTGGGCCGCCACGGCCGGCGAAAAGGTGCTCATTGACGATGTGCGCCTGCTGGCCTACTGGGAAGATACCGGTTTGGCCAAGCCTGCCACCAAATAGACCACCAGCCCATCTTCAGGCGACCCGGCAAGTTTTCCGAATAGTCGTTTTACCCTTCAATAGTACCAGTAGCGGCTGCGCTGTGCCGAGCGGTCGGAACAGTTGCATCCGTTTCCCGAACCAAGTAGGCGGGCCGCTGCTTGGCTTGGATGAAGAGCTTACCCAGGTATTCGCCCATAATGCCTAATACCAGCAGCTGAATACCGCCAATAAACAGCACGCTTACCAGCACCGAAGCCCAGCCCGGCACCGCATCAGGCGTGAAAATCAGAATGTAGAGGGCATACAGCGCGTACAGAAAAGCCAACCCCGATACGCTCACGCCTGCCAGGGTAGCAAAATGCAGGGGCCGTACGCTGAATGAGGTGATGCCATTAAGGGCCAGCTTCACCATTTTACGGAGTGTGTATTTAGTGGTCCCCTTGAAACGGACATCAGGTACGTAGGTGATGCGCTTCTGCCGGAAACCCATCCAGTGCACGAATCCCCGCAGGAACAGGTCGGTATCGGGGCTGGCCCGCACTACCTCCACCACGCGCCGGTCCAGCAGGCGGTAGTCGGCCGTGCCAGGCTCAAATCGCACGCTCGACAGGTAATTCATCAGCCGGTAAAAGCTGTTGGAAGAAAGGCGCTTAAACCACGGAAGTCGCTCGTCATCAGCGCGCTGAGTGTACACAATGTCGCAGCCATTCAGCCAGTGGCCAATTAGCTCGGGCAGCAGCCGGGGCGGATGCTGCAGGTCGGCATCCATGGAAATGACACAGTCGCCGGTGGCATGGTCGAGGCCGGCACGCAGGGCGCTCTGGTGGCCGAAGTTGCGGGAAAGGCTGAGGTAGCGCACCGTAGGGTCCTGAGCATGGAGCTCCCGCAGCACCTGGCTGGTTTTGTCACTGCTGCCATCATCCACAAACAGCAGCTCCCGCTCGAAGCGTGCCGGCAAATGCTCTTTGATACGGGCGGCCACTTCCGGCAGGTTCTCTTCTTCGTTATAGGCCGGAATTACCACAGAAATCTTCATAAGCGGCGTAGCAGATAAGGAGAGCAGAAAGTGAGTGCGGGGTCAAATTACGATGATCTGCGGGAGTTGTGGTGCCTACAGGCTGCCCGTCCGGCCCCCGTCCACAGGCACGTTGGTGCCGGTAATGTAGGCGGCGGCCTCAGAAGCCAGGAAAGCTACGGCTGCGGCTACCTCCTGGGCCTGCCCGAAGCGGCCGGCCGGAATGCGGGCCAGTAAACCGGCTTCTACCTGCTCGGTGGTCTGGCCGGTGGCAGCTACTTTCTTCTCAATAAGCGAGGTGTGGCGCTGGGTGACGGTGGAGCCGGGCAGCACGTTATTGACCGTGATGCCGTCGGCGGCCAGTTCGTTGGCCAGGGTTTTGGCCCAGCTGGCCACCGCCCCCCGGATGGTGTTGCTCACGCCCAGCCCCGGCAGCGGCTGCTTCACGGAGGTGCTGATGATGTTGATGATGCGGCCCCATTTGCGGGCCCGCATGGCCGGCACCACGGCCTGGGCCAGCAGGTGGTTGCAGACGAGGTGCTGCTCGAACGCGGCCCGGAACGCCTCCACCGGTGCATCGAGAATAGGCCCGCCGGCCGGCCCACCGGTGTTGTTCACCAGCACGTCGAAGCCAGCCGGATGCGCCGTGAGGTACGTCTGCACGGCGGCGCGCACTTGGTCGGGCTGGCTGAAATCGGCCACGATAAAGTCGTGAGCCTGGGAGCCGGCAGGTGTGGGCAGCGCGGCCACTACTTCGCGCAGGCTGGTTTCGTTGCGGGCCAGCAGCGTTACCGAGGCCCCGCGTTGGGCCAGCGCCACGGCCACAGCCCGGCCGATGCCCTGGGTGCTACCGCAGACGAGGGCGCGTTGGGAAAGAAAATCCATGAAGCGGTGAATAAGCGAATGAGTGACTCGGTGAAAGAGTGCGGGGAAATTACGGGATGTTTCAGGCAAGAGTAGGAATTTCGTTATTTGCCCAGGCCATTATTGGTGCAAGTGCTGCTACTTTCACACATTCACCGAGTCACACATTCACTCATTCTCCGCCATGCCCGTCGCTCGTCCGTTCAACTTTCAGCAGTGGATTGATGACCACCGCCACCTGCTCAAGCCGCCCGTGGGCAACCAGCAGGTATTCAAGGATAATAAAGACTTTATCGTGATGGTGGTGGGTGGCCCCAATGCCCGCAAAGATTACCACGTGGACGAGGGCGAGGAGCTGTTTTTGCAGCTCGAAGGCGATATGGTGGTCAAAATCATCGAAGACGGCCAGCCCGTGGATATTGAAATAAAGGCCGGTAGCATGTTTCTGCTGCCCCCCGGCGTGCCCCACTCGCCCCGCCGCCCGGCCGGCTCGGTGGGCCTGGTGCTGGAGCGCTACCGCGAAGCCGGGGAGCTCGACGGCTTTCAGTGGTACTGCGAAAACTGCGGCCACCAGCTCTATGAGGAGTACGCCGAAATTACCGATATCGTGGCCCAGCTCCCGCCCATCATGGACCGCTTCTGGGCCTCCGACGAGCGGCGGACCTGCACCGTTTGCGGCACTTATATGGAAGCCCCGGCCCCGGTAGCGGCCCCCTAGCCGATGCGCCGCACCTACTGGGTTCTGCTGCTGATTGCGGTGCTGGCCACGCTACTGCAGTTTCAGGACCGCCGCTGGAAGCCGCTGGAAGTATTCGACTCCGACGCCGGCGGCTACTACGTGTACCTGCCCTCCGCCTTCATCTACCACGATTTAACCCGCGCCGACTCGCTGGCCCGGCTCCACGAGGCCTACCAGCCGGGCAAAGCATTTAACATGGGGCTGGTGGCGGTGCCAGGAGGTCGGGGCACCATCAGCAAATACCCGCTGGGTAAGGCCATGGCCGACCTGCCCTGGTTTGCCGGGGCCCACCTCTACGCCCAGCTGGCCGGCTACCCGCCCGACGGTTTCGCCCGGCCCTACCAGCAGATTGTGATGATAGCGGGGCTGGTGCACGCGCTACTAGGGCTGCTGGTGCTGGCGCGGCTGCTGCTACGCCGCTTCCCCGACCCCGTCGCAGCCTGGACGCTGGCCGTTATCGGGCTGGGTACCAACCTGCTGTGCTATGCCAGCCTGGAAGCTGCCATGGCCCACGCGCCGCTGTTTTTGTGGCAGGCCGCGCTGCTTTTCTGTACGGTGCGCTGGTACGAAACCTTCCGGCCGCGCTTTCTGCTGGGCATCGGGTTATTTCTGGGGCTGGCCGTGCTCACGCGCCCCACCGAAATCCTGTACGTGCTGGTGCCCCTGCTCTGGGGCATTGGCTCGGTGGCCGACCTGCGGGCCCGGCCGGCGCTGTGGTGGCGCTGGCGCAAGCCGCTGGCGGCGGCCGCGCTGCTGGTATTGGCCCTGGGGAGTTTGCAATTGCTGTTCTGGCGCGCTACCACGGGCCACTGGCTGTTTTATTCCTACCAGGGCGAAGGGTTCGACTTCGGGCATCCGCACCTGCTCGATGGGCTGTTCAGCTTCCGCAAGGGCTGGCTGCTGTATTCGCCCCTGGCTGGGGTGGCGCTCCTGAGCCTGGCCGGCCCGCTGCGTCGGCAGCTGCCTGCCGCCTGGCTGCCGCTGCTGGCCACCACGGTGGTGGCCGTGTACGTCACGTTTAGCTGGGAGCAGTGGTGGTATGGCGGGGGCTTTGGGGCGCGCCCGCTTATCAGCCTTTACCCGTTGTTGGCGCTGGGACTGGCCGCGCTGCTGGCCCGGGCCCGGGCGGGCGGGCCCCTGCGCTACGGTCTGCTGCGAGGCGTGCTGGTGCTGGGAATTTTGCTGAGCTGCCTGCAAACCTGGCAGTTTGGGGCCGGCACTATTCATTGGGACAGCATGAATGCGGAACGCTATTTTGCGGACTTCTTCACCATCAAACACTAACTTCCGGTTCCTAAACTCGCTGCCCCACTCTCGTGCTCACCATCGACATCCATACCCACATCCTGCCCGAGCGGTGGCCCGATTTGCGGGAGCGGTACGGTTATGGGGGCTTCATTCGGCTCGAACACCACCGGCCCTGCTGCGCCCGGATGCTGCAGGACGATAAGTTCTTCCGCGAAATCCAGGACAACTGCTGGGACCCCACCGTGCGGATGCGCGAGTACGACCAGTTCGGGGCCCAGGTGCAGGTACTGAGCACGGTGCCCGTGATGTTCAGCTACTGGGCCAAGCCCGCCGACGCCCACGACCTGAGCCAGCTGCTCAACGACCATATTGCCGGCGTGGTGCAGCGCTACCCCAGCCGCTTTGTGGGCCTGGGTACGCTGCCCATGCAGGCTCCCGAGCTGGCGGTGCGCGAGCTGGAACGGTGCCGAAAAATCGGGCTGGTGGGCGTCCAGATCGGGACCCACGTCAACGACTGGAACCTGGACGCGCCCGAGCTTTTTACCGTGTTCGAGGCCGCCCAGGAACTGGATATGTGCGTGTTCGTGCACCCCTGGGACATGATGGGCCAGCCCCAGATGCCCAAGTACTGGCTGCCCTGGCTGGTGGGCATGCCCGCCGAAAGCAGCCGGGCGCTGTGCTCGCTCATTTTCGGGGGCGTGTTCGAGCGCCTGCCCCGGCTGCGGGTAGCCGTGGCCCACGGCGGTGGCTCGTTTCCGGCTACCATCGGCCGCATCGAGCAGGGCTGGCAGGTGCGCCCCGACCTGTGCGCCGTCGATAATGCCCGCAACCCCCGCGAGTACCTGGGCCGTTTCTGGGTCGATTCGCTGGTGCACGACGCCCGCGCGCTGGAGTTGCTGGTGCAGACGCTGGGGGCCGATAAAGTGGCCCTGGGCTCTGATTACCCGTTTCCGCTGGGCGAAGCCGTGCCGGGTCAGCTCATCCGCTCCATGCCCTACGCGCCCGATGTGCAGGCCCAATTGCTGGGCGGCAATGCCCTCGACTGGCTGGGGTTGGCGGCCGGGGGGCAGTTGGCCAAAATCATGGCGGCGGCCGGCTAGGTGCCCTACCGGAAGGATGGTATCTTTGTGGGGATGACGTTTGAACCCACCCTCGACTTTGCCCGCCAACTCGATGCCCAGGACCCGCTGCGCGACTTCCGCCAGCAATTCCTGATTCCGCCCGGCCCCGATGGGCAGGGCGAGTGCCTGTACTTCTGCGGCAACTCGCTGGGCCTGCAGCCCCGCACGGCCCGGGCCGCCGCCGAGCAGCAATTTGCCAACTGGCAGAACCTGGCCGTCGAAGGCCATTTCAAGGGCGATACGCCCTGGATGCCCTTCCACGAGCGGCTCCAGGGTCCTTCGGCCCGCATTGTGGGTGCCAAACCCGCCGAAGTGGTGGTGATGAACAACCTCACCACCAACCTGCACCTGCTGCTCATCAGCTTCTACCAGCCCACCGCCACCCGCTACAAGGTGCTCATGGAAGGCGGCGCGTTTCCGTCCGACCAGTACGCGCTCGAAACCCAGGTGAAGCTGCGCGGCTTCGCCCCCGACGACGCCATTGTGGAGCTGGTGCCCCGCGCCGGCGAGCACACGCTGCGCACCGAGGATATCGTGGCCAAAATCGAAGAGCTGGGCGATTCGCTCTGCACCATCATCATGGGCGGCCTCAACTACTACACCGGGCAGGTGTTCGATATGGAAGCCATTACCCGCGCCGGCCACGCCGCCGGGGCCATGGTGGGCTTCGACCTGGCCCACGCCGCCGGCAACGTGCCCCTGCACCTGCACGACTGGGACGTGGATTTCGCCTGCTGGTGCTCCTACAAGTACCTCAACTCGGGGCCCGGCGGCGTGGCCGGCGCCTACGTGCACGAGCGGTTCGCCGACCAGCCCGAGCTGCTGCGCCTGGCCGGCTGGTGGGGCCACGACGAGGAGGAGCGGTTCCAGATGAAAAAGGGCTTCAAGCCCATGCATGGGGCCGCCGGCTGGCAGCTTTCCAACGGCACCGTCCTCTCGATGGCCGTGCACGAGGCCGCCCTCAACATCCATGACGAGGCCGGCGGCATGCCCGCGCTGCGCCGCAAAAGCGAGCTGCTCACCGGCTACCTGGAGTTCTTCATCAACGAGTTGGGGCTGTCCAAAGAGCAGCTCGAAATCATCACGCCCACCGACCCCGCCCAGCGCGGCTGCCAGCTCTCGATACTAGTGCACCGCAACGGCCGCGACCTGTTCGAGCACCTGATGGCCGTGGGCGTTATCGGCGACTGGCGCGAGCCCAACGTGATCCGCCTGGCCCCCACGCCGCTCTACAACACGTTCGAAGACGTGTACCGCGTCGGCCAGGTGCTAACCGAGTGGGCCGCAAGGCAATAAGCAGTTGTCAGTTGTCAGGGTTCAGTTGATAGGCCGTTCTGCTGCCGGCAACTGAACCCTGACAACTGGCAACTGACAACTGACAACTGAATTATGACTGAGGATTACGCGGCCAAAATGGGTCGCAAAACCGATGCTGAGCTGCACGAATACGTGGAGCAGCGCTTCCAGTACCGTGAGGAGGCCGTGCTGGCCGCCCTCGCCGAGCTGGACCGCCGCGGTACGCCCGAACCCAACGCCGAAGCCCTAGTAGCCGAGCTGCGCCAGAGCCAGCAGGAAACCGAGCGCCGCGAAAGTGCCGCCCGCACCGAAATAGATGCCCAGGACCAGGCCCGCCGCGTAGCCCGGGGCGAAACCAGCCCCGAAACAGCCCCCGATGCTGGTCCGGCTCTGTACTCGCTCGGGGCCATCACTATCTTCTCAGTACTCTTCAGCATGATTGCCGGGGGCGTGATGCTGGCCCTGAACCTGCGGACGCTGCAACGAACCCGCGCGGCCTTGTGGGTGGTGGCTTTCGTGGTGGCTTACCTGGTTGGCGGCGGCTACCTGCTGATCTGGCTGAAGGCCCAGTACGGCGACCAGGTGAACTGGCTGGGCTCGTTTTTCAACCTGCCGGCTATTCTGGTGTACAACCTGTATTTCTGGCCCCGTTACATCGGGCGCGGGCCTTACCGCAGCCGCTCCTGGGTGCGCCCGCTCCTGATTTGCGCCTTGCTGCTGCTGGGCCTCTATTATATAGCGGCCAGCGTACCGGGTGCTTTACCCACAATGCCCACGGGCGTATAGGCGCCCGTTTGGCTGCCGCCGCCAAACCCGCCCGTTGCCGCTATGCCCCTGACGCCACTTGCCCTGCCCGCCGCCGACGTGCTCCTCGATGCCGCCTTTCTGGCCCCGGCCGAGGCGGCGGCTCTGCTTGCCGAGCTTACGGCTACCGTGGCCTGGCGGCAGGAGCCCATCCGGCTGTTTGGCAAAGAAATCATGCAGCCCCGGCTCACGGCCTGGTACGGCGACCCCGCCGCCACTTACCGCTACTCGGGCCTGCAGCTGGAGCCGCTGCCCTGGCTGCCAGTCCTCCAGAACCTGCGCGAGCAAGTCGAAGCTGCTGCCGCCACCCGCTTCAACAGCGTGCTGCTTAACCTTTACCGCTCGGGCCAGGACAGCATGGGCTACCACGCCGACAACGAGCCCGAGCTGGGCCCTACGCCCACTATTGCCTCTCTCACACTTGGGGCCACCCGCACCTTCCGCTTCAAGCCCCGCCCGGCCGTAGCTGCTCCGGCCTTGAGTTTGCCGCTAACCTCGGGTAGCCTGCTGCTCATGCGCGGCCCCACTCAGCAGAACTGGCTGCACGCGTTGCCCAAAACCGCCCGCCCCGTCGGCCCCCGCCTCAATCTCACCTTCCGCTGGGTGTCTATAGATTAGGTTAGAACCTAAGCAATGCGGCTGTAGCGCGAAACGGGAGCTTCGCGCTACAAGCCTACGACACGCTTTTGCGTAAGCCCCATAAGTATGAGCGGCACCCGGAAACTGGAAATGAAACAGGAAATCATAATCAAAAAAACGCCCCCGCAACAACCGTTGCGGGGGCGTTTCAGTACCTCTATTTTCTAAGCTCTAAGCTCTAAGCTCTAAGCTCTAAGCTCTAAGCTCTAAGCTCTAAGCTCTAAGCCTATTGCAGGTCGAAGCGCAGGCCCAGGTAGCCGAGGCGGCCAATCTGGGGGCCGCCGAACACCTGCGTGTTGTTGGCGTCGAAGGCGTTGGAGATGCCGGCCTGGAACGTAGTGCCCCATTTCGGTACGAGGTAGCCCAGGTAGGCATCGGTGGTGCTGTAGTCGCGGATGTTGCCCACGGCGAATGGCATCTCCTGCAGGTGGCCCTGCACCCAGCGGTAGTTCACCGAGTACGACAGGTTGCCGACCTGGCCGTTGGCCCCCACGTTGTACTTGTGCTTGGGCGTGTTGAAGAAGGTCTGGAAGCCGGCCGGCAGCTTGCTCCGGTCGAGCACGTTAAGCGAGTAGTTGCCCGTCAGGTTGAACGCACGCAGGAAGTAGTAGGTCAGGCCCGCCGTCACGCCCTGGGTTTTTACCTCTTGGTTGCTGTTGAGGTAGGTGTACAGTACGCGGGTGGGCTTGGTCTGATCGGAGTACAGATTGGAGTAGCCGGCGGCCAGCTGCTGGTTGGTCGGGCGGCTGCCATCGGTGTTACCCACAAACAGCTGGGTACCGATAAACCCATCGTAGCGGCTGCGGAAGTAGCTGACGTCGGCGTACAGGTTGGCGATGAGGGCGCCTTTGTAGCCAATTTCGGCCGTCCTTACTTTTTCCAGCTGCAGGGGGGCAACGTTAATCTCGTAGCTTTTGAGCAGGGCCGGATCGGCTGAGGCCGCGCCCAGCGTCTGGGGCGAGGCAAACAGGGCGGTATTGTAACCCTGGAAACCGTTGCCCACGTTGCCCAGCAGCACCCCGGTACCAATGTCGCTGAAGAGATACTGCTCGGGCTGCGAAGGCGAGCGGAAGGCCTTGCCGTAGCTGGCGCGGAAGTTATGCTGCTTGTTTTCGCCCAGCGAATACACCACCGAGGCCCGGGGCGAAAATGCCGGCTTGAAGTTCTTGAACTCATCGACCCGTCCGGCAAAAGCCAGCTTCAGGCGCTCCTCAAACACGGTCTGGGAGAGCTGCCCGTACGCGCCGTACTCATAATTGACAATGCGCTTACCGTCGCGGTCGGAAAACAGCAGGCCCTTCGAACCCAGCCGGTACTGGCGGTAGGCCCCGCCCACTACCAGGTTGGTACCGGCCTCGCCAAGCGTGAACACGCGCTGGGCGCTGATGTCGTGCAGGTAAGAGTTGAAGTACTGCTGGGCGCCGGTCGTGGCATTCCGGTCGTCGATAATCCGCGACCGTAAGGCGCTGAAGCGCGGGTCGGAGGGCTTGAGTTGGGTGGCGTTGGCCGCCGCCTGCGCCGTAGCCAGAGCTGTGGCCTGGTTCTGGCCGGCCTGCCGGGCCTGGCTGTACACCGCGTTGTAGGTGCCATAGAACAGGTTCTGATAGCTCACGTTGCCTCCTTCGGTTGTGGGGGCCCGCTGAATAAGGGAGCCCAGCTGGTTGAACTCGTAGGAGTTGCCCGAGAAGTCCTCGGTGCTGTAGGCCCGGATGAAGCCCTTGCTGCTCTTGAGTTCGAGCCGATACTGGTTCGAGCCCAGGCCCTTCACCCGGAAACGGCTCAGGTTCTGGTAGGTAGCCGTGCCCTCGGCGTGCTTGACGTCCGCAGTGAGCTTCAGGTCGTCGCGTAGCAGGTACGATACCGTGCCCTGCACCCGGTACGAGGAGGTGCGGTTGTCGCCGGCAATAAGCTGCTGCTCCGTAAAGCCGGGCAGGTAGGCCGTTTTGCCGTAGAGCTCCGGATTGGTGCCGCCGGGCAGCTGCTGGTAGGGGTTGAAGGCGTAGCCCACTTCGCCATAGCGGTTGACGGCGTTGTAGCCCAGCGCCGAGCCAACGGGGTTTACCGAGCTCTGGGTGGCCTCATAGTTGGTGGCTAGCCAGTCGTCGGCCCGGAAGGCGCTGGCGTTCAGTTTAATGGCGAGCTTTTCGGTCAGCTTCTTGGCGTAACGCAGCTGCCCGTCGAGCAGGTCGCGCTGGCCGGCGCGCAGGCGCACGCTCAGGCCCTCGTACACGAACGGGTCTTTGGAGTTGAACAGGATAACTCCGCTCAGGGCGTTGGCTCCGTACAGCGCCGAGGCCGGCCCGTGAATGATTTCGATGCTCTCCATGTCGAGCTCCGGAATGCCCACCAGGTTGCCGGGGCTCAGGTTGAGCGAGGGCAGCTGGGTATCCATGTAGTCAACGAGCTGAATAACGCGCTCCGATTTGGCCGTGTTGAAGCCCCGGGTACTCACGCTGGTAAACAGCATGGAGGCCGAGCTCACGTCGAGGCCCTTTACCTGCCCCAGGCCACTGAGCACTTCCGGCGTCGTGATGCGCTCAATCTGCCGGGTCGAGAGTTTATCCACTGTTACGGGGGCCCGCAGGATGTTTTCCTCGATGCGCGAAGCTGATACAATGGTTTCGCCCAACAGCGTAGCGCTGGGCTTCACCACCACGCTGATGGCTTGGTCGGGGCCCTGCAGCATTACCTCGCGCGTATCGAAGCCTACGTACGAAATGACCAACGTTACCGGGCTGCCGTCGAAGGCCGCGTTTAGCTGAAAGTTGCCCTGCTGGTCGGTACTGGTGCCAATGAAGGTGCCCTTGATGAAATACTGTCGCCCCGGGCAGGGGCTCGCCTTTTTCAGTCAGCACCTTGCCGGCTACCAGTTTCTCACTGGGGTCGGAGTGGGTGTGGCGGCCGTGCGCCGGCCGGTCGGCTACCGGAAGCGTAGCGGCGGAAGCCAGGGGTGGTAAGAGCGTGGTAGCCGCTAAAAAGGACAAAGAGGGGTAAAGGTGTTTCATGCGAGCACGCGAGACTGAAGTGGTAATGGAGGCTACAAACCTATCATCGGCGGGCAGGCAGTATGGTGTTTTTCGGTGAAGACTGTATAAAAGCGGGTGAGTGGTGACTTTATTTGGGACAAATCAATCAAATACAGTTTCATTTTAGGATGAAATATCCCGAAATGAGAAAATGGCTGGTAAAGAAAAGAGGGCCCTTTCACTGCCAAGCAGCAAATGGACCCTCTTGAAAAGCATGGCCGTTAGCCGCTGCGGGCTACTTTACATCCAGCTGCAAACCCACGTACAGCAACCGACCAATTTGGGGGCCGCCGTATACCTGGATGTTGTTGGTGTTGAAAATGTTGGAGCCGCCGCCCTGAAGCGTAAGGCCCAACTGCGCAAAGTTGTAGCCCAGGTAGGCATCGGTGGTGCTGTAGTCGGCGAGCTGGCCCACGGCGAAAGGCGTGCCGTACTCGTGGCCCTGCGCCCAGCGGTAATTGAGCGCGTAGCTCAAGTGGCTAACCAGCGTGCCGCTGGCGCCCACATTGTACTTGTGTTCGGGCGTATTGAAGTACGTCTGGAAATCCGAATCCTGCCCGGCGGTGCCGTCCTGCACGTTGAGCGTGTAGTTGGCGGCTACGTTCAGGAAGGGCGCGAAGGCATAGTTCAGGCCCACGGCCGCGCCCTGGGAGCGTACCTGCTGGTTGGCGTTGGTCCACACCTGCAGCACGCGGGTATTAGACGAGGCTTCCTGGAAGGGCGACTGTGGAGCTACCCGGCCGGCTTCGGTCGTTAGCTGCTCCGGGCTGGGGCGGCTGCCGTCGCGGTTGCCGATAAAGCGCACGGCCCCAATGAAGTCGTTGTAATAGTTGCGGTAGTAGTTTACGTCGAGGGCCAGCTTATTGGTCAGGGCGCCTTTATAGCCCACTTCCAACGTGCTCAGGCGCTCCAGCTTCAGCGTAGCCAAATCGATGGCCGGGCCGGGCCGGCCATTCACGATGCGGTAGCCCTGGAAGCCGTTATCTACGTTGCCCAGCAGCAGCACCTGGCGTACATCGAGCTGAATGTACTGGTCGAGCTGGGTGGGCGAGCGGAAGGCCCGGCCGAAGCTGGCCCGGAAGTTATGCTGGCGCGTGGCGCCGGCCGAGTACACCACCGAGGCCCGGGGCGAGAAAGCCGGCTTGAAGTTCTTGAACTCATCGAGCCGGCCGGCCAGCGCCAGCTTCAGGCGCTCATCGGAGAATTTCTTGGTGAGCTGGGCGTAACCGCCGAGTTCGTGGTTCTGGATCCGGCCCTCAGAGTCGCTGAACAGGTTGCCGTTTGAGCCCAGGCGGAACTTGCGGTAAGCCGCGCCCACAATCAGGTCGGCCGTTTCGGCCAGCCGGAAGTTGTACTGGGCGTTGCCTTCGTTGAGCAGGGAGCTCGGGTTGAGCCGGGCCCCGCGGCCGGGCGTGGCGTCGCCGATAATCTGGCTGCGCAGGTTGCGGAAATCGGCCGAGTTGGGGTCGAGCTGATAAGGCGCCTGGCTAACCAGGTTAAACGCCGCCTGCTGGGCCTGCGCGTCGTTCTGGCCCTTGCTGCGGGCCACGGCGTACTCATTCAGGTAGGCGCCGAAGTAGCGTTGCGCGTACGTAGTGCCCGCACCCGTACCAATGGGGGCGTTCTGAATAAAAGAACCCAGCAGGTTCAGGTCGTACGACTGGTTGCCGAAATCCTGGATCGACTGCCCGCGCACAAACCAGCGGGCGCCTTTAATTTCGCCGTGGTACTGGTTGGTACCGAAGTTCTTGAACCGGTAGCGGCTGGAGCTCTGGTAGCTGGCCGTGCCGCGGCTGTAGTTGGCCCCCACCGTCATCTTCACCGAGCTGGTGAGCAGGTAGGAGAGGGAAGGGTGAATTTTAAGCGACTTGGCCTGGTCGTCGCTGCCGACCAGGGTTTGCTCGGTGAAGCCGGGCATGAACAGGGTTTTGCCCCGCAGGTCGGCGAAGGGGTAGTTCGCGGGCACCGTAAAGGCCACGTCGCCGTAGCGGTTCACGGCCTCATAGCCCAGCGTCGAGCCCTGGGCGTTGTTGCGGCCGTCTACCCGCAGGCTGGTAGCGCCGTAGTTGCTGGCCAGCCAGTCGTCGGCCGTCAGGTAAGCGCCCGTCACTTTAAAGGCGAACTTATCGCCCAGGCGCTGGGCGTAGCGTAATTGGCCATCGAAGAGGTGGCGGCCGCCGCCGCGCACGCGCAGGCTCAGGCCCTCGCTCACGAAGGGGTCTTTGGAGTTTTGCAGCACTACCCCATTGAAGGCGTTGGCTCCATAAAGGGCCGAGGCTGGCCCGTGGATGATTTCAATGCTTTCAATATCGAGCTCGGGCAGGCCCGTCAGGTTGCCCGTGTTCACGTTCAGCGAGGGCGACTGGGTATCGAAGTAGTCGGTGAGCTGCACCAGGCGTTCCGATTTGGGCGAGTTGAAGCCCCGGGTGCTGAGCGAGTTCATCAGCATGCTCGTGCCGTTCACATCAATGCCCTTGAACTGGTTGAGGCCTACCTGCACGTCGGGCGGGGGCAGGCGCAGCACCTGCTGCGAGGTCACCTTCTCTACCGTTACGGGGGCCTGCAGAATGTTTTCCTCCGTCCGCGAAGCCGAGGCAATTACCTCCGTCGTCTGGGTTGGGTTGAGCTTGAGCTGCACCTTAATGCCGTTGTCGGGCTGGGTTAGCGTCACCTCCCGGGTCACGTAGCCCACAAACGACACGGCCAGCGTTACGGGGCCATTGCTGAAATCGGCGCGTAGCACGAAAGTGCCGTCGCGGTTGGTGCTGGTGCCAATAAAGCTGCCCCGAATGAAGATGGTAGCTCCGGGCAGCGGCTCGCCGGTTTCGGTAAGCACGGCGCCGCCCACGGCGCCCATCTCCTGCGCCCAACCGGCCAGGGTCTGTCCCAACAGCAGTAACAGGATAAGTAAAAAGCGGTAATGTTTTTGCATGCGAGAATAGTACAAAAAATGGAAAATGCCCCTTTCGCTAGAAAGGGGCACAAATGTATAGTAAGCGGGGTGAATATCCAACTTTCAAGTAATTGACACCGATATAGTTGAACCTTTTCCTTACTTGTACTTAGGCAGGAAATTTAGGGTGTAAAAAGTAGTTGATTCCGCAACAAACTAGCGTACTAGTAGCGCACATCGGTGGGCCCATAAAGCCAGGGGCAGTCCCCATCACCTACCATATAATCGCCAATGGATAGCACTTTGCCCTTGTTTGGTGTCGCTGCCAGACTTTGATGAGCCGTCAGCGGCCGCGCATGCCCCGGTTGCCGGGGCTGATTGTACACTACGGTGAGGCGCACCAACCGATGACGCTGCCGGGCCCGACGATGCCGCGCAAACTTCTGAATCGGGCAGGACGAAATAAAAGAATGATTTAGTAGCATTGCCTTGTAATATCGGTTCAGGAAAATCATTTTATAATGCAAAGTACGGTATCATTCGGGCCATTGGATTGCCGTTTGGGTTGAACCAGGGTAACTTCCTCGCTCAATACCCCCTAATGCTCGGCCAATGGCCGGCCACCCCGTCCTGATGCCGGCAGAATCGGTTACCTTCGGCCTTTTGCTTCGCTTCCCCCTTCTGTTGCCGCCATGCTTGCTTCCACTTCCTCTGCCGCCGCTGCCCCGGAGCCCGCCGAAACCCTTACTGTGATGGGCGGCGGGTTGGTGGGCTGCCTGCTGGCCCTGTACCTGGCCCGGCACGGCCACCCGGTGGAGGTTTTCGAGCGCCGCCCCGATTTGCGGGGTAGTGCTACGGTCGAGGCGCGCTCCATCAACCTGGCTCTTTCCGACCGGGGCTGGCGGGCCCTGGAAGGGGTGGGCATTGCCGAGGCCGTGCGCGAAGTGGCTATTCCGATGCGTGGGCGCATGATGCACGATGCCGCCGGCCAGCTCACGTTCCAGCCCTACGGCCAGGCCGGGCAGGCCATTTACTCGGTGTCGCGGGCGGGCCTGAACCGGCGCATGCTCGATCTGGTGGAGCAGGAGCCCAATGTGCGGGTGCAGTTCAACCAGCGCTGCCAGCACGTGGATGTGCGCCGCCGCCAGCTGGAGCTACGCGATGAAACCACCCGCGAAACCCGCACCGTGCCCTACCAGCGCCTGTTCGGGGCCGATGGTGCCTACTCGGCCGTGCGCGCCGCCCTGCAGCGCACCGACCGCTTCAACTACTCCCAGCACTACCTCGACTACGGCTACAAGGAGCTCACCATTGAGGCCGGCCCCGACGGCAGCTGGGCCCTGGAGAAAAATGCCCTCCACATCTGGCCCCGGGGCCAGTACATGATGATTGCGCTGCCCAACCTCGACGGCTCGTTCAACTGCACGCTGTTTTTTCCCTACGAAGGCCCCAATTCCTTCGCCGCCTTGCAAACCCCCGCGCAGGTGCACGCCTTTTTTGCCGAGCACTTCGCTGATGCGCTGCCCCTGATGCCGGCGCTCGAAACCGAGTTCTTCGACAACCCCACCAGCGCCCTCGTGACGGTGCGCTGCTTCCCTTGGACTTACGCCGACGACGTGTTGCTGCTCGGCGACGCCTCCCACGCCATTGTGCCCTTCTATGGCCAGGGCATGAACGCCGGCTTCGAAGACTGCACCGTGCTGGCCGAGCTGCTCGACCGCCACGGCAATAACTGGGAGGCACTATTGCGCGAGTTTGAAACCAGCCGCAAGCCCGACGCCGACGCCATGGCTGACCTGGCCGTTTACAATTTCTATGAGATGCGCGACCGGGTAGCCGACCCGCGCTTTCTGCTCCAGAAGAAAATCGAGGGCAAGATATCGGCCCAGTACCCCGACAAGTGGTTGCCGCTTTATTCGCAGGTGACGTTTTCGCACCTGCCCTACGCCGAAGCCCTGGCCAATGGCCAGGCCCAGGAGCAGATTATGCAGCGCCTCATGCCCTATATTACCACCGAAGCCGACTACGAGCAGCCCGAAGTGCAGGCGCTGGTGGCCGCCGAAATGGCCCAACGCCCATAATTTCAGTACCTAAGGGCGCTTTTTTCTGGTTTCAGATTGGGAAATGATCTGCTGGCCACCAGCCTCCTGGCCCCCAGTTAGGGGCAACGGAAAAATCCTGTCTTTCTCAAAGTGGGAAATAAGGGCTGCTCCCTGGTCCTTAACTTGGTTGGTAAGGGCGGTAATTGTAGTTTAGCTACGGACTTGATCCGTCCGGCAACCCACCTGCCAAGCGGTTACGTTAGTTGCAGTACTGGTCCTACGGCCGCGCAGTACGCGGCGGGCCGTTTTATTTGCTTCATTTCGCTTTGCTATGCCCACGCCCGCTACCCCCCTGACCTGTGCTATTATTGACGACGAAGAAATCAACCGGCTAACGCTGGAGCACTACATTTCCCTCACCAACTCGCTGCAGCTGGTGGAGTCGATGGACGACGCCCTGCAGGGCCTGAATTATTTCCGGGCCGGTAACCGGGTTGATGTGCTGTTTTTGGACGTGCAGATGCCCCAGCTCAACGGCCTCGATTTGCTGCGCATCCTGCCCGACCCGCCCATCGTCATCCTGACCACAGCCCACGAGGATTTCGCCGTCGATGCCTTCGACTTGCGCGTTACCGACTACCTGGTAAAGCCCTTCGACTATGCCCGCTTCAGCCGGGCCGTGCAGCGGGCCCTGCAGCAGCACGAGGTTCCCGTGCCCGCTGGTGCAGCAGCCCCCGCCGCCCCCGCAACTACTCCCGACAACGACCTGTTCGTGAAAGTGAACAGTAAAATGGTGCGTATCAATTTCGACGAGGTGCTCTACATCGAAGCCCTGTCCGATTACGTCATCATCGTCACCGACAAGCAGAAGTACATCGTTTATACCACCATGAAGTCGTTGGATGCCCGCCTGCCCTTCGACCATTTCGTGCGCGTGCACCGCTCCTACATCCTCAACATGAAGCGCATCGAGGCCATCGAAGACGGCTCCGCCGTAGTGCCCGGCGGCCAACATGTGCCCATCGGCAAATCCTACCAAGAAGCCTTTTTCAGCAAGCTAAACCGGATTTGAGGTGAAATGGTGAGGTGGTGAAATAGTGAGTTGACGTTTTGGGGCCCTGATTGCTATACTAGTGCAGTCAGGGCCCCAAAACGTCAACTCACTATTTCACCACCTCACCATTTCACCTCATTCCACCCGCACGTTGCCGAGCTGCTCGACGGCGGCCGTTAGCGTGTCGGCCAGGGCGAGAGCAAGGGGGCGCAGCTCGTCGTTGGGGGGAAGGGCAGCAGTTTCGGTAGGGCGGGAGAGGGGTTCGAGTACCTGCAAAGCCTCCTCGATACCCACAATGCCGAGTAGCTGCAACGATGGCCGCAGCTTGTGGGTCAGCGTTCCAACGGTCAGCCAGTCGTGGGCGGTGGCGGCCTCGCGCAGCTGCACCACCACCAAGGGCGTGTGGGTGCGAAACGAGCCGATGATTTTCTGCATGAAAATCGTGCTGCCATGAGCCGTGGCGCGCAGCCGTTCTAAATCGAAAAGCGGTTCGGCGTCGGGGGCGGGCAGAAGCGGGGTGTCGTCGTCGGGCACCGTGGCCGCGGCCGGGGCTGCCTCGGCTACTGGTTCCGGGGGGGGCTGCACCTCCAGCTCGGCCACTGCTACGGGCCGTAGGTTGGCTTCGAGCTTGCGAAACAGGTCCTCCTCCTCAAACGGCTTCGACAGGTAATCGAGGCCGGCGGCGCGGTAGTTTTCGTTGTCGGAGCGCATCACGTTGGCCGTGAGGGCAATAATGGGCGAGTTGGCCCGGTATGGGTCGGGGTGCTGGCGGAGCTGGCGGGCCACGTCGAGGCCACTCATGCCGGGCATCTGGATGTCCATCAGGACCACGTCGTAGAGGCGGGCGTCGAGCTGGCGTATGGCTTCGAGGCCATCGGAGGCCACGTGCACTTCCACCTGCCAGCTTTCCAGAATAAGTACCGCCAGCTGCTGATTTACCGGGTGGTCTTCCACGAGCAGCACCCGCTTGCCACGCAGGCACTCGTAGTTGGGTAGGGGGAGGGGCTGGCTGGTTGGCTCGGTGGCTACGCCCTTAGGGAAAGTGAGGTCGAAATAGAACGTGCTGCCCTGGTTCTCGGCGCTTTCCACCCACATGCGCCCGCCCATCTGCTCCACCAGCCGCCGGCTGATGGTCAGGCCCAACCCCGTGCCGCCGAAGCGCCGCGAAATATCGGCGTAGGCCTGGGCAAAGTTCTCGAAGATGGTTTCCTGCTTGTCGGGCGAAATGCCAATGCCGGTATCGCGCACGCAAAACTCCAGCGCCAGCTCGGTTTCCGTTTCGTGCAACAGCCGCCCGCCCAGCTCCACGCTGCCGTGGGTTGTGAACTTAATGGCGTTACTGAGCAGGTTGAGTAGGATCTGGTTGAGCCGGCCGGGGTCGCCAACAATGGTGGAGTGTGCTAAATCCAAGGGGGCGACGCGAAAATCGATGCCCTTTTCTTCGGCCCGGTAAGCCAGGCTCTGCACACTTTCCTTCACCAGCTGACATACGTCGAAGGGTACCTGCTCCATTTCGAGCTTGCCGGCTTCCATTTTGGCCATATCGAGCACGTCGTTGATGACCGTGAGCAAGTGGCGGCCGGAGCTGCGCAGAATCCGCAGGTGCTCCTGCTGGGTTTCGGTGAGCGAAGTTTTGGCCAGTAGCCCAGCCATGCCCAGAATGCCGTTGATGGGCGTACGGATTTCGTGGCTCATGTTGGCCAGGAAGTTTTCCTTGGCCAGCACCATGTTTTCGGCTTCTTCTTTGGCCCGAATCAGCTCCTGCTCGGCTAGCAGGCGCTCCGTTATTTCCTGGCCGTAGGCAATCACGTAGGGTTGCTCGCCGGGTTCTTCTACCCGGTAATTGTCGTAAATGAGATGGTGGGGCCGGCCGTCGGGGCCGCTGAGCGTGAGCAGGCCCGTCAGTTGCTGCTGCTCGTGGGCCTGGTGCAGGTACTGGTTGAGGCGGCCGTGCAGCTTGGGCGCGAGCACCTGGCGCAGCGAGCGGCCCACCAGCATCTCGGGCACTACGCCCACGAGCTGGGCCGCAGCCGGGTTTACCGACAGAATAGTGCCCTGCAAATCGTGGGTACAGATCAGGGCCTGGGAATACTGCATCAGGTCGCGGTACTGCTTATTCGAGTTTTCCAGCGTCTGACGGGCATTTTTCATCTCCGTGATGTCGGTGCTCACGCCCAGTACGTTCACGCTGCCGTCGGCCCGGTGCAGGGGGCGCTTCACCGTCTGCAGCCACATAGTGGTGCCGTCGCGCAGGGTATAGGTAGTTTCCTGCACCAGCTCCTTGCCCGTTTTAAGCACGTACTCATCGGAGGTAACGAACTCGCGGGCCTCGCGGGCCACCGCGCTGTCGGGCGCTACGGCTTCACGGTGGGCGCTGAGCTTAACCAGGTCGTCGAAAGCGCGGTTGCTGAACAACACTTTTCCCTTGCCATCAGTGGCCCAAATGATACTGGGCGTGGTATCGACTACGGCCAGCACGAAAGCCTGGTTTTCCTGCAATTCGGCTTCGCGCTGGCGCAGGCGCTCCTCGGCGGCATGGCGCTCCGTGATGTCGATACCGTAGCCAATGACCATGCGCAAATCGCCGGCCGGGTTAAATACCGCCTGCATGTGGCGCAAGGCCAGCCGGGGCCCGTCGGGAGTCGTCATCGGCTCTTCCCAGGCCAGTACGCTGCCCTGCTGAACGGCCTGCTCGAAGCGGGCACGCCGGATGCGGGCCTGCCGGTCGGAGCGGTTGCGGTAGGCCGCATACTCGAAGTCGTCGTGGCCGATAATCCACTGGCGCAACTCGGCGTTGCGGATGGCGGCCGGATTCGCGAACCGGTAGCGGTGGTCGGCATCAAACACGGCCACGTCGGCGGGTAGTTGGTTGAGCACGGTTTCGTAGAACTCCTGCTGCTCGACCAAGCGCTGCTCTGCCTCCTTGAGGGGGGTTACGTCGGTAAAATACAGGTTGACATACTGGTCGTCGATGAACGGCATGACGGCCAGCTGAAAACAGCGGGTGCCAAAACCCACTTCAAGCTGGGTGAGGTGGCCGGCAGCCAGGGCCGTCAGGGCCGCTTGGTAGAGCTCGTTGGCCAACTCGGGCTCTTGGTCGGGTTGCAGGTATTCGCGGCGCAGTTCGTCGGCGGCGGGGTTGCTATAGAGCAGGCGACCATCGGCGTGCAGGCGCAGTACCAGGTTGGGGTTCTGGCCCGGAATTCGGGACAGCGAATGCAGGTACTGCTCGGCCCGGCGGGCCTGGGTCACGTCGCGGAAGGAGAGCAGGTAGCCGGCCGCCACCAGCTCATCCTGTCCACTGAGCGGAACAAAATCGAGTTCGAGGACCGTGCCATCGGCCAGTTCCAAATCTTCGCCCAAAACGCGCTGGTCGGCCAGGCGCATGCTGTCGAGGCGCTGGCGGGTAAGTTCGGGCCGGGCCGAATGGGCAATCAGGGCCTCCAGTACGGGCTGCACGGGCTGGTCGAGCATGTCCAGCGGGGTCATTTCGGTGAGTTCGAACAGGTCGCAGAACTCCTGATTGAGCAGGGCCACCATGCCGTGCTGGTGGGCCACCAGCACGGCCACCCGCAGGTTCTGGGTGAGGCGGGTGATGCTGTCGGTGAGGCGGCTGACGGTGCGCTGGGTGGATACGAGGTGGCGGCGCAGGGTCTGTATCTGGAACTCGGCCGCCATGCCGGCCGTGGCGTTCCTGCTCCAACTCGATGGTCAGACTTTCAATGGTGGGCCCGGAAGAAGTAGATGCGGCCATAACGGATGCGGATGAACTCCCAAGATAGCGCAGAACCGACAAGGATAAAAGCCAGCCCTCCCGCCAAAGTACCGCCGCCGGATGGCTCCCGCACCGTCAGCCCTTAGCCCAATGCTAAACCGGCTCCTACGCCGAGGGCCACGCCCAAACCTAATGCCAGCCCGGCCCACACCTGGGCCGGCGAATGAGCCTCCAGCGCCAGCCGGGCACTGCCCACAGCCCCACCCACGGCCGCCGTTCCGGCCAGCCACCCGGCCGCCGCCGGCCCCGCCGCCCCGCCCAGGTGCAGCAGCAGCAGCAGCCCAAACGCCCCGCCCATGCCTACGCCGTGGGCCGAAATCTTCCAGCGCAGGGTAATCAGCAGCGTCAGGAGTACGGCCAGGGTCATGCCGACCATCATGACGAAGAGCAGCTTATCGAAGAGTAGGGGCCGGTTCAGCAGCACAGCCGCCGCCCCGAAGCCGATAGCGGCCAGCAGCAGGGGCCAGGCCCGTTGCCGCCGCTCCCGCAGCTCCAGCGAATCGGCAAAGCCGAACTGCACCAGCAAAGCGGCTCCCAGGCCCGGCAGCACCAGCGTGAAGCCCCCCACAATGGCCAGCACCAGCCAGCGGTCGGGCGCGGCGGGGTGCCCCACTACGCCCGGTAGCTGGTAACACACAATATAAAACAAGTAGAACGGCACCAGCAGTGGATGAAATACCACGGAGAGCACCGTTGCCAGAAAGCGGGACACGAAGCCGGAAATAAAGAAGCGAAGCTCCTCAAAGATACACCCGGCAACTTAGTGGGTTTGCCGGCTCAGGCGGCCCGGCCGCCGACGCCTGGTGCTACCAGCCCATTAGGGCCCGCCGGCACCCGCCCGCTGTGCCGGCCCGTTTCCAGCTGCTGCCGCACCGGCTGGGTGGCGGCCCGCAGCACGAGTGGCCCGCCGAGCAACGTGAGCAGCAGCGTAGAAAGCGAAACCAGCAGAAACGTGCGAACCAGAGACATGAGCGAGGGGAAATAGCGTAAAGGGATTACGCCTGCATCTACGGTTGTTCTTTTCGCCCCGGATGCCGGCCCAACCCACCGTTCGCCCAACGGCAGTGCGGCCCCCGCCAACAGGGCGTTTCACCCCGCCAAAATCAGCAGGCAGAAAGCCCGGTGCCGACTGCGTGGCAGGCCCCTGCACCTTTCGGCGTGAGCCGTAAAACCAACGAGAACAGGCCGTCGGGCCAAGCTTTAATTACAAGCTCAGCCCAACGGCCTGTTCTCGTTGCTTACGTTGGCCCTACAGCTCCTTGCGCAGGCGGGCCACCGGAATGTTGAGCTGCTCGCGGTACTTGGCCACCGTGCGGCGGGCAATGTTGTAGCCGCGGGCGTTGAGCATCTTTTCCAGCTTGTCGTCGGAGAGGGGCTTTTTCTTCTGCTCGCCCTCAATGATTTCCTTGAGGATGTACTTCACCTCGCGGGAGCTGGCATCCTCGCCCGAGTCGGTGGCAATGCCTTCGGAGAAAAAGTACTTGAGCGGGTAAATACCGAACTCCGTCTGCACGGCCTTCGAGTTGGCCACCCGGCTCACGGTACTGATGTCCATGCTGATTTCCTGGGCAATGTCCTTGAGAATCATGGGGCGCAGCTTGCTCTCGTCGCCCTCCTCGAAAAACTCGCGCTGGTAGCGCACAATGGCATCCATGGTGCGCAGCAGCGTGTTCTGGCGCTGCCGGATGGCATCAATAAACCACTTGGCCGAGTCGAGCTTCTGCTTGACGAACGTTACGGCCTCCTTCATCTTCTTGTCCTTCTTGGAAGCCTTGTCGTAAGCCCGGAACATCTCGGTGTAGGCCGGCGACACGCGCAGTTCGGGGGCGTTGCGGGTATTGAGCGTGAGGTTGAACTGGCCGTTATCGTGGCTGAGCAGGAAATCGGGAATGATGTATTGGATTTTGCCGCCGCCCACCGGCCCGCTGCCGCCGGGCTTGGGGTTAAGCTTAAGAATCAGGCCGATGGCTTCCTTTAGCTCGTCGTCTTCCAGGTCCAGTTTCTGCTGAATGCGCTGGTAGTGCTTCTTAGTGAACTCCTCGTAAGTGTCGTTGAGAATGCGCTCGGCATTTTCCACCGCCTCGTCCTGGGGGCGGCGTTCGAGTTGCAGCAGCAGGCATTCCGGCAAGTCGCGGGCCCCGATGCCGGCCGGATCGAAGGTCTGCACTACGTGCAGCACGCCCTCTACCTCGGGCACGCTTACTTCCAGGTTCTGCGAAAAAGCCAGGTCGTTGGCAATAGCCGACAGGTCGCGGCGGATGTAGCCGTCGCCGTCGATGGAGCCAATGAGCTGGCGGCCAATGGTTTTCTGGCGCTCATCGAGGCTCGAAAAGCCCAGCTGGCTGAGCAGGTTGTCCATGAGCGAGCCGCTGGTATCGGCCAGGGGCATTTCCCGGTCGTCTTCGTCCTCGCCGGGGCCGTCGCCCTGCATCTTGTAGCCCGCTATTTCGTCGTCGTTGAGGTAGTCGCTCAAATCGAGGTCGTCGGATTCCGACGATGATTCGGGCACCTCGGGGGCTTCCTCCTTCAGCGGCAACTCTATTTCCGGCTGCTCGTCGTGCTGCTCGCCGTCGAAGTCCTCATCGAGGGTGTTGTCGGGGTTGTCGAGCTCGGCATCGGGGTCGTCGTAATCGTCGTCCGCGTCGTCGCCGTCGAGGTCGTCGAACTCGTCTTCCGGCTCCTCCTCGCCTTCTTCCAGGGCGGGATTCACTTCCAGCTCCTCCTTGATGCGCGCCTCCAATTCGGCCGTCGGAATCTGGAGCAGCTTAATGAATTGAATCTGTTGGGGGCTCAGCTTCTGCGAGAGAAGCTGCTTCATGTCCAGTCGTTGCATACGCTAAAAAACGGTACGCCCCGCCGGGTTACGAAACGGGGAGGTAAAGCCAAATATAGGCCTTTCTGTACTTGAGTTAGGCCGAAAAAGTTGGGGTAGCACGGCAAGTGCCGCTTCGCTCCCCGGCCTAGATACGCAGGCCCCGCACCCGTCGGTTCTGCTGGCCCGCCCCGATGGGCGCCCGGCGGAAAGTTGGGCGGGCGCGGGCCGAAACAACGCGGCGCTTCGCCCTACATTTCTACCTTTACATTTCAAACACGACTTCTTCCATGTCCGACCTCCGAAAAACCAGCGTGCAGGACCTGCTGCGCAGCACCGACCTCGACCGCGAGGTACTGGTGAAAGGCTGGGTCCGCACCCGCCGCGGCAACAAATACGTGCAGTTCATTGCCATCAATGATGGCTCGGGCTTCCATTCCATTCAGGTGGTAGCCAACGCCGAGCAGTTTCCGGAGGAGAAGTTGCGGGCCGATGGCGTGGAAAACGGCGCTGCCGTAGCCGTGCGCGGCAAGCTGGTAGCCTCCCAGGGCAAAGGCCAGGCGGTGGAAATTCAGGCCGAGGAAATTACGGTCTATGGCTCGGCCGACCCCACCACGTACCCGCTTCAGAAGAAGGGCCACTCGCTCGAATTCCTGCGCGAAATTGCCCACCTGCGCCCCCGCACCAACACGTTCGGGGCGGTACTGCGCATCCGCCACGCCATGGCCTTCGCCGTGCACCAGTACTTCAACGACCACGGCTTCTACTACGTCAACACGCCCATCGTAACGGGTTCCGACGCCGAGGGCGCGGGCCAGATGTTCCGCGTGACGACGCTGCCCGACCAGAACCCACCCCTGACCGAGGATAAATCGGGCGTGGATTACACCGAGGACTTCTTCGGCAAGCAAACCAACCTCACCGTGTCGGGGCAGCTGGAGGCCGAGGTGGCCGCCATGGCCCTGGGCAAGGTGTACACGTTCGGGCCCACCTTCCGGGCCGAGAACTCCAACACCGCCCGCCACCTGGCCGAGTTCTGGATGATTGAGCCCGAAGTGGCCTTCAACGACCTGCAGGACAACATGGACCTGGCCGAGGACTTCCTCAAAAGCCTCGTACGCTACGCCCTGGCCCACTGCGAAGACGACCTCAAATTCCTCAACGAGCAGTACGACAAGGAGCTGCTCACCCGCCTGCAGTTCGTGGTCGACAACGACTTCCAGCGCCTGACCTACACCGAGGCCGTGGAAATCCTCAAGAAGGCCAAGCAGAAGTTCGAGTTCCCGGTAGATTGGGGCACCGACCTGCAAAGCGAGCATGAGCGCTACCTGGTAGAAAAGCACTTCAAGAAGCCCGTTATCCTGACCGATTACCCCAAGGATATCAAGGCCTTCTACATGAAGCTCAACGACGACGAGAAAACCGTGCGGGCCATGGACGTGCTCTTCCCCGGCATCGGCGAAATCATCGGCGGCTCCCAGCGCGAAGAGGACCTGACCAAGCTCAAGGCCCGCATGGCCGCCATGGACGTGCCCGAGCACGAGCTCTGGTGGTACCTGGAGCTGCGCCAGTACGGCACCGCGCCCCACGCCGGCTTCGGCCTGGGCTTCGAGCGCCTCATTCTCTTCGTCACCGGCATGGCCAACATCCGCGACGTGATTCCGTTTCCCCGGTTTCCGGGCAGCGCGGCTTTCTAGATCACAGATTTACGCGGATTTTTGCGCTGATTACGCTGATTCTCTACGGCAACGGCCGCTCCTGGAAAGGGGCGGCCGTTGGTGGTTTTACTGAGCTTGGTAAGGGTAAATCGGCGGGTCCGACCAATCTTCCAGGGATAGTGCCGGGAAGCGGTTAAAGTGCTTGGTATTGTTGGTGACCATGGTGAGGTCGTGAGCCAGCGCGGTTGCCGCAATAAGGGTGTCGAAGTCGTCGATTCCTTGCCCTAGCAGCTGCAAACGCCGCTTCTCAGTTGCGTAGATGCGCAAGGCTGGCCCAATTGGGAGAACCTGTAAGGAGCTTAAAAAGGCGTCAGTCCCTCGCCTGACTTCTTCCGGATTATCGGCTTTCTCAACACCTTTTTCAACGCCGAACAGCAATTCGGCCACTGCTATTTCTGACACAAAGCAGTTTGCTGAACCAACGCGCCTAACGTGCTCCACAACTGCCGAGCGCGACTTGAGGAGCAGTACGCAAATATTGGTGTCAAGTAAATAAGCAGGCATTAGTCGAGCGAAATTTCGGGCCGGTTGAAGGCGCGTGCCTCACGAATCTCCTGCATTAGCTCTTCAGCTGACTGGGGTATGCTGTCCCAGGCCCCGGCGAAATTGAGCAGGTTCTGGCGCGGCGGGGTAGCGGGTGGGGACGCCTGCATCGAATCAACTAACTGATGAATAGCCTCAATGCGGGCCGCCGGACTGAGCCTCACCAGTTCCGGTAATAACCGGATGAGCACGTTTTTCTCGTCGGGGGCAAGGGTGGCAGTCATGGCAGGCGGCAGGTAAGATGTTTCAAGATAACGAATCGGGCTCAGCAGTAATTCCGCAGCTCCTTATCGTCCACGGCCAGCAGGTTATCGAGGCGCAGCTCGAAGCCGTCGGCCAGGCGCAGGTATTCTACTTTATCCTGAATGTACAGGTCCTGGATGATGCCGTGGTAGGTGCTGGGCGGCGTGTCGGGTTCGGTGCGGTAGGTGAGCGTGACGGGCTGGCCGGTGGTGGCGCGGGCCTCCAGCTCGTCGTAGAAGGAGCAGCTGATGGGTTGGTAGGGAGCGGACATGGCGGGAGTGGCTTGATGATTTCTGCTTGTACGCACCGCCGGGCCTGCAGGATGAGCAGGACGAGGCCGTTGTAAACCACGCAGCTTTTATAACCTGCCTCAGCTTCGGCGCGTTGGCATAAGCAGCCATCCTTTACCTGCCCCTATGCCCACCGAATTAGACTTAGCCCCCGCCGATGCCCTGCATGAGGGCGAAATGCGCACCTATTCCACTTCCGCCGATACCGACGTGCTGCTGCTACGCCGCGAGGGCCAGTACCTGGCCCTGGCCGCGCACTGCCCGCACTACGGCGCCCCGCTCGAAAAAGGCCGCATCGTGGGCGACCAACTCGTGTGCCCCTGGCACCATGCCTGCTTCCGCGTCACCGATGGCCACCTCTGCCAGCCCCCGGCCCTCGACGCGCTGCCCAGCTACCCCGTGCGCGTGGCCGACGGCCGGGTGTGGGTGACGTTGCCCGCCAAACCCGCCGCCGCCGCCGATAGCCCCGACGCTACACCCACGGCCCTGGTGGGGGGCACGCCGCCAGCCCCCAGCCGCGCCGCTACCGACCAGCGCACGTTTGTGATAGTAGGCGGCGGGGCGGCCGGGGAGTTTGCCGCCCAAACGCTCCGCGCCGAGGGCTTCGGGGGCCGCCTCGTGCTGGTAACCGCCGAAACCGCCGCGCCCTACGACCGCACCAAGCTCAGCAAGGCCTACCTGGCCGGCAAAGCCGACCAAAAGGCTCTGCCCCTGCGCAAAGCCGCTTTCTACGAGGAGCACCGCATTGAGGTGCTGACCGATACCCGCGCCACGGGCCTGAGCCTGGCAGACCGCCAACTCAAGCTGGCCGGCCACGACGAACCCCTGCACTACGATAAGCTGCTGCTCGCCCCCGGCAGTGAGCCCAACACGCTGCCCAAGCTGCCTGGCCACGACCTGCAGGGCGTGTTGCCCCTACGCTCGGCCCAGGATGCCGAAAATATCCGGCAGGCCGCTGCCACCGCCCGGCACGTCGTCATCATCGGCAGCAGCTTTATCGGGATGGAAGCCGCCGCCAGCCTGGCTGCCGAAAACGAGGCCGCCGACCAGAAAGACCGGCACATTACGGTAATAGCCCGCGAAAAAGAGCCGTTTGAAAAAGTGCTGGGTGCAAAAATCGGGGCCATGTTCCGTAACCTACACCGCCGCCACGGGGTCCGGTTCAAGTCTGAAGCTACCGTAGAAGCGCTGGAAGGCGAAAACGGCCGCGTAACGGCCGTGCGCCTGGCCTCGGGTCAGCGCCTGCCCGCCGACCTGGTAGTGCTGGGCGTGGGCGTGCGGCCCGCAACCGGGTTCCTGGAATCTGCCTTCGAGCTGGAAAAAGACGGTGGCCTGCGCGTGGACGCCTACCTGCAGGCGGCCGAGCACGTGTATGCCGCCGGCGACGTGGCCCGGTTTCCGCTGGTTGCCGGTGGGGGCCAGCACCGCATCGAGCACTGGCGGATGGCCCAGCAGCACGGGGCCTGCGCGGCCCGCAATATGCTGGGGCAGGAGCAGCAGTTTGCCGAAGTGCCCTTCTTCTGGACCCAGCAGTACGGGAAAAGCTTACGCTACGCAGGCCACGCCACCGAATGGGACGAAATCATCTTCCACGGCGACGTGCGCCGCCACGATTTTCTGGCCCTCTACGCCCACCGCAACCGCATAGTAGCCGCCGCCGCCCTGGGCCGCGACGATGATATGATGGTAATTGAGGAGCTGCTGCGAACTGACCGGATGCCGACGCCCACGGCCGCCCGCCGCCCAACAAAATGGGCCAAACTGCTACCCAAGGAGCAGGAATAGGTCTGCTTCCTACTAACGCCATACAGGCCGCTTCCGGTATCGGAAGCGGCCTGTATGGCGTTAGTAGTAAAGAAATGCTTTTGGCAGAAGGACGGGGTGCTGGTTAGTGCTTGCCTTTGCCGTGGCCCTTGCCCTTGTCGTGGTCTTTATACTTGTCGTGGCCCTTGCCTTCTACCACGTACACGGGCTGGCCGGCGGGTACGGCGTATACCGCACGGGCTTTTTTGGCCTGGCCGGGAGGCATGCCGTGGGGGTGGCCGCCTTTAGGGTACTTCACCTTATGGTCGCTGATAAGCACCCAGGGCTGGGCCCCCACGTAGTTGATAACGACCGGGTGAAACGAGCTGGTGGAATAGCCATTGATAACCTTGGCCTTCTTCCATTTGCCCTCCCGCAGAACGATGTACTGCTGGTCGCGCAAATCATAATAGCCGCCTACTTCCGGAATGTAATAATACTGCGTGCCCGCTGGCACAGCCGGCCCCCAGGAGGGCGGGTTGATGTTGATATTGACCTGGGCCTGAGTCGGGAGGCTGAAGCCAGTGAGGGCAGCCGTGAGCAGGCCCGCGAGGGTGATTTTGGAGAACAGTGACATGGGGATGGTGAAGAGGGAGAAAAAAGAAGAAGACAACTGAGCAGCGCCGTAGTCGGGGAGGTAAAAACCGGCCGATTCGCAGTTGCCGGAGCCGTTTACAAAAATGGAACCAATCCGGTAACCGGCTGGGCCAGCCCTGTCGCTAAGCAGTGGCTGCCACCCGCTGCCGGAGTGCCCGGGCTGCCGGATGATACTCTACTATTAGGGCTACTGCCACGCCAAAGCACGGTCCGGCAAAGAAGAGCATCCGGGAAATTTCGCCCGACAGTAGCACGAATCCTCCCACACAGGCCAGCACGGCCCCAGTGGCCGGGGGAAGCCGCGTCAGCCAGCTGCGGCGGGCCGCCCGCCCGCCCGCCAGCCCCAGCACGGGCAGCACCGTGAAGAGCCCGAACACGGCCAGCACGGCACTCAGCCCCCGCACCGTCAGCAATTGCCCGAGGGTGTGCGCCACGTGGTTGCGCAGGTGCGAGGCCACCACCGCGCCCATATCGGTCAGCTGGTTGTGGGGCGGCAGCGGGTACCAGATATCCAGCAGATAATGCAGCAACCAGAGGGCCCCGCCGGCGAGGCCCGCGGCTGCCAGGCGCCGGGGCCACGACAAAAAAGTGCCGTAGTACAGCGCCACGGGCAGCAACAGCAGCAGCTGCTCTTTGGCCAGGGGGGCCAGCACCATGGCCCACCACAGCAGCGCCCCGTGCCGGGCCGCCAGCGCGTAGAACAGGGCCGCCAGCGCCAGCCATGCCAGGCTATCGACCAGGGCCGAACCGGCCAGGTAGGTGGCCAGGCCGCTGCTAAGCACCACGGCCGCCCCGCCCAGCGCCGCCCCGAAACCGGCCCCCACCGCGCGGGCCGTGCGGTAAACCAGGGTGCCGCCCAGCGCCAGCAGCAGCGTATTGAGCAGGTAAAAGGCAAACCCCAGCGCTGCCCCCCCGGCTTCGCCGCCCAGCTGCCGCAGGCCCTGCAGGCCCCGGGCCAGCGCCCCGGCCAGCAGCGGCACCACCACCCGGTAACGATGAAACGTGCTAACCTCACCTAGGCGTCCCTGGGCCATCAGCAAATAGGAGTGCTCGTCGCTGAAGCGGACGTGGTTGGTCAGCCATACGTAGCCGTTGCTGGCCAGTAGCGCCGTCAGGAGCAGGAAAACCAGGCAGGTGGCGGAAAGAGGGCGCGACATGGCAGGGCAGCGGCGAAAGCCGGGAGGCGGTGAAAGTAGGCCGCAAGGTAGGCCGCCACGATGGGGAAGTTTGCAGCCGCGGGCACAAACAAGCGGTGGTAGCTGTTATGTGCCACCCGCTAGCCCGGCTCAGTCCGGGCCGGGGCTAAAGTCGCTGACCAGAAAGCTATTCATATTAGCCATCGGGCCGCGTTTTCCGTACTTTTGCAGACTTATCCGCTCCGCTGCCGCATGGCCAAAAAATCGACTGTCGCTTCCGCTTCTTCTCCTGCCACCAAAACGGCTAAAACGGCCAAAGCGGCCCCCGCCGGCCGGCCGGCCAAATCCGGCTCGGCGGCCAAACCCGCCCGGGCCGGTAAAGCCACGAAAGCTGCCCAGCCCGCCGAAACCGCCGTTTCGGTGGCCGCCGCCGTGGCCGATGGCAACGGCCACCACAGCACGGCTGCCGTGCAGGCTGTGCCTCGCAGCGAGGTCGTGAGCGAAACCATCGTCGAAAACCGTGCTGCCAGCAATGGGCAGCTGCTCGGGCCGGCCGACCTGGAGGCACCCTACATTGAGGTGTACGGGGCCCGGGAGCACAACCTCAAGAACGTATCGGTGAAAATCCCAAGCGGGACGGCTGGTGGTATTCACCGGCATCTCGGGCTCGGGCAAGTCGAGCCTGGCTTTCGATACGATTTACGCCGAGGGCCAGCGCCGCTACATGGAAACGTTTTCGGCCTACGCCCGCTCGTTTATGGGCGGGCTGGAGCGGCCCGACGTGGACAAAATCGAGGGTTTGTCGCCGGTTATCAGCATCGAGCAGAAAACCACCTCGCGCAACCCCCGCTCCACGGTGGGCACCATCACCGAGATTTACGACTTCCTGCGCCTGTTCTACGCCCGTACCGCCGAGGCGTTCAGCTACGCCACGGGCCAGAAGATGATCCGGCAGTCCGACGACCAGATCATCAACTACATTCTCAAAGAGTACGAGGGCCGCAAGCTAGTGGTGCTGGCCCCGGTGGTGAAAGGCCGTAAGGGCCACTACCGCGAGCTGTTCCAGCAGGTGGCCAAGCTGGGCTTTACCAAGGTGCGGGTCGATGGCGAGCTGCTTGACCTGACACCCAAAATGCAGGTCGACCGCTACAAAATCCACGACATCGAAATCGTGATTGACCGGCTCGTGGTGAAGGAGGAAGACCGCTTCCGCCTCTCGGGCTCGGTGCAGAACGCGCTGGGCCAGGGCAAGGGCACCATGCTCGTGCTCGACCCCGACCAGAAAAAAGGCGACAACACCCAGTTCTTCTCGCGCTTCCTCATGGACCCGGTCACGGGCATCGCCTACGATGATCCGGCCCCGAATACGTTCAGCTTCAACTCGCCCTACGGGGCCTGCCCCACCTGCAACGGCCTGGGCCAGGTGCAGGAAATAACCGAGGAAACGGTGATGCCCGATGCCAAGCTCAGCATCAGCCGCGGCGGCATCGCGCCGTTGGGCGAGTACCGCGACATCTGGATTTTCCAGCAGCTGGGCCTGATTCTGAAGAAAAACAAGGCCAGCCTGAGTACGCCCATCCAGAAGCTGCCCGCCGAGCTGGTGCAGCGCCTGCTCTACGGCGTGCCCGCCGAAGACGAGGAGGGCAGCCGATGCTAAAAAGGCTACGTATACCGAGCCCTTCGAGGGCATTATCCCATTCCTGCGCCGCCAGATGGACTCCGAGTCCGACAATATCCGGGAGTGGATTCAGCAGTACACCCAGGCCCGCGAGTGCCCCGAGTGCCACGGCTACCGCCTCAAGAAGGAGAGCCTGCACTTTAAAATCGCCGATAAGCATATCGGCGAGCTGTCGGTGATGGACCTCAACGATTTGGCCGATTGGTTCGTGGACCTCGAAGACCGCCTCTCGGAGCGCCAGAACCTGATTGCCCGCGAGCTGCTCAAGGAAATCCGCAAGCGCATCGGCTTCCTGCTCGAAGTGGGCCTCGACTACCTCAACCTGCACCGCTCGGTACGCACCCTGAGCGGGGGCGAAAGCCAGCGCATCCGGCTGGCCACCCAGATCGGCACCCAGCTCGTGGGCGTGCTCTACATCATGGACGAGCCCAGCATCGGTCTGCACCAGCGCGACAACGAGCGGCTCATCAAGGCCCTCCAGCACCTGCGCGACCTGGGCAACTCGGTAATTGTGGTGGAGCACGACAAGGACATGATTCTGCATGCCGACCACGTGCTCGACATCGGGCCCGGCGCGGGTATCCACGGCGGCCACATCGTGGCCGAGGGTACGCCCACCGAAATCTTCAGCTCCGGCTCGCTCACCTCGCAGTACCTGAGCGGGCAGAAGCACATCGAAATGCGCAAGAAGAAGCGCAAGGGCGAAGGCAACGAGCTGGTGCTGCGCGGGGCCAGGGGCAACAACCTCAAAAACGTGACGGCTAAGTTTCCGCTGGGCAAGCTGGTGGCGGTTACCGGCGTGTCGGGTTCGGGCAAGTCGAGCCTTATTCACGACACGCTTTACCCCATCCTCAACCAGCATTTCTTCAATGCTAAGCGCGAGCCGCTGGCTTACGATAAAATTGAGGGGCTGGAGTTCATCGACAAGGTAATTGAGGTCGACCAGTCGCCGATTGGCCGTACGCCGCGCTCGAACCCGGCCACCTATACCGGCGTGTTCACCGAAATCCGCCAGCTGTTCTCTTCGTTGCCCGAGTCGAAAATCCGGGGCTACGGGCCCGGCCGGTTCTCGTTCAACGTGAAGGGCGGGCGCTGCGAAACCTGCGAGGGGGCCGGCATCCGAACCATCGAGATGAACTTCCTGCCCGACGTGCACGTGCCCTGCGAAACGTGCAAGGGCCGCCGCTACAACCGCGAAACCCTGGAAGTGCGCTTCAAAGGCAAGTCCATCACCGACGTGCTCGACATGACGGTGGAAAAGGCCGTGGAGTTCTTCGAGTTCCAGCCCCGCATTCTGCGCAAAATCCAGACCCTGCACGAAGTGGGCCTGGGCTACCTCACGCTGGGCCAGCAGGCGACTACGCTTTCGGGCGGCGAGGCCCAGCGCGTGAAGCTGGCCACCGAGCTCAGCAAGAAAGACACCGGCCAGACCTTCTACATCCTCGACGAGCCCACCACCGGCCTGCACTTCGAGGATATCAACCACCTGGCCGATGTGCTCCAGAAGCTGGCCGACAAGGGCAACACCGTCCTCATCATCGAGCACAACCTCGACCTGATCAAGGTCGCCGACTACGTTATCGACATCGGCCCCGAGGGCGGATCGGCGGGGGGCACTATTGTGGCCCAGGGCACGCCCGAAGCAGTGGCCAAAGCTGGCAAGGGCCATACGGCCCGCTTTCTGGCCGAAGAGCTGCGCACAAGTAAATACGCTGCGGCTGAGTAAGTACTCACCTTTGCTGAGAATTTCTGGTGGCTACTATTTGAATAGCTACCGGAAATTCTCTAGTTTAAGGGCCTGTACTCCTCTCCCGCACCCTATGAAAGTTCTTGTGTTTCCGGTATTGCTGGCCATTGCCATCATGGTTGGTCCTCCTAAAATGGCTGTTGGCCCGGTCGCCAAAACGGCAACTGCTCAGCCAGCCCTGGCTTTAAAGGGTCGTTCGGAAGCTGCTTTGGCGCCCGTCGTAGCTGCAGCGGAGAAGAACACTATAACAACTCCTGAAAACCGCCTGACCGACAAAACCGATCCGCTGTATAGCAGCAGCACGGCGCGCCGGTAGCTAATCATAAGGGGGGGTGGCTATGCGTCTAGCTACCAACGGCGGCCGAATGCTGACAGCCCCATAGTTTGCCAACAAAAAACCACCGACCCTGCGGGCCGGTGGTTTTTTGTTGATGCTATAGCTGCTTCGCAGCGTAGCCGCTGGGCGCTGAGCCACCTTACATGGCCATGGCACCCGGCAGTTTCTTGGCCATATCCAGGTGCTCCTGAATGGTGGGTAGCGTCTTGCTGGCGAAGGCCTTTACGTCGGCGTCTTGGCCGTTCTGAATTTCGCTCTGGAACATATCCACCGTCTTCTGGTGGTCAACTACCATTTGCTGGGCATACTTCTGGGCCAACTGCTCACCACTGAGGCTTTGCATTTGGTCTTGCAGAGCTTTGTGCTCGGCATCCATGTCGGTAGGCAGCATCACGTTTTTGCGCTCCGCAATGGGCTTAAGTTCGTTGGCGGCCTTGGTATGGTCAGTTACCATCATGTTGGCAAAGTCCTTGGTGGCCCCGCTTACACCCTTATCCATGGCCAGCTTGCTGAGGCCCATTTCATTGTGCCCGCCAGTAGCCACCATTTTCATAAACTCGTCGTCGGTCATCATCGTCGACGTCGCGGCCGTGCCGCCGACGCCCATCGTGTCCATGGCCATGTCGTTGTTCATGGCTGGGTCGGTCGTAACAGTGTTGGTGTTGGTGTCGGTTGTCGGGTTGCAGGCAGTGGTGGCAAGCAGCGCGCCGGCGCAAAGCACGGCCGTGAAAGTGAGTTTCATTGCAAGGGTAGTTTGGGGTAAAAGGATAATAAAAAAACAGGCAGGCTGCTACCTGTTCATACTCGAATCGGCCGCCATGGCGGAGTCGGCGTTGACAGTTACGGTAGGGCCGGCACTGTTGTCGATAACCACGGCGTCGGCCTTTACGCCGCCTTCATCGGTGGCCTGGCTCATGTCGCTTACGGCTTCGCCGGTTGTGCCATCGTTTTTGTTGCTGTTACAGCTGGCCAGCAGCAAGCTGGCTCCGAGGGCGAGGAAAGGAAGAAAGCGGGTCTTCATAAATAAAAGGGCAGAAAAGAAAGGTGATAACCAGGGCAATGGGCCAGCTGGTTTGGAAAGAGAAATCAGGGGTTAAGCTTGTCGCGTAGTACTTCAGCTGCCCGTTTCAGGTCTTGAAGGGAAGTGAGCTGCCGGGAGGCCATGGTGCGGATTTCGGTGTTGTAGGCGTCGGTGGTCATGTCGTCGGTAGCGTCCAGATCCTGGTCGATTACGCTCTTGAGCAGCGCGGCATATTTCTGGTCGAAGGCCGCGTTGTTGAGGGCTGTCAGCTCGCCAATTTGCTTGGCCTGCTTTTCGCCGAGGCCGGTGGGCAGCACTATGTTCTTCTGCTGAGCCAGATTCTTGATGTCGCTCAGCATGCCAGTAGCTTGGTTGATGACATTCTGCGCCGCGTAACGGGCATCGGCTGAAGCGGCTTTGCGCTGGGCTATCTGGCTGATTTCGAGTAGCTCCATCTTGCGGCTGGCCGTTTCAACCATGTATTCCGCATCCTGGATCTGACGCTTGGTGACATTCTCGGCTCCGATCCGCTTTTCGTTCTGAAATTTGGCGTTAAAAATCGGGTCTTTGTTGCTTTCGCCACCCGAGCAGGCCACTATACAGGGCAGTAGTAGTAGGGCATACATACGTCCGGAAGTAAGCATAAGGTCAGGGGATTGAGAGCGAAGGGAATATGCTAAGGCTATACGCGAGGCCGGAAACCGGGTTGGTTTTTGGCTTGGTAAAAAAAGTTCCCGGGCGGGTTAAACTTTTGCCTGCTCCGGTATTCCAACTCCCGAAAACCGGTTTCACTTCTCTTACTGCCTCCCCCCATCTCATCCCTCATTTCCATGAAACGCACCGCACTCCGCAACCTGAGTTTCGCCGCCCTGGCGGGTTCCGCCTTTGCATTCGCTTCCTGCGATAAAAACGGCGACGCCCAGGCTACTACCCCCGACATCGCCGTGTCAGCCGAAGACCAGGGCCTGGCCGAGGATGAGTCCGCCGCTGTGTCTGACCTCGTGGAGGCAGCCGCCCCGACCGATGCCGCCGTATCCGGGAGCCCCGCTGCCGCCGATGCCGACGACCTGAGCCGCGTGGCCGGCCGCTGCGTCACGCGCACCTACGACGCCCCCACCCGCACGCTCACCCTCGACTTTGGCCCGGTGAACTGCGTGGGCCCCAATGGCGTGGCCCGCCGCGGCAAAATCGTAACCGTCTTCAGCGGCCCCTACCGCCAGACCGGTGCCACCAAAACCATCACGCTGGTCGATTACTACCGCAACGATAACCGCCATACTGGTACCCGCCTGCTCACCAACCTGGGCGGTGGCTCGTGGAGCCTCGATGTGAAGGACGCCAGCATCACGACGCCCGCCGGCACCCATTCGTGGTCGGCCCAGCGCACCTACACCCGCACCGCCGGGGCCAATACCCGCACCATTGCCGACGACGAGTACAGCATCACTGGCCAAGCCAGCGGTACCAACCGCAGGGGAGCCGGCTACACGGCCACCATCGGGCAGCCGCTCATCAAGAAGTTCCAGCAAGGCTGCGCCCGCACCTTCGTGGCCGGTACCGTTAAAATCGTAACCAGCAAGGAGAAGGAGCTACTCCTCAACTACGACCCCACCGGCACCCAGGCCTGCGACAACATTGCCTCCATCACTGTCAATGGCGTTACGCGCACCATCCGGGTCGGCCGCGGCCTGTAAGCGGCCCATAGGTCAACCCCAGCACTAAAAAAGGACGGCCTCCCGGGTGGGGAGCCGTCCTTTTTTAGTGCTTAGCTGATTGAAAACACGGTTTATTTACCTTCGAACTGTGGCTTGCGCTTTTCCAGGAAGGCCTGCACGCCTTCGCGGTAGTCGTCCGATTCGCCGGCAATCTGCTGGCAGTGGGCTTCGTAGTCCAGCATCTCATCAAGCGTAGCAGCGCTGGCTTTGTTGAGCATCTGCTTGATGAGGCCGATGGATTTGGTGGGCGCAGCAGCATAGCGGGCGGCCAGGCTATAAACGGCTTCGTCGAGCTGGTCGGGGGCCACCACTTGGTTCACGAGGCCCAGGCGCAGGGCTTCTTCGGCCGTCACTTTCGAGCCCAGCGTGCACAGCTCAAAGGCCTTGAGCGTGCCCACCAGCCGGGGCAGAAACCACGACGAGCCCGAGTCGGGCACCAGCCCGATGTTGATGAACACCTCAATCATCGAGGCCTCCGACGAGGCTACGATGGCGTCGCAGGCCAGGGCCAGCGAGCAACCCGCGCCGGCTGCCACGCCGTTGAGGCGGGCAATGATGGGCTTGGGCAGCGCCCGCATGGCCCGGATGATGGGGTTGTAGCGCTTGTGGAGGGAGTCGTAGAAGGAGCGGGGCTGTTCGGCGGCTTCGGCCTCCTTGGCCGCTTTCAGATCCTGACCCGAGCAGAAGGCCCGGCCCGCGCCCGTCAGCACCACGGCCCGCACCTGGGCATCGCGCGCTACCTGCTTCAGGGCATCCTGCAGCTCGTAGCTCTGGGCGTCGTTGAAGGCGTTGAATACGTCGGGGCGGTTGAGCGTGATAGTGGCCACGCCATCAGGGCGCACCTCGTAGAGCAGGCAGGAATACATAAGTGAATGAGTGACGCGGTGAATGAGTAAATGAGTGACTTGGTCGATGAGTAGCCAAAGATAGCCTGTCATGCTGAGCGAAGCGAAGGACCTTGTACTACAAGTATGGCGGAAGGTACAAGGTCCTTAGACGCCGCTTGATGCGCGGAATGCTCAGGGCGACAGAACCCATTCACTCATTCGCCTAGTCACCACCCCGCAGCAGCGCTTCGGCCACAAACAGGTCTTCGGGGGTTGTGATTTTGAGGTTGCGGTAGTCGCCTTCCACCAGCGTAATGGGGTGCAGGTCTTCCACTACGCTGGCATCGTCGGTGAATGTGGACAGCTCCGGGAGCTGGTAGGCCCGGCGCAGCAGGTCCAGATCGAAGCACTGCGGGGTTTGCACGAGGCGCAGGCGGGCACGGTTGAGGGCATAGCTGCCCTGCTGGCTGAGGTTGCGCACGGAATCTTTGGGCACCACGGCCGCCACGGCCGCACCGTGGTTGTAGGCGGCCTGGTAGGTGGCCTCAATCACGGCCCGGGGCGTGAGCGGGCGTACGCCATCGTGGACCGCCACTACGCCGCCTGCGTACCCGGCTAGCTGGGCCAGGCCGGCCCGCACGGAGGCCCAGCGCGTGGCCCCGCCTGCTACCACGGTGTGCGGTCCAACTTGGTGCCGCTCGCAGATAGCCTGCCCACACCGCCAGCTGGTCGGCCGGCAGCACTACCACCAACTCCTGCACGCCCAGCGCCGGCTCGGCAAAGCGGCGCAACGTGTGCACCAGCACCGGCTCGCCGGCACAGGTCCAGAAACTGCTTGGGCCGGTCGGCTCCCATGCGCGTTCCGCTGCCACCAGCTACAATAATGGCGTAACGGGGAGTGGCCGGGGCAGCGGGGTTTTGGGGGCTGGGGGCTGGGGGTTGGTGCATGGCAATGGCGTAGAAGCGCAAATAAGGCAATTGGCACAAAAAACGCCGGCTGCTACTCGTGAAAGTAGCAGCCGGCGCAACCTGTTTCAAACAGCAGAACCAGGGCCTCAGGCCCAGGCTCTTAGATAATCAGCATGGCGTCGCCGTAGCTGAAGAACTTGTATTTCTCCTTGATGGCCAGCTTGTAGGCTTCCATCAGCAGGTCGTAGCCGGCGAAGGCCGAGGCCATCATCATGAGCGTGCTTTCCGGGGTGTGGAAGTTGGTGAGCAGCGCGTTGGCGATTTTGAAGTCGTAAGGCGGGAAGATGAACCGGTCAGTCCAGCCTTCGTTGGCCTTCAGGCGGACATTGGCCGAAACCGACGACTCCATGGCCCGCATGGTAGTGGTGCCGACGGCGCACACGCGCTTGTTGGCATCGAGGGCCTTATTGACCACTACACGGCCGTAGCGGCAGGCACCATGAAGTTCTCCGAGTCCATCTTGTGCTTGGTCAGGTCTTCCACATCCACGGTGCGGAAGGTGCCCAGGCCCACGTGCAGCGTCACGGGGGCCGACTCAATGCCCTTGATTTCCATGCGCTTCATCACTTCCGTGGTGAAGTGCAGGCCGGCCGAGGGGGCGGCCACCGCCCCGATGTTCTCGGCGTAGATGGTCTGGTAGCGCTCCTTATCGGCCGCTTCGGTTTCGCGGTGAATAAACTCCTTCGGAATCGGAGTTTCGCCGAGCTCGTAGAGGGCCTTGCGGAAATCCTCGTCGGACCATCGAAGAGGAATTTGATGGTACGGCCGCGCGAAGTGGTGTTGTCGATAACCTCAGCCACCATATCCGATTCGCCGAAGTACAGCTTGTTGCCTACCCGGATTTTGCGGGCCGGATCAACCAGCACGTCCCAGAGGCGCATTTCGTTGTTCAGCTCACGGAGCAGGAAAACCTCAATCTGGGCGCCGGTTTTCTCCTTGTTGCCATACAGCCGGGCCGGAAACACTTTGGTATCATTGACCACGAACACGTCGCCCTCGTCAAAATACTCCAGAATGTCCTTGAAAGAGCGGTGCTCAATCTTGCCACTGTCGCGGTGCAGTACCATCAGGCGCGATTCGTCCCGATTTTTGGCGGGGTGCTGAGCCACCAGATTTTCAGGCAATTCAAATTTGAACTCGGAAAGCTTCATGGGCTTGGACAGGGCAATAGTTGGGGAACCTAGTAAAAAAATCGAGCCGCAAAAGTACGGAGTTTTGCCGGAATAATCGTTAATTTTCGCCCGAAAACTATTTATTGCCCTCGTTCTGCCCTTATCTGAAGCCCGCTTCTACATGAAAGCTATTCGCCTGACCTTTGAAAGCTTCCGGTTTGCCTGGCAGGCGTTCGCGGCAATCTGTTGCGCACCATCCTCTCGCTACTGGGCGTCACGGTCGGCATTTTTGCCATCATCGCCGTATTCACGGTCGTCGATTCGCTGGAGAAGAACATCCGCAGCAGCATGAGCTTCGTGGGCGACAAGGTGATTTACGTGGACAAGTGGCCCTGGGTGTTCGGCGGCGACTTTCCCTGGTGGAAGTATTTCAACCGCCCCGTGCCCAGCGTGCGCGAGTACCAGCAGCTGCAAAAACAGCTCGGCCCCAACAACGCCGGCATGGCCATCTTCGCCAGCAAATCGGGCAATACCTTCAAGGCCGGCTCCAATAGCATCTCCGACTGCCATGTTGCAGGGCGTGAGCTATGACTACCGCAAAATATCGGACGTGCCCGTGGCCCAGGGCCGCTATTTCACGACCCAGGAAGTGGAAGGAGCCCGGCAACGTGGCCATCATCGGGGCCGCCGTGGCCAGTGCCCTGTTCCCCAACGGCTCGGCCCTGGGCCAGGAGTTCAAGGCGCGGGGTCGGCGCTTCACCATTATTGGCGTGATGGAAAAGGACGGCAAGAAGCCTGCTCGAAATCAAGAGCAACGACGCCAACTGCCTGATTCCGTTCGGGGCTTTCTCCAAGCTTTTCACCATCAACCCCGGCACCGGCGACCGGCGTAGCGGCCACCATCGGCATCAAGGGCCGCGATGACGACCCCGGCCTGCTCGACCTGGAGTACGAGATGAAAGGGCTGATGCGTAACATGCGCGGCCTGCAGCCCCCGGGAGGAAGACAACTTTGCCCTGAACCGCCCCGAAATGCTGGCCAACGCCATTTCCGGGCTGTTTTCGGTGCTTGGGGTGGCGGGGGGCGTTATCGGCTCGTTTGCTATGCTGGTGGGCGGCTTCGGTATTGCCAACATCATGTTTGTGTCGGTGAAGGAGCGGACCAACATCATCGGCATTCAGAAGTCGCTGGGCGCCAAGAACTACTTCATTCTGTTTCAGTTTCTGTTCGAAGCCGTGTTCCTGTGCCTGCTGGGCGGAGCCGCCGGCATTCTGCTGGTGTGCCTGATCACGCTGCTGCCCCAGGACTCGCTGCCGCTGTTTCTGTCGGCGGCCAACATCTCGCTGGGCCTCACCGTTTCGGTCGTCATTGGGGTGCTGGCGGGCATTGTGCCGGCCGTACTAGCCTCCAACCTCGACCCCGTTATCGCCATCCGGGCGAAATAAGGGGAATGGGCAGCAAGTGGGGAGGGCGAACAGACCCCTTTTCCACCTTCGCCACTTGCTGCATATTTGTCACATTAAGTGGCCGTATGTTAACAAATTGTTAACTTGCGAGTCGCTACCTGGGGTCGCCTCTCTTCCGTGAGGCGGCTTTCTTTTTGCTATTTTCTTACCATTTACCCCGGTGCGAACTGTTCCCACCCTGGCAGGCTTTTAGAAGCCGCTGGGTCGGCTCGCGCCCGTTTTCCTCACGCAGCTCCTATGTCGAAGCTCAAAAAAAACAGTAGAACCAAGGCCTCCGATGAGGCGTTGAACGCCGGTAGCGGCCAGACCATCGTGCAGCCCAACGTCAACGATAACAAGGTGAAAACCATCAGCGACATTCGGGAACAGACCCACGGCGAACGCACCGTGCAGGTTGACGACGAGCAGCGCATCCGCCAGGCTTTCGTGGACAAGGACTGGAACGAAATCAAGATTGCCGACTCCTGGCAGATCTTCAAGGTGATGGCCGAGTTCGTGGAGGGCTTCGAGAAGATGTCCAAAATCGGCCCCTGCGTCTCCATTTTCGGCTCGGCCCGCACCAAGCCCGACAACCCGTACTACAAAATGGCCGAGGAAATTGCGGCCAAGCTGGTACGCCATGGCTATGGCGTTATCACGGGCGGCGGCCCCGGCATCATGGAGGCCGGCAACAAAGGTGCCCACTCCGAGGGTGGCAAGTCGGTGGGCCTCAACATCGAGCTGCCCTTCGAGCAGTTCAACAACATCTACATCGACCCCGACAAAATCATCAACTTCGACTATTTCTTTGTTCGGAAGGTGATGTTCGTGAAGTACGCCCAGGGCTTCATCGGCATGCCCGGCGGCTTTGGCACCCTCGACGAGCTGTTCGAGGCCATTACCCTGATTCAGACCAAGAAAATCGGCCGCTTCCCCATCGTGCTGGTAGGTACCAAGTACTGGCAGGGCATGTTCGACTGGATTCAAAAGGTGATGCTGGAGGACGAGCGTAACATTTCGCCCGAGGACATGGACCTGGTGCAACTGGTAGATACGGCGGAGGACGCGGTGAAAATCATCGACGACTTCTACAACAAGTACCTGTTGTCGCCGAACTTCTAAATCGTGGATGAGCGCAAATTGTATGCGCCACGTAGGCTGATGCGCCCCTTCGCTGTGGCGCCCAGATAAGGCCCAAACAAAAAAGCCGCTGCTTCGGGAGCGGCTTTTTTGTTTGTAGTTTGGCCGGGTTTCCCAACCCGGATTCCTTTATTCGACCATGTCCCGCCCTTCTGCTCCGTCTGCCGTGCCCGCTATACCCCAAGACCCCGAACCGGTGCGCGACTATGACTACCTGATTGTGGGCGGCGGGGCGGCGGGCCTGAGCTTGGCTTACCATATCAGCCAGGAGCCGCGTCTGGCCGGCAAGCGGGTGCTGCTGCTCGAACCCGAAGCCAAAGACCAGAACGACCGCACATGGTCGTTCTGGGCCGATGCACCCACACTCTTCGACGGCATCGTGGCCCACGAATGGAGCCGCATTGCCTTCCGGAGCCCCGGCTTCGAGCAGACCTTCGACCTGACCCGCCACCGCTACAAGATGATTCGGGGCCTGGATTTCTACCGTTTCGTGCGGCAGATGCTAGTGAGTAACCCCCAGTTTACGTGGCTGCAAACCACCGTAACGGAGGTAGCCGATATGCCCGACGGAGCCCGGGTTACCACGCCCGAGGGCGAGTTTCGGGGGCGCTACATCTTCGATAGCCGCCCGCCCCAACTGGCCGAGTTGCGCCAGCCGGCCCGCCACCGCTACCTGCTTCAGCACTTTGTGGGCTGGGAAGTGGAAACCGACCACGATGCATTTGACCCCACTACGGCCGAGTTCATGGATTTCCGGGGCACTCAGGGCCAGGAGGCGCGGTTCATGTACGTGCTGCCCTTCGGCCCCCGGCAGGCCCTGGTAGAGTACACGCTCTTTTCGGAAACGCCCCTGGGAAAAGCCGACTATGAGGCCGCCCTGCGCGATTACTTAGCCCGGCTGCTTGACGGCGGTACGTACCGCGTAACGGCCGAGGAGGTGGGGGCCATTCCGATGACCGACCACCCGCTGCCTGCCCGCCAGGGGCAGCACGTGCTGAACCTGGGCACCCGGGCCGGCCGGGCCAAGCCTAGCACCGGCTATGCCTTCAAGCGCATTCAGGCCCACTCGGCCCGGCTGGTGGCCGCCCTGGCCACTACCGGCGCGCCACCCCGCAACAGTACCGGCGACCAATGGCAGTTTCGGCTCTTCGATACGCTGCTGCTCGACATCATGCAGCGCCGGGGCGAACTGACCCGCGACATCTTCAGCCAGCTTTTTCAGCGCAACCCCGTGGAGCGTATTTTCGACTTCCTGGACGAGCGGACGACGTGGTGGCAGAATCTGCAGATCATGAACTCGGTAATGCCGGCTCCCTTCCTGCGCTCTATCTGGCACGTGCTACGCCGCCGCCCCGGCCGGCGGAATGGTGAATGAGTGACTCGGTGAATGAGTGAATGGAGTTTTTTCCCCTCAATCATCCATTCACCGAGTAACTCATTCACCATGCGACAAACTTTCCTCGCTTTCCAGGTAGGCGCGCTCGGTGGCTACAACGGCGGCCGATAGCGGTTGCAGGCGGGGTTCGGGCCGGGAAAGGTTGAGCAGGTAGCCGGGCAGCTGGGCCAGGTTGTCGAGGTCGTGGGTGATGCAGAGCACGGTTTTGCCTTCCTGCGCCACCCATTCGTGCAGCAGCCCGAACACGCGGCGGCGGTAGTACACGTCGAGTTGCTGGGTGGGCTCGTCGAGCAGGCACAGGGCCGCATCCTGGAGGCTGAGTTGGGCCAGCCACACCAGTTGCTGCTCGCCGCCCGAAAGTAAGGTGAAATCCTGGGCCGCGAGGTGGGTGGCGCCCACCTGGGCCAGGGCTGCGTCGGCCAAGGCATAATCCTGGGCCGAGTAACCGCCCAGAAAGCGGTGGTGGCGGAAGCGGCCCATCACGACCAACTCGCGCACGGGCAGCGAAAACTCCACGCTGGCCCGCTGGGGCAAATGGGCCAATAGCCCGCTGGCGGCCGGCCGTTGCACTAGCCGCAGGTCCTGGCCGCTCACGGTAACGGTGCCGGTATATGGAATCTGGCCGGTGAGGGCCCGCAGCAGCGTGGTTTTACCACAGCCATTATGGCCGATAACGGCCACAAACGCCGGCTCCGGGACCGTAAAACACAAATTGCGGAGCAGGACTCGTCGTCCATACCCCGCAATCAGGTGGTCTATATGTAGAGGTGAGAGGTTAGACATGAGAAGTAAGATGGTAAAGGTCTGTTCCGCCACAAGTGCCGGTCAAACAAGAACAGTCTTACTTCTCAGGTCTCACCTCTCACTTCTAAAATGCTAGTACTCGTCCTCGTTGAACATGAAGTCCTCCTTGGTCGGGTAATCAGGCCATACTTCTTCGATGTTTTCGTAGGGCTGGCCGTCGTCTTCCAGGGCCTGCAGGTTTTCTACCACTTCCATCGGGGCACCCGAGCGGATAGAGTAGTCAATGAGTTCATCCTTGGTGGCAGGCCAGGGAGCATCTTCCAAGTACGAAGCGAGTTCCAGAGTCCAGTACATAATCGTGAGTGCTACTAAAAAGAGGTGATCAAAAAGGTGAAGCCCCGCCTACAAAAATCTGGCCGATGCTGTGGGCATGACACCATTGCCGCCAGGGGGTTGCAGGTAGTTGCTGACGACAACGTAAAATAGGCAACAAGGTTAGCTTAGCGGCGCTCCTGCTGCTGGTACATGGCAATCAGGTCGTTTTTGGTGCGGATTTTCCGGTCAAACGCGCGGATTTTACCTTGCAGCAACGAGCGGAAGGTATCGTTGGCCGCCGATTCGGCCAGTTTGTCGAGGTTGTCGGCCAACACCTGCCGTTCCTGCTCGTCGTGGCGGATGAATTCGCGCAGGGCCTCGGTCCGTAGCCGGGCCTTCTCGGCGGGGTCGTCGGAGGTAGGGCGCTTGCGCATGTAATGTTCGAGGGCGCTGGTTTCAAACACCCGGTCGCAGGCCAGAATAAACTGTTCCCACACCCGGTCCGACTCCTCACCCCGCACGGGGCCTACCCGTTTCCAGGCCGCCTGCAGCTCCTTGGCCCGCGCCACCGCCTCCGACATCGGCCGGCTCAGCAGGGCCTGCGCCTCGGCTACCAGGGCGCGCTTGCGCGCCAGGTTGTCTTCGCCGCTGCCGCTGCCCACCGGGCTGCCAGGTACGGTCTGCTCCTGGCGCTTGCTTTCAATATGAACCTTCAGGCGCTCGAAAAAGTGGTTGTGGGCAGCCCGAAAGCGCGTCCAGAGGTCGTTGGCCTGCTTGCGGGGCAGGGTGCCCTCCACTTCCTTCCAGGCCTGCTGCAGCTGCTTGAGCTTGCGGGTCGTGTCCTCGAAGTCGGTGGAGTTCTGGATGGCTTCCGACTTATGGATCAGGTCTTTGTACTGATCATACACCCGGTTGGTCATGGCCTTTTTCTGGGCCAGAAACTCTTTTTTGCGGATGAAAAATGCGTCGGTAGCCGCCTGAAAACGGGCCTCAAGCTCTTCGATGCGGTCTTTGTCGACGGGGCCGGTCTTGATCCAGCCCTGGCGCAGGTCTTTGAGCTGGTCGCTGCCGGCCTGCCAGTCGTAGGTGTCGCGCAGGGCCTCGGCTTCGGCAATGAGACTGAGCTTAGTGGCCAGGTTTTTTTCGCGGTTGCGCCCAATCGTCAGGTTGATGGCCTGCTCGGCGGCGCTCAGGCGCTCGTATTCGGCCGCGAAGTCGCCCAGCGCATCGTAGCGGCCCACCTGCTCCTTGAGGTGCAGGGCCTTCATCAGAAACGAGCCCTTGTTGTCGGATTCCTCAATTTTCTGCAGCAACTCCTCTACTTTGGTGCGGAAGAAACTGAAGCGTTGGGCGAAATAAAGCAGGGAAGCGTCGGCGGAGTCTTTCACCTGGCCAACTTGGCGGGCGGGGAGGTCGAGTAGGGGGCGGAGCCACACCTGGTCGCCCTCAATGTAGCCATAACGTTGAGCTTCGGCCAGCAAATGGTCTGGGGATTCCATAATCAGATAGGGGAGCAAATAGGTGAGAGAGCAGGCTGTTCAGATCGAGAATTGCTACAAGTTTACGGGTTGTTGGCTAATTCGGCCGCCTGGGGCCAGCGGCGCAATGTTGGGCTGGTCTGCCTACCTTTGGTAAACAACCCAGCCCCGGAAGCTACGCAGCAGTAAACAAACCGGTTCTGATGGGCCGCGGGCTCATTTAGTCCCGATTTCTACGCAAAATAGAAACCCGCGCCGAACCAGCAAGTCCCGACCCAGGCAAGGAACCGGCTGATGCGTCAATTTTCGATGGTAATCCTCTCTTTTTTTCAGTTCTTCCTTTCATGAGCGACCAGCCTACTATTATCTTCTCGATGGCCGGGGTAACGAAGGTGTACCCGCCCCAGAAACAGGTTCTTAAAAATATCTACCTCTCGTTTTTCTACGGTGCCAAAATCGGCGTGCTCGGCCTCAATGGCTCGGGTAAGTCGAGTTTGCTCAAAATTATTGCCGGCCTCGACAAGCAGATTCAGGGCGACGTAGTGTGGTCGCCGGGCTATTCGGTGGGCTACCTCGAGCAGGAACCCCAGCTCGATGCCAGCAAAACGGTGCTCGAAGTGGTGCAGGAGGGCGTGGCCGAAACGGTAGCCCTGCTCAAGGAGTTCGAGGAAATCAACGAAGCCTTTGGCGGCGAAGACCCCGACTTCGACAAGCTGCTCGAGCGCCAGGGTACCGTGCAGGAGCGCCTCGATCAGCTCGATGCCTGGAACCTCGACTCGAAGCTGGAGCGGGCCATGGACGCGCTGCGCACCCCCGATGGCGATGCCATCGTCGGCAACCTCTCGGGCGGCGAAAAGCGCCGGGTGGCCCTGTGCCGCCTGCTGCTTCAGGAGCCCGACGTGCTGCTGCTCGACGAACCCACCAACCACCTCGACGCCGAAAGTCGGTGCTGTGGCTGGAGCAGCACCTGCAGCAGTACAAGGGCACCGTCATTGCCGTCACCCACGACCGGTACTTCCTCGACAACGTGGCCGGCTGGATTCTGGAGCTCGACCGGGGCGAAGGCATTCCGTGGAAAGGCAACTACAGCTCGTGGCTGGAGCAGAAGTCGAACCGCCTGGCCCAGGAAGAAAAAACCGAGAGCAAGCGCCAGAAAACCCTGCAGCGGGAGCTGGAGTGGGTGCGCATGGCCCCCAAGGCCCGCCAGGCCAAGAGCAAGGCCCGCCTCGCCGGCTACGACAAAATGGTGGGCGAAGACTCGAAGGAGAAGGAGCAGAAGCTCGAACTCTTCATCCCCGACGGTCCGCGCCTGGGCTCCCAGGTGATTGAGGTGGAAGGCCTGCGCAAGGCTTTCGGCGACAAGCTACTGTTTGATAACCTCTCCTTCTCGCTGCCCCAGGGCGGTATTGTGGGTGTTATCGGCCCGAACGGCGCCGGCAAAACCACGCTCTTCCGCCTCATCACCGACCAGGTGCAGCCCGATGCCGGCACCTTCGTAGTGGGCCCGACGGTGCAGACGGCTTACGTAGACCAGCAGCACGACACGCTGGAGCCCAACAAATCGGTGTTCGAAACCATTTCGGGCGGCACCGAAACCATGATGCTGGCCGGGCGGCCCGTCAACTCGCGGGCCTTCGTGAGCAACTTCAACTTCCGGGGCGGCGACCAGGAAAAGAAAGTTGGCAACCTCTCGGGCGGCGAGCGGAACCGGGTGCACCTGGCCACGACCCTCAAGCAGGGCGCCAACCTGCTGCTGCTCGATGAGCCCACCAACGACCTCGACGTAAACGCCATCCGGGCCCTGGAAGACGCGCTGGAAAACTTTGCCGGCTGCGCCGTTATCATCAGCCACGACCGGTGGTTCCTCGACCGGTTGGCCACCCACATCCTGGCCTTCGAGGGCGACTCGCAGGTGGTGTGGTTCGAGGGCAACTTCTCGGATTACGAAGAAGCCAAGCGCAAGCGCCTCGGCGACGTAGAACCCAAGCGCGTACGCTACCGGAGCCTGGGCTAGGGGGCAATTCCTGGTAAAAGAACGTCATCCTGACGAAGGAAGGATCCTTTTCCCGAAAAACGAGTCGTTTGTACGATTGTCGTTTTTCGGAGAAAGGATCCTTCCTTCGTCAGGATGACGTTCTTTTGGCTAACATACGCCCCCAACCCCCTCCCCATGACCTTCGCCGAATACGACCAACTTGATGGCCTTGCCCAGGCCGACCTCGTGCGCCGGGGCCAGCTCACAGCGGCCGAGCTATGCGCTGCCGCCGTGGCCCGCGCCGAAGCCGTAAATCCGCGCATCAATGCCGTGGTGCTGCCGCTCTACGAAGCCGCCGAAGCCCGGGCGGCGGCCGGGCTGCCGCCCGGGCCCTTGGGTGGGGTGCCGTTTCTGCTCAAGGATTTCGGGGCCCAGTACGCGGGTGTGCCCCACACCTCCGGGAGCCGGGCGTTGCGGGGCTTTGTGCCAACGCAGGATGCCGAGCTGGTGCGGCGCTGGCAGGCAGCGGGCCTCAACGTGCTGGGCAAAACCAACACCCCCGAGTTTGCCCTGATGGGCGTAACCGAGCCGGCCCTGTTCGGTGCCACCCGCAACCCCTGGAACCTCGACCACACGCCCGGGGGCTCCAGCGGCGGGGCGGCGGCGGCCGTGGCCGCGGGCATTGTGCCCGTCGCCGGGGCCGGCGACGGGGGCGGCTCCATCCGGATTCCGGCGGCCTGCTGCGGCCTGTTCGGCCTCAAGCCCAGCCGGGGCCGCAACCCCACCGGCCCCGAGCAGGGCGAAAAGTGGCAGGGCGCGGCCGTCGAGCACGTGCTCAGCCGCTCGGTGCGCGACAGTGCTGCCCTGCTCGACGCCACGGCCGGCCCCGATGCCGGGGCGCCCTATTTCCTGCCTGCGCCCGTCCGGCCCTATCTGGAGGAAGTGAGCCGGCCGCCCGGCCGCCTGCGCATTGGCTTCAGCCTGGGCCATCCTTTGGGTAAGCCGCTGCACCCCGAATGCGCCACGGCCGTGCGTGAGGCGGCCCGGCTGCTCGAACACCTGGGCCACGACGTGGAGGAAGTGCCGCTGCCTTTCGATGGCCAAGCCGTGGCGCGGGCATTTCTGATGCTGTATTTTGGTGAAACCGGGGCCAGCATTGCCGCCCTGGAAAAGCACCTGGGCCGCCCCGCCCGCCCCACCGACGTGGAGCCCACTACCTGGCTGCTGGGCCTACTGGGCCGCACCTATTCGGCGGCCGACTTTGCCGCCGCCCGCCACTCCTGGAACGACTGCGCCCGTAGCCTCGGCCGCTTCCATCAAACCTACGACCTGCTGCTCACGCCCACCCTGGCCGTGCCGCCGGTGCGCATTGGGGAGCTGCAACCCAAACCCACCGAGCAGCTGCTGCTGAAGCTGGTAAACACCTTCGGGCTGGGCGGCCTCATCCGCCGCTCGGGCATTGTGGAGCAGCTGGCCGAGCAGAGCCTCGAAAAAACGCCCTACACGCAGTTTGTCAACCTCACGGGCCAGCCTGCCATGTCGGTGCCCCTGCACTGGACCGCCGCTGGCCTGCCCTGCGGCGTGCAGTTCGTGGCCCCCGTGGGGGCCGAAGACGTACTGTTTCGCGTGGCCGGCCAGCTGGAGCAGGCCCGGCCGTGGTTTGAGCAGCGGCCGGCTCTTTAGCGGTTCCGGTGGCGGGGTTACTGTGCCCCCGCCACCCGCATGGCCAGCAAATACACCCCTTCGGAGGCCGTAATGAAGAGCGTTTTGCGGTCGGGCCCGGCGAAGCAGACGTTGGCGGTCCACTTTTCGGGTACTGCTATGTGGGCAATGCGCTGGCCGGCGGGGTTGTACACGGTTACGCCCTCGCCGGTGAGATACACGTTGCCCTCGCGGTCGAGGGTCATGCCATCGGAGCCCAGCGGCGCGAACAGGTGGCGGTTGCTGAGGCGGCCGTCGGGGGCAATGTCGTAGCGGTAGGTTTGGTTGGCTTCGATGTCGGCCACGTAAAGCGTGCGGCCATCGGGAGTACCGATAATACCGTTGGGCTGGCGAAGCTGGTCGGCTACCCGCACGGGCTGCTGGTTTGGGCCGGGAGGCAGAAGGTACACGTGCCGGCCACCGAGCAGGCTGTCGGGTGCCTGGCGGGTCCAGTAGGGCCGCTGGTAGTAAGGGTCGGTGAAGTAAATGCCCTGGGTTTTAGGGTGCACCCACAAGTCGTTGGGGCCATTGAGGGTGCGTCCGCCCGCGTTGCGCAGCAGCACCGTCACGGTTTTGTCGGGGGCAATGGACCAGAGTTCGTTCTGGCCATCGGCGCAGGCCAGCAGGTTGCCCCGGCCATCGAAGTAGAGCCCGTTCGAGCGGCCGGCCGGCTCCAGGAACACTGCCAGTTGCCGGGTGGCAAAGTCGTAGCGCCAGATTTGGTTGTTGGGCTGGTCGGTGAAGTACACGTTGCCGGCCCGATCGGGGGCCGGGCCCTCGGTGAAGCTGAACTGCCGGGCCAGCAGTTGGGGCGTGGCCCCGGCCGCCACCGGGCTGGTTTCCGGGGGCGTGGTGGCAGCGGCAGTACCCGGAGGGCTGATGCGGGGCGTGCAGGCTGGCACCGCCAGCAGCAAAAGCAGGCCCAGGGCAGCAGGGCGGAAACCGGAAAGAACAGGATAGCGCATAGTCGGGGCAACAGCAGAAAGTCAAATGTAAACAACCCCTTTGCGCCTTCAACCGTCCACTTACTTCTTTCTGCATTCCCACTTCTGCTTTCCGCCCCCTGTTCCGTGAAAAAACTGCTCTTTCTTCTCGTTGGTTGCTGGCTGCCGCTGGCAGTGCCAGCCCAAACGCCGGTTTCGGCCACTACCACCGTGCGGCCGGCCTCGCCCCGGCAGTTGTTCCCGGGCCTGTTCGAGGCCGTGCAGCTGGGTGGCGTGTTTCCCGACAACAAAACCTTCGTCGATGCCGAACCCCGCGAAGCGGCGGCCGTTATCCTGGCCGATTACGCCCGCCTGAAAGGACAGCCGGGTTTTCAACTGCGCGAATTCGTGGAAACTCATTTCCGGGTGCCCACTGCTACCGGCCCCACTTACCGCTCCGATGTGGCCCGGGGCCTGCGCCACCACCTCGATACGCTCTGGACCGTGCTGCAGCGGCCGGGCCAGGCGGCAGTGGGACCCTACTCGTCGCTGCTGCCGCTGCCCCAGGCCTACGTGGTGCCGGGCGGCCGGTTCCGGGAGGTGTACTACTGGGACTCGTATTTTACGATGCTGGGCCTGCGCGAAAGCGGCCGCTTCGGGCTGATCCGGGGCATGGTCGATAATTTCGCTTACCTCGTGGGCCGCTACGGCTTTATTCCCAACGGCAACCGCACGTACTACCTTACCCGCTCGCAGCCCCCGTTTTTTGGCCGCATGATTACGCTGCTGGCCGAGCAACAACCCACGCCCGCCCGCGCAGATTCGGTGCAACTGGCCTACGACCCGGCCCTGCGCCGCGAGTACGCCTTCTGGATGGCCGCCGCCGACTCGGTGGCCCCCGGCGAAGCCCGTCGCAGCGTCGTGCGCCTGTCCGACGGTACGCTGCTCAACCGCTACTGGGACCAGAGCGCCGAGCCCCGCGAAGAATCGTACCGCGAAGACGTGGCCGTGGCTGCCCGGGCCTCCAGCCGCCCCCCCGCCGAGGTGTACCGCAACCTGCGGGCCGCCGCCGCCTCGGGCTGGGATTTCAGCAGCCGCTGGTTTGCCCCCGGCCAGGGGCTCGAATCCATTCGGACCACCGCGCTGGTGGCCGTCGACCTCAATTGCCTGCTCTACGAGGTGGAGTTGCAGCTGGCCCGCACCAGCCGCCTGCGCCAGGATAAAGCCACCGCCACGCAACTCGAAAACCGCGCCCGGGCCCGCCGCCGCGCGCTGCTGCGCTACTGCTGGGACCAAAAAGCCGGCTGGTTTTTCGACTACGACTTCGAGCGCCGCCAACGTTCAACCGTGCGCACCCTGGCCGGCGTGCTGCCCCTCACGGTGGGCATTGCCACGCCCGCGCAGGCCCGGCAGGTAGCTACCGGCCTGCGCCACGACTTCCTGAAGGCCGGCGGCCTGGTCACGACCCTCAGCCGCACCGGCCAGCAATGGGATGCGCCCAACGCCTGGGCGCCGCTGCAATGGCTGGCCGTAACGGGCCTGCGCCGCTACCACGAAACGGAACTGGCGCAAATCATCGTCGACCGCTGGACGGCCCTCAACGAGCAGGTGTTCCGGCAAACCGGTAAGCTGATGGAGAAGTACGACGTTGAGAACCCCGCTGCCCCCGGCGGCGGCGGCGAGTACCCGCTTCAGGACGGTTTCGGCTGGACCAACGGCGTCTGGCTCGACTTCCAGCGTCCGGTACCCCGGCACCGCTAGCGGTGCCATTAGTGGCAGGGCCGGCACTGGTGGCCGGCCGAGAACGTAAGTCAAGAGTTAGCTAAACAGGCAGAGCCCGAACGGGGCGGCGTCTATCCGTGTGATAGACGCCGCCCCGTTCGGGCTCATACAACCTGAGGGTAAGGCTACAGCTTGCCGTTTTCGTTGGATTTGGGCTCGTCGCGGAACAGTTCATTATTGAGCACGGCCTGGGCATAGGGCGTCAGGCCCTTTTTGGCCCTGCGCTGCTCACGCTTGCTGAGCTTGGGGCCTTCCTCTACCTGTCCGGCATCCTGGTCCTGGGCCAGTATGCGCTGAGAACCTTTAGCAGGGGCAGGAGTGGCGGCTTTAGCTACGGAGGTGGTGGTTTGGGCCTGCGCTGGCAACAGCGCGGCCGAGCCGAGCAGTACTAAGAGAGTAGCAATAGATTTCATACAAAAGGTAGCTAAGGGCGAAAAGGTTAAGCAACACGCATCAACTAAGCGAAACTGCCAGCGAGAAAACCCACGAAAGATTTTTGGCAAAGATGATGTGTTGAATCAAATTTTAAACTTGACTTTACAATAATAAGGCAAATTATTTATTGATAAAATTATAAAAATAAAAATTCGCAAAAAAAGACCCTTCCAAGACTGGAAAGGGCTTTTAGTTGCTAATAGGGTGTGAAAGTAGAGTTAGTTGTTATCGTCGAGGGCTTCGGCTGTTTTGGCGACGGCAATCACCGCTACGGTGGCCAGAATGGCAATACCAATGACCAATTGCACGGGCGTGAAACTACGCGAGGCCTTGCGCAACAGGGTGCTGCTGTGCTTGATCATATCATCAAAGTGGTCTTGCTCGCCCTGGAACACTTTGTAACCGCTTTGCAGCGTGTTGATAATGTCTTCGGGTAGAATCTTTTCGACGTCAGAGGAGAGATGGTTGCTCATGGTTGATAAAGGCAGCAGCGGCTAAAAGAGAGTCAGTCGGCCGCCCAAACCGACGGCCTTTCTTCACTCTACGCAAGCCAGCCAATTTTGATACCCGGTGGCCGAAAGAAAACGGTACGGTTGAGCCTGCCAGTGGCCCTAATGGGCTATTCTACGGCCAGCAGCACGCTGCTCGCGCGGTGGCGTTGCCTAGCAGTATACGCCTAGCCGTCAGCCTGCTCAGGCTGAGAGGGCACTGGTGGGGGTAATGGGCAGGCTGCGGTTTTTTTAATACCCAAAGCGCCGGCACCGACCAAGCTTCGTGAGCCCGTAACCACCAAAAAGCCCCACCGCCGACGAGGCAGTGGGGCTGAAGAAACTGGTGCCGACTAAGGCTGGTTGGCTTATTCGTATACTTTCACCACGAACACATAGTCCTGGAGCTTGCGGATTTGCTGGGGGCGCGATGCGCCGCTTAGCTGGTTGCCACGGGGCAGGCTGTAGGGCCGGCCCGCGCCGGCGGTGCTGAGCGAATCGACAAGGTGCATCAGGTACGACGACTTGGTAGCAAAGGCGGCACTTTGCACGTCCATCTGCCGGCCGCTCACTACGCCAATCAGGTTGCCCCGGTCGTCGAGCAGGGGGCCACCCGAGTTGCCCGGGTTCACCGGGATGCTCACCTGGTAGAAGTTTGTGTCGCCCTCGAAGCCCGAGCGGGCGCTCAGCGAGCCGTCGTTGAACACCAAGTCTTCGCGGGGGTAGCCCAGCGTGTACACTTTCTCGCCCAAATCGGCCTGGTTGCGCTTGAATGCGTATGGCAGGCGGCCAAAGCCGATGAAATCCTTGTCGGTAATCTGCAGGATGGCCAAATCGTGAGCTACGTCGGTAAATACCGGCTCGGCCCGGAACCGCTGGCGGGCGCGGTTCTCAATCAGCAGCGAGTCGGCTCCCTGAATAACGTGGTAGCTGGTAACCAGGTAGCCGTCGGAGGTCAGGGCGAAGCTGGTGCCGCTGAATTTGCCGGGGTTGAGCCGTTCGACGGGCTGGGTAGCATCAATTTGGGTGATGGCGCGGTTCATGCTGCGCTGGTCGCGCTTGATGCGCTCTACCTCGCGGCGCAGCATGGTGTAGCCATTGCGCGACGACGAGCTTTGCTGAGCCGTGCGGTACATTTCCAGGCCCAGCAGGGTGGTGAACACGGCCAGCACGGCCACGGCGGCGGCCACCAGCATAGTGGCGCGGTGGCCCTGCCAGAAGGCCCGCAGCTTCTCCTCGGTACGCGATACGCGCAGCATGGGGCGCGGGGCCGGGCGGGTAGCGAGCTGCTCGCGGCGCTCATCCTGGTCGGCCGCTTTGGCCAAATCGAGGCGCGGGGCCTGGTCAGCTACCATTGCGGCATGAATGGCCTGAAGCCGCCGCCGTAGCGCCTGCCGCCGCCCATACGCCGTGAGCGTACCCGTTAGGTCCTCAAACTCGCTTAGGCGACGGGCCAGTTCGGGGTCGGCGGCGAGGCGGTGTTCCAGGGCCGCCCGTTCCTCCTCGGCCAGTCCGCCGGCGCGGTAGGCTTCAAATAAGGCGTAGTAGTCGGCTTCGGTTTTCATTGGAGTGCTTGGAGCTGCGTGGGTAGTGCTTAGAGGAAACCCTTATTCGGGTCGGAACGAAAAATGACGTTCTCTTAAGCACTAATTCGATTCCTGATACTGGCTGAAGAAGAGCTTTTTCAGCCGGACCAGGCACTTGTATTTCTGGTTTTTGGCGTTGTCGGCGTTGGTATAACCAAACTCGGCCGTGAGTTGCTGCATCGATTTATCGAGCAGGTAAAAGCCTTCGAGCAGGGAGCGGCAAGGCTCCCCAATCAGGTCCAGGGCCTGAGACATGGTACCTAGTTGCCGGTCCCGCTCCTCGGCCAACTCCAGGTCGGCCTCGGCTCCGGTTTCGAGAAAGGGCTCATGGTCTTCGAGGCGGCCGCCGAAGCGGTTTTTCTCGGCGAGCCGCTTAAGCCACAACCGGCGACACACGGCGTAGAGGTAAGTTTTGATCTGGCAGCTCAGCTCCAGAGAGCCTTCGCGGACCTTCTCATAAAAGACCATTACGCCCTCCTGGTACACGTCCTGAGCTTCGTCGTCGGTACCGCTGTTTTGCAGTACGTAGTGCGAAATCATCGGGAAATGTAGCCGGTAGAGTTGGGCCAGCGCCCGGTCGTCGTCGCGGCGGATGGCCGCCACGAACTCCTCATCGGTGTAGGAAGGTTGTCCCTTACCCATTCGCTTTGTTGGTTAATACGGGAGAGGCGGTTGGGTAACCCGCCAACAATTTATTTTTCGGTAGTGGGTTACCATTGGCCGATTCCGGGATGAACCACGTTTTTCGGACAACTATTTCCAACCAACTCCCCTCATGAAAAATTTCCTGAAAGTATCTGCCCTGGTGGCCGTATTCGCCGCTGCCCTCACTTCGTGCGAGCAGAAGCCAGTAGAAACCACCACGACCACCGACACCACGACGATGGACGCCACCACCACGACGATGGACACCACCGCCGTGATGTCGACCGACACCACTGTTGTAGTACCCGCCACCACGACGGATGCTGCCACCACGACCACCACTACTACGGAAGAGGTGAAGTAATGGCCCGCCGGCCTGGCCGGTGCGCTTATCAACCCGGGTTCCGCTGCTGCGGAGCCCGGGTTGTTTTTTTTGCCCAAAGCAAGCCGTAAGGTAAGGCTATTGACTGGAAACGACTATTGGAGGCGGCTGGGGGAGTTGCGCCCGCGCCCGCGAAGCCGATAGGCCGTCAGCGCTTTTCTTCGAGCCAGAGCAGGCCCGCGCCGAGTAAAAACAGCGCGTAGCCCCACCAGCGGGGCCAAGCCCTGCGTTCGGGAGGCCCCAGGCTGGCGGCTGGTCCGACCGAAGCATCTATCCCGGCAGGTTGCCGGGCGGCGGCTAAGGGCCACTGCTGTTGCCCGGGGCCGTACCACTGCCGGGGAGCGTACACGTAGAACCACTGTTGCGCTTTGCCGACCTGCATCTGGTGCCAGCCGGCCGCCGCAGGCCAGTAAGTCACCGTGTGCCATTCGGGCACCTGGGCATCGGGCCGTTGCGCCAGGGCCACGGCCGGGCCGGTGGGGGGCGTTATGATGAGCGGACCGGGAGCAACTCCCGTGGTACGGAGCTCCAGGGGAGCATTGGGGTGGGGCCAGCGGTTTAGGGCTGCTACCGTGAGGGGCATTGGCTGGCCCGGCCGGGCGGCCCCGAGCAGGCGGCTCCAGTAGGCGGTGTAGGTGGCCGGCTGGTTGCGCAGCTGCCACGGGAAGGTTTCGACCACCGTGCTCACCACCACCGTCCCGAGGCCCACCCGCCGGGCGGCCGCTACCGGCTGCCGGTTAGGGCCGGCAATGAGGGGGCGCAGCTTTTCGGCAGGCCGGAGCGTGGCCGGCACCAGGGCCGTAACTGCGCCAGGGCCCTCGGGCCAGGAGAGGCGCTGGGCCGTGGCCGCCGCCGCGGCCGACTGGGGTTGCAGCCGGAAGGCCGCGCCACCGGGTAGCTGGCGGGGTAGCGTGGGCGCGTCGGCGAGCAGCAGCAGGCCGCTGGTGCCATTACTGAGCGCCGCTTGCAACGCCCTCGTTTCGGCCGAGCTGAAGCCGGCCAGCGTGGCGGCATCGGTAACAACCACGTCGAAGCGGCGGAGGAGGGCCGGGGTGAGGCTACCCAGCGCGGGTGGGTTGGGCAGGTTCAGGAATTCGGTTTGGGTGAGGCCCCGGCTCAGGCCGGTGCGCAACGCTACGGCGTACTGGCGTTCGGCCAGGTGGTTTTTCAGGAAGCGCAGCTCGAAAGAAGGCGCGGCCGCCAACAGCAGTACCCGCAGCGGTTCGGGGGCACGCACCTCCACCGGCACCGGCTCCTGGGCCAGCCGTCGTCCGTTTTGCCGGGCTTCCAAAACATATACCGCCCGCCCCGCGGCCCGGGGCCGGAAGCGGAGCGCAAACGGACCCGCGCCCTTGGGCAACTTCACCGAGTCGCGGGCAGCCCCGGCGGCGCGCAGTAACACCCAGACCGGCTCCCCAGGGCTGGCAAACATGCCCGTCACTGTCAGTAACTGGCCCAGCTCGGGTTGGGCGTTCCAGGTGGCCTGTTGAAACCCGGTTGGTTGGGTATCGGCGTGTGGTCGCACCCGGAGGCCAGCCAGGGCGGGTACATCGGCCGGAGCCAGCCCGCTGCCCAGTACGTGCAGCTGCCGCAGGCCCGGCAGCTTCGCCCGAATGGCGCTGGCGTTGTGGAAAGTGGGCGTGTCGTTGGGGGCTACGCTGCCGGGTGCGTAGCGCCATACCACTACCCCGGGGCCGAGTCGGCGGAGCAACTCAGCCAGCGTGTCAGGTGAGTATCCGGTCGTCAGGAGGACCGCCGTGGCGGGAGCCGCCGCGCCCGGCCGGGACGTAACGGGGGGCAGTGCGGCCAGCCCCAGGCCCGCCGCCGCCAGCAGCCCGGCCCCTACGCGCAGGCCCCGCCGCCGGGTATCGGTGCGGCGCAGCGCCAGCACCGTCAGCAGCACGGCCAGCAGCAGGGGAAGCAGGTAGAGCACGATTAGCGGATGGGGGAAATGTGAAGAAGATGGGAAAGGTGCTGTGCAGTAATTGGCTGGATTCCTCGATGCCACTCAAGGCGCCCGATGCCTAAATCGGTAATCAATTCAACTGCTCGAAATAACGGCGGGTGAGCTGGCTGGCGGGGGCAGGGTGGGTAGCAGGAGCGGGGGGCGGCAGGGGCAACAGGTCGGTGAAGGCGCGTTCCAGCAGGGACAGGGCGGCTTTGTCAGGTAATCGGCTGGTCCGTAGTGTGCTGGTTGCCTCGCGCAGGGTACGCAGGGCGGCCAGGTAGCGGCCGGGACGCTCCAGGGCAGCGCGGGCGAGTTCCGGGCCAGCCTGTTCGAGCGTGGCGGCCGCGTTGGCAGGCGCTTTAGCTGCCCCGCGCAGTTGCCGCAGCACAGCCAACGCGGCCCTGATGGTGGGCTGGTGAGGGGGCGCGGCGAGTTGGCGCTGGCGACGCGGGGCAGCGGCTCCGGCCAGCTCGCCGGTAAGCCGGGTAGTGGCTTCGGGCATGGGCGGGGGCGTGAAACCGGCCTTTTTCACGTAGGCCCGGGTCTGCTGCTGCACCTCTTTAAGCAGGCGCAGGGCGCGGTATTCGAAGGGCAGAGCCTCGCGCGGGCGGCCGGTGCGCAGGCGCAACTCCGATTCCCACATCTGGGCGAGTACGGCCTGGAGTTTGGCCTTCACGGCAGGTTCCAGGAAGTCGGCCGTTTCGCTGTCGTCGTGGCGGTGGATGTAGGGCTCCATGAGCTCGGCGGTGCGCGCTTCGTAGGCCGATTGGCCGGCGGCCGGCAGGGCGTCGTGGCTGTGGTCGTGGCCGTCGTCGGCCGAGTGGGCTTTAGCGGGGGTGGCGGCCGGCTCGGGTTCGGCATGGTCCTCGGCTACCACGGAGCCCATGCCCGGCGGGTCGGCGGGGGCGGCGGCCTCCTCGGCCTCGTCGGGACGGGTGGCACCCCCGATGCTTTCATCAGTTTCCTCGCCCAGAAACTTGCCGTAGCGCATGCGCAGCAACTTCTGATCGACCCCAATCGTGTTGGCGCGCTCCTGCACCGTGGCGGCGGGCAACCGGGCCTGCTCGGCCAGCAGCTTTTCGGTATCGATAATAATCTGGCGCTGGCTGCGGAAGTAAGCCGGGGCCGTGCTCACGCCCAGCGAGGCGTCGAGGGTGCTGGTTTGCACCGTGGTGTCTTCCCACTGCACCAGGTAGGTATCGGAGCGGGTCAGGTGCTGGTGGTTGTCCCAGGCTTGCAGGTAGAAGTACACTTCATCGCCATAGGTCAGGCCGAGGGCGCGCAGGTTGAGCACAGGGCGGAGCAGGGCGCTGGTCGGCTGGCCTTTCAGGCTCGCGCTCAGGTCGGTAACCACCTCGCGGAACTTCACGGCTTCGCCCTCGCCCTGGGCAAGCGTGGCCACGAGCCGGACCCGGGTCAGGCCATAATCGTCGCTGAGCTGGGCGCTGATAGCCACCCGGGGCGGGCGCCCGAACTCGATCAGCGTAAAGGGTTTGGGCGCGAGCAGGCGGATGACCGGGGCCTGGTCGGGCACGACTTCAATCGAGTAATCGTCGGATACCTGCTTGCCCAGCCGCAGCCGGTAGAGCGTGGAGGCCAGCAGCGTTTGCGTCACTTCAAACCCCAGCGAGTCGCCCGGAATGGGCCGCAGCGGCACCCGGCGGGCACCCAGCTCCAGAACCGGAGCCGTTTTCGAGGGCCGGCTCACCGTTACGCGCCAGCGCACCTGGCTCTCGCGGGGGCATCTAAACGAGGCCTGCGCCGGCACAAAAGCGGCCTGGCGGGTGTAGCCCGGCGGCTGTACCCGCAACCGGGTGGCTACCAGGCGTGGGGCGGCCGGCGGAGTGGCCGGCGGCGCAGAAAAGCGCATCGGCACCGGCGTTTCAGCGGCCGCAGTGCGGGCGGCCGACATGACGGGCCGTTGCCACCACGCCAGGGCCGCCAGGCTCAGCAGCAGACCGGCCGCCATCAGGGCCGGCCGGAAAGCAACTGGCAGCAGGGGCCCGGTGGTAGCTAGCGCGGGCAGGCGTTCCAGCAGCCGTTGTTGTTGCAGGCTTTCGAGCAGGTTCAGGTCGGTGGGCGGGCGCAGCAGCAAGGCGGCGCTGTCTTCGAGGGACGGGTGCTGCTGGTTGAGCTGGCGGGCCACAGCCCCGGCCGGCTCGTGCCAGATGCGCCAGAGCTGCCAGCCCGCCAGCCCCAGCAGTGCCAGGGCCACGCCGGCCACGCCCGCTACAGCTCCTGGCCACGCCCAGGCGGCCACTGTCAGCAGTACGGCGGCTGCCAGCGTGGGTAGCAGCAGCGCCAAGGTACGACGGCGGGCCCGGCTATGGCCCGCCGCGACTACCAGCGCCGCCGGGGCAGCCGTTACATCGTTGGTCAGCAGCAACGGGCTCATGGCAGCGAGGGGCTAAGGGTGGGGGAGGTGCCGGCCGTCTGGCGGGCGGCTACCAGCCGCTCTACCAAAAACAGGAGGCCGGCCCCCAGCACCAGCCAGGGCGCCAGCGGCTGGCGCGGCACGGTGGGCGAAACGGGCGCGCCTTCCGCCGCCACCGGGCCCCGCAGCTGGCTTAGTGCCAATTGGCGGGAGTCGGGCTGGAAGGCGGCTGGCGTTGCGGGTAGCAGCAGTGGCAGCAGCAGGGCGGGCAGTTCGGGGCTGTCGGCCAGGGCGCTCCAGGCGGCATCGAGGCGGGAGTGCAGTTGGTAGCGGCCGGGTGGCTGCCAGCTGAGCAGGGGGCGGCCGGCGGCAGTGGGCCACACGGTAAGCGCCCCTGGTTGGGCCAGCGTATCGAGGTGGGCAACCGCCAGCACATTGGCACTGGCCGGGGGCTGAAACGCGGTGGCAAATTGGGAAATGGGCGCGGAGGCCTCCTGCCAGGTGCGGACCGTTGCATCGGTGGCCCAGCGGGCCGGCAGCGGGGCCTCGCGCAGCCAGAACAGCCAGTCGAGCGAATCGGTAGGGGCGGGTAGCTCAGCAGAAACTTTCAGGCGGGGCCGTAGCGGCAGCACCGGACCGATGGCTCGTAAGGCCGCCGCCAGCACCCGGGCCGAGGCCGCGTGGGCGGCGTCGTGGGTCAGCGTGCCAGCGCGGGGCGCGGGTGAGTAGCGGCAGTACGCGGCGGCGGCCATTTTCAGTCGCCAGCAACTCGTTTTTACCGGTTAGCCTGACTTCGCTTCCGCCCCAGTTCCCCGGCACCAACTGGCCCGGGGCGGGCCGCCGCCGCCGGACTGCCTGGTAGCTTACGGCCGATTCCGAACCCGCTGCCACCAGTACGACCAGGCTATCGGGGCCGGGCTGCCAGGCCGCCACGGGCCAGCGGCTCGAATCGGGCGGCAGCAGGGGCAGCCAGCGCACGGTGGCCGGCAGCGCAGGGCGGGTGCCCTGGAATCCCGATACATTCAGCGGCGCCACTACCACCAGCGGCCGGCCCGGCAGCGAATCGGCGGCCAGCTGCACGGTGTTCCAGAGGTTTAGCGCGGGGGTGAAAACGGTGTCAGCTGTCAGCCGGGCCAAGGGGGCTTCAGTCGTGTCGCCCAGGCCCACGGCCGCCCAGGGGTGCGCCCTTCCCACAGGGTAAGAGGCCGAAAGCTGCCGCAATTCGTAGCCGCGGCGGCGCAGCGAGTCGAGTACCGGGCGCACCGGATCGAGGTCGGCAGGCCCGACGCCGGGGGCCAGCAGCACCTGCCCGCGGCGGGGCGGCACGGGCAGCAGGCGCAGGGGCTCGGCTACGGCCAGCGCCAGCAGTCCCAGCACGGCGGCCCGCAGCAGAAACAGCAGCAGCTGCTCGGGTTTGATGTTGCGCAGGCGCTGGTTGGCGGCCGCCTCCAGCCACCGCACGCTGCCCACCCGCACCACCCGGCCCGGCCGGCGGTTCCAGAGGTACAGGGCCAGCGGCAACGCCAGCCCCAGCAGGGCCAGCCAACCAGCAGCGGCGTGAGTGAAGAAAATCGGCAGCAAAATTATTAAGCTACAAGTTGCAAGCCGCAAGCTACAAGCTTCGGACTACCGCTTCGGGAATAATCAATAAGGGGAAAACGCGAAAATACAGACACGAAACAGAGGCGGTAGTTGCGGCGGATTAGAGCGGCGTAGAGACGCATCTTTGCGTCTCGTCGTTGCTGATGTTGTTCGTTTGATTCGGCTGCTCACCAATTAGCTCGTTCAACGACGAGACGCAAAGATGCGTCTCTACGCCGTTCTGGCGCGGCGGCGCAGGAACTCGCGCAGGGCGGCGGTCAGTGGGTCGGTGGTGTTGAGGAGCTGGTAGTCGAAGCCCAGGGTGCGGGCGCGGCGGGCGGTGGCCTGCAGCCAGGGCTGCAGCTGCTGCTGGCCAGGCCCGGCGCTGCTGGCCGGCGTCGAGCTGCAGGGTCGGCCGGTTTCGAGGTCTCGGAACGTGATGGCGCCACGGTAGGTGAATTCCAGCTCGTTGCGGGCCATCAGGTGCAGTAGCAGCACGTCGCCGCTGAAGCGGCCCGCAGGCGGGTGAGCAGGCGCTCCATTTCGCGCATCTTCCTCATACAAGTCGCTCACGCAAATGGTCAGGGCCGCGCTGGCGGCGGGCCGTGAGGGGCGCGCAGCGTGGCGGCGTCGGGAAAGGAGCCGGCGGCCTCGGCCGTTTCCAGGGCGTGGTAGAGGCGGGGCAGCTGGCGGGCATCGGCGCGGGGCGGCAGGTGGCGCAGGCCGGTCGGGGCGCAGCATGCGTCAGGGCCACGGCGTCGCCCTGCTGGGTGGCCACGTAGGCCAGGGCCGCGCAGCAGCAGGCGGGCGTAGTCGAGCTTGCTCAGGCCGTTGTCGTCGCGGTGGTTCATGCTGGCGCTGGCGTCGAGCACCAGGTGCACCGTCAGGCTGGTATCCACTTCCGACTCGCGCAAGTAGTAGCGGTCGGAGCGGGCGGCCAGGCGCCAGTCGAGGCGGCGCAGGTCGTCGCCGGGCTGGTAGGGGCGGTACTGGCTGAACTCCATGCCCGCGCCCTTGCCGCCGGCTGAGCGTGCGCGCCGTGCAGGAAGCCCTCGGCCGCTTGCTTGGCGGCCAGCGGCAGGTTGTGCAGGCCGTGGAGGAGTTCGGGGGTCAGCATAGTGAGTTGTCAGTTGCTAGTTGTCAGGTTGTCAGTTGAGTGGTGACCATTGCGTTCAGCGGTTGAACAAGCTGACAACTAACAACCGCCAACTGACAACTCAAACCGCCACCGCCTTCAGCAGCGCCGCTACCGCGTCATCGGTCGTCAGACTCTCGGCTTCGGCGTTGAAATTCAGTAGCACCCGGTGGCGAAGCACCGGCGGGGCCAGCGTGCCAGCATGTCTTCCGGCGTGGCGGCGAAGCGGCCGTGCAGCAGCGCCCGCGCTTTGGCGCAGAGCATCAGCGCCTGCCCGGCGCGGGGGCCGGCGCCCCAGCGGCCGTAGTCCTGAATGAACTTCACCTCCGAGGTGGCCGGGCGGGTGGCCCGCACCAGCCGGTTCACGAAGTCCACCAGCTCGGGGCTGAGGCTCACCTGCCGCACCAGGAGCTGCAGCTGCGCGGACGTCGGCGCCGCCCAGCACGGGCTGCACCGTCGGGCCGGGCCGTGCCGGTGGTGCCGCGCAGCACGGCCAGCTCCTCCTGTTCGGTGGGGTAGCCGATGCGCACGTACAGCAGGAACCGGTCGAGCTGGGCTTCGGGCAGCGGGTAGGTGCCGCTTTGCTCGATCGGGTTCTGGGTGGCCAGCAGGAAGAACGGCTTGGGCAGCGCGTGCTCCTGGCCGGCGTAGGTGACGTGGCCTTCCTGCATGGCTTCGAGCAGCGCGGCCTGGGTTTTGGGCGGCGTCCGGTTGATTTCGTCGGCCAGCACCAGGCTGGCGAAAATGGGGCCGGGGTTGAACTTGAACGAGCGGTGCCCGGTGCCGTGGTCTTCCTCCAGAATCTCGGTGCCCAGAATGTCGGTCGGCATCAGGTCGGGCGTGAACTGGATGCGGCGGAAGGGCAGGTCGGTGGCTGGGCCAGCGTGCGCACGAGCAGGGTTTTGGCCAGGCCCGGCACGCCTTCGAGCAGGGCGTGGCCGCCGGCCAGCAGCGCCACCAGCACTTCTTCCAGCACCTGCTGCTGGCCCACAATCACCTTCCCGATTTCTTGTTTGAGCAGCGGAATTTTGGCCAGCAGGCGGCTTACTTCTTGTTCGGTCATGTTGGAAGGGTAGTAGGGGCGCGTTGCACGCGCCCGCCGGGACGGTGTATTTTGGCTTGTAAATTTATGAACTGCTATCAGTGCGCATCGGGCAAGTAAAGACCCTGTTTCTTCTCGAGCCAGCGCCTGGGGTTATTGCGCACGTATTCACGATAAACCGCTAACTCGGAAGCGTTGCGAATAACGTGCTCGTGATAACTCCGCTGCCACAAACTCCCGGGCAGGCTGCGCAAAGAACGCGTCCGGCTGGTTGTCGTTGCCTTAAAAGCGCCTACCAACTGCCCAATGGTGCGGGCGGGTGCAGCAGCAGTAGCTGGCAAAAGGCCCACAATAAAATGGATGTGGTTCGGCATCAGCACCCAAGTATCAAGATGCAGAAGCGGATACCGGGCCGCGAAGTCACTCAGCTCCTGGCATACCTGCGCCCCAATGCGGGAATAACTGACGGTAGCATCCGGCGCTATATTGCCGAACAGCCGCACATTCCGCTGGGCCATTATAGTCACAAAGTACCAACCCGGTTGGCTGTAATCGTAACCCGACAGCCGCACCGACCGCCGTTGCGGTAAATCCCGACGTAGGGGCGCGTTGCACGCCTCCACCGGCACCGCGCCAATATCAGGCAAGGAGGTCTCAGAAGGGAAGTCTTGGTTTGTAACCATAGGGCCGGTAGTTAAATAGGTGGCGCGGTACCGGCGGGCGCGTGCAACGCGCCCCTACCGACCGGCCGACTGTCAGGCTGTTAAGGCATACAGGATGATATTGACGCCGAATTTGGTGTTGTCTTCGGCCAGGAAGCGCTTGTTGCGGAAGTCGTAGTCCCACTCGCAGCCGTAGTCTTTGTTGGAGTAGAGCACGCCGCAGGCGGCCTTCTATTTCGACGCCCTTGAGGTAGTCGTGCACCAGGTCGTCGCCCCAGCCGTTGAGCTCGAAGCCGGTGTTGGGCGGGCCGTCCTTGAAAGTGGAAAAACTGCGAGTAGATGGGGTGGGTGTTCGGGATTTTCTTCAGCGCTCCGGCCCCGAAGCACTGCGCGCATCTGCTCCTCGAAGGAGCGGGCAAACAGGCCGTCGATGTCGTGGTTGCAGTCATCCACGAACACGAAGCCGCCGTTGCGCACGTACTGCGTCGAAGTTCTTTTTTTCGGCCGCCGAAAACTGCACCAGCCGGTGCCCCGACAGGTAGCAGAACGGGTAGCTGAACAGCTCGGCGCTAGTCGAGGGCCACTACTTTTTCCTTGGGGCGCAACGGGCACTTTGGTGTACTGCACCAGCGAGTGCAGCAGGTTGGCGGGCATGCGCTCATCCACCGCGTCCCAGTCGCCGGAATGGTACTTGAGGCGCACGAAGGTGAAGGGGAGCAGGCATGAAGCAGGAAAGAAAGAAGGATGGGAAGACGGCGCAAAGACACTCCCGGGTCCGAAAGGTGGCTTTCGGGCCCGGGAGTGCAAGGGTGCGGAGGGGAATCAGGCGCTAATGCCCCTGCCTACACCGCGTCCGACAGGCTGGTGAAGGTGAAGTCGCGGATTTTCAGCGGGGGCACCAGGTTGCCGCCCAGGCGCTGCGGGCGGCCGATGGCCTCGAGGTTGTTGAGCATGATAATCGGGCTCTCGTTGAAGCGCAAGTTCTTGATCGGAAACTTGATCTGGCCGTTTTCGATGTAGAACGTGCCGTCGCGGGTCAGGCCGGTGTAGAGCAGCGTCTGCGGGTCGACGTCGCGGATGTACCACAGGCGCGTGACCAGGATGCCTTTGGCGGTGCTCTTGATGAGCTCGGCGGTGCTCTGGGTGCCGCCCTCCATGATGAAGCCGCTGGGGAAGGCCGTGGCGGGCTGCCTGTTTTTCTGGGCCCAGAAGCGCGAGTAGTACAGGTTTTTCACCACGCCTTTCTCAATCCAGGTCATGCGCTTTGTGGGCAGGCCCTCGCCGTCGAAGGCGCTGCCGGGCACCTCGGCGTTCAGCGGGTCGGAGTAGATGTTGATGCGCTCATCGAACAGCTTTTCGCCCTTGCGGTTGCCGCCGCCTTTCTTGCTCAGGAAGCTGCGGCCCTCGTCGGCCTCGCGGGCGTCGAGGCTGTACATGAGGCCGCCGAGCAGCGACAGGTCATCGGCGGCCATGAGGGCGGCGGGCTCCAGAATCACGGTGTACTTGCCGGGCTCAATGGCCTTGGCGTTCACCGAGCCCAGCGGCTTTGTCGGCGGCCAGCTGGGTGAGGGCTTTGGCGTTGAACTTGGCCGGCGTCGGTGTACGTCGGCAGTGGCGTAGCCCGAGCCGCGTGCCGTCGGCGGTGCGCACCGTCACCGAAAAGTCAGTGTTGGTGGACTGCTGGTAGGCTTCGAGGCCTTTGGAGTTGCGCAGGGCCTGGAAGCGGGCGCCGCCGTCGAGGAAGCCGGCGGCGGTCAGGTTTTTGGCCGGCGCACAGGCCCATGCTGTCGCCGGCGGCCTGGGCCGGGTAGTCGGGCGTGATGGCGGCGGTGGTGGCGGCGAGGCGGCGGGCTGAGGTACTGTCTGGGGGCCGAGCAGGGGCATGTACTCGGGGCTTTCGGGGGCGAGGCGGGCAATTTCCTCGGCCCGCTGCACGCAGCGGCGCAGGGTGGCGTCGTCGAACTCGTTGCAGGTGGCAATGCCGGCTGCGCTTGCCGAAGCGCGCTCTCCACGGCCAGCGACACGTTGTCGGTGGCGCCGGCCGTGCTCACGCTAGTTGCGGGCGTAGCGCACGTTGCCGGTGGTGCGCCCGTTCAGGCTGGCCTGCGCACTCGTCGGCGGTGCTGAAGCTGAGCACTTTTTTGAGGATAGCCTGGGCTTCGTCTTTGGAAAGAATAGCCATGTATTTCTAGTTAAGCTGTTAGCTGATGGCTATTAGCTATTAGCTGTTGGCTGGTGCCTCCTGAACGGAAGCTAACAGCCAACAGCTAATAGCTAACAGCTTATACATTTTACGGGCGGTATTAATCACGTTCACGCCGTTGAAGCGCGTGGTGGCCGAGCCGTGGCTCACGGCCGAGCTCTGGCGGGCTGGCCCTTGCCGTCGTTGAAGGAGCCGAACAGGCGGTAGTCCGACTGGTCGCAGGAGCCGGCGCAGGAACCCCAGAATTCCTGGGTGTTGGTCTGGTAGGCCACGTCTTCGAGCATTTCCGTGATTTTGCCTTTCTCGATGGCGTAGAACACCTGCCCGCCAAACTGGAAGTTGTAGCGCTGCTGGTCGATGCGAGAACGAGCCGTTGCCGGCGATGTAAATGCCCTTGTCCACGTTCTTCACCATCTCGTCGACGCTCATTTTCTGGTGCCGGGCCGCAGGCTCACGTTGGGCATGCGCTGGAACTGCACGTCCTGCCCACGACTGGGCGTAGCAGCAGCCGTCCGATTCCTTCTGGCCCACGATGTGCGCCTGGTCGCGGATTTTCTGGTAGTCCACCAGCTTGCCCTCCTTGATGAGGTCCCACTCGCTTGGTTTTCACGCCCTCGTCGTCGTAGCCCACGGCGCCCAGCGAGCCGGGCTGCAGCTTGTCGGCCACAATGTTCACCTGCTTCGAGCCGTAGGGCATGGTCTTTGGCCTTCCACTCCAGGGTGGCGAAGCGGGTGCCGGCGTAGTTGGCCTCGTAGCCCAGCACGCGGTCGAGCTCCAGGGGGTGGCCCACGCTCTCGTGAATGGTCAGGCCCAGGTGGTGGGGGTCGAGCACGAGGTCGTACTTGCCGGGCGTCACCGATTTGCAGGTGAGCTTGGCTTGGCCTGCTTGGCGGCGCGGGCGGCATCGTCCAGCATGTCGTAGCTGTTCTTGTAGCCCATCACGTCGGAGCCCTGCGGGGCCGGCCACCTTGTCGGCGGCCTTGGGCGTGAGGTACTCGTAGCCCATGCCCATGGGCGAGCTCAGGGCCTGGCGCGAGCGGAACTTGCCCGAGGCGCGGTCGACGGCCGTGACGCCGAAGGTGGGGAAGATGCGGTGAATGTCCTGGTCGATGTAGGAGCCGTCGGTGCTGGCAAAGTACTTCTGCTCGTTCACCTGAAACAGGGCCGAGTTGATGAACGAGGCGCCCGTTGTCCAGGGCCGCGGCGTTGGCGGCCAGCAGCAAATCCACCTTGTCTTTGATGGGTACCTCAAAGGCGTTCTGCTGAATGGGCGCCTTCCAGCTCACCTCGCCGTAGCCTTTTTGCGGGGCCAGCTGCACCTGCTCCTTCTGCACCTTGCAGTTGGCCTTGGCAATCTGCACGGCCAGCTGGGCGGCTTTGGCAATGCCCGCTTCGGTCACGGTGTTGGTCGAGGCGAAGCCCCAGGTGCCGTTGGCAATCACGCGCACGCCCACGCCGTAGCTCTCGGTGCTCACAATGTTCTGCACCTGCTTTTCGCGGGTGAACACGCCCTGGTTGAGGTAGCGGCCGATGCGCACGTCGGCGTAGCTGGCGCCGGCGGCTTTGGCGGCGTTCAGGGCCGCATCGGCCAGGCGCTTTTTCACGGCCACATCGGCGCCGGGCTCCAGCAGGCGGGCGGGGTCGACGAGCGAATCGGCCGAAGCCGGGAAGGCAGGGCAGGAACAGGGCGCCGGCGGCCAGGCCGGTCAGGCCTACAAAGTCACGTCTTTTCATAAATACAGAAGTTAATCGCAGATTATGTGGATTTCGCTGATTACGCAGATGCAGGCGGCCCACACAGGCTGTGAGCAGGGCGAAGTGAAAGGTCAGACTAGCACGGAATCAGAGAAGATAAAAGAGTCAAAATCAAGGGCTGACAGAATGCAATGCAGGCAGTATCTTCGCCGCTCGCATCTGCGAAATCAGCGAAAAATCAGCGTAAATCAGTGATCTACACCGCGTCCGACAGGCTGGTGAAGGTGAAGTCGCGGATTTTGAGCGGCGGCACCAGGTTGCCGCCCAGGCGCACGGGCTTGCCGATGGCTTCCAGGTTGTTGAGCATGATAACCGGGCTTTCGTTGAAGCGGAAGTTCTTCACCGGGAACTTGATCTGGCCGTTTTCGATGTAGAACGTTCCGTCGCGGGTCAGGCCGGTGTAGAGCAGCGTCTGCGGGTCGACGGGGCGGATGTACCAGAGGCGCGTCACCAGAATGCCCTTGGCGGTGCCCTTGATCAGGTCGGCGGTGCTTTGGGTGCCGCCTTCCATAATCCAGCCGCCGGGGCGCGGAATGTCGGGGATGCCGGCTTTCTGGGCCCAGAAGCGCGAGGTGTAGAGGTTCTTCACCACGCCCTTCTCAATCCAGGTCATTTTCTGCTGCGGGCCGGCCGTCGCCGGAGAAGGTGAGGTCGGGCACTTCGGCGTTGGTGGGGTCGGAGTAGATGGTTACCCGCTCATCGAAGAGCTTTTCGCCCTTGCGGTTGCCGCCGCCTTTCTTGCTCAGGAAGCTGCGGCCTTCGTCGGCGTTGCGGGCGTCGAGGGCGCTCATCAGGGCCTGAAGCAGCGAGGCATCGATGTTGGCCAGCAGGGCGGCGGGCTCCAGAATAACGGTGTACTTGCCGGGCTCAATGGCCTTGGCGTTACCGAGCGCGGCGGCTTTGTCGGCGGCAATGCGGGTGAGGCGGGCCGCGTCGAACTTGCTGGCGTCGTTGTAGTCGGCCGTGGCGTAGCCCGAGCCGGTGCCGTCGGGCGTGCGCACCGTGATGCGAGAAGTCGAGGTTGAGAGCTGCTGGTAGGCCTCCAGGCCCTTGGAGTTGCGCTTGGCCACAAAGCCGGCCGAGTCGTTGAGGAAGCCGGCCGAGCTGAGCTTGCGCTGCATCGCAGAGGGCCATGCTGGCCCCAATCTGCGCGGCGCGGTAGTCGGGCGTGATGGCGGCCGTGCGCTGCAGCAAAGCGCTGGCGGCGAGGCCAGGTATTTCTGAGGGCCGAGCAGGGGCATGTACTCGGGGCTTTCGGGGGCGAGGCGGGCAATTTCCTCGGCCCGCTGCACGCAGCGGCGCAGCGTGGCGTCGTCGAACTCGTTGCAGGTGGCTACGCCGGAGCGCTTGCCAAAGCGCGGCTTCCACCGCGAGGCTCACGTTATCGATGCCGCCGGCGGTGCTGATGGCGTTGCGGGCCGAGCGCACGTTGCCGCCCGACTGCCCGTTGAGCGTGGCTTCGCACTCGTCGGCTTTGCTGAAGCTAATCACTTTTTTAAGGATTGTCTGGGCTTCGGTTTGGGAAAGGATGGCCATATAAGTAGGGGCGCGTTGCACGCGCCCGTCGGTTAAGGATGAAAGAAAAGAGGCGCGAAAGGCCCTGGCGGCGCAGATGGCGCGGGCGCGTACAACGCGCCCCTACCCGATTTTACGGGCGGTATTAATCACGTTCACGGCGTTGAAGCGCGTGGTGGCCGAGCCGTGGCTCACGGCCGACACCTGGCGGCGGCTGGCCCTTGCCGTCGAAGAAGGAGCCGAACAGGCGGTAGTCCGACTCGTCGCAGATGGCGGCGCAGGAATTCCAGAACTCCAGCGTGTTGGCCTGGTAGGCCACGTCTTCGAGCATGCCGGCAATTTTGCCTTTCTCGATGGCGTAGAACACCTGCCCGCCGAACTGGAAGTTGTAGCGCTGCTGGTCGATGCGAGAACGAGCCGCGGCCGGCAATGTAAATGCCTTTGTCCACGTCCTTGATCATGTCGTCGACGCTCAGTTTCTGGCTGTGCCGGGCTTGCAGGCTCACGTTGGGCATGCGCTGGAACTGCACCGAGCTCCAGGAGTCGGCGTAGCAGCAGCCATCCGATTCGTTCTGGCCCACGATGTGGGCCTGGTCGCGGATTTTCTGGTAGTCCACCAGCTTGCCGTCCTTGATGAGGTCCCACTCCTTGGTTTTCACGCCTTCGTCGTCGTAGCCCACCGCGCCCAGCGAATCTGGCTTGCAGCTTGTCGGCCACAATGTTCACCAGCTTCGAGCCGTAGGGCTGGCCCTTGGCCTTCCAGTCGAGCGTGGCGAAGCTGGTGCCGGCGTAGTTGGCCTCGTAGCCCAGCACGCGGTCGAGCTCCAGTGGGGTGGCCCACGCTTTCGTGAATGGTCAGGCCCAGGTGGTTGGGGTCGAGCACGAGGTCGTACTTGCCGGCCGTCACCGATTTGGCGGTGAGCTTCTCCTTGGCCTGCTTGGCGGCCAGGGCGGCGTCTTCCAGCATGTCGTAGCTGTTCTTGTAGCCGATGAGGCCGGTGCCGGCAGGGCCGGCAATCTTGTCGGCGGCCTTGGGCTGAGGTACTCGTAGCCCATGCCCATGGGCGCGCTCAGCGCGTCGCGGGAGCGGAACTTGCCGCGTGGCCCGGTCGATGGCCGTAACCGAGAACGTTGGGCCAGATGCGGTGCACGTCCTGGTCGATATAAGAGCCGTCGGTGCTGGCGAAGTACTTCTGCTCATTCACCTGAAACAGCGGCCGAATTCACGAACGACGCGCCGTTGTCGAGGGCTGTGGCGTTGGCGGCCAGCAGCAGGTCCACCTTGTCCTTCACCGGCACCTCAAAGGCGTTCTGCCTGAATGGGCGTTTTCCAGCGTTACCTCGCCGTAGCCCTTCTGCGGGGCCAGCTGCACCTTTTCCTTCTGCACTTTGGCGTTGGCTTTGGCAATCTGCACGGCCAGCTGGGCGGCTTTGGCGAGGCCGGCTTCGGTCACGGTGTTGGTGGCGGCAAAGCCCCAGGTGCCGTTGGCAATCACCCGCACGCCCGCCGCCGAAGCTCTCGCCGCTGGCAATGTTCTGCACCTGCTTTTCGCGGGTGAAGATGCTCTGGTTGAGGTAGCGGCCGATGCGCACGTCGGCGTAGGTGGCGCCGGCGGCTTTGGCCGCATTCAGGGCCGCGTCGGCCAGGCGTTTTTTCACGGCCACGTCCAGGCCGGGTTCCAGCAGGCGGGCGGGGTCAACGAGGGTGCCGCCGAAGCCGGGGAAGGAGGGCAGCAAGAGGGCGCCCGTCGCCAGGCCGGTGAGGCCCACAAAGTCGCGTCGTTTCAAATCAGTACGGGTTTGGGTGATAGAAGAAAGGAATTCGGCAAGAAGGTACGGGCTTCCTTACACTTCTGGCAACCTATCGACGCAAAACCCGTAGGGTAGCTGCATTTTTTTTGAAAATCGTGTGGATACCTCTCTTTTCGCTGATCTTTCAACTGAAATGCCCTTGATTTACGCAAGTAGGTATGCCGGGCCGGGCCGCGGGGCGGCCCGGCGCGAGGCAGTACTCTTACTGGTAAAATGCCTCTCACAGAAGCATTCTGGCAGACCTGCCAAGTGGTATTACCGGAAGCCGGAACCCCTGTTCGGTGAACTGGGCTGAGAAGTAAAGCCGGATTGAACTTTTTATAGAAGGCCGATTAAACCCGGCGCCGGGAAAACGCTCCAAGCGGCTACGCCGCTTTTGCTGAGACTCTCGGGTTTCGGCAACTCCCAACATTGCCCATTTTCACCTTTCACTTCCCTCTTTCACCTCCCACTTCTACCGTATGAAACACCGTTTACTGTTTTTCTTTTCTCTGTTACTGATGCTGCTGGCCTGGGCCGGGTCGGCGTCGGCCGCGACCATTACCACCACCGTGCTCAACGGGTCGGCTTTCTGTAAGGATGGCACCATCCGCGTCGGTTACACCGTCAGCAGCGGCACGCTTAGCGGCAACAACGTCTTTACGGCCCAGCTCTCGGACCAGGCCGGCTCGTTTGCCGCGCCGGTAGCCATCGGCTCAATTGCCGGCTCGGCCGGCGGCACCATTACGGCCACTATTCCTGCCTCCATCGTAACGGGCGTAGGGTACCGGGTGCGGGTGGTGGCCTCCGACCCGGTTACCACCGGCTCCGACAACGGCCAGGACCTGGCCATTACCAACATCGGCAGCGTTACGGCGGGCAGCAATTCGCCCCTGTGCACGGGCAACAACCTGCTGCTGACGGCCACTACCGTATCGGGCGCCAGCTACGCCTGGACCGGCCCAAACGGCTTTACCTCGCCGCTGCAAAACCCCACTATTTCCAACGTCGGCGTCAACCGCTCCGGCACCTACACCGTTACGGCCAGCCTCAACGGCTGCTCCAGCACCTCGGCAGTGGTCGTGACCGTGAATGCGCTGCCCATTGTCAACGTCAACCCGCAGTTCACGAACATCTGCTCCGGCGAATCCGTTTTGCTGAACGCCAGCGGAGGCACCAGCTACCGCTGGAGCCCCACTACGGGCCTGAGCAACCCAAACGTAGCCAACCCCACGGCCTCGCCGGTAGCCTCCACCATTTACACCGTTACGGTAACCAACGCGTCGGGCTGCGAAGCCACCAGCCAGGTAACCGTGAACGTGCGCGCGACGCCGGTACTCACGGTATCGGCCAACCAGACTATCTGCGCCGGCACCTCGGTGTCGTTGTCGGCTAGCGGGGCCCAGAACTACCTGTGGTCGCCGAGCACGGGCCTGAGCAACCCCCGCTCGCCCAACCCCGTGGCTTCGCCCACCCAGACTACTACCTACACCGTCACGGGCGACAACACCAACTGCACGGCCACGGCCCAGGTAACGATAACCGTAGAAGCAGCCCCGACCCCCGATGCCGGCCCCGACCGGGTGCTGTGCTCCGGGCAGTCGGCCCAGCTGGGCACCCCGGCTGTGGCCGGGCTCACGTACAGCTGGTCGCCCTCAACGGGCCTGAGCAGCCCCACGGCCGCCCAGCCGACTTTTTCGCTGCCCAACACCACCGCGGCCCCGCGCACTTACGTCTTCACGCTCACGGCCATTACGGCCAACGGCTGCGTGGGCAGCAAAACCATGCGCGTCACCGTGAACCCGGCCATCACGGCCGATGCCGGCCCGGCCCAGGCGCTTTGCTCGGGCAGTTCGGTGCAGTTAGGAACGGCGGCCCTGGCGGGCTACACCTACCAGTGGAGCCCGGCTACCGGCCTGAGCAGCGCCACGGTGGCCCAGCCAACCGTTACGCTCACCAACACCACTGCCGCGCCCATTACCCAAACTTATACCGTCACGGCCTCATCGAATGGGTGCGCCAGCACCAGCCAGGTAACCCTAACGGTGAACCCGCTCACTACGGCGGGCTTTGCGTACAGCGGGGCGGCGTTCTGCCAAAGCAATGCGCCCCTTGCCGCCACTATCAGTGGAACCAGCGGGGGCGTTTTCTCGGCCGGTACGGGCCTGAGCCTGAATGCCCAGACCGGCGCCGTAAACCCAGCGGCCTCTACCCCGGGCAACTACACGGTTACCTACAGCGTGGGCGGCCCCTGCCCCAGCACCAGCAGCGTGCCCCTGACCATCAACCCTACGCCGGCCACGCCCACCGTTAGCATCCAGTACAGCGGCACTACCGCCACGCTCACCAGCAGCGCCCCCACCGGCAACCAGTGGTACCGCAGCGGTGTGCTGATTGCGGGCGCTACGGCTCCGACCTACGTGGTAAATGCCTCGGCCCAGGCCGGGTCTTACACCGTGGTTGTAACCTCGGCGGCCGGTTGCGCTTCCGCCGCTTCGGCTCCGCTGGTAGTTACGGCCACGGCCAAACCACTGGCCGGCTCCTCGCTGGAAGTGTACCCGAACCCCACCTTCTCCGGGCAGCTGACCGTAGCCCTGAGTGGTTACCGCAAGGCCATCGACGTAACGGTGCTTAATGCCGTGGGCCAGGTCGTGTACCAGCGCACCATTATGCCCCTGAACACCGGAGCCATCGTGCGCGAGCCGCTCGACCTGAGCGCCCAGCCAGCCGGGATGTACCTGCTGCGGGCCACTACGGAAGGCGGCACGGCCATCCACCGTATCGTGCGCCAGTAAGGTGTAAGCAAGATAAACCGGCTCATCAGGAGCTGGCAAAACGAGGAGGCTGCTATGTCGATGAACTCACCTGCCAGGTGGGGACATCGGGGTAGTAGCCTCCTCGTTTAGCGTTCAGCCAGCAGCCCCAGCAAGGCCGCCGCAATGCCTTCCCAGGGCTGGTTCAGGTCGAGGGTGACGACGCGCACGGGGTGGCCGCCGAGGGTGTAGCGCAGATCGACGGCCTGGGCCGCCGCCGGATAAAGCAGGATGCCTTCGAGCTGCTGGCCGGGCAGTAGGGGCTGGTTCTGGAGGTAGGCGTAGAGCTGGTAGAGGTGGGGCGAAATGAGCCGGGCCTGGTCGTGGTGGCGCTTGAGGGCGGCGGCGTAATACTTGGTATCGAGGATGATTTTGCGGGTCGGGCTTTCCAGGCTCGTGTCGGTTATCATGGCCGGCAGCAAGGCCAGGGCTTCGGCCGTTTCGGCCTCGGCCTGCCAGGCAATGGTTTCGGAGGCCACCCGAAACCGGCGCTGCTCGAGGCGGTAGAAGTTGCGTACAAACTGCTCGAAGAGCCGGGCCATCAGCGGCTCGTCGCGGCGGAAGTCGCGGAAGCGGGCGGGGCCGGCATCGTCGGGGGCGGGCAGGGCGCTTCGGTAAAGCAGCTCGCACACGTTCAATAGAAACCCACCCAGCCCCCTGGGCCGCTCCCGGCGCACCAGCCGCAGCGTGGCGGCCGTGAGCGGCAGGGCCTCCACCGCCGCCGGAAACCGGCGCAGCCCCGCCCTGATTTGCCGGCGCAACTCCAGCGGTACTGCCCGGTTGCGGCTCAGCAGCTGCAGTGTGCCGCGCAGCAGGCCTGCCAGCGGCGAGGCGGGCGTCAGCTCATCAAAAGCGCACACGGCCCGGCCTCGGGGCAGCAGCTGCCGGCGCAGGGTGGGGCCAAGCAGCACCCGGCCCCGTAGCTCCGGCAGCTCCTCGGTGCGCTCGGTGTAGCGTAGCGGCAGGCCCTGGTGGAGCAGCCGGGTGGTACCGCTTACCAACACCTGAGCCAGCAGCGGCACCGGCCGCCGAAACTCCGCCCCGCTCACCGCCCGCAGCTCCTCGGCCTCCGGCAACCGGTTCCAGGCATAGCACAGCAGGTAGTACAGGTTCTGGATGGGAATCATGGGCGGGGTGGGTTTTTAGTTGTTGGTTTTTGGTTGTCCGTTGTCAGGCGCCGGTTGCTCAATCTTCGCAAAAGCAAAGTCGCGGAGTGGCCGCGTAGCGGCTTTCGGTTTGTAGTTCAGTAGTCCAATAGAACGGAAGCGCCGCGTAGCGGTACCCGAATCACCTGGCATTTCGTGCACCGCTTCGCGGCGCTGGAAACAAGCTTCTATTTCTCTACAAACCGAAAGCCGCTACGCGGCCACTCCGCCGCTTTGCCGTTGCTAAAATTGAGCAACCGGCGCCTGACAACGGACAACCAAAAACCAACAACTAAAAACCAACAACTACTTACAACCCAGCCAGCAGCTTCTTTTTCTGCTGGTCGGCCTTGGCGGGTTGGTCGAGCCAGTAGTCATCCAGCAAAGGCGCGACTTCCTGCTCCAGAATCAGGCGTAGCCACTCCCGGGCGTCGGCGGGGTTGGCGGGGGGGTGGCAGAAGTAGCTGTGGCCAAGGCAGAAGTCGGGGCCCAGATCGGGGTCGTCGGCGATGGTGCGGTTGAGGTCGAGCAGGCGGGTGGTGAGCTGGTCGATGACGGTGGCCGGCACTCCGTGGGTCGCCAGCAGCGCCCGCAGCGGCTCCCCGAATTCGGGCTGCAGGCTCACGAAGGCGAAGCGCCGCCGCAGGGCGTAATCGAGCGGAGCCAGGCTGCGGTCGGCCAGGTTCATGGTCCCGATGACGAACACGTTTTCCGGCACGAAAAAGGGCGGGCTCCCGGCCGGGGCGTAGGGCAGGCGCAGGGCGTGGGCGGGGCCGCGCTTGTCGGCTTCGAGCAGCAGCAGCAACTCCCCGAAAATGCGCGCCACGTGGCCGCGGTTCAGCTCGTCAATCAGCAGGAAATACGGGTGGTCGGGGTCCTGGGCGGCGCGCTGGCAGAAGTCCACCAGAATCCCGTTCTGGAGCCGGAACGCGCCTTGCTGATCGGGCCGGAAACCCTGCACGAAGTCCTCGTAGCTGTAGCTGGGGTGAAACTGCACCAGCTCGATGCGGGCCGCGTCGGTGGCGCCCAGTTCCAGCCAGGCCAGCCGCCGGGCCAGAAACGTTTTGCCGGTGCCGGGCGGGCCTTGCAGCAACAAATTGCGCCGCCGCTGCAACGCCGCCCGCGCCGCCGTCAGCTCGTCATCCGACAAAAACAGCTCTGCCCGTGCCATTTCCAGGGTATAGGGCCGGGCAATCGGCTGCTCGTACGGCACAGCCGGCTCCTGGGCCTGGGGCGTAGTGGTGGCGGCTTTCGGCTCCGGCGTTTCGGCCGCGCGCTTGCCGGACTGGTCGTTTTTAACAGGACGCACAGAGCCGGTGTAGAGCTCCTGCATCTGCTGCTGGGCGGCTACGTCGCCATCCAGCAGGGGCGAGTTTTCGAGGGTGGGGCGCTTGGTAGCAATGGTGAAGTCGAGTTCTTCCAGCGCCTGGTTGGTGGGCGCGCCGGCCCGCAGCGGCCACTTTGCCGCCGCTTCTCCGGTGGCCAGCCGGTAGGCCAGCTGGGCCACCTGCCGCGGGGCATAGCGCCGGCCCCGGTACACGAGGTCGTACACCGTACTAAGCGGCATCTGCGGCCCTTCGGCATCGAGCTGACGCAGGGCTTGCAGTACCTGTTCGCGGGTGATGAGGGAGTTGTCGGGAGCGGGGGTCGGCATCGAGGGCTAAAGTACGAAGTCGGGAGGACGGCCGTAGGCATGTAGCGCGAAGCGCCAGCTTCGCGTGTCGTTGCTGACTACCAAACGACGTCGGTCAACGATACGCGAAGCTGGAGCTTCGCGCTACATCACTCCCTCACCGTCACCGTGCGTTGCAGGCCCAGCTTTTTCATGCGGGCTTCCAGGGTTTTGGGGTTGATGTCGAGGAGCAGGGCCGCGCCGTTGGGGCCGCTGACGCGGCCGCCGGTGCGGTGCAGGGCCGCCAGAATGTGGTCGCGCTCCTGCTCGCGCAGGGTTTTGAGCGGGCCGCCGGCTTCGGGCGGGGCCGGAGCGGCGCCGGCCGCGAAGCCCTGAAACTCCAGAAACTGGCCCTGGCTCACAATCACGGCCTGCTCCACCACGTGTTCCAGCTCGCGCACGTTGCCGGGCCAGCCGTACTGCTGCAGGGCCCGCAAATCCCGCTCGCGCAGGCCGCGCACGGGCTTGCCCATCTGCTTGGTGAAGCGCTCCAGAAAGTGGCGCATGAGCGGCTCCACGTCCTCGGGCCGCTCGCGCAGGGCCGGCAGGCGGATGGGGAATACGTTGAGGCGGTAGTACAAATCGGCCCGGAAACGGCCGGCGGCTACTTCCTCCTCCAGCACCCGGTTGGTGGCCGCAATAACGCGCACATCCGACTGAATGACGCGGCGGCCCCCGATGCGCTCAAACTCCTTTTCCTGGAGCACGCGCAGCAGCTTGGCCTGCAAATCGAGGGGCAGCTCGCCCACTTCATCCAGGAAAATCGTGCCCTTGTCGGCCAGCTCGAACTTGCCGATGCGCCGGTCGTGGGCCCCCGTGAAAGCGCCCTTCTCGTGGCCAAACAGCTCGCTTTCGATGAGCTGGGCGGGCAAAGCGGCGCAGTTGAGCTTGATGAGGGCCCGCTCGCGCCTCGGCGACAGGTGGTGCAGGGCCCGGGCCACCAGCTCCTTGCCGGTGCCGGTTTCGCCCGTGATAAGCACCGTGGTATCGGTGGGGGCTACCTGGGCGAGGCGGGTGTACACCTGCTGCATACGGGCGCTGCCGCCCACAAAATCATCGAGGCGGGCGGCAGCGGTGGTATTGATTTCGTCGATGAGGTAGGTGCGCTCCCGCTCCAGCTGGGCGCGCAAAGCGTCAATCTGCTCGAAGGCCAGCACGTTCTGGATGGCCAGCCGGATCTGGGGCACCAGGTTCTGCATCAGCTCCAGGTGCTCCTCGGTGAAGGCTAGGGGCTGGTGGCTGGCCAGAATAAGGGCGGCGGCGGGCTCGGCATGGTCTTCCAGCGGGGCACACAGCAGCGACTGAGTGCCCCGCTGTTCCCGGATGTAGTGTAGCAGGGCGTAACGCTCGGCCAAGGCTTCAAAATCGGTGCCTACGTATACGCCGGGCCGCGAAAACAGCTCCGTTACGGCCTGCTGCGAGTCTTCGTGCTGGGCCAGGTCGTCGTAGCGGTTGCTGTCGAGGGCGGCAAAGGTGCCATCGGGCTGCATCTTGAACTCGGCCAGGGCCCGGGCCGCCGAGTCCGAGGCCCGGGCCCGCACCCCGAAGTAGTCGCAGGGCACCACGCGGTTGATTTCGGTGGCGATGGTGCGGAACAGCTCGTCGCGCTCCTTGATGCTGAGCAGGGCGTTGTTGAGGGCCAGTTGCATGGTTTTTTCCTGCTCGCGGCGGGCAATATCCTCGAAAGCCAGGGTGTTGGTAACGGCCACGGCCACCAGGCTGCCAATCTTTTCGAGCAGGTCGGCATCCTGCTCCGACAGCTCGGGCCGCCGCCGCGCCACCATCGACAGAATCCCTATCAGGTGGCCGCCCGTGCGCAGGGGCACCATCGTCAGGTAGCGCATCCGGCTGCCGAGCAGCGACTGGAAGGGCTGGAAATCGGGGTATTCGCGCAGCAGCTCTACTAAATCGAGCTGCTGAAGCTGGGGCGCCCGCAGAAACTTCTCGATGGGCGTGTTCTCGATACTGCTGCGCCCGGAGGCGCTGGCTAGGTCGGCAGAGGAGAGCAGCACGTCGCCCAGGTAGTCGCGCAGGAATACGCGGCGGTACTGGTGCTCGGCATCGAGGGTGAGAATGGTGATGGCGTCGAAGGGAAAAATCAGCCGCAGCTTCTCGGTTACGCTCCGGAACAGGTCCTCCTTGTTGCGGGTGGTGGCAATAGCCTCGTTGAGGTAAAGCAGCAGCGAATCGTCCTGATCGGGCATGAGGTATGTTTCTTTTATTCCTCAAATGTCAGGAATAAAAACGAGGATATCCTGATATTTAAGGATATTTTGCTAATAATTTATATGTTGAATATTTGTCTTTTGCAAATAATAATCGGCCTTTATGAACCGTGAAGGCTGTTTTAAGAGCAGATTAAAATGATTTTAACGGGTTGGCACAGCTTTCGGTTAAAGGCAGTCACTACCACGTCATACCTGCGTATGTTTTTCCGACCAACTTTTGCCTTGCCGCTCGTCGCCCTGGGGCTATTTAGTGCCGGTGCGGCCCGCGCCCAGCAGGGCCCGATCCTGTCCGATTCGCTGACCCTGGACGGCACCGTGCGCTCGGTGCTGGATGCCAACCCGGCCATCACGACCCTGGAAGAGGAAGTGAATGCGGCTACCAGCCGCGTGACCCAGAGCCGGGGCAGTTTCCTGCCCCAGGTAACGGGCACGGCCACTTACACCCGCATCGACCCGGTGGTGAAGATCCAGCTGGCCCCCGACGCGCCCGCGTTCCAGCTCAATCCCAACAACAATTACGACGCCCATATAACGGTGCAGTACGGGCTGCTGGACTTCGGCAAGCGCGACGCGACCTATAATCTGGCCGAAAGCCGCCGCCTGACGGCCGCGGACCAGATCAACGTCACGCGCCGCGACCTGGCTTATTCGGCCGCCCAGGCTTATTATAACATTCTGTTCGTGCGGGAAAGCATCAAGGTGCAGGACGCCCAGATTGCCTCGCTTGCAGCAGCACCAGCGCGAAATGGAAAAGCGCGTGGAAGGGGGCGTGAGTACCCGCTTCGACGTGACGACCACCCAAGTGCGTATTACGCAGGCCCAGAATTCGCGTATCGATTTGCTGAATCAGCTTCGCAACCAGCAGGTACAACTGGCCCGCCTGCTCCACAAGCCCGAATACGTAAACGTGCCCGTGCGCGGCACGCTGGCCTACCAGCCCCAGACCGTAGACGTGGAGGCGGCCCTGGCCCGGGGCATTGAAGGCCGGCCCGAAGTGAAGCTGGCCCGCGACGCCGAGCAGACCGCCAACCTCAACCTCAAGCTCATCGAGCGCAGCAACATGCCCCTGCTGGGCGTGGGCGCGCAGGTGGGCGGCAAAAACGGCTACCTGCCCAACCTCGATAAATTCCGGCCCAACTCGGTGGGCGTGGTGCAGTTTTCGATGCCGATTTACGACGGCAACAAGAACAAGAACCAGCGGGTAGAAGCCGCTGCCAACATCCGCGGGGCCCAGTCGCGCATCCAGGATACCCAGGAGCAGATCCGGGCCGATGTACGGCAGGCGGCCAACAACCTGGAGTCCAGCTCGGCCCGCTACGACAACTCGCTCGTGCAGATTGCGCAGGCCACCGACGCCCTCACCCGCGCCCAGGCCCGCTACCGCTACGGCGTGGGCAACAACCTCGACGTGCTCGACGCCGAAACCCAGCTCCTGCAGGCCCGCCTGGCCCGCCTGCAAGCCATCTACAACTACACCCTCGGCCAGTACCAGCTCAAGCGCGCCACCGGCGAGCAGATCTGGTAGCGGGGAGGAAGAGAAAATAGAACGTCATTCAGAGCGCAGCGAAGAATCTCGCGTGCTGACGTTGCCAAAGTAATTAAGCGACGGGGTTAGCTCCACAACGTCAGCACGCGAGATTCTTCGCTGCGCTCTGAATGACGTTCTCATTCACTCATTCACCGAGTCACTCATTCGCTCATTCACCTCACCGCATGACCATCCTGTGTCCGATTGATTTTTCTGCCGCGACGGAGGCTCTGGTGACGTATGCGGCGGCGCTGGCTGCTGGTACGGGGGCGGAGCTGCGGTTGCTGCACGTGCTGGAGCCCGAGCTGGCCTCGGCCGCGCTGGCGCTGCCCGATGTATACGTGGCCCGGCAACTGGCCCTGCACCGCGAAACGGCCCAGCAAGCCGGCGCACGGGTAACCACTGCCGTAACCCGCGGCGACGCGGCCCGCGAAATAGTGCGCGAGGCCCTGCGCCATCCGGCCGATAGCATTGTTATCGGCGCGCACGGCCGCACCGGCCTCACGCGCTTCCTGATGGGCAGCACCGCCGAAACCGTGGTCCGCACCGCGCCCTGCGCGACGCTGCTGGTGAAACCCGGCTGCCCCCACGCGGTGAATGAGTGACTCGGTGAATGAGTGAACGGGCAGGCAGCGCGAAATTATTTGTGTTTGTTTCGACACTCAAATTCCCGGGTCTTCATTCCTGCATCTTCCCTTCTCACTCATTCACCGAGTCACACATTCACTCATTCACTGAGTCACTCATTCACCATTTCACCTCATGGCAACTCCCGTTCAGCACGACCCGGCCGTAGCGCCCACCACCACTGCCGCTTATGAGCCGGTAGTCGAGGAGCAAGCAGGTAGCTCCAAACGCCCCTTTATTCTGATTATTCTGGCCCTGGCCCTGCTCGTGGGCGGCTACTTTGGCTGGCAGCGCTACCAGTTCGGGCTGGCCCACGAAGAAACCGACGACGCCCAGGTAGAAGGCGACGTGTACCCGATTCTGCCCCGCGTAACCGGCCCCGTGCTGGAGGTGAAGGTAGAAGACAACCAGCGCGTGAAGAAGGGCGACGTGCTCGTAACCGTGGACCCCGCCGACTACCAGCAGCGCGTAAATGCCGCCGAAGCCGCCCTGGCCGCCGCCCAGGCCAACGTGGTGGCCGCCCGCGCCGGCGTGGGTACGGCCCAGGCCAACGTGGGGGCCGCCCGCTCCGCCATCGGGGTGAGTGATGCCAACCGCGCCCGTCTGCAGAAGGACCTCAAGCGCAGCGAATTCCTGCGCCGCGAGGACATCATCCCGCAGAGCGAGTACGATGCCGTGCAGGCCAACCTCAAATCGACCAGCGCCCAGCGCGCCACCGCCCAGCAGCAAGTGAGCGTGGCCCAGCAGCAGGTAGCCGCCGCCCAGCAGCAGATTGCCGTAGCCGAAGCCGTGGTGAAACAGCGCCAGGCCGACCTCGATAACGCCAAGCTCCAGCTCAGCTACACCACCATCACGGCGCCCGGCAACGGCATCGTGAGCAAGAAAAATGTGCAGCCCGGCCAGAACATCAGCCCCAACCAGCAGCTGATGGGCCTGGTAGCCTCCGGCAACACCTGGATCATCGCCAACTTCAAGGAAACCCAGCTCGAAAACATGCGCGAGGGCCAGCCCGTGAGCATCGAGGTAGATGCGTATCCCAACCAGGAATTCGAGGGTAAAATCGAGTCGCTCTCCGCCGCCACTGGCGCCCGTTTCGCCCTGCTGCCCCCCGATAACGCCTCGGGCAACTTCGTGAAAGTAGTGCAGCGCGTGCCCGTCAAAATCAGCCTTACCAAAACCGACCCCACCCACCCCCTCCGCGCCGGCATGAGCGTGCGGGCTATTGTGAAGGTGAAATAGTGAGGTGGTGAAATGGTGAGTTGATGTTTAAGCGGCGTGAGCGGCGCGACAGGCCTTACATGGGCCATTGGCGCCGATACACGCCGCCTGAACGTCAGAACTCACTTCATCTCACCATCTCACCTTGAGCCATCTCGCTATTTCACTTTGGCTTCGCTTTTTTGCGGGCGGTGGCCAGAACGGCTAGAATTTCGGTGTATTCCTTTCGCAGGCTTTGCAAGCGCGGCTTTTGGGTAGAATTGAAGCGTCGCTCAATAAGTTCGAGCCAGAACAGCGTTTCGTCGGCCTCCTCCACGCAGATGCAGAGCTTGGCATACCACTCGGCCGGTGACCGGCCCCGGCAGGCAGCCCGAAAATTGGCGGCTACGGAAGTAGCCGACCGCAACAATTGCTTCCCTAGCACGGCCGCTTCTCCGGAACGCGGCAGTTGCTGGAACAATCGGATTACGCGCAGACGAAGCCTCTTTGTCCGGCGCCCGATATACTATCATTGAAAGGGCTGGGTGCTGACGTTTCCTCATTCATAAAATAGGTGATAGGCATGAGTCTTAGAAGTCTGATAAGACAAATAAGAACATAAACTCACCATTTCACCACCTCACCATTTCACCTCATGGAAACCGGAGCTAAAAAGTGGATTATCGTCATCACGGTGGTGCTGTGTACGCTCCTGGAGCTGATCGACACCAGCATCGTGAACGTGGCCCTGACCCAGATGATGGGCAACCTCTCGGCCACGCTGTCGGAAGTGAGCTGGGTGATTGCCGCCTACGCCATTGCCAACGTAATTGTAGTGCCCATGACCGGCTTTTTGTCGGAGCAGTTCGGGCGGCGCAACTACTTCGGCTTCTCGGTGGTGCTCTTTACGCTGGCTTCCATGGCTTGCGGGCAGAGCACCAATATCTGGGAGCTGGTGGCCTTCCGCTTCATTCAGGGCATCGGGGGCGGAGCGCTCATGGCCACCTCCCAGTCGATTCTCATCGACACCTTCCCGCCCAAGCAGCTGGCTCTGGGCCAGGCGCTGTTCGGGATGGGCGTTATTATCGGCCCCACCATCGGCCCCACGCTGGGTGGCTACATCGTGGATAACTACGACTGGCCCTGGATTTTCTACGTGAACGTGCCGGTGGGCGTGCTGGCCACCATCTTCACCTTTCTGTTTATCAAGGACCCCGAATCCATTGCCAACGCCATTCCAAGGCCGTTGCGGGAGCTCGACTGGGCCGGTATTTTCCTGCTGATTTTGGGCGTGGGCTCGTTGCAGTACGTGCTCGAAAAGGGCGAAACCGAGGATTGGTTCGAGTCGGGTCTGATTCTGGCTTTCACGGCGTTGGCCGTGGTGGGCGTTATTGGTTTCATCTGGCGCGAGCTCACGGCCAAAAACCCCATCGTAGATTTGCGGGTGCTCACGCGCAGCCGCAACCTGGCGCTGGGGGCCATTCTGTCGTTTATTCTGGGCTTCGGGCTGTTCGCCTCGGTGTTCATCTTCCCGATTTTCACCCAACGGATTCTGGGCTTCACGGCTGCCCAAACGGGCTTTATGCTGCTGCCCGGCGCGGTGGTAGCGGGCCTGATGATGCCCCTGATCGGGCGGGCCTTGCAGGCGGGCGTACCGCAGAAATTCATGCTGCCCTTCGGCTTCGGCATCTTCTTCCTGTTCACGTTCTGGATGAGCCAGAAAATTTCGCCTACCGCCGGCGAAGACGACTTCTTTTGGCCTCTGATTCTGCGCGGCGTGGGCCTGGGCCTGCTGTTTCTGCCCATCACCACCATGTCGTTGCAGGGCCTGCGGGGCAAGGACGGGGCCCAGGCGGCCGGCCTGACGGGCATGTTGCGCCAGCTCGGCGGCTCGTTCGGGGTGGCCATCGTAGGTACGTACCTGGAGCGCAACATCGCCTACAACCGCGTGGCCCTGCTGCCCAACGTGTCGCTCTACGACACCGAAACCCAGCAGCGCGTCCAGGCCTTCACCCAGAACTTCATGAGCAAGGGCTTTTCCTTCGAGCAGGCCCGGCAGCAAGCCTACCAGGTGCTCGATTTCACCATCATGAAGCAGGCCTCCCTCATCACCTACGCCCAGACGTTTACCATGCTGGGCCTGTTCTTCCTGGCCTGCATCCCGCTCCTGATTTTCATCAAGCGCATCCGCAACGCCGGCCCCGTGGATCTGAACGCCGCGCATTAGCGCATGTGGACCGGTGTAGCGCGAAAATCTGTTTCGCGCTACACCGGTCCACATGCGCTGGTAGGGCAAATCGGTTTAGTTGTCGGGTAAAGTTATTTGAGCTTGGTGGTTGCCTGTTGACGGGAGGGGGCCGTGCACCGATAGCGCCGGTGCGTTGGGCATGGTGGTGCGCGCCCAGCCCGAGGCCAGCTTCTGCCGAAACTTCGGCAGATTGCCTAATCCCCAGCTTCCCAGGGCGCCTATATCAAGGCTGCCTTCGTACCTTGCCCGCCATGAACCGCTTCGACCGTATCACGGCTCTGCTGGTGCAGCTGCAGGCTCGCCGCGTGGTGAAAGGCCCCGACCTGGCGGCTCGTTTTGGCGTTAGCCTGCGCACCATTTACCGCGACCTGCGCACCCTGGAAGAGGCCGGCGTGCCCATCTGCGGCGAGGCCGGCGTGGGCTACTCCTTGGCCGAGGGCTACCGGTTGCCGCCCGTCATGTTTACCCGCGAGGAGGCCACCGCCCTGCTCACCGCCGAGAAGCTGGCCACCCGCCTCACCGATACCGAAATGGCCCGCCTCAGCCAACTGGCTATGGACAAGCTGCGCGCCGTGCTCCGCCGCCCCGACCGCGACTACGTGGAGGCCCTGAGCACGCGCCTACTGGTGCTGGCCCCACAGCGTCACCGCCCGGCCCCGCCCGAGTTGCCCGCCAGCGGCACCCAGCAGCCGCTACTCGACGCCATTGCCCGCCAACGCGTAGTCCGCCTCGATTACCGCGCCGGTTACCACGGCACGCCCTCCCGCCGCGACGTGGAGCCCATTGGCCTGTATTTCGGGCAGTACTGGCACCTAGTGGCCTTCTGCCGGCTGCGCCAGGATTTCCGCGACTTCCGCCTCGACCGCATCGTGGGCCTGCAGCAGCTCGACGAAGTGTACGCCCCTCGCCCCGATACCTTGCAAACCTACTGGGCCCGGCTGGCAGCTGAGCGGCAGGATTTGATGGCCGTGGTGCGTTTTGGCCCCGAGGTACTACCGCAACTGCACGAAAACAAGCACCTGCTTGGCTGGCGGCACGAGCGGACCCGGCCCGATGGCTGGGTGGAAATGACCCTGCAGCCGGGCTGCCTCGAACGGCTCAGCCGCTGGCTGCTGCCGTTTGCCGGGCAGGTGCAGGTTGTGTCGCCGCCGGAGCTGCTGGATCTGGTGCGGGCCCGCGCCGAGGCCACCTTTAATTTTTTTTGCGCCCCGGCCGGGGCCTGCTGACATAGGGCTGTCACCAAGTGCCCGGAAGTTTGGGTTATCAATTCACCAACCCCCCAGCTTCCCTATGGAAACGCCCCTGGCAACTGCCCACGCCCTGGTTTTCTTGGCCGAACTTACCGCCGAAGCTGACCTCACCCGCCGCGTGCTGGCTCGCGTGCCTCTGCCCGCCTCGGCCGACTGGCAGCCCCACCCCAAGTCCATGACGCTGCTGCAGCTGGCCCGCCACACGGCCGAGCTGGCTGGTTTCATCCAGGACACGCTCGACACCGCCGAAATCGACTTGGCCGGCTTCGGGCAAAACCAGCCCGCCCCCCTGGCCAACACCGAGGCCCTGTTGGCCTTCTTCGCGGAGCGCGTGCAAGCGGCCCAGGCCTCCTTGCGCACCTGCTCGCCCGATGCCTTGGACCAGCGCTGGGTGCTGCGCCACGGTCCGCAGGTGCTCCTCGACCAGACGCGCGCCGAGGTGGTGCGCCAGCTCCTCAGCCACCTGATTCACCACCGCGGCCAGCTCACCGTGTACCTGCGCCTGCTCGACATACCCGTGCCCGGCCCCTACGGCCCCTCTGCCGACGAGCAAAGCCAACTTGGCCAGGTATGAAGCCCCCGTCTTAATACGCCACATGCTTTGCATGACGTGCTTTTCGCTATTCCAAACGGCAACTCTCTGCAAGCTCAGCGGTGAACGAGTAAACGGGTGCCTGGTCATCCTGACAAAGGAAGGACCTTATCACGCAAGAACGGTCGTTGCTACGACTCATTCCTGCGCGGTAAGGTCCTTCCTTTGTCAGGATGACCAGGCACCCGTTTACTCGTTCACCGAGTCACCATTTCACCTCCTATTGATACTGGATATAGAGGGGCGAAGGCGTGAGGGCGATAACCTCCGAAGGCGTCATGATGTGGTGGGGCTTGGGGCGGGCGTCGTACTCGTAGAAGAGCTTGAAGCCGGTGTACTGCACGGGCTCGGCCGCGATGTAGGCTTTGTAGGAGTCCTTTTTGAGGGTCGGGTCGCCGTGGCCGTCCATGTGCATCACTACCTGCACGCGGGGGTCAAGCTTGATGTTTTTGTAGTTGCTCACCATTTTCCGGGTGAAGCGGTGGACCGTCAGGACCTTGGGCGGGAGCTTGTTTTCGCTCACGATGCGGGCCAGGAAATTGATGGTGAAGTTGATGTCCTTGGCGTCGAGGGTTCCGATTTTCTGGTTGGGCCGCACGCCGGGCATGGTAGCCAGCGAGAACTCGGGGTCGATGCCCAGGTGCACCATGGGGTCTTTGAGATAGGGCTCCAGCTTGGGCAGTTCGGCCTGCAGGGTGCTGTGGCCGGGCTGCACATCGAGGAACAGGATGCAGTTGTGCTCCTTGGCCCAGCTCATCACTTCCTCAATGGTGGCTTTGGAGTTCATCAGGCGCCACTTTCCGTCTTTACCGGGCGTGCCCTGGGCCGTGATGGTCACGTTGTGCAAGGCGGCCTGCACCGGCCGGCTCGGGTCGGCGGCCTGCCACTCTTTCAACACACCCTCAAACTTGCGGAACATCTGCTCCTTGGGCTCGCGGCCCAGAATACCCATGCCCTTCGAGCGGATGTTGCCATAGAAAGCCACAATGCGGTGGCCGGGCAGAATAGCACCGGGCAGTTGGCCACTTTTCTTGGCAATGGAGTCGGCCTTGAGCGAGTCGCGGCGCATGGCCTGCAACTGGAGTTGGGCCGAGTCGACTACAACGGGCTGCTGCACCGTGTCGGCGGCCATGGCGGCCGTTTCGGTGTCGGTGGCCGAGCGCGAGCCGCAGCCGGGCAGGGTGGTCAGGGCGAAGGCGAGACCCAAAGAGGCCAGCGCGGGGGCCGTGAAGCGAGTGAGCGTGGAAAGGTAAGGCACTAAAACAAATGGTATTAAAGGCGAATGGAACTGCTAAGGTAGGAGGTTTCCGTCCGAAATCAGAATGCCCCGGCTGGTCGCGGGCCGAATGCAACGGACACTTTCGCCACCCGCAATAAGCCATAAAACGCCGCCCGCATCAATGCGGACGGCGTTTTAGAAGTCGATGCAGCCGGTATTTATTTCAAGGAAAATGTGATAGGGATAGTGTAAACAACGGCTACCGCCTTGCCACCCTGCCGGCCTGGCTTCCACTTACCGGGCAGGTTGCGCACGGCATTCAGGGCTTCCTTATTCAACAGCTGGGCGGCCGCTACCTGGGCCGGAGTAGCCACAATGCCCTGGCTGATTTCTGCGGCCTCTATGTTGCCGGCTGGGGTAATAATGAACTTGATCAATACGCGGCCTTCCAGCTTCGCGGCCTTCGCTTCGGCCGGATAGGTTACCAGCTGTCCGATATCACTTAACAGTTTAGCTTCTCCGCCCGCATATTCGGGCATCTGTTCCACGGAAGCATAAACGGCGGGCGGTGGGGGCGGCGGTGGGGTATCCGCGGCAGCGTTGTAAGCGGGCGGTGGGGGTGGGGGCGGCGGCATAGTTGCCTTTGGCACCGTTGGCGGCGGGGGCGGGGGTACGGCGTTTTCGAGGTCCTGTTCGCAGGCCACGAGCAGGAGCAGGCCGGCGCTCAGGGGCAGCGGAAGCCAGCGTTTCCAGCGGTGGACGGGGGCGGCGGTAGTCAGCATACGAATCCGGGTTAGAGTGAGAGATTGAGTGAAAGAATGCGTGAGGGCAAGGTTGGGGCCCAACTGCCGCAGGGCCTGGCGGGCCAGCAGGGCCGCGTAGGCGCCTGGGTCGGCGGAGGCGGTGGCTTCGGCGGGTTGCAGGGTGCGCAGAGCGGCGGCATCGGCCAGAAACTCGTGGGTCTGGGCCAGGGCCCGCGGGAACAGGTGGGCGAAGGGGTTGAACCAGAGCAAAGCCCGCGCTACTTCCAGCAGCAGGCGCTGGCGAGTGTGGTGCTGGCGCACGTGGGCCACCTCGTGGGCCAGCACGGTCCGGGCCTCGGCGGGCGTGAGCGGGTCGGTATCATCCCAGAAAATCCAGCGCCCAAACGAGCTGACGGGCCGCCGGCCGCCGGTATGCACCAGCACGTAGCCGGGGCCCGGGGTGCGGGGCAGCCGCCGGGTGCTCAGCCAGAGGTGGGCCACCTGCCCCAGCAGGCGCAGCAGCAGCAACGCTACCCCCAGCGCGTACAGGGCCGGCAGCCCAGCTCAACAATCGAAGGCCGTGCCGGGCAGCGTGGCCTCGGCCCGCACCGTAAGGCCGGGTAGCCGGGCCTGCACCAGCGCGCCGGTGGCGGCTACCGGCAGCTGGCGCAGCAGGCCGGGCAGCGCGGCCCGCACCAGCAGCGGCCCCAGCAGCGCCAGCCACGGCATCAGCCCCAGAAACCGTTGGTTGTAGCCAAAAAACCGCTCCGACCGCAGCGCGTAGCGGTAGAGCAGCCAGCCCGCGCCCAGCACCAGCGTGCTCTGCAGGCCCCAGCTAAGCAGGGCGGCCGTCGTGGTCGGAAGCAGATTCTGGAGCATCGGGCGTTTCGTTGGAGGTAGTGGGAGTGGCCTGGGCGTGGCGCAGGAGCTCTTCCAGCTGGGCCGCATCAAGGTTTTCTTCCTGGGCGAAAAACGATACCAGCCGGCTGAACGAGCCGCCGAAGTAGCCGCCCAGCAGCTTGCCCAGCGAGAAGCGCCGGTACTCGTCGCGGGCCACCAGGGCGAAGTAGCGGTGGGTGCGTCCGAAGGCCTCGTGGTCCACGAAGCCTTTCTGCTCCAGAATGCGGATGATGGTGGACACCGTGGTGTAGGCCGGGGTGGGGGCCGGCAGCTCCGGCACCACGTCCTTCACAAAAGAGGGCCCGCGTTGCCAGAGCACCTGCATCACCTGCTCCTCGGCGCGGGTTAGTTCAGGGAAAGAAGAATCAGCCATAAAGAGTGGGGTTGGATTTGCTGGAAGGAAGGTATAACTATTTTATTAGTTAATCAACTATTATTTTGGCTGAAGATGAAAAACCGCTTAGCCATGGCCCGGATGTTAAGTGCTAAAGTTCAGGCCACAGCCTCACGGAACGCCGGGGCAAGCCGGGGTGTTGACGCAATCCGGGCCGGTCGAACAGCTGGCCCGCGTCTTACTGCTAACTCCTTTGGCTGTGTTGAAACCCTTCGTTTCCCGATTTTTTGCGCCCGGCTGGGCTGGTTTGCTGCTGTGGCTGCTGGTGCTGGGCGGGGCACCCGGCTGCAATAGCGACTCGCCTAATCCAAGCGTAACGACTACGCCTACTGCCCCGCCGCCAGTGGCGCCGGCCGCGCCGGTACTCGTGGGCAGCACCCTCATCGGCGAATACACCCCGGCCCAACTTGCCGACCGGGTATCGGACATTCCGCTGGCAGGCTCGCTGGCCCGGTACTCGGTGAAGGTGTACCGCCTCACCTACACCACCCGCAACACCGATGGGCAGGCCGTAACGGCTTCCGGAGCGCTGCTGGTGCCGGTGGCTCCGGCGGCGGTGCCGGTTATCAGCTACCAGCACGGCACGCTGCAGCCCGACGAGGAAAACCGCGCCCCGTCGTATTACAGCCAGCGCAGCGAAATCTGGTCGGCCGTATCGGTGCTGGCGTCCACGGGCTACGTGGTGTCGGCCCCCGACTACATCGGCTACGGGGCTTCCAAAGCCCTGCCCCACCCCTACGAGCACGCCGCGTCGCTGGCTTCGGCTTCGGCCGACATGCTGCGGGCCGCCCGCGAGTTCTGCGCCAAAGAGAAGGTGAGCGTCAATCAGAAGAACTTCCTGCTTGGCTACTCCGAGGGCGGCTACGCAACCATGGCCCTGCACAAGCTGCTGGAAGAGAAGTACGCCACCGAGCTGCCCGTAACGGCCAGCGCGCCGGGCGCCGGGGCCTACCACAAATCGGCCTTCGCCAGGTACATCATGGGCTCCACGCAGCCCCTGAATTTCCTGAGCACCTACGTGTGGGTGCTGCGCACCTACGACCGGGTGTACAAGCTCAACCGGCCCTTCAGCTACTACTACCAGGAGCCCTACGCCACCCGCCTCCAGGCCGACCCGTTCAGCGCCGTGCCCCAGCCAGCCGGCCGAGCTGTTCGCCCCCGGTTTCCGCCAGGCCGTGCTCACCGATTCCGATGCGCCCCTCACGGCCACCCTGCGCAACAACGATATCCACGACTGGCGCCCCCGGGCCCCGGTGGCCCTCTTCCACGGCACCCAGGACGATTACGTGCCCTACTTCAACTCCCAGGACGCCTACAACGCCATGCGCGCCCGTGGCGCCACGAAAGTCGAGCTGCGCCCGATTCAGGGCGGTACCCACTTCACCTCGGCCGCCCCCTACACCCTGTCAGCCTACGCGTTCATCTCGCAGTTTTGAGGGTGAAATGGCTCAAGCTGAGATAGTGACAGGACTTATGTGAAAGGGAGCTTCAAGCCTGTAGCGCGAAGCTCCCGCTTGCGCGTATCGTTGCTGACTGTTGCCGGGTTACGTTCAGCGATGCGCGAAGCTGGAGCTTCGCGCTACAACCTTTGCGTAAGTTCTGTCACTATCTCAGCTTGACCCACGCGCCGCTGAGAGCGGCCAGCCCGCCGACCAGCCCCGCCAGCAGACCTCCGAGTAGCACCAGCAGCCAGGAGTTGCCGCCCAGCGGCAGCAGCGTGGCGAGTCGGGTGGCGAGCAGCTCCGCGCCGTGGGTGTTCAGCCAGGCTGCCGGTAGCCACCAGCTCAGCCCCACGCCCAGCAGGCCCGCCAGAAACGCTGCACCGGCCGCAGTCCGTCGCCACGCGGCCAGCCCCAGGCAAATCGGAATTACCGCCCACCACGGCAGCCAGAGCTGGGCCAGGGTGGAGAGCAGGAAAATCAGCAGGAAGAGGATAAAGAAGGACTTCATGGATCAGGAGCCGGGAGCTTCCAGGGCTGAAGCCCTGGGCTATGCAGTGGGAGAAAAGCCAAGGAGTGAAAACGGTATTTCTGCTCCGTAGCCCAGGGCTTCAGCCCTGGGAAAGCGGGGCGTAAAACGTTACTGCTCCAGCCGCCAGGCGGCTTTCAGACGGGGGTGGTTTTCGTCGGCGGCGCGCAGGAATACCAGCTCGTCGAGCTGGCCGGTGCGCCAGCTTTCCAGCATGTCATCGTAGTAGTGCGAGGCGGGGTTGCCGCTCTGGCCGCCGGGGAAGATGCCGTAGGCCTTCACCTGCGGCCCCAGCGCCACCACCATCCGCCAGGAGGGCCCGTTGCGTGCGCCGGTGGCATTCACGGTGCCAGGGCTGCCGGCGCACACAATATCTTGGTGGCCGAAGCCCGGCAGCTGGGCCAAATGGTTGATGTCGGTGCTCTTCTGGTTGGCCCAGGCCCATTTCGGCCCCAACGGCCCGAACTTGCGGGTCAGCGAATCCACGGCAAACTGCAAGGAAGAAGTGAGCAGGTCGTGGACGGTTTCACGCTGCGCCGTGCGCCGGTCGTCAATCCAGGGGCTGGCTCCCTGAAAGGCGGCGGCCGGGTTGCCCGATTGGGTTAGCAGCAGCTGGTTGGTTCGGTCGCGGGAGGGGTAGCGCATTTCCAGGCCAGTAGCGTTCCTGCCAAAATCATCTTCCCAAAGCCGCCTCGTCAACTCCTGATACCAGAGCTCAAAGACGGTGGCAGCTACTGCCTCGGCGGTGTAGTGGTAGTTCCAGCCCTGCAAAGCCTGCAGCACGGCGGCTTGCGAGGAGCCGCCCTTGGTCGTCTGGCCGACCGGTGTCCCGCCCGCCCGCACGGTGGCCAGCATCCAGGGCAGCATCGTCTGGGCATTGACGCCTAGGTTATCGTTCTGGAGCTGCCGCAACGTATCGGCCGTGGCCTTTTGCATGCGGGCCAACTGCTCGTTGATGCGGTGGGCCCGGTCCCAGGGCGCGTAATCCCAGCCCAGGTAATAGGGGTAATCGGGGCCGGCCGAGTGCTGGTTGGCCGACGACAGGAAGCCCCGGGCCGGATTCAGGGCCCGCGGCGTCTGGCTCATCGGAATCCAGCCCTGCCAGTCCTGGCGGGCATCGGAGCCGTCGAGAATAAACTTGCCCTGCTCGGGGTATTTGAGCGGGTAGCGGCCGTTGGGCCGGATGGCAATGTCGTTCTGGCTGCTGGCAAAAAGGAAGTTCTGGGCCGGCGAGGCGTAGGTGCGCAGGGCCTGGTCGTAGTCGTGGTAGTTGCGGGCGTGGTTGAGCTTCACGAAGGCCAGCACCTCGTTGGCGCCCTCGTGGGCCGTCCAGCGCAGGGCGTGGCGCACGGGCGTCTGGGCATTGAAGGGCTTTTCCTCGTGGTCGTACACCACCGGGCCGTGGTGGGTGTAGAGCACGGTGTCGAGGCGGTCGGGGAGGCCGCGCACGGCAATGCGCTCCACCACCCGGCGCACCGGCTTCCAGCGGCCATCGTGCCAGTATTGGCGCCGGCTGGCGTCCTTAAACTTCAGCTGGTACCAGTCGAGCACGTCGCCGCCCACGTTGGTCACGCCCCAGGCCACGCTTTCGTTGAAGCCGATAATGACGGCCGGCGCGCCCGGAATGGTCACGCCGTACACGTTCTGGCCGGGCGCATTAAGCTGAATCTGGTACCAGATACTGGGCAGGTTGAGCTGCAGATGCGGGTCGTTGGCCAGCAGGGGCAGGCCCGAGGCCGAGCGGCTGCCCGCCACGGCGAAGTTGTTCGAACCCAGCTCGGCATCGGGCTCCCGCTCCGGCACGAGGCCCGAAACGGCCGCCGCGAACAGGGGCGGGGCCGCCGGTACCGGCAGGGCCGTAAAGTCGAGCGGGGTGCCCACCGGCACCACCGGCTCTTCGCGTACCGGATAATCCGGAAACAGGTCGCGGGTAACCTCGGGGCCGTATTTGCTCAGGATGTTGCTCAGGCGCAGGTCGTCGGAGCGCCCGCTCAAATCCCAGGCCATGAGCTTGAGCAGCAGCGCGCACTTGAGCGGCTCCCACGGTTCGGGCGCGTAGTCGAGCAGCTTGTACTCGAAGGGGTAGTCGGCGGGGCTGAGCTGGCTGATGTAGGCATTCACGCCCGCCGAGTACGACTCCAGCACCAGCCGGGTCGTGTCGTTTTTCAGCATTTCGCGCAACGAGTTTTCGGCCCCGAACCCCAGGCCCATGCGCCGCTGAAACCGGTCGTACTCCAGCGCTTTCGGGCCCACGACTTCCGAAATACGCCCGGCCGCCACGCGGGTCATGAACTCCATCTGCCAGAGCCGGTCGCGGGCCGTGAGGTAGCCCTGGGCGTAGTAGAGGTCGTGGTCGTTGAGGGCAAACACGTGGGGTACGCGCCGGTCATCGAACCGCACCCGTACGGTCTGGTGCAGGCCGGGCAGGTGCAGGGTTTGCTGGGCGGGGAAATCGGCGGCCGTTTCGCCGTTGCGCCAGAAGCCCTGGTAAGGGCTCAGCAACCGGGCCACGGGCGGCACGTCGCCCTGCTTGGTGTTGAGCACCCAAGCCAGTACCACGGCTACCAACAGGGCCAGTCCGGCCTTCACATAACGCAGCATAAGCTATCCTAAAATCGCGGAGTCGGAAGGTAGCAAATGCTGCGTATTTGTGCGAGGGTCTATGTGTGCGATGACCTTTCGGCTTGAGACGGCCGCCTAGCTTTTCGGCAGGTATATCCGGAAGCCCAAATTGAGGTTGAGCGCTGTGCCACCGAACTGCCGGCTCGTGGCCCCGTTGATTCTGTAAGCCAGCAAGGACTCCAGGCCCACGGTTGGGGTAATGAAGTAAGAATAGCCTAAGCCGGCGCTGGCCTGGAATTTTACATTACTATCGGAATACATATCCCCCGCAATACCTCCCTCAACACGTTCACTATTGAACACGCCGCCCACGCTCAGTTCACCAAATACCCGGTGTCTGCTTTCCGAGGGTAGATAATAGCGCAACCAGGGCAGCAGCCCCAGGCTCAGGTTCCGGGAGGTTACACCATCAGCTAGAGTGATTTTAAAGCGCGAATAGCCAAACGGCACCGATGCGCCCACGGCTAGGTTGTCGGCCACGAAAACGCCCGCTGCGGGAATCAGCGTCCCGGAGAATCGTTTTTCCAGGTGGGATCTTTCGAAAGTGAAGTCGCCGCCGCTCAGTCCCAGCAGGCGGGTACCCTTGGTGGTCTGGGCTTGTAGAGTGGCACCAGCAGTCAGCAGGGCGGCTAGCGGGAGTAGGAAATAGGGCTTAGGCATAGGAGAAAGGAAATAGTAAGGAGGAAAAGTGCCCGCTTAACGCTTACCCGCTTTGCTGAAGTATAGCGAAACAGCCATTTTTATACGCAGCGCGCCGCTTTTCCTAAGGAAAAGCGGCGCGCCGGGCATTCTATATAAAGGAGGATGTTTTACAGGTTCTCGGCCTGCCGGACCAGCCCGGCTACGCCCGAGCGGGCCAGCCGCAGCCGCACCTCATCGGCCTCGGCTGCCGTGGCAAAGCGGCCCACTACCACGCGGGTGAGCTTTTTGCCCTTGGCCGTGCCGCTGACAGTTGTGATGGGCAGCTGGGGCTCCAGGCCCTGAATTTTGTCGAGTACGGCGCGGGCGTTGCGGACGTCGCCGAAGGTGCCGGCCTGCACCACGTAGGTGGCGGTGGGCTCGGCCCGCAGGGCTACGTCGGCGGCTTCCACCGCGCCGGCCGCAATGTTGGTGTGCAGCTCGGCGGTGTCAATCGGGTCGGCGGCCAGCTCCTGCAAATCAGCGGGGGCATCGGTGGGGCCCAGGGGAGTGGTTTCGGGTACCACTTCGGCTACCACCGATACGGCCCCATGGGTGATGATGCCCAGGGGACGGGCCGCTACTTCGGCCAGATCGAGGATGCGCTGGTGGCGGAAGGGGCCCCGGTCGGATACCCGCACCACCACCGACTCGCCCGTGGTCGGGTTCGAGACCCGCAGGCGGGTACCGAAGGGCAGCGTTTTGTGGGCGCAGGTGTATTTGTTGCGGTCGAACCGCTCGCCGCTGCTGGTGCGGCGGCCCTGGAATTCGCGGCCGTACCAGGAGGCGCGACCCCGCAGAACGGTGTGCTTTTTAGCGGCGGCAGCAGCTTTTTCGTCGTCTTCAACCCGGGTGGCGCGGGCGGTGGCGGAACCGACCGTGAGCAGGGCCGTCAGGCCAACTAGCAGCAAGCTTGATACATACCGTCGTAAGAGCACTTTCATCCGGGGCACAGTTGGTGAGTGCGACAAATCTAGAAGCCCCCACCAAAGCAGCGCCCAACCCGGCTTGCAGGGCCAGGCCACCCTGCTGTTAAAATTGATCTTTTCTTATAATTCTTGGATTTAAATTATTTAATAAAGATGACCTAAAAGTCCGTTTGTGTTTAGTTGATACCGTTTTTGTACTCTTTTCAGACAATTAGTAGTCCTCTCTGAAAATACAACTATGAGTTGGTAGAAAAATTTTGGCTTCGACCAGCCTTTGCCGCCCGCAGCCCGGTTGCAAAAGTCATAGAAATGTGCTAAGAACAGTGTTCAGTTGTGAGTGGCCAGTAGTCAGTGGTCAAGATGAACGTCATTCAGAGCGCAGCGAAGAATCTCGCTTGGCAACGTTGAACAGTCACTACAACGTCAGCACGCGAGATTCTTCGCTGCGCTCTGAATGACGTTCACATTAGCAACTGACAACGCAACTGACAACCGGCAACTGACAACCGGCAACTGACCATTGGCAACTGACCACTGGCAACTGAACGCGTAGTATCTTCGGGGATGGACTTTGGCCGCCTTTCCGACCTGCGTTACGTTGATTTCCGGCTGCCCGCCGACCACCCCGAAACGGCCGCCGTGCTGGCCCGGGCCCTGCCTGCGCAGCCCGCTCCGCCCGCCGTGTATGTGGGCTGCCCCATCTGGACCAATAAGGCCTGGCTGGGCTCCTATTTCCCGGCCGGCATCCGGGATGCCGACTACCTGCACCACTATGCCCGGCAGTTCAACAGCATCGAGCTCAACACCACCCACTACCGCATCCCCGACGCGCCCACCGTGCGCAAGTGGCGCGAAGCGGTGCCCGATTCGTTCCGGTTCTGCCCCAAAATCCCGCAGGTCATCAGCCACGACCGGGCCCTCTACAACACCGACGACCTGACCACGAGCTTCTGCCGGGCCATAGAAGGGCTGGGCCCCACGCTGGGCCACGCCTTTTTGCAGCTTCCTCCCACCTTCGGGCCCGAGCACCTGCGGCGGCTGGAGCGCTACCTGCTCGATTTCCCGGCCTACGTGCCCCTGGCCGTGGAGCTGCGCCACCCCGGCTGGTTTTCCGATGCCGGGCTGCTGGCCACCGTCACGGCCATGCTCGAAGCCTTGGGCAAGCCGCTGGTGATAAGTGATGTGGCCGGCCGCCGCGACGCCCTGCACCAGCGCCTGACCACGCCCGTGGCCTTCGTGCGCCTCAACGGCCACGGCCTTATCGATTCCGACTTCCGCCGCGCCGACGACTGGGCTGCCCGCCTCGCCTCCTGGCTCGAAGCGGGCCTGCACACGGCCTACGTCTTCATTCACCAGCGCGACATCCTGCACTCGCCCCTCTGGGCCGAACACTTCCTGCGCCGCCTGCACGAGCTGACCGGCATGGCCGTGCACCCGCCCCGCGTGATTCCGCAGCCAGTGCAGGGGAGTTTGTTTTAACCTTATTTGAGCTGTTAGCTTTTAGCTGACAGCTGTTAGCTTTCTCAGTTGAAGGGCCATTAGGCAGCATTTCGGGAGAAACTCAGTTGGGCCTGCCCGGTTGCTTTACTCTTCTGAGTAAGTAGCCATCCGAAAGTATTATCCGTCAGAACAGAGCTAGCAGCTAAGAGCTGTCAGCTAAAAGCTCAAAAAATATGGAAATCGGCATCGACTCTTTCGCCATGAACCTGCTCGACAACGGCACCGACGCGCCCATTGATGGCGCCACGGCCGTCGGGCAGCTGCTCGACCGCATCGAGCGGGCCGACCAGGTAGGGCTCGACGTGTTTGGGCTGGGCGAGCACCACCGGGCCGAATACCTCGACTCGGCCCCGGCCGTGATTCTGGCTGCCGCCGCCGCCCGCACCCGGCGCATTCGCCTCACCAGCGCCGTTACGGTACTGTCGGCCGCCGACCCGGTTCGGGTGTTCCAGCAGTTCGCGACCCTGGATTTGATTTCCCGGGGCCGGGCCGAAATGGTCGTGGGCCGGGGTTCTTCCGTGGAAGCCTTTCCGCTGTTCGGCTTCGATCTGGATGACTACGACGAATTGTTTGCCGAGAAGCTGGGCCTGCTGCTGCAGGTGCGCGACCAGGAAAACGTGCGCTGGCAGGGCCAGTTCCGGCCCGCCCTGACCGGGCAGGGCGTATACCCGCGCCCGATGCAGGCCCGGCTGCCCATCTGGCTGGGCGTGGGCGGCACGCCCGAGTCGTTTGTGCGGGCCGGCGCGCTGGGCCTGCCCCTGATGGTGGCCATTATCGGCGGCGACACCCACCGCTTCCGGCCCCTGGTCGATTTGTACCGCGAGGCCGGCCGACGGGCAGGTTTTGCGCCCGAGCAGCTGCCGGTGGGCCTGCACTCGCTGGGCTACGTGGCCGAAACCACCCGGCAGGCCGTCGAGGAGTCGTTTCCCGGGTACGCCCACACCTTCAGCAAGCGTGCCCGGGAGCGGGGCGGTCCGCCCGTTACGCGGGCCCAGTTCGATGCCCAGCTCGGGCCCCTGGGGGCGCTGCTGATTGGCAGCCCCGAGGAAGTAGCCGCCAAGATCCGGCGCCACAGCGAGGCGCTGGGCGGCGTTTCGCGGGTAACGTTTCAGATGGATATTGCCGCCGTGGGCCACCAGAAGCTAATGGCTGCCATTGAGCTGCTCGGCTCCCGCGTGGCGCCGCTGCTGCGCCCGTAACCATTGCCTCTACTATACTACATGGAAGATACCAATACCAAGGCCCGCCGGGGCGAAAACGGCGATGAAACCGGTAAGTACGAGCTGGTAGCCCGAATCTATGATGCCAACATCGACCCTGGCGACCTGGTGGTGGTGGATATTTACATTACCGGGTACGGGCGCATTGCCAACTCCAAGCTGGCCCTTTACCCGCCGGTTTCGGTGCTGGCCGATTCGGGCTCGGCCGTCAGCTACGGCTTCGATTACCGCGAGGAGCGGGTGCGCTGGGGCGGGCATTCGGCGGCCGTATCGGAGCGCGGTATCATGCTGCCCACCGCCGGCACTGCCGCCCAGCCGTGGCCCGGTTACACCCACTTCTTCGATGTCAGCGACGATGCCACGCCGCGCATCCTTACCGAGGCTTCGCAGGGCGAGGACGGCACCGCGCCCTACACGCTCAACCTGCAGCTCAGCGCCCAGGCCAAGCCCGGCGACTACAGCACTACGCTGGTGTTCACTTACTTCAACGGCGAAACCTGGCAGACCTCGCGCGTCGAGCCCAAATTCACCGTTCGCAACGTGTTTGAGCGCAACGAGCGGGTGATATCCATCTTGGGTGTGCTGGCCGCCATCGGCTCGATTCCGCCCATCTTCCAGGTTGGCTATAGCATCTGGGAGTGGCTGAGTTCCTGAGCGCTCGGGTAGACCTGCTTCTGGGGGGTACCCGCGGGGGCTAGTGGTTGGTCAGGCTGAGCTTCACGCCGACCTCCAGCGTAATTCCCAGCTGGCGCTGGTAGCTGTTGTCGTAGCGGAAGACGGATGGGTTGGCGACGCCGGCGCCGAGATAGGCATCGAGTAAGCCCCGGCCGCCCAGGCGGCGCTGCACTCCCCACACCGCGCTTAGGCTGGTGTAATCGTACTGAAACTGGTGGTTGGGGTAGCGGGGGCTAAATACGGTACGGGTTTGCAGGGCCACGTAGGGTCCTTCGTACGGGCCGGTGCGGTAGCCCTTCTGCCGGCGCTTTTCCTGGTGGTAGTAGTGGCGGATGCCCGCGTCGAGGCCCACCTGGGTGATGAGGGGCGAGCGGTAGCCCGGAAATGAGCGGCGGCCCAGATGCCAGCTGGCCGAGCCGTTGGCCGTGAGCGTCCAGGAAGGGGCCAGCTGGTGCTCAAGCCCCAGAAAGGTGGGGACGGAGGTACCATAATAATTGGTGATACCTAGGTTGGTACCCAGGCCCACACCCAGCTTGAGCAGCGTGGGTGGCCGGGAGTTAGTGGGGGTAATGGGGGCCGGCTTAAGCAGCGTCTGAGCCTGGGCTACAGGGGCGGCCAGCAGCAGTAGCGCGGCTGCGCTAAAGAGCGCGGCCAATGAGGTAATGGTCATAAAAAATAAGGGAAGAACGTACACCCGCAAGAGCCCGCGCGCCGCGCTAATGGTTGCATGTTTGGCCCGATAATCTTCCTGGGTTTGCGTGCGATAAGCTTTCGTAAAATGCAGATAAACAAACGATAATAGCGTTTTGCAAGCGCGGATGGCTCGCTTAAAAACCGCGCTCCGCCACCCGGCGCGGGGCCGAAAAACGGAGCGCAGTCTGCCGCCCTGAACTTAAAAGGGAAAGGCTACTTGTTGACTAGGCTCAGCTTCAGGCCCAGCTCTAGTGCTAGGCCAAGCTGGCGATGATAGGAGTTGCCGCCATCGTAGTTGCGGCTGCTGTTATCGAGGCCGCCACCGATGTAGGCGTCGAGCAGGCCATGCCCACCCAGGCGGCGCTGAGTTCCCCACAGCAGCATAAGGTTGCTGTAGGTGTACTCGGTGTAACGGTGGCGCGCATAGCTGTTGTAGGACCGAAAGGAGTAAAAATAGTTGCCGACCTGCAGGGCTACATAGGGGCCCTGATACGGCCCCGTCCGCCGGCCGAGCTGCCGGCGCTTGTCTTGATGATAATAGTGGCGGACGCTGGCATCCAGACTTAGCTGGCCCAGACTGGGACCCCAGCGGTCGGCCCCCGAAGTGTACCGTCGCGGCCCGAAATTCCAGCTGGCCGAGCCGTTAGCCGTCGCCGACCAGCCCGGCGCAAACTGCCACTCCAGTCCCGGGATAATCGGCAGGGTCAGACCATCAAATCCCCCGTAGCCGGTGCCGTTAGTGATGCCAGTGCCCAGCTTGAACAGAACGCGGGGTGGTTCGGCGGCCACTGGGGCGGCGTCGGAGGCCGGTGCCGCTGCCGAAATAGGGGCTTCCTGGGCGAGGGCCGGGTGGGCGGCGGCGAACAGACCGGCCATAGCGAGGCCCATCGGAAAGGGAGAAAAGGAGCGCATAGAAATAAGAGAAAAAATAATTTGTCTGTAGGGCAGAGCGAAAGGCGGCGGTGCGGGTTGCATAGGAAGCTCAAACTTCCTGAAAATGCCGCCAAAGCCGCCGTAAAGCTGCCGTTAAATGTAGTAATTTGAGGGCAGGCCGCTCCGCCTTTTTTCGCGTATTTCCTCTTATGAAGCTTCCCTTTATTCTGTTGCCGGTGCTGGCCCTGCTGGCTGCTCAGCCGCTGGCCGCGCAATCGTCCGAAACGGCGGCCGCCACCCACTGCCTGCTTGTCCCTCTTAACCCCGCCGAGCGGGTGGCCCGTGCCAGCCGCATTGTGGAGGCGGCCGTTACCGAAAGCCAGAGTTTCCGGGCCGCCGATGGCCGCATTTACACCCGCCACCAGCTGCAGGTATTCCGGCAGTTCAAGGGCCCGGCCGCCGCTACGCTCATGGTGCTTACCGAGGGTGGTACCGTGGGCCTGCGCCGGGAAGTGCTTACCAACACGCTACAGCTGCAGCCCGGGCAGCAGGGTATCTTCTTCCTCGAGCCCACTACCGTACCCGGTGCCGCTGGGTGGCAGGTGTACGGCAGCGAGCAGGGCTTTGTGCGCTACGACCTGACCGACCTTTCGGCCGCCGAGCCCTTCCGGCATTACGAGGCGCTGGACGCGGCCTTTTACGCGGCCGTGGCCGCCGCCATTGCCCCCCAGGTAGTGCGGCCCAATACCGCGCTGGCCGCTGCCCGGCAGCGGCTGGCCGAACCGGTTGCCGCCCGACCCCAGGTGGCTGTTATAACCGGGCTGGCTCCGCTCAGCCTGACGGCCGGTACCGGGGCAGTGCTCACCATCACGGGCACGGGATTCGGCAGCAGCCGGGGCACCGGCCTCGTGGAGTTTCGCAACGCCGACGACGGCGGGGCTACCTACACCCGCCTCAACGACGACGATTACCTGAGCTGGACCGATACCCGCATTCAGGTACGCGTGCCGGCCCTGAGCGCCACGGGCAACCCCGCCGGCACCGGCCCGGTGCGCGTAACGCCAAACGGAACCGGCCAACTGCCGGCCCTGAGTCCGGGCATTGTAACTGTCGTGTTTGCCGCCACGAACGTGCGCGATACCAAAACCAACCAGCGGGCCGTGGCGGGCCACCGCGACCTGAACGGCGAGGGCGGCCTCACGTTCCGCTTCGAGGCCGATTTTGCCGCCAATACCGCCGCTTCGGCTTCCTGGCAGCGGGCCCTCGATACGTGGCGCTGCCAGACGGGCATCAACTGGAGCCTGGGGCCGACCCGGACCAAAACCGGGGTGGCCGACGACGGCGAAAACTCGGTGGGTTTCGATACGAGCGCCCAGCTGCCGGCCGGCGTGCTGGGCCGCACTACCAGTTATTACCAGGGCTGCTACCGGCCCGATGGCTCGGTGGCTTTCTATGTGCACGAAGTGGACACGCAGTTCGACGATGCCGCCAACTGGCAGTTTGGGCCGGCCGCCCCGGTGAATCCGCAAGTCGATTTTGAGACGGTAGCGGTGCATGAGTTGGGGCACGCCCAGCAGCTTTCACACCTGATTCTGCCTTCGGCCATTATGCACTATGCCATTGCCCGCGGGCAGCGCAGCCGCACGCTCAATCCGGCCAGCGACGTGGCAGGCGGGCGCTACGTGCTGCGCACCCGCAGCTTTCGGTCCGACCCCTGCGGGCCGGCTCCCATGCTGCCCGCGCCCCTTATCGGCCAGCAGGCCACAGCGGGCAGCGGCGGCGTTGCGCTCGACTGGACAACCCGCGACGAGTGCAACCTGAGTGGGTTCGTAGTGGAGCGGGCACCGCTTGATACGACGGCCGGCTGGCAGCCAGTAGCCACGGTGGCGGCCGGCGGCAGCGGCAACCGCTACCGCACTCTCGATGCGCAGCCGCTGCCCGGCCTGAGCTACTACCGCCTGCGGGTGCGGCGCCCCGACGGCTCCACTGATGCGGCCCGCCCCCTGCTTGTAACCGATGAGGCGGGCGCTACGGCCACCCTGCGGCCCTTCCCTAACCCCCTGCCCGCCGACGGCTCGCCACTAGGGCTGCAGTACGGAGCCGGCCCGGCAAGCGGAACGCTGCAAGTGTTATTCTATGATGCCATAGGTCGTTACCTGGGGGGCACCCGCCTCAACTACGGCCCCGGCCTGAACCTACTGCGCACCGATCCACCCACTGCCCTCAAGCCCGGCTACCACCTGCTCCGCTGGACCGACTCGAACGGCCCCAAAGGCTCCGTACCACTGCTGGTGCAATAGGGTAGAGGAGAGGTTAGAGGTTAGAAAGAACGTCATTCAGAGCGCAGCGAAGAATCTCGCGTGCTAATCGTTGAAATAATTCTTAACGATCAGCACGCGAGATTCTTCGCTGCGCTCTGAATGACGTTCTTTCTAACCTCTAACCTCTAACCTCTAACCTCTAACCTCTAGCTTCTATACCTTCCTACCGCTCCAGCAGCATAGCGCCATAGGAGTAGCCGCCGCCGAAAACCGTGACGATAACTTGGTTGCCGGGCTCCAGTTTGGGCCAGGTAGAAGCCAGGGCAATGGCGGCGCCGGAGCAGCCGGTGTTGCCGAGCTCCTCAATGTTAGACACAGCCCGGTCGTCGGGCAGGCCGAGCTGCTGCAGCACATTTTTGGTGATGCGCAGGTTGGCCTGGTGCGGAATCAGGTAGGTCAGCCCCTCAATGGGTACTTCGTTGCGGGCCAGAATTTCCTGAGTTACCCGGGTCATGTAAGTGCAGGCGTGGATGAACACATCCTTGCCATAGGGCATCACAATGCCCTTTTCAACTGGCTTGAGGGTCACGGCTTCGTCGGCCTTACCGATGTTGCCGGCCCCGCCCGTGCGGATGTCGCGCACCCGCAGGTCGGTGGGGGCGAGGCGGTCTTTGGAAACCAGCAGCACTGCCGCGCCGTCGCCCCAGAGGTGGCCGGCCACGGTATCGAGTTCGTTGTTGTAAGCCGTGTTGTGTTCGCTCACAATAACCAGCGCCCGGCGGGCCTTGCCCATGGCAAAATAGCCCTCCACAATTTCCATGGCGTTGAGCAGCGACGAGCAGGCCGACGAAATGCTCACGACCGGAATATCCGACACGTTGATTTCGCGCTGCACGGCGTGGGCCACGGTGTAAATGGTGTCGTGGGGCGTGTAGGTGCCGGCCACAATCAGGTCTACATCGGTTGCGGCGAAGGCCTCGGTTTGGGCCAAAGCCCGGCGGGTAGCTTCCACCGCCATCGTATTCGTGTTTTCGCCGGGGCTGGCCTTACGGCGCGCCCGGATGCCGGTACGCTCCGTTATCCATTCGTGCGAAAGCCCGTTGAGACGGGTGAAGTGAGCGTTGTCAATAACTTCGGCGGGCAGGTAAGCCGCCACCTGATGAATGTACACGGGCGGGAAGAGGAGTATGAAGGCGAAGCGAAAAAGAAGTCAGAAAGGTACGCGGTTTAGGCCGATTGCCCCGTTATTGTACCAACGGGCCGTACTTTGCGGGCTCCCGAGTCTTGCAACGCGGGCAATTGGCGCAGGTTCAGCCGCTTTTTAACAATATTATGACCTTTTTAAATTCAGTGCGGGCCGGAGGGTTGGCGGCGGGCCTGCTGGCCGGTTGCCTGGCGCTGGCTCCGGCGGCGCAGGCCCAGAAATATATCACTGCTGCCGGCCTGCGCCTCGGCGGGGGCCAGTACGGCCTCACGGTTCAGCAGAAAATTCTGCCCAAAACCACCCTCGAAGGCCTGGCCCTGGCCAGCTCCCGCGAGCTAAGCGGCACAGTCCTGATCGAGCGTCACTTCGGCATTCTGGGCCCCAGCCTCAACTACTACCTCGGTGGCGGGGCTCACCTAGGCAGCCACAAAGACGACGGCGGTTTCGGCGGCTTCGACGCCATTATCGGGGCCGAGTACAAGGTGGCCTTCCTGCCGCTGGTGCTGAGCGCCGATTTCAAGCCCACCATCGAAATCAACAGCAGCGACTGGGCCCGGTTCCCCACGGCCATTTCGGTGCGCTACGTCATCATCAAAGAGAAAACCAATTTCCTGGGCGGCATTTTCGATGGCAAGGACAAGGGGAAAAGCAAAAAGAAGAAGAAGGATAAGAACAAGGGCGGCGGGCTGTTTGGGCTCTGAGGAAGTGAGAACGTCATTCTGAGCGAAGCCGGAGGCGAAGTCGAAGAATCTCTACCGCTTTGCTGCGGCCGACAGGATTAGCACTGCGGTAGAGATTCTTCGACTTCGCCTCCGGCTTCGCTCAGAATGACGTTTTTTATAACCTCTAACCTAGAGCTTATGCACCCGGCCGCTGCCGGCTGTGGAGCTGCTCACGCGCGGATTACCACTCACGTACACGCCGCCCGAGCCGGCAATGCGGGCGTCGAGGGTTTCGGTGGCCCGCACCCGGCAGTTGCCCGAGCCGGCAATCCGGACGCTGCACGTTTTGCTGGCCAACTGTTCGGCCCGCACGCCGCCCGAGCCGCTCACGCTGATTTCCTGGCTGGGAGCCGAACCGCCGGCCACCTCAATGTTGCCCGAGCCCGACAGCGACGAGTCGAGGGCATCGGCCGTGACGCTGGCCAGCTCAATATTGCCCGAGCCGCTTACGCTCAGTTTCAGCTTGGCGGCCCGGATAGGCTCGGCGGCCCGCAAGCTGCCCGAACCGCTCACGGCCAGGCCCGTGACGGTGGGCGTAGTCACATATACGGTCACCGATTTGTGGAAACTGTAGGAGCTAAACCGACCGTCGCGCTTGGTCCCGATGCGGAGCTGGTTGCCCTCCACGATGGTTTCGAGGTGCGCTAAATCTTCGGTTTCTCCCACTACCTCCACTTTCTGCGGGCTGCCCTGGCGGAACACCACGCGCGTAGAGCCGCTTAGGCTGACGGCAGTAAAGGAGGCCACCGTGCGCGTTTCGCGGGTATCGGCGGGCCGGAAAGCGGTGAGTAACAGGGCCAGCAGCAGGCCGGGCAACAGGAAGCGGAGCATTTTCATAACCACAGAAAATTTAGGGTGAATGTCTGCGGGGGTAGATGCAGCCCAGCCGGTTACCGTTGCCTGAGCCAAAAATTAAGCGGTAACGGGCCAAGTAGCGTGGGCTTAGGCACTGGCGCTAGGCGAAGCCTACCAGATTTTCACCCGCGCCGAGTCGGGACGGTAGAGCTTGTCGCCGGGCTTTACCCCAAAGGCTTCGTAGAAGGCCGGCACGTCGGCGAAGGGGCCGTTGATGCGGTACTGGGCGGGCGAGTGCACGTCGGTGAGCAGGGCCTGGGCCAGGCGCTCCTCGCGCTGGTGTACCTGCCAGCCCAGGGCGTAGCCCAGGAAGTAGCGCTGGGTGGGCGTGAGGCCCCCGATCTTCTCCCCCTTCTTATACTCCTCCGTCTTCTTGTAGGCATCGAGGCCGATGACGATGCCGCCCAAATCGGCAATGTTCTCGCCGGCCGTGGCCTTGCCGTTGATGTGCAGCGAATCGAGCACCCGGTAGTCGTTGAACTGGCGCACGATGCCCTTCACGCGCTCATCGAACGCCTGGCGGTCGGCCTTGGTCCACCAGCTGCGCAGGTTGCCCTTGTCGTCGAACTGGCTGCCTTCGTCGTCGAAGCCGTGGGTGAGCTCGTGGCCGATGGTGCTGGCCCCGGCGTAGCCGTAAATGATGGCGTCGTCGGCATCCGCATCGAGCAGACCCGGCACGGCAAAAATGGCGGCCGGCAACACGATTTCGTTGTTGCTGGGGTTGTAGTAGGCGTTGTAGGTCTGGGGCGTCATGCCCCACTCGGTGCGGTCGACGGGCTGGCCTAGTTTGCGAGCCTCGTAGCGGTAGCGCCACTGGGCGGCCCGCATCACGTTGGCCGCGTAGGAGTCGCGCTTAATTTCCAGCGACGAGTAGTCTTTCCACTTATCGGGGTAGCCCACCTTGCGCGTGATTTTGCCCAGCTTCACCAGCGCCTTCTGCTTGGTCGAATCGCTCATCCAGTCCAGGGCCTGAATATGCTCCGCGGAATGAGGCCACGATATTGGCCGTGAGCTCCTCGTAGCGCTTTTTGGTTTCGGGCGTGAAATACTCCTTCACGAACTGCTGGCCCAGCACCTCGCCCATGGCGTTTTCCTCGGCATCGAGCACCCGTTTCCAGCGGGGGCGCTGCTCCTTGGCCCCCTGCAGCACGGTGCCGTAAAAGCGGAAATTCTCCTGGTCGAAATCCTGGCTCAGCGTGGGCGCATACGTGTGCACCAGCTGCCACTGCAGGTAGGCCTGCCAGTCGGGGAGGGCGGCGGTGCGTAGCAGGCGGCCGGCTTCCTTATAGAACTCGGGCTGGCCCACAATTACCGTATCGGCCTTGGCCAGGCCCATTTCGGCCAGCCAGGGCTTCCAGTTGAGGTCGGGCGTCAGCTGGTCGAGGCTGGCCAAACTCATTTTGTTGTAGTTGGCGTAGGGGTCGCGCAGGGCTTCGAGCTTGCGCGAGGCGCCGGCCAGCTTGGTTTCCAGGGCCAGCACCCGGGCGGTGTTGGCCGCCGCAGTAGCCGCGTCCTGGCCCAGCAGCCCGAACATCTTGGTCAGGTGGTTCCGGTATTCCTGGCGGATGTTGGCCGTGCGCGCGTCCTTGTTGAAATAGTAGTCGCGGTTGGGCAGCCCCAGGCCCGATTGCCAGAGCTGGAGCACTATTTTGTCGCTGTTCTTGGGGTCCTGGCTCACGTTGAGGCCCAGCAGCGCGTTCACGCCCAGCTTTTGCAGCCGCGCAATGGCCGCCTGCACGCCCGTTACGGTCGTGATGTTCTGGATGCGCGCCAGCTCATCCTGCAAGGGGGCCACCCCCTGCTGGTTGATAGCCACGCTGTCCATGCCGGTAGCCCAGAAGTCGCCGATTTTCTGCTCCGTCGAGCCGGCAGCGGCCGTGGCTTTGGCCGCGTCGTCGTTGAGCTTGCGCAGGCGGCCATAGATTTCGTTTTGTACTTCCTTGCCGATGCCCCAGTTGCTTTCCGAGGCCGGAATCGGGTGCTGCTTAAACCAGGCCCCGTTGGCGTAGTTGTAGAAGTCGTCGCCGGGGCGCACGGTGGTATCGAGGTTGGCTTGCAGCAAATCGGGCTTGGCCGCGCCGGTCTTATCATTGGGCCCGCAGGCAACAAAGGTCAGGCTCAGGAGCGGGGTCGCCAGCAGCCAGGGACGAAGAAGATGCTTCATAGATTATTACGTTGTTCGTTGCTCGGAGAAAGGTAGCAGGAACCGGCCGGTAACCAATCCGGGGCAATCAACGAAAAACGAGCAACCAGAAACAACCCATGACCTTACCCCACCTGCTACTGCTCAACTTCGGCCTCGCGGCCTACCTCACCGGCCTCATCTGGACGGTGCAACTGGTGCACTACCCCGGCTTCGCCCGCGTCGAGCCGGCCCAGTTCGTGCAGTTTCACCGCGAGCATTCTACCCGCATCAGCTGGGTCGTGATGGCGCCCATGCTGCTGGAGCTGGGCGCGGCCGGGTGGCTGGCCTGGCAGGGCGAAGCCCTGGGCCCGGCGGCCCGCTGGGGCCAGCTGGCGCTGGTGCTGCTGGTGTGGGCCAGCACGTTTTTCATCACCGTGCCCTTCCACAACCGCCTCGCCAGCGGCTACAACTACGTAGCCATCGACGGCCTCGTGCGCACCAACTGGCCCCGCACCCTCGCCTGGACCGCCCGCGCCGGGTGGCTGGGGTGGTTACTGTGGTAAGGGAAAGGCTTCCTTAAATACCGCAGGCTTGTAGCGCGAAGCTCCGGCTTCGCGTGCCGTTGAACTGTATCGTTTGATAGGCCGCAACGATGCGCGAAGCTGGAGCTTCGCGCTACAGTATCTTTACACTGCATTCCCCAAAATTCCTCCATCATGCTTCCGCCCGCCGCCGACTTCCTGCCCGAACTTCAGTTCCAGACCAGCCGCAGCAGCGGGCCGGGCGGCCAGAACGTGAACAAGGTCGAAAGCCGGGTCGAGCTGCGCTTCCGCCTCGCCGATTCTCGGCTGCTCAGCGACGAGCAAAAGCAGACGTTGCGCCAGAAGCTGGCCTCCCGCCTCACCCAGGACGATGAGCTGCTCATTACGGCCCAGGAAGACCGCAGCCAGCTGCGCAACCGCGAAACGGCGCTGCTCAAGTTTCATCAGCTGCTCAGCCAGGCCCTGCACCGCCCCAAAACCCGCCGCCCCACCAAGCCCGGCAAAGGAGCCGTCCGCAAGCGCCTGGAGTCCAAGAAAAAGCACGGCGATAAAAAGTCCAACCGCGGCCGGGTAGATTTCTGAGTTGTCACTTATTCACCTCAGTGTTCATGCAAAAGCGGGTTGCAAGCTTGTAGCGCGAAGCTCCAGCTTCGCGTATCGTTGACCGACGTCGTTTGGTAAGCCGCAACGATGCGCGAAGCTGCAGCTTCGCGCTACAGCCGTTCTTGCTGCTTTTATGCAAGTCAGCATACGATGAAGGCCCCAGCTGCTCCCATTGTGGAAGAGGCTGGGGCCTTCATCGTATGCTGATTCTATTGATGCGGCAGCGCGTTAGACCCGCTGGAAGTGCGAGGCCTGGCGGAGCGTCCGCTCGCTGCCCGAGTTAGGGTCGTTGTAGGTGTAGTCGCCGACTTCCACCGACAGCTTCTTGCCGATCAGTTCTTTTGTATCAAGGTCGTGGCCGGCTTTGGGCTCGATGCCGACTACCTCGTAAAGGCCCATGATAACGGGCCGGCCGGCATCGGAGAGGTAGAAGCGCTGGGACACGAAGCCCTCCTCGTTTTCCATGCGGGCGGCGAAGAACGGGATGCCCTGGTTTTCGCTCTTGCCTTCTTCGATGCTCGTAATTTCGACCGTATGGCGGCCGTCAGACAGAAAGCCTTTCTCCTGGCCTTTTTCAACTGGAATTTTCATGAGTTCAATGCTAAGTGGATGCCTGCATTGCTAACGAAAATAGGCGAGTACAAAGTTGGCTAAATTTTATAGTAGCACCGCATTTAAGCCGTTAGCTTTTAGCTGCTGGCTGTTGGCTTCCACCTGAACAAAAGCTAACAGCCAGCAGCTAAAAGCTAACGGCTCAATAAAAGCTACAACAACGTCCCGCGCAGCACGGCCGTGGCCACAGAGAAGTAGATAATCAGGCCCGTTACGTCGACTAGCGTGGCCACGAAGGGGGCCGAAGAGGTAGCGGGGTCGAGGCCCAGGCGCTTGAGTAGCATGGGCAGCATGGCCCCGGCCAACGCCCCCCACAGCACAATGCCCAGCAGCGAGAAGCCCACCGTCACGGCAATCAGCGACCAGTAGGGGCCGAAGTAGCCGGGGTCGACGTAATTGGCCCAGAGCACGATGCGCAACGAGCCTACCACACCCAGAATAATGCCCAGCAGCAGTCCCGATAGCAGCTCCCGGCGCAGAATCATCCACCAGTCCGACACCGTGAACTCGCCCAGGCTCATGGCCCGGATGATGAGCGAGGTGGCCTGGGAGCCGGCGTTGCCGCCCGCCGAGATGATGAGTGGAATGAACAGGCCCAGTACGGCGGCCCGCTGCAAGTCATCCTCGAAATGGTGCATGGCTGAGGTCGTGAGCATCTCGCCCAGCAGCAGAATCACGAGCCAGCCGGCCCGCTTCTTCACCATGTTCCAGATGGAAGTAGCCAGATAAGGCTCGTCGAGGGCTTCGGAGCCGCCCAGCTTCTGGATGTCCTCGGTGTCTTCCTCTTCCCGGATGTCGAGGATGTCGTCGATGGTCACGATGCCGAACAGGATGCCTTGGTCATTGATGACCGGCAGCGCCACCCGGTCGTTGCGGCGGAACTCGTCGATGGCCTCCTCCTGGTCCTGCATGCTGCTCAGCGAGACAAAACGACGGTCCATTAGCTCGCTCACCTGCACCTCGGGCCCGGCCAGCAGAAACTCCCGGATGCGGATGTCGTCGATGAGCTTACCCCGCTCGTCGGTTACATATAGCACGTTCAGGGTCTCCGACTGCCCGCCGTGGCGGCGGATATATTCGAGCACCTGCTGCACCGTCCAGTTCTCGCGGATGGCAATGTAGTCGGGCGTCATCAGGCGGCCCACCGAGTACTCGGGGTAGCCCAGCAGTTCCAGCGTGACTTTGCGCTCGGGCTCCGAAAGGGTCTGGATCAGCTCCCGTACCAGGTCGTCGGGCAGAAATTCGAGCAGCGCCGTCCGGTCGTCGGGCGACATCTCGTTGAGGATTTCCGAAATCTTGTCCTGGCTTAGGTTGGCCAGAAAGTGCTTTTGAATGTCGAGGTCGAGGTACTCGAACACCTCGGTGGCCAGTTGCAGCGGCAGGAGCCGGAAAATAATAAGCTGCTCGCGTTCTTCTTCTTCTTCGATCAGCTCTACTACCTCGCTGGGCTCGAAGTTTTTAAGGGCTTCCTTGAGCTTGAAAAACTCGCCCTCCTGAATCAGGGACGTAATGTGTTCGAGGGTCGGGTGCTGATTCATGGACTATGGAAAAAGAAGCTGTTTCTCGCTAGGCAGAAGGATTGGTGAGCGGGGGCCGAACCGGCGCGCAAAAGTACGGCTTTCCGACGCGAAACAGTTGAGCAGCCCGCAAATTTACGGAGCGCTCCTACGTCGCGGAGCCGCCGCCAGCGCCCGGCTATAGTATAGTGGTATAAGCCGGCGCCAGAAGTAATAAGGCTTACGCAAAAGGAGCGTAGCCTTGCAGCGCAAACCCAAGGATGGCGAAGCCGGAGCTTCACGCTACATTCTATCGTGCGCAAGGCCTGAGGATAAAAACTTCCTCCTCTCTTTGGGAAAGGAGGGAAGCAGGCTGCTGGTTTTCAGCAGCTACCAGACAATGTAGCCCGGCCCGCTACCGCCGCGGGCTTTCTTGTTATAAAAGGTTGCCGAATCGCGGGCGAAACGTACTTTTGGGCCGAGTTCCTACCTGCTGCCATGCCCCACCCGTCCGCTGCCTTGCCCTTGGGCACCCTCGTCGCGCTCGGCGGCGGCGACGACGACGCGATGCTGGCCCTGTGCAGCGGCCTGTTGCCTGGCCCCGACGCAGCAGTCGAAATCATTACGGCGGCCTCCTGGCGCAACGCCGGCCCGGCCGGAGCGGCCTACGAAAAATCGTTGCGCGAGCTGGGCTGCCCCGCCGCCCGCTACCTGCCCCTGAGCGAGCACCAGCCCGCCGATGCCCCCGCTACCCTGCGCCGCCTGGCCCGGGCCAGCCTCGTGTTTTTTGCCGGCGGCGACCAGGAGCGGCTCACCGACCTGCTGGCCGGCACCGAGTTTGCCCGCCAATTGCGCCAGCGGTTCTACGAAGACGCGCAGTTCGTGGTGGCTGGTACCAGTGCCGGCGCCGCCGCCCTGCCCGAGCAGATGGTCGTCGACGGCTATGGCTGGCGGGCCCTGCGCAAGGGCGGCATCCAGACCGGCCCCGGCCTGAACCTGCTGCCCCGCCTGCTCATCGACCAGCACTTTGCCGAGCGGGGCCGCTTTGGGCGGCTGGCTCATGCCCTGCTTTCGCACCCCATGTGCCTGGGCCTGGGCCTGGCCGAGGAAACCGGCGTTGTTATTCGGGGCGGGCGCACCGTCGATGTCTTCGGCGACGGCGTGGCGATGGTGCTCGATGGCCATACGCTGCATGGCTCCAACCTGGGGCGCATCGGCCAGGGCGAACCTATCAGCGGGCAAGACCTGCGGGTGCACCTGCTCGTGGCCGGCCAGCAGTTCGATTTACTGACGCGCCAGGTCGATAATCCTACCGGTTATGATGTGTTCTAGCATATTGTCTGCTTGGTCGTTGTGCTCGTTTGGCCCGACCGATGAGCTAGTACTCACCCACCCCCGATACCAGGGTTCAATAATTTGTTCGGCTTGCCTACTACTTCTTTGTCTTTTTCCCTACATTTAGGGCAGTAACCCCCAAAATTCACCATTTTCTCACTTTTCGTATGAAATTTAAGTCTCTACTTCTTGCAGGAAGTGCGCTGCTGACGGGTACCGCAGCCTCGGCGGGTGGCTATCAGGTAACGCTGGCCGGGCAGAAAAACAACGGCATGGGCGGCGTCGGCGTGGGGCTTTCCCTCGACCAGGCGGCCATGTTCTACAACCCCGGCGCCCTGGCAATGGTGAAAGAACGCGGCGTACATATTGGGGCCAATGGCACCTTTGCCCGCAACTCCTTTGTGGCTGCCGGGGGTTATCAGCAGCGCGAGCTGCGCAATACCGTGACCACGCCCGTCAGCTTGTTCGCGGCTTTCGGCCCGAGCGAGGGTAAATTCCGGGCGGGTATTGGTGTATACACGCCTTTCGGCAGCAAGCTTCAGTATGCCGATGGCTGGGAGGGGCGCACTTCGCTCACCGACATCGACCTGAAGTCGGTTTTCGTGCAGCCAACCCTAAGCTATGCCATCACCGACCAGCTGAGCGTGGGCGCGGGCCTCGTGATCCTGGCCCATGGTTCGGTGAACCTGCAGCGCGATATTCCATTGCCGGATTCGTTCGGCCACGTGGAGCTCGACGGCAAAGCTGAAACCAAGCTGGGCTTCAACGCCGGCGTGTTCTTCAAGCCTTCCGATAAGCTGAGCATCGGCATCAACTACCGCTCGAAAATCGACGCGCAGGTAAAAGACGGCGACGTAACATTCAGCGGCATCTCGACCTCGTTCCAGCCGCGTTTCCAGGCCACCAAGTTTGCCGCCACGCTGCCCCTGATTGCTACCACCAGCATCGGTTTCGGCGTGATGCCTACCGAGAACCTGACCATTGGCTTCGATGCCAGCCTGGCCAACTGGAGCGCTTACAAAACGTTGCGCTTCGACTTCGATCAGCAGGTAAACGGCTCGACGTTCAGCGAATCGCGGCGCGAGTATCAGGACGCGCTGACCTTCCGGTTGGGTGGCCAGTACAAGCTCACGAGTGGCCTGACCGTTCGGGCTGGCGGTGTGTATGATGAGAGCGCCGGTGAAAGACGGCTTCGTGACGCCCGAAACGCCCGATAACGACCGTCTGAGCGGCACCTTGGGCGCTTCGTACAGCTTCGGCAAGTTCGGCGTCGACATCTCGGGCCAGTATATCGGCATCAAGAAGCGCACCCAGACCCAGGACGACCTGGTGAACAACGGCACGACCGACCGCATCGCCGGTACCTACAAAACCAACGTGGTCGTGGCCGGTCTGGGCCTGAACTACACCTTCTAATCGCGACTCACTCTCCGACTCCATGAATACTTCTAATTTATTCCGCAAAGCGGCGCCGCTGGCCGTGCTGGCTGGTCTGGGTCTGACGGCCTGCCAGCCGGACCTGGAAAAAGACTTCAGCCCCAGCAACGGCTCGGCCGACTTCTCCAATTACATCGCCGTGGGTAACTCGCTTACGGCGGGCTACTCCGATGGGGGCCTCTACCTGCAGGGGCAGCAGCAGTCGTACCCGGCCCTGCTGGCCCAGCAGTTCAAGACTGTGGGCGGCGGCGAGTTCGTGCAGCCACTGTTCGGCGCGGGCCAGGAAAACGGCTCGGGCTATCTGCGCCTGGCTGGCTTCACGGCCGCCGGTAACCCCATCACGGCCAACGTAACCACTAACTTGGCTATCCGGAGCGTTAATCCTACGCTGTACACGCGCTTCGAAGGTGCCGTGAACAACCTAGGTGTACCCGGCATTCGGTTGTCGGACATCCAGACGCCTGGCTACGGCAGCACCCAGGGCAACGCTTTCTTTGAGCGGATTACCCCTACGACCAACCCGTTGCAAACATATTTTCAGCGTGTAAAGGCGGAGGCAGCGAAGGCTACTTTTTTCACTAACTGGCTGGGCAACAACGACGTGCTGGGCTACGCCACGGCTGGTGGGGCGGCGAGCACGCTTACCAACGTGGATACGTTCCGACTCAAGAACAACCGGATCATCAACGTTCTGACGGCCGGCGGTGCCAAGGGCGTGGTGGCAACCATTCCGGACGTAACCAATATTCCGTTCTTCACTACCATCGGGCCATCGTTCCGGGCTACACTGGCAGCAGCCAATGTTCCTAGCGCGGCGCCGTTCGTATACACCACGGGCACCCTGGCCCCCGGCCAGCCCAACGTCCGGACGACCTCGACCCTCGCGGCTATCCGCGACGCTTCGGGCACCGGTACGTTGCTGCTGACGCTAACGGCTTCGCCTTACCTGGGGCTGTACGGCACGCCGTCGGGCAAATACTGGCGCGACTTTTACGTGCAGGCCCGTCCGTCGTTGCCACCCACGGTACCTAACCTGTCGGTATTCCTGCTGGCCATGCAGATTGACACGACCAAGGCGTTTGGTCAGTCGACGGGCAACCCCTTCCCCAGCACGCTGGTGTTAGATGCGGCCGAGCAGACCCTCGTGCGCAATGCCACGACTTCGTTCAATACCTCCATCACAACCAAGGCTGCTGAGAAGGGCTTGGGCGTATTCAATGCCAATACGTTCTTCGCGCAGGTAGCCAGCAATGGCATCGTAACGAACGGCGTGACGAACACGGCTGGTTTCATTAGCGGCAACCTGTTCTCGCTCGACGGTGTACACCCCACGCCCCGCGGCTACGCTATTGTCGCCAACGAGATAATTAAGGTCATCAATACCACCTACGGTGCCAAGGTGCCCACGGTGAACCCCAACGACTATCGGGGTGTGAAGTTCCCATAACGGACTCTTCCGCTGCTTAACCAAAAGCGCCCGCCTCAACTGAGGCGGGCGCTTTTTTTGTAGGGCGAAGCGGCGCTTCGCCCCCGCAAGTGCGAGCGGGTTGAAGCGAGGGGAGAAGCGGCGCTTCGCCCTACAGCTGTACCGGCTGCAGCACCTCGGGCAGGGCTGGGGCCGCTTCGCCGGCGAGGCGGGCGGCGATGAGCTGGGCGTGGTAGCGGCCGTTCTCAATAAACCAGCGGCTGGTGTTGCGGCCCCCGCAAACGGTGCCGGCCAGGTATAGGCCAGGGCGGTTGGTTTCGAGCGTGTCGGCGTCGTGGGTGGGCGTCTGGGCCGCGTCGGTGCCGCAGGTAATGCCCAGCGCCGTCAGGAACGAGAAATCGGGGTGGTAGCCGGTGAGGGCGTACACGTGCTGGGCCGGCAGCGTGCGCGGCCCCTCGGGCGTGCTGACTTCGATTGCGCCGGGCGTGATGCGGGTAACGGTGGTATTGAACAGCGCCCCGATGCGCCCTTCCTTGATGCGGTTGATAAGGTCGGGCCGGATCCAGTACTTCACCGACTCGCTGACTTCGGGGCCGCGCACGACCAGCATGGGCCGGGCCCCGGCCCGCAGCAGCTGCAGCGCCGCCTTGGCCGAGGAGTTCTTGGCCCCGATAATCACCACGTCCTGGTCGGCGTGGGCGTAGGGCTCCTTGTAGTAGTGCGTGACGTGGGGCAGGTCTTCGCCGGGCACGTTCAGGTAGTTGGGCACGTCGTAGAAGCCGGTAGCCACCACCACGAAGCGGGTGCGCAGGCGGCCCTTGTCGGTGACGACCGTGAAGTTGTCCTGTTCGCCTTCCAGGCCAATTACCCGCTCGTAGAGGCGCAGGGTCAGGTTTTCGGTGAAGGCTACGCGGCGGTAGTAGTCGAGGGCATCTTCGCGCAGGGGCTTGTAGTGCAGCGTAGCCATGGGGTGGCCCCCGATTTCGAGCAGTTCGGGCGTCGAGAAGAACTCCATGTTGGTGGGGTAGCCCACCAGCGAGTTCACCAGCGCCCCTTTATCGAGCACCACAGCGCTCAGGCCGCGCCGCTGCACTTCGAGGGCGCAGGCCAGGCCTACCGGCCCGGCCCCGATTACGGCCACGTCGAAGGAGGGAATAGTTTGGGCAGAATTCATAGGCAGGTAACTCCTGGCGGGGGCGTTTGGTTGTCGTGCGAAGTGGCCAGAGGGCAGCAGGTGCGCAAACTCCGCGCACTTCGTCAATAGGACTTACGCCCGTGGTCTTTTTACAGCCCCGCTGGGGCTGGCAAGGTTGAAATGGCAGCTGCCCGCCACTAATGCGCCTGCAGCCAGTTCTCGCCCGTGCCTACTTCCACCTCCAGCGGTACGCCGTGGGGCAGCAGCAGGGCGGTGGCCATCAGCTCCTTGATTTTGGGCGTGATGTATTCGACCTCTTCGCGCACGGCGTCAAACACGAGTTCGTCGTGGACCTGCAGAATCATGCGGGTGCCGAGCTTTTCATCGCGCAGCCACTCGTGGATGTTGATCATGGCCTTCTTGATGATGTCGGCCGCCGTGCCCTGGATGGGGGCGTTGATGGCGTTGCGCTCGGTGTAGCCGCGCAGCGTGGCGTTGCGCGAGTTGATGTCGCGCAGGTAGCGGCGGCGGCCGAGCAGGGTTTCGGCGTACTCCAGCTCCCGGGCCCGGTTGATGCTCTCGTCCATGTACTGCTTCACCGAGGGGAACTCCTCGAAATAAGTCTCGATGATATCAACGGCTTCCTTGCGGCCGATGCCGATGCGCTGGGCTAGTCCGAAGGCCGAAATACCGTAGATGATGCCGAAATTGACCGTTTTGGCCTTGCGGCGCATCTCGCCGTCTACCTCGCTCAACGGCACTTTGAACACCTTGCTGGCCGTGCTCGTGTGGATGTCCTGGCCCAGCCGGAAAGCTTCAATCATGGTTTTGTCGCCCGCGAAATCGGCCATGATGCGCAGCTCGACCTGCGAGTAGTCGGCTGCCAGCAGCACGTGGTTTTTGTCGCGGGGCACAAAGGCCTTGCGGATTTCGCGGCCCTTCTCGGTGCGGATGGGGATGTTCTGCAGGTTGGGGTTGGTGGAACTCAGGCGGCCGGTGGCCGTGACGGCTTGGTTGAAGCTGGTGTGCACCCGCCCATCCAGCTCGCACACCAGCTGGGGCAGGGCCTCGACGTAGGTGCTGCGCAGCTTGCTGAGCTGGCGGTATTCCAGAATCAGGCCCGCAATGGGGGCGTCGGCGGCCAGCTGGCTCAGGATTTCCTCGCCGGTAGCGTACTGGCCGGTTTTGGTTTTCTTGATTTTCTTGCCGCCCAGGTCCATTTTGTCGAACAGCACTTCGCCCAGCTGCTTGGGCGAGCCGATGTTGAACTCCTCGCCGGCTTCCTGGTAAATCTGCCCTTCGAGCTCCGTGATGTAGCCCTGCAGCTCGGCCGAGTACTCGCCCATGGCTTCGGAGTCAATCTTGACGCCCTCGTACTCGATGGCGGCCAGCACCGGCACCAGCGGGTTTTCTACCTCGTTGAGCAAATCGAGCAGCCCCACTTCCTTTAGCAGCGGCTCGAATACGTGCTTGAGCTGCAGCGTCACGTCGGCGTCTTCGCAGGCGTAGTCCGATACCTCGGCCGGGGGCAGGTCGGCCATGGTTTTCTGGTTTTTGCCTTTGGGGCCGATGAGGGCCGTAATGGGCACCGGCGAGTAGTGCAGGTAGGTTTCGGCCAGCACGTCCATGTTGTGGCGCATGTCGGGCTCGAGCAGGTAGTGGGCCAGCATGGTATCAAACAACGGCCCCCTGATTTCGACGCCGTAGTGCTTGAGAATGGTGAGGTCGTACTTGATGTTCTGGCCCACCTTGGTAATGCCGTTGGCTTCGAGAAATGGCCGGAACTCATCGACCAGCGCCTGGGCCGCCGCGTCGTCGGCCTGCGGCACGGGCACGTAGTAGGCCTCGCCGGGCAGCCAGCAGAACGAGAGACCCACGAGGCGGGAGGTCATGGTGTCGAGGCCGGTGGTTTCGGTGTCGAAGCTGACTTCGGTTTGCAGCAGCAGAAACTTCAGCAGTTCGGCCCGCAACTCCGGCGTGTCGATGAGGTGGTACTGGTGGGCCACGTCTTCGAGGGTGCGGCGGGGGCCGGCGGGGGCACCCGCGTGGCCGGTACCGCCTTCTTCGGCCCCGCATGCCTACGGCCGCGTCGGAAGACGCCCCGAACAGGCTGCCCTGGCTCGGCGTCGGCTGCTTTGGGCCGCCGGGCCCCGCGCGGGGTGGGCGTACCGCCGTTGGTAACGCCGGCCGCGCCGTTGCCGCCGTCGCCCAGTACGCGGGCGGCCAGCTGCCGGAACTCCAGCTCATCAAACAGGCGGCGTAGCTCCTCCATGTCGGGCTGGTCGAGCACCAGCTTTTCGGCTTCGAACTCGATGGGTACATCGAGGTGAATGGTGGCCAGCTCCTTGCTCATGAGGCCCTGCTCGGCAAACTCGCGCACGTTCTGCTGCTGCTTGCCCTTAAGCTTGTCGACGTTGGCAATCAGGCCTTCCACCGAGCCGTATTCCTGCACCAGCTTCTTGGCCGTTTTTTCGCCGATGCCCGGAATGCCCGGAATGTTGTCGGAGGCGTCGCCCTGCAAACCCAGAATATCGATGACCTGCTCCACGCGCTCAATTTCGAAGCGCTGGAGCACGTGGGCCACGTCGAGGATTTCGGCGGCGTTGCCCATGAAGGCCGGCCGGTAGATTTTCACGCAGTCGGTTACCAGCTGGCAGTAGTCCTTGTCGGGCGTCATCATGTACACCTCGCCAAACCCCTGGGCCTCGGCCCGGCCGGCCAGCGTCCCAATCACATCGTCGGCCTCATAGCCTTCCACCATCAGAATAGGGATGTGGAAGGCTTTGATAATCTGCTTGATATACGGAATGGCCAGGCCGATATCCTCGGGCATGGCCTGGCGCTGGGCCTTGTACTCGGGGTATTGCTCGTGGCGGAACGTCTTCTTGGCCGCATCGAACGCCACCCCGATATGGGTGGGCTTCTCCTTTTGCAGCACCTCCACCAAGCGTGTTGGTAAAACCCAGGATGGCCCCGGTATTGAGGCCTTTGGAGTTCACGCGCGGGTTCTTGCTGAAGGCAAAGTGCGCCCGGTAAATCAGGGCAAAAGCATCGAGCAGGAACAGCTTGTGGGCGGGAGCGGCGGCGGGCATTTCGGCAGAGTCGGTCATAGAGGGCGAATATACGGCGGCAAAGAGAAGGCCGCGGGGCCGGTATCCGGAACCCACGGCCGATAATCCTATCAGCAACTACGAAACGGACACGGAGTTTTATGGTTGACTATCCGCACCCCGGCCACGTATGGTATGGCCCTAAACAGAAAGCGGGTACCTCGAAAGAGGTACCCGCTTTCTGTTTAGGGCCGCTCAACTTAAACCGTAGCGGGCTCCCAGGCAAACTTCTGGAACGCCGCGTCAACCGGCGTTTCGGCTATGTGGTTGGTATAGTTGCTGATGACTTTCTGGGACAGGCCCAGAATGATTTCCAGCACCTGGCGCTTGGTGAAACCGGCCGCGTAGAACGCCTCCAGCTCCTGGGGGCTCACCTGGCCCCGGTTGCGGACCATCGAAAGCGTGGTGTCGTGGAGCACCTGCAGCTTTTCGGTGGGCAGGGCCGTGCGGTTGCGCAGGGCCTCCGTAATGGCCGGATCGACCTTCATCATATGGGCAATACCCGTGTGGGCCGGCACGCAGTAGTGGCAGTTGTGCTCCACATTAATGGTCTGCCACACCACCGTCAGCTCGTCCTTGTCGAAGGACGACTCGGTGAACAGTTCGTGCAGCATCTGGTAGGCCTTCAGCAGGCCGGGTGCTTCGGCCAGCGCACCGTGCAGGCCCGGGATCATGCCGTACTCCTTCAACGATTTTTCCAGCATCGGCTTGCTTGCTTCGGGGGCCGACTCGATGGTGTGAATGGGGAAATTACTCATGATGATTTGTGTTAAGATGAAATAATCGGGGCCAAAGGCCGTGCGCCTTTCCAACCCCGTTTAGCTTAAGACAAAGGTACCGGACCCAATTACCGGCTACATGGATGATCCGTTCGTTCTTATGGACATTCGGGTCAATTTGCCGCCCTGGCTGGCGCGGCCCGGGCAGCGCGGGCTACTAACCGGCCGCGGGTGCCAGCTGGGCCTGGCTGGCGCGGTAGGCACTGGGCGCAATGCCTGTCCGCTGCCTGAACAGGCGGGTAAAATAAAGCGGGTCGCTGAATCCGGCTTCGTAGGCAATTTCGCCGATGGGCAGATCGGAACCCGTCAGCAGGGCTTTGGCTTTCCGGAGCTTCTGGCCGATAAAGTAGCTGGTGGGGCTGTCGTGGTATATTTTTTTAAAGGCTCTTTTAAAGGAAGAAAGGCTCAGGTTGCACAGCTCGGCCAGTTCGGTCGTGCTCAGGTTGGAATACTGGTGCAGGTCGATGGTGTTTCTAATGCTGATGGCCATGGGGGAGTGCAGGTGACCAACCAACGACAAAACCGATCCGGCGCTACCCGTCTGCACCAGCAGCAGCACCAGCTCCTTGATTTTCAATTCCAGCAGCTCATCATTCACCAGGGCCGGGTTCTGGAAGTAGAACTCCAGCGACTCGATGTAGCGGGCAATAACCGCGTCGTGGGCAATAATGGCGCTGGGGCTCGCCGAAGCGCTTTTTTCGATCAGGGCCGGCAACTCGGTGGGGTAGAGCTGCTCCAGAATATCGGGGTACAGATGAATCGCCAGCACCTCAACGGTTTGCCCTTTCAGCTTATTGATGAAGTCGAGAAAATAGGTGCCACATTTTAGCAGTACCGACTCTTGGTTGTTGATGAGCAATTTGTCCTGGGCCGACAGCAGCCGGGTGCCGGCGCCCTTCAGATGCACAAAGCAACCCTCGTTCTGAAAAATGGCCTCGTGCCGGTGCGGCGAGCTGATGAGCAGCTTTTCGAGGACAACTTTTTCTCTGTAAGCGAAAGTTTTTCGGTCGACAATCATGGCTAGGGCTGGTTGGGGCGGAGCCGACGGAGTAGCCGGGCTTGAGCAGGTAGATAGGCTTCGGGCGGCGGGGAAGGGGCGCGGGGGCTTTGCAGGCGGTGCGCCAGAAACCACGGCAGCGGCAGAAGGTAACCGTGCCTTCAGGGCCGCCGCTGCCGCCCGCAAAGCAGCAACGCTGAAATAACCGGGCCGTTGGGTAAGCCCGGCCTTAACCAAGTACCGGTAAATGGCGTAAGCAGGTCGAATCTTGTACTCTAGTTTCTTTCCTTATGAAATCTTCCAAAACCAAAACTGAATCCGGCAAAAAAGGTGGTTTGTTCGGTAAGCTCGTGGGCGGCGCATTGCTGGCCTTTGGCGTAAGCTACCTCGTCAACAAAACCCAGGGCAAAAAAGCCCCGGTATCCGACTCCGAAACCGAAACGCTGCACGAGCTGCTGCTGTTCGTCAACGACCGGGTAGAGGGCTACCAGCGCGCTGTAGACGAAAGCCAGGACGCCGAGCTGCGCGGCTACTATAAGCAGCTCGTGAGCCAGAGCCAGCAATTCTCCAACAGCCTCAACCAGTATCTGCGCCAGAAGGGTGGGGGCCGCGAAACCAGCACCACGCTCAAAGGCAAGCTCTACCGCCGCTGGATGGATGCCAAAGCCGCCGTCACCGGTAACGACGAAAAAGCCATTCTTGGCTCGAATGTCTACGGTGAAGAGTGGGCCATCAAAGCCTACAAAGAAGCCCTCGGCAGCCAGGCCCTCACCGGCCAGTTGCGCCAGGAAGTAGAGCGCCAGTACGAAAAGTCGCAGCAGACCTACGACAAGCTCCAGAAGCTGCAGGAGAAGCACTCGGCCTAACGCCGAAAAGCGCCTAATCCAACGCGGCCCTCGCAGCTTTCATCGAAAGCCGCGGGGGCCGCGTTGTTTCGGGTCTTGGGCCGACTGTTGGTGCTCTACAGCTGAGTGCGCCTACCAGAAAGCCGGTGGCACGTTAGAGCCGTACAGGCGGCAATCCACGCATTCCCGGGTCTGGCCCGTGTAGGTTTCGCCAGGATCGATGCGCGACACCGGCATGCGGGCTACCGAGTCGCCGTACATATCCTCGTAAGTCCAGTCGCCTAGTTTGTAGCGGAAGCTGGGGAACGTATCAACATCGACGCAGTTCTGGTAGGCATTATCAACCGTCCGCCATTCGAACGGCAATTGTGTCCGGTCGATGAAGAGGCGCTGCTGACGTACCGTTGCGGCCCCCACGAAGCCGAGTACGGGTTCTGTCTCGTCGGTAAGCGCGTGCACGTTGCCCTGGATCTGGGAAGGCAGCGGGTCGAAGAGCGTGCCCAGGTTGTCGGTGTTTTTCTTCACGGCTTCCCAGTAGTCAAACTCCTCCCGCGAAAGCGTGTATTGGCGCACCAGAATGCTGTAGCGGTAACGCAGGCGGATGGCCGTGGCGGGCAGAAACAGCAGGCGGTAGTTGCGCACGGCATCCTGCTGAAGGCGCAGCGTGCTGAAGGTGACGATGGGCCGGGATTCCTCCGTGCGCCAGCAGCGGTAGATGTTTTCGGGGCGGCGCACCAGGCGGTTGTTGCCCGCATAGCGCCATTGGCTGTTGTGGGCCGAAGTGAACTCCCACGTTTCTTCGTAGCGCCAGCGGTAATACTGGCTGGCGCCGGAGTCGTCGTGGGCACTCACGTAGAGCTGCACGCCTTCGGGCTGCACCTGGGCCCGGAACTCATCGATGGGCGGGGTGGCCTTGAGCAGGCTGAAGTCGGACACGTACTCGCGCTTGGCCAGGGTGCGAATGTAGAGCCGGTAGCGCTGCCCAACGGGCAGCGCCAGCACGGCCGACTCGTAGCGCCCGGGCGCGGTTTCGCGCAGTACAAACTGCTGGCCGCCGACCGATTCGATGCGCACGAGGGCGGCCGCCTCGGGGGGGAAGGCGGTTTGCTTGTCGAGGGCCAGCGAGCGGGAGAGCGTGATGGTGGTAGTGCCGGTGCCGTTGATGAAGCCATCGACGACGAGCAGGGGTTTGGTGCTGGTGAGCGCCTCGGGCTCGTATGACTGCACGCAACCGCTCAGCAAGAACAGCAGCAACCAGCGCGCAACGTGCAAAGTAGACGTCTTCATAGAGATAAGAAACAGTAGGCCCGGCTTGCAACTAAGGGGTTGGCGCGTACGCGCACCTAGCCAGAAGATTCTGACCGCTAGAGGGTGGGAGTGACTTCAAAGGTAGTGCTATAGCTGCCGGCCGCGCCCGTCGCAGTCAGCCCCTGCACCACAATGCGGTAAGTGCCAGGCTGGTCGGCGGTAAAGAAATTCAGGGCCGGGCCCTGCCCATCAGGCCCGGTACCGGCCGTTGGGTTCCAGTACAGCAGGTGGCGCATGTCGGGCAGGGGGCTTTGGCGTTGGGCCGGCGTTTCGTAGCGTGGCGCATAGAATTCGCGCCGAAACTGCAGCCCCTCGTACTCCTCTACCAAGGCCCGCGGATCGAGGTCGAAGCCGTCGAGGTTGTTTTTGTAGGTGCTTAAGCTCACGATGCCATTGTAGAGCACCCGGCCCTGGAAGTAGCGCCGGTCCAGCACATCCAAGGTTTTGATTTTCAGTACATCGAAGGCCATGAGCTTGTTGACCTCGAAAATGGGCACCCCATCGAGCAAAACCAGCGGTGGGTCGTTGAAAATGGTGCGGTGGGGGTTGTCGAGCACCGTAAAGTGAAAGCCGTCCTTCCTGAGCCGCACTTTCACGCCCGGCACGTACTCGCGCAGCACTTCCTCCAGAGTCGGAAACCGGGTATACTCGTCGAGGCGGTAACGCTCATCGGGAGTGCCGTAGAAATCGGTGCTGTCGATGGCAGGAACGGCATAAACGGTGTTGTAGCGGCGGTTGTACACGTTCTGTACCTGCGAGCCAATGTGGCGCTGGGTAAGGTCGTCGCGGAACCGCTCGTAGGGTCGAAACGCCTGGCCTCCCGGCCGGTTGCTGGCAAAACGGGTGGAGTAATTGCTCAGCAGCTCAATATGATAGGTGCTGTCGAGGGTTGTGTTGGTCTGGGCGACCAGGTCGTGGGCACCGTAGAAATCGTTCATCTCGAACTGCAGCCGCCCATCGGCGGCGCTGATGGAGTTGCTGAGCCGCAGCGGATGGCCGGCGCTGGCCAGGTACACCACAATATCAGGAGCCGGGGCTCCGGTAGTCCGGTTCGTGATGCGCCCGCGAACCAACGGGCCGTACAGTTCGGGCAGGTAAGCAAAGGCGGGGGGGCGGTCGGCCAGCACATCGGCCCAGGTAAACCGGCTCCAGCCGTGAGTAAGCATCAGGTTGTCGGTGGCCGCGCTTACTTCGGTTCCGGGGGCCTGCAGGTAGTAATCGGGGTTTTCCACGGCTCCCTGCAAGTCGGAGGTCAGCCAGAGGCTGCTGGTGATGGAGCGGCCGGGCGCCGTGCTCAGCGAATCGAGCCGGTACACGGCTACCGAAAGGTCGGCCGCCGTGGGGCGGGCGTCGGGGCCGACGGCGCTTAGCCGGAGGCTGACCTGGGAGCGGGCGCCGTAACGGGCCTGGTCGGGGATGGCGCTCAGCTGCAGCAGCTGAGTGGGCCGCCGGAAATGCAGCCGCTCAGCCACGGGCCGGCCCTGCTGATCGAAAAGGGTAAAGTGCGAAATGCCTTCCGCCAGGTCCTGGGCCGGAATCAGGAATTCGGTTTCCCCATTCACCAGTTGGCGCTGCTGGCTGAAGGTGAGCTGCTGACGGGCGTGGCCCAGTAGGTAAACGGCCTGGGCCGGCAGCCCGGCCCCGCGCACGCGCAGGCGCAACCCGGCCGGACCGGCATCTTCGAGCCGCAGCACATAGCCCGCCGGGCGAGCGGCCGGTAGAACCGCATGGAGCTGACGGCCGCTGGGCAGGCGCACTACTGCCCGGTAGGGGCCGGTGGCGGCGGGGGTAAAATCGAAGGAGCCCAGCCCAAAGCGCAGGGTCCGGAACTCGGCCACGGCGCGGCCCTGGCCATCGAGCACGTTGCCCTCAGCGGCGGTGCTCTGGCCCAGGCGGTCGGTTATCTTGAACCCCACGCGGCTGGGCACCCCGGCCACGAGCTGACCGCCCTCAGGAAAAAACTGCACGTCGTAGGCGGCCGTGTCGCGGGTGGCTGCCACCGGCGAGCCCTGAGACGTGTTGACGACGGTGACCGGGCAGTGAAAGTAAAAGTCGGGCCCGAAGTTCTGCATCCAGCTGGTGTAGGCCCGTACGGTATAAGCGCCCGAGCGCAACGAGGCCGGGAGCTGAAAAGAGCCCTGACCGGTACCTTCCTGCAACGCCACCTTGGCCTGCAGCACGGGTTGGCGGGCGGCATCGAGCACTTCTACATACGCCACCCGGCTCAGGTGCAGCGGCCGGGCGGTGGTGCCGTCGGCAGCATACACTTTAAACCACATGATTTCCCCGCTCAGGTAGGAGGGCCGGTCGAGGTGCAGGTAAAGCTTCTCGGGCAGGTGCTGCCGCTGATACTGCTCGAACCGCTGGGGCAGGCTGCCCGCCAGCCCGGTAGCCTCCGGTGCCGCCACCTGGCTGTAACCCGGCAAGCCAACCAGCAGCCCCAGCCAGCCAGCCAATACCCAACGCGAACAAGCAAATACCATAGTCAGAGGAAGTAGGATAACCGAGAAGATGAAAAGAGAAGGAGCCCTGCGGCCAGGCGGGCAGTTTATTGCGGCCAGAAAGTGGGCCTTACCGTTGTGCCATGCAGGCGGCAGTCGATGCAATCGAGGGTGGAAGCGGTGAAGGCCGAACCGGGCCGAAGCGCACCCACGGGCGTTCGGTACGTGGAGTCGCCATAGAAATCATACAGGGTGAAGGCCAGGTAGCGGCGGCTGGGAAAGGTATCGAGGTCTACGCAGTGCTTGTAGTTGCTGTCGGGAAACAGGCGCCACTCCACGGGCAGGTCCTGGCGACGCACAAAAATGCGCTGCTCCGTTACGGTAGAGGCGCCCACGTACCCCAGCACCGGCTCCTCGGGCTTATTGAGGCTGTGCACATTGCCCTGAATCTGGGAGGGCAGCGGGTCGAAGAGCGTGCCCAGGTTGTCGGTGTTCTTGCGCACGGCTTCCCAGTAGTTGAATTCTTCCGGCAGCATGGCGTACTGCCGGACATTGATGCTATACAGGTAGCGCAACCGAATATCGTTGGAGCGCAGGAAGCGCAGCCGGTAGTCGCGCACCCTGGCCTCGGTAAGGCGGATCGTGCTGAACGTTTTTACCGTACTGGCAGTCTCCGTGCGCCAGCAGTGGTAAATGTCGTCCTGGCGGGGTACTACCCGGTTCAGCGCCCGGCTGTACCGGTACTTGCTGTCGAAGGCCGAGGTGAACTCCCAGGTTTCGTCGTATTCCCAACGGTAGTACTGAATTTTATTTTCGTTGTCGTGGGTGCTGAGCAGTACCTGAACTCCATCGGGCTGCACCTGGGCAACCAAGTTGTCGTAGGCAGGGGTCTGCTGCACAAAGACCGGCTCGGAGGCATACTCGCGGCGCTGCCGGGTGGTAATGCGCAGGTAGTAGCTGCGGTTGGCAGGCAGCGTCAGAAAAGCCGATTCGTAGCGGCCCGGGGTGGTTTCGCGCAAGGCGTAACGCGCATTCCGCTCATCCACAATAAACACCTGGGCTCCCTCCTCCACGGGGTACTGGTTCGGGGTATCGAGGTTGATGGAGTAGGCCAGTTGCACCACCGTGATGCCGTGCCCATTGATGTGCCCATCAACGACCAGGTAGCGGTTGGCGGCGGCCACTACTTCGGGTTCGTAGCGCTTCACGCAGCCCGCGCCGGCCAGCCCCAGCAGCACCCAAGTGGCCATAATGGTCATGATAGAATAACGAGTCATGGCTACTGCTATCAGAATTTGAAATTATAAACCACCGTCGGAATGGGCTGCCCGAAAATAGACAGCTGGTAGCCTTTGATCTGGCCACCGGTATTGCGGAAATACACGGAATAAGGATTCTGGCGGCCCGTCAGGTTGTACACCCCAAACGTCCAGGAGCTGTGGGCGAGCTTCTGCACCTTGTGGTTGCCTTCGAGGTTGAGGCCGAAATCCATGCGGAAATAGTCGGGCACCCGGTAGGCATTGCGCAGGGAGTAATAGACCCGGGTGGCCCCGGCGTTGTAGTACTTGGCCAGCGGCAGCGTAATAGGCCGGCCGGTGCTGTAGGTAACGTTGAGCGAGGTGCTGATGCGGTGGCTGAAGCGGTAGTTGCCCACCAGCGAGAAATCGTGGGGCTTGTCGAAGTTGCTGGGGTAGTACTGCCCGCCGTTGATGCGGTCGGCGGGCGTGCCTTGGTTGACCTGCACCAGCGTCCGGGAATAGGTGTAGCTCACCCAGCCATTGATTTTGCCGCTGAGCTTGCGCACGAGCATCTCCACCCCGTAGGCCCGGCCCACGGCATTCACGATGTCGGTTTCGATGTGGCGGTTGAGCAGCAGCACCGCGCCGCCCTTGTAATCCACGAAGTCGCGGGTGGCTTTATAATAAGCCTCCACCGACGTTTCGATGCTATTGCGCCGGAAGTTGCGGTAGTAGCCCAGCGAGTACTGGTCGCCCACCTGGGGCCGGGTATTGCCGTCGCTCAGCTTCCAGATGTCGGTCGGCGACATGGCCGTGGTGTTCGACAGCATGTGAATGTACTGGCGGGTGCGGTTGAAGCCGACCTTCACGGAGGCGTGCTCGGAAAGCGAGTAGCGGGCCGAGGCGCGGTATTCGGGCCCGTGGTAGGTAGCCAGCACCTTGCCCGGAGCGTAGCGCACAGTATCGGTAAGCGTGCTCAGGGTTTTGGACTGGCCCGGTAGGTAGCGGTACACTTCCCGGGGGCCGAGGGCATTATAAAGCGAGTAACGCAGCCCCACCGAAACCGAGAGCCGGGGCGTCAGCTCGATGCGGTCCGATACGTACACGGCGCTTTCCAGGCCCTGCTCGCGCTCCAGCACATCGGCCCGGATCAGCGACTCGGCCCCCGAAGGCTCCAGCCCGCCCGGCGACACCTGGTAGCGCACCGCGCTGACCCCGAAATCGACGTTGTGCTTGCTGGTGGGCAGGTAGCTGAAGTCGGCCCGCCCCTCGGAGTGGTCGATGGCGTAGGTAAGCTGGGAGGCCGTCGAAGGGTCGCGCTTGCTGGTAATGTCGTAGCGGTAAAAGCTGTTGGCGGCCGTCAGCACGCCCGAGAGCTTGGGGCTGAACACGTGCTGCCACTTGGCCGTGGTGGCCCGGTTGACGTAGTGGTAGGCCGTATCGCGGCCCAGCTGAAACTTGTCGGTGCTGTAGTAGCCCGTCACCGTTACCGAGTTGTTCTTGTTGAGGGCGTAGTCGACTTGCCCGCTCAAATCGGAAAAGGAGGCCGAGCTCTGCTTGTACACTTCGTTGGGCAGCAGGTGGAGCAGCCAGTTGGAGTAACTGCTCCGGCCGCCCACAATGAACGACGCCTTATCCTTAACAATAGGCCCCTCTACGGCAAGGCGGCTGGTGAGCGGCCCCACGCCCCCCGACACGTGGTACTTCTGCGCGTCGCCCGGGCGGCCCTGAATGTCGAGCACCGACGAGAGCCGCCCGCCGTAGCGGGCCGGGATGGCCCCTTTGTACAGCTCCACGGAGCGCACCACGTCGGGGTTGAAGGCCGAGAAGAACCCAAACAGGTGCGAAGGGTTGTAAATGGTGGCGCCGTTGAACAGAATCAGGTTCTGGTCGGTGGCCCCGCCGCGTACATTAAGGCCGGTGTTGCCCTCGCCCACCGTTTTCACGCCCGGCAGCGTCATCACCACCCGCAGAATGTCCACCTCGCCGAAGGCCGTCGGGACCTGGCGCATGGTCTTGATGTCGAGCTTATCCACCCCCATCTGGGTGCTGGTGATGTTCTTGGCTTTCTCGGCCTGGATCAGCACTTCCTGGAGCGTATTGACGTCGTCCTGCGTCTCGATATCGAGGCGCCCGTTGCCGCGCAGCAGCACCTGGCGCTTGGTAGCCTTAAGGCCGATGCCCCGCACCCGCACCTCGTGGCGGCCCGCTGGCAATAGCAGGGCGTAGGAGCCATCGGCGGCCGTGCTGGTACCGATGTTGAGTACTTCCACAAATACGTTGGCCCCCACCACCGGCGCGCCGGTCGCGGCCTCGCGCACCACGCCCGCCAGCGTAGCCTGGCCGGTCCCGGAGCCCTGCCCAACATTATAGACCTTGGTAGCCGAGCTGATGACGTTGCGGCCCTCGTCGCCCGGTTGCTCCGGCAGCAGGGCCGGCTGGCGCGAGGGCGGGGTGCCGGCCTGATCCGGCTCGCGCTGGAAAAAGCCCGCCGCCAATTCCGTCATAATCGGCGGGCCATCGGTAATAAACACCTGGCGCTGCCGGCTGCTGTCAACAGCAAACCGAAGTGTGGTGCCCTGCAACGCCCGCTGCAGTACCCGGCTCAGCGGCTCGCCTTGGGCCTGCACGCTCACGCGCAGGCTATCGACCACCGCCGGATCGTAGAAAAACCGGTAGCCGGTTGTGGTGGCCAGCTGCGCCATAAACTGCCGGAGCGGCAGTTGCTGGTAAGAGCCCGTAACCAGCGGCAAGCTGGTTGTCTGGGCGGAGCTGTTCAGGGCGCCGGCCAGCAGCAGGGGGAGCAATCCGATAAATAACTGTTTGGCCATCGCACGAAAAAACAAGAATAAGGTGCCAGTGAATCAGGTAATTGACTGGTAATAAAAAAAGCCCTCGAAGCCATGTTGCTGCATAGGCTGGACCATAGGCGCAATAAGCCAGCCGGCCGCTCCGCTCTGGTACAGGCTGCGAGCTGCGGGCGAATTTTTTTGGTTAATCGGGGAGAGTACTGCGATACAGGACAATGTGTACAAGATCTTGCTCGCGCAACTGCCGGTTTTTGAACAGGTGCTTGTCGCGGATATGGCGCTGCAGCAGCTTCTTCTGGCCGGGAAAGGCGGCCAGCACCGACTGCTTGCTATTGATCTTGCGCAGGTTATCCTTGGTTTGCAGAAAGTAGCGGTCAGCTGATGAGAAAACGACCCGCGTTTTATTCTGGGCCGGCTGGTCCAGCATGTTTTTGTAACGCTTGGCCAGCAGCCGCACGCTATCTGCGCTCAGTAGTACCTCGTAGAAGCCCGAGCCGGCGGCTTGTTCGGCCACGGCTCCGCCCAGGCGAGTGAAATTGCGACTGCCGAGGCTGAAGCTCGAAATCCTGCCCGCCAGCAGGTTCACGTAGAACAGGCTGCTCGGGTGCTTAACTATCACCTGATCCAGGTGCGTATCGTAGCGTAGCGGCACCCCTTCGTAGCTGTGGCCCTGGTAGGTAAGCGTACCGGGTTGCTCAGTTTCGGAAGGGTAAAACTGGTGGCCCTCAACGACTTCGTAGAAGCGGGTGTAGTCGAAGTATTCGGTGCCGTTATAGAGCTGCGACTGATCGTCGATGGCTTTGCGGTAGGCCTGCACGGCCACTTGCTGCGCCTGCTGCACCAGGGCGGAAGATGCGGGGGCGACCTGTGCCTGAACGGTACTACCAATGCCCAGCAGGACCGGTAATAGAACGGTGACTTTGGCCTGCCGAAGCGTATCGTATATAAACCAGTACATAAAAAAATAGACAGCTTGCTAATGGCGTTGAGCCCTAAGGCCAGCCAACAAGGTAGCGAGCTGGGCAGCAACCACCAAACCGCCCCTCTCCGCGCTGGCCGGCAACGCGAGTTGGTGGAAGCCACTGCCGGACTCGGTCGTCCTGCTGGCAGCCACCGCCCGGCGGCCTTGCTGATGTATCTGCCCTTTCGTATAGCTTATTACTGATGGCGCTGTCAGGTTGCGGGGAGGAGGCAATGCCCCAGTGCGTGAAGCTTACGTAAAGCCCCCGGGTGCCCCAAACCACCCCCGGCCGGTCCCGTACACCGCTACCCTATGCGCTACGTTTCCCTCGACCTCGAAACCACCGGCGGCCGGCCCGCCCGCCACCAGATTCTGGAGCTGGCCGCCGTGGTGGAAGACACCAAAAACCTCCGCCCGCTGGCCGAGCTGCCTGCCTTCCGCCGCGTGGTGCGCCACCCCGAGTACGTGGGCACGGCCGGCGCGCTGGCCCTGAACGCGGGCCTGCTCCGCGAGCTGGCCCAAAAGGAGCCCAACCCCGAGCTCTGCGGCCCCGAGGAGCTGCTGCCCCAGCTGCGCGAGTTTCTACTGGCTCAAGGCTTCAAAACCGATAAAAAAGACTGCGTGGCCGTGACAATGGCCGGCAAGAACATTGCCTCCTTCGACCTGGGCTTTCTGCGCGAGCTGCCCGGCTACGGCACCCTCGTGCGGGCCGAGCCCGCCATGCTCGATCCGGCTGCCTTCTACCTCAACTGGCGTAAAGACACCCGCCTGCCCACCATGCAAACCTGTAAGGCCCGCGCCCACTTCGCCGACGATACCGTGGCCCACCAGGCGCTGGCCGACGCCCTCGATGTCATTGAACTGCTTCGCCCGTTCTATGAAACGCCGGTTTATCGAATGGGTGAATGAGTGACTCAGTGAATGAGTGAGCTGTTTTAGTATTGCAATGAAGGTGGAGTAGTCCGTCTTGCACGCTGCGCAAAGCCGTAATACAAAAACCCCTGATGCCGTACTGGCATCAGGGGTTTTTGTATGATGAAGATGAGTTACGTGAGCCTGGGCTCATTACCTCAGAATTCACTCATTCACCGAGTCACTCATTCACCGCTACCAGCTGCCCGAGGCGCCGCCGCCGCCGCTGCTGCCGCCGCCGAAGCCCCCGAAACCGCCGCCGCCAAAGCCGCCGCCGCCACCCCCGAAGGTACCGCGGCCGCCACTGAAGTCGCCGAAGATGACGGGCGGAATCATGCCGCCGCCGAAGCCGCGGTTGCGCCGGCCACCGCCGCTGCCGCCGCCCCGGTTACGTAGGATGATGAACAGCACCAGCGCCGCGATAATCACCCAGAACGAAATGCCCGAGCCGCTACCGTCGTCGGAGCCGCGCCGGGTTTGGGTGGTTTGGTCGGCCTTGTATTCGCCCTTGGCCAGGGCAATGAGCTGGTCAGTGGCCCGATCGAGCCCCTGGTAGTAGCGCTCCTGCTTGAAGGCCGGCACAATGGTGTTGGAAATGATGCGCTTGGCCAGCGCGTCGGGAATCGCGCCTTCGAGGCCGTAGCCGGTATGGATGCGGGCCTTATGCTCCTGCTCGGCAATGAGCAGCAGAATACCGTTGTTATTGGCTTTCTGGCCGATGCCCCAGGTTTCGTAGAGCTTCTGCGAGTAGTCGAAGATGTCATAGTCGCCCAGCGAGGGCACGGTCACGACGGCAATCTGCGAGGAGGTAGAGTCGTTGTAGGCCACCAGCTTGCGTTCCAGCCGGGCCTCCTCGTCGGCGCTCAGCATGTTGGCCAGGTCGTTGACGAGGCGGGGTGGGTTGGGGCGGGGCGGCACGTTCTGGGCCGAGGCCAGCACCGCCAGCAGTACCAGGCCGCAAGCCAGCAGCCAGCGCCCGGCCGGCCGTAAAAAGTAGGTCAGAAGATTCAGGTTCATGGATACTGGGAAGACGACGGGTCGCCGAACGAAATCGAGTCGTCCAGCTCATTTTGGTCGGTGGCTGCGTCGTAGGGGAAGTAACGCCGCAATTGTTCCCCGACCAGCCGGATGCCCTGCTCCAGGCCCAATACGTATTTTTCGGTGCGGAAATGCTGCAGCACGTTCTCCTTGGCCGTTTCCCAAAAGTCGTCGGGTACCACCGAGTTAATGCCCGTGTCGCCGATAACGGCGAACTGCCGGCTCTGCCAGGCCAGGTAAAACAGCACGCCGTTGCGCTGGGCCGTGTGGTGCATGCCGAGTTCGGCAAACACCTGCGCAGCACGGTCTAGCGGGTCGGGCGAGGGGCAGGTGTCTTCCAGATGCACCCGAATTTCGCCCGACGTAAGCAACTCGGCCTGCCGGATAGCTTCTACCAGCGACGCTTCCTGGGTGGGAGTAAGGGGGTTGGTCATGTTAGTTATCAGTTGCCAGTTGTCAGTTGTCAGGTCGTTTTGGACAATTGACAGTTAGCAACTGACAACTGACAACTAGCAACTGACAACTAAATTAAAACTGTACCGTCGGCGCTTTCTGCGAGGCGGCATCGGCCTCGAAGTAGGGCTTCTCGGCGAAGCCGAACATGCCGGCGAACAGGTTGTTGGGGAAGCTCTTGATGTAGGCGTTGTAGTCGTTGACGAGGCCGTTGAACTTGTTGCGCTCCACGTTGATGCGGTTTTCGGTGCCCTCGATCTGGGCCTGCAACTCCTGGAAGTTGGCGTTGGCCTTCAGCTCGGGGTAGTTTTCCGAAACGGCCAGCAACCGGCCCAAACCGGCGCCCACCTGGCTCTGGGCGGCCTGGAATTTCTGCAGGTTTTCGGGCGTGAGCTGGTCGGCGTTGAGCTGCACGCTGGTGGCCTTGGCCCGGGCTTCAATTACTTCGGTCAGGGTCGATTTCTCGAAGTTGGCCGCGCCCTTCACCGTGTTCACGAGGTTCGGAATCAGGTCGGAGCGGCGCTGGTAGGAGCTCTGCACGTTGGCCCACTGGCCCTTCACGGCCTGGTCCTTGGTTACCATCGAGTTGTAGCCGCACGACGACTGGGAAAGCATCAGCACGAGGCCGGCAAAGTAGAGCAAAAAGCGTTTCATGGAAAAAGGAATAAGGAAATGGGGAAAGGGAGAGAGAGAAACGGAGCGGAAATCAGCCGCAGTGTAAGGCCTTGGTGAGAGGCCGGAAAGCGGGCCGATCCGACAAAAGGCAACTTCAGTGGTTATCAGCCAAGCTAGTCAGCTGCGTTGCAAAGTACGAATTCGCGGCCGGGCGGTTGTGTGGCAGCAAGCTCCGCCGCTAATGTGTATTTTGCGCGTCGGCGCTTCCCGATTTTTGCTCATGAAAGTAGTTATTCCCGTAGCCGGCATCGGCTCCCGCTTACGTCCGCACACCCACACCCAGCCCAAAACCCTGGTGCCGGTGGCCGGCAACACCATTCTTGGCCACATCATCGATAGGCTGGTGGAGGCCGGGGTGCATGAATTCGTCTTCATTATTGGCTACCTCGGCGAGAAGGTAGAGAATTACGTGCGCCGCCAGTACCCCGGCCTGCAGGCGACGTTTGTGGTGCAGGAGCCCCGCGAGGGTATTGCCCACGCCCTCTGGCTGGCCCGCGAGGAGTTCCGCCGTGAGCAGGACGGCGTGCTGATTCTGCTCGGCGACACCATTGTGGACGTAGACCTGCGGGCCCTCATGGGCATGCCCGGCAACGTGCTGGCCGTGAAGGAGGTGAAGACGCCGGCCCTGTTCGGTATCGTGGAAACCGGCCCCACCGGCCGCGTGACCAAAGTAGTGGAGAAGCCGCGCATCCCGAAGTCGAACTTCGCCTTGGTAGGCCTCTATAAGATTGCCAACGCCGACTGGCTGGCCTCGGCCCTGGAGCGCATCGTAGAGCAGGACCGGCGCACCCACGGCGAATTTCAGCTCACCGATGCGCTCATGCTCATGATCGATGACGGGGCCGAAATGGTGAGCGTGCCGGTGGATAACTGGTTCGACTGCGGCCGCAAAAGCTCGCTGCTCGAAGCCAACGCCCGCCTGCTCAACCGCCCCGAGTTCCTCAAGCGCCGCGAGTACCCCGAGTTTCCCGATACCATCATCATCCCGCCCGTCAGCATTGGCAAGGACTGCCAGATTTCGGGCTCCATCATCGGGCCCAACGTGGCCATCGGCGACCGGACCATCGTGCAGAACACCATTCTGAGCGAATCCATTATCGGCTCCTACTCCGAGCTGCGCTCGGCCGTTATGCACGACTGCATCGTGGGTTCCGACGCCCTGTTCAAGGGCACCAAGCACAGCCTCAACATCGGCGACAACACCGAAATCGACTACAGCTAGCAGGCTATCAACCGCCCACCAGGCTTTGCTGCGCACTGAATGATGGGCGGCTGATATCCCAAATCACCAATTATCCGTTACGCTAAACCTATGCGCTACCCTACCTCCCTTCCTGCCCGCCTGCTGCCCGCCCTGGGGCTGGCCCTGTTGCTGCTACCCGGCTGTTATTCCCGCTCCGATATCAAGAAGGAGCAGGAAACGGCCGTCGATATCACCGACGCGCTGCCCTCGGGCGACCAGACGCCCCCGCCGCCAACCGAGGCGGCCCCGGCCGCAACCACCCCATTGCAGGCCGTCAATGTGTTTCTGGAAGTGTCGGGCTCGATGGAAGGTTTTATGCCCAAAACCGGGGCCGGAGGCGAGAATACTGCCTTTCAGCAGCGGGTAGCGCAGTTTCTGTCGGAGGTGAACCGCACCCCTGCCGCTCGTCGCAAATCGTTCTTCCTGCTCAAAGACCGGCCCTACGCCGATACCTACCAGCAGCTTTCGGGCACCGTGCGCGCCGGCATTCAGCAGCCGGCCAAAAGCACCGAGCTGCCCGCCGTGCTCGATACGCTGATGACCCGCTACTACCAGCCCGGCACCGTGAACGTGCTGATTTCGGACTTCATCTACTCGCCTAAGAACGCGGGCGCTATTCCTTACATCAAAACCGACATCACCGACGCGCTGCAGCGCAACGCCTCGCAGTCGGACCTGGCCGTGTCGGTGTACGGCTTCACCTCGGGCTTCCGTGGCACCTACTACCCGGCCCTGAAAGCCGCCGGTAAGAAAACCGCCTGCTGCGACACCGAAATCCCGTATTACTACTGGGTGGTGGGGCCGGCTGATGCCGTGCGGCAGTTCGACCAGGCCCTGCTGGCCGACGCCCAGGCGGCCCAGCAGGCGCACTTTGGGGTAACCTACCCGCGCCCCGCCTACTCGGTGCTCGATAAATACCAGCACAAGGGCAGCTGGTACTACGGTGACGCCGGCGCCAGCAAGCGCGCCGCCGAGGCCTACCGCGTGGTAACGATTAGCGAGGCCTCCGGCCAGCAGCCGGTGGAATTTGTGGTAGGCCTCGATTTGCAGAACCTGCCCGCTCAGTACCGCGAGCCGGCCTACCTGAAGCAGTACCTACAGCTGCAAACCGTGGACACCGACGCGCAGCTGCTCGGCGTAACGCCCGCTTCCGACCAGACACGGACCAGCAGCGGCCCGGAAAGCCGGTTTACGCACTTTGCCAAAATCCGCCTCACGAAAGTGCCCGCGGCCTCCCGCCCGCTGGTGCTCAAGCTGCTGAATCAGCGCCCCGCCTGGGTGGCCCAATGGACGACGAAAAACGACGGTGACTCCGGCTGCCAAAACGTTTGCCCTGAGTAGCTTGCTCGATGGTTTGCAGGCCTCCGTGGCCGAGCAGCCCACGGTGTTTGAGCTACCCATGACCCTGCAGCCGGCCAACTGACGTTTGCCGGACTGGGGGCACAAGTTGTAGCGTGAAGTATGCGCCGCGCCGCTGCCCCGGCGTCATGATCCTCGTCGGAACCGCGAAACGGTCCGTACACTTGGCACGATAGTCGTTTGGCTAAGTGCCGCGGATGAAAGGTTCGCCCTGCAATTTCGTTCTTGCTGCATCGTTCATTGGTTTGCCGGGCCGTTGCCGGGCGTTACATTTCTTTATGAAAGCATTCTTCCGCTTCCTCTACGAACTCATCGGCAACCCCCAGCCCCCGGCCGACACGCCGGTGTACCGCGACGTAGTATTCCCCAACCTCGGCCTGTTGAATATTGGGCTGTCGGTGGCGTTGGTAGCGGTTTTCTACCTGCTCATTAACCGGGCTATGGGTGTAGCCACCTTCAACAAGGGCCGTCATTGGGGCCTGTTTTTGGGCCTAAACGCGGTGCTGGCCTTCGGCATTGCCATCTGGCAGGCCCACGCCCAGCAGGTCGCCGACCACAGCTACATCTACTGGCTGGCCACCTGGAACGCCATCCTGAGCCTGCTCTGGTTCTTCGTTTTCTCCCTGCTGCTGCGCAAAGGCTCCACCAACGCCAGCACTACTCCATTCTAATCTTAGAAGTGAGATGTGAGAACTAAGAGCTGAGAGCTAGTATAAATGGCTGAAAGGTTCTTAGCTCTAAGCTCTTGGTTCTTATTTCTAAGTTCTTCCTTCCCATCATGGCTAAACTCTTCTTATTCGGCATTGGCGGCACGGGCTCCCGGGTCATTCGCTCGCTCACAATGCTGCTGGCGGCCGGCGTCGAGCTGCCCAACTGCGACCGGGTGGTGCCCATCATCATCGACCCCGACGCCCACAACGGCGACATGAACCGCACGGTGCAGCTGCTCCAGAACTACCAGCAGATCTACAAGCACCTCGGCCCCCGCGAAGAAGGCTTCTTCCAGACCGATATCAGCACCCTGAGCGGCATTTCGCAGGATGTGAACGGCTCGGTGAAGGACACGTTCATCTTCGATTTCGGCGGCATCAACCAGAGCTTCCGCCAGTACCTGAGCTACGACGGCCTGTCGGTGGACTCGAAGGGGCTGGTGGATTTGCTCTTTACCCAGGACAACCTGGAGAGCCCGCTCACTATTGGCTTCCGGGGTTCGCCCAACGTGGGCAGTATCGTGCTGAACAAGCTGGTGGAAAGCCCGGAAATGCGGTTTTTCGCCGATAACTTCCAGGACGGCGACCGGGTGTTCTTCGTGTCGAGCATCTTCGGGGGCACGGGCGCGGCGGGCTTCCCGCTCATGCTCAAGAACCTCAAGGACCCCAACACCCGCCTCAGCAACGCCCGCTACCTGCGCGACGCGCCCACCGGGGCCGTAACGGTGATGCCCTACTTCGCCCTCCAGAGCGAGGACAACGCCGTTATCGATTCCAACAACTTCCTCACCAAAACCAAGGCGGCGCTCAGCTACTACGAGCACAACCTGCCGGGCCTCGACGCGCTTTACTACCTCGCCGACACGCCCGACACGCCCTACGAAAACCAGCCCGGCGGCACCCAGCAGAAGAACAAGGCCCACCTGATTGAGCTGCTGGCGGCCCTGAGCATCGTGGATTTCATGCGCTACTCGCCCGCCGAGCTGCGCACCGGCGGCCCGCACTTCCACGAGTACGGCCTGGGCACCGACACGCCCGAAATCCAGTTCAGCCACCTGCCCGACGAAACCCGGGAAATCATTGCCAAGCAGCTCACCCAGTTCCTCTACTTCACGCGCTACCACAAGCAGCACCTGCCCACCGACAAGGCGCCCTACCACGACAACCTCAAGCTCGATTACGCCCTGCGCAACGAGCCCATCTTCAAGGAGCTGAACACCTTCCTGCACAACGCCGATTCGGGCGTGGACCAGTGGCTGCAGGAGCTGGCCCAGAACCGCCGCGCCTTCCGCCCCTTCGACCTGCAAACCGACGATTTCAACGCCATGATTCTGGGCAAGCCGGTGGAAAAGAAGTGGAACGACTTCTTCAACAAGGGCCTCGGCCACAACTACCTGCTCGACAACCTCAACAAAACCGAAAAGTCCATCGCCGAGCCCGACAGCTTCCGCAAGCTGCTGGAGCTGTTTTATCAGGTGACGGATAAGGCGTTTGAGGAGAAGGTGAAGGTGGTGTAACCTCGGTATCCCAGGGCTGAAGCCCTGGGCTATTCAGCGGGGACGTTGAATATCTTTTCCGTAGCCCAGGGCTTTAGCCCTGGGAATCTAGAACGAGACGTTAAAACAGCGCACATGAGCCACGTTTTCCAGTCGTTGTGGGTGCATGTAACGTGGGCAACTAAAAACCGGCAGCCTTGGCTGACGGCTAAGTTGAAACCGTTGGTATTTAATCAGATTCGGCATATTGCTGAGAAGGATAATATCCACCTCGACTTTCTGAACGGCATATACGACCACGTTCACTGTCTGCTTTCGTTGCGTACTACTGACCGGCTCGACTTGGTGATGCAACAACTCAAGGGCAAAAGCGCCCACTGGGTGAATGAGCAGCAACTAACGGATTTCACCTTTGGCTGGCAGAACGGCTACGGCGCATTTTCTGTGAGTCCGTCGCACGTGGAGCGCGTACGCAACTACATTCGTAATCAGGAAAAGCACCACCAGGAACAGGATTACTGGCAGGAAATGGAAATGCTGGAAAAGATGGCGCGGGTGTCGTAGCCCAGTCCTGAATTCTCCAGACGTCCCAGGGCTAAAGCCCTGGGCTACGGAAAGGATGTTCAACCCACCCGCTGACTAGCCCAGGGCTTCAGCCCTGGGACATCGGCCAATAAGAACAGAACCGCTAACTAGCCCAGGGTTTCAACCCTGGGACTTGGAACCCCGGAAACGATATGCCCAAAGTCCTTCGCTTACACAACAACGGCTCCCAGCAGGTGCAGGGCTGGCAGAAAACCGCCCCCGTCACCAGCACCGAAATCAACACCGTGACCGACCCGGCGGGCGGCAAGTCGCGCAACCTGGCGGTGAGCATCCCGACGCCGTTTGCGCGGATGCACCTGTTCGAGACGGCCTTCGATTTTCTGGCCCGGGAAGGCAAGAACAACCCCGGCTCGGTGTACCACGAGCTGACGACCCACTTCTGGGATTTGCTGGAGCTGCTCTACAACTACCACCTCTACACCCAGGCGGGCCGCAAAATCACGCTGCGCCGCTGGAACGCGGAGGCCGAGATTCAGCGGATGCGCCAGAACGAGGGCACCCGCCTGCTGGGCGAAACGCTGCAGCTGTACCTGCAGGACGAGCGGTTCCGCGACTTCTCCGACATGTACCTGGTGTACTACGAGTCGCCGGAGCTGGCGGGCGGCACGCGCCTGCTGGGCGGCACCTCGCCGCTGACGCTGCTGTTCACCGGCCCCGGCGTGGGCGCCCTCGATCTGGAGCGGCCCCAGGCCCGCGGCCACTACTTCGACCAGCAGACCGTGCTGCTCGAAGACCGCGACCCGCAGTTCCGGGAGTTCGTGTACGAGCTGTTTCTGGCCTACCCGCAGCTGCAGCGCCGCGAGTTTGCCGGCAGCGTGTACGCCGGCCTCGACCGCGCGAAAATCAACCAGCTCCAGATGCAGGGCGACCGGACGGCCCAGCAGTTTGCGGCCCGCTACCCGGCCCTGGCCGACGTGCAGGGCAACCTGGTGAGCGTGAAGGGCGTGCCCCTGCCCGGCCGCGCCGACCAGTCGGCCGTGACCAGCTCCGACCTGTTCATCCAGCCCACCCGCGAATCGACCAGCGGCCGGCCGCGCCCGCTGGTGCTGCGCCCCAACCTGACCATGCCCGGGGCCAACTACCTCAACGGCCAGCCCTGGGACGACCGCACGCCGGTGCCCTACTACGATGAAGTAGCCCTGGAAAGCCGCGTGCTGCCCGGCAAAGGCTTCAAGTACCCCTACATCACGGTCGGCGACTTGCTGGAAGACTCCCTGGTGGAGCTGCCCTACGAGCTGAACACCCAGCGCTTCCACACCGGCAAAGTCACGTTCCAGTACGGGGCCGACGGTCAGGGCCGGGCCCGGTTTCCGTACCTGCTGCCGCTGAAACAGGCGTTTTTCGAGTACTTCACCGAGCACGAGCTGGCCGAGCTGCTCACCTTCACCATCGACCTGAGCCACGTGCGCGTGCAGCTGCGGGTGCCGGTGCAGGCGGGCCGCTTCATCACCTTCGAGCGCAGCTACTACACCAACCCCCAGAACCCCAAGGACGCCCAGGGCCGCGAGATTCTGGAGAAGGGCCGCATCGTGAAGGCCAACGTGGGCGTGGGCGTGTTCCCCTTCTACAAGGTGAGCTACCAGCCCGAGTTCAACGACCTCTACAAGGTGATGCTGGTGGATGCCGACAACGCGCCCACCATGCTCAACCGCCGCTACGACCTCACGTTTTTCGTGAACGGGGAGCGAATTACGGAGCAGGGCGCCGCCCGCCGCGCCACCCGCTACGAGCGCACCCAGAAAAGCGTGGCCACCGCCGGCAGCACCTACTACGAAATCACCGGCACCCACTTCGACCTGGCCGAGCTGACCTGCCCGCCCGCCACCATCGGGGCCGAGCCGGCCCGGGGCCTGTTCGTGCCGCGCTGGCGCGAGCTGGACCGCGGCACCCGCCGCTTCACGTTCGCCGTCGATTTTGGCACCACCAACACCCACGTGGCCTACGCCGATTCGCCCTCGGCCCACCCGCGCCCGCTCACCATCGGCGAGGCCGACGTGCAGGTGGAGTGGCTGAGCGCCCCGCTGGCCGACGCCGGGCAGTCGGCCGCCCAGCGCTACCGCTTCGGGGCCGGGCAGCTGAACTCCGACGTGGCCACGCTGCAAAACCGCGAGTTCGTGCCCAGCTTTATCGGCGAGGGCGGCTCGGTGTACGAGTTCCCGATTCGGACCGCGGTGTGCGAAACCACCTCGTTTGCCAACGAGCCGGCCAAGGTGCTCAGCAACATCAACATCGGCTTCAGCATCAACACCGAAACCACCGCCGAGCTGCCCCAGAACCGCTTCATCACCAACCTGAAGTGGAGCGCCGAGCTCGACCCCCAGGGCGTGTCGCGCATTGAGGCCTTCTTCAAGGAAATTCTGCTGCTGCTGCGCCACAAGGCGGCTTTGCACGGCGGCATTCTGGAAGATACCCGGGTGGTGTGGTTCGCGCCGCTGAGCTTCGACGGCTTCCTGCGCAACCAGTTCCAGCAGGTCTGGGACGAGGCGTTCCGGCAGGTGTTCAAGGCCAACCGCCCCACCATCTGCCTCACCGAATCGGTGGCGCCCTACTACTACCTCACCGCCACCAACCAGGTCGTGCCCAACCGCGACGAGAACGTGGTCAACATCGACATCGGCGGCGGCACCACCGATTTGCTGCTCTTCGCCGACCAGAAACCGGCCTACAGCACCTCGTTCCGCTTCGCCGGCGACGACCTCTGGGGCGACGGCTACGCCCGCGTGCAGGGCGCGCCCAAGCAGAACGGCCTGCTCCGCCTCGGCGTGAGCCACGTCGAAAGCCTGCCCGACTCGGAGCAGAACCAGGAGTACAAGGGCTACCTGCGGGCGGCCCTCAAAAACACCGATTTCGGCTCCGCCGACGTCACGAGTCTGCTCTTTAAGTACGATGATGCGCTGCGCTTCACCCAGGCCCTCGGCCTCGGGCAGGGGCCGGCAGCTGCGGGTGCTGTTCTACCTGCACTACACCAGCATCATCTACCACACGGCCCAGCTCACCAAGCACCTCGGCCTGAAAACGCCGCGCTACCTCTGCTTCTCGGGCAAGGGCAGCCTCTACCTGCGCTTGCTGGCCGGCGGCAGCTCGTTGGTGGCCATCGAGAAGATTACCAAAGCCATCTTCCAGGCCGTGACGGGCACCGAGCCGCCCCACAACTTCCGCGTTATTCTGGCCGATAACCCCAAGGAAGCCACCACCAACGGCGGCGTGCTCTACGAGGAAAAGTCGAGCCACAGCGACTACGACAGCATCCAGTCGGTGAAGTACAGCGGCACCGTGGAAGGCGGCGAGCTCAACCAGCAGCGCCTCAAGCTCAACCAGGTCGACGCCGACCTCAAGGACCAGGTGCTGGCCAACGTGCGCAACTACCTCACCCTCGTGCTCGAAGGCGACGAAGTCGCGCCCTACCTGCGCGAAGTAGGCGTGGACGTGGACCGCCAGCGCGTGAAGGACATTCTGCTCCGCGAAATCGAGGACAGCCTGAGCCTGGGCCTGCACCAGTTCCAGCGCCAGCTCTCCGCCGACGAAACCCTGCCCGAAACCCTGTTCTTCCTGCCCCTGAAGCAGGCGTTGTATAACCTGAGCCGGGAGTTGCAGGCGTAAGGCGTGAACGGCCCGGTGGCCCAGGGTTGAAACCCTGGGCTATGCAGCGGTTTCTTAAATTCGGTAACCGGTTAAGGAGTTTTAGCCTCAGTTCATCAGCTTTGAATTAGACGTGGGGTGAATAAAAACGTCAACTTCTTCATCGATTTGCTTCGCCTGATGCCAGATGATGCTTGGGTCGTTTTGTATTCCACTGAGGATGAAATTCTGCAAATAATAAAGGCTGCTGCTAACGGCTCGAAGATTGAGCAAGCGGAAGTGTTTGTGCCCTTATCAAGACGTAATGAGCTGATTAAGCTGCTGGTTTGCGCTGATATTTTGCCGAAGGTTATTCACTGCACTATCGAACAAGGAGAAGCAATACTTTTCAATTCTTACGATAGAATGATGGGGTGCTACATTCCTAAGCCAGTACAGATTCCGCCCTCGTTCATCAGGAAATATAGTCTCACTGAACATGAAACTGGCTGGGAGTATTGTGGCGAAGGGTGGGATGGAATAGGGCAATACGTTCTTCTTTTGTAATGCTCTAATATCTAAGCGTCCTTGCCAACGAATATCTATCTCGCTCTCCCCGCTAACTAGCCCAGGGTTTCAACCCTGGGAACCGGAATGCTAGGATTTCAGAACCCATCTACCCCAACACCCTATGACCCTTTCCCGCCGCGCTGCTTCCCTACTTACCGGCCTGCTGCTACTGGCGGCCGGCTCCGCCTTCGCCCAAACGGCCCCCGGCCAGCCCACGCTTGATGAGCAGAAGGTGCAGGTCTGGTGCGCCGCCGTGCGCTACGTATACGATGACAACGGCCGCGGCAACCTCAAGGACAAGCTGAACTGCGGCGGCTCGCTCAAGGCCTTCGAGAACAGCATCAAAGCCGACAGCCAGAAGGTGTACAGCCTGCTCTACCAGCCCCTCGAAGGCCGGGGTACGATGTACAAGGGCCTCGGCAGCAACGAGTCGCGGCTGCAGAAGCTGACCTCGGAAATCGTGGCCCGGCTGAAGTCGTCGGCCGCCCGCCGTGGCGACCCGGCCCGGATGCAGCGCCTCACTACCCTCGAAACGGCCCTCAACAGCTACGTCAACAGCGGCACGCCCATTGGCAACCTCGCCGGGGCCGAACCGGCTGCCGAAAGCCCTGACACCACCGCCGACCTCGACGAAACCACTGCCGCCGCGCCTGCCGATGCTGGTCCGGCCGAAGCGGGGCTGGATGCGGCCGCGCCGACTGCCAGTGGAGTGGGGGAGAGCGTGATGGATAAGCTGTTTGCCCCGCTGGCCCTGATTCTGGGGCTGCTGGCGCTGGTGCTGTTCTGGCTGCTCAACCGCAAAGTCAACGCCCTGGCCGACCGCGTGGGCCGGCATCGGGCCGATATCGATGCCGTGAAGCTGGGCGGCGGCGGCGCCGGTTCGGGTAGCGCCGACCACCTCACGCCGGCCCAGCGCCGGGAGGTGGAAAAGCTGGTAACTCAGCGCGTAGCCGAAGCGGTAGGCCAGAACCGGAACAAACCCGCCGGGACTGCCGCCGCTACCCCGGTGCGACCCGAAGCCGCCGCTCCGGCAGCCCGCCCCGCCCCAGCGGCCGCGCCCGAAACGCGGGCAGCCGAGGCGCCGGTGAGCCTCTCGGAAGTGCCCGCTCCGCCAATGGCTACCCCGGCCGGTTCGCCCGCGGCCGCCCCGCGCGACGAGTTCGAGAGCCTGGTGCCGCCCGTGCAGCTGCCGCAGCCCATTGCCGCCCCGGCGCCCCCGGTGGAGCCGGCTGGCCCGGCCCAGTACACGCGCTACGTGAAGGTGCCCGTGAACGGGGCGTTCAGCGAGTACGACCTCTCCGACGAGCCTCAGCACGACAGCATCTACGAAATTCACTTCGACCCGCAGTGGCCCGAGCTGGCCACGTTCAACGTCACGCACAACTCTGCCATTCACGCCTATGCCATCCAGAGCGCCCAGTATTCGCTGCGCGAGGCCTGCCGCTACCAGCAGCCCAGCGGCCCGGTCACCCGCATCGTGACGGACGAAGAAGGGGTGCTGCGCAAAGTGGCCGGCAACTGGCAGATCGAGCAGAAAGCCGCCATCCGGTTCGAATAGGACGGCAGCTAAAAACTAGTTCCCCTCCTTGGAAAGGAGGGGCTAGGGGTGGTTGATGCGTTGAACGGTTGCTAGAAATTAGTACTAGTTTTTAGAAGACGTTCCACCAGCATCAACCACCCCTAGCCCCTCCTTTCCAAGGAGGGGAACTAGTTTTTAGCCGTAGCTTCGCTTTCTATGCTTGAAATTGCCCTCGAAATACTGGTGGTGGCCGTGGTGGTGGGCCTGCAGATTCGCACGTTTCTGCAGACGCGCACCAAAACCCGCCAGCTCAGCTTGCTCTATCCGCCCCGCGAGGCCCTGCGCGTGGAGCAGCGCCTCGTGCTGCCCGACGGCCGCGACCTGCCCGACTACGCCGCCGACGCTCCGCCCGAAGCCTACCGGCCACGCTGCTCAAGGCCGATAACGCCTCGGCCGAGTTCGAGGAAATCCTGCTCGATACCAACGACTACCTGCGCCACAACAAGGGCGCGGCGGCCGATTTCGGGATTCTGAAGGACATTTCGGAGCGCCGCAGCCAGGTGCTCGACAACGAGGTGCAGGCCAACGTCTCGACGCCTTTGTACCTGGGTTTGCTGGGCACGTTTCTGGGCGTGATTCTGGGCCTCGTGGGCATTGCCCGCAACGGCGTGTCGGACGATAATGCGCTGACGCCCTTCCTGACCGGGGTGCTCATTGCCATGACCGGCTCCTTCGTGGGGCTGCTGCTCACGCTGCTCGGCAACGGACTGCTGCGCGAGGCCCGCCGCCAGCTCGATGGCCGCCAGAACCAGTACTACACCGTGCTTCAGGTGCGGCTGCTGCCCATTCTGCACTCCGATATGGCCGGCAGCCTGAGCAACCTCAAATCGGTGCTCGATGCTTTCAACCAGCAGTTCGTGGGCCAGGTGGATTTGTTCAATCCGCTCATGGATAAGGTGACGGAGAACATCCGGGTGCAGAGCGACTTCCTGCAGCGCCTCGACACCATCGGCTACGATAAGATGGCCGCCGCCAATATTGCCGTGTTCGAGAAGGTGCGCGAGTCGGCCGAGATGTTCGCGGCCTTCACCGGCTACCAGCAGAAGCTCAACCAGATGCTCGATACTGGCTACCAGTCGGCCCAGAGCGTGAACGGGATTCTGGACCGGCTGCGGGGCTTCGAGAAGGGCATCAACGACCTGGGCCAGTACGTGGGCGGCAACAACAACTCGGTGCAGCTGATGCTGGATTTCTTCCAGAAGCACCAGACCGAGCTGCGCAACCTGCGCGACCGGGCCGAGCAGCACATCGACCAGGCGGGCGTCAACCTGGCCGACATCCTCACCCAGCGTCAGGCCCAGAACGAGCGCCAGGCCCAGCTGGCCTACGAAAAGTGGCAGCAGTACTACCAGCAGCTCAACGCCGACAACGTCTTCGAGAAGCTGCTCAAGCAGCTGGAGCCCTTCCAGAACCTCAACGCCCAGCAGGCCGACCTCAGCCGCGACGTAACCGCCACCCAGCGCGAGCTACTGCGCAAAGTGGAGCTGGATTCCCAGATTCAGGCCAAACTGCTGGCCGAGATATCCAACCTGAACACGGTGCTGGTAAAGGCCACCTCCAAGAACAGCTTCCAGCGGTTTATGGATAAGCTGTTTGGGGGCGTGAAGCCGGTATAGATAAACTGCACACCTGGCCCCTCTCCTCAGGAGAGGGGTGCGTGCTAAGGTACCCAATCGAACGTGCATGTTCGGACTATCGTTTGCCCGTAATAATCGTCTGCGCTCCCCCTCTCCCGGAGGGGAGGAGGCGGAGGGTGGGGTGACTCCATTCATGAACAACCCCTCCAACAACAACCGCCAACACAACGACTTCTTCTGGCCCAGCTACGTGGACCTGATGACGTCCTTGTTCGTGGTGATGCTGGTGCTGTTCGTGTACAGCTTCAAGCTGTTCAAGGACCGGGAGGGGGAGCTGAAACAGGCCAACGGGGAGCTCAAAGCCAAGGCCGTGGAGCTGGAGCAGATTACCAAAATCCGCCGCTCCCTGCAGCGGCTGGAGGGCAAGTACTTCCGCTACGACCCTACCAATGAGCGCCACGAGCTGCTGGTGCCCGTGCAGTTCAAGGCCGGCCGCGACGAAATCCAGGATGCCTACAAGCCCGCCCTGCTCCAGGCCGGCCGCACCCTGCGCACGGTGCTCAAAAGCATCAAAACCGACCAGCCCGTGCGCTACCTCGTGATTGTGGAAGGCATGGCCGCCCGCTACCCCGCCGGCGACCCGCGCAACGCCCGCGAGGAGCAGATAACCTACCAACTCAGCTACCGCCGGGCCCTGAGCCTGCTCAACTTCTGGAAGCAAAACGGCCTCGATTTCGGCCAGGACCGCAACATCGAGCTCATCATCGGGGGCAGCGGCTTCTTCGGCACCGGCCGCTACCAGGGCCGCCGCGAAGGCGACAACAAGCGCTTCCTGATTCAGGTGATTCCGAAAATCGGCCGGATGCAGTAGTGTCTTGGTGTTGATGCCCCGGTTGCCTTGGTCGTCCCAGTCGTCCCAGGGCTGAAGCCCTGGGCTATTGAGCGGTTGTTGTTGAGCGATGCGTAGCCCAGGGCTTCAGCCCTGGGGCAGATGGGCGGCCGGGGCAGCCCGAACATCCGGGGCAGCTGAATAATTGAGCGCGTTTCCACTGGGAGGGTTATCTTCGGCACTTCCACCCGTATTCTCTTCCATGCGCAAACTCACTATTCCTGTGCTGGCGCTGGCCAGCCTGGCCGCCTGCCGCTCCTCGCAGCCCGCAACGCCGACGACTGCCGCGGCCGAGTCTAAACCAATGTCTGCCCCCGCCGCCAAATTCGTGCTCAACTACCCCGATACCCGCAAATCTGACCAGAAGGACGACTATTTCGGCACTTCGGTAGCCGACCCTTACCGCTGGCTCGAAGACCTCGACTCGCCCGAAACGAAAAATTGGGTCACGGCCGAAAACAAGGTCACGTTTGGCTACCTCGACCAGATTCCGTTCCGCGACAAAATCCGCGAGCGGCTTACCACCCTCTGGAACTACGAGAAGTTCGGCATTCCGCAGCAAGAGGGTGAGATGCTGTACTTCAGCAAAAACGACGGCCTCCAGAACCAGGCCGTGCTGTATGCCCAGGCCGGCCCCGACGGTACGCCCGAGGTATTGCTCGACCCCAACAAGTTCTCCAGTGACGGCACCACGGCCCTGGCCGGTACTTTCTTCTCCCACGACCACCGCTATATGGCCTACGCCACCAGCGGCGGCGGCTCCGACTGGCAGAAGATGAAGGTTATGGACCTCAAAACCCGCCAGACACTCGACGATAATCTCGAATGGGTGAAGGTATCGGGGGCCTCGTGGTACAAAAACGGCTTCTTCTACAGCCGCTACGATGCGCCCAAGGCCGGTGAAAACAGCCTGGCCGGCAAAAACGAGTTCCACAAGGTGTATTACCACACCCTCGGCAAGCCCCAGAGCACCGACCGGCTGGTGTACGAGGACCCCAAAAGCCCACTGGGCTTCCGCTACGTGGGCACCACCGACGACGAGCGGTTCCTCAGCCTTTACCTCACTGATAGCAAGGCCGACGGCAACCGCGTCTCGGTGCGCGACCTGACCGACCGCAAGCAGGAGGGCACGTTCACGCCCATCATCACGAGCTACGAGTTCAATAACTCGGTGGTCGGCAACGTGGGCGACAAGCTGCTCGTGCTTACCAATAACGGCGCGCCCAACTACCGGGTCGTGCTCATCGACCCCAAAAAGCCCCAGGAGAAAAACTGGAAAACCGTACTGCCCGAAACTCAGCAGAAGCTCGAAGGCGTCGACCACGTGGGCGGTTACCTGGTGGCTTCTTATCTGAAGGATGCCAGCAGCCTCATCAAGGTGTACACCGAGAAAGGGCGAGTTCAAGCACGATGTGGCCCTGCCGGCCATCGGTACGGCCTCGGGCTTCGGCGGCAAGCCCGACTCGAAGGAAGTGTACTACGCCTTCACCTCGTTTACCTACCCCACCACCATCTACAAGTACGACCTGGCCACCAACACCAGCACCGTGTTCCGGGCCCCGAAGGTAGATGTAAACCCGGCCGACTACGTAACCACCCAGGTGTTCTACCAGAGCAAGGACGGCACGAAGGTGCCCATGTTCATCACCCACAAGAAAGGCCTTAAGCTCGATGGGCAGAACCCAACTTACCTGTATGCCTACGGTGGGTTCAACATTTCGCTCACGCCTGGCTTCTCGGTGGCCCGCATGCTGTGGCTCGAAAACGGCGGCATCATTGCTATTCCCAACCTGCGGGGCGGAGGCGAGTACGGCGAAGCCTGGCACCAGGCCGGCATGACGCCCAACAAGCAGAACGTGTTCGACGACTTTATTGCCGCCGCCGAGTACCTGAAGGTGCAGGGCTACACCAGCACCGATAAGCTGGCCATGGCCGGCGGCTCGAACGGCGGCCTGCTGGTGGGCGCCACCATGACCCAGCGCCCCGACCTGTGCAAAGTGGCCTTCCCGGCCGTGGGCGTGATGGACATGCTGCGCTACCAAAAGTTCACCATCGGCTGGAACTGGGCCCCCGAGTACGGCACGTGCTGACAACTACGAGCAGTTCCAGAATCTCTACCGGTTCTCGCCCCTGCACAACCTGAAGCCCGCCAGCTACCCGGCTACCATGATTACCACCGCCGACCACGACGACCGCGTGGTGCCGGCCCACTCGTTTAAGTTCGCCGCCGCTTTGCAGGCCGCCAACGAGGGCCCCAACCCCCAGCTCATCCGCGTCGACGTTAACGCCGGCCACGGCGCAGGTAAAAGCACCAAGCTCCAGATTCAGGAGTGGGCCGACATCTGGTCCTTCGCCTTCTACAACATGGGCGTCAAGCCATTCGGCAAATGAGTTGTTGGTTGCTAGTTGTCAGTTGCCAGCTTGTGCCGACAACTGACAACTAGCAACCAACAACTCATTTGCCGTATCTTTGCCGCCGCAACCCGCGTAATGGCCTTAGTCTTTTTGCTTTCTGATATGAAAAAAATGTCCCTGTTCGGTCTGATGGCCGGCTCGCTGCTGTTCACCGCCGCTTCCTGCAGCAACCCCGACTACAAGACGGATGAAGAAATGGCTGTGAAGCCCCTCGAATACCCCGCCCCGGTTGATACGACCGGCGGTAAAGTGGACCCCGCCACCCGCGAAATCAACGCCGTTAACGCCACCGAGGACATCAAGAAAATGCAGCCGGTGATGTAATTGCCGGTTTTGCCGATAAACCAAAAAGAGCAGCATCCCGTCCGGAACGTTGCTCTTTTTGCGTTTCGGGTCTTACCTTGGAAGAACCAGCTGGCCGGGTAATTCTGTTCGGCCGGCTACGGTTCCTTGTCTCATCCTAACTGTTATACCATGTTTATTCGCCGGGGCCGGGAGGCCGATTTGCCGCAGGTGCTGGCCCTGATTCAGGAGCTGGCCGAATACGAGAAGGCCCCGCAGGAAGTCACGAATACGCTGGCCGACATGCAGCGCGACGGCTTCGGGCCGGAGCCTATTTTTGGCTTTTTCGTAGCCCTGGAAGTGCCCGATGGCCCGGTTGTGGGCATTGCGCTCTACTACACGGCCTACTCTACCTGGAAGGGCCGGATGCTGTTTCTGGAGGATTTAGTCGTGACGGAACACATGCGCGGCACCGGCTTGGGCCGCAAGCTGTTTGAGGCCGTGGTGGCCGAGGCCCGGCATACCGGTGCCCACCGCCTGCGCTGGCAGGTGTTGGAGTGGAACGAGCCCGCCATCGGCTTCTATAAAAAGCTGGGCGCCGACCTCGACCCCGAATGGTACAACGGCACGCTCACGGCCGCGCAAATCCAGAAATTCCACTGCGACCCCGCCGTAGAAGTGGCCGTGCGGGAAGAATAGCTCCCCTTCAAAGCAAAAAACAGGGGCAGCAGGGGCTGAAGGTGCACGTTTCCACCTTCAGCCCCTGCTGCCCCTGTTTTTTGCCTGCTGCCGGATCAGCAACCGCTATCCGACCACTTCCAGCATGGTGCGGAAAGAGGCGTAACGCCCACCGAAATGCTTGTTCATCTCGTCTATCAGCGCGGGAGCGGCTATCTGCTGGTACTCGCGGAGCTGCTCCAGGCTTACGCAGTAATACTGCGAGGCGTAAGTGATGCCGCCTTCTTCCTCTTCGAGCATACGGCAGAGCTGGCTTTTGAGGAAAAAGCCGGTCGCCATTACTTCCGGCATGTGCGTTTCCTGCATGTAGGTCAGCCACTGGTCCGCAATTTCCGGGTCGAGGCTGGTCGTGACGTTGTATAGAATCATGGTTGGTTGGAAGCTTGGGTTCTTGGACTGTGTTCGGGCAGCCGGCGGCTGGAATCCGGGCTGAAACGACTAAACGCAAAAGTCGGCCAAAAAATCCAAGACCATAAGCCCCCAAGTTCCTAAACTCCCGACATCATACCCGCATATCGTCGAAATGGAAGTCCTGAATGCGGGCCTGGATATCTTTGGAGCTGAGTTTTTCGCGGATGGCGGCCTGGGCGAGGTCGGCCAGTTCGGCGTCGCCGGCAAAGCGCAGGGCCAGGATCTGGCTGAGCTGGAGCTGACCTTCCAAAGGGCGCAGGCTTTGGCCGGTTACCTCGAAGTAGCGCTGGCGAACCTCCAGCCGGATCAGGCGGTCCTGGAGCTGGAGGGCGTAGTGCTGGCGCAGCATGAAAAGAACGCCAAACCCAACAACGGCCAGGGCGGCCACCGTGAACCAGAGGCGGGAAATTTCGGAGTCGTTACCGGCCACATCAATGTAGCGCCGGATGCCGTAGCCGGCCAGAATCAGGGCCGCGGGTAGCAGCACGAAATGGTGCCACGGGTAGAACATGGGGGTGTTTTTAGTCGGTTGATCGGCCATTGGAGCGAGGCTAAGGTGAAAACTGGTTGGTGCTGCTACGCAAAAACTCCGGCCAATGACCGGAGTTTTTCACGAAGTAGGGTTGGCGTAGAAGGGAGCCGGGAGCCGGTTACACGTTGCCGGCCTTCTTGGCGTCGCGGGCGCGTCGCTTTTCATCGCGCAGGGCCTTTTTGGCTTCGCTTTCCTGGCGGCTAGCCTCCTTGGCGTCGGTGCGCTGGCGTTTCAGGTCCATCTTCTGGGCCTTCATCTGGCGCTGCTGCTCACGCATGGCGTTTTTCTGGTCGCGGAGCTGGGATTTGGAATCGTTGACGCTGCTGCGAGTGGCGGCACTCTGCTGCTTCTGGGTGGCCAGTGTAGTTTTGGCATCAGCCATGCGCTGCTCCTGCATCTGGCGGCGCAACTGGGTCGAATCGGTGGCTACCTGGGCCCGGGAAGCGTGGCTGCCGAGCAGGGCCAGGGTGAAAGCGGTTACTACAAGAAGTGTTTTCATGGGAAGGGCAATAGTGAGGCCCGCTGCCTGATACGGATTACCGCCCGGCCCGGCCGTAAACTCAGCCGTTATTCTTCCACGTAATCAAGGTCTTTGCCGAAGCTTTCGGGCAGGGTACTCACGGCCCAGAAGGCCACCAGCAGCGTGCTCAGCCCCAGCACGGCCGCCCCGTTCAGAATGCCCAGTTCGCCCCGTAAGGCCTGAAACAGCGGCACCAGCACCACCACCGAACCCCGCGAAAAATTGGGGGCCGTAGTGGCCACCGTGGCCCGCAGGTTGGTGCCAAACTGCTCGGCCGCCACCGTCACGAACAATGCCCAGAACCCCACCGCGAAGCCCAGCACAAAGCACACTACGTAGTAGGTAGTAGGCGTCGCGCCGCGAATTCCGAACAGGTACACGCCCACCATAATGGCGCAGAAGGCCAGAAACAGCTGTAGGGCCCGGTTGCGGCTCCGCAGCAGCTGGCTGAGTGTGCCGCTGGCGAAGTCGCCGAACACCAGCCCGAAGTAGCTCCAGAACACGCCCAACCCGGCCGTAACGGGGCCGGTCAGGCCCATGGCCTCGCCAAACTCGGGGGCCAGCGTAATCAGAATGCCCACCACGAACCAGAGCGGAATGCCAATGAGCAGGCACTTGAGGTAGCGTACCAGCCGGGGCCCGTTGGTGAACAACGCAAAGAAATTGCCCCGCTCCACGTCGGTGCGCTTGGTTTGCTGAAACAGGCCCGACTCGAATACGCCGGCCCGGAGCGCCAGCAGTGCCAGGCCCAGGCCGCCGCCCACAAAGTAGGCATTGCGCCAGCCGAACTTTTCGCCGACCCAGTAGGCCAGCATGGCCCCGCTCACGCCCACGGTAGCCACAATCATGGTGCCGTAGCCGCGCTTTTCCTTAGGCAGCGTTTCGGCCACCAGCGTAATACCCGCGCCCAGCTCGCCGGCCAGCCCGATGCCGGCAATCAGCCGCAGCCAGGCGTACTGCTCCAGTGTCTGCACGAAGCCGTTGGCGATGTTGGCCAGCGAGTAAATCAGAATCGAGCCGAAGAGCACCGAGAGCCGCCCGCGCTTGTCGCCCAGAATGCCCCACAGAATGCCGCCGACCAGCATGCCGCCCATCTGCATATTAATCAGGTAGAGCCCTTGGGTGGTGACGGCTTCCTTGGCCGTAATGCCCAAATCGTTCAGACTCTGAACCCGTACGATGCTGAACAGAATCAGGTCGTAGATATCAACGAAATAGCCCAGCGAAGCTACAATAACAATGGCGCTGAGTAGCCCAGTCGTGCGGGGCGGGGGAGTAATAGCAGTGGGCATAAGGAGCAGGGTAGGAGGGAGCCCCGAATATAGCATAAACCCGGTTTCGAGCAGGTTCAGTCCTACGAGAACAGTCATTCCGACGCAGGAGGAATCTCGCGGGCTGACGTTGCCAGATTAGCCACAGCATCAGCACGCGAGATTCCTCCTGCGTCGGCAGGAACGTTCTTCTCTCTATTCTGATCTTACTTGAACGACAACGGCACGATGAGCTTCACACTCAGGTTGCGGCCCATGTTGAACACGCCCTGGCGGCCGGTAACCTCGTTTACAGCCGTGTACTTGAGGCGGCTCAGGTGGTTTTGGTAGGCCACGTCGAACACGTTGTTGAGCGTGAGGTAGAGCGAGAACAGCGTACGGTCCTTGGCCGACACCACATCGGAGCCCAGGCCCAGGTTCACCAGCGTGTAGCCCGGGGTAGGCGTTTCGGTGTCGAAGGCCGAGAAGATGCGGTTCTGCCGGAAGTTGTGCTCCACCGTGCCCCGGCCGTAGAGGTTGCGCAGCCGCGTGCTGCCCACCTTCCGGAAGTTCACCCGCAGTTCCGATTGCAGCCGGTCGGCCGGAATGAAGGGCAGGTACTGCTGGCCCGCCGGCTGGTCGAACTGCCGGGCCCGCACCATCGAAAACGAGTTTTCGAAGTGCAGCCAGTCCAGGGGGTGGGGGTGCAGGTCGAGGCTGATTTCACCGCCCGCCAGCCGGGCATCACCCTGGCCGTAGCGAAACACCTGGTCGCCCTCCACCGAGAGCGAGTCGCCGCCCCCGGCCGCGCCCAGGGTGCGCGGGAAAATGTAGTTGCTGATGCGGTTGCGGAATACGTCGGCCGAGAGGCTGATGTGGTCGGAGGTGAAGGTCAGGCCGCCATCGAGCTGGAAGCTGGTTTCGGCCTTGAGGTCGGGCTCCCCGATTTCGTAGCGCACGGTGCCCTCATGCTTGCCATTCGAGCCCAGCTCGGCAATGTTGGGTGCCCGGAACCCCCGGGCCGCGTTGGCCTTCACCAACCACTTCTCACTTAGCGAATAGGCCCCGCCCACGCTGCCGCTTACGTTGCGGAAGTTGCTGCTGAAGCCCGCAAACTTGGTTTCGCCCTGGCCAGCCGGTACCGGTTGCTCCTCGTCGTTCAGGTAGAGCGCGTCGGCCGTAATGTGGCGCAGGTCGTAGCGCAGGCCCCCGCTCACGTCCAGCTTGCCGAAGCTTTTCTTGGTGAGGCCAAACACGCCGCCGTCGAGCAGGCGGTAGGCCGGAATCAGGTATTCCACGCCCTTGTTCTGGTTGGCCTGCTGCATGCCACTCACCCCAAAGGTGGTATTCCAACCGTTTAGCTCGGGCAGAAACCAGCGGGCGGCGTAGTCCACGGTGCGCAGCTGGAAAAACAACGACTTCTCGTAGTAGTCCCTGGGGTTGCCAAACTCCCGGCGCAGGTTCTGCTGCCAGCCCACGTTCAGGGTCAGGCGATGCCGGCCCAGAATAAAGTTGTTATCGGTCCCGAACCGCAGGTGGTTTATTTGCTGGCGGGGTACGTCGAGGTCATAGCCCGAAAAACCGGTGCTCGTCACCACTTGCTCATCACCCAGGTTATTGGTGCGCACAAACCGCCCCGAGGTGGAGTCCCGCTCGCCCTCAATCAGGCCTAGAATCTGGTTGAAGCTGTTGAAGGTGAGGTGGGAGTAGCCCCAGCTTTTATTGAGGCCCACGTAGCCGCTGCCGTCCAGCTCCCGGAAGCCCGAGTTGTACACCCGGCCGTCGTACTGGTTGCGGTAGTCGGCGGCCACCTTGCCCGAGCCACGCACCTGCCAGTTGAGGCCGTTGAGGTTGCCCGCGTTCCAGAGCGAGTAGCCCTGCTGGTAGTTATTGGTCTGGTAGGTAGCCGCCACCGCGCCCAGAATCCGGCCGTCGGCCACCGGGTCGGCGGGCAGGAAGTTGATGACGCCGGCCAGCCCGTCGGAGCCGTACAGCAGCGAGCCGGGACCCTTGATGATTTCGGCGCGGTCGATGCTGAATTCGTCGATTTCGATGCCGTGCTCGTCACCCCACTGCTGGCCTTCCTGCTTGGCGCCGTTGTTGAGCGTGATGACGCGGTTGGCCCCCAGCCCCCGGATGACGGGCTTGCTGATGGCGGCCCCCGTGGTAATCTGGCTCAGGCCGGGCGTGTGGGCAATGGCGTCCACGGCGTTGGTGGCCGAGGTCTGGCGCAGGCGGGTCTGGTCCACCACGCTGGTCGGAATAGAAGCCCGTCGCATCTCCGTGCTGGCCGAAACCCCCGTCACGACCACCTGCCCGATTTCGGTTTCGGCCGGGTCCAGGGCCACATCCAGGGGCGCGCCGCCACCCGTATCCACGGTGCGCACTACGGCGGTATAGCCCACGAAACGCACCTGCATCAGGAAACGCCCCTTGGGCAGGTTCGCAAAGCTGAACCGGCCGTTTTCATCGGCGGCCGTAGCCTGCTTGAGGTCGGGAAAGTAGATGGTAGCGCCGGGTAGCGCCTCGCCGGAAATGGCATCGGTGATGCGGCCGGTAACGGGCGCGGTAGCTGCCCGGGCTGCGGCCGGAGCTGGCGTAACAGTCTGGGCAACGGCTGCCCCGCCGCTTAGCAGCAGGCCGCCGGTAAGTAGAAAACGAAATGTCATGGGAATAAAGAGGCGCTACGCGCTGGCAATCGGGGCCTATCCGGTAAAAGCTCGCTGGCTCCCATCATCAGACGAAAACCCCAGCACGCTGTCCAGGGCCGCCTTGGTCCGGCACGCAGTCAGAATGAAAAAGGGGAAGGGGCTCACCGCCGCTGGGCAGATGAGTCGAATACGGCGGGCAGCTACGCCGGTGCCGGCGGCCAGCAAGTGGCCGGGCCTGCTGCCACGGTGGTTACGCCTGCCGGGGCGGACCGCGCGAATCGGCGGTAGCCCGCGTAGCCGGATTCCAGCCGGAAAACGCGGTTCGCGACCGGGCCACCGCATAAGCGGTTACCAGCAGCGGCAGGCGGGGCGGAGCGGGCAACTCGAACGCTGCGTCGTAGAAGTTGTCGACGGCGCAATGCTGGTGCACCTTGCTCACGGTAGCCTTCTGTTGGCCCGGGCCTTGGTGGGCGCTTAGCGGTGCGTCAACCGTGTGCTGGTGGTCGTGCAGGGCCAGTACCCATGCCTCGGGTACCAGCACCCGCGCAAAGCACAGGAGCAGCACTAGAGCCAGCCGGGTCCGGAGGGTACGCATCAGCAACAAGGGGTTGAAGGAATAAATGTACGCGGAAAAATTCCACCTCCTCCCTTTATACCCCGCCACCAGCCAGCTTCACTAAATCATAACCTGGGCGTAATCCTGAGGCAACTGCCCGGCCCGACCTTTGCAGACATCGAATCCTAATCCCCAGATTCCATGAAAAAGCTACGTTCCCACCTGTTGCGTCACCTGGTCGCTTTCCTGCGTCCAACCACCTCGTCCGGTTCTGCCACCGATAGCCTGTTCATCTAGCGTTCAGGCACTGGGGTTGGCTGGGCGTAACTGCCCGGTCGCCACAAACTCTCGACCAGTGCAAGCTGCGGTTGGGCCGATTCCTGCCCTTGCTCCTTTTTGCCAACCACCGCTGCTGGTCTGCCGCCGCGGCCCGTTGCCGAGCTTTCCTGGCTCCTGCATTAGCACCCATCGAACCAAATACCTTGAACTGGATTATAATCGGATAGGCCAAATGTGATGGAACTTGCTATGGTAAAGATGATTGCCTGAATAGTTATAATTAGAAAAGATAATAGTTGCCATCTGCAATTTGTATTTGTGGTTTGGCACTTAAGACGTATTATTGTCTCCGATATTTCTCCGGGAAGGAGGAAAGCTAGCAGCTGATTTGAGTGGTCGTGATGGAGACAAGTAAGTTTGGGAGTGCTTTTATGATTAAGCACGAGAAAAACACCGGTTTCGTACACGCGCAATGGAACCTGATGGCGGCGTTACACCATGCTCCGCCCGCCCTGAATTATCTGGTAACGGTGGTAGCAGAGCAGCGCGTAAGCCATTGTCTATTGGATTTACAGCACATGCCCGATCTGGTACTGTTAGGGCATCAGCAGATAGAGTACCATTTACTGCTTCAGCTTTCTGCGCTGCCTCTGCGCAACCTGGCGCTGGTACTTAAATCCGACTGGCAACATGAGGCCCTGTTGACGGCCGCCAGTAAGATCTCCCCCTCCTTCGATGTCCAGGTGTTCGATGATGTGCCGACGGCGCTCGACTGGCTCCGGCAGGCCGAAGGCCAATCGGCGGGTCGCGCCCGCGTGAGCTTCAGCCGGCCAACCCTGAGTTAGCGCCCGCGCTGTCAAACTGACAGCCAACAACGGAGTGGAACGGGGTTTGAAGCCGGATGCCCTGCGCGTTCTGCGGGCTTTCGGGCTGGCAAAACGGCCGGTTCCGTTTTCATTCACTCTTTCTGATTCTGTTATGCAAGAGAAAGGCAGCATCTCGATCCACACCGAGAACATCTTTCCCATCATCAAGAAATTCCTGTACTCCGACCACGAGATTTTCCTGCGCGAGCTGGTCAGTAACGCCGTCGATGCCACCCAGAAGCTCCAGAGCCTGGCCCGCCAGGGCGAGTACAAAGGCGAGCTGGGCGAATTGAAAGTGCGCGTGACTGTGGACAAGGAAGCCCGTAAAATCACGGTTTCGGACCACGGCTTGGGCATGACGGCCGAGGAAATCAAGAAGTACATCAACCAGATTGCCTTCTCCGGAGCCACCGAGTTTGTGGAGAAGTATAAGGAAACGGACGCGCAGGCTAAGGACCAGATCATCGGTCAGTTCGGTCTGGGCTTCTACTCGGCCTTCATGGTGGCCAAGGAGGTTGAAATCTGGTCGAAGTCTTATAAAGAGGATACCGCAACGGCCCACTGGACCTGCGACGGCAGCACCGAATTCACGCTCGAAGAAACCGAGGGCGAGCACGCCAAGGCCGAGCGCGGCACCGACATCGTGCTACATGTAGCCGATGACTCTGATGAGTTCCTGGAGGAAGCGCGCCTGAAGGGCATCCTGACCAAGTACTGCAAGTTCCTGCCCGTTGAAATCGAGTTCGAAGGCGAAGTCATCAACCAGACCAAGCCCATCTGGACCAAGCAGCCCGCCGACCTCACCGACGAGGACTACGTGAAGTTCTACCAGGAGCTGTATCCCTTCTCGGAGCCGCCCCTGTTCTGGATTCACCTCAACGTGGACTACCCCTTCAACCTGACCGGGATTCTGTACTTCCCGAAGGTGAAGGACGAATTGCAGCTCCAGCGCAACAAAATCCAGCTCTACTCGCGCCAGGTGTTCATTACCGATGAGGTGAAGGACGTGGTGCCCGAGTTTCTGATGCTGCTGCACGGCGTGATTGACTCGCCCGATATCCCGCTCAACGTGTCGCGCAGCTTCCTGCAGGCCGATGGGGCGGTGCGCAAAATCAACCAGTACATCACCAAAAAGGTAGCCGACAAGCTGGCCGAGCTGTTCCGCAAAGACCGCGAGGGCTACGAGCAGAAATGGTCCGATATCGGCCTGTTCGTGAAGTACGGCATGCTCTCGGACGAGAAGTTCTACGAGAAGGCTAAGGATTTCGTGCTCGTGCAGAACGTAGCCGGCAAGTACTTTACCTTGCCCGAGTACCAGGAGTTTGTGCAGGCCAACCAGAAAGACAAGGGCGAGCAGACCGTGGTGCTTTATACTACCGATGCCGAGGCCCAGCACAGCTTCGTGCAAGCCGCCCAAGACCGCGGCTACGACGTGCTCGAACTCACTGGCCCGCTCGATTCGCACTTCATCGGGCAGCTGGAGCAGAAGCTGGAGAAAACCACCTTTAAGCGCGTGGATGCCGAGACGGTGGGCAAGCTCATCGAGAAGGATGACGCGCCGGAAAGCGTACTCAGCGACGACGACAAAACCCGCCTGGCCGATGTGTTCAAGCAGGCCATCAGCAACGACCATATGCAGGTGCAGGTAGAGGCCCTCTCGCCCCAGGATGCGCCCGTCATCATTACGCTGCCCGAGTTCATGCGCCGCATGAAGGACATGCAGCGCACCGGCGGGGGCGGCGGCATGCAGATGTTCGGCTCGCTGCCCGACAGCTACACCGTGAGCGTGAATGCCAACCACCCCATTACCCAGCGCGTGCTCAGCGCCGAGGGAGAAGCCGGGGGCAAGCTTGCCCGCCAGGCCTTCGACCTAGCCCTGCTGGCCCAGGGAATGCTGAAAGGGGAGGCGCTAACAGCCTTCGTGAAGCGCAGCGCCGATTTACTGGCAGCGGAGTAGCTTTAGAAAGTCTATAAAGTTTAAGACGGTATAAAACCCCGGCGGCTAGTGTCGCCGGGGTTTTGTTTTGGCGGTAGGCAGGAGCCGTTGGCCTGATTGCCAGAAAATTGGGGAACTGAAAGGGCGGGTGCAACGCGTTAGATAGTAGCGGTGAGGTTCTGCGGGCAGGTGAAGGCACGGGGTGTTGTTTGGCTGCCTCCGGGTACTAAATCCCTTTATCTTTACGTTCCTTGCTCTGAATTTTGTCTGACTCGCTAATGCGTCTGTTTCGTTTGTACTGCCTGCTCTCCACGCTGCTACTGGCTGGGGCCTGCTCCAAAAAAACAGTTTCCTTCAACAGCCGGCCCGAAGCCCCCGGGGCCCTGGCCGCCGCCGCCGATAGTCTCACCCTGTCGGCTGATACGGCCGCTTCGCCTTTGGCCAAGCGCGTAGCCATGACCAAGGCACAGGAGCAGGCCGCCAGAGCCAAAGAACGGGCTTCTCAGCGCAAGCCAAAAAAGAAGAAGAACATCTTTCTGGGCGAGCCCATCAAGAAGGGCTATACCAAGTCGGGACGCAAAGGCAAGCGGCAGGAAATCGAGATTTTCTACTACCTGCGCAACTTCCAGCAACCCGATCCGCTGGCCCCGGCCGTGTACTACTACAATCCGCGCAAGCGGAAGGTGTTTAAGGCCACCGACGAGCTCAATCCTGCCACCGATAAGGTGATGCATGGCCCATACAAAAAACTGAAAGGTGGTAAAGTCGTTGAAACGGGCTATTTCGCCCACGGCACCCGCCACCTGCGTTGGGAAAAATTCGCGCCCGACAACACGCTGCTCGGCAAGGTGCACTACGAGATGGGCTTCCCCCGCGACGCCAATATCACGTACTACGATGCCGACCGCAAGCAGCTCAAGGAGGTGATACCCTACCTCAATGGCGAGATGGAAGGCGACTACGTGCGCTACCTGGCCAACGGCAAGCGCGAGTGGGACGGTCAGTTTGAGAACGGCCGTCGGATAGGAGAGTGGGTGAACTACTGGGGCTTCCGTAACCTCAAAGACCGCCGCCACTACGTGTACGCCTACGGCGAATCGGGCTACGACCCCGAAGTGCAGGAGCCGGTTCTGATTAAAGAGTACAACCGCAACGGTGTGCTCATTTATGAGAAAGACAAGCTCGACAACCGCGACCAAGTCGAGAAAGCCCGTCCCGGCGCCCGCTACCGGAAGTGAGGTGAAATAGTGAGGTGGTGAAATGGTGAGTTTGATGTTCGAAAGACCCAGCGGCACAAGTAGCGCAATTAGGCCTTTCGAACATCAAACTCACCATTTCACCACCTCACTATTTCACCTTCAATAGAAGGCGTCCTCGAAGTGCTCGATGCGCAGACCCTCGGCGGTGGGGCTGAGGGCCAGGATGTCGAAGCGGATGTCGCCATTCCAGTCCAGTGTTTCCTGCAGGTGGGTGGCGGCCAACCGCAGCCGCTGGCGCTGGGGCTCGGTCACGAATTCTTCGGGATGCCCGTAGCGGGATGAGGAGCGGGCTTTCACTTCCACGAACACCAGCAATGCGGGTCCGAGCTGCATAATCAGGTCCACTTCGGCGCGGCGGAAGCGGTAGTTACGGTGCAGCAGCTTGTAGCCTTGGGCAAGCAGATAGTGTAAGGCGGCCGTTTCGCCGTCGTGGCCGAGCTGGTGGGCTGAGTTAGACATATTGCGGGCGAAAATTCAGTCCCGACGGCCGGAAAGACAGGACGATAAGCAGAACCCGAACGGTGCCGGGCCGATGAAATCTAGTACCTTTGACTGTCTTTTGAAAGCTGCTGCGGCTTGTGGTTTTAAGGTTGTGGCTTTGTGCTGTTGCCTTCGATAGTCTGCCGCAGGCTTTCTGGCTGACTGAAAAGGCTTAAATTGCTGAATGCCGGCCACAGTTTCGTCCTTGTCGGCGGCCCAAATCAACTGCTTGCCCGGCGCGAATTGACATTACCTGAACCATCCATGACCACCACCTATTCTGCCTGCGCGCTGCCTGTCTCCGCTACGGAGCCGCTGCCCGAAGCGGTAGCGGCTGCTGCCGCACCCACGGCTGGCCAGAACCGGCAGGTGCAGGTGCAGAAGCTGGGGTTGATAGCGTACGCAGCGGCCTGGGAGTTGCAGGAGCAGCTGATGGCCGCCACGCTGGCCGCGAAAACCAGCAACCGCCAGGCCATCGAAGCCGGCCTGCTGCCCGTACCCACCCCAAACCATCTGCTGCTCTGCGAGCACCCACCCGTGTACACGCTCGGCAAGAGCGGCAAGCCCGAGCACCTGCTGCTCGATGAGGCCGGGCTGGCCCAGCACGGAGCGACGTTCCACCGCATCAACCGCGGCGGCGACATCACCTTCCACGGCCCCGGCCAGCTGGTGGGCTACCCGCTCTTCGACCTCGATAACTTCTTCACCGACATCCACCGCTACCTGCGCCTGCTGGAGGAGGCTGTCATCCTCACGCTGGCCGACTACGGCCTGGCGGCCGGCCGCATTGCCGGCCTGACGGGTGTGTGGCTTGACTTTGAAGCCGGCGCGCTCAACCCGCGCAAAATATGCGCCCTAGGCGTGAAGTGCAGCCGCTGGGTAACCATGCACGGCTTTGCGCTCAACGTGAACACCGACTTAACTTACTTTGGCCACATTGTGCCCTGCGGCATCACCGACAAGGCCGTGACCTCGCTCCGGCAGGAGCTGGGCCGGGCTGTGCCGGTAGCCGAGGTGCAGGAGCGCCTGCTGCCCCACCTGGCTCGCCTGTTCGGGGCCGAATTGCTGATTGAACCCGCCGCCCGATGAAAAAAGATATTGCTTTCCGCCCCGTCGAGGGCGTCGCCATCGCCATCATTCCCGACGAACAGGCTGCTACGGCCACCGACGGGCAACTGGGCTGGCAGGTGTACCTGCTCAACGACAACGAAGAGCCGCTCGAAAACGTGTTAGTGAGCTCGAACGGATATGGCACGGGCCCGGCGGGCGAACCCATCCGCACCTCCACGCTCCGCCACAGCCTGCCCCGGGTGCCACCCCTGTCGGCGGCGCCCATCGAGGCCATCGACCCCAGCGTATTCCATTTGCACAACCAGTATTGGGTGAGCTATTACCTCGGCGGCCAGGTTTTTGATAAGAAGTTCATCTTCGCTCCCGAGTCAATCGGGGCTGATCAACTGAAGATGATTCCCTTGATCGACCAAGCAGGGGTGCTGCGCAGCTAATTTTCTTTTTGACTTTTAATGGCGCCCCTGGGCGCGTTTTTACCACAACAGCCGACCCGCAATGAATGCACTCGGAATTCAGTTGGGCTTGTCGTCCCTGTGGGCGTTTCTGGTGGCTATGTTCGCCGTCCCGTCCATTATCTACATCGCCCACCTGAAAAATATGCTCGATACGCCTAACGTGCGCACCGTGCATGAGTCGCTGACGCCCCGCCTCGGGGGAGTGGCCGTGTTTGCGGGTTTCATGTCGGCTCTCACCATCTTCGCTCCGCTCAACAACGGGGTGCAACAACTGCTAGCCGGTTGTATCATCCTGTTTTTCGTGGGCCTGAAGGACGATCTGGTGAGCATTTCGGTGGCCAAAAAGTTCGTGGGCCAGCTGCTGGCCACGGGCGTAGTCATGATCATGGCCGACGTACGCATCACCAGCTTTCAGGGAATTCTGGGTATCGAGGAGCTCCCCATCGGCATCAGCTACGCCTTCACGTTCTTCGCCATTGTGGGCATTACCAACGCTATCAACCTGATTGATGGCCTTGATGGCTTGGCCGGTTCCATTGTACTCATTATCGTGAGCACTTTTGGCTATTACTTCTATCAATATGGCGGACCGGGCTACCAGAACTATGCCTTCGTGGCCGTGTGCGTGGTAGGCGGTATTCTGGGCTTCCTGCGCTATAACTTCCATCGGGCCAGTATTTTCATGGGCGATACCGGCTCACTGGTTTGCGGCTTCATCGTTTCTATTCTCACCATTCAGTTTATCGAGATGGGCCTGAATGTGGGACAGCCGTTCGGCTCGGCGGCCCCGGCCGTGGCGCTGGGCATCCTGTTCGTGCCGCTCTTCGATACGTTGCGCGTATTCATTGTGCGCATGATGGCCGGCCGCTCGCCCTTCTCGCCCGATAAAAACCACGTCCATCACCGCATTCTGGCCATGGGGTTTCAGCAAATTAGCACCGTGATGCTATTAGGCCTGCTCAACGTGGTAGTGATATTACTGGTTATTAACTTCGCCTACCTGGGCAATCTGATTTTGATTGGTTTGCTGGTGGCGTTTTCGCTGGTACTGAGCCTGCTGTTGGGTGTTTACCACAGCCGGGCCGAACGGCAGCGGGTGGCCTCGTAACTTGGTTTGAGCAGTGCGTAACCGTTTCCATTTCCGGATTCTGAGCCTGCTCTGGCTGTTATGGCTGTTGCCATGGGCGGCGTCTGCGGTCGATTACCGCCCGCTGGCTCCCAAGCCCCGCGCCGGCCTCACCTCCGACTGGCTGATTCAGGACGTGGCCCGCAACCGCCTCGTGCTTTACCTGCCCGACTACCACGCGCCGGTACATGCCTATTACCAGTGGCTGTCGGTGCGGCCCGGCCAGCCGGTGCGCATCAGTTTCACGGCCCGCGAGAAGCTGAGCTTATTTCTCGACAACCAGCTCGTCTTCACGGCTAGTTCCCCGGCTTCTTACACCCTTGATCTGGCGGCGCTGCTGCCGGCTGGTAGTAGTGCCGGCCCGCACCTGCTCTGCGTGTGGCACCCCGACGTGCTGCCCAATCTGGCTTCTTTTCAGAATGCCCCCGACGTTTTAAGTGCCCCCGCCGGTACGGTAGCCCCGCTACCGTTGCGGGCCCAGCCCCGGCCCCGGGGCCACCAGGGCCAGAACGTGTTTGTGGGGTTTCTATTGTTAATAGGTCTTGGCTACGGCAGCTTGCGAGCTACATACCAGCCCGGTTTCACCCGCATCTACCAGCTCGAAGGGCTATGGGGGAAAGCCGCCGCCGAGCAGGATTTCCTGGCTAAGCCCACCCTAACGTGGCTTAACCTGCTGCTGGTGTTGCTATTCGCCCTCTCATTTGCGCTGCTGCTGGTCGCTATTCATACCAACATCCAGAATATCGTGATTCTGCGCCGGCTCTTCGATGTAGCCGAGTCGACTATCGTAGTGAAAGTGCTTCTCTACACGGGCCTGGTGGCGGGGTTTGTGCTGGGAAAATACCTGTTTCTGGAGCTGATGGGCTATATTTTTGACGTTACCGAACTCGTCACGATTCAGTACCGGGAATTTATCCGCACCATCCTGTTTATGGGCCTGTTTCTGCCGGTGGTCATGCTGTTGTACCTGGGCCTGAACCAGCGCCTGCCCGAAACGGTTTTATGGGTGTCCAACGGCGTGGTTTCCTTGCTGTTGGTGGGCACTGTGTGGCGCGTAGCCCGCACGCTGCACCGCAAAAACTCACTCCTCAATCTGCATTTGTTTTCGTACCTTTGCGCCACGGAGGTCATTCCGTTGATCATTTTGCTCAAACTCATCGTTTTTACTTACTGACCTGCTCTTTAGAGCTTTGCCTACCGCCTCGTAACGCCCTCCTATTGCTTTAGATTTTACCTTTTTTTTCCTACCCAATGGCCGACAATAAAGACCAACCGGGAACGGGCCGTCACGCCAACCGCATTGCCACCATCCTGGTCAGCCAACCCCAGCCAACCAACGATGTTTCCCCCTACTTTTCCATTGCCGACAAGTATGGCATCAAAGTAGATTTCCGCGAGTTTATTGAGGTGCAGCCGGTGTCCTATAAGGACTTCCGTAAGGAGCGGGTCAACATCCTCGAGCACACGGCCGTTATTTTCACCAGCCGCAATGCCGTCGACCACTTCTTTCGCATCTGCCAGGAGTCGAAAATAGAGATGCCCGCCGAGATGAAATATTTCTGCATCTCGGAGCAGACGGCCAACTACCTCCAGAAGTACATTGTGCTGCGCAAGCGTAAGCTGTTTGTGGGCCAGCGGACGGCTGCCGATATGTTCGATATCATCCGTAAGCACAAAGGCGAAACGTTCCTGTACCCCTGCTCCGATATCCGCAAAGATGATATTCCGGAGTTCATGCGCGCCAACAAGTTCAAGTGCACGGAAGCCGTTATCTACCGCACGGTAGCCAGCGACCTGTCGGATCTGACCGATGTGAAGTATGACTGTATCGCCTTTTTCAGTCCTTCAGGTATCAGTTCGCTGTTTGTCAACTTCCCCGATTTCGAGCAGAACGGTACCCGTATTGCCGCCTTCGGCCCTACCACGGCCAAAGCGGTGCTCGATGCCGGCCTGTTTCTCGATATCGAGGCTCCCCAGCCGAACGCCCCATCCATGACTGGTGCCATTGAGGCCTATATCCGCCTGCATCATGGACCGGCTACCGCCAATGAGGCTAGTGCCAAGAAAGCCAGCAAGTAAATCAGGTATTTATATAGAAAGAAGAGTTACTTCGTGGCTCTTCTTTCGTGCTTCTAGTTGAATTGATCGGGGTGGTTTTTTCGTTACATTTGAAGATGTAGGCCCGTTGTATCATCCGGGGCTCAATCACGGCTGATTCTTATGAAGAACTATATATTCGGTATTGGTGCCCTGCTGTGGGCTGGGCAGGCGATGGCGCAGCAGCAACCCCAGTTCAGTCATTATGGCTTCAACGGACTAAACCTGAACCCGGCATATGCGGGCATCAAGGGCTACGGCGAAATCACGGCTCTGGGCCGGATTCAGTACTTCGGCTACAACGCTACCTTCGACGACGGGGGCTCCCCCGCCACGGCTTCGCTCACGGTCTCGCTGCCGGTCCCCGTTCTGGCTGGTGGCATCGGCATTGGCATCTACCGCGACCGGATTGCTCAACTCAATACCACGAACTTGCAGCTCTCTTACTCGCGCCACCTGAAACTGGGGGAGGGTACGCTGGGGTTAGGGGTACAGGGTATTTTCAATAACATCTACCAGGGGACCTACCGCGCCAACGACGAAACGGATATTTTTGTACCCAAGGAGGGCTCCGATGGCAAACTGGACATGGGCGCGGGCGTGTGGTATGAGGCACCGAAGTTCTACTTGGGGCTTAGCGCCAACAATTTATTGCGCTCCGGCTACCGGTTTAGCAGCCAGGTGCAGGGTAGCGGTAAAACGGCGCAGTATTTGATTGAGAATCATGCCTATCTGACAGGCGGTTACAATATTGACCTCAATTCTTCCGTTGTATTAACGCCAACGGCGTTGGTGAAGGTGGTATTGCCGGGTAAATTTGGCGACAACGACAAACTAGCACTCCGTAATACGTCGTATGAACTAGGCATGCGTGCTACATTCGACGACCGTTTTTGGGGAGGGCTTGGGTATCGGTCGCAGGATGCGTTCACGGCCCTGGGCGGCATATCGTTTGCCAAGGACAATGCGTTGCGGTTGGGATTAGCCTATGACATAATTGCATTTGGCCAAGATGCGAAAGCGGCCAGTTCGTTTGAAATCATGTTGGGCTATCGGTTGCCCAAGCCCAGTATGGCTATCCGCCCGGCTATCCGTACGCCGCGGTACAGCTTCTAACAAGCCCTTTTTTGCAGCTTTCAGTTGCAATGTTGCGCCGGAAACCCGGTTAGCGCACCCGCTGATAGATTTAATGACCCCAGTTCGGTGTTTAACCGACTGATTCATTAGTTGGTAGACAAATAAGCGGCATTAGCCGGATTGCTTGCGTACAAACAGATGATTCACTAGATTTGTCAGCCCGAAAAATTGTAATCTTTGGATATCACCCCTCGGTCGTCTTTTTTCTTTCCACATGAATAAGTTTCTCATATTTCCCCTGGTTGCTTTCTCGACGCTCCTGCTGGGGTCGTGTGGTTTCAGCAAAGGGCCCAACGGCGACCTGGTAGGGGCGGAGGACCGGCCGGAGTTCAACCCGCAGGAAGTGCCTTATGGCATGGCTCCCTGCCCCGGCGGCACCTTTCACATGGGCCAGACCGACCAGGATATCTCGGCTTCGATGGTCAACATGAACAAGCAGGTGACTATCGCCGGCTTCTACATGGACGAAACCGAAATTACCAACAACGAGTACCGGCAGTTCATGAACGCTATCCGCCAGGACTCGATTGACGTGTTGGGCGAGGAGTACGTGATGACCGAGCTCTACCCCGATACCACGGTGTGGGTGCGCGACTTCACTTACCACATGGGCGACCCGCTCATGGAGTACTATTATACCCACCCCGCCTTCGACGATTACCCGGTGGTAGGTGTAGACTGGTTTGCTGCTAAGTATTTCTGCAACTGGCGCACCAAAAACAAAAACCTCGCAAACGACGAGGCTGGCCTAGCCCCGACGCCTAACTTCCGCCTGCCCTCCGAGGCCGAGTGGGAGTACGCCGCCCGCGGTGGCCGCGACTTGGCTACCTACCCTTGGGGCGGCCCTTACCTGCGCAACTCTAACGGCTGCCTGCTGGCCAACTTCAAGCCCGGCCGCGGCGACTACGCTTCCGATGGTTATGCCTATACGGCCCCGGTGGGTGAGTTCTTCCCCAACGACTTCGGCCTGTACGATATGTCGGGCAACGTGTCTGAGTGGTGCGATGATGCCTACATGGAAGCCTCGGTGCCGGTGGTTTGGGACATGAACCCAACCAACCCCGATGATAATGAGCCCCGCAAAGTAGTGCGTGGCGGTTCGTGGAAAGACATTGCGTTCTTCCTCGAAACCGGTACCCGCAACTACGAATATCAGGATTCGGCCCGCTCCTACATCGGTTTCCGCACGGCCATGATTCAGATCGGATCCGGAAACGGCCGCTAGGCTTCGCTTCCTCCCGCACGTTTCTCTTTAAATTATTACCACAACAACTTCTTTCCAACACCACAATCACATGGCAGCTAAAGGCGGTAGTTTTCTGTACGATGTGTTGATGCCCAAAATCTATGGCATTGGCGCAGCAGTCGTAATCGTAGGAGCATTGTTTAAAATTCAGCACTGGGAAGGCGCCAGCGAAATGCTGATCGTTGGTCTGGGCACGGAGGCTGTTATCTTCTTCCTGAGTGCGTTCCAGCCAACTGCCAAGGAGGTTGATTGGTCGATGGTTTACCCAGAGCTGAGCGAGGGTTACGATCCTTCGACCGGTAACTCCAGCTTCCTGCAGCAGGACAACGGTGGCACGGGCCTGACCCGCAAGCTCGACGACATGCTCAAGGATGCCAACGTAACGCCTGAAGCTATTGCCTCGCTGGGCCAGGGCCTGAACCGTCTGAGCACTACTACCCAGCAGCTCTCCGGTCTTGGCGATGCTACTAACGCCACCGACGAGTACACGACCAAAGTTCGCTCGGCTGCTCAGTCGCTGGAGCGCATCAACGAGTCGTACTCGAAAACGGCCCAGGCCATGAGCACGATGGCCGATGCCAGCAGCGATGCTGCCGCGTATCAGATGGAGGTTCAGAACGTAACCAAGAACCTTGGTGCCCTCAATGCTGTGTACGAGATGGAGTTGCAGGATGCTAACTCCCACCTCAAGTCGATGAACCAGTTCTACGGTACGCTGGCCCAGGCTATGCAGAACCTGACCGAAGCCGGCAAGGAAACTGACCAGTTCAAGACCGAAGTAACCAACCTGACCACCAATCTGGGGTCGCTGAATCGGGTGTACGGCAACATGCTGAACGCCATGCGTGCTGGCAGCTAAGGCGGCTTTTAGGCATTAGGTTCAGATCCAATCCACAGCATAGCAACAGGCAGATACGATGGCGGGAGGTAAAGAAACTCCACGGCAGAAGATGATCGGGATGATGTACCTGGTACTCACCGCGCTTCTGGCCTTGCAGGTAAATTCAGCAATTCTATTAAAATTCAAGTTTCTCGACGACAGCCTTTCCTCTATCAACGGAAAAGTATCGAAGGCCAACGACGGCACCGTAAAGGGCATTCAGGCGGCGGTAGAGAAAAACCGTAACCAGGCCAAGGACTTGGCCGTGCTCAAGCAGAGCCAGGAGGTACGCGAGCGGACCAAGCAAACTATTGCCTACTTGGCCGGGGTGCGCGAGCAGTTGCTCACTAAAACCGAGAACAAAGGCAAGAACGAGTTCAAGAACATGAGCGCCGAAGATAAAGTGGCGGAACTCATGCTCGGCGCCAACAAGGACGGCGTGGGCTACAAGATGAAGGGAGAGCTTAACAACTACTCCGACTACATCAAAAATATCATCCCCGGCGTTTCGCCCCTGGCTCTCGACGCCAGTGCCGACCCAATGGTGGTGGACAAGGAGCAGAAGAACAAAAACTTTCGCTCAGCTCAACTTCGAGAACACTCCGGTAGTAGCGGCGCTGGCCGTACTCTCGCAGAAAGAAGCTGAAGTGCTCAAGTATGAGTCAGACGCTTTGAGCGCCCTGGCCCAGAAAGTAGGTGGCTCGGTTATCGTATTCGACAAAATCGGGGCCTTCGCCAGCGCTGAGTCGAACACGGTGGCGGCCGGCACCAAGTATAAAGGCGAACTGTTCCTGACGGCTTCGGCCTCGGGCCTCAACCCCAGCATGACCCTGAACGGTTCGCCCCTGCCGGTGGGCCCTGATGGCAAAGGCAAGGTAGAGTTCACGGCCCGCCCGGGCAACTTCGACAAGGACGGCAACGCTAAGTCTACCTGGACTGGTACTATCCGCTTCAAGCAGAACGGCCGCGACACGACTTTCAAGGTGACGGTACCCTACACCGTAACCAAGCCCGTCATGCAGATTCAGTCGGCTTCGATTCAGGCCCTGTATTTCCGCTGCGGCAACAAGCTGAGCGTAAACGTACCTGCTCTTGGCGCTCAGTACGATCCGAGCTTCTCGGCTACCGGTGCTGCCACCATCAAGGGGGCTACCAAAGGGGAAGTGACGCTGATACCTAACGCCAGCGAAGTGACCTTGAGCGTAAGCAGCGGGGGCAACCCCATCGGCTCGCAAAAATTCGAGGTACGCCGCATCCCCAAGCCCGACATTCAGTGCTGGGTAGGTGGTCGGCCGGCTAACGAAAAGCAGGGCACACCTATCACGGCCGTTCGTAACATGAACCTGAAGGCTATTCCGGATGCCAGCTTCGCTACTTTCCTGCCCGATGACGCTCGTTTCCGGGTATCGCGCTACGAAGTAACCCTGGTACGCGGCAAGCGCCCTGCTATTCCGGCCATCCAGGTTAGTGGCCCCAACGCCGACCTGAGCTCAGTTGTAAATGCGGCTCGCGAAGGCGACCGGCTCTACATCGAAGTGAAAGGCGTACAGCGCCAGAACTTCCAGGGCAACGTGGAAGACGTACAAGTGTCGAAGGTGTTCAATATTCCGCTGCTCTAAGCGTTGGAACGGTAATTGGTAGTTGGTGTTAGGATAATCTACTGTCCGACTACCAACTACTTACGACCAACTAATTTACCTGGTATGAACAAATTCCTTTCCTTCGCCGCTTTGGCGGCCGGCCTCACGCTGTCGGTGGCAGCTTCGGCTCAGGAACAAGCTACCACCGCGAGTAGCAATGGTTCTTACCGCCCGATTCCGAATTCGGACATTATGTTCCGCAAGACGATCTGGCGGGCTATCGACCTGCGCGAAAAGCAAAACAAGCCCATGTTCTCCGAGGGCCGGGAAATCAGCCGCGTCATTCTCGAAGCCGTGAAGCGGGGTGAGCTGCAAGCTTATCGCAACGACTCGCTCACGACCACGCTCTCGGCCAAAGAAGTATCCAGTAACGTATCGTACCAAGAGGCTGCGGTTGGTCTCAGTGACGAGGAAAGAGCCGCTGGCTTTTCCGCGGATACCGGCGATGATTGGGGTGCTCCGGCTGCACGCAACGGTCGTGCTACGGCTAGGCCAGCAACGCCCGCCGCGCCGCCGAGCTACGAGTATCGCCCGAAGGACGTCTACCAGATGGAATTGAAGGAGGATATGATCTTTGACAAGAAACGGTCGCGGATGTATCACGATATCAAATCCATCACGCTGCTGGTGCCCTCGACGTTGAGCTCCAACGTTTCGGGTATCGAAAAGACAATTGGCAGCTTCAAGTACAGCGACCTGGTGCGCGTATTCCGGGCTAACCCCGACAAGGCCATCTGGTTCAACCCCCAGAACGATGCCCAGCACAAGAACCTGGCCGATGCTTTCGAGCTGTGGTTATTCAACTCCTACATCGTAAAAGTGTCGAACCCCAACGATGCCCGCCTCGACGAGGTGTACGGCAGCCAGCAGCAGGGTATCCTCGCCTCGCAGCAAGCCGCCGCCGACCTGATCGAGTACGAGTACAACCTGTGGTCGTTTTAAGCTACTAGCTTACAGCTACGTTCTGACTAACACTAAAGTGAAAAACAGAAGGCCCCGACTGAATTTAGTCGGGGCCTTCTGTTTTTTTACGCTTTCGATTTCTGCTTAAAAAGCAAGCTTGAGTCCATAAAAAGCTAACAGCTAGATGCTGTTAGCTAATAGCTTGAGAATTGGCGAAGTAGTCGAGCAGGATGCGGGCTTTGGCTTTGCCGACTTCGGTGACCAACTCGGCTTCGGAAAGCTCCTTGATTTTTTTGACCGACTTAAACTTGGTGAGGAGCTTGTCGGCCGTGACGGGGCCGAGGCCTTTGACGTCGGTGAGCTCGGTTTTGAGGGTACCTGCGTCGCGGCGGTTGCGGTGGAAGGTGATGCCGAAGCGGTGCACCTCGTCGCGCATGCGCTGAAACAGGCGCAGGCCCTCGCTCTTCTTGTCGATGTAAAGCGGGAGCGGGTCGTTGGGTACATAGATTTCTTCGAGGCGCTTGGCGATGCCGATAACGGCCATCTGGCCCCATAGGCCGAGGTCTTTGATAGCCTTGACGGCCATGCTGAGCTGGCCCTTGCCGCCGTCCACAATCACGAGCTGGGGCAGGCTGGCCCCTTCGTCGGTGAGGCGGCGGTAGCGGCGGCTGACGACCTCGTACATCGAGTCGAAGTCGTTGGGGCCGATAACGGTTTTGATGTGGTAGTGGCGGTACTCCTTCTTGCTGGGCCTCGCGTTGCGGAAACACACCATGGCGGCCACCGGGTTGTCGCCCTGGAAGTTGGAGTTGTCGAAGCATTCGATGTGCTTAGGCAGCTCCGTCAGGCGCAAATCCTTTTTGATGGTTTCCATGATGCGGACCTCATTGAGGTCCTTGCTCCGGTCGTTCATGCTCTCCTTCTCCTTGCGCAGGTAAAGCACGTTTTTAAGGCTTAGCTCCAGCAGCTTGCGCTTATCCCCAATCTGGGGCTGGGCTACCGTAACGCCGGGCAGGGGCAGGGGGGGCAGGGCCACGTTGGTCAGGATTTCCTTCGACTCGCTCTCGAACTCCTCACGCATCCGCATCACCAGCGGGGCCAGCACTTCATCGTCGGGCTCATCGAGCTTTTTTTGCACCTCCACCGATTGCGTGAGCACGATGCTGCCGTTCATCACCTTGAGGTAGCTGATAAAGGCCGACTTCTCATTGGAGGCAATGGCAAATACGTCGATGTTGGTCAGGTTGGCGTTGACAATGGTGCTTTTGCTCTGGAAGTCATCGAGCTTGTCGAGCTTCACCTTAAACTGGTGGGCCAGCTCGTACTGCTGCTCCTGGGCCGCCTGGCTCATCCGGTCGCGGAAGTACTGCTTGGGCAGGCGCAGGTCGCCGTTGAGAATCTGGCGGATCTGCTGGATGTACTGGTTATAAGTTTCCTCGTCCTGGTGACCCTCGCAGGGACCCTTGCAGTTACCGATGTGGTATTCCAGGCACACCTTGAACTTCCCGGCTTCAATGTTGGCCGGCGAGAGGTTGTAGGTGCAGGTACGCAGCGGGTACAGGGCTCGAATCAGCTCCAGCAGCAGATTCATGCCCGTGACGTTGGCGTAGGGGCCGTAATAGTGGCCGTCGCCGGGGCGCTTGGTGCGAGTTGGGATCAGGCGGGGGAACCGCTCGTTGGTCAGCAGCAGGTAGGGGTAGGTCTTGCCATCCTTAAGCAGGATGTTGTACTTGGGCTGGTGCTGCTTGATAAGGTTGTTTTCGAGCAGAAACGCGTCGGACTCCGAATCCACAATCGTGAACTCGATGCGCCGGATGTTTCTGACCAGCTGCTGGGTTTTTTTGTTGTGGTCCTGCTTGGTGAAGTAGCTGCTGACCCGCTTGCGCAAATCAATGGCCTTACCCACGTAAATAATCGTGTCGTCGTCGCCGAAGTATTTGTACACCCCCGGGCGGTGGGGCAACTGGCGGATTTGGTCTTGCAGCTCGGGAGAGGCACTCATAAGGTCGCAGATTAAATCACAGATTTTCGCTGATTTTTCAGCTGATTACGCAGATTCCGTTCAGTGGTGCGGAGTAGAATATACGCTACGCCTACAGTTTATCGGAGGATACACAGGGGAAGAAAGGCAGAGTTGAATTTGGTGGTTTGAATCAACGATTCAACAAAAAATGTGGCCAGGATGTCCCGGCCACATTCGGTAAAAATCAGTTTAATCAGCGCAAAAATCAGCGTAAATCTGTGATCTAGATATCCTCGCCTCGCAGATCGTCGAGCTTGATCTGCTGAAGCTTCTGGTCGCTCGGGATGGTGTCGCGCTGGCCCATGCCGCCGTAGTAGCGCGAGCAGTCGGTTTCGATGGTGAGTTGGGCCGGCTTGGGGAAGGGGCCGGTGTTGATGTCGAGGCTCTTATCGGCGTATACCTTCTTCATGAACAGGCCGTAGATGGGCAGGGCCATGCGCGAACCTTGTCCGTAGTAGCCGTTGCGGAAGTGGATGCTACGGTCTTCGCCGCCCACCCACATGCCGCAGACCAGATCGGGCGTGAGGCCCATGAACCAGCCGTCGGAGTAGTTGTTGGTGGTGCCGGTTTTGGCGCCCATCTCATACGGAAACTTGAAGCCGCCTTTCAGGATGATGCTGGTGCCGCCGCGCTCCTCAGTGGCCCCGCGCAGCATGTAGGTCATCAGGTAGGCCGTTTCTTCGCTCAGGGCCTCGCGGGTCTGGGGCACGAATTCGCGTAGCACGTTGCCGTTCTTGTCCTCAATGCGCGTCACCATCACCGGCGAAGTCCAGACGCCCTTGTTGACGAACGTGCCGTAGGCGCCCACCATCTCATAAACGCTCACGTCGGAGGAGCCGAAGCCTACGGCCGGTACCGCTTCGATGGGAGAAGTGATGCCCATACGCTTGGCGTAACTAACCACCGTTTCGGGGCCGAGCTTCTTTACCAGCCAGGCTGTAATCGAGTTCATGGAGCGGGCCAGAGCCTGCCGGATAGTGAAGCTGCGGCCCGAGAACGTGCCCTCGAAGTTTCGGGGCGTATAGGCCGGGCGGCCGGCTTCGGCCGGAAAAGTGGTGGCCACGTCGGGGCGCTGGTAGCAGGGCGAGTAGCCCTGGTCGATGGCGGCCACGTACACGAAGGGCTTAAACGTGGAGCCCGGTTGGCGCTTGCCCTGCTTCACGTGGTCGTACTTGAGGTAGCGGTAATCCACGCCGCCCACCCAGGCCTTCACGCGGCCATTAAGCGGGTTCATGGCCAGAAAACCGGCCCGCAGCAGCCGCTTGTAGTAGGCCAGCGAGTCCATCGGCGACATCGTGACTTCCTTCTCGTGGTTGGGCGAATTCCAGCTGAAGACCTTCATGGGGTACTTCTTGTTGAGGTAGTACTTCACCGAATCGGGCTGGTCGGGGAAGCGGCCCGTGAGCGAACGGTAGCGGCCGGTGCGCTTGAGCGAGCTGTTCAGGAAGCCTGGAATCACCCGCCCGCTCTCGTCGCGCCAAGGCTGCTGGCCCTTCCACTGCTCATCGAACCACTTCTGCTGCAGCTTCATATGCTCGGCCACGGCCGACTCGGCGTACTTCTGCATCCGCGAGTCGATGGTAGTGTATATTTTCAGGCCATCGGAGTACAGATCGTGGTCGGTTTCCTTGGCCCACTGGCGCAATTCCTTGCTCACCTCCACCCGGAAGTAGGGCGCAATGCCCTCGTTCTGGTTCTCGACCTGGTAGTCGAGCTTCATGGGCTGGATGGTATCGGCCTGAAGCTGCTGGGCGTCGAGGTAGCCGTATTTGTTCATCTGGCGCAGCACCCAGTTGCGGCGGGCCCGGGAGCGGGCCGGATTGAACTTGGGGCTGAAGCGTGAAGGCGCGTTGAGTACGCCAACCAACGTGGCCGCCTCGGGGCGGCTCAGCTTCATCGGCTTCTTGCCAAAGAAGGTTTTAGCCGCCGTATTGATGCCAAAAGCATTGGAGCCGTAGTCGTTGGTGTTCAGGTACATGCGCAGGATTTCGCGCTTGGTATAGCTGCGCTCCAGCCGGATGGCCAGAATCCATTCCTTGGTTTTGGTGACGAGCATCCGCACACCCGGTACGTCGTTGAGGATGCCGTCGTTCAGGTCGTCGCGGGTGCGGAAAAGCACCTTGGCCAGCTGCTGGGTGAGGGTGGAGCCGCCACCACCGCTGCCGCCGCTGAGCAGGCCCGCCGCCACCCGGCCGGTAGCCTTGGGGTCGATGCCGGAATGCTCCTCGAAGCGGGCATCCTCGGTGGCAATCAGGGCGTCGACGAGGTGCTGGGGCAGGTCCTCGTATTCGGCGGGCGTCCGGTTCTCGCGGAAGTATTTGCCCATCATCACGTTGTCGGCCGAATAAATCTCGGAGGCCAGCTCGCTGCGCGGGTTTTCCAACGATTTCAGGTTGGGCATGCGGCCGAACAGGTTCAGGAAGTTCGTACTTACGGCCAGCACGTAGAATACTACCCCGGCCAGACCCAGTGCGAACAGCACCCACAACGAGCGGGCCCACCCGGTATAGCGCCCGGGCCGGTTGGTTTTGCCGCGGCCTGTATTCGTCTTTTTGGTGGCAGAAGAAGCCATGTTTTTAATTAGTAATTAAGAATTAGCAATCAAAAATCACCAATCAGGAATTAAGCTTTATCTACAGATTAGGCCATTGAACTAGCCAGACAGGTATAACAGCCCTGTTCCATCCATAAGTATGTCGCTAATTCTTAATTGCCAATTATCAATTACTAATTAAAGATCAACGGTAGTTCTGATCGTAGAAGCGCTGGTAGTCGTCGAGCTTGCCTTGCTCCACCAGTACTGGTACATTGTCAATACCTACAATCAGGGTTTGGTAACCCGCCCCGCGTAGCTTGCTCAGCGGCGACTGGGGGCTGCGCAGCTTCAGGGCGTAACTCTGCGCGATTTTGGCGTTATCCAGCGCCTCCACGATAACCAGTTCGCCTCCACCGTTGGGCAACGCCTGCCGGCGCACCAGTAGCTGGCTCGATTTATAAAACCGGTCGTTGTAGGCTCCCAATTGAGTCACGAGGTCATCGGGCGTTAGGGCCGCGTCGGGCGTGAGGGCAATAATAACGGTGTGCTTGCTGGCTACGTCGGCTTTGTACGGCGAAACCGGCGCGGCAGGTACCGGCACCGGCGCGGCCGGCATCGGTGGCGCAGGAGTTGGCGAGGTAGGCGTATTTGTGGCCGGAACCGGCGCGGGCGTTGCTGGCGTAGGCACGGGCGTAGCCGGATCGGGTGCAGTTGATGGGGTGGGTTCCGCCCCCGATTTAGCGGGTTTCTTCTTGGGCGCGGCCGGCGTTTTCTGGCCCCGGGCGCGGGCCTGGGCGGCAGCTCGCCGGGCCGCCAGGGCTTCTTCCTCGGGCGTAGGCGGTGCGACTGGTGCGGGCTCAGGCGCAGGCTCGGCCGAAGCCGGGATGACCTTATCAGGTAAGGCCGGCTGGGTGGGCGTTGGAGCCGGGGAGGTAGCAGCCGGAGTAGCCGGAACGGCCGCGGCCGGAGCCGGCGTTTTGGCCGGGCTTACGGGTAGCGGCCGGGCGGCGGGCTGAGCACCGAACTGCATGCGGTTGGCGCGCGGGTCGACTTCGCCGGGCCGGAATACCGACAGCACGGGCTTATCGGTGCTGGCCAGCACCCCCATAATCTGGCCCTGTTCGTATTTTTGATAGGTTTCGAGTAAGATGGCGGCCTTGCTGGCCAGCGGGCTTTCGGGGTAATCCTTATAGAATTTCTCCACCGTAGCCTTGGCCGTTAGCGGGGGCTGGGTCCGGATGGTGAGTAACGTGCTCAGGTAGGCTACCTGGTCGTTGAGGTCGTTTTCGGGGTACTGCTGGCGGGCCTGATCGAGGGTAGCCCCCGACTTTTTGAAATCCTGGCGTTTGTAGGCCGCGAAAGCCGTATCGACTAACACAGCCACCTTGGCGTTGGCAATGGAGGTGCGCCGCAGGTACTCCGGGTCGGCCACCAGGCGGGCGTACGAGGAGCTGGGGAACGTCTGGCGCAGCCGGTTGGCATATTCCTCAGCTGGGCCGGGCTGGCCACGCTCCTTGGCAATCAGGTACAGAATGTAGAGCGTTTCAGCCGTGTGGGTTCCCTTGGGGTAGCGGCGCAACAGCGTTTCGTAGGTTTCAATGGCCTGCTCAGGCTCGCGCAACTGCTGGTTATAGATGCCACCCAGCGCATAGAGTGCCTCCTGGGTCTGGGCATCCGAAGCCTGGAGTTGGGCCGGGGTGAGGGGGATATTAAGGCGGTATTGCTCTACCAGGGTCTGGCGCTCGGCTGCCGGATCGACGGCGGGCACAATAGCCTGCCCCAGGCCGTTGACCACCGTGTTGCCGTTGCCGGCGATGCTCACCGGCACGTTGCCGCCCTGGGGCGTCACGGGCGAGTTGCTGGCCTGCGTCACGGTGCGCCAGTTATCCTGAAGCGGCCGGTCGCCCCACTTGCGAATAAAGTCGTTGCGGGCCGTGCTCAGGGCCGTGGGGTTGTCGAAGTACCACTTGGCCCCGGTGTTCCCGTCGAGGAAATCGTCGGAGCTGATGTTGGGTTGCAGGTCGCGGCCCGGGGCCAGGCCCACGGCGGTTTGCAGCTGTTGTTGCTGGCGTTCCTGCTCCTTGGCCTGGCGGGCGGCCAGCAGCTCGGCCTGGCGCTGGCGTTCGGCTAGCTCGGCCTCGGCGTAGCCCGTTAGGCGGGCCGTCAGCTCATCCGGCCCGAGGCGGGCCAACGCCTGCAGGCTGTCCTGGTTTTCTACAATGAGGAGCTGCTGGGTGAAGTCCTTGAGAATGCCGGCCCGCTCGGCCACGGCCTCATATTGGGGCACGGTGCGCGACATGGTCTGCACCGTGCTGTCGTAATAAGCGGCGGCCAGGCGGTACTTCTGGAAGTTCTCGTAGTAAATGCGGCCCTTAAGCAGGTAGGCGTACGACTGCTGATTCTTGGTAGCCTTGGGCGTCCGCACCGACTTTTCCAGCAGCGCCAGCGCCTCGGGGTAGTGCTGCTGCCGGTATTCGAGCCGGCCCATCTCGTAGTAGATCTTGTCGGTGTACTCCTTATTGTTCGGGTCTTTGAGCAGCTTGGCGAAGTACTTATCGAGGCGGGCGCGGTCGTTCTGGTTGAGGTCTGACACCTGCCCGAGCATCAGCTTGCTAAAGAAATCCAGCTCGTAGGGCGGGTTCTTCTTCAGAATCTGATTCAGCTCGGCGTATGCCTTTTTATCATCGCCCTGGGCCTGGTAGAGCTGGGCCAGAATGTAGCGCGTGCGCGACTGCTCGTTCTTGGGCTCGATGTAAGGGATGGCTTTCTCCAGATTCTCAATGGCCAACCGGGGCTCGCCCACGCGCTGGTAGTACTCGGCCCGGGTCAGGAACAGGGCGCGGGCGTTGCGCTCGGTACCGGCTTCCTTGTCGAGGATGTTCGAAACGGCCAGCACATTATCCAGCTCATCGAGGGCCAGGAAAGTGCGCATAAGCCAGATCAGGGCCTCGTGGCGGGCGTTAGGGTCTTTACTGGTGCTGTTAACGTACTTGAACGTCTTGGCTGCATCCTCAAATTCGCGCTTGTAGTAGCGGGCTTTGCCAATGAGAATGTAGCTGTCATCGGTCCAGTCGGAGCCGGGGCGGTACTGCACCGGCAGCGAAGCCTTCTTCACGATGTCGTCCATATCGGCCGCCACGCGGGTGGCAGTGGCCTCATCAATGGCCGGAAACAGGGGCAGCACCCGGTTGTAGTCGTTGACGCGCGCGTTGTTGAGCGTCAACTCGGTTGTTTTCATCTTCTCACGCGCCAGAAAGTAGGCGTTGTCGCGGGCCACTACATTGTCGTAGGTGCGGCCCACCAGCGAGCGGCGCTCCGAGGCGCAGCCGCCCACAGCGGCGGCCAGCAGCGCGGCGGCTACGGGCGCGGCGAGGGCGCGTAAAAGCAGGGAGTTGGTCGTCGTCAAGGCAGCAGAAAAGCTCAGGGCGAAAAATAGGGTCCGGACAGAAAACGCCCGCCGTCCGCCGAATCGTTCAGGGGCCGGTTTTTCAGGAACGTCGCAAGCTGAGTAAAAGTACAGGTTTCTCCCCGGACGCCGCCGGGCCGGTTAAGGCCGCTGGCGGTTGCTAAGTCCCGAAGCCGTAATTTTGTCCTCCCCACCACCGCCCCGCCCGCCATGTCTAGCTTGCCACCCGCTGCCGGTCCTCCCAAACCCGATTCCGATTCCGACCGTCTGCGTACTGTGGCTCGCTACTCCGGCATCGGGGCGCAGATGGCGGCTACCATCGGCCTCAGCACCTGGGCCGGCTACTGGCTCGACCAGCGTTTCCAGAGCAAAACGCCCTGGTTTACGCTGGGCCTGATGCTGCTGGGCCTGTTTGCGGCCCTATACAATGTTATCCGGGCCGTGAGCAAGGGCGAGTAGGCTTTAGCCCTATTAGCTGATAGCTCTTAGCCAGCAGCTTCCCCCATCAAACAGTGTAACAGAAGGCCACCAGTTGCCAGCTACTAGCCCACGGTATCTCATTCATGAACACTTTCCTCAAGCAATACCTGCTGTTCAGCTTGCTCATCGGCTTTGTGCTGTACGCGTTTTACAGCCAGTTCGGAAGCCAGCTCGTGCATCCGTTCACGCCCTACACCTTTGGCTTCTTCTTCGTGCTCACGCTGGTGCTCTACCGGCTGATGGAACGGTTGCTACGGGCCAGCCCCGACAACTTTATCGTGGCCTATTTCGGAGCCATGGTTGCCCGGCTGCTTTTGTCGCTCACGCTGGTGCTGGTGTACCTTTTGCGGGGGGGCGGCCACGAGGGCAACGCCCGCTGGGCCTTCCTCGGAAGCTTCTTCCTGCTCTATTTTCTCTTCGCCGGGTTTGAAGTATGGGCCGTTCTGAGTAACTTGCGCCCGTTTTCAAAACGGGGCGAAATCACGAAATGAAGTTTTTGTGAGTAAATCCCTAAGCCACTCTGAATGAAGCGCTTAATTTTTGCCCTCCTCTGCCTCCTGTCGCTGACGGCCCGTGCCAACGAACCGATAGCCACCACGGCCGACGCAACGGAGTCCGAAAACTTCAACCCGGGCGAGATGATTCTGCACCACATCGGCGATTCGCACGAGTGGCACTGGTTCTCCATCGGCGAAAATCATTACACCACTTACCTGCCCATTATCGCCTACCGGGCGGGCAATGGTCTGTCGGTGTTCTCGTCGCAGCACCTGGCCGAAGGTGAAGTGCACGAGGGTCTCAAGCTGGAGCACGAGCACCTGGTGTCGGAAGACGGCAGCAAGGTGTACGACTTCTCCATTACCAAGAACGTGGCCACGCTCATGCTGAGTGCGGTGCTGTTGCTGGTAGTGTTCACAGCGGTAGCCCGCGGCTACAGCAAGCGCGGCATCGGCTCGCCCCGGGGCGTGCAGTCGTTCTTCGAGCCCGTTATCGTCTTCATCCGCGATGAAGTGGCCAAGAAGTCTATCGGCCCCAAGTACGAGCGGTACATGCCCTACCTGCTCACGGTGTTCTTCTTTATCTGGTTCAACAACCTGATGGGCCTGATGCCCGGTGGCGCCAACCTCACCGGCAACATCGCCGTGACCCTGACGCTGGCCCTGATGACGCTGCTCATCACCCTGTTCAGCTCCAACAAAAACTACTGGCACCACATTTTCGCTACGCCCGGCGTACCGAAGGCCCTGTTGCCCATCATGATTCCGGTTGAACTGATCGGTATTGTGGTGAAGCCCTTCTCGCTGATGGTGCGACTGTTTGCCAACATCACGGCCGGTCACATCGTGACGCTGAGCTTTATCTCGCTCATCTTCATTTTCCGCAACATCGGTATCGCGCCCGTGTCGCTGGCCTTCGGCCTGTTCATCAATCTGCTCGAACTGCTGGTTGCCATTCTGCAGGCCTATATCTTTACGCTGCTGACGGCCATGTACATTGGCGGCGCCGTTGAAGAGCACCACGATGCCGACTACCAGATGGGTGGCGGCGAAGATGCCGACCCGGCCCACGTGCCCGCCCACTAAGTTCGTTTTCTCCCCTGATTTTTTTCCGTTTTCCACTTCCCCAAATTCTTTTTTATGCTTCTTTCTCTGTTGTTGCAGGCCATTGCTAACTCTACTGGTCTGGCTGTATTCGGTGCCGCCCTTGGTGCTGGTCTGGTTGCTCTGGGTGCCGGTCTGGGCATTGGTCGTATCGGTGGTCAGGCTATGGAGGCCATCGGCCGTCAGCCGGAAGCTTCGGGCAAAATCCAGACGGCTATGCTGATTGTGGCTGCCCTGATTGAAGGTCTGGCCCTGTTCGCCGTAGTAGTCTGCCTGCTGATTTCCTTCAAGCTCTAGGGATAAAGGTAGTACCAGAGCAGCCCGCTGCGCTAGGGCGCTTTAGCGCACAGCGTAGCGGGCTGTTTTGGCTTTTCCGGAGCCCCGCAGGGGCGCTACCGGAATTCAGCATCTCAAGTACTCCTTACTGATTACTTCCCATGAATATTGTAACGCCCGAACTCGGCCTGATTTTCTGGCAGGTGGTGATCTTCCTCATCGTGCTGTTCTTGCTGCGCTCGTTTGCCTGGAAGCCCATTCTCAGCTCCCTCAAGGAGCGTGAAAGCTCCATTGAAGGTGCCCTGCGTATGGCCGACCAGGCCAAGTTGGAAATGCAGGCGCTTAAGGCTGGCAACGAAAAGTTGCTGACCGATGCCCGCATGGAGCGCGACCGGATTCTGAAGGAAGCCACCGCCGTTTCCACCCAGCTCATCGAGCAGGCCAAAGAGAAGGCTACCGAAGAAGGCAACCGCATGGTGGCCCAAGCCCGCGAAGCCATCCAGAACGAGAAAAACGCTGCGCTGGCCGAGGTAAAAAACACCGCTGCTCAGCTCTCCATCGATATTGCCGAGCGTATTCTGCGCCGCGAGCTGACCGATCAGCCCGCCCAGCAGCAACTCGTCGACTCGTACCTGAAAGAAGTAAAGCTTAACTAAGCGGCAAGTTGTGAGCTGCAAGCTGCAAGCTTCTGTTCTATTTATAGAGTAGAAGTAGAGCGGAAAACTTGCAGCTTGCAGCTTATAGCTTGCAGCTAAACAAAAAATATGTCTGAAATACGAGTTGCTTCCCGTTACGCCAAGTCACTGATTGATTTGGCTAAGGAGCGGGGCGAGCTGGAGCAGGTAAAGCAGGATATGGACCTGTTCAGCAAAACGCTGAGCGAGAACCGCGACCTGCGCTTGCTGTTGCGTAATCCCATCGTGAAGCACGACAAGAAGCTGGCTATCCTGCGGGCTATTTTTGGCGGCAAGGTGACGGAGATGACGGAGAAATTCTTCACCCTCGTAACCCAGCACAACCGCGAAACGGCCCTCGTATTCATTGGCGACGAGTTCCTGAAGCAGTACAACCTGCAACGGGGCCTGCAAGTGGCCCAGGTAACGACGGCCACCGTGCTCGACCCCGCTTTGCGCGAGCAGCTCCGCCAGCTCGTGCGCGAGCAGGCCGGCATGCCCGAAGTCACGCTCCAGGAAAAAGTAGACCCGTCGCTGATTGGGGGCTTCGTGCTCCGTATTGGCGACCGGCTCATCGACGACTCGGTGAGCTACCGGCTGCGCAAGCTGCGCACCGAATTCTCGAAGAATCCCTACCAACCCCAACTATAACCCACCATGGCAGACGTACGTCCGGATGAAGTATCCGCCATTCTGCGGGAGCAGCTTTCCAACTTCAAAACCGAAGCCGAACTCGAAGAGGTGGGCACGGTACTCCAGGTTGGCGACGGTGTAGCCCGCATCTACGGCTTGGGCAATGCCCAGTCGGGGGAATTGCTCGAATTTGAAAGCGGCCTGCAGGCCCTTGTGCTGAACCTGGAAGAGGACAACGTCGGTGCCGTTATGCTCGGCGACTACTCCGACATCCGGGAAGGTGCCACGGTGCGCCGCACGAATAAAATTGCCTCCATTCAGGTGGGCGAGGGCATCGTGGGCCGCGTGGTCAACACGCTGGGCCAGCCCATCGACGGCCGTGGCCCCATCCAGGGCGAGACCTTCGATATGCCCCTGGAGCGGAAAGCCCCTGGCGTAATTTACCGTCAGCCGGTAACCGAGCCGATGCAGACCGGTATCAAGGCTATCGACGCCATGATTCCGATTGGTCGCGGCCAGCGTGAGCTCATCATCGGTGACCGTCAGACCGGTAAGTCGGCGGTAGCCATCGATACCATCCTCAACCAGCGCGAGTTCTTCGATCGGGGCGAGCCGGTTTACTGCATCTACGTAGCTGTGGGCCAGAAGGCCTCTACGGTAGCGCAGGTAGTGCAGGCCCTCACCAAGGGTGGGGCCATGGACTACACGGTTGTGGTATCGGCTTCGGCTTCCGATCCGGCTGCACTGCAGTTCTACGCGCCCTTCACCGGAGCCGCCATCGGCGAGTTCTTCCGCGACACGGGCCGTCCGGCCCTGGTGGTGTACGACGACTTGTCGAAGCAGGCCGTAGCTTACCGCGAGGTGTCGCTGCTGCTGCGTCGTCCTCCGGGCCGCGAGGCATACCCCGGCGACGTATTCTACCTGCACAGCCGCCTGTTGGAGCGTGCCGCTAAAATCAACTCCTCGGACTCGATTGCCCAGGATATGAACGACTTGCCCGCCAGCATCAAGCACTTGGTGAAAGGTGGCGGTTCGCTGACGGCCCTGCCCATCATCGAAACCCAGGCCGGCGACGTTTCGGCGTACATCCCGACCAACGTAATTTCGATTACCGACGGCCAGATCTTCCTCGAAACCAACCTATTCAACTCCGGTGTGCGTCCTGCTATCAACGTGGGTATCTCGGTGAGCCGCGTAGGTGGTAACGCCCAGATCAAGTCGATGAAGAAAGTGGCTGGTACGCTGAAGCTCGACCAGGCCCAGTTCCGCGAGCTGGAGGCCTTTGCCAAGTTCGGCTCCGACCTCGATGCCTCGACCCGCCTCACCATTGAGCGCGGCCGTCGCAACCTCGAAATTCTGAAGCAGCCCCAGTTCTCGCCCCAGCGCGTGGAGGACCAGGTCGCCATCATCTACGTCGCTACCAACGGTCTGCTCGACCAGGTGCCGGTAGAGAAGGTGCGCCAGTTCGAGAAGGAGTTCACCCAGACCATGCAGACCCGCCATCCGGAGGAGCTGAAGGCGCTTAAAGCCGGCAAGCTCGATGATACCATCACCGGGGCCATCCGTCAGGTAGCTAAGGACCTGTCGGCCCAGTACGCTACTAAGTAATTAATTGGTTGTCAGTTGTTGGTTGTCAGTTGTCAGGGAGAGGGGGCCAGCAGGCTGCTTCTCGCAAACTGACAACCGACAACTAGCAACTGACAACTCATTTTCACAAGAATGGCTAGCTTAAAAGAAGTCCGTAACCGCATTGTATCGGTGCAGAGCACGCAGCAGATCACCAAAGCCATGAAAATGGTGGCGGCGGCCAAGCTGCGGCGCGCCCAGGACAACATCCTGCGCATGCGCCCGTACGCCCAGCGGCTCAACAGCATTCTGGGCAACCTCACGGCCCTCGCCGGCGACGACGTGGAAAGCGAGTATGGCGTGGTGCGTGAGGTCCGCCGGGTACTGGTTATCGCCATCACCTCGGACCGGGGCCTGGCGGGCGCGTTCAACAGTAACGTGTTCAAGGCGACCAATGCCCTGGTGCAGAGCCGTTATGCCGAGCAGGCAGCAACCGGCAACCTGACCGTAATGGCTATTGGCAAGAAAGCCCATGACTATTTCGGCAAGCGCGCCCCGCTGCTGGGCAACTACCAGCACGTGTTCGGCAAACTCTCGTTCGATACCGTTCGTGAGGCCGCCGAGCAGGCCATGGATGGCTTCCGGGCCGGCGACTACGACGAGGTAACGATGGTTTTCAACGAGTTCCGCAACGTGGCCACGCAGGTGATCCGGGTGGAGCAGCTGTTGCCGCTGGTACCCGCCGCGCTGCCCGAAAACGCTCCTACCAGCAACGTCGACTACATCTTCGCGCCCTCCCAGGACGAGATTATGCAGACCCTGATTCCACAGTCGCTCAAGATTCAGCTCTACAAGGCTGTTTTGGAAAGCAATGCCTCGGAACACGGCGCCCGCATGACGGCCATGGACAAGGCCACCGAAAATGCCGGCGAGCTGCTCAAGGAGCTCAAGCTGACTTACAACCGCACCCGGCAGGCGGCCATTACCACCGAGATTCTCGAAATCGTGGGTGGGGCCGAGGCTTTGGCCGCGAGCAAGTAAATGCTGAACTATTAGCTGCCAGCTAATAGCCTACGTGCAAAGGCCCGCTTCCGCAAGGAGGCGGGCCTTTTGTATTGATGCAAGTACCGTACGGGTGGCTTTTTAAGCACCGGCTTGGGCGGAATCATAGTTCTTGGTAGGTGCTTGACTTAACGATTCACGACGCTTTCCTCTAACGCCACTATGTCCAATTTTCGCTCTCCAGACACTAGTGGGCGAGCATACGGGCGACACAACGTGTCGGCAGTTTTCATATATCCTAAAACCGGTTTCGTTGTTGAAGCTATTGCTCGGGGCGAGTTGATAACCAATAATAAATAGTAAGACGTTGGGGCATAACCGTTAAAAGAGCCTTTAGCCGGCTACAGAACAAGTACGGCTGTGTTATCTTTGCTTACCCGGAAGTCTTGCATTATGAACGCTTCTAACCCAACCCCCATCTTTGCCAACGCGGCCGGCGAGTTGCTGGCTCATCCTGCCGGCTACGCCATGTTGCGCTACCGGGCTGGTGCGGCCGAACTCGCATTTCTCTCGGAACTGCTCATTCAGATGGGGCGGCTGCTGGTACGCCGCGGCTGGGCCCACCTGCTCAGCGACGCCCGCGAGTTGCCAACTCTGCCACCCGCCTGCAAAGACTGGATGGTAACCGACTGGATCGGGGGCCGCATCGAACGTCCTGAATTAGTCCACGTAGCTGTAGTCCAGCCCACCGCCGTGCTGGCCCGGCTTTCGACCTTCGAGATGCAGGCTCAGGCCCAGGGCCATACCCGCTACTACCATTTCGCCGACGAAGCCGAGGCCCACGCCTTTGTAGTTTCGCATCTCGGGTAGCGGCCGGAGGCTAGGCGCCAAAGCGCCAGCTTTTTAGCTCAAATGAAGTTGGCGGCCTTGGCGCCCTGTCAGGCCGGAGCAAGCATTACCCACCCCACGCTCACCCAAACTGCCGAGCTGACCCAGCACCGCCAGGCCCTCAACCAGGCCCTCAACCAGGCCCTTACAGGCGGTGGCCCAGATGGCCAACGTCCTGCCCCTCACCGACGAGGGACGAGGCGGCCCTGCTCAGCACCGGCCTTACCCTGAGCAAGGAGCGCGAGCGGCACACCACGCTGGAAGCGCCGGGCAAATTCCAGCTCGTAGATGGCCCCCAGCCCGGCACGCTCTGCGCCAAGGCCAAGCGCCCGCCCCACGCCGTAGCCCTCAAGTATCTCTACACCCTCGACGCCACCAAGCCCGACAACCAGTGGCTAACGGTGGTGGTGCGCGACGGCGACGCCCTGCTCACGGCCTGCAAAACGGCCGACCGCGTGTACTGCAAAGTAGCCGCCGTGGGCGGCGACACCGACCAGCAGCCCTACTCCGACGTGCTGAGCCGGATTGTGCAGTAAACGCCTGCGCCGCTGGCTGTATCGGCCCCGCCCTTTTCTGGGCGGGGCTTTTTGCGTTCGATAGGAGCGGGGGCAGGGCCTGCCGCAAACAGCTGCCCATTCCGGGCGGGGCAGGCAGCAAACGCCGCGGCGGCTGCCCCCGGCGTATCGGCCGCCGCGCGTACGAAAAAAAAGAACGACTGGTTTTGTGCCTTTGATGCTTTATGAGGCACTTTGGAAAGAAAGTTTGTATCGGAGATCTTATATAGGGAAGCAACTATTCTACTTTTGTCGGCCTTGCAGGAAACCGCCTGCCAGGACACGCGACTATGTTGGTCGTAATTGGGGCCTTTACCTGCGGACCGGGCCCGCCGCATCTCACTTCTTTCTATGAAGCACTTGTACGCTTTACGCTGGCCTCAAGGTGGGGCCGGCATCTTCCGCCATGTGGCAGGCTTGCTGCTGTTGCTGCTGGGCCTGGCCACCGCCGCCACGGCGCAGATGACCTACACGACAGTAGGCCAAGCGGTCAGCCAGGGGGGTAACTGCTACCAGATAACGCCGCCGGTTAATTCGGCTGTAGGCGCCTTCTGGAGCAACTCCACCATCACGCTGGCCAGCAATTTCGACCTGAGCTTCAGTACTTCCATTGGAGGCGCCGACGGTATCATGTTCGTGCTGCACAGCGGCGCGGCCAACGCCAACCCGAACTCAGTGGGTTCCGGCCTGAACTATTACGGTAGTGGCAACAGCGTACTAGACAAGTCGCTGGGCCTGGAGTTGGATACCTACAACAGTGGGTCTGGCGGAACGTACAACGACCCGAGTGACAGCCACCTGGCATTGGTTAAAAACGGCAGCTCGTTGCCTATTGTACCGCCGGTAAACATTCCCGTAACGGGCACGCGCACGCTGCGCCTGGTCTGGACGGCCAGCACCACCACGTTGGTGGTGTTCCTGGACGGAGTGCAGCGGATGAGCCTGACCGAAAACCTGGTTGCCACCACCTTCGCCAACAACCCGAATGTGCGCTTCGGCTTCACGGGGGCCTGCGGCGGTGCTGTGGCCCAACAGAACGTGTGCCTGGGGGCGCTTACGTATACCCTGACGCCACCGCCACCAGCTATTACCAGCCTCTCGCCCACCAGCGCGCCGGCAGGCACGAGCGTGACCCTTACGGGCACTGACCTGACGGGTGCTACCTCGGTGCGGGTGAACGGCGTGGCCGTGACGCCTACCAGCGTGACCAGTACCAGCCTCAGCTTTGTGGTGCCGGCCGGAGCCAGCGCCACCCCAAGCATCACCGTAACCACGCCCGGCGGCACCAGCGCGGCCAGCACCGCCTTTACGGTACTGCTGAACGTGGCAGGCACCAGCCCGGCGGCCAATGCCCGCACTGCGCCCACCGCCAGCTCGGCAACGGCTGTAACGTTCACGGAACCCGTAACGGCCGCTTCGGCGGCCAGCCTGAAAGTATTCTCCAGCCAGCTCGGCGGCCGCAAAGCCGGCACCGTGACGGTAGCCGGCAGCACGGCTAGCTTCGCGGCTACGGCCAGCACGCTGCGCACCAGCTTCAAACCCGGCGAAACCGTCACCGTGACCGTGCCGGCCAGTGTGCAGAACGCGGGCGGCCTGGCTGTGAGCAAGCGCGTGTACCAGTTCACGACCGCCGTGGGCGGCCCGGGCCGGGGCAACTTCACCGGAACGCACAACGCCTCCATAAGCAATAGTATCCAATTTGTGACTGTGGGCGACCTGGATGGCGACGGCGACCTCGACCTGCTGACCGCCAACACCGGAACCGCCCTGGTGACCGTACGTTTCAACGATGGCACCGGTACCTATTCGGGGGGAGCGACTTCCCGGTGGGCAGCCCCGCCAAGGGAGTGGTGTTGGGCGACATTGACGGCGACGGCGACCTCGACTTTGTGACGGCGAATGATGCGGCCGGTACGGCCAGCGTACGCTTCAACGACGGCCTGGGCAACTTCAGCGGCAACCAGGAGGTAAGCGTGGGCGCCAACCCCTACTGCGTAACCTTGGGCGACATCGACGGCGACGGCGACCTCGACCTGCTCACCGGCAACCCCGGGGGTGGCAACATCAGTATCCGCTTCAACGACGGGGCGGGCAATTTCTCGGGTGGCACCGACCTGGCTACCGGTGGCTACCGGCTGAGCGGCCTGACGCTGGGCGACCTCGACGGCGACGGTGACCTCGACCTGGTGGGCGCGTCCTACTTGGCGGGGGCGGTGTTTATCCGCCTCAACAACGGCGCGGGCGTGTTCAGTGGCAGCACCAACCTGGCATTCAGCAATGCGCGGAACGTGGCGCTAGGTGATATGGACGCCGACGGCGACCTGGACCTGGTTGCCGTATCAGGTAATAATCCTGGCCTGGTTGCGGTATGGCTGAATAACGGCAGCGCTACCTTTACCGCCGGGCAAAGCCTGGATGCCGGCAATCAGGCTTACGGCGTGGCCCTGGGCGACTTGGATGGCGACGGCGACCTGGACCTGGCCGTGGCCAGCCGCATCACCAGCAGCCTGACGATGTTTCTCAACAACGGCACGGGCACCTACACCAGTGCTCCCGCAGTACCCATCGACTCTGGCGCCTACAGCGTGGCCTTCGGCGACGTGGATGGCGACGGCGACCTGGACCTACTGACTGCTAACCTGTCCGGCACGTCATCGGTGCGCCTGAATCAGGCCCCGGCTCCCGCCATCACCTCGTTTACCCCCACCAGCGGCGTGGCCGGCACTTCGGTCGTTATCACGGGCACCAACTTCACCGGGGCCACGGCCGTGGCCTTCAATGGCACGGCAGCCTCCGGCTTCGTGGTGAACTCGGCCACCCAGATTACGGCCACTGTGGCCCCGGGCAGCAGCACGGGCACCATCAGCGTAACCACGCCCGGCGGCACGGCCACCAGCAGCCAGCCGTTTACCGTCATTCCGCCGCCCACCCTGACGGCGGTGGCCCCCAACCCCGGCGGACTGGGGCAGCGCATTACGCTCACGGGCACCAACCTGGACTCGCCCACGGCCCTGACCATCAACGGGGCCGACGCCCTGGCCGGCATTCTCTCGAACACCGGCACCAGCCTGACGGTGCGCGTGCCCGCTACGGCCGCGGCCACCGGCAACGTAAGCCTGACCACGGCCAGCGGCACGGCTACCGCGCCCTTCACGGTGATGCCCGCGCCGGGCAACGCCCTGGCCTTCGACGGCACCGACGACTACGTGAGCGTGCCTGCGGGGCTGAACACGGCCAACTTCACCTTCGAAGCCTGGATAAAGTACCAGGACAACGGCTTCTGGACCCGCATCTTCGACTTCGGCACCGGCACCAATACGTGGATGATACTCACGGCCAAGACCAACTACGGGTTCAATTCGGGCTACCTTGGCTTTGGCATCGTGGCCAACCGGGCGGCGGGTGCCGAGGTCAACATTCTGAGCACGACGCCGCTGCCCGTGGGCACGTGGCAGCACGTGGCCGTAACGCTGGCCACCACCGGCAGCGTCACGGCAGGTACGCTCTACCTCAACGGCCAGGTTATCGGCACCAACCCCAACCTGGGCGTTAGTCCGGCTGCGCTGGGCACGCTGACCCAGAACTGGCTGGGCAAAGCCCAGTACCCCGACCCTTTGCTGAAGGCCTCGCTCGACGAGGTGCGCGTCTGGAACACGGCCCGCACCCAGGCCCAGGTGCAAGCCGACATGCTGGCCCCTGCCACCGCGCCCTACCCGGCCGGCCTGCAGTTTTACCTGAACACCGACCAGGGCACGCCCGCCACGGCCAGCACCGGCAACAACACCGGCCTGACCACGCTCTACGATGTAGTGAACGGCGCCCCGGCCACGCTCAATAACTTTGCCCTGAGCAGCGGCAACACCACCAGCAACTACGTGGAGAGCTACGCAATGGTAGTGCCCACGGCCACGGCGGCTACCAACGCGGCGGCTACCGGCTTCACGGCCACCTGGACGGCCCCGGCCCTGGGTACCGTCACCAGCTACCTGCTCGACGTGTCGACCTCGGCCACGTTTGCTTCGGTTATCAGCGGCTCGCCCTTCACGGTGGCGGGCGGCACGCTGAGCCGGGCCCTTACCGGGCCTGACGGCCGCCACCACCTACTACTACCGGGTGCGGGCCGACAAGACGTCGGTGACGGGACAGGGGGCTGCCTCCAACACCATCACAACGGCTACCTGCGCCCTGCCGGTGGCTGTGGCGCAAAACGTCACGCTGACGCTGGATGCCAGTGGCAACGCCACCCTCACGGCTGCCCAGGTTAACAACGGCAGCACCGCCAACTGTGGCCCGGCTCCGGCCGCGGCGCTGAGCGTGTCGCCGAGCAGCTTCAGCTGCACCGATGTCGCCGGCAACACCAACGCCCTCTCTTTCAACGGAACTCAGTACGGCGAAGGCACGCACGCGCAGCTGCCGCAGGGCAATGCGGTGCGTACGCTGGAGGCGTGGGTGTACCCGACGGCCGCTAACCAGAGTGGGGCTATTCTCAACTACGGAACCAGCTCCGCCAACCAGCGGTCGGGCATTATCCTGATCGGGGGCAAGGCCTACTACGTGGGCGAAGGCAACGATATGCCAGGCACATCTGTGCTGAGCCTGAACACCTGGCACCACGTGGCGGCGACCTTCGACGGCAGCACGCTGCGCATGTATGTGGACGGAGTGCAGGAAGCGGCGCAGACCAAGAGCTTCAACACCTCGGGCACAACCTGGCGCATCGGCCAGCGGGTGGCCCCGCTCAACAGCGAGTTTCTGCGCGGCACGGTCGACGAAGTGCGGGTGTGGAACCGGGCGCTGAGCGCGACGGATGTCGCCGCCAGTGCCCAGCGCAACAACCCGGCTTCGCTGACGGGCCTGCTGGCCCGCTGGACGATGAACGAGGGCAGTGGCACGAGCCTGAGTGATGTGACAGGCAACAGCCCGGCCGGCACGCTCTACAACAGCCCGACCTGGACGACGTCGGGTATCGTGTACTCGGCCGATATGGGCGCCCGGACCGTCACGCTGACGGTGACGGATGCGGGCGGCAACACCAGCACGGCCCAGGCCACGGTTACGATAGTCGATACTACCCCGCCGGTGTTGAACACGCGGGTGCTGCCAACTGCCCCTGCGCTGGCGCTGAGCAACGTGCCGGAAGCGGCCGGCTATGGCGTACTCTACCAGCTCGACATGCCGGCAGCTGGTAATTTTGGAACGCTTCCCGCCGTGCCTTATACCGTTAACAACGCCAGCGCTACGCTGCCAGCCAACCCGACCCGGGTGGCGTACTTCATGGAGCTGGGCAACGCGAGCGGCACGAAGTGGGTGTGGGCATCCATGGACAACTTTGCCACCACGCTTACGCAGTTGGGCCTGCCCCACGCACCGAGCAACCCGGTAAACTGGCACCAGAGCGTTAGCAACCTGAATGTGTACAGCAACAATGGCGGCAGCCTGGTGACGGGCGCCAGCCTGGGCACGGGCCGCGTGGAGATGTGGCCCAGCGACTACGGTACCACCAACAGTGATAACGTGCCCGGGGCCAGCGCTACTACCTACGACTTCGGTGACGGTGGGCAGAGCACGGGCAACGGCTACGGCTCGTTCCAGGTCCACAACCTGACCAATACGCAGACCGTGCTGGCCTATAACGCCTGGAATAAAGGTGACGTCGATGAAATGGGTATCGGTAATCAGGTGGGTGGTTCCGGCCACCCCGACTGGACCTTTGCGCATAACGTCAATACCTACACCGTTCGACGCCTGTACATTCTGGTCAATGACGAAACGGGGGCTACGAAGGATGCCACAGTGACGCTGGATGCCGCGGGCAACGCGACCATAACCGCCGCGCAGGTGTATCGGGGTACTGCCACCGACAACTGTACGCCTACGGCCAACCTGACGGTTAGTGTATCGCCTAGCAGCTTCACGTGTGCTAACGTAGGTGCCAACCCTGTAACGCTGACCGTGACGCGACGCGAGCGGCAACACCAGCACGGCCCAGGCTACGGTAACGGTGAGCGTGCCCGCCACGGCCACCACCACCTGGACCGGCGCCGCCAGCACCGATGGGCTGGCCTGCGCCAACTGGAGCTTCGGCAAGGTGCCCGATGCAGCTACCAACGTGGTGATTCCGGCCGGTCAGGCGTTGTACCCCACCCTGGCCTCTAGTACGCTGGCAGCCAAGGACGTGACTATTAACGCCGGCGGCAGCCTGAGCGTGAGCTCCGGTGCTACGTTGCAGGTGAACGGTGACTTTGCCAATAACGGCACGGCTACGCTCGGCGGAACCGTGTCCTTTGTGGGCAGCGCCGCCACCCAGACGCTAAGCAACAGCGGTGGCTTCACCACGATAGTAATCAACAAGCCCACCGGCACGGTGCAGTTGGCCCAGAACCTGACCATCAACTCGGCCCTGACGCTGACCAGCGGCACGCTCACGACGACCGGCGCCTACCAGGTGAACCTAGGCGGCTCGGCCATCATCAGTGAGAGCGCGGCCAGCTACGTGACGGGCAAGGTTGTGGTGAACCGCACCCTGTCGCCCGGTACGGCTCAGTCCTTTGCCGGCCTGGGCCTGACGCTGACACCGGCCGCCGGCTCCACCGCGCCTGGTGCCACGCTCGTATCACGCACCACGGGCACGGCCCTGAGCGGGCGAGCCGGCAGCAGCAGCATTCAGCGCTACTTCGACATCGTGCCGGCCACCAACACGGGCTTGGACGTGACGATGAACTTCTCTTACTTCGACCACGAGCTCAACGGCATCCCGACGGCCAACCTGGCTTTGTTCAAGTCGGAGACGGGGACGTCGGGTCCCTGGGTCAAGCAGAGCCCCATCACCAAAGGCAGCAACCAGGTCACCAAAACCGGCATCACCGGCTTCTCGGTCTGGACGCTGGGCAACGACGCCGCGCCACTGCCGGTCACGCTGGTGTCCTTCGGGGCCGAAGCGTTGAGCGCGGCCGCGGTGCAGCTGCGCTGGACGACGGCCACGGAAACCAACAGCGCCAGCTTCGTGGTAGAGCGCAGCCTGAACGGGCAGCAGTTTACGGCCATCGGCCAGCTGGCCGCTGCGGGCAACAGCAACAGTGCGCACAACTACGCGCTGCTCGACGGGCAGCTGCCGGCCGGCGCCTTGCTGCTTTACTACCGCCTGCGGCAGCTCGACCAGGACGGCACGGCCACGCTCTCGGGCGTGCAGGTCGTGCGCCTGCCAGCGGCTGGTGAGCCAGTGCTGCGGGTGCAGCCTAACCCGGCCGCCGCTGGTGTGCTGGTACGCCTGACGGGGGCCGAAGCCGGGCAGCTGGTGCAGGTATACACGGCCGTGGGCCAGCTGGTATTCATCGGTCAGGCCGATGCCTCGGGCGCGGCTGTGCTGCGCCTGATTCAGGAGCAGCCGGCCGGTGTGTATGTTGTTCGCGCCGGGGTCCGGGTAACGCGCCTGGTGATAGAATAAGCCACCAGAAGTCACCAGCCCCCTACTTGGGTGCTGACAAATGGAAGGGTCCGGTACTTAGGTATCGGGCCCTTTTTGCGTTAGCCAGGAAGGTATATTGTTGCCTATACCTGCTGCTTGACTAATAGTTTTCTATCCCTGAATGCGGGAAGCTGCGTCGGCTTGAGAATGTTGAAGGGCGTAGGATATTATGCCTCTAGTAGCAGCGTAGAGAGCAGGCCTCCGCTGCGCTTGCAGGCCGATGGAACCTGAAGAGAAGCACGAACTGGTACTTGGGCATTATTATTAGTTGCTTCCGCTTTAGCCGCTCTGGGCACGCTGAGTGCTTCGGCCTATGCCCCAATGGAAGGCATAGGAATCGACTCACCCAAACTGCTGGTCCTTAATCGAGCCGGTGATAGTATAAAAAGGCGGTCGACGCTGGGTGCCGACGTTGATTCGCTGTATAGGTTGAGCAGAATATCAACATTAAGTCCGGCCGGCCAGGAGTAGCCATCGAATCAAGGTTAGTAAGTCAGAATATGATATATAGAATATATAATAGTTGTTGTGGGTGTTTGGAGTAGGATCTTGTAATAAGATTAATAAAATAATTTATTAGATAATATCATGTTATAATCATACCTTTAGCATAGTTGACGCGGTCGGATGGAATAGTGGAGATTATGAAGATCAGCCAATTACATTATTTAACTTCCTTGACGATGATTTTAAGCCTTACTTCCTCTTGTCGTCGTCGCCCGATGCGGGCTACTATCGTAATGTTGGCGGCGGCCTTATGGGTGGCTGCTCCGAAAGTCCGGGCCCAGACTGTTATCAATACGGCTAACTCGGTGGTGAATAGCTACAGCGCTCTGGCCGCCAACGCAGCCACCGGCGCCACGACCATCAGCCTGCCGGTAGGTACAGGTGCAGACTTTATAGTAGGCAGCACCATTCTGCTGGTGCAGATGCAGGGGGCCGCCATCAATCAAAACGAAGGAGAAAACTACGGTAGTGTTACCAACGCGAATAGCGCTGGCCTGTACGAAGTGCGGACCATCATGAGCCGCAGCGGTGGCAACGGCCAGAATCCGTACATTCTGACGCTGAACAGCCCCCTTACCAATACCTATACCGTGGCCGGCAAGGCGCAGGCAGTGCGTATGCCGGCATATAATGGCCTGACCATTGAGGCGCCGGGCTCGATTGTGGCGGCGCCCTGGAACGGTACGACCGGGGGCGTGGTGGCCCTGAACGTAACGGGCAACATGGTGGTAGCGGCCGGCGCAAAAATCGACGTGAGCGGCCAGGGATTCCGGGGGGGCTCCGTCATCGGCGACAATCAATCGACCCCGGAACCTGTGCTGGTAACGCTTTGGCGCTCACCCAATCCGGCCAACGGGGGCGAGAAGGGGGAGGGCATTGCGGGCTACCAGGCCGACTACACCGCCGGCCGCTACGGCCGCGGCGCGCCGGCCAACGGCGGCGGCGGCGGCAACTCGCACAACGCCGGCGGCGGCGGCGGCTCGAACGCCAGCGCCAATCCGGCCGCCTACACCGGTCTGGGCAACCCCGACCGCGGCCCCGGTAATGCCTACGACGCAGCCTGGAAACTGGAAGGTGCCGGTTTCGCTACTACCAGCAGCGAAGGGGGGGGCCGCGGGGGCTACTCCTATTCGGGTGCCAACCAGAACCCATTGCTTCTGGGGCCCAACACGCCCATCTGGAACGGGCCCTTGTTACCCTTTGGCCAGCAGGCGGGCAACAACCGCAGCAATGTGGGTGGCCGCGGAGGGCGGGGGCTCAACGCCGGGGCGGGCAGTAGCCGCAGCCAGCGGCGGCTCTTTCTGGGCGGCGGCGGCGGGGCCGGCGACGCCAACAACCTAAATTCGGGCGACGGCGGCCCGGGCGGCGGCCTTATTTACCTGGCCGCTACCGGTACCGTTAGTGGCGGCGGCAGCCTGCTGGCCAACGGGGCGGCCGGGGCCTCGTCGGGCCACATTAATAATACGGTAAGCGACGCGGCCAGCGGCGGCGGCGGCGGCGGCAGCATCGTGATTAATGCGCAGAAGGAACTCTCAGGCTTAGTGCTGGCGGCTGCTGGTGGCACCGGCGGCAACCAGGCGCGCTACGCCGCCAGCCCCAACGAAACCGAAGGCCCGGGAGGCGGGGGTGGGGGCGGCTTCATTGGGTATACGAGTGGTGCGCCCGGCAGCCTGAGCGTGGCCGGCGGGGCCAACGGCATCACCAGCACCGACCCCTTCGTAAACCGCTTTCCGCCCAACGGCGCTACCCGCGGGGCCAGTGGAACCGTGCAGCAGTTTGCTTACGCGAGCGACTACCTCGTGCCGCTGCCGGTGCAGTTGCTCAGCTTCCGGGGAGTCGCCGAAAACATTGCGGTGGTGAAGCTGACCTGGACGACGACGGCGGAAGTGAACAGCAGCCACTTCGAGGTAGAGCGCAGCACCGACAACTTGGCGTTTGGGGTCATAGGCAAAGTGGCCGCAGCCGGCAACAGCGCTACGGAGCGTAACTACGAACTGCGGGATACCGACCTGCCGCCCGGTACGGGCCCGCTCTACTACCGGCTGCGGCAGGTAGCCCTCGACGGCACCGCCATTTATTCGACCGTGGTGATGGTGTTGCGCGCCGATGCTCCGGCCGGGCCACTACTGCTCACGCCCAACCCCACGGCTGCCGTTTCCACGCTCACAGGCGCGCCAGCCGGGGCCACCGTCTGGGTATTCGACGTGCTGGGCCGACCACTATTTTCGGTGGTAGCCGACCAGACGGGCGCGGCGCAGCTGGAAGTCCGGGGGGCCGGGCTGCCCTCGGGGCTCTACCTGGTGCGAACTGATAAGCGGTACCTGCGCCTGGTGCTGGATTAAGTGGGCCGGTGGCAACTGCCGGATTTCAACGGGCATTGCTTTCGGTAACTCGTTAGCCCCGCATGTACTGTCGCTTGGCCAGCTCCTTGCTGGGCTTCGGGGCCTCGGGGTGCTGGGCCAGCAGCTCGAGCACGCGCCGGGGCGTGAGGTGGGTGAAGTCGGGAATGACGGTGAGCGGCGCGTGAAACTCGGAGGCCTGGAGGGTGGTACTGACACCAATGCAGCGCATGCCGGCCCGGTAGGCCGCCTGCTCGCCCAGGAGCGCATCCTCGAACACTAGGCACCGTTCGGGCGCGATGCCGAGTTGGCGGGCTGTGGTGGTGTAGGTATCGGCGTGGGGCTTGCCCTTGGTCACGTCGTCCTTGCCCACTACCACATCGAAGTAGCGGCGCAGGTCGAGGTGGTCGAGAATGTAGCTGATCGTATCGTCGCCGGAGCCAGTACCCAAAGCTATTTTGAAACCGGCGGCGCGGGCAGCCTGCAGAAATCCGCGCAGGCCGGGCAGCTCCCGGCGCTTGTTCCAGTAGAGCACCCGGTACAGCAGCTCGCGCTGGGCAGCGTACTCCTCCAACTGCTTTTTGGGCACCGGGTTGGTGAACACGTTTTTGAGGATTTCGCCGGCGGGCATGCCATTGAGCCGGCGCAGTAACCGACGGGCGTTGGTGGTCAGGCCCAGGTCGCGGAACAGCAGCTGAAACGCCCGGGCCTGGGCAGCGGTGTTGTCGATGATGACGCCATCCATATCGAAGATGAGAGCGTAGGGAGTGGTTTCGGTTTGGGTCATGAGTTTGGGGAGGACGTGCAAGCTGGGTTAGTCGCCCTCCGCATGCGCCTCACCCCCCGGCCCCCTCTCCGGAAAGGAGAGGGGGAGCCGCGACCATTCGTTCGAATGGTGATGATGGAAGTCATTCAACGCACCCCCTCTCCTTTTTCGGAGAGGGGGCCGGGGGGGTGAGGCGCCCGCGGAGGTCGACAACGTAGGTGCTCCTCCCTACGCAAGTCCCGGCGGTGGGGGTTATCTTTGCCCGCTGAACTCCGAGGCGGCCGTGGTGCTGCTTCCCAACTTCCTGCCTGTGTTGAAAAAAAGCCTGAGCCTGCTGCTGGCCGCCACCCTGACCCTGCCCGCCTTCGCCCAGAAGAAGAAATCATCCGCTACTGGCATGCTGGAGCGCCCCAAGCTGGTCGTGGGCATCGTGGTGGACCAGATGCGCTACGATTACCTCTACCGCTACTGGAACAAGTACGGCAGCGGCGGCTTCCGGCGGCTGCTGGGCGAAGGGTTCAGCTACGAAAACGCCCACTACAACTACGTGCCCACCTACACCGGGCCGGGCCACGCCAGCATTTATACCGGCACCACGCCCTCGGGCCACGGCATTGTGGGCAACAACTGGCTGGTGCGCGAAACCGGCCAGGGCACCTACGTCACCGAAGACAAGACCGTGCAGCCGGTGGGCGGCTCGCTGGAGGCCGGCCAACAGTCGCCCGACCATATGCTGGCCACCACCATCACCGATGAGCTGCGGCTGGCCTCTAATTTTGAAAGCAAGGTGATGGGCGTCTGCATCAAGGACCGGGGCTCGATTCTGCCGGCCGGCCACGCCGCCAACGCCGCCTACTGGTACGACGGCACCAACGGCGCCTTCATCAGCAGCACCTTCTACCTGAAGCAGCTGCCCGAGTGGGTCGCCAAGTTCAACGCCGAAAACCGGGCCGCCAAGTACCTCGACCAACCCTGGAACACGCTGCTGCCCATCGGCCAGTACACCGAAAGCTCGCCCGACGACGTGGCCTGGGAGGCGGCCTTCCGGGGCGAAACCCGGCCCGTATTCCCGCACGATTTGCCCACGCTAAGCGCCGTACTGCCCACCGCCGTGAAGGGGGCGCTGGAAGCTACCGGCGAGAAAACCCAGCCGCCGGCCCGCAACCTCGACCTCATCCGCTCGCACGCCTTTCGGCAACTCCCTGACCCTGGATTTCGCCCTCGAAGCCCTGCGGGCCGAGCAGATGGGCCAGCGCGGCAGTCACCGATTTTCTGGCCCTCAGCTTCAGCAGCACCGACTACGTCGGCCACCAGTTCGGGCCCAACTCCATTGAGGCCGAGGATACCTACCTGCGCCTCGACCGCGACCTGGCCCGCCTGTTCGAGCAGCTCGACAAAACCGCTGGGCCGCGGCAATACGCTCGTATTCCTGACCGCCGACCACGGCGCGGCCCACTCGCCCAACTTCCTGCTGGAGCACAAGCTGCCCGCCGGCTCGGTGGGCCCGGGCCTGATGCGCGACTCGCTGCAACAGCAGCTGGTGCGCCGCCACGGCCCCGGCAAGTGGGTGCTGAGCTACGAAAACGAGCAGGTCTACCTCAACCGCCCCCTCATCGCCCAGAAAAAGCTCGACCTCTACCAGCTCCAGCGCGAAACGGCCGAGCTCATGCTGGGCTTCGCCGGCGTCACGCGGGCGCTGGCGGCCGAAGACGTGCAGAAGTCGCACTGGGAAAGCGGGATGCTGATGTATCTTGAAAACGGCTACTTCCCCAAGCGCTAGTGGCGACGTGCTGGTCGTGCTGGCCCCGGGCTGGCTCGAATCGTACTCGTTCCCGGTCAGCAAGGGTACCACCCACGGCTCAGCCGCTCGCTACGACACCCACGTGCCGGTGCTGTTCTGGGGTTGGCACGTGCGCCATGGGCAGTCGTCGGCTCCGGCAAAGATTACCGATATTGCACCCACTTTGGCCCGCTGGCTTCACATTCAGGAGCCCAGCGCCTGCACCGGCCAGCCGTTGCAGGAAGTACTGGGCTGGTAGGTTTTTTTGAGCTGTTAGCTGACAGCTATTAGCCGTTAGCTCTCGTTCTGTTACCTCCGTTTTATGCTTGCCCGCGGGTTATTCCGTACACTGATTTTTTCCAACCTTTTCTGTTAGCCAACAGCTAACAGCTAGTAGCTAACAGCTTCATCCAAATGGCCAAATTTAATCCCTGGCACGACGTATCGCGCGGCGAAAATGCCCCCACTGCCGTAACCGGCATCATCGAAATTCCGAAAGGCTCGAAGGCCAAATACGAGCTGGACAAGGACAGCGGCATGCTGAAACTGGACCGCGTGTTGTTCTCGGCCGTGCATTACCCGGCCGCCTACGGCTTCATTCCGAAAACGTACTGCGACGACAAGGACCCACTCGATATTCTGGTGCTCTGCTCCGTGGAAATCGTGCCCATGTGCCTGGTGGAAGCCAAGGTTATCGGGGTGATGCAGATGGTGGACGGCGACGAGGAAGACGACAAAATCATTGCCGTGGCTGCCAACGATATTTCGGTCAACCACTACAACGAGCTCGAAGACCTGCCGCCCCACACCCTGCGCGAAATGCAGCGCTTCTTCGAAGACTATAAGGCCCTGGAGCACAAGTCGGTGACTGTGCAGCGCTTTATGGGCCGCGAAGATGCCTACCGCATCATCGAGGAAAGCATCCGTCTTTACGACGAAACCTTCCCCAACGGCAACGACCACGACGAGAAGCTAAGCCAGCAGGAGCTGAACAGCTAAGCCAGTCAGTTGCGTTAAATCACCGCCGCCCCCGGCCGACTCGTTCGGTACCGGGGGCGGCTGTTTTTGTGGGCGTGAAGCAGGGGTAGCGCCTGGCGGAAGCTGCGCGCTACAGCCGGCCAGAAATTGCACTGCCGGCCGCTGATTCGTGCAAACGGAATAACTTGCCCCCATGAGGCCCGCCCGCAGCTCCGTCGATTCTGTGCCCAGCCAGCCCACCGGGTGGCAGCGTGGCCTCGACGCGCTGTTGTATAGCAGCGTATGGCTGTCGGGGGCGGCACTGGGGCTGATGTGGGCCACGTTCTTATTCTGGAACCAGCACATTCCGTTGCGGCTGGGCGGCCTGATCTTCGCGGCCACCCTGTTTCTCTACAACCTCGACAGCGTGCTGCCTTACAAGCACCGCCAGCTGCCCGGCACCACCCGCCGCAAGCAGTGGATTCGGGCCCACCGGCCGCAGTTGCTGGGCCTCACGGCAGTGGCCGGGGCGGTGGCCACGGTGCTGTTCCTGACCGATGCCCGGCTGGTGCGGCTACTGCTGTTTCTGGGGCACCTGGCCCTTATTTCGGTGCTTTACTCGATGCCCCTGCTGCGCCTGCGGGGCCGCTGGTGGGCCCTGCGCGATTTGCCGCTGCTTAAGGTGTTTCTTATCGCCTATGTCTGGGCCGCCGTCACGGTCTGGATTCCGGCCCTTTACGTAAGCCGCGAGCTGGCCGCGCCGGTGGTGCTCACGCTGTTTGCCCGCCGCTTTCTGTTCATTCTGGCTCTGGCCTTCGTGTTCGACATCCGCGACTATAGCAAAGACCGGCTTACCGGCACCCGCACATTTCCGGGGGTGCTGGGCATTCGGGCCACGAAGTTGCTGGGGCTGGCCGCTCTGGCCGGTGCAGCCGTGCTGCTGCCGCCCAACCTCACGGCCGCCCACGAAGCCGCGCTGCTGCTGCCGCTGGGCCTGGCCGCCGCCGTCATCTGGTACGCCGAGGAGTCGCGCCCCGATTACTACTTCGCCCTACTGACCGATGGGGTAATGCTGGTGCAGTTCGTAACGGTATGGCTGGCAGTGGGATAAAGGAGTGAAGGAATGAGCGGAAAGGACGTCATGCTGAGCGGAGTCGAAGCATCTCTACCGCTTCGTCGTGGTGCCAATCAGCCGACAGGATTACCATGATGGTAGAGATGCTTCGACTCCGCTCAGCATGATGTTCTTTCTACTCACTCATCAGCTCCTCCAGCGCCGGGCCGATGAAGCGGATGATGTCGGAGGCCAGCAGGCCGGCGTGGCCGGTGTGGGGGAGGGCTAAGTCGCCGGCGCGGCCGTGGGCGTGCAGGCCCAGCAGGGCCGCATCGAGCCGGAAAGGCGCTTATCGGCCCGCAGGGCCAGCAGCAGGCCGGTGAGCACGTCGCCGCTGCCGCCGGTGGCCATGCCGGGGTTGCCGGTGCTGTTGAAGTAAAGCGGGCCGTCGGGGGTGGCCAGGGCAGGTGTAGGCGCCTTTGAGCACGCAGTAGCAGCGGGTGCGGGCCGCGAAAGTCGCGGAGCTGGTCGAGGCGGTGGTAGTCGTCGCGGGCGGGCTCGGCCTACGAGGCGCTCAAACTCCTTGGGGTGGGGCGTGAGCAGCGAGTCGGGGGGCAGCAGGGCCAGCAGCTCCGGGTTGGCCCCGAGCAGGTTCAGCGCATCGGCATCGATTACTAGGGGTACCCGGGCTGTTTCCAGCAGCTGCCGCAGCACTGCGCGGGAGCTGTCGTGCTGGCCCAGCCCCGGCCCGATGCCGATGGCATCGTAGGGTTCCAGGTCGGGTAGCTCCGTAATAAAATCGGGGTGCGGGTCGGCCAGGCACATGGCTTCGGGGTCCGAAATCTGCACGATGTCGTAACCCACGGCCGGGACCCGCGTCGTGAGCAGGCCCACGCCGCCCCGCAGGCAGGCCCGGCTGGCCAGCACCGCCGCCCCCATTTTGCCCCGGCTGCCGGCCAGCAATAGGGCATGCCCAAAAGTGCCTTTATGGCCGAATTTGGGCCGTTTTGGCCAGCGCCCTTGCAGTTCGTTAGCCGTTACAAAATGGTTATCCACATCGATATTGTGGATAACTTCCTGGTCCAGTCCAATGGGCAGTAAATGCCAGTCGCCTACGAAGTCCGCGTTCTGGGGCAGCAGGAAAGCCAGCTTGGGCAGCTCGAAGCTGAGCGTATACCGAGCCTTTACTACGGCGCTGTCGGCCGGCTGGGGCGCGTCGGCCTGCAGGCCCGAGGGCAGGTCGATGGCCACCACCGTTGCGCCCGCTTCGTTGATATGCCGCACCACGGCTGCCGCATCATCGGCCAGCGGGCGGCTCAGGCCGGTACCGAACAGGGCGTCTACCACTATAGCATCGGCCGTTACGGGGGGCAGCTTGGCGGGGTCGATTTCCTGACAGGGTACTTCGGTCGGCAGCTGCTGGCGGTTGTGGCTGAAATCGGCCGAGTGCCGGCCGGCCTTCAGCAGCCACACCTGCACCGCGTAGCCGGCCCGGTGGAGCTGCCGGGCCACTACCAACCCGTCGCCGCCGTTGTTGCCGGGCCCGCAGAACACGTGGATGGCGGTGCCGTAACCGGGCTGCAAAGCATCGAGCAGCCAGTTGGTGACGGCCGTGGCGGCGCGCTCCATCAGGTCGAGGGAGCTGATGTGCTGGGCCTGGATGGTGGCCTGGTCGAGGGCGCGGGTCTGGGCGGCGGAGAGGAGCTTCATGCTCTCTATACCGCTGGTGGGGCCCAATGGATATGGCAGCCACCAAAAAAGCCGGCTGCCTGGCCCGCTAAAAACCTCTGGCCCATCCAGTGCGTTTCTAGTATGCCGCCCTGGGCGGCATCTCTTCATCTTATCCGACTACCCCATGCAAACCTGGAACGACGTTATCCGCCTGGCCAACCACGGCAGCCCGGCCCCCGATACGCCGCGTCGAGAAAACCGACGCCGAGTGGAAAACAGCAGCTCACGGCCGAGCAGTTCCACGTCACGCGTGAGCACGGCACCGAGCGCGCCTTCACCGGCGAGTACTGCGAGGCCCACGAAGCCGGCCTCTACGCCTGCGTGTGCTGCGGCACCCCGCTCTACGACTCGCGCACCAAGTTCGAGATCGGGCACCGGCTGGCCCAGCTTCACCCAGCCCGTTGACGGAAAACGCCATGCGCTACAAGAAGGACACCAGCTACGGCATGACCCGCGTGGAAGTGCTCTGCAACGTGTGCGACGCCCACCAGGGCCACGTCTTCCCCGACGGCCCGGCGCCCAGCGGCCTGCGCCTGTGCATCAACTCGGCCAGCGTGAAGCTGGTGAGCGAGAAGCAGGAGGCGTAGCCAGGCAGCTTAGCCCCGCCAGCATTGCCCGAGCCCTTCCATGATCCATGGAAGGGCTTTTTGCTGACTCCGGGTACGAAGAAGCTGATCTTGGTAGCCGATTAAATTCTGCCGATTTTTGCACCCTTGCCGCTACGCGGCGGTTATGCGCGTACGCCCCGGCCCGCTACGGCGGGCTTTAGGTGATGCTTTGCTCTACTTTCCATCTGTATTCCCACCCCCGCCATGTCCTTGCTCTTCACCGATTTCGCCTCCTGGCAGGCGCACTGCGCCGCTACCGGCGAGCCGCTTTACCAGCCCGTGCTGGCTTACGAAATCGAGCAGAAGGGCCGCACCGAAGAAGAAATCTGGGCCGGCCTGCAGCGCGCCTACGACGTGATGCGCGACGCCGTGCACGAAGGCCTGACCGGCGACATGACCTCGCGCTCGGGCATGATAAACAACGGGGCCAAGAAAATTGCCGCCTCGCCCGTTACCGTGCTCTCGCCCGAGTTCAAGCAGCTCATCACCCGCGCGCTGGGGGCCAAGGAGGTGAACTCCTGCATGGGCCGCGTGGTGGCCGCGCCCACGGCCGGGGCCTCGGGCATTCTGCCCGGCGTGCTCGTCACGCTCCAGGATTTGCACAAGCTCGACAGACCGCCAGATTCTGGAAGGCCTGCTGGTGGCGGCCGGCATTGCCCTCATCATCGAGCAGAATGCCTCGCTGGCCGGGGCCGTGGGCGGCTGCCAGGCCGAAACCGGCTCGGCTGCGGCCATGGGCAGCCGGCGCCATTGTGTACTGCCTGGGCGGGCTCGGTGTCGAGCAGGTGTTTGCGGCCGTGGCCATCACCATTCAGTGCATGCTGGGCCTGATCTGCGACCCCGTGGCGGGCCTGGTGGAAGTGCCCTGCGTGGTGCGCAACGCCTCGGCCGCCGCCATTGCCTTCAGCTCGGCCCAGATTGCCATTGCCGGCGTCGACCCGGTTATTCCCGTCGACCAGTGCGTGGCGGCCCTCGGCGAAGTGGGCCAGAGCATGGAAACCCGCTACAAGGAAACGGCCCTCGGCGGCCTGGCCAACACCCCCGCGGCCGCGAAATCGAGAAAATGGTGCTGGTGCAGGACGTCAAGATTCTGCCCGACGAGGATAACGAATAAGGGGGGAGGGAATGAGAGCCTTGGCCGACTATCAGCTTATTCCCTCGTTCGCTATTCTGGGGGCCATCGTTACCCGGGCCAGGTGGGTTATGGCGCGGGCGTAACGGCTGCGCAGTTCATGGTACTGCTGCCAGGCCGCGTCCGCGTCGCGCAGGTTGATGCCAGCTTCCTGGAGTTCCTGGTAGATGGCGGTGAAGCTGGCGCGGCTGTCGGAGTTGGTAGCGGGAGTATTTTCGATGCCTTCTTCGAAGCGGAAGAAGCGGGCTACCCGGTTCATGGCCACGCAGCCGGCCTTGAAACAGAGCGTCAGGTAGGGGTCGCGCGGCTGGTCGACGCTGCTGATGATAAGGGCCGCCGCATCCAGAATCACGCTGGCGGCCGTAATCCAGGAGCGGCCGGGCTGGGGCGAGCGGAAAAAGGAAAGGATGGGCAGAGAGGTATGGGTTTCTTCTATCTCTACAAACCACCGCTCCCAGGCCTGCCACTGCGTCCGGTCGTCGTGCAGCGAGCCGGTATGGTTAAGCCAGCGCAGTAGCTCCACGGCCGAGGCCTTGGTGCCGGCCCGCAGCTCCAGACGGGTGACCGTGATTTCGCGCCGCGAAAATGCCTGATACATGGTCGGCAGGTAGGAGATGAGCAGCGTCATGAGCAGCAGCCCCAGCATAGCCTCGGAGTACGACACCACATTGGCCCACAGATTGTGGCTGGGCTCCTCCGAGCCCAGCGTGAGCAGGGAGCTGTTGCTGATGCGGAAGCACCGTTCCAGCCGGCCTTCATCGAGGGCCCAGAAGATACTGGTGTAACTCAGGCTCAGCAGTGCCAGCCACACAATCGGCAGCGCTACCAGCCCTACCGGCGCATAGAGGGCCATTACCCGGTCGCGGCGCTCGTAGTTGTTGCCCAGCCGGGCCACGGCGTTGAACACCATGCGCAGCCCCCGGAACACGCCGGCATTGAGCAGCACTGTTTCGTTGCGGGGCAGCACGAACGAGCGAATGGCCGCCAGTACGGTGCTGACAATCAGGAAGACGCCGCCCCCTAAGGCCAGCGTGCGCAGTACAATATCATGGGGCATAAGCAGCGAGTGCGGCATCGGGCCACCCGCCTTGTACTGCTTTAGCAGGAGCGGGGTTGGTCAGCCTGCCGGCGAGTAGCGTAGCCGCTGCCGTCGGTCGGCCAGCACGGTCGCATAGCGTACCTTCAGATCCTCGGGCAGAAACGAGCGGTCAATCAGGGTCTGCACCTGATTTTCGTGGCCCACAATGTCGGTCAGCAGGCGGCGCACCCGGGAAAGCGGCAGGCCCAGGCGGTGGCCGAATTCGAGGAAGTCATCGTAGGCCAGAAACGCATTATCCCGAAAGCTGGGCGTCTCGTAGTCGTCGGCGAACAGGTCCAGGGCCAGCCCATTACCGTCGTTCACGTGCAGGGCTGTGTTGAGCAGGTCGTAGGCGGGCGTGAGTTGATAGTCGCCAGAAGGAAGGCGGTAAAGAGAAAAGTTCTTAAGGTGGGCGTCGCCGTTGGAAACGAGGTAATTGAAGAGCGTCAAACGGAAAAACTCGTCCAGCGCCGGTGGCACGGCCGTTACGAAGCGGCGAATCAGGCCGGCAATGTGTTCGTGGCTGGTTTCATACTTGAAATTCTCGCCGTAGGTCGCGCGACTACGGCCATCAATCTGAGCAAAATCTTCCTGCTGAAGATGCTGTTGCGGCAGCACATCGAACCGGCGGGTAAGGTAGGCCGCTGTCGCTTCATCGGCGAATGGTAAGTAAGCGCTGGCAGCAGTCTTTAAGCCAAACACTTGTCTAGCTAACTGCATGGTCAAGTGTTCGTTAGCTGGTACCGCTTCGGGATATTTGATATCGAAGCTGCGGGGCGGTGGCTTCAAAATAAACTCCAGCGGCCCCCGCTGCCCGCTGATTTCCAACTGGCTTTCAGTCAGGAGCAGCGAGATTTTGAACTGGACGCCGGAAATCGAAATGCGCTTGATCGTCTCTGTGGGGCCCCGTTGGAACTCCTGGGGGATGTCGGTCAGGGAAAAAGGCAGCACGGGCAACACCTTCGCGCCATCAAAAAGCAGTTTTCGGCACTGCGCGCAGAACTGCGACTTAGCGCTTTTCAGCTCTTTCAGGCAACCAGGACACTTACTCATGGCTGAACTATTTCCCGTACGGTAATGGCACCGATGGTTTGCGTATGTGCCGTAAGCAGCAGCCGGGCAAAGTCGTCTGCTTCAGTCAGATGCAATTGACGCGTCTGCAACGATTTATTGGTTCCTTCGGCTAACAGCCCCGCGAAGAAGGGAAACAGATGGTTAGAGATATATGTCTGCCGGGTTTTGGGCAAGCTCAGGCTAATAGCCGGACCGGCAGACTGGAAGTAGTCATCGTCATAGCGGAAGACATACTTGTCCGCTTCCTGGGTCAGCAAGCCCGCCCGCCGACCATTGTTGAGCACTTCGGCAGCTTTAACTGTCATGCGTTGCTGCGTTTGTCCAGCGTGAGTTCCAGCCCCAACACGTACAGCAGCCGCAACAGCGGCTGGAGCCCCGGGTTAGCGCGACCGGCCTCAATCTGCTTGAGGTTGCGCAAGGAGATGTCGGCCAAATCGGCTACCTGCTGCTGCGTCAAGGGGCCGGGTCCAGGCTTGCGCAGAAAACCGTGGTGTTTTACTGTAAGGTGTGGCCCTTGCAACGCTTCACTTCCGCGCCTTCCACAGCTGCCGGAACGTCTTGGGGGCCACCTGCACGCGCGTCGCGGCGCTTGCTCCAGCCTACCTGGCCCAGCAGGCGGCTGAGCTCCAGTTCTTGGCCGTAGCCGGCAGCAGGTCCAGGGCCCAGCGGTGCTGCATGCTCCAGCCACAGGCCGATGGCGGGCGCTCCTCGGTGGTGCAGTGAGCCTTCCTGCACGCTTTGCTGGCGGTTTTTGAGCAGCAGGTTGTGAATCGGAATGCGCACCGGGCACACCGATGGTGCAGGCCCCGCACAGGCTGCTGGCGAAGCTCAGGTGCTTGTGCTCCGCCAGGCCGCAGAGGTGCGGGCTGATAACCGAGCCAATGGGGCCGGAGTAGGTGGTCTCGTAGGTGTGGCCGCCGATGTTCTTGTACACCGGGCACACGTTCAGGCAGGCCCCGCAGCGGATGCAGCGCAGGGCCTCGCGCTTGTCGGGCTGGGCCAGCAGGTTGGTGCGGCCGTTGTCGAGCAGAATCACGACCATTTCCTCGGGGCCATCCTTTTCGCGGGGCTGGCGCGGGCCGAAGTAGATGGTGTTGTACACCGTGACCTGCTGGCCGGTGCCGCTGGTGCTGAGCAGGGGCCAGAACAAATCCAGGTCCGGTGAGCTGCGGAATCACCTTTTCGATGCCCACGATGGCAATGTGCAGGTTGCGGGAACGTGGCCGAAAGGCGGGCGTTGCCCTCGTTCTCGGTTACGGCCACGACCGCCCCGGTGTCGGCCACCAGGAAGTTGCCGCCCGTGATGCCTACTTCGGCGGCCGTGTATTTGTCGCGCAGCAGGTGGCGGGCCGTGAGCACGAGCTGCTGGGCGTCGTCGGTGTACTCGATGCCCAGGTGCTTGACGAAGATATTCGCGATGTCGGCCTTGCTCAGGTGCATGGCCGGCGTCACGATGTGGTAGGGCCGCTCGCCGTTGAGCTGCACGATGAACTCGCCCAGATCCGTCTCCACCGACTCAATGCCGCTGCTTTGCGAGGTACTTGTTGAGGTGGATTTCCTCGGTGGTCATGCTCTTGGCCTTCACCACCGTGCGGGCCTGGCGGCGCTCCGTGATCTTGCCAATTTCGGCCAGGGCCTCGGCCGCATCGCGGGCCCAGATAACCTTGCCGCCCGCGCCGCTGAAGTTGTCCTCGAACTGCAGCAGGTACTCGTCGAGGCTGTTCGAGCACTGTGGCTTTGAGGTAGGCGGCCCGGCTCGCGGGCCAGCTCGTGGTCCTGGTAGAAGCCCATGCCGGTGCTCACGGCCGCGTCGTACTTGCCGATGTTGAACCGGATTTTGCGCCGGTGCTCGAGGTCGAAGGCTTTGCGGTCGGTGTCCTGGAGGAATTGAGCGGCTTTGGTCGGGGAAGCAGTAGTCGGGTTCATGGCAGCACGGGTAGCAACAGGTTCAGACAAATATAAAAGCCCGCCGGACCACATTCGGTTCGGCGGGCTTTTTCTATAGAGGTGAGATTTTAGAGCTTAGAAGTTAGAGCGGAGACATCGAACGTCATTCAGAGCGCAGCGAAGAATCTCGCGTGCTAATCGTTGGATCAATTCTCAACGTCAGCACGCGAGATTCTTCGCTGCGCTCTGAATGACGTTCGATGTCTAAACCTCCAACTTCTAACCTCTAAAATCTCACTATCTAAAAACTCTACTTCTTATGCGAGTCCACCACAATGCGCTTGTCGCGGTTGGCCAGTTCCCAGGCCGTGTAGAACACCAGGCGGGCGCGCTTTTCCATCTTCGGAAACTCGATTTTCTCGATTTCGTCGCCCGCGCCGTGGTAGTCGGCGTGCACGCCGTTGAAGAAGAACGCCACCGGGATGTTGTGCTTGGCGAAGTTGTAGTGGTCGGAGCGGTAGTAGAAGCGGTTGGGGTCTTCCGGGTCATTGAAGCGGAAGTCCAGGTCCATCTTGGTGTACTTATCGTTCTGGGCCTGCAGAATGGTGTGCAGCTCCGAGGCTGAGCTTGTCGGAGCCGATGACGTACACGTAGTCGGGCTTGCCTTCGTGGTCGTTGTCGGTGCGGCCTACCATGTCGGTGTTCAGGTCAACCATCGTTCTTTCCAGCGGGAAAACCGGGTGGTCGGTGTAGTATTCCGAGCCCAGCAGGCCTTTTTCCTCGCCCGTTACGGTCAGGAACAGGATGCTGCGGCGCGGGCCGTGGCCCTCGGCCTTGGCCTTGGTGAAGGCCTCGGCCATCTCCAGTACCGATACCGTGCCCGAGCCGTCGTCGTCGGCCCCGTTGTACACCTCGCCGTTGATGATGCCGAGGTGGTCGTAGTGGGCCGACAGCACCATGATGTCGTCCTTCTTGTCGGTGCCTTCGAGGAAGCCCAGCACGTTTTCGGTGGTGAAGTCCTCGCGTTTTGCGCGGGGCCAACACCGTGGTTTTCACCGGGCGGAAAGGGCTGGTCACGGGCTTGCCGGCCTTGGCCACGGCAGCCTCGTATTTCGGCATGGTCTGGGCGGCGGTACCCAGCATTTTGTAGCCCACAGCCGGCGACACGAAGAAAGCCGTTGGGCGGGGGCCATCTACGGCGTCCTTGAAGGCAATGCTCGGGCGGCTCACGTAGGGGGCCATGCGGCCGGCGAGCTTGGCAAAGTTGCTGTTGGGGTTGAAGTCAACGAAGAACACCGAGCGGGCACCCTTCTGGGCGGCCAGCTCGGCCTTGGCCCGGAAGTCCTGGCCCCACTTGCTGTGGCTGGCCGTCTTTGCTCAGCAGGGCATTGCCCTGGCTGGTCTGGGCTCGCCCAGCAGTATCAGCAGGTCCTTGCCCTTCACGTCGCCCAAAGCCGGCGTAGTCGGAGTAGCCCTCCTGCTCGATGCCGTAGCCGGCAAACACCGGCTGCACGGTGGTTTCCTGCTGGAAACGCCTGAGCCCCCGTAGGCCGTAGAAATCGGTCAGCCACTTGTAGCTGGCCTTGCCCACTTTCAAGCTTGCGCCGTCGGCCCAGGTGCTGCGCACCATGGTGAAGTGCTGGAGGTAGGGGTTGTCGGAATTCGTAACGGGGCCCGTCAGGCCCAGCGTCTTTAAAGCGGTTGGCAATGTAGTCGGCGGCCATTTTCTGGCCTTTCTCGCCGGTTTCGCGGCCCTCGTACTCATCGGAAGCCAGCACGCTCAGGTGCTGGCGCAGGTCGGCCTGGGTGATGGTTTCGGCGTAGTTCTGAGCCCAGTCGGCGTCCACGGGAGCCTGGCGGGTGGGGGCGCTGGCCTCCATCATGGGGGCGGCCGTTACCTCGGTTTTGGTCTTGCCACGCTTTTGCTTAATCTTGATTTTCTCGGGCGTTTGCTGGGCCAGGGCCGCAGTGGCCGTGCCCGCTACCAGCAGCCAGGCCAGCAGGGAAGTTTTTTTCATGGGACGTAGTAGGAAGCTTAGGATATTAAGGACCTGGGAGTACGCTGGGAGCGAGCATAGCAGGGGCTCAGCATGCTCGCCCGGTGCCTCTTCCCCCAAGACCCCAAGTGCCCTTTAAGGTTGCACGATGAGCACGGTGGCATAGGCGGCCACGCCTTCGCGGCGGCCCACAAAGCCCAGTTTTTCGGTGGTGGTGGCCTTGATGGAGATGTCGTCCTCGGCAATGCCCATCACCTCGGCCAGCACGCGCTGCATTTCCGGAATGTGGGGGTTAACCTTGGGCGCTTCCAGGCAGATGGTGGAGTCGATGTTGCCCATCTCGTAGCCTTTCTCCGCAGCAGGCGCACCACTTCCGGCCAGCAGACGCTTTGAGTCGATGCCTTTGTACTGCGGGTCGGTGTCGGGGAAGTGGAAGCCGATGTCGCGCAGGTTGGCCGCGCCCAGCAGCGCGTCGCAGATGACGTGGATGAGCACGTCGGCGTCGGAGTGGCCGAGGGCGCCGTGGGTGTGGGGCACCTGAATGCCGCCGAGCCAGAAGGGCAGGCCCTCGCGGAGCTGGTGAACGTCGTAGCCGAAGCCGGTGCGGATTTTCATAAGAAATGCAAGCTAGGAAATGGAGCCGCAAGGTACTCAGTTGCGAGGGTTGAGTTGTGAGGGTTGAGTTTATGGCGGGCATTTACGGGCAACCCAACCTTGGTAACTCGACTACTGAAAGCCGGATCCGAAAAAAACAGCGCAGGATTAAAGTGAAAAAGCCGCTGAATCGTCAGGAAAAAAGGAACGGCGGGTTGCTGTCAGCGGAGATAGTAAAAAACTAATGGAAACTTAGGAATCATTTAAAGTTTCCGTAGTACCTTTGCGCTCGTTATTATGGAAATCAAAGACCGAATTCAGCACGCCGCCCTGATCCTCTTCACCCGTAACGGGATTAAAGGGGTGTCGATGGATGACATTGCCAGTCATCTGGGCATCTCGAAAAAAACGCTCTACAAGTGGTTCGACAACAAAGACGAGCTCGTGTCGGCCGTTATCAGCCACCACCTGAGCGGGGTGCAGGGCGAGTGCGAAACCATTGCCGGCGCGGCCCTCAACGCCGTGGATGAGATGGTACAGATCATGGACTGGGCCAAGCGGCAGATTGCCCAGGTGCACCCTACGGCCATCTTCACGACCTGCGCAAGTACTACCCGGCGGCCTGGCAGCTGTTCTCCACCCACAAAATCAACTACATCCTGGCTCAGATTCAGGCCAACCTGCGCCGCGGGGTGGCCGAGGGCCTCTACCGCGCCGACCTCGACGTGGAGGTGCTCTCCCGCCTGCGCCTGGCCCAGATTGATGTGCTCTTCGACCAGGACATATTTCCGGTCGTCGAGTTCAACCAACCCCGGGTGCAGATGGCCTGCAACGAGCATTTCCTGCTGGGTATGGTGACAATCAAGGGCCACAAGCTCGTCAACGAATACCGCCACGTAACGGAAGAAGAATAGGTTTTTCTGAGCTGTTAGCTAGTAGCTGCTAGCTGTCAGCCTATGTTCTGATAAATCAAGCATCCTTCATGCTTCTGCCATTCAACCCGAAAGCTATCAGCTTAATCACCACACTTCAGCTCAAAAGCTACTAGCTGTCAGCTACTAGCTAACAGCTCAACAAATCAATCATGAAAAAGAACCTCCGTCTTTTGCTGCTGGCTGCCGGCCCGGGCCTGCTGGCCCCCGTGGGCGCTGCCCTGGCGCAAACGGCTCCCGCTGCCCAGCCTGCTCTGGCAACCCAGGCTACCACCGGCACACTGCCCCTGAGCTTATCGCAGGCCATCGACTTCGCCGTGAAGAACAAGCCCAGCCTGCTCTCCACGCGCCTGGGCGAGCAGACGGCCAAGGCCAAAGTGGGCGAAATCCGGTCGGCGGGCTTGCCCCAGGTGAACGTGGCGGCCAACGTGGCCGACAACTTCAAGCTGCAAAAGAGCCTGGTGAACTTCGGGGCGTTGGGCGGCGGCAATTCGGCCACCACCCTTACGCAGGCCGATATTGCGGCGGCCCAGGGCGGGCAAACCGTGAACCTGGGCACCGTAACGCTGCCCTCGGAGCCGGTGCCCCCGCAGGCCTTTGCCTTCGGCCTGCAGTGGGCCGGCAACACCAGCGCTTCGGTGTCGCAGCTGCTCTTCGATGGCGCTTACCTGATCGGGCTGAAAGCGGCCAAGGTGTACGAAGAACTTGCCCGCAAGCAGACCCAGCAGGCCGAAATCGACGTGGTGGAGCAGGTCAGCAAGGCCTACTACAGCACGCTGGTGGCCCGCGAGCGGCTCGCGCTGCTTTCGCGCAACGTCCAGCGCCTCGACACGCTGCTCTACCAGACCAACGAAACCTTCAAGGCGGGCTTTGCCGAGAAGCTGGACGTGCAGCGCCTGCAGGTGCAGCGCAACAACCTGGTGGTGGAGCAGCAGAAAGCCGGCGCCTCACCGAGCTGAGCGTGGCCCTGCTTAAGTTTCAGATGGGCCTGCCCCAGAGCCAGGACGTGCAGCCTGACCGACTCGCTGAGCACGGCCGTGGTAGATGCCGGGGCCCTGCGCCAGCGCCTGGGCGCGGCCAGCTTCAGCACCGGCGGCGGCGTAAGCGGCCTCGGCGACGTGGTGCCCACCGCCCCCACCACGCCCGACGCACCGACAACGCCGCCCAGCGCGGCCAGGACCAGCAGACGGCCCTGAGCGGGGCCCGGACCGGCCAGCTGGCCGCCGCCTTCAACTACAACAACCGCATCGAGTTCTGGACCCTGGAAACCCAGCAGGCCCTGGCCGGGCTCGATCTGCCAACCGCCGCGCCGGCGCCTACCCGCGCCTGCTGGCTCACGGCCGCCTACGGCTTCTCGGGCTCGGGCAAAACGGCCAGCGACCTGTTTGCCTTCCGCGGGCCCGATTCGCGCACCGGCAACGGCTTTTCCAACCAGAACTGGTTTGGCTTCGGCAACGTGGGCCTGAGCCTGCAGATTCCGGTGTTCGATGGCTTCCGCCGCAAGTACCTGGTGCAGCAGTCGCGCATTCAGCAGCAAACCATCGAGCGGGGCTTCGAAACCCTGCGCCAGAGCATCGACTTGCAGGATGCCCAGAGCCGCACCACGCTCGTCAACGCCCTCGACGTGCTCGACAACCAGAAGGCCAACCTGGCCCTGGCCGACGGAAGTGGCCCGCGTATCGCGCATCAAGTTTCAGGAGGGCGTAGGCTCCAACCTGGAGGTGATTATCGGCCGAAACCGGCCTGCGCGAGGCCCAGACCAACTACTACGCCGCCCTCTACGACGTGCTGGTAGCCAAAGTCGACCGCGACAAAGCCACCGGCGAACTGTACCGCGAAGCCAATAATTAAGCTGTTAGCTGCATAGCTGATAGCTGTTAGCTTTTCTTCTTTTCAAAGACTCCCAGCTCCCTCTTTTATATGAACTTCTCTTTCCTGCAAACTCCCATCAGCTAACAGCTATCAGCTTACTAGCTATCAGCTTACTACTAGCTTCCTGCGGTTCCGGCTCCCAGGACCCGGCCGCCGAGCTGGCCAAACTGAGAAAAGAACAGGCTGCCAACCAGGCCAAAATCACCGAGCTGGAGGCCAAAACCGGTCCTTCGGCCGAGGAAGTGGCTTTGCAGGCCACGCCCGTATCGGTTATTAAAGTGGCCGGCGAGGATTTCAAAAGCTACCTCGAAGTGCAGGGGCGGGTCGATTTCGACCAGAACGCCACCGTATCGGCCCGCGCCGCCGGTACGCTCACCACGCTCCGCGTAAAGCGCGGCGACCAGGTGCGCAAGGGCCAGATGCTGGCCACCGTCGATGCCTCGGTGCTCGACGCCAGCGTGGCCGAGCTAAAGGTGCGCATGGACCTGGCTAAGGTGATTTACGAAAAGCAAAAGCGCCTCTGGGACCAGCAGATTGGCACCGAAATCCAGTTTCTGCAGGCCCGCAACAACTACCGGGCTCTGCAAAGCAACCTCTCGACCCTCAACCGCCAGCGCGACCTGTACCGGGTAGTAGCGCCCTTCAGCGGCGTTGTGGATGATGTGCTGCCTAAGCTGGGCGAAACCGTAGCCCCCGGCGCGCCCGTCGTGAAGCTGCTCAGCAGCAGCGGTAGCGGCAAAATCGTGGTCGACGTATCGGAAGCCTACGCCAACAGCATCAAGGTGGGCGACAAGGCCCTGGTCACCATCCCCGACCTCGGCGAAAGCGACCTGGCCGCCACCGTGCGCGTGGTCACGAGCACCATCAACCCCACCAGCCGCACCTTTACCGTGGAGCTGCGCCTGACCGACCCCGGCAAGGCCGGCCGCCTACGCCCCAACATGGTTGCCAACGTGCGCATCGAGAACTACAACCGCCAGAACGCCACCATCCTGCCCGTTGACCTGGTGCAGCGCGACGAGCAAAACAGCTACGTGCTGGTAGTAGCCGACAAAGGCGGCAAGAAAGTAGCCGCCAAGCGCATCATTCAGGTAGGCAATACCTACAACGGCAAAGTCGAAGTAACCCAGGGCCTGCAAACCGGCGACCAGGTCATCTCGGCCGGCTACCAGAACCTGAATGAGGGACAGTCAATTAGCTTATAGCTGCAGAGCTGTTAGCTGCTAGCTTTCGTTCTGGTTGCGCGGTCTTGGCTTTCGCGCTTTCAATCTGGGTTTTATGAAGAACTACAAGGAGCTGAAGGTGTGGCAGCGGGGGCTGGAGATAGTGGCCGCCACGTACGAGTTGGTTCGCCAGCTTCCTCGGGAGGAAACGTACGGGCTGCGGAGCCAGATGACGCGGGCAGCGGTATCCATTCCTTCCAATATCGCCGAAGGCAGCAGCCGAACCAGTGAGAAAGAGTACCGGCACTTTTTGGAAATAGCGCTGGGCTCCTGTTTCGAATTGGACACGCAGCTCATCGTCGCCATTCAAACGCAATTACTGACGCTTCCTGCCGCCTGCTTATTGCCTGGGTTGCTGGAAGAGGAAATCAAAATGCTGCACGGATTCATCAGCCGGCTCACAACGAACGAAAAGGGAGCAGCATAAGCACCACCAGCGGACCACATCGGCCACTTGGTATCCCAAGACAAGCTAATAGCTAACAGCTATCAGCTAATAGCTCAAAACCGCCATGCAGGACACCGGAAAAGAATTCGGACCCACCAGTTGGTCCATTGACAATAAGACGACGATTTACATCGTCACGCTTATTCTCACCATTATGGGCATTTTTGCCTACATCAACCTGGGCAAGGAGAAGTTTCCCGACATCGTGATTCCGCGCATTATCGTGGCCACGATTTACCCCGGCACTTCGCCCACCGACATCGAGAACCTGGTCACGCGCCAGCTCGAAAAGGAGATTAAGAGCGTGAACGGGGTGAAGAAGATTTCTTCGACTTCGAACCAGGATTACTGCATCGTCGACGTGGAGTTTACCTCCGGCGTGGATGTGCAGTACGCCAAGCAGCTCATCAAGGACGCCGTGGACAAGGCCAGCTCCGAGCTGCCCAACGACCTGCCCACGCCGCCCACCGTGCAGGAAGTAAACCTGTCGGAGCTGCCGATTATGAACATCAACCTGGCCGGTAACCTGACCACCAGCCAGCTGAAAAAATACGCCGACGACTTCCAGGACAAAATTGAGGCGCTGCCCGAAATCACCCGCGTGGATATCATCGGCGCCCTCGACCAGCAGGTGAACGTGGACGTGGATCTGAACCGGCTGCGGGCCTCGCGCCTGAGCTTCTCGGATATCAGCGCCGCCATTGCCCGCGAGAACGTGACCATTTCGGGCGGTACCGTGGACGTGGGCAACCAGAAGCGCGCCGTGCGCGTGGCCGGCCAGTACGTGCGCGCCGACAACATTGCCAACATCCAGCTCAAGAACCTGAACGGCTCGGCCGTGCGCCTCGGCGATATTGCCACCGTCACCGACGGCTTCAAGGACCGCGAGTCCTTCGCCCGCCTCGACGGCAAGCCCGCCGTGACGCTGAACGTGGTGAAGCGCCAGGGCGAAAACCTGATCGACGCCTCCGACAAAATCAAGGAGATTATTGCCGAAACCAAGCTGACGCTGCCCCAGGAGCTGACCATCACCGTGACGGGCGACACCTCCAACGACACCCGCGTAACGCTGCACGACCTCATCAACACCATCATCATCGGCTTTATCCTGGTTACGCTGATTCTGATGTTCTTCATGGGCACCACCAACGCCCTGTTCGTAGGCCTCTCGGTGCCGCTGAGCATGTTCCTGGCCTTCGTGCTGCTGCCCACGCTCGACTTCTCGCTCAACATGATTGTGCTCTTCGCCTTCCTGCTGGCGCTGGGCATCGTGGTGGATGATGCCATTGTGGTGATTGAAAACACCCACCGCCTCTTGCACGAGCACCCCGAGCTAACAACGGCCCAGGCCGCCAAGTACGCTGCCGGCGAAGTGTTCATCCCGGTACTGGCCGGCACGCTCACGACCGTGGCCCCGTTCGTGCCGCTCATGTTCTGGCCCGGCATTGTGGGCTCATTCATGTTCTACCTGCCCGTTACGCTCATTCTAACGCTCATGTCGTCGCTCATCGTGGCCTTCATCATGAACCCGGTGTTTGCCGTGAGCTTCATGGAGCGCGAAGACCACCACACCGGCGAAAAACCGAAGTGGGACCGGCCGCTGTCCATTGGCATCGGCATTATGGTCGCCATTGCCCTAGTTGGCTTCCTGGCTGGCTCGACCTTCGTGGGCAGCCTCATGCTCACGCTGGCCGTGCTCGTGATTCTGAACCGCTTCGTATTCGTGCACCTGATTGCCGGCTTCCAGACCAAAGTGCTGCCCCGCTTCCAGAATGCCTACGCCCGCCTTGTAGGCTGGGCCATTTCGTGGCCGAAGATGATTATGCTCAGCATGGTGGTGCTGTTTGTAGTGTCGATTTTCGCCATCGTGGCCCGTGGCCCCAAGGTGGACTTCTTCCCCAAGGGCGACCCCAAGTTCGTGTACACCTACCTGAAAATGCCGGTGGGTACTCGCGTGGCCGTCACCGACTCGGTGGCCCGCATCCTCGAAAAGCGCATCTACGGCGTTATCGGCCGCGAACAACCACGACGTGGAATCGGTGATTACCAACGTAGCCATTGGCGCCGCCGACCCCGGTGAGGCCTCTGCCGCCGGTACATCGCAGTCGAACCTGGCCAAAGTGGCCGTGGCCTTCAAGGAGATGAGCGACCGGACCGGCCCCTCGACGGCCATCTACATGGATAAAATCCGGGAGGTGGTGAAAGGCATTCCGGGCACCGAAATTTCGGTGGACCAGGAAAGCAGCGGCCCGCCCACCGGCAAGCCCATCGCCATTGAGGTGGCCGGCGACGACTACCCCACGCTTATCGCACTCAGCAAAAACGTGACCCGCTACCTCGACTCGGCCAATATCGGCGGTATCGAGCAGCTGCGCTCCAACCTCGAAGACCGCAACCCCGAAATTGCCGTCGACATCAACCGGACCCGCGCCAACCGCGAGGGCATCAGCACGGCCCAGATTGGCATGGAGGTGCGCACGGCCATCTACGGCACCGAGGCCAGCAAGTTCAAGACCCCCGACGACGAGTATCCGATTCAGGTGCGCTACGCCGAGCCCTACCGCTCCGACATCGACGCCATCCTGAACTCGCCCCTGACCTTCCGCGACGCCACGGGCCAGGTGCGCCAGGTGCCCATCGCCTCGGTGGCCGACGTGCGCTACGGCACGACCTACGGCGGCATCAAGCGCAAAGACGTGAAGCGCGTAATTACGATTTCCTCGAACGTGCTCGGTGGCTTCACCGGCCCCGATGTGGTGCGCCAGATCGAAACGTCGCTCCGCTCGTTTCCGGTGCCGCCCGGCTACTCCGTGAAAATGGGTGGCGCCCAGGAAGACCAGAAGGAAACCTCCGACTTCCTCGGCATAGCCGCCGTAGGTGCCATCGGCCTCATCTTCCTGATTCTGGTGATGCAGTTCAACTCCATCAGCAAGCCCATCATCATTCTGGCCGAAATCATCTTCTCGGTTATCGGGGTGCTGCTGGGCCTGGCCGTCACGGGCATGAACATCAGCATCGTGATGACGGGCGTAGGCATCATCGCCCTGGCGGGTATCGTGGTGAAAAACGGTATCCTGCTGGTCGAATTCACCGATATGCTGCGCGACCAGGGCATGCCCCTGCGCGAAGCCATCGTGCTGGCCGGCCGCACCCGCCTCAACCCGGTTATCCTGACGGCCACGGCCGCCACGCTGGGCCTGATTCCGCTGGCCATCGGCCTGAACATCGACTTCTACGAGCTCTTCAACTCGGGTAACCCCAACTTCTTCATCGGCGGCGAGTCGGTGACGTTCTGGGGCCCGCTGGCCTGGACCATCATCTTCGGTCTGGTATTCGCCACGCTCATCACGCTGGTGGTCGTGCCGGTGATGTACCTGATGACCGAAAGCCTGAAAATCCGCCTCAAGGGTGAGCCCGAGATGTCGGCCGACCAGGAGGAGGTAGATGCGGCCACGCCGCCCATCCTGGCCAACGTATAGCCCAATGCCTGTTCCGGGAAGATGTACTTCTTCCCGGAACCTTTTTTTGCGGACCCTTGCAACCATTACGGTCGGGTTCGCACTCCTCCGCCCGAACGGGCGCGGGAGGCTTTCCTGCCGGTCCCGCTGGTCCCGCTCTGTTTCTTCTTCTTCTGTTGGCTCGTTTCATGTACGCCTCCACCACAACCGCTCCCAAAACCATTCAGCAGCAGGTGCTGCGCATCATCAGCAAGCGTAAGGCTATCAAGGCCCGGCGCCTGCGTATCGGCAGCGACCTGAGCCGCGAACTGGGCTTCGACACCGTCGATGTTGTAGACATTATTTTGGAATTGGAACGCAACTTCCACATCGTCATCCCCGACGAAGTACCCCTGGCTACTGTCGGCGACTTCGTAAACTACGTGGCCTCCCATGCCTCGCCGAAGGCAGTAGCGGCGTAGTTTTTTAGCTGTTAGCTGTTAGCTGTTAGCTGTTAGCTGTTAGCTGTTAGCACATCATTATAGATCAACTCATGAAAAAAGCCCCGCACTCGATTGAGTGCGGGGCTTTTTTCATGAGTTGCGAGCTGCCTAGCGGACGTTGCCGCCCAGGTTGCCACCGCTGGGGCGGTCTTGGCTGGAAAGGTTGGGCTCGCGGCTGCTGTCGGTGGTATTAGCTGCTACATCGGATTGCGTCGGGCTGGCAGACGAAGAACCTGATGTGGCCGGTGAGGCCACTGGGGGCTTATTGGCATCCGACCCCATGTTGCCTACCGCCGAGCGGCTATCCGAACCGGTAGGAGCGGAGGCAGTCACCTTAGTAGTTGAGGCAGTATCGGAGCTTTTGGGGTTGCTTTCAACCAGCATGGGTCGGGTGTCCTCCCACTCTATAAACTTGTCCAACTCGTCCTTGATGGTCGTGCTGAACCAGGCCACCAAGGCCACATCGTCGAGCAGGCCTAGCACCGGAATAAAGTCCGGAATCAGGTCGATAGGGCTCAGGAAATAAATAGTAACAGCTACTGCGGCCACTACGGTCGAGGTAGGGATGCCGGTGTAGTCGCCTGCCGCAGAGCTGCGGATCATGCGGAATAGCGTCTGAAGCGTATCCCAGGCTTCGTGAGCGATGCTGCCCAGGTCTTTTTTCTCGCTGGCCTTCTCGTAGGCATCGGTCAGCAGTTGCTTCATGCGGGTGGGCCGCTTGATGTAGTCCTCGGCTTTGCCGACAAATTTCTTGAACAGGGGCGAGGAAGCAATGTCCTGGCCTTTAGGATTTTGCTTATCCATAAAGTGGGGAGAGGTAAAGATGACGGGGAGCACCAACGGGCAGCTCCGGTGTTGTGCTATACTCCGTTAGGCCAAAATTGTTTTACTGCTGGTTCACGTATTAGCCCGGGTGGATAAACCACCAAAAAAAGCCCCGTCGGATCAGGACGGGGCGATAATCGGGCAGACGGCGCGGGGCGAATTAGCGCTCGACGCGGCCGGCGGCGTAGAAGTTGCGGCTATAATAAGCCTGATCGAGGGAGCTAACCATGACCCCACCATTGCAGGCGGCGTGCGCAAACTTGCGGTCTTTTAGGTAGATGCCAACATGATAGATGGGCTGGCCCGGACCGCGACGGAAAAACACCAGGTCGCCGGTCTGCATCTCGTTCTTGTCGACGCGCTGCACGCTGCTGAACATGGAGCGGGAGCTGCGCTGGAGCGTGAGGCCGTATACCTCCTTAAATACGCGGGTCACAAAGCCTGAGCAGTCGGTGCCGCTCTTGCTGCTGCTGCCGTAACGGTAAGGGGTTCCCAACCACGAAACAACGCTTTCGAGCAGCGACTCATTCTCGGTGTAGCTGGTTTCGATGCCCAGCCGCTCGGCGGCTTTGTTGTAAGCCACCGAATCGGAGGGCGTCAGTACCCGGGGCTCGTCGCCGGCCTCCGAAGGGAGCAGACCACTCAAAAAGGAGGCTTGCTGGGAGGAAGCGACTAACAGGCGGCCGGAAGTAGCCGGGGCCTGCTCAAAGAAAAAGGAAAGGACCATGGAGGCCGCGGCGAGGCAATACAGGATGCTGTTTTTCATTGTCCGTCGTGGGGGGCTGAGGCACCGGCCGGGGTTAGCGGGCGGGGTAGGCGAGGTTCGTTGATCGATAGGCAACCGGCAAATCCGGATGACAAAAGCGAATAAATTAAGACCTTAACGGGGGCCAATACCTGCCGGGCAGGCGACCAACCGTAGGGTAAAGCTAGGTCCAAAATCCCGGAAGCGCCAAGCTTTTACCCCCAATGAATAGAATAAACTTATGATAGTATAATTTTTTTAAAGAAAAATCATGAAATAATGTAAACTTGCCCGAATCTTATTACGTACAACGCCTCTTTCTGCCATTCTCCTATGGAGCTGCCCCGTATCGTCGAAAACTCCCCATTTGCCCGCCTGGCCCGCCTGAAACTGGCGGCCCCAAATGTGGCGATGGTGCTGGGAAAGAGCATCCATTTGAGCGGCGTTTCGCGCGAGCAGTTCCTGCGCGACCCATTCTGGATAGCCCACGAGATGGAACACATCCGGCAGTTTGCCCGCCACGGCCGGCTGGGCTTTCTGTTCCGTTACCTGCGCGACTGGGCCCGACACGGCTATTACCAGATTCCCTTCGAAGTAGAAGCCCGCGCCGCCGCTGAGCGCGATGCCCACCTCTACGCCCAGGGTCGCCCCCTACCCACCGCCGCCGAGCGCCACCCTGCTCCGCGGGGGTGAAATAGTGAGGTGGTGAAATGGTGAGTTGATGTTCGGAGGGCCCGGCGGCGCAAATGGCGCAACCAGCGTTTCCAAAACATCAACTCACCATTTCACCGACCTCACTATTTCACCTTACAGAGCTGCCAGCCGGCCGCCGTCGACGACCAGTGTAGTACCATTGATGAAGCTGGCCTCGGGGGAGGCGATGAAGCAGATGGCGGCGGCTATTTCCTCAGGCGTCCCCACCTGACCGGTAATCTTCTCCTTGCCACTCTTCACGTTGGGGTTGCTCCAGAGCATGGGCGTGTCGACGGCGCCGGGGGCCACCGAGTTGACGCGGGCGTGGGTGTGCGGAATTTCCTGGCTGAGTCCCCGCACGAAGGCATCAATGGCGCCCTTGCTGGTGGCGTAAGACACTACATTGGGCGTGGTCTGGAAGGCGTGTACGGAGCTGACGGCCACGATGGCCCCCTGCTTCATGTGGGGCAGGCAGAGCTGGGTGAGCCGGAAGAGCGGGCGCAGGTTGACGTTCATGAGCTGGTCCCAGGATTTGGGTTCGAGCTCCACTATGGGCTCGAAGGTCATCATGGCGGCGTTGCTGACGAGAACGTCGATGCGGCCCCACTCCTTAATGGTGCGTTCTACGGCGTGCTTCAGGTCGCTGTCTTTGCTTACGTCGCAGCGGATATACAGGGCCTGCCCGCCGGCTTGCTTCACTAGTTCAACGGACTCTTTGCCTTCGTCGGCGGTGCGCCCGATGATAACCACCCGGCCTCCCTCGCGGCCCAGGCGCACGGCCACGGCCCGGCCAATGCCGGAGGTAGAACCGGTTACGAAACAGACTTTATCCTGAAAGCGGCGGGCCGGATCGGCAACGGGCGTGAAGGGCATAGGGGAGGGTAGCTTAATAAAAACAACGGAACAGTACCCCAACGCGCCCGGCGGCCAGATGTTTGGTTACCGGCTGCTCAGGACCCAGGCTGGCGGCAACTTTCCGGCCGCTTCTCACGAATAATAATAGTATACAACCAGCCCGCCCTGCGGGGGGCTGGTTTCCTTCACTCTAAACGACCTTTCTATATGAGCAACCACAAATCAAACCAGCCCGGCGAAGCCGCCCACAAGCACGTTTCGTTCACGCCCGCCAACGAAGCAAATAGCCGCCCTGCCGATACCACCGATAGCCGGAGCCAGTCGGCTGACAGCATTCCGGTCGCTAAAACATCGTCCTCCTCGTCCTCCTCACCGGCAAATACTAGCCACCAGCCGGCCGCTCAGGAAGCCAGCAAGGTTGCCAGCACCATCGACGGTTTGCCGGAGGCCGCCAAATCGTGGATCAATCAGCAGCAGTGGCTGCAGAGCGTGGATGTAAACCAGCTCTCCCGGCAGGCCAAGGACCTGGGCACGAAAGCCAAGGAGTTCGGCGCAAAAGCCGTGGAGCAGGTGAACCGGCTGACGCCCCGCCAAAAAGTAATGGGCGGAGCCCTGCTGGTAACCGGTTTAAGCTGGTTGGCTCTGCGCTCGAAAAGCAGCGCGAAAGGCCAGCCCTACGGCGGCAGTGCGGGCAATTTTCAGGACAGCGACGATGATACCTGGCAGCGCAGCAGCGAGTCGGTTTACCGCGGTGCAACTACCCGCAACAACGCCGGCACCAGCCAGCAGAAGAGCACCGATTCGGCTTACTAGCCATTCTTTCGCAGTTGATTTAAGGACTGCATAAGGCCAACGGGGCCGCCGGTTTCTCGGTGGCCCCGTTGGCTTTGCTGCGTTTAGCCGGTGGCCGGGCGCCTTAGCAGGCCCGGATGCAAGCCGGGATTTTGCTATGTTGTATATCAGCCGATGAAGCAACGGACCGGCAAGGCCTTGCTGCGTTTCCCGATCCTGCAGCCGGCGGCAGTTGCGCGGTTTCATCTTTTTTCTGTTTTCAGATGAGCATTTATCCGTTGTTGCGGCTGCTACGGCAGCGTTTCAGCATGGCCCACGACATGGCCAGCCCCGAGGAAATCCAGACCGACGTGGAAAACGGCATTGCCTTCGGCAGTGCCAACCTCTGGGTGCTGGTGTTTGCCATCCTCATCGCCTCGGTTGGCCTGAACGTGAATTCGGCGGCCGTTGTAATTGGCGCCATGTTGATTTCGCCGCTCATGGGCCCGATTGTGGGCATTGGCTACGGCGCGGCCACGATGGAGGTGGACCTGATTAAGCGGGGCCTGAAGAGCCTGCTCACGGCCACCGGTATCAGCCTGGGCGTGTCGGCGACGTACTTTTTCCTGACGCCGCTCACCGATGCCGGTACGGAGCTGCTCGCCCGTACGGCCCCCTCGACCTGGGACGTGCTCATTGCCCTGTTTGGGGGTGCGGCCGGGGCCGTAGGTACCACCCGTTGTGAGCGGGGCAACGTGATTCCGGGCGTGGCCATTGCTACGGCCCTCATGCCGCCCATCTGCACGGCCGGCTATGGGTTGGCTACCGCCCAATGGGATTTCATGATCGGGGCGCTCTACCTGTTTTCCATCAACACCGTGTTTATCAGCCTGGCCACGTTCCTGGTGATTCGGATTCTGCCCTTGCCCCAGCACGCGTTTGTAGACAAGCAGCAGGCCCGGCGCGTGAAGTTTACCATTTGGGCCGTGGCCCTGCTCACGGCCGTGCCGAGCGTGTATCTGGCCGTGAACATCGTGCGCACGACCACCTTCGAGCACAACGCCGCTCAGTTCGTGGAAGAGCAGATCGATACCGACGGCGCGTCGGTGATTACGAGCCGCTTCGATGCCCAGGCCCACACCATCAACGTGCTGCTGGCCGGCCAGCAGCTGTCAGTACGCCGCCTCGACTCCATCCAGGCCCAGCTCGCTGCCTACAAGCTGGCCGGAGCGCAACTCACAGTGCGCCAAGGCATCGCCCAGCTCGATTCGGCCGATATTCAGTCGTTTCGTAGTGGGCTGCTCTCCGATGCTGCCCGCCGCAGCCAGCAGGTGCTGGCCGGCTACGACGAGCGTTTCAGACAATTACAGCGGCTGATGCGCCGCCGGCCCTTTTCCGATAGCATGCCCGCCTCCCCGGCTCTGCTGCGGGAAGCCCGGGTGTGGAACCCGGCCGTGCGCCAACTGGCCCTGAATCGCCTCATCCGGCCCGCCACCGACTCGCTGCTGGCCGACACGATGGTGGTAGCGAGCGTGACCAGCTACCGGCGCCTGAGCGCTTCCGAACAGGCTCGCCTTGCCGATTGGCTGCAACAACGCACCGGCGGCCGCTGGGCCGTGCGCCTGCTCGCCGACGTGGCCGATCCAAACGCCAAGAAGCAGGTCCGGCCGCAAGTGGCCCGGCCCGCAGGTGCCAACCCACCCAATTAAATGTGTTGGGGGCATTTTTCCTCCCAACTTTCCAGAGGCCCGTATAACTCAACAGCGGTAGTCTGGCCTGAGGCACGGCTGCCGCTCCGCCGCTGGTTCCGTATAGGCTGTGCCAGCCGGCAGTTTTTCTTCTTAACTCATTTCATCTCATGCTGCTTATGAACTACCTGACTCGTTACTTTGCTCCCGTCCTGCTGGGCGTTTCGCTGCTCGCGTTGCCCGCCTGCAACAAAAAAACGATTGGCGTACTACAAGGCCAAAACGCCCAGTTGGCCCAGGAGCGCCAGCAGCTCCAGCTTGAAAAAGATGCGCTGGCCAGCGACAAAGCCGAGCTGGCCAGCGAAAAGGCCGCTCTGGCTGCTGCCAAGGAACGCAACGAGGCTCAGTTGCGTGGCGAGCTGCGCGATAAGGATGGGCAGCTCGGCACGGCCGAGCAGGACCTGGCCACCAAAAATGCTCGCATCATGGAGCTTCAGCGGGTGCTCGATCAGAAGGAAGCCGCCACTACTGCCCTGCGCAAGCGCGTGGCCGACGCCCTGCTTGGCTTCAACGCCCAGGATTTGCAGGTGAACGTGAAGGACGGCAAGGTGTACGTTTCGCTTTCTGAGCAGCTGCTCTTTAAGTCGGGCTCGACCCAGGTTGACCCTAAGGGCCAGGACGCGCTCCGGAAACTGGCCACCGCCCTCAAGGGCAACTCCGACGTGAACGTGCTCGTGGAGGGCCACACCGATGACGTGCCCCTCAAAGGCGTCGTGAACGGGGCCAAGGACAACTGGGACCTGAGCGTACTGCGGGCTACCGAAATCACCCGCATCCTGACCACCGCCGGCCTCGACCCGACCAAGGTGACGCCTTCGGGCCGCGGTAAGTACCTGCCCGTCGTAACCAACGATTCGCCCGCCAACAAGGCCCTCAACCGCCGCACCGACATCATCCTGACGCCTAAGCTCGACGAATTATTCTCAATTCTGAACGCCAACTAAACAGGCTATCTGTTTCAGTAAACTACCACGGCCCGCTCCCTTTGTAGGGGGCGGGCCGTGGCGGTTGAGAAGGGAGGGAGAGCCGGTTACTTCCGGTCGCTGGCCCGCTGGTAAAGTTGCTCAACTATCAGCTCGTGCTCGCGCAGCTGAATCAGCATTTGGGCGGCGTAGCGCTGCAGATCAGGGTTGCGGAGCTTGGTGGCGGCCTCGGCGTAGTGCTCAAGGTCGCGCTTGTGCAGGTCTTTAAGCGTACGCAGGTACTTTTTGTCGAAGCCCAGGTACTTGCGGTCGTCCACGTCATCGTAGTTGTCGCGGGCATCCTTGCTCATCATTCCGGGTAAGGTGATATGGTCGCGAAAGGCAATTTCGCGCAGCTGCTGCTCGGCCACAGTATGGTCCTGCTCCATCTTTTTGCCCCACTCCTTTACTTCCGTCACAAGGCCTTTTTGCTGGGCTAGTTGGCCGAGAGCAATTTCAAGCATGTTGCTGCTGGCCGCCGCCACCACGAACTCGGAATCGTAATCAAATTTGTCGTCGTCGATGCCCGTCAGGTCAGCTTTGACCTCGTTTCGTTTTTCGTTGATTTTGTTGGCCTCCTTCACCGAGCGACGCTGGGCGTGGGCTTCGGTAGCGCCCCATAATGATAGGCTGCTGATGGCAAAAACGGTGAACAGGCGGTTGAGGGACTTATTCATGGAAAAAGAGTTCTGGATTGAAAAAATAGACATTCATCTGCCGAATGCCTTGATAGCTTGATAGTTGTTTTTCGGCAGGCGTATCTTTAATCTATACGGGGCGGGGAGGAGTCGGTTTAAAATGGCATAGCACGTACGCACTCCTGTTACCCGAACAGGCTGGCCAAGAAGCTACCGTATTGACGTTATTGGAAAGGGTAATTCTGACCAGAGGCCGTAAACGCAAAAACCCGCAAATCCGCTTCTGTTACCAGAATCACGGATTTGCGGGCTTGAATAATGGAGCCTCTTATTG